>NZ_JBCGVL010000009.1:0-212769 GCF_047310725.1 Bacteroides sp. 90-K9/2
TCCGAACAGAGAAGTTAAGCCTCGTCACGCCGATGGTACTGCGTAACAGTGGGAGAGTAGGTAGCCGCCGTTTTTAAAGAGTCCCCTTCAGTAGAAATATTGAAGGGGATTTTTAATTCCTTAAAACTCTGGATATTCGGAGGATATGTTTTTTTTAACACATTAAGTCGCCAATTCATTGAACAAAACATATTGTAGCTTGTTTCTATAGAAGAGTTAAACTTTAATGTTTAAATGATGTGAATGACGATAAACATATACAATTAATTGCTACATTTGTGGCTGAATCTATTGTAATCGATTAAACAACTAAAAATACAATGAAACTTTCTCCGAAATTCATATTAGCTTTTCTTCTGCTGATGCTATCATTTAGCGTAAGCGGGAATACTATGAATTTCTCTCCCCGTATTTTTAGTGACTCCTCTTGCCAATTATCAGAATTATCTTCTGACAGCCGTCAACGCTCTTCTGTAGATGGGCAGTCTGTTAGCTATGATAGCGTCCGTTCTTTATCTGTTTCTGATGTAGAATTAGGACTTAAACTCGTATCAGAATCAAACTCGAATAATTATCGTCTGCGTAGAATCATTGAAATCAATGACTCCTTGAAAGACGTTATGCATAAGTTTCTCGTGTTAAGAGAAAACTCTTTAGTATTAGATCAAAGTAAATCTTTTTATTCGGATAAGGATCCACATTACTCCATTACGTGTAGCGACTACTATGTGTTCGCTTTAAGACGCATCCTTATTTAGTCTTTTCCCCCCCCTATTTTTATTCGTTTTTTTCGTACTCTGTATGAAACCGTGTGACTTTACCTTTTAAAAGTTGCAGGGTCTGTAGCGCAGTGTGTCTAATCGAAATATTTACTTCCTAAATAACTAAAATTAATTTCTTAACAAAAAAACTTATTATGGAAACTACTAAAAAAACTCAAGTTGTAGGTATAAAGAATGCCGGTATCGTAATCATCTGCTGTTTAGTAATAGCTGTATGTATCTTTCAATTCCTATTAGGTAACCCGTCCAACTTTATGAACAATGACCCTAACAATCACCCGTTGAACATGTTGGGTACTATTTACAAAGGTGGTATCATCGTACCTATTATCCAGACATTGTTGTTAACTGTACTTGCTTTGAGCATCGAGCGTTATTTTGCTCTTCGTTCTGCTTTCGGTAAAGGTTCATTGGCTAAGTTTGTAGCTAATATCAAAGACGCTTTAGCTGCAGGTGACATGAAGAAAGCACAGGAAATCTGTGACAAACAACGTGGTTCTGTTGCTAACGTAGTAACTTCTACTTTGCGTAAGTATGAAGAAATGGAAAAGAACACTGCTCTTCCTAAAGAACAGAAGCTGTTGGCTATCCAGAAAGAACTTGAAGAAGCTACTGCTTTGGAAATGCCTATGATGCAACAAAACCTTCCGATCATCGCTACTATCACTACTTTGGGTACATTGATGGGATTGCTTGGTACTGTAATCGGTATGATCCGTTCATTTGCTGCTTTGTCTGCTGGTGGTGGTGCCGACTCTATGGCTTTGTCACAAGGTATCTCTGAAGCTTTGATTAACACTGCTTTCGGTATCTTGACTGGTGCATTGGCTGTTATCTCTTACAACTATTACACTAACAAAATCGATAAATTGACTTACGGACTCGACGAAGTCGGATTCTCTATCGTGCAAACTTTTGCTGCTACTCACTAATTCTGCGAACCCTTATAAAATCTATTATTAATCATGGGTAGAGCGCAAATTAAAAAGAAAAGTACGTTCATAGATATGACAGCTATGAGTGACGTTACTGTATTGCTTCTGACTTTCTTTATGTTGACTTCAACATTTGTGAAGAAAGAACCAGTACAAGTTACCACTCCGGCTTCCGTATCGGAAATCAAGATTCCGGAGACGAATGTACTCCAGATTCTGGTTGATCCGGAAGGAAAAATATTTATGAGCCTCGACAAGCAGCAGGATATGCAGGCTGTATTGGAGAGCATGGGTGAAGAGTATGGCATTAAGTTTACTCCGGAACAGGAGAAGAGATTTATCTTGTCTTCTACTTTTGGAGTACCTATCAGAAGTATGCAGAAATATCTTGATCTCCCGGAAGATCAACGGGATAAGATCTTAAAGAATGAAGGTATTCCATGCGATAGTGTTGACAATCAGTTTAAATCGTGGGTACGTAATGCACGTACTGCTAACGCTGATCTACGTATTGCTATCAAGGCAGACGCTACGACTCCATACTCAGTGATAAAGAACGTTATGAACTCACTTCAGGATTTGCGGGAAAATCGGTACAATCTGATTACTTCTCTCAAAGCAGAATCTGAAAATTAAAAAGGAGGAAATACAATGAGTGCTGAAGTACAAGAGAGCGGCGGAAAAAGAGGAAAAAGCAAGCAAAAGAAAATATCTGTCCGGGTGGACTTTACACCGATGGTGGACATGAACATGTTGCTGATTACTTTCTTTATGCTTTGTACCACACTGAGCAAACCTCAGACGATGGAGATAAGCATGCCGAGTAATGACAAAGATATAACTGAACAACAAAAGAGTATGGTGAAGGCTTCACAAGCAATTACGTTATTGCTGGGAGCTGATAACAAACTCTATTATTACGAGGGAGAACCTAATTATAAGGATTATACCTCGTTGAAAGAAACTAGCTACGGCGCAGATGGACTGCGTGCCGTACTTCTTCAGAAGAATGCTGTTGCTGTCAATAAAGTAAGGGAATTGAAGCAGCAAAAACTTGATCTAAAGATCACGGATGATGAATTTAAGAAGCAGGTTTCTGAGATAAAGAGCGGAAAGGATACACCGACCGTAATTATCAAAGCTACCGATGATGCTTCTTATATGAATCTGATTGACGCGCTGGACGAAATGCAGATATGTAATATTGGTAAATATGTGATAACAGATATCGCTGAAGCTGATGAATTCTTGATTAAGAATTACGATGCGAAAGGTGGATTGTCACAGAACTTAGCCGATAATTGATGTAACACCTAAAAAAGAAAAGTAAAATGGCAAAATTAGATTTAGCTTCTTCGGAATGGTGTCAACTGATTTTTGAAGGCAAAAACCAAGCATACGGCGCATATAGACTGCGTGCCAATTCAACAAAACGACATAATGTCGCTATGTTGATTGTAGTGGTCATAGCAGCGGTTGGATTTAGTATCCCTACACTGCTTAAGTTGGCAACTCCGGAGCAGAAAGAAGTGATGACAGAAGTAACTACTCTGTCAAAATTGGAAGAACCTGAAATCAAACAGGAAGAGATGAAACGCGTTGAACCGGTGGCACCTCCTCCCCCTGCATTGAAGAGTTCTATCAAGTTTACAGCTCCTGTCATCAAGAAAGATGAAGAAGTGCATGAAGACAATGAAATCAAGAGCCAGGAAGATTTGAATGCTACCAAAGTATCTATCTCCATTGCCGACGTAAAAGGTAATGACGAGGCTAACGGTAAAGATATCGCAGACCTTAAGCAGGTGGTAACACAGGCTGCACCGGAACCGGAAAAAGTTTTCGATATGGTAGAACAGATGCCGACTTTCCCCGGTGGACAGTCTGAATTGATGGCTTACCTGGGTAAGAATATCAAATATCCGACTATTGCACAGGAGAATGGAACACAAGGTCGCGTTATTATACAGTTTGTTGTGGAACGTGATGGTTCTATTTCTGACGTACATGTGGCTCGTGGTGTAGACCCTTATTTGGATAAGGAAGCTGTTCGTGTGGTAAAAAGCATGCCGAAATGGCTCCCTGGTAAGCAGAATGGAAAAGCGGTACGTGTGAAGTTCACCGTTCCGGTAATGTTTAAACTACAGTAAAGAATGATGAAGAGACAATTAAGGCTGATAGGAATTGTTGTGTTAGCGACGTTGAGTGCTTGTAACTCAAAGTCAAAAGGACCGACGGATACTTATTCTTCCGGTGTGGTATCTATCGCAGCGGATGAGAGTTTTGAACCTATCATACAAGAAGAGATAGAGGTGTTTGAAAGCCTTTACCCTTTGGCCGGGATTGTCCCTCGCTACACAACTGAAGTGGAAGCGATAAATTTACTTCTGAAAGACAGTGTCCGGTTGGCTATTGCAACCCGGACACTGACTAAGGAAGAAATGAATTCATTCCACAGCCGTAAGTTTTTCCCTCGCGAGATAAAATTGGCTACGGATGGTCTGGCATTGATTGTGAATCGTGCTAATCCGGATTCTTTGTTGAGTGTACGTGATTTCCGCCGCATCCTTACCGGTGAAGTGAAAAACTGGAAAGAGGTAAATCCGAATTCCCGTTTGAAAGGGATTCAGGTGGTGTTCGATAATAAGAACTCCAGTACCGTACGTTTTGCAATGGATTCAATCTGTGGTGGAAAAGAGTTGGCTGAAGGTAACGTCAGTGCCTTGAAAACCAACCAGCAGGTGATAGATTATGTAGCGAATAATCCCGATGCTATGGGAGTTATTGGAGTAAACTGGTTGGGGAACCGCAGTGATACAACCAATCTTTCTTTTCGCGAAGAGATCAGAGTGATGTCAGTGAGTGCAGAGGATGTAGCAACTCCTGCTAACAGTTATAAACCTTATCAGGCTTACTTGTTTTATGGTAACTATCCGTTGGCACGATCTATTTATGCATTGCTGAATGATCCTCGCAGTGGGCTGCCTTGGGGATTTGCTTCTTTTATGACATCCGACAAAGGGCAGAGGATTATATTAAAATCCGGACTTGTTCCGGCTACTCAGCCGGTACGTATTGTCCACGTGAAAGACGAATAATAACTAAAATTAGAGACTATAATGAAAAGAGTACAAATGTTTTTGGCTGGAGCGTTTATAGCAGTAGGGTCGCTCTATGCGCAATCATCTGATGCCGAATGGCAGGCCGGGGTTGCGAAATTGAAAGAAACTATTCAGACGAATCCGGCACAGGCTGCTGAAGAAGCTGAGCATCTGATTAAAGGAAAAAATAAGAAAAATGTGGAATTGCTGGTAGCTATTGGAGATGCATATCTGAATGCTGACAAGATTCCAGAAGCGCAGGAGTATGCAGCTCTTGCCAGAAAAGCGAATGGTAAATCGGCTCTTGCTTCTGTATTGGAAGGAAATATTGCCGTAAAACAGAAAAATGCGGGTCTGGCTTCTCAAAAGTATGAGGAGGCAATTTATTTCGATCCGAAATGTACGGAAGCTTATCTGAAATATGCAGATATTTATAAATCAGCCAATGCAAGTCTTGCCATTGAGAAGCTGAACCAATTGAAGGAACTGGAACCGTCCAACACAGCTGTAGATAAAAAATTAGCCGAGATTTACTATTTAAAAAATGATTTTAATAAAGCGGTAGAGGCTTATGCGAATTTTGCAATGGGACCTACTGCTACGGAAGAAGATTTGGTGAAGTATGCTTTTGCTCTATTTTTGAACCATGATTTTGATAAATCACTCGAAGTAGCTAATATGGGATTGCAAAAGAATGCCCACCATGCTGCGTTCAATCGTTTGGCAATGTATAATTATACTGACCTGAAGCGTTTTGATGAAGCGTTGAAGGCTGCAGATGTCTTCTTCAAGGAATGTGATAAAGCCGATTATTCATATTTGGATTATATGTATTATGGACATCTGCTGGAGAGTCTGAAAAAATATGATGATGCAGTGGTACAATATGAGAAAGCGGTAAAGATGGATCCGACAAAGACGGATTTATATAAGAATATCTCTTCTGCATACGAACAGAAGAATGATTATAAGAAAGCAATCAGTGCTTACCAGAAATATTATTCATCTCTTGATAAAGAAAAACAGACTCCGGACTTACAGTTCCAGTTTGGTCGACTTTATTACGGTGCTGGTACGCAACCTGAATCATTAGCAATCACTGTTGAAGAACGCAAGCAAGCGTTAATGTCCGCCGATTCTACTTTCCATGCAATTGCAGAAGCAGCGCCGGACAGCTATTTGGGTAACTTCTGGAGAGCTCGTGCCAATTCAGCACTTGACCCTGAGACAACTCAAGGACTTGCGAAACCTTTCTATGAGGAAGTGGCCGCTTTATTGGAAAGCAAAAACGATCCTCATTACAATTCAGCTTTGGTTGAATGCTACAGTTATCTTGGATATTACTATTTGTTAGCTATCGAAAATCCGGCATTGAAAGCCGAAGCAAAGGCTAATAAAGATAAATCCATCGAATACTGGAGTAAAATTCTGGCTATAGACCCCGCTAATGCTACTGCTAAAAGGGCATTGGACGGCATCAAATAGTGAATAATTTTAGTTGTTTGTCGTGACAGGAGGAGTGGAGAGTGATCTTAGCTCCTCCTTTTTTTGTACTTTTTTCTTCTTTTCTATTGGAATATTCAAAAGATTGTCTACTTTTGTGGTGTACTATTACACTAATACACCTAAAGATCATTATTCATTAAACAGAAATACTATGATTACAGTAGAAAATCTTTCATTTACTTATCGTAAATCGAAGCGTGCGGTACTACGTGATTTTTCGCTTTCGTTCGAATCCGGCAGGGTATATGGACTGTTGGAAAAGAATGGTGCGGGAAAATCTACTCTTCTCTATCTGATGTCCGGTTTGTTGACTCCTAAAAACGGTAAAGTGATGTTCCACGATACAGATGTGCGCCGTCGGTTGCCGGTTACTTTGCAGGATATGTTTTTAGTTCCCGAAGAATTTGAGTTGCCTTCGGTTTCTTTGGTCAGCTATATTGAGTTGAACAGTCCTTTTTATCCTCGTTTCAGTAAGGAAGAGATGATCAAATATCTTCATTATTTTGAGATGGATATAGATATTGATCTCGGAGCGCTTTCTATGGGGCAGAAAAAGAAAGTGTTCATGAGTTTTGCGCTTGCTACGAATACCTCTCTTTTGTTGATGGATGAACCGACCAACGGGCTGGATATTCCCGGCAAAAGTCAGTTTCGTAAGTTTATAGCATCGGGTATGTCGGACGATAAAACGATTGTGATTTCCACGCATCAGGTTCGTGACATAGACAAAGTGCTCGATCATGTGTTGATTATGGATGACAGCCGTGTGTTGCTGGATGAATCGACAAGTAATATTTGCGACAAACTTTTCTTTGTGGAAAGTGATGATCGGGAATTGGCCAAAAGTGCACTTTTTGCAATTCCTACTATTCAGGGTAACTACCTGATCCTTCCTAATGAAAAGCAGGACGAGTCGGAACTAAACCTGGAACTTCTTTTTAATGCTACACTGGCTACTCCTGAAGAGATTGCCCGATTGTTTCACACTCAAAAATAAAAGACGATGATAAAAGATACTTTTTTCAGTTTGCCTCGTTTTATAAATCTCTGCCGTAAGGAGATGGTGGAGAATTGGAGATCGAATGTGCTTCGTATGGTGTTGATGTATGGAGTGATGGCAGTGGTAATGGTTTGGAATGGATATTTTGAGTATAGAGGTACTTATAATTATCAGGAGGATCCGGCGTGGGTATTTCTTCTTGTCACTTTTATCTGGGCTTTGTGGGGATTCGGCTGTTTGAGTGCTTCGTTTACAATGGAAAAGATGAAAACGAAAACGAGCCGTACTTCCATGTTAATGATTCCGGCAACTCCTTTCGAGAAGTTTTTCTCCAGATGGTTTGTATTTACGGTTGTGTATCTGGTTGTTTTCCTGATATGTTATAAGTTGGCGGACTATACGCGCTTTGCTGTCTATTCTTTAGCCTATCCGGAGAAGGATTTTATTACTCCTGTCGACTTGTCACATTTGGTTGGTGATGAAAAATATTATACTTTATGCAGGCGAGGGTTGGAATTTGGAGCGCTGATATCAGGGTATTTCTTTGTTCAATCCTTATTTGTGTTAGGTAGCTCTATTTGGCCTAAGAATTCTTTTTTGAAAACATTTGCATCGGGAACGATTATAGGCATAGTATATTTTTTAGTGGCTGCTTTGGTGAGTAGGGGGTTGTTGGAAGGCAGTAACAAGCACTATTCAGGAGGCGTATTGGAGTCACAGGAAGTTGTCATGTGGATCGTAATTGGCGTCGGCATCTTTTTTGCGTTGGTGAATTGGACACTGGCTTATTTCCGCTTTAAGGAGTCTGAAATTATTAATAGAATGTAATACCTTAACCTATGAATTTTAAAGAAAGTAAAGCTATTTATTTACAGATTGCAGATAGAATCTGTGATGAGATATTGCTGGGGCAATATCCGGAAGAGGAGCGGATTCCTTCTGTCAGAGAGTATGCTGCCATTGTGGAGGTGAATGCTAATACGGTGATGCGTTCCTTTGACTATCTTCAGGTACAAAATATTATTTATAATAAACGTGGCATAGGGTATTTTGTAGCTTCGGGAGCAAAGGAATTGATTCATTCTCTCCGTAAAGATACCTTTTTGAAGGAAGAATTGGACTATTTCTTTCGTCAGTTGTATACGCTTGATATACCGATAAAAGAAATAGAGACAATGTATCATGAGTTTATAAAAAAGCAGAAATAGAATAAAGACGAAATATTATGAAACGTACTACTTATATATTTATAGGCCTTCTCGTTTCCGGATTGATTGTAATTGTGGCAACTATTATTTTCATATTTATGTCGGGGAAGCCGTATCAGGAAGATGGAGCCTTTTTGGGTAATGAACAGGTGAAGATGGATTTGAATGGCATACATGTTATAAAGGTGTTTACCAGCCAGGATGGAGTACCTGAAACGAGACGTGTGTTTATTAGCGGCGAAATGAAAATAGGATCTACTGCCGCTTCGTCAGGGAAAGAACAGGTTTCATATCCCAAAGGGGACTATTTGAATGTTACCCAAAAGGATGATACTTTGTTTATGAAGTTAGATCTTAATGTGAACAATAGTCCGGAAAAGTATCGGGACAGAGATTATATCTTTGTGAGTGGTTTTGATGTGAGTTTGGCTGTGGATTCGCTGGCCAGTATCATTGCTGATGCAGAAGGCTTGAAATTGAATCTGATAAATGTTGAAACAGATTCATTGTTTGTTCGTGGTAATCGTTATAACATATCATTGGATTCTTGCCGACTTGGTTCGTTTGATATTCAGGGAAATGGACTGGACTTTCATGCAAAAGATAGTAAAATTGAAAACTTCTATTTGAATTTGGATGGTGTATGGAGATGGACATTTGAGAATACGGAAGTGGGGACGGAATATCTGAGTGGCAGCGATCGTCACTCTAATGATCTGCAGAAAGGAGAATGTAAGCGGGTGGTCTGGACACCTCTGACAGAAGATGCACGTTTGCAGGTGAATGTAAGAGAGGAAGCGGTGATTATGATAACACCGGAATAAACAGGAATAAGTATGAAGAGATCAAATATGATACGGATTACTAGACAGTATCTAAACTAAAAAGGAGCAATAATGGATTTTAAAGTGCCTCCTAAAAGTAAGATGAAAAACTTTTAGGGGCACATTTATTCCGTTATTGCTCCTTTTAATAGATGAGGTTATATAGTCAAATTACAGCGCTTTCTTCAGAGTGAAGCAGTCGATATCCGGTGCCCAGTTATAACTATTACCCATGCGAATAGTGTTGTATCCGGCTTTTAATTCGACGGGAACTGTGATTTGGTTATGACCATTATCCTCTCCCAGAGAGTCGATTTTGGTAATGATGCCGTTTACGTCCAGTTCTATTTGTCGTCCTTTGCCATATAAATAATGGATGGTCATATCATAGCGTCCGCCATCTTCGCTATATACTTCCCGCCATTCGGCATAATTTTCCGGTTGTCCGCCAAGGAAACCTACTTTCATTTTGCCGGAGGCTTCCTTATCATGGGCATAAAGAATACCTTTAGGATTTTTGCCAAGGTCATTGAAAAGAGGTAAATAAGCCCATTCCGCTTCGTACAAGGTCGGTTCCAAGCGTGTTTCACCTTCTATGCGGAGAAACATGGCACTGTGTGCAGGAAGCGTTTGTTCGAAGGTACCGGAGAAGTTTCCTAAATCACTATGTTTTACCAGATCACGTACTTTTACGTTTCCTCCAAATTCCAGTGAAGAGAACGGCACGGAGAAACTGCAGATGGTATCGGAAGGATTGTAAAGAGCTACTGCACGTACATTCCCACGTTTCTGTTCAATATCTTTAACGAGTACATAGCCTTCATTTTCATGCTGCACTACATAGGCCTGCAAGCCCAGCGGATCTTGGTTGAGGGCAATCAGTTCTTTATTAGTCAGCAGTTCGAGCGAAGAATCCGGTATGTTTTCCAGATTGCATCCGATAAGCAAAGGAGAGCTCATGATACACCATAAACCGAAATGAGCTTCTTCTTCTGTCTGAGTAAGACCTTGTCCGCCTACTTTACTGTCGTTACGGAATCCGATGACCATCATATCCATGTCATTATAATGTCCGTTTCCGGCATAGGCTGACAGGTAGAGATTCTTTCCTACTACATATCTTAATGATCCCCAATGTGCATTAATATCTCCACTGATACGCCAGGAAGTTGCTGCATCTTTAGCCCATGTGCCCGGAAAAGCCCATCGGCAGATGTTGATGGAAACATCTTTGTTTACTTTGTCTATACTGTTCCGGATGGAAGTGTATCGTTCCTTTTCATTAAGTCCCAGCGCATCTCCTCCGCAATAATCAATTTTGATAAAGTCGAAATCCCAGTCGCCAAAGTACAATTGGGCGTCTTGCGGTTCGTGTCCATAGATACCAGCTCCTATACCTGCTGTATCATTGTCCCACATGGAGCCACATGTGCTGTTGCCCGCATCGGTATAGAGACCGGCTTTCATTCCCAAGCTGTGAACGTAATCCGCAATCGGTTTCATCCCATTCGGGAAACGTTGTTCGTGGGTATGCATAATCCCGTTGTCATCGCGCTTTCCGAAATAGCCGTCATCAACATTGACATAATGATATCCGGCATCTTTCAGACCTTTTTTCACCATCAGGTCGGCTTGATGCTTGATGATGTCTTCGCTGATATCTACACGAAATGCATTCCATGAACTCCATCCCATGATGGGAGGATTGACTGTCTTCTCATTCTCGGAAAGGATAGTTTGAGTCTTTGTGCAACTGATGCACATAAAAGAAGCTACTGCTACTGTAAAGAGATAAATCCTGTTTTTCATGATATAATAGGTTGTGTTTTATTACATATCCGTCCTGAATTTGTTCAGGTGACTGAATAGAAATAAAGGGCAACTTACTGTACTCCAGAAAGTTACCCTTTATTTTTGTCGGAATGAGGCGACTCGAACGCCCGACCCCTACGTCCCGAACGTAGTGCGCTACCAACTGCGCTACATTCCGATTGCTTAAGAAGTGGTGCCACCAGGAATCGAACCGGGGACACAAGGATTTTCAGTCCTTTGCTCTACCAACTGAGCTATGGCACCTTTCTCGTTTGCGGGTGCAAAGATAAGTATATTTTTTAATACCGCAATAACTTAAGGGGAAATTTTTACCAATTTCTGACTCGTAGAAATATAAATGCATTTTTGCTAGAATAAATATGTAGATAAACAGCTGTTTGTGCGACATATTTTATAAATTTACGGACTGAAACGATCAAAACAATATAAACACTCTATTACTATGTCATTACTGGCGATTATTGTTATAATAGTTTTGTTAGCTGCCTTCATTTATATGTGGGCAAAGTGTCAGTCACTCCAGAAAGAGGTGCATTTGAAAGAAAACAAAGAGAATGAACTTAAAAAGTTGGCTCTGGTTTTGCAGAACATCAATGCTTACTTTTTATTGATTGACAAAGATTTTGTAGTTTGTGATACCAATTATTATTCTTTGAACCATCTTCCAGTTCAGGTAGGTGGAGTTACAAAAAGAGTGGGGGATTTGCTGCATTGTAGAAATGCGATTGCAGCCGGTGAATGTGGTCAGCATGAACAATGCAAACTATGTTGTATCCGTGCGTCTATCGGTAAGGCTTTTTGCAAGAAAGCAAGTTTTAAAAATCTGGAAGCTTCCATGAAGTTATTGAGTGAGGATGAAACGAAAGTGACTCCTTGCGATGTATCGGTATCGGGTACTTATTTGAATATTCATGGCGAAGATTATATGGTGTTGACTGTTTATGATGTGACGGAGCTGAAAAATGCGCAAAGGCTACTGTCTATTGAAAGAGAACATTCTGTTTCTGCCGATAAATTGAAATCTGCCTTTATTGCTAATATGAGCCACGAGGTACGTACACCGCTAAATGCGATTGTCGGATTTTCGGGCTTGATGGTATCGGCTTCCAGTGAAGAGGAACGAAAAATGTATGCTGATGTTATTGCAGAGAATAATGAACGCTTGTTGCGCCTGGTGAATGATATTTTTGATCTTTCTCAAATAGAATCGGGAACAGTAGATTTTGTTTATACAGATTTTGATGCCAATGATTTACTAAGAGAGTTGGAGGGAATTTTTAAAACGAAATTGAATAACTCGTCGGTGGAATTGGTTTGTGAGGCACACATACAACCTATAATGATGTATTCGGAGCGGGAACGTATCATTCAGGTATTGTCCAACCTATTACATAATGCAATGAAATTCACCGAATCGGGTGAAATTCGTTTTAGTTGTAGCCAGAAAGGAACGGAAGAAGTTTGTTTTGTTGTGTCCGATACAGGCATTGGCATACCGGAAGAGGAACAGAAAAAAATATTCTCACGTTTCATAAAACTCGATCGTGAAATGCAGGGGACAGGACTTGGGCTGACTCTTTCACAAACGATCCTCCAAAATCTGGGTGGAAGTCTCGAACTTGATTCGGAAATTAACCGAGGATCTACTTTCAGCTTTGTGTTGCCACGGGTGATAAAGCCGGAACGGATAAAGCCACAGGCAATAAAATAAGATTCTTCAATCGACAGGTATTGTATCGATTAAATGATGGGGAACATACTTCTAAATAAGAAGGCTGGAGAAAATCCCCTAAAATAAATCACCCTCACTACAACCGTGGAGTGCATCCCAAAGGTTTTATAACTGACTTTAGGGGAGCACTTCACTGTAGTGAGGGTAATTTTATAAGTTCAAGGCTGTTTGAATAACCTCTTACTTTTTTGTGAACAGGATGGACACTTAGTCTTTACGACTTAGGTGCATCCTTATCTTTGTCTCCGGTTCCCGGAGATGCTTTGCCGGAAGTAGAATTTCCACTGGATGTAGCAGAACTGCTGTTTGATGGAGTAGCACCGGAGGCGGTGGCACCAGAGGATGCCGCATCAGAAACTGCTGCATTAGGAGCGGTTGCACCGGGCTTAGCTGTACTTGTCCCGGTTGCGCCTCCTGTATGTACAGAAGTTGCGGTAGGACGGGCAGCATTAGTGTTATTTGCACTGACATTGACAGTGGCTGGTTGAGCTTGAACTTCCCAGTGGAACGGTTCGAAATTGGAGTTAGGATCTACCCAAGACGGTTTCTTGGAAGCGTAGATAATAAACGGAGCAACAACAACGATAATAGCACCGATAATCAGTACGGAGAACCAAACGGTGTTGCTACCTGTAGAGATCTGGCTGGGCGGGATGAAGCTGAGGATAAAGGCAAGTAATGATCCGCAGAAACCAAGGCCACCGACAAACCACATCAGACCGTTGCCGGATTTACCGATACGGAACGGACGGTTGAGTTTCTTCATCTTATAACGCAATGCGATAGCTCCGGAGAACATCAACAAGTACATAATCAGATAAAGAATAACTGTCAGCTGTGACAGAATCTGATAGAAGCTCTGTACGGACGGCATAACGACGAACAACAGGCTTAATACAGTTACGGCGATACCTTGTACGAACAGGATATTCTTCTGTACACCCAGTTTGTTTGTTTTCTGGAAGAACGGAGGCATATATCCGGCTTTGCCTACGGCAAATATACCTTTTGACGGACCGGCAACCCATGTTAATACACCAGCCAGTACACCAAATGCAAGGGCGACGGCAATGATTGGTGACAACCAGGAAGCATGGATATATCTGAAATAGTTGTCGAAGCCGACAAGCAGACTTTGAGTCAGGTTGATATCTTTTGCAGGGATAATCACACCTAATGCAAAAGTACCCAAAACGAAGATCAACACTGTGATAAGTGCACCGATGAATACGGCTTTCGGATAATTTTTAGAAGGATTCTCTACATCTTTTACGTGGATACCCCCCATTTCCATACCGGCATAAAACAAGAAGATACTGGCAGCAAGAACGACATTGTCAAAGTTGGTAAAGTCGGGGAAGAAGCTGCTATTGAAATCCATATTGGAATGTCCGCCGCTTGCCAGATAAATGATTCCCAAGATAATCAGCAGGGCAGCCGGGATAATTGTACCGACCATACCACCGACTTTGGCAACTTTACCTACCCAGCTCATACCTTTCAGGGAAATGAAAGTAGCCAGCCAGTAGATGATAAGTACTACGACGAGCGTATAATACTTATTGTTTGCCAGTGACATGTCATGTACGTCATTCATTCCGATGAAAGCGATAGATACGGCACCAAACGTTAACACTGTCGGATACCAGATCGTACTTTCGATCCATTGTACCCAAATGGCGAGGAATCCCAGCTTTTTGCCGTAGGCTTCGCCTACCCACCGGAACACACCACCCTGTTTATCCTGAAACATCGCCGCCAACTCGGCTGCAACGAGCGATGTAGGGATTAGAAAGACAATAGCTGCAAAAAGATAATAGAAGGCCGAACTCATTCCATATACGGCCTCGGCTGGTAGTCCACGCAAGGATACTACTGCCGTAACATTCATGATAGCCAGGGTAAACACGCCTAGCTTCACTGCATTTTTAATATTCGCCATAAGTTAAGGTTTTAAGTGAAAAATATTTTAAAGTCAGTGTTATAACAACATTTTGCGTGAGATGTTTCCGCAATCTCTTTCAAAGTTCGTTAATTAACATCCCCGAAACGGGAGATTGTAATCCCGGATTTACTTCTTCCGAAACAATCGCTTTCTTCGATTGTTTCTAAACCATCTAAATAATATATGAATCATTTTATTATAAACTAAGTAGTTATGAAATCAGCGCTTTCAGATTTTATTTCCGGGAAAAAGGGAATCTATGGTATTCTTCACATTATTATATTAATAATGTCCCTATTCCTGGTTATCAGTATCTCGGTGGATACTTTTAAGGGAATACCGTTTTATACACAGTCTTCGTACATGAAAGTACAGCTATTTATCTGTCTTTGGTTTCTTTTTGATTTTGTATTGGAGTTCTTTCTGGCAAAACATAAGGGACGTTATTTGCGGACGCATTTTATCTTTTTATTGGTGGCGATTCCTTATCAGAATATTATCGCTTATTATGGGTGGACATTTTCGGATGAGATCACCTATCTGCTCCGTTTCATTCCTTTATTGAGAGGAGGATATGCACTTGCCATTGTGGTCGGCTGGTTGACTTACAACCGGGCTTCGAGCTTGTTTGTTTCTTACCTGACGATGTTGCTGGCAACAGTCTATTTTTCCAGTCTGGCATTTTTTGTGTTGGAGCATCGGGTGAATCCTTTGGTGAATGGTTATGGAGATGCTTTGTGGTGGGCTTTCATGGATGTCACTACCGTCGGCTCGAATATCATAGCGCAGACGGTGACCGGACGTGTACTTTCCGTTTTGTTGGCTGCTTTAGGCATGATGATGTTTCCTATCTTTACGGTTTATATAACCAATCTGATTCAGCAATCCAACAAACGTAGAAAACAATATTACGAGGAGGAGGAACAACAGAAAAAGGCTTCCGCACAAAAAGAATTGGCGGAAAAAGCAGCCGTGCAAAAAGCAAGTACATAATAATGTGCTTGCGGATAAGGGCAAGAACAATAGTATTCGTTACTAAATGAATGAACTCCACCTTGTCCCCCCCCCCAAAAAAAAAAAGGTATGGGGAATAGAAAAAGGTTACTATCGGGAGATAGTAACCTTTACCTTTCTTATAAAAGAGATAGAGAGAGTTTTTAGTCAACAACGGTGATGTGGTTGTTGCTAAATACATTCAATTCCAGCTTGTTCATGATGTATTGAATAGCTAACTGCGCTTTCACGGAGTTGCCCGAACCATCCAAAGGAGGAGCAAATGCGGCAATACCGAACTGTCCGGGCAGAACACCCATCACACCGCCACCTACACCTGTTTTAGCAGGAATACCGGAAGTATACATCCAGTCGCCGGTATGTTCGTAGAAACCTACTGCGGCAATCATGGCAGTGATCTTGGGAGCTAGTGCGGCATCAAAAACCTCTTTTTTAGTCACAGGGTTCACACCACCGTTGGCGATTGTACCAGCTGCAATGGAAAGCTGCAATGCGGTAACTCCCAATGAGCATTGGCGGGTGTAAAGGTCTAATGACATATCCGGGTCATCATAAATCCGGTTGTAATTCTTCAGCAGCCATGCGATAGAACGGTTGTTGAAGTTGGTGTCCGATTCAGATTTGTACAATTCATCAATCAGTTGCGGTGCACTTCCGCATAGGTCTGTCACATTTCCTACGATGGCCTCCCATTTCCCGGCAGAGTCTCCGATAGGTTTCACCATGCTGCAGGCAGAAATGGCTCCGGCGTTTACCAGCGGAGTAGACGGATGGTCGTTCTCCAGCAAGATAGCGATGATTGAATTGAAGGGCAAGCCTGTTGCGTCCGCTCCAATCTTGTCCAGGATTTCTTTAGCACCGTATTGGCGCAGTGCCAGGATAGCCGTATGCACTTTGGATACGGATTCTATACCGAAGCGATAGTCAGTGTCTCCCACATGGATGGTCTGCCCGTTGAGCAGGCAGACACTGATTCCAAAGAGATCCTTGTTGACATTTGCCAGATAAGGAATATAGTCGGCATTCTTGCCGCCGGTATTGGTCTTTACCTGATCGTATGCCTCCTGTACCACTTCTTTCAATTGAGCGAGTGTTACTTTTTTATCCATAGATCCTTTTATTTTTTTACGGTTTTACGGCGACCACCATGGTTGAACATCTTGGCTTCTACCGGAAGATTCTTTTCTTGAGCCATGCGGGTAGGAGTCGGATATTCCAGTTTTTCCAGTTCGGCGATGGCATTGTTGATGTCGCCCAGAAGCATATCTGCCATGTCGCGGCTGAATCCCTGACGAACAACGACACGCATCACTACATAATCTTCCAGTTTAGAAGGCAATGTGTAAGCAGGAACCATCCAACCGTGTTGAGACAATTTGTCTTGCAAATCATACAAAGTCCATTTGGCGTTCTTTGCATATTCCGGTTTCATATACCAGATGAATAGTGGGTTCACGACATCTTCGGAGTAGTTGACGAATGGAACCATCTTAGCTATTTCGCTATGGATATATTTGGCTATTTGCAGAGAGTTGTACTGCACTTCTTTGTAACCCTGGAATCCTAAACGGATGAATTGATAATATTGTCCCAGAATTTGTGCGGCCGGACGAGAGAAATTCAAACCTACCTGTGTAATGTTGGCTCCCAGATAATTGACGCTGAATGACATTTCTTCGGGCAGATATTCTTTGCCTTTCCAACAAACCCATCCGAGTCCCGGATATACCAAACCAAACTTGTGGCCCGATACACTGATAGAAAGTACCCATTTCAAACGGAAGTCCCATTTCTTTTCCGGATACAGGAACGGAAGGATGAAACCACCACTGGCGGCATCTACGTGGATAGGAATGTCATAACCGGTCTTGGCATTGTAAGCATCCAGAGCTTTGTCCAATGCTTCGACATCATCATTCAGTCCAGTCCATGTAACACCTTGAATCGGTACGATACAGATGGTGTTTTCATCACACATTTTCAGAGCTTCTTCGGGGTCAAGAGTGGTTTTTTCAAGTGTCAAAGGCACTTCACGCATTTCGATCTGCCATAACTGTGCAAACTTTTCCCAAACAACCTGGAAACCTGTAGAAATAACAAAGTTTGGTTTATCAAACGGTTTGCCCTGTGCTTGTCTTTTCTTACGCCAACGCAACCAGGCAGCTACACCACCCAACATACATGCTTCTGAAGAACCGATAGCCAAAGCACCTGTTTTCCAAGTCTCTTTTTCAGGAGAGTTCCACAAGTTGGCAACGATGTTGATACATTTGCCGTTCATCACAGCGATACGCGGATATTCTGTTTCATCAATGTAGTTGATGTTGATGGCTTCATTCATCAGCTTGGTAGCATATTCGTCCATATAAGTGGTAACGAAAGTAGCCAGATTCAAACGGGGCTGAGTTTGAGCAAATGTTTCATCTTTCACCATTTGATAGGCGACTTCAGGAGTAGTAGGTCCATCAGGTATTTTCTCTACCGGAGAGGGTTGTAACATTCTGTCTGAACCAAATACATCGGTTTTTGCATCACCTTTTCTGAAATTTAAATCTTCCATACTAATTTGTTTTTTTTAAAGGTTTAGGGCGATGGGGATTTTCCCCGTCGAATTTCCCACAACAACAGCAGATAGGTTTGAAAGTTTCCGGCTTTTACATTATTTGGCGTTTATTAAGGGGGTGGGTTTGCCTGCACGGAAGAACTTCCCGGGATGCTTTTGAAGCGATGAAGCCCGGATATACGTTTTTTGAACTTTATAAGAAGACTATTGTTTTCTTCAAACCTAAACTTTTAACGAATAAGCATTATGAAGATACAGACGGGACGGGGAACAATTCCCCTTATTACTTTAATTGCTATCTGGTCTATTTCGGCATTGACTTCATTGCCGGGACTAGCTGTTTCACCTATATTGGGTGATCTTACGAAGATATTTCCGAAAGCTACGGATTTGGACATACAGATGTTGACTTCGCTACCATCACTGCTCATTATTCCTTTTATATTGCTGGGGGGGAAACTGACAGAGAAAGTCGATTATGTCCGTGTATTAAAGGTCGGACTCTGGCTTTTTGCCGCGAGCGGCATTTTGTATCTGATTTCCAATCGAATGTGGCAATTAATTGTGGTAAGTGCTTTGCTCGGTATCGGTTCCGGTTTGATTATCCCTTTATCTACCGGATTGGTTTCCAGATACTTTGTAGGAACCTATCGGGTGAAACAGTTCGGATTAAGCTCCGCTATTACTAATTTCACGTTAGTGATAGCAACTGCCGTAACGGGCTATCTTGCAGAAGTCAGCTGGCATCTGCCTTTCCTTGTCTATCTTCTCCCATTGATTTCCATTCTGCTGGTAGGACATTTGAAAGAAGACCGGACGGGAGAAGTCGCTTATACACCCTCTCCTTCCTCTTCTGCAGATACTACAAAAGACAACGAAGCCTCCGAACAATCTACTTCCATAGATATAGGAGGCAGCAAATACGGTATTCACATCAAACATCTGATAGAGTTGATGCTCTTTTATGGGGTGATAACCTATATTGTGGTAGTAGTGATTTTCAATCTGCCTTTCTTAATGGAGAAGCATCACTTTTCCAGTGGTAATTCAGGATTGATGATTTCGCTCTTCTTTCTGGCTATCACCGCTCCGGGTTTCTGTCTGGATAAGATCGTAGCCCTGCTGAAAGGACGTACGAAAGCATACAGCCTGCTGTCAATAGCGTTGGGACTGCTATTAATCTGGATAGCTCCAATCGAATGGCTGATTATTCCCGGATGTATCCTGGTTGGTTTGGGATATGGCATTATTCAGCCTATGCTTTATGATAAGACCACGCAGACTGCCTTACCGCAAAAGACTACCTTGGCTTTGGCATTTGTGATGATGATGAATTATCTGGCTATCTTGCTTTATCCCTTTATTGTCGATTTTTTCCAGTGGATATTCCATACCCAATCACAGGAGTTTCCTTTTATCTTTAATCTTCTGATAACTATTGTCACTCTTTTCTGGGCATATCGGCGCCGTAATACCTTTTTGTTTAACGACCAATTGAAATAAAAAATGAAGAATAAGAAACTGGAGGCCAATCTTAGCATGGCTGTCTCGAAAGTATTTAGCGGTTTAAATATGAATGCCTTAAAGTATCTTCTGCCTTTGTGGATGAGTCCATTGACGGGAGCCGCGCTTCGTTGCACATTTGCGGCGGCGGCTTTTTGGGTGATCGGGTGGTTTATGCCTCCGGAGAAATCGTCAGCCAGAGATAAATGGCTCCTCTTTCTGTTGGGGGCTTTGGGACTTTACGGTTTTATGTTTCTCTATCTGTCCGGATTGAGTAAAACAACTCCTGTTTCCAGTTCCATTTTTACCAGTCTCCAGCCTATTTGGGTTTTTCTAATGATGATATTCTTTTATAAGGAGAAGGCGGGCGCTAAAAAAATAATAGGAATTTCTATCGGTCTGATAGGAGCATTGGTTTGCATCCTAACCCAGCAAAGCGATGATTTGGCCTCTGATGCTTTTATGGGGAATATGCTTTGTCTTCTTAGTTCTGTGGTGTATGCTGTCTATCTGATTCTTAGTCAGCGCATCCTCACGGCCATTGGAGCAATAACGATGTTGCGATATACCTTTTCCGGTGCTGCCGTGTCTGCCATTATAGTCACATTTATTACAGGATTTGATGCCCCGGTATTCTCCATGCCGTTCCATTGGACACCTTTCCTTATTCTGATGTTCGTATTGATTTTCCCTACCACTATCAGTTATATGCTGCTGCCTGTCGGTTTGAAATATCTGAAGACAACGGTCGTTGCTATTTACGGTTATCTGATTCTGATTGTGGCGACCATTGCCTCCCTTGCTCTAGGACAAGATCGCTTTAGTTGGACGCAGACGTTTGCAATCATCTTTATTTGTATTGGAGTTTATCTGGTTGAAGTAGCCGAAAGTAAAGAATAGTAAAGAAAAAAGGCATTCCATCACGGAATGCCTTTCATTATTTCATCATCATGTTTTATAGAGAGGAGTTGATTGCTTGTGCTATGGACTTGAATTCCTCGTCCGACAATTTCAGTTTCGGATTCGAAAACAGCATATCCGATTCCTTTTGAATAGGAATTAAATGAATATGTGCATGAGGCACTTCCAGTCCGATAACAGCTTCACCTACCTTTCGGCAAGGGAATGCTTTCTCAATGGCACGGGCTACTTGCTTTGCAAACACATGCATAGCAGCCAGGTCTTCATCGCTCAAATCGAAAATATAGTCTACTTCCTGTTTGGGCACTACCAATGTATGTCCCTTTACCAACGGATTGATATCGAGAAAAGCAAAAAACTTTTCGTTTTCCGCTACCTTGTAGCAGGGTATCTCGCCTGCGATGATTCTACTGAATATTGTTGCCATAATTTTTATTGATAAATTAAGGCAAGCCCCACACGGAGACCTGCCTTTACGTTAAATTGATATGTTTACTACTTCCAGTGCAATTTTACCTTGTGGAACAGTGATTTCTGCTACATCACCCACTTTCTTGCCAAGCAGACCTTGTGCAATCGGGGTATTAACGGAAATCTTTCCTTCCTTCAGGTTAGCTTCACTTTCTGAAACGATGGTATAAATCATCTTCATGCCATTCTTTACATTCTTCAGTTCCACCTTATTTAAAATCTGTACGGAATCTGTTTTCAATTTAGATTCATCGATGATTTTTGCATCTGCAATGGTAGCTTTCAATTTGTTGATACGCATTTCGAGCATACCTTGCGCTTCTTTTGCTGCATCGTATTCAGCGTTTTCAGACAAGTCTCCTTTATCTCTGGCTTCGGCTATTGCCGCAGAGATCTTCGGGCGTTCCACTGTTTCCAGTTCCTTCAGTTCCGCCATCAGTTTTTTGTAACCTTCTTCTGACATATAAGCCATGATGTTTTCCTCCTTTAATTGTTTTAAATGGTCATATAAACAAAAAAGAATTCCAACATGAGCCATGTTGGAACCCTCTTTTCATTATTTCTTTGCAAAGATAGCTTTTTATGTGATACGTGTCAAGTGAAAAAAGATGCTATGTAACATATTTAAAAGAAATATGCTAAATTATAACAACTTAGAGTAATGACTTGACAGCTGCTTCCAAATCCTTAATATCTTCGCCACGAAGCTTCAATTCGTTGTTACGATTAATCAAAAAGATAGATGGAACCTGACGAACATTATATACAGCTACGTTGGTAGAGTAAACTCCGTTTCCATCGCGCACACAGACCCATGGAAGGTTGTCTGCCGCTGTTTTCCAGTAGTGTTCGTCCGCGTCGAGAGATACCTGGTATATTTCCAGTCCTTCTTTAGCGTATGTATTATATAGTTCGCGAAGCATCAGGTTGTGAGGAGCTCCGGCAGGTGACTGGAACACAGAGAAATCAAGCAAAACGACTTTGCCTTTCAGGTCGGTCAGCTTGCGCACATTTCCTTTCACATCACGCAAGGCAATGTCGATGATGCCGGTTTCTACGATCTTATCCTGTGGAATTTCCAGTGCTTTCGTTTGCGGTTGGCGCGTGTTCTTCATTCCTTTGATTACAATATTATAAAGGTTTTTGGAACGTACCGCATGAGGGAACGAGTTGTTGAGGCTCGTAGCAACAGCAGCGAAACATTTCACATCGTCTTTATTGTTCAACGGATCGAATATCAGATAATTATTGAGCTTCTGGAACAGGGCAAAGTAAGCCGCAGCCGTGTTGGGAGCAGCGAAAATATAGTTCACCTTGACATCTTCCTTATAGTTGTTGAGCAATGTTGCCAAGCTATCTTCGAACACATCGTGCCCTATCCTGTTGCTGCGCAAGGATGTCAGCAAATCGTCCACCTCTTTTTGAAGGCGGATCTGCTTCAACGTCAGTTCTTTGATTTTATTGCTGTTTTCCGAACCTTCCACCGCATAAGCAGTAGAGAAGTCCACATACGGAGCTTTGATCTGGATCGTTTCGATAGAATCTACAGAAAAATTGATGATTTTGTCGTCAATCCGCAAACGGTAAAATTCGGGTGACTCAGGACGAGGCTGCTTGAAACTGAATGTGCCTTCCCCTTTCAGCTTTACTGAATCGAGCGGAACAATACCTTCCAGACCGGAAGCTTCGAGATAAAGCATTTTACCGTCGGCTCCTGATACATCCCCGTTCACCTGGAATTTAGGGCCGGAACTACAAGCAGTAATAGTAAGTGCGGCGAGCGCTGCAAAAGTAACCTTTTTCATATAGTGTGTGTTATTAACGAGATGCAAATATACTTCTTTTCGAGATTAGTCAAAGCATTTTGCTGTGTTCTTCATCCTAATTTTGAAAAAAAATCAGTTCACCACTAACTTTTTACCTCATTTCCACCTGATTACCACGATAAATGTATATCTTTGCAGGAATTTTGAAAGAAAAAGTATAGATAAAACAATTTTTATGATTAACCCAATTGTTAAGACAATCGAGTTACCTGATGGAAGAACCATCACACTCGAGACGGGAAAGTTGGCAAAACAGGCAGACGGTTCTGTAATGCTCCGCATGGGAAATACCATGTTGTTAGCTACTGTTTGTGCCGCTAAAGATGCAGTTCCCGGAACAGATTTTATGCCTTTACAGGTAGAGTACAAAGAAAAATTTGCGGCATTCGGCCGTTTCCCCGGTGGTTTCACCAAGCGAGAAGGTAGAGCTTCTGATTATGAGATTTTGACTTGCCGTCTTGTCGACCGTGCTCTCCGTCCTTTATTCCCCGATAATTATCACGCAGAGGTATATGTAAACATCATCCTCTTTTCTGCTGATGGTGTGGATATGCCGGATGCATTGGCAGGACTTGCCGCTTCTGCAGCACTTGCCGTTTCAGATATTCCTTTCAACGGACCGATTTCTGAAGTACGTGTAGCACGTATCGACGGTCAGTTCGTTATCAATCCTACTTTTGAACAACTGGAAAAAGCTGATATGGATCTGATGGTAGCCGCTACTTATGAGAATATCATGATGGTAGAAGGTGAAATGCACGAAGTATCCGAAGCTGAATTGCTGGAAGCAATGAAAGTAGCTCATGAAGCTATCAAGGTTCATTGTAAAGCTCAGATGGAGTTGACTGAAGAGGTTGGAAAAACTGTGAAACGTGAATACAACCATGAAGTGAACGACGAAGATTTGCGCAAGGCTGTTCGTGAAGCATGTTACGAAAAAGCTTATGCTGTTGCCGCTTCCGGAAACAATAACAAACACGAACGTTTTGCTGCTTTCGAAGCTATCCGTGAAGAATTTAAAGCTCAATTCTCTGAAGAAGAGTTGGACGAAAAGGGTGCGTTGATCGACCGTTACTACCACGATGTAGAAAAAGAAGCAATGCGCCGTTCTATCCTTGACGAAGGTAAGCGTTTGGATGGTCGTAAGACTACTGAAATCCGTCCGATCTGGTGTGAGGTTGGTCCTCTGCCTGGTCCTCACGGATCTGCTATCTTTACTCGTGGTGAAACACAATCACTGACTTCTGTAACTCTGGGTACCAAACTGGATGAGAAGATCATTGACGATGTTTTGGAACACGGAAAAGAACGTTTCTTGTTACATTATAATTTCCCTCCTTTCTCTACAGGCGAAGCAAAAGCACAACGTGGTGTAGGCCGTCGCGAAATCGGTCACGGTCACTTGGCTTGGCGTGCTTTGAAAGGACAGATTCCTGCTGACTATCCGTATGTAGTACGTGTGGTTTCAGATATTCTCGAATCTAACGGTTCTTCTTCTATGGCTACTGTATGTGCCGGAACATTGGCATTGATGGATGCTGGTGTGAAGATCAAGAAACCGGTATCAGGTATCGCTATGGGATTGATTAAGAATCCGGGCGAAGAGAAATATGCTGTATTGTCTGATATTCTGGGTGACGAAGACCACTTGGGTGATATGGACTTCAAAGTAACAGGAACAAAAGATGGTATTACGGCTACTCAGATGGATATCAAGGTAGACGGTCTGTCTTACGAAATTCTGGAACGTGCTTTGAATCAGGCAAAAGAAGGACGTATGCACATCCTGGGTAAGATTACTGAAACAATCGCTGAACCACGTGCCGACCTGAAAGAACATGCTCCACGCATTGAAACGATGACAATTCCTAAAGAATTTATCGGTGCTGTGATCGGTCCTGGTGGAAAGATCATCCAAGGTATGCAGGAAGAAACAGGTGCTGTGATTACTATCGAAGAAATTGATGGTATGGGACGCATCGAAGTTTCCGGAACAAACAAAAAATGTATTGATAATGCAATGCGCATGATTAAAGCAATCGTTGCTGTTCCTGAAGTGGGCGAAGTTTATAAAGGTAAAGTTCGTTCTATTATGCCTTATGGTGCATTCATCGAATTCTTGCCGGGCAAGGATGGTTTGCTGCACATCTCTGAAATTGATTGGAAGCGTCTGGAAACAGTAGAAGAAGCTGGAATTAAGGAAGGTGATGAGATTGAAGTAAAACTGATTGATGTTGACCAGAAAACTGGTAAATTCAAACTTTCAAGAAAAGTGTTGATGCCAAGACCGGAAAAGAAATAAAAGAGTCATATCTTCTATATAATGAATAGTCTGAAAACTTAGTTTTCAGACTATTTTTTTTAATTCCACTTCTCAGAAAGTATAGTATCAATGAGGTGATACCCTCCCCTTGAAGCGTGATTGTTCAAGGGCTTTTTTGTATATGGATGTATAGGGATCTATTCGTTGCGAATTTCGAATATCGAAACTTGGGTTTTACGGATTTTGTGAAATCCGCAAATGCTGATGCGCTGTCAATACGCTTTTTGCATTTTACAATGTATGTGCCTTTGATTTGCATAATCAGTTGTTATTCAATACGTTTATTGCTTATATCAGAAATGGATATAATTCATAGAGTTACGCGAATTCACGATATTTGCATATTGAGAATAGAGAGAGAATTTGATGTTGTGTAAAAGGAAACAATGAATGATGAAGAGTGGAAATAGAATATATAGAAATTGGCTTTATGCGTTATTGCTGATTGTCTTTTCTTCTTGTATAGATGAAACTTTCACCGAGAATACTGTGGAAGGGACATTTCTGACAGTGAGAGGGATAACACCTCTGGGAGCAACCACACACGAGGGTACTCCGGAAGACCGAGTAGTGCGCACCCTGCGTATTCTGGCATTTGACCGGACGACTGGAAATAAGATTAGTAATGTATCTTATGCTGCATCAACAGGAGATATCATTCGGCATCCTATTGATCCGGGAACGTATGATTTTGTGTTTTTGGCCAATGAACCTCCTCATATACCGGTTAAAACCAAGTTGGAAGCTATTGGTAATTACAGTGATTTGAATCATATTGCTTATCCGGCAAGTTTTTTCTCATCGGAGCAACTCATCCCGATGATGCAGGAGATAAAGAATGTAACCGTACTTTCCAATGGTCAGGGGGCCACACTGGAAAATGGTACGACAGTGTCCATGCTACTATTGGCTTTGGAGCGACTTGGAGTGAGGGTAGATGTTGAACTGAAAGCAGTGGATGACTTGAATAGTGTTTTTAAAGGAGTAATATTCAGTAATATTCCCAATCTCGTTCCCTTGACGGCAGGTTATGATGGTCCGGCTATTGAACGGAATGTAGTACGTAAGTTTACCCTAACCGACGATGGGGGGTATTTTGCTGACGGCACTGCTACCGCCGAATGGGGATGGGGCAAGAAAGTCAACCGTATTATCTTGCCGGCAAGCGAACCGGCATCTGTCAATGACGAGGATGAGGCTGTGATTTTCACCGTTGATATGGTAGATAATTATAGTCCGTCTTGCGAATTGAAGATAAATTCGAGTCCGGTGAATTATAGTTTGCCTAAAAATACGAAGCTCGACTTGACAGGATATATACAAGACCCATTGCAGGTGAATATAATAGCATCGAAGTGGGAAGATGTGGATGAAGATTGGGACATAGTAGGTGTCAAAGTCTTGAATGTATCGACTTTGGAAACCGGTATTACCGATTTTAATGGGGCGCGGATCTCTTTCAGTTCCAATATGCCGATAGTGAAAGTGTTACCCGAATTGTATGTGGGTGCTACGGGAACTACTAAGGTCGAAACAGAAAAGATATTTAATGACCTTGTATTAAAGTCTAATGATATCAAAGACAATGGGGCGACGATCACATACGCCACTTCCCGTTTTCTGTACACCTATGATAAAGCATCTCAAACCGGTACAGGATATATGGATGTGTTGCTTGATGAACAGAATGTGAAGGGTGCACGGGAAACTTATCGGATTGTTTTGTCTGTTGAAGACGAAGACGGTGGCAAACTGCAAAGAGAAATAAAAGTCAATACAGTTCAAGACGGAAAACGTTTTGCATTTAATGCATACGGAACTGGGTACATAGGTGCTTTTTTTAGAGATGATGAGATTGGTGAAAGGATTATTTCCGGACAGCAGGCTAGGATAGCGGGAGCAAGCGAGCGTCCGGAAGATTTGGGAGCAATTTCTCCTTGGAAGGCGACTGTGGAATCCGGTGATTTTGTAGTCTTGAGTTCTACTCCAAGCTTCGACCCTCGTGTCGGAATGGATGATCCGGGGAATCCAGAACACTATCAGGTGCTCCCTAATGCATATAAAGGAGAGGGAGGAACCTATGTGGAAGGTAGGGGACGTGTCTATTTCCGTATTGGTGTAAAAGGGAAAAATACGGGAGCAACTCCAAGGTATGCCAGAGTTAAAATTGAACGTTATGGAGGTAGATGGGGGACAGGGGACAATCAAGTGTGGTACAGTGCAGAATATCTGTATGTCCGGCAGGGGGAAGAGCCCGATTATATTATGAGGCCGGGAACTGCAGACCCTATATCTAAAGGGCCATTGCAAGGTAAATCCCGTGATTATGCTCGTAAAATATCACCTTATAATCTGACCTCTCCGGCTTATTATAACGGTAGTAATGCCCTGTATACTCCGGTGGATCATAAGCAGGCAAAGTTTGTAAAGTATCCAAGTCAGGCTGGGGCTTTCTTTCAATGGGGACTTCCCAAGAAGGCGAATCAGGATTATTTCCGGTTAGCTTATCATCCTACTGCCCTCACTGTAGACCATTGGATTAAAGATATACAGTTCCTCAATGAAACGTATAAGCTGTTTTTACCGGTATGGGGAGCGGCTCCTTCATCACCGGAAATTATATATGATTATGGATACACAGAGGTTTTTGAATCTTGTCCTGAAGGATATCACCGCCCGTCGGATGGGTATATTGATAGAGTCTCTTATAACGGACCGTATCCCAATAATTTGGATCAGAATGGCGATCATGTCATTGTTGATACCGATAAAAATGTCATAAAGGCAAATTTGGTGGATTATAGCGATGATATAGCTTTTTCCGAGTTGCGGCAATCTTTATTTATAAATCCATTAAGTGGAGATGCCGGTTTGAATTCGAATATTGGAGGATATGATGGTTCGGCGGGAGTGGGTGGAATTAAGGTAGACCGATATCAGAACTTTTGGAAGGATAGAAATAGTACAAGTGAAGCACAAGAACATATGAAATTCTCTATAGGTTTTTATGCTGATGGTTTCTTTGACCGCCGACCTGTCAAAATGGGATCGGGTGACGGGAATTATCCTTATTGTGTTTCATCGGAGAATGCGCAGGCTGCGTATATGGGAATTCTGGTCTATAATGAGTCGAATGGTGCTTCTGTTTTCTTTCCTTCGGCGGGAAGACGTCGTAATCAGAATAGTAGTCTGGAGTATGCTGGGCAGACAGGTTATTACCATACCTCTTCCATAGCTGCATCGTCTGCCGAAGATCCTCATGCTGTATGGAGTATGTTTTTGGGTAAATGGCCGAATCCGGGACTTATGTATCAGTTGCCGACATTTGGGCAGTCTATCCGCTGTGTTAAAAATGAAACATCGGGTACGAGATAACCCACAGTATATTCTAATCTGACTCTGACTTAATTTATTGCTTTGGTTAAGCCGAGTCTGTTTTTCTTTGCATTTAATCCCGTTTTTTTTAAAAACGGGATTTTTTATTAGTAACATTCAGAGTTGACCTGTTTTATATAAAAAGAATCGGAAAGTACCCCCATACTTCCCGATTCGAAACAGTCAAAAATCGACCTTAATCAATTTATTAACTTAACACGTCGCAAAGATATGAGAAAAATTTCTTTGAAAGAGCTTTTTTGCTCAAAAAGTTTATGATACAGGCAAATATACCCGCTAATAAAGCCGCTTTTCTTGCTTTAAAACCAACGCTTCGTTCCTTTTAAAGGAGCGACCCCTTCCTTTTAAAGGAAGAGGCCGTTGGTTTAAAAGGAACTGATAGGGTGTTTATATAGAGATTAGGATTAATGATTTTTCGATTATATCAGTTAGTTTATAAGTTTGTTTTATACTCCTCTTCTATTCGTTTTATATGTGCGAGGTTTCTTTCCAGTAATTCATTTAGCTCGTGATTAGAAAAGCAAGCTCCTAAATAGATCGTGCTTTCTGCTTCAAAGTCAAACGATTCATTGTCTTCATTCACTACAATCTCAATTTTTCCTTGTGCATCTGTAGAGATTACTACATTGTATCTAGCCATCAATCCTTTGAGCTCTTTTATGAATCTATATTCTTTGTTTGTTAATATTCTTTTCATGTCGGTCAGCTCTTTTGTTTTGCTATTCTTTCGTGTGGTAAAGTTCGTAATTATTTAACACATTACACGCTATTTGAAGTATTCATTTTATTCTATTTGTCAGGTTGTAATATTCCTTTTATTCATATTATCACATCTATTCGTTTTTTTCGTATATTTGCTTCGAGCGAAACTTTTCATTTGTATATTTGTTGGATTTTAAAAAGAAAGAAAATAAAAATGGAAACAGAAGAATTGATTATTGGGAGAGTCCATCACGGACGCAATATACGTCGTACCCGTGTTGAAAAGAATATGAACCAGGAGGGTTTGAGTGAATTAGTACATCTCTCACAGCCTGCTGTTTCTAAATATGAGAAGATGAGAGTGATTGATGATGAAATGTTGCAACGCTTTGCACGGGCGTTGAATGTGCCTTTCGATTATCTCAAGACTTTGGAGGAGGATGCACAGACGGTGGTGTTTGAGAATATTACAAATAATGGTAATGCAGCCACAAATGCTAATATTGGATTTGTTGATGAAGTTGGTGAGGACAATCGAGTTAACAATTTCAATCCTATCGACAAAATCACTGAACTTTATGAGCGTCTTTTAAAAGAAAAGGATGAAAAGTATGCCGCTTTAGAACGTCGTTTGCAGCATATTGAAGAAAGTTTGCAGAAATAAAGAATAGATAAATTGAAAGGAATCGCAATATGATGAAACAAATACCTTACGGAATAACTGATTTTGGTAGAATCCAGAAAGAAAATTATTATTATGTGGATAAGACAATGTTCATTGAAAAAATAGAGATGCAACCACCTTATCTATTTCTGATTCGCCCTCGCCGATTTGGTAAGAGTTTGACTTTGGCAATGTTAGAAGCTTATTATGATGTTAGTTATGCTGAACAGTTCGACGAGTTGTTTGGTCAACTATACATAGGTCAGCATCCGACGAAGCTTCACAATCAGTTTCTCATTATGCGATTTAATTTCTCGGAAGTGAGTTCTAATGTCAACGAGGTAGAGCGTTCGTTTAAACTTCATTGCTGTAACAAACTACAAGAATTCGTTTACAAATACGAATATTTGCTGGGCAAAGAAATATGGAGTGTTCTCAACGAGGATATACAAGAGGATCCCGGAGCATTTTTATCTGCAATAGGTTCTTATGCTACTCGTAAGAAAAATCTTCGTATTTATTTGCTTATTGATGAATATGACAATTTCACCAATACCATTCTTTCAACCTATGGTACGGAATTCTATAGAAAAGCAACGCATGGTGAAGGTTTCATTCGTGGCTTCTTTAACGTGATAAAATCCGCTACAACAGGAACGGGCTCTGCCCTTGAACGGTTGTTTATTACAGGAGTGAGTCCGGTGACGATGGATGATGTTACTAGCGGTTTTAACATCGGGACTAATATCACAAATGATTCATGGTTTAATGATTTGGTCGGATTCAGTGAGAAAGAGTTGCGTGAGATGTTGATATATTATAAAGAGCAGGGAGTGCTTGAAGAATCTATAGATGAAATAGTTGCCATGATGAAACCTAATTATGACAATTATTGCTTTAGTGAAGACACATTAGAGCAGTGTATGTTTAATTCCGATATGACTCTTTATTTTCTGAAATCTTTTGTACTTCATCATAAAAAGCCTAAAGAAATTGTAGACCCCAACATCCGTACTGATTTCAACAAACTGACATACTTGATAAAACTTGATCACGGATTGGGAGAGAACTTTTCCGTTATAAAAGAGATAGCCGAGCAGGGAGAGATTACTACTGACATCGTTACTCATTTTTCTGCATTGGAGATGACGGATCCTAGTAACTTCAAGTCTTTGCTATTCTATTTCGGGCTTCTCTCCATTAAAGGTGTAGATATGGTGGGAAGACCCATTTTGCATGTGCCGAATTTAGTTGTAAGAGAGCAGCTGTTTAATTTCCTGATACAAGGCTACGTCAAGCATGGTATCTTTAAAATGGATATGAACAAGATGAGTGCTTTATTTGAGAATATGGCTTTCAGAGGGGACTGGAAACCGTTGTTCGATTTTATTGCCGACGCTGTTCGTGAGCAAAGCCGTATTCGTGAATATATTGAAGGTGAAGCGCATATTGAAGGCTTCTTGCTTGCTTATTTAGGAATGTATCGGTATTATCAGCTCTACCCGGAATACGAATTGAATAAAGGCTTCGCAGACTTCTTCTTCAAACCTAGTCCGTCGGTTCCCGTACTGCCTCCTTTCACCTATCTGCTTGAGGTGAAATATGCAAAAGCCGGCGCTTCGGAAAAAGAAATACGTACCCTTGCCGATGAGGCACGTGGTCAGTTGCTGCGTTATAGCGAAGACGAACTGGTGGCAGAAGCCAGAGCGAAAGGTGGGTTGAAGTTAATTACGATTGTTTGGCGTAGTTGGGAGCTTGCCTTATTGGAAGAAGTTACTCTTTCTTAAAAGACAAATTCCATAAATGTTGCTAGATGGTTTGCGGTTCATCTATTTTTTCCTGATTTTGAAACGTTGATGAATAAGGAGATAACTTTTTCCTTTTAATGAATATCTCTAATAAGTCTTGAAGAATAAAATTTGCCTCTGCTATGGATTCCCATAATAGAGGCAAACTTATCAACATGAGACTTAATTAAACAGTCTCTTGTTTTTTATGAATTTAATGAATCTTTTTTAGGACTTTAGAGAAGGAGTAAGGAAAGCTTTCCTCTTCTGTTCCTCTGCTTAAATTGGGCTGGCTTCCCATTTGGAAGTTGATGTTTCCTCCTTTTAATAAGTCTTCATGGCGTAGATAGTTCTTTTTATATTCTGTGCCGTTCAGATTTATTGTTTGAATATACATATTCTTCTTGTTGTTATCGGTTGCATGTATGATGAGGCTGTTGCCGTTTTCAAGATGTAAGGTTGCTTTTTTTAAAAGAGGAGCTCCAACGACGTATTCGTCGGTTCCCGGACATACGGGGTAAAAACCTAATGCGGAGAAAACATACCATGCCGAAGTCTGCCCATTATCTTCATCTCCACAATATCCGTCAGGACCCGGTGTGTACATTTTATCCATGACCTGGCGTAGCCAATACTGCGCTTTCCAGGGTTGACCGGCATAGTTGTATAGGTAGATCATGTGTTGGATTGGTTGGTTGCCATGTGCGTAATTCCCCATATTCATGATTGTCATTTCACGAATCTCATGAATAACCTGCCCGTAATAACTTTCATCAAAGACAGGAGGTACGGAGAATACAGAATCCAGCATAGTGATAAACATATCTTTTCCTCCCATTAAGTCAATTAATCCTTGTGGATCGTGGAATACAGACCATGAGTAGTGCCAGCTGTTTCCTTCGGTAAATGCATCCCCCCATTTCAATGGTGAGAATGGAGATTGGAATGTTCCATCTTCATTTTTTCCTCGCATGAGCTTGGAGTCTTTATCGAATACATTCTTATAGTTCATCGCCCGTTTGGCAAAGAGCTGTATTTCTTTTTCCGGTCGCTTTAATTCTTTGGCTAATTGATAGATACACCAGTCGTTGTAGGCATACTCCAAAGTTCTGGCAGTGTTTTCATTGATTTTTACGTCATAAGGGACGTAGCCTAGCTTATTATAATATTCGTATCCGCGTCTTCCTGTGGAAGATACGGTGGGATGTACGCTTTTTGTTCCATGTATTAACCCTTCGTACAAGGTTTTCACATCTTCTACTTTAATACCTTTTAAATAAGCATCTGTCAGTATGGAAGCCGAATTATTTCCTATCATGCAGTCTCTGTGTCCGGGGCTGGCCCATTCGGGGAAGAATCCGCTTTCTTTGTAGGTATTGATGAGCCCTTCCTGCATTTCTTTATTCATCGACGGATACATCAGATTCAGTAATGGGAAAAGACACCGGAAGGTATCCCAAAAACCGGTGTCGGTAAACATATATCCCGGTAGAACTTGCCCGTTATAGGGGCTGTAATGAACAGGTTTTCCGGCTTCGTCCAGTTCGTAGAATTTTCGGGGGAAAAGTAACGAACGGTATAAGCAGGAGTAGAAAGTGCGGTATTGATCGAGATTTCCTCCTTCCACTTCGATTTTTCCCAGTACCTGGTTCCATGCTTTCTGTCCTTTTTGTTTTATCTGCTCCAGATTGTCATTTCCTAATTCTTTCATATTCCTTGCAGCCTGTTCGAAGCTGATAAAGGAAGAAGCGATGCGTGCATGTACTTGTTCTCCACGTTGAGTTTTAAAACCTATAATGGCTCCTGCATGGTCAGTAGTCTGTTCGGTTGCATTTTCTTGAATACTTCCATTATTCACAGTGGCTTTATAGGTGAAAGGCTTATCGAATTGAATAATGAAATAGTTCTTGAAGTTTTCGGGAACTCCTCCGCTATTGCGTGTACTATAACCGATAATTTTGTTTTCTTCTGGGATAATCTGAATAAAAGACCCTTTGTCAAATGCATCGACTGCAATATACGAATGTTCGTTTTCCGGGAAAGTGAACCGGAAGAGTACAGCACGTTCAGTAGGAGACATCTCTGTGACAATATCGTATTCGGCCAGATACACCTTGTAGTAATAAGGAGTTGCTTCTTCTCCTTTGTGTCCGAACCAGCTAGCCCGCTTTTCTTCGTCGAATTCAGGTTTACCTACCATCGGCATAATGGAGAACTGTCCGTAATCGTTTATCCATGGGCTGGGCTGATGGGTTTGTTTGAATCCACGGATTTTATTGGCTGTATAGACATATTGCCATCCGTCTCCCATTTTTCCGGTCTGTGGCGTCCAGAAATTCATTCCCCAAGGGCGGGCAATGGCAGGGTAGGTGTTACCTGTTGATAATTCAAAAGATGATTGTGTTCCCATTAACGGATTAACGTATTGTGTCCAGTCTTTGGACTGGGCAAGAAGCGTGCAGCTAAGCACTGAAAATAATAACCAACATTTCTTCATAATTTTCTTTTTGAGTTTATAGCTTGCGAAGTAATCACAGCGTTTTCATGTGTTGCCAACGTTGAATGTTCCAACGGGTTGAGACATGACAAAAGTATAGCTTCGTGGTTAAGGTCGTGGTTAAAATCGTGGTTAATGCGATGGCTAATAGGCGCTTTTTTTATTAACCCCGCTAAAGAAACTATCGCAAAATTCTTTTTTTATTATGTTATTCAACTATCTATGTGAAATAGACAAATATTACCTTACTGTTATTATTTGTATTAGTGTTCTTTTTTTGTCAAACCATTTATGTGCTCAAGGCTTTATATTAGCAAGCATTGTGAATGGTGCTGTACAGTTAGCCGTTTCCAATTAGAAACAGAAACAATCAACTGCTTGGTGATTGGTTACTAAATAGCCTTTTTGTGCGACTGCCTATTTATAGATTTGTATCGGCAATTCCCCCTTTAGTGCTCCTACGGCATTAAATGCTAACGACTCCATTTCATTTTCTCCGGGATAAACGTAGATGGGAGCCAGGAAAGAAATTCTTTTTTTCAGTCTTGAAATCACATAGTCCGAATAAGCGATGCCTCCTGTCAGAAGGATGGCATCTATTTTTCCACAAAGTACGGTGGCACTAGCTCCTATTGCTTTTGCAACATTGTAAATCATGGCATCCAGTATCAGTTCCGCTTTTTTATCTCCTTCTTCGATAGATTGTATAATGGCGGGAACATCGGTTGTACCTAGATGGGCGGTCAGTCCGGCGCGTCCGGAGATACGTTTTTTCAATTCGTCTTTGGTGAGTTGACCGCTAAAACATAGGTCGATCAGTTGACCGGCGGGAAGTGTACCGGCACGTTCCGGTGAGAAAGGACCTTCACCGTCCAATGCATTGTTGGCGTCAATGGCTCGTCCGTGGTGATGGACTGCGACAGAGATGCCACCTCCCAGATGGCAGATAATTAAATCCAGCTTTTCGTATTGGGTTCCCTGCTCTTTGGCAAAGCGGCGGGCGATTGCTTTCTGGTTTAATGCATGCCAGATAGTAATCTTCGGCATTAAAGGAGAACCTGTGATGCGTGCTATGTCTTCCAGTTCATCCACCACTCCCGGATCAGCAATGAAAGCCGGACAGCCGGGCAATGTAGCCGCCAGTTCGCTGGCAATCAATCCTCCTAAGTTACAGGCATGGGTACGCATGGCATGTACGGTATCACGTTTCATGGCTTCATTTACCTCATACACTCCGCCTGGTATCGGTTTTACTAAACCGCCGCGTCCGATGATGGCATCAAAAGAAAAAGGTATCTTATTGTTTTCCAATTCTTGTAACACCAGGTTTTTCCGGAATTTAAACTGGTCTATCACCTCGGGAAAAGCGGATAGTTCTTCTACTGAATGTTTTATATTGCTGACGAACAGAGGAGTGTCATTTTCGTAAACCGCTATTTTGGTAGAAGTAGAACCGGGGTTGATGACCAGAATTTTCATGAATAGTAGGCTTTTAGTGGTGAATTTAGAATGATGAGCCGGTGACTTGGCTGACTTGTTTTCTGCATTTGCAATCTCCTGACACTTGTAAGCATGCCATCGCAATGCTGTAATATTTGGACAAGCCGGAATCACTACGCGATGGAAGCACTACAGGGCAAATGGGGCCTTGCAGCAATCCTGCCATTTCTGCCTGTGCAAACAGGGAAACGGATTTGTAGAATGCGTTACCCGATTCAATGTTCGGGAATATCAACACATCCGCTTGTCCGTTGATAGGAGATACAATCCCTTTAATATCACCACTTGCTTGTTCGCAGGCAGTACGTACATCCAGCGGACCGTCAATAATCACATTTCCGAATTCTCCCGCTTCGGCAAGTTCTACGATATTCACATAGTCTAGTGAATGAGGGAACTTGGCACTCACTTTTTCTGTGCAGTGAATCAGTGCGACACGCGGTTGTTCGATACCAAAGTGACGGCAGGTACAGATAGCATACCAGACCATTTCTATACGTTGCTGTAGCGTGGGACGCGGAATGACAGCAGCATCCGAGAAGAAAAGCAGTTTATGGTAAGTAGGAATTTCCATCACTGCCAGATGCGTGAGAATTTTCCCTTTCGGTAACAAACCTTTTTCTTTGTCGAGTATGGCACGCAGTAAGTTGTCCGTATTGATAATCCCTTTCATCAAAATATCCGCTCCTCCTTCACGGACAATGCGGACAGCTTCGCGCGCCGCTTCATCCGGATTTTCTATGTGGATGGTTTTTACGTATTCGGGATATTGCTTGAGCGTGGGATATTTCTTCAGAATGGTAGAATCTCCAATCATCAGAAATTCTGCAATCCCTTCTTCCAAAGCACGGGAGATGGCATATTCAGTATTAGGATCGTTCGCACAGACCACGGCAATTCGTTTTCTATGGTTTAGTTTTTTAAGATGAGCCGTTAACTGGGCAAAATTTAGAATAGGTTCCATAACGTTAGATTTTTAGCAAATATCAGAAAAATGATTGAAAAAATAACGATTATAACCCGAAAAATTACATCCATTATGTAACATTTTGCTATATTTTATTTGTTTTGGCCGTTGGATGTGCATGGAACCGTTTTTTCCTGTATTTTTGCAAATAAATCCCCCAATAAAATAAAAGTACCATGAAACAGTTTAAAAATCTATTATTTCTTAGCTTAATTTTCCTTTGTTGGACGCTTGTTTCCTGTAAAAGCAGCAAGATATCTTCCGGTTGGTCTTTGATCTGGGAAGAGAACTTTAATCAGAAAAAGAACTTTGATTCACAGGTCTGGAGCAAGATTCCACGAGGAAAGTCAGACTGGAATAACTATATGACGGACTTTGATTCCTGTTATGCCATGCGTAAAGGCAAACTGGTGTTGAGAGGTATTGTCAATCATACCCAACCCAATGACACTGCCCCTTATTTGACAGGTGGTGTTTATACGAAAGGTAAAAAGGCTTTTGCGAACGGGCGTATTGAGATTTGTGCCAAGCTGAATGCGGCGGGAGGAGCATGGCCTGCCATCTGGATGCTGCCTGAAGGAGCGGCATGGCCATCCGGTGGTGAGATTGATATCATGGAACGTTTGAATAATGATTCTATTGCTTATCAGACCGTTCATTCCCATTACACTTATACGCTGGGAATCAAGGATCACCCGGTATCACATTCTACGGGAGTGATTCACCCCGACCGCTACAATATTTTTGCAGTCGAAATGTATCCTGACAGTCTTTCATTTTATGTCAATGATGTGCATACGTTTACTTACCCCCGCATACAAACGCAAGAAGAGGGACAATTCCCTTTTAATCAGCCATTTTATCTGCTGATTGATATGCAGTTGGGAGGCTCGTGGGTGGGAGCAGTCTCTCCCAAGGATCTTCCGGTAGAAATGGAAGTGGACTGGGTACGTTTTTATCAACGAAAGTCAATAAAATAAGAACATATATGGATATTCAATTTCCTCCCTTTTTGCAGAATGGTGATAAAGTGGTTATTGTATCACCTTCGAGTAAGATAGACCAACAATTCCTGAAAGGAGCCAAGAAACGGATGGAATCATGGGGCTTGAAAGTGGCTATAGGAAAACATGCCGGAGGTTCATCCGGAAGATATGCCGGGACAATCAAGCAGCGGCTGAAAGATTTGCAGGATGCGATGGACGACCCTAAAGTGAAAGCTATTCTTTGTAGCCGTGGAGGGTATGGGGCGGTACATTTGATCGATAAAATTGATTTTACGGCCTTTCGTGAGCATCCGAAATGGTTACTGGGGTTTAGCGATATAACCGCCTTGCACAATCTGTTTCAGAAAAATGGATATGCGTCCCTTCATTCATTGATGGCCCGTCATCTTACGGTGGAACCCGAAGATGATCTTTGTGCAAACTATCTGAAGGATATTTTATTGGGAAATATTCCTTCTTACACGTGCGAGAAGCATAAATTGAACAAGCAGGGAACTGCACAAGGTGTTTTGCATGGCGGTAATATGGCGGTAGCCTACGGTTTGCGTGGGACTCCTTATGATATTCCGGCGGAAGGGACTATACTGTTTATTGAAGATGTTAGCGAACGTCCGCATGCTATCGAGCGTATGATGTATAATTTGAAACTAGGAGGCGTACTTGAAAAACTGTCCGGATTGATTATCGGTCAATTTACGGAATATGAAGAAGACTGTTCACTGGGTAAGGAATTGTATGCCGCTTTGGCAGATTTAGTAAAAGAGTATGATTATCCCGTCTGTTTCAATTTCCCGGTGGGGCATGTGACTCATAATCTCCCGCTTATCAACGGTGCAAAAGTAGAGCTTGTGGTGGGAAAGAAAAATGTGGAACTGAAGTTTATATGTTAATAATCCATTCCATCTGAACGATGCTGTGGTGAAAATGACTAATTTTGAGGCTTTAATAGATAAAAGGACGATGAAAAAGAAAACTATGATAGTATTAATGAGTGCCTTTTTGTTATTGTCAGCATTCTCTTGCGGTGGAGGTAACAAGGCAAATAGTACGAGTGAACAAAATGAAGAAACTGTCGTGAATGTACCTCAATTTGATGCGGATAGTGCTTATTTGTATGTAAAGAATCAGGTAGATTTCGGACCTCGTGTTCCTAATACAAAAGAACATGTTGCCTGTGGCAATTACCTTGCCGGTCAGTTGGAGGCTTTCGGTGCTCAAGTGACTAACCAATATGCCGATTTGATTGCTTATGACGGGACGTTGTTGAAAGCGAGAAACATTATCGGTTCTTATAAGCCGGAAAGTAAAAAGAGAATCGCTTTGTTTGCACATTGGGATACACGTCCATGGGCGGATAACGATTCTGACGAGAAGAACCATAAAACTCCGATTCTGGGTGCAAATGATGGTGCCAGTGGGGTAGGAGCTTTGCTCGAAATAGCCCGTCTGGTCAATCAGCAACAACCGGAATTGGGAATTGACATCATTCTATTGGATGCAGAAGACTATGGTGCGCCACAGTTTTACACGGGGCAGCACAAGGAGGAGTTCTGGTGTCTGGGATCGCAGTATTGGGCACGTAATCCTCATGTACAAGGATATAATGCACGTTTTGGTATCCTGCTTGATATGGTAGGAGGTGAAGGCAGTGTGTTTATGAAAGAAGGATATTCGGAGGAATTTGCTCCGGACATAAATAAGAAGGTTTGGAAAGCGGCAAAAAAAGCGGGTTACGGAAAGACTTTCATGGATGGAAACGGAGGATTTGTAACAGACGACCATCTGTTCATTAATCGTCTGGCACGTATTAAAACGATTGATATTATTCCATATAATCAGGAGGGTGACTTTACCCCGACATGGCATACTGTCAATGACAATATGGAACATATTGATAAGAATACGTTGAAAGCAGTCGGTCAGACCGTATTGGAAGTGATTTACAATGAGAAATAATAGAATCGAGAAATAATATAATAAGGTGTCGATATACTGGTGTGCCGTTTTTAAATACGGCATCTGTTATTCGCACATTGGTATATTGTCTAATTAAATAATTACTATAATGTCAATTAATGAACTACAAGATGAAGTGATTGCGGAATTCAGTGACTTCGACGATTGGATGGACCGTTATCAATTACTTATTGATCTGGGGAATGAGCAGGAACCACTTGAAGAAAAATATAAGACGGAACAAAATCTGATTGAAGGATGCCAGAGCAGGGTATGGCTTCAAGCGGATGATGTGGATGGTAAAATCGTTTTTAAAGCAGAAAGCGATGCTTTGATTGTAAAGGGAATTATTGCCTTGTTGATTAAAGTCCTTTCCGGACATACTCCTGATGAAATCTTGAATGCAGATCTTTATTTTATAGACAAGATCGGACTGAAAGAGCATCTATCGCCAACGCGTAGCAATGGTTTGCTGTCGATGGTAAAACAAATACGAATGTATGCATTAGCATTCAAAGCGAAAGAGAAATAAAATTCACCACAGAGGACGCTGAGTACACAGAGTCTTTTTTGAATTACACATTTTGCGATTACTACATATCCCTTGTCAGTATAAACCTTTGTGTCCTCTGAGTCCTCTGTGGTGAAAATTCATGGTCAGTATGATACCGATAAACAGGAGGATTGACCCGAATAGGACGATGAGATACGGGGTACCGTTAATCAGGTCGTCCATATTTTCTGCTTCGGGATATTTGATACTAAGATAGACTGACAATGAGTTGTTTAGTACATGCATGAGTATACAAGGTATCAGACTGCCTGTTTTGTAATAAGTCCATGCCAACAGGATACCGATCAGAAATGCCGGAAGGATCTGGGCGGGATTTATATGAAAGACACCGAACAGAAGTGCGGAAATCAGAATTGCTTTAGTCGGATTGTATTGCTGAAGTAAAGCGTGGGTGATGGCTCCGCGAAACAATAACTCTTCAAGTACGGGGCCTACGATAGCTATTGCAAGAATACCGCCCCAGCCGGATTGGAGAATGTTGAAAGATTGTTCCATGATATTAGGAATCCAATCCAGCAGGCTCATTAATGAGGAGACTGCAAACCCGCAAGTGAGGATTGCGATGGCACTGCAAACCAGATAAGAGGCCGATACTGGTAACCATGTTGCCCTCTTTTTACTGATATAACCGGCTTTCCATAGATAAATACCCATCATAATCTGACCGGCTAGCTGTGCCGGAATCATAATCATTTGCGTCAGAGTGACTTTATCCAGATTTCCCGTGGTGACGAACAAATAGATCGTACAAGGAATCATAATCAGGATTGGAGCAACAATCTGCGCAATGAGAAGGTCTATTAATACTAATTTGATAGCCGTTTTCATGGTTTTTTATTTAGTGGTAAAGAAACTATAGATAAACATAGCTAACATGGATATAGCTATTACCACCAAAGAGATACTCATAAATGACTTTTGCATAAGAATCTATTTTTTAAGAATTGTTTCTGTCTCTTCAGCATCCTTATGGAGCTGTGTTATTAACTCGTCGATACTGGAGAATTTCAGTTCGGGACGTGTCCGTTTTACAAAAGTAAGCCGGATGAATTTATCATATATGTCGGAATGGAAGTGGAGGATATTCACCTCAATCGTCCGGTTCGGACCATTGTCAATCGTCGGGCGGACGCCTATATTCAGCATTCCCATATACGTTTTCCCGTCAAATGTCACCCATACGGCATATACGCCATCGGCAGGAATCAGTTTATCGGGATCATCCACTCGTAAATTGGCTGTTGGGAAACCTATTTTTCTGCCTACCTGATAGCCGCCTACTACTATCCCGTCGAGGAAATATTCATATTTCAGACAATGGGCGGCCAGGCTAACTTCTCCTTCATGAAGAAGTTTGCGGATCAGGGAAGAACTCACCGGAATGTTGGGTTCATTCCCTATTTCTATATTGCTGGTATACGCTTTGGCGCGAATCACTTCTATGCCAATTTCTTTTCCATAACGTACATAATCCTCGAAACCTTCGCTGCGGTTATGCCCGAAACGATGGTCATAGCCGATTACCAGATATTTTACCAGATAACGCTCTTTTAGCAACTGTGTCATAAACTCCCGGGCAGTGAGCCGGGAAATTTCAGGAGTGAAGTCAAGCATCAGGCAGTAATCTACCCCGATGTCTGCAAGCAGGCTTATTTTTTCTTCGGGAGTAGTCAGCAGTTCCGGACGATACTTCGCATTCATCACTTTTCGGGGATGAACGGGAAAAGTAACCAATGCAGAGCGTAGACCTTTCGCGGCGGCTATCTCCTTCACTTGCTGAATCAGATAGCGATGTCCTGCATGCACCCCATCAAAGAAACCGATAGTAGCTACGCAGGGTTCCGGGGTAATTGCCGATGTGTCACGTATAATCTGCATATCTCTAAATTTATTTAAGGTTGAAAAGATGGCTCCAGTCTTCGCCTGCTTTCGCTGTATAGGTGGAAATTCCTAAATTTTGGGCTGTCTTACAGTTCATTTCAGAGTCATCAATAAAGAGCGTCTCTTGCGGTTCGATTCCGGCATCCTCTATGATTGCCTTGAAGATCTCCGGTTCGGGCTTGGCCATTTTCATTTCAAAAGAGAGGTATGTTTTTTCAAAATAATCTTCCACCTTAAAGGTGCGGTAAGGAAACAAATGAGCGCATGTCCATTCCCAATGAATTTGGTTAGTATTGCTCAATAAGTAGACGACATATTTCTCACGTAATTTTAATAATAAATCAAGTTTTTGTGTGGGTATATCTACTAGAAAACTATTCCAGGCTGCATCTATTTGTTTGTCGCTAACTGCTTTGCCTATCATTTTACGAACTCCGTCACGGAATTCGGCAGGTGTAATCAATCCTTTTTCTTGTTGCATCAGGATTCCGTCCTGATTCTGGATATCCAGCAAGTCATCCACGTTTTGGAGCCCTAACTTCTGAAAGTGCTCAATGCAACGTTGGCGGTCGAGATTGATAAGTACACCACCCAAATCAATAAGAAGGTTTTTTATTCCTTTACTTTTCATTTCTGTTTTTTTTGTGAATAATACGTTGAACAAGGCGAATAAGTTCTCCAACCCATAACACCGTGGACGAAACGCCTATAATAAGAAGCCAGGTTTGCCAGTCAAGCGGTTCCGTACGGAATACAGCTCCACCGAACTGTACGATGAGGAATTGTCCGCCAAGAATAGCCAATACAATAAGTTCCATTCCATACGATTTGGAAAGTCCCTTGAATGCCGAATCGGTAGTGCCGAATACACGGGCATTGAACAGATTCCAGAATTGCAGCATGACAAAGAAGGTGAAGAAAATGGTCAGGTTGTGCACATTCATTCCTTGTGTACTGTGGTCGAAATAATAAATCATTCCGAGCAATACGATGAGGAAGATAGAGCCCACACCTATTATATTAGATCTCATTGCCTTACTGATAATAAAATCGGTACTGCGACGGGGTTTCTCAAGCATGACAGTTTCGCTGGGTGGAATGGAGGCAAGAGCCAAAGCGGCAAAAGTATCCATAATCAGGTTCACCCATAACATCTGTGTTACAGTCAGCGGAAGTTCCGTACCGATTACGGAGCCTAGCAGAACGATAAGCAATGCCACAAAGTTGATCGTCAGCTGGAAAACTATGAAACGCTGGATATTCTTATACAATGAACGTCCCCACATAACAGCGGTTCCGATACTGTTGAAGGAGTCATCGAGCAATGTGATATCACTGGCCTCTTTGGCTACAGAAGTACCTGTACCCATTGACAAGCCTACTTGGGCATGATTTAAAGCCGGGGCATCATTCGTTCCGTCTCCGGTCACAGCTACGACAGCTCCTTTTTGTTGAAGCAGTTGTACCAGACGCTGTTTGTCTGTCGGGCGGGCGCGGGACATGATTTTTAAGTCCATCACTCTGTCCAGTGCTTCTTCGTCGCTCAATTCGGCAAATGCAACACCGGTGATTCGATTTCGTTCCGTATCAGTTTCGGGGTTCCAGAGACCGATCTGGCGTGCGATTTCCGTGGCAGTTCCCGGAGTGTCACCGGTCACGATCTTGATGCCGATACCTGCAGACTGGCATTTCGCAACCGCAGCAGGCACATCCGGACGAATCGGGTCGGAGATGGCAACCACTCCCAAGAAATTGAGGTCGTTGGCTGAAACTAGTTCCGTGCAATCGTTCGGCTCATTTTCTCCGACAATCTTGAATGCAAATCCAAGTGTACGCATAGCCATATTTTGATAGCTCAACAGTTGTGCTTCCACTGTAGAACGATACTCTACCGCATCCACTCGCCGTCCATCCAGAACAACTTCTTTACACTTGCCCAGAACAATTTCAGGAGCTCCTTTTATATAAAGTATTTTTTTGCCGTTCAGGGGAGATTCAACAAGAGTTGCCATGAATTTCCGTTCGGTAGAGAAGGTGAGTTGATCGAGGACATGTGCTTGCTCGCGGAGTTGCAGGTAATCTCTTCCCTGTTTGTTAAGCCAGAGCAATAAAGCCACTTCGGTTGGATTTCCTACACCTTTCGGTTTCTCTCCATGGGTTGATTCTTCAAGGAAAGCTGTTGAATTAGCACTGATTCCCTCTGCGATAAGTGCGCTGATATCATCATCAGACAAGTCGCTGCCATTTTTGATACCATAGAAATTGGGTTCGTGCACTTGCATCAGATTTTGCGTCAGTGTGCCGGTTTTATCCGTACAAATCACGGTGATGGCTCCCATTGTTTCGCAAGCGTGCATTTTCCGCACCAAGTTGTTGGTGGAAAGCATACGGCGCATATTCAATGCCAGACTAAGCGTGACACTCATTGGCAATCCTTCAGGCACAGCTACTACAATCAGTGTAACTGCCATCATAAAATATTTCAGTGTCCGTTCGAAAACCGGAAGCCACTCATGCCACCCGTTCAGCGAACCGAAATCAAAAAATAACAATACATCCTTGACAAAGAATATGAGAAAAGCAAGACCGGCAACGGTAAAGCCGATCTTTCCGATCAGATTTGCAAGTTTGGTCAACTGTATGTTCAGCGGGGTGGGCTCGAGGTTGTCCTCTGTGCTCTGCCGGGCTACTTTCCCGATTTCAGTAGCATCACCCACATGCAGCACACGCATGGTTCCATGACCATCCACTACTGTAGTACCACGCATCACCAGATTAGAAGCATAAGTCGCTTCTTCATCAAAATCCGTTTCTACAGTGGTTTTATTGATAACAGGTTCTCCGGTCAGATTGGATTCATTCACTTGCAGAGAGATAGCTTCCAGTAACTCTCCATCAGCGGGAATTTCTTCACCTGTTTCCAGAATCACAATATCACCTACCACTATGTCTTTACGAGGGATTTCCTGTACACGTCCGTTCCGGATCACTTTTACCAATGTTTCTTCATTGACTGCATTCAGCAAGTCAAATTTCTTGCTGGCATCATATTCGAAAAAGAAACCGATTCCGGTAGCCAGTAAGATAGCGGCTATGATTCCGATCGTTTCAGCATATTCGTTTTCGATGATGGAGATGATTAACGAGAAAGCGGCTGCCACTAATAACACACGCACAACCGGGTCTTCAAATTTTTCCAGATAGAGCTTCCAGAGAGAAGGACGCTTGGGGGGCGTTAACAGGTTAATACCATTTTTCTCCCTGCTTTGTAGGACTTCGTTATCCGTAAGTCCTAAATGATAATAGTCATTTTTATTTGTACTCATGCAGATACATGCGTTTAATTTGAACTGCAAAAATACAACATATAATTGTGATAGAATGTTTAATTAAAACTTTTTATGAAGTCGAATATGTTAGCGTGGTTTACCGCATGACCGATAAGGGATTGTAAACCAGAATGTGGAGCCTTTGCCCTCTACGGAATCCGCCCCGATTTGCCCGCCAAGTTTGGCGACAATGGTTTGAGAAATGGAAAGTCCCAGTCCCGCTCCCTTCTTATCTTTGTTCAGTTTCACGAAGCGCTCGAATACATCCGGTAATTTCTCTGCCGGAATTCCGGCTCCGGTATCCTTGACATAAAAGTAAAGTTCGGTGTCTCTGGCTTCATAGCCGAGGCGGATACTACCTTCATGGGTGAACTTAATGGCGTTGCCGGCAAAGTTGGAAAGCACTTGTGCCACCCGGTTCCGGTCTGTTTGAATCATGCAGGAAGAGCGAGACGGCTCTGCTATAATTTGTATCTTTCCTCCGACGTCATCAACTCTCATTTGAAAAAGTTGTTGTAAATCTGAGAGTAACAGATTGACGTCGACTGTTGCCTGCACAAATTCCAATGTTCCGGCTTCGATTTTTGACATATCGAGTATGTCGTTGACCAGTTGCATCAGGAGGTCGGCATTCATTTTTATGATTTCCTGATATTGAGCTTTCTCCTCTTCTGTAGTTGCACTGCCTAATACCTCTGCAAATCCGGTAATAGCATTGAGAGGGGTACGGATTTCATGGCTCATGTTGGCTAAGAAGGCAGATTTTGAAATATCAGCTTTTTCTGCTTTTTCCTTGGCTAGTAGCAGTTCCTTTTCAGCTTGTTTCCGCCGGGTAACATCGTGTACGGTGATTACCATATTCTCTTCTTCGTTAAGGAGGAAGTAAGAACCGGATATGACAGCATCACATTCTACGGTAGTATTATCAGACGTAACTACGGATAAAGTGGCTTCCAGATCCGTGAAGTTTCGTCTCTGTTCGAAAGCTTGGCGTATGGCGGTACGTATCGGACAAGAACCGCAGAAGCTATGTGTGCCGCAACCTCCCTCGGCTGCTAATGCATTGCGACATTGCAACAGGTCGCCCACTCTTTTTTCTTCTGTTCCTTTTTTGGTTCCGGTTTTTTGGTAATAGTTGGTTTTCAAAACTTTAAAGTCATTATCTATTAATAGGATAAAGGCGTGTACATTCTTTAAGATGGCACCGGCGATATGGCTGGTGCGTTCCAACTTTCTGGATTCACGGAACAATCGTTGTTGCATCCGCAGGCATTTTCTACGCTCCCATAAAAAACTGATTAGTAGGACTGCGCATAAAACTATTAAGGTAGACAATAGTGCTATAAGCATAGTATGATATTGTTGTTTTAGCTTGATAATATGGATACAAAGATAGTTTTTTTCTTTAGTTTGGAAATAGTGTTGAACAAATATCTTGCTGTTTGTGTTATATTATTTAGAAAACCAATTAAAAATACGAACGTTATGAAAAAGTACATTTGCACGGTCTGTGAATATATTTACGACCCCGAACAAGGAGATCCGGAAAGCGGAATTGAGCCAGGAACAGCATTTGAAGATATTCCTGATGATTGGACTTGTCCATTATGTGGAGTCGGAAAAGAAGACTTTGAACCGTACGAAGGATAAAACCAAGAGAGAGAATTATTAAGAGGAGAATGACTGGGTGTATGAATATATGCCCAGTCATTTTTTTATTTTTATGGCTGGAAATTATTCTGCTGATTATAAATGTAATATCTTTGACGCAAAAATCGGAAGTTATGTATAATAAAGCAACTGTTATGACCGATCTGAGATGTTTTTTATCTCTCTCTCTGTTATTAATATGCGGCCTTCTGATGGCTGGTTGTAGTGATGATGAAAATGAAGAACAGCCTCCTGCTCCGGATGTTCCGGATTATAGCACGATCATAGTGAAAGATATACAGAATATACCTGCGGATTTTACATTCGACCGGGTTGAGGTGAAAGTGACGGGGGCGGATTGGCAAGTGATTGAGACTCTTGAATTTCCTTATAAGGACGGACAGATTGTGATGATACTTCCCACGAGTTTTCCTTCGGAAAAGCTTCAGGCGGTAGACCGGCGTAATGGCATGGGCGGTTACTGGACCGGGACCTCGGATGATGCGGATGCTCTTGTGGCGACCCTAGGGGATTTCTTTGTTTTTAATGGCGATAAGAGAGTGGGACGGATTGCTATTTCCAACTGGTCCGGTAAAGAGTCTTCTGCCGGAAAAGCTATACTGGTGGGGTATCAGTATGCCGATCGTCCTTTTACGTTGACAGGCAGTGACAAATCGTATTATTATAATAATTGTTCTTTTGTTAGAGGGTGGAATATATTTGCCAATATCAATCCTTCATCAGATTCTGGCACAGCAAAAGTTCTTCGAACAACTGCTGTACCAGAATCAACTTTATTTTGGCGTCTTGCAGAATCGTATATTTATTAATAACTGTTTATTTACCATTTACCCATTGTTTGTATTTGTTGGTCACTCATTTCCAGAGTTGTCCATTTGCCATTTATTTGGTCGAATAGGGTAGAAGCATCATCTTTTTTACATTGATAGGTCTTGCCGTTATTATCTACTTTCTTCTTACCATAGCTGAAAGTTGCTTTATTTACAGTGTTGTGGATGTATAAACTGGCATTCTGTTTTGAATTCAGTTCAGCTTCAATCGTCCATTCACCACATTGGAATTTGTTACCATTTCGGACTATGTTTGCGGCCTTCTCATCAATAGTCTCTATTTGGATGATAGTTAATATTCGGTTCTTTTTACAGGGACCGAAACTGGCAGTAAGTGACCAAGGATTGGTAAAATCTTCTCCACGTTGTGCATCCCATTCATTGGGGGGAGTAGCATATTTATCTGTTTGTGTAATATTGCTTTTTTGTTCACAGAACAACTGAGCTACGGAAGCGAAGTGTTTTTCTTTGTTGACAGTGACTAGTGTTGATGTTGATTCGTCAATGTCAAACTTAACTGGACTATGCAGTAACCAGTCCCAGCGTACTTCTTCTCCCGCTTCCAGTTCATCATAAATCAATACCTTATTGGGGTGCAACAGGAAAATATGTCTGCGAAACTTCTTTAATGGTGTTTCTCCGAAGCCATTCTTTGGGGATTGCTCCAATTTATATTTCTCGAAGCTCTGTTTCCATAAACGTACATTGCTGATTCCGCAGTATGCATTTGAAGCATCTCCTAATGCATATGAAATATGCTCGCCATTAAACATACGTACGATGTATCCGTAAGCGTCGGTAGTGAATGGTTGTCCGATGCCGTTTATTAACATGGTGTTATGGGCCCGGGTGTTGCGGTAAGAAAGCAGATTATGCGGATCATTGAAATCCATATAATGACCGACAGCATGATAGATAGCTTCTCCACCATAATGTAGATTGAAAGCGTTTTGGTTGGAATGTGTATGATTGCCGGAACCAAAAGGACTGGAATGGAAGCTTAAGCTGATATTCTTATTTAAATCTTTTAAATTGCTGTTGGCTATCATTTCTCCGCAATCTTTGAACCATACGGCTTTAGGTGCGTCTATTGGTAATTCGCAGTTTGCCGGACGTTGTTTACCGCATACCAGACGGTATAAACGTGTTTCCGATTCTGTCTTATATCGGTCGTTTACAGAAGAGTACCAGGCTGCGTATGGGTCATCGGTGTTACGGGCCAGAAAATCAGCAAAAGCACTACGGATACGTAAAGGTTTGCCGTTTCTTTTTTCATGTCCGTCGCCGAAACCTGCGCTTAGCGAACCGGGTAACCAGGTGTATGCGGTGCCGATACCTGCATTTTTATACCAGGGATGTTGCAGAAAATCTGTTTCCGTCAGGTAGCTGAACAGGGTAGGGATATAACAAAGACTTACAGCATTGGCACTGAAGTAATTTGCACCATTATGCCAAGATCCGTCACGATTGAAGCCGGTAGCCGGTCCGCGTGTATTCCATAGTTCGTAGTAGTACTCCAGATATTCTTTGGCTGAAGGATATTTGTCGTATAATACCAATGATGCTTGTAGAAAACGGCGTATGGTGAATTGCCAGATATGTTCGTCGAAGAACATATTCTCCTCATGCCCCAGAATGCGTGTATCATAATAATGAGCGAGAACTTTCATGATATTTTGTTCTATCAGTTTGCGTTCTTCTGCTGTGAAACGCTCATAGCAGTTTTCATAAGTACAAGCTAATAAGTAAACCAATTCTCCAGCATTAAAATCATTTTCGATGAATTCCAATTCAGGCTTTTGGGATAGAAGGCAACGTACGTTTGCTACCATTTTTTCTGCATAGATATTGCGTTGTAGCATTTGGTATGCAGTGTTCAGGTTGTCGCAATTCTCTGACATTGTAAATATATGCTTATAAGGTTGGTTGTCTGTACTGAAGTCCATTGCCAATGCTTTGCGTGAATCATTAATCATCTCCTCGAATTCAGGATTTGAACGTACATTCTTTCGGGCTTCTTCCAGATGTTCATTCAAGAAACAGTAGATACGGGGATATTTTAGAGGAATATTTTTTAAGAAGATATGGAATGGTGGTGTTGCAAACTTGGGAGTTGTACTTTCTATTGTAAAACTGTAAGTCTTGCTCCAGGGCTGTTTCTCACCGGATTTACTGACTGACCGGAAACGCCAGTACCAAATTCCGGTATTTAATATCTGATGTGGGTTGAACATACACCAAGGAACAGGTTTTGATAGTATATCGTTTTCACCTTTAAAGTTTTTGTCTTGTGAAAGATGAAATTGCAGGTAGTCCGACTGTTTCATTGATATTGGGACTAACAATGGAGCCGGATTCAAATAGATGATATTCTCCTGTTGCGGGTAAGGAGTTTGCCGTTGCGGGTTATTTGCGTATAGGGACACAAAGCTAATGCACAACGTGAAGGTTATAATTGTTAGTATTTTCATTAAAAGCTATTTAAAATTTTAGTTTATCAAAGATAGCATGAATCCATATAAAAGAGCTTGTCTGATTTTAGATAATTTATCTAAGACTTATAATTTATACCCCAAAATATGAGATTTTCCATTCACTTTCACCTCAACTTCCAATCCTTTTTCATTGAAACTTTTATTCTTGAAACGGATATCAAATTTATTCTCCCCGTTTTTGTCTTTGAAAGGGTAGATTATAGTGATGTAACGCACTGGCTTATCATCTTTTTTTTCTACATTGAAGGATATTGCAGGGCGCTTGGCACGTTGGCGGTAGGCTATTGAATACCATCCTTCTTCTTCTACAACTTTCATGCCCTTGGGACCAAAACATTGGAGTTTTACGTTACTTTTATCTTTTAAGACAGTTGTCAGAGACATATTTTGGGTGTCTAATTTTATTCTTCCTTCGCAGAGTTGATAATGTAAATTGACGGTTCCTTTAGTTTTCCCGATAGCTTCATCTACAATAACAAAGAATGAATTATCTACAAAGAACACAGAACGCCGGTGTCTCAGATCTTTATAACTCGGATTTTCTGTTACCAGAATTTGTGTCTTTCCTTCCGGTTTCCATAGCTTTGTTACTGATTCTGTGGCTTCTATTGTTTGATTATTAAGCGTTAATGTATTGTGAACAGAAGTTGATCTGAACCAGTTCCGTAACTTCATCACTTCTTCGTCACCGGCAAAAACATAAGAACCGGAGTCTGGAAACAGATTTTTTCCATTAAACCAAAGCTCAAATGTTCCATTGTCCGGTTGGCAATGCCATTCTCCTTTTGGACCGGCTTTTACTACCATTTGGGTGGCATTCTTGCCCCATGAATTGCGGAAAATAAAGAAACCTGATGTAGTGAATCCTTTTGACAAGTAATCAGGAAGTGTTCCTTCTTTTCCTTCTGTTGCAAAGTAACGGATTACTTGATTGTCGGGAAATAAGGCGGACCATTTCTTATAGCAATTTATAGTGTATTGCTTTCCTGTTAAAAGGGCATCGCTGAAACAAGGATTACTATAATCTGGGAAACAGATGTTGGCGTAGAACATGATCATTCGTTCAATGGTGTCTATATAGTTTTGCGGAAATTCTTTTTGGAATCCGTTGACTGTTCCCATATTCAATGCGGAATAAAAGATATTGATAGTGGCCAAATGGTAGTGAGGGTCTAGTTCATATTGTCCGCCGTCTGGATATACTTGTTGCAAGATTCCATGGTTTAATATATCTATTCCGCTTTTTCTCCATTCACTGGCTTCTTTGAATTCTGGGAAAAAAGTACCGGCATAGAACATTCGTTGTGCTTCGAAAAGCAAATGATTGCCTTGCTCGGAATAATTTTTAGAAAGAAATGTTGCATGTCTGTGGTAGTTCCACAAAAACTCTGTCAGAAAATCTGGCGTAAATGATTGTGCAGGCAGGAATAATAGGAATTGTATTAATTGTCCTTGTAATCTTTCACTAACCTCTAAAGGACGCCATGCAAAACGGTTATTTTCAGTTTCGTCTTGAAGAGAACTGTTATCTAAAATCTCATATTCTTCTTTAGGAATCTCCAGGAGTGGGTTTTTCTTAATCCAGTCCATGTATTGAAATATCCACTCTTTTGCATACTTTTCATCCTTATTGACTCTGTAAGCATACCCCATTGGAATAAACCACTTATGTCTGTGAAGCATCCAACGTATTTCGTTGTCTTTTATCGGCCAGTATTTCCAGTTGATATCTTTGCCGTAGAAAGTAGGCTCATAGCCGTCTTGTCCATAAAAGATGTGCTGCATTGCGTTGTCGGCACGTATTTTATCCAGTGGACTTAACTGGATATTCTCTAAATTAATATCAGGATGATGAATATGCTTTCGTTCCCGATAATAGTTGAGCAATGCTTGGGCTGCTTCTTCCTTTTTTTGTGCTTGATAAAGAGCTTTTACTTGTTCCAATCCGGGATAATCCAAGTTGAGTAATGAGAATATTTTCTCGTTGACACCCGTCCGGGCATTGATTTTTGTTATGTGACCGGTTAACAGCCATGTACATAATAATAAGAAGATTATTTTTTTCATTTCAAAAGTTTTTATAGATCAGAATATTTAATTTGTTTTACATCCATATATCTTTTTAGTGCTTCAAGATAATAATAATCGGCATAGTTTAACGGAGCATCTATTTCGAAACCATTGGGGACAGAACCTGTTGAATGCATCAATATAAAATTCTGATTGTCACCGATTTTTGCAAAATAGGCATCACTCGATAGGTTTTTCAGAATTGTTTCCGCATAGGTGAAGTACTTATTATTCTGTGTAAGTGTACTTAGCTCAATAAGTGCTGATGCCGTAACGGCTGCTGCCGATGCATCTCGAGGTGTTTCGGGGCTTTGTATGGCATTATAATCCCATAATGGAATTAAATCTTCAGTTTTTACACGCCGGATAATCATATTGGCTATATGTTCCGCATGATTTAGAAAAATGGAATCTTTGGTTTCCCGGAAACAGGATGTATAGCCATATACTGCCCATGCTTGTCCGCGTGCCCATGACGATTCATCATGCTTGCCTTGGTGGGTACGTTTGTATTCCACCGTCCCGTCGTTATTATAGCTCACTACATGGTAGCAGGTGTAATCAGGGCGGAAATGGTTTTTCATCGTTGTTTTGGCATGTTTAATTGCAACTTCGTTATAACGGTTGTTTGCGGTCAGATTATAGGCCTTGAACAATAAATCCAGGTTCATTATATTGTCAATGATTACAGGGTAATTCCAGTCTCCGAAGTCCCATGAGCGAATACATCCTATAGTGTCATTGAAACGTCCGCACAGATTATCGGCTGTCTCTTTGATAATCTCTTTAATTGTATCATTGGGAGTTAACCGAAGGGCATTTCCATAGCTGCAATTTACCATGAAACCGATGTCATGTGTATTTTTTATATAGCGTACCGGATTCAGCAGGTTGGTATAATAGATAGCGAATTTTTTTAGAGAATCCTTTCGGGTCATCTCATATGCATACCACAATGAACCGGGGAAGAAACCACTGGTCCAGTCTGAAGCAGGGCAGAGCAGGGTTTGTCCTGCCAACTCTGGAGTGGACTCTGATTCTATCGAATCTTTGAATATGGAAGGATCACGTTCCAGTTGTCGGCTTATGAACATCGTATCGCAAACCTGATGAATACTTCGGGGAAACATTCCTGTGCCTTCCAGTTTTTCTCCGGCAATCTTTAATTGAATGGAAGCTGCATCCAAACTTTTTTTTAACCACCTATAGTTTTCCTTTTGAGGAGTTTGGCATGATACCAGTAGAATGGTTGTGAGAATCCAAAAATGATTGTACTTTTTCATTTTATAAGTTTATCGTTTACTTGTTTTTTCTGTTTGTAAAAATAGTGATTGTTGGTCGTTCGTTTGTGACAAGGGTGTTCAATAGAGTTTAGATTGTAAATAGTGAACATTAATTTTGTCTTTTATTATGTGGATTTTATCCAGTGATTCCGAAATAGGGACGAAAATCGTAATTTTGTAGTCATTGGAAGTCTCGTTTTGGGGTATATCAGAGTGCAGCAAGAAATAAATGTTGCGTTGTATTCCATATCTTTATTATAAAGGACTAAATAAAGGATCCTATGAAATATGATATTTTCTATCCGGCTATTGAAACTGTGAATCTTATGGTCAGAAGTAACGTTTTATAATGCTCTATATGGGGCTTAAAAGGCTGCCGTTGCTTATTGTTATATAAAATCTCAACCAAATTGTATAAAAACAACATTGTTCTAAAACTAATATCAATGGAATTAGACGATATGGAGACATTTATTTATTAAGGCTCCTTAACTTTGTTGGAGTAGAAATATGATTTCGGAAATGGAATAAAAGTAATGAATAGAATTAGTAAATTGTTAACTAAGTCAAGTTTGATTATGAAAATCAGAACAATGAATTATGGTATTTGCAGGACATTACTATTCGCAGGTCTCTGTTTGTCCAATGTATATTTAAATGCAGCGGAAGATGTGGGTCTGAATGGGAACTCCAATGCAGTAGAACGGTCTAACATTGTGTTTCAAGCGAGATTCAAGGTTTCGGGCGTGGTAAAAGACTCAAAAGGTGAACCGATTATTGGTGCGACGGTTACTGTGAAAGGCACTGCAGGCGGGGTTTTGACCGATATAGATGGTCGTTTTGAAATTGAACTCCCTGATAAGAATGCAGTACTCGTTATTTCTTATTTGGGATTTAATACGACAGAAGTCAAGGTGGCAGGGCGTAAATCTGTTAATGTAGAGATGCAAGAAAACGTTCAAACCCTGTCCGAAGTAGTAGTTGTGGGTTATGGTAGTCAGAAGAAAGAGACATTGACGGGGGCAATCTCCGGAATTAAAGGAGATGCTTTATTGAAATCACCGAATGCCAGTATTTCCAATTCACTGGCTGGCTCTATTCCGGGTATTTCTTCTGTGCAGTCAAGTGGAGAACCGGGTGCGGATGATGCAAAGATTTATGTTCGTGGTGTTGGTTCCCTCACAGAATCCGGTGCTACACCTCTTATATTAGTAGATGGTGTGGAACGTAGCTTTTTCCAGATGGACCCGAATGAAATAGAATCGGTTTCCGTATTAAAAGATGCTTCGGCCACGGCGGTATTTGGTGTACGAGGTGCTAATGGAGTAATTCTAGTCACCACCAAACGCGGTATGGAAGGAAAGGCGAAGATTTCCATAACTTCTTCGGTGGGTGTTCAAACCCCTACGCGTATTGTAGATATTGCGGATAGTTATACACATGCTCTAATGAAGAACATGAAAGACCGGAATGACGGAGTTTCTGAGGAAAACTTAGTTTTTACTCCCTATGATCTGGAACGGTTTCGTTTGGGTGACGAACCGATAATGTATCCCAATGTGAACTGGTATGACTATCTGACGAAGAAACTTTCTATACAGACGCAGCATAACCTGAATATTTCCGGCGGTACTAAAAACGTGAAGTATTTTGTTTCTTTAGGATTTTTGTATCAGGATGGTTTCTTCAAGAAATTTAAAGAATTGAATTATAACAATAACTACGAATATACACGTTATAACTATCGTGCTAATCTGGATGTGAACTTGACCAAATCCACTGTGTTAAAACTGAATATTGGTGGTATTGTCGGTGTTAAAAATGCACCGAACTATCATGAAGAATTCTGGTCTTACTTGATGGCGACTTCAGCTCCTTTCTCCTCTCCGGGAGTAGTGGACGGGAAAAAAGTAGTGACGGCTCCTGACCGTTTTGGCGGGTTGGTTACACAGTACGATATGTTTCCACGTTTTTTTGGAACCGGTTATTCAAGGCAAGTAACCAATACTATGAACTTTGATATGGTGTTGACGCAAAATTTGGATTTTGTAACGAAAGGATTGTCTGTGGAAGCTAAGGGGGCTTATAATACTACTTATTCTTATATGAAAGACATTTCGACTCAATCCATAACTTATCTTCCTTTTTATTATTCGACAGTGCGCAATCCGGAGCTTGGAATCGAAGATCCTGAGTTTAATAAAGAAATTGTATATAAAACCATTGGTAAGGACGGTGAACTTCATTACACAGAAGGAGATAAGGATCGTTCCAGAGATTGGTATTTTGAGGGGAGTTTGCGTTATCAGCGCAAGTTTGGCGCGCATAATGTAGGAGCCTTGGCTTTGTATAATCAGAGTAAGAAGTATTATCCTTCACAATTTACGGCAATTCCTACCGCTTATGTTGGATTGGTCGGGCGTCTGACCTATGATTACAATTCTCGCTATCTGGCTGAATTTAATATCGGTTATAATGGTTCCGAAAATTTTGCACCAGATAAACGTTTCGGTACTTTTCCAGCAGGTTCTATCGGTTATGTTTTATCCGAAGAACCGTTCTGGAAGAGGAATAGCTATCTTACTTATGTGAAGTTACGTGCTTCTGTCGGTTTGGTGGGTAATGATAATATGTCGAACAACCGTTTCTTGTATTTACCGGATTCGTATCTTGTAAACAAACTTGATAAAGATAATGGTTACAAAGATTATTTGGATGGTTATAATTTTGGTTTGGGTAATACGGTAATTGAAAAGGGGGCTGACGAAAGCCGGCTTGGAAATAGTAATGTAACATGGGAAACCGCCTTGAAGCAGAACTATGGTATAGATGTCAATTTCTTTAATGATAAGTTACGTCTCACATTCGATTATTTTGTTGAGAAACGCAAGGACATTCTTATCAATCGCTCCACTATTCCTATTTATACATCGCTTTCATCCTCTATTTTGCCGGTAGTCAACATGGGTAAGGTAGACAATAAAGGATATGAAATCAGCTTGAAATGGAACGACCGGGTGAAGAACTTCAGTTATTGGCTGGATGCCAATATGTCTTATGCCAAAAATAAAATCATCTATCAGGATGAAGTAGAACCGAATGAGCCTTATATGTGGCGTACCGGGCAATCAGTCGGCTCCATTTTCGGCTATGTGACGGATAGATTTTATACTGAGGAGGACTTTGACGAAAAAGGAGAGTTGGTGGCAGGACTGCCTAAACCGGCCGGGATAGTACACCCTGGAGACTTGAAGTACAAAGACTTGAATGGAGATAATATCATTAATTCGGATGATGTTTGCAAAATTGGTAATTCCAAGCGTCCGCTTTATACTTTTGGTCTCAACTATGGTTTTGAATATAAAGGCTTTTTTGCTTCTATGAACTGGACTGCAGCGAAAGATGCTAATGTCTCATTGCAATATTCATTCCAAGCTCCGTTTGAGAAGAACCACGTACTCTACCAGTTTATAGCAGATGGAAGTTGGACGAAAGAAACGGCGGGAACTGCCAAATATCCACGTTTGTCTTCCAATCCTTCTAATACAGAAAGTTCCACTACTTGGGTGCAGGATGCTTCATACATTAAACTGAAAAATGCGACTATCGGCTATAATATTACAAATAAAAGACTCCTGAAGGCAATCGGGGCTTCTTTGATCTCAATCAAAATAACCGGATACAATTTGCTGACGTTTGATAAACTGGAATTTATGGATCCGGAGGGGGAGCCTAACCGAGCACAATCCTATCCGATTATGAAGATTTATAACTTAGGAGTAAACGTAACCTTTTAATTGAAATTTATGATGAATAAGAAAATGAGAACAACCTTATTGGTTCTGTTAACAGGGATAATTGCCGGCTGTGAAGATTTTAAGTTCGGTAATGCTTTTCTGGAAAAGCCAATGGGCGATGATGTTAATATTGATACTGTATTCTCGAATAAGAAGTATGCAGATCAGGCTTTGAATCAGGCATACAGATCGTTGCCGGATTATCTTCCGTTGGAAGCTCGCGGTTATCGTGGTAACTGGATTAATACGGATGGGGTGACAGATATTTGTTATAGTGCGGGAAGCGCTTATATATCCGGTAGTCTCAAAGCATCTTATGAAATAGCTTTTCCCTATTATCCTAATAGTAGTACGCAGAATATTGGAAATCCGTTGTATGGTATTCGTAAGGCTTATATCTATCTTGAGAATGTAGACCGTGTGCCGGATATGACAGAAGCGGAGAAAACGCGTCGTAAAGCGGAAATGAAAGTCCTTATTGCTTATCACTACTCACAGATGTTGAGGCATTATGGTGGGGTACCTTGGATTGACCATGCTTATACGTCTGACGATGTTTTTCATTTTCCTCGTATGACTGTGGAAGAAACGGTTAATAAGATTGTCGGTTTGTTGGACGAAGCAGCGGTAGACCTGCCCTGGTATGCAGTGGCGGAAGAAGACGGCCATATAACGGCAGCTGCCGCTAAAGCGCTGAAGTTGCGTGTACTTCTGTTTGTCGCCAGTCCATTATTGAACAATGATACTCCTTATGCGGACGGTGAAGCGGCTGTTCAGAAATTATCTTGGTATGGAGATTATAAGAAAGAACGTTGGGAAGCGGCTTTAAATGCCGGTTTGGAATTCCTGAGACTGAACAAGGAAAATGGTAGTTATCATGAAGTGGTGAATACAGGGAATCCTCGCGAAGACTATATAAATGGCTATTGGACAAGAGGTAGCAGAGAGATTATTATGTCTTCTCATCGTTTTGCTGTTTATGATATGAGTACGAAACCTTTAGATCGCGGACATAATGACTGTGATATAGCTACCAGAGCCAGTTATGCGGATATGTTTGAGTGGAAAGACGGTTCTGCTTTTGACTGGAAGAATGAGACTCATGCAGCTCATCCCTTCTTTGACGAGAACATGAAGCCTACTCGTGACATTCGTCTTTATGAGACTCTGATTATAAATCAGGATAAGTTCAAGAATCAGACTAATGGTGCGGAATGTTATCAGGGAGGAAGGCAGAGTATGGAAAACAGCAGTTATAATAAATCTTCTAAGTACGGTTATAGTGTCCGTAAGTTTGTGAGAGACAAAGCGGAAGAAGTGAAGAACAAGCCATACCAATGTCCTTTGATTCGAATGCCGGAAGTTTATTTGAGTATTGCCGAAGCAATGAATCAACTGGGAGTGGCCGGAGTAAAGGATGAATTCGGACGCGATGCTTATGATTATATAAATATCGTTCGTCATCGTGCAGGAATGCCGGAAGTCCGTAAAGTAGAAGGGCAGGAGTTGGTTGATATACTGTTACATGAGCGTGTTGTAGAGTTTGGGGCGGAAGAAATGAGATACTTTGATTTGATTCGTTGGAAACGTAGTGATTTACTTTCTACTCCTTTGGAAATGCTGGTTATTAAGATGGAAGGAAGAGATACAGCCGGTAAACCGATATTTAGTTACCAGCGGTCTGTGACAAACGAGAAATATTCTTGGAAAGATTATTGGTATCTGATTGCATTTTCACAAGCTGAAATAAACAAGAAGTACGGATTGATTCAAAATCCGGGATGGTAATGGAAGATTGGTTAATCCTTAAACAACATAAGAAAAATGAATAAGTTATTATATATTGTTGGTATGGCATTTTTATTGTCCACCACGGCGAACGGGCAGCAGAATGCGACTGATAGCTTGGTAGCTATCGGGTATAATGATGCAGATACAAAAGTGATTGATTTGGGATTTGTCAAGAAAGATCGAGGAAATCTAACACAAGCGGTTTCTACCGTTTCTTCCGAGGTATTGGCAAATAAAACCGCCACATCCTTACAAAATTCTTTATATGGATTGCTACCGGGGCTGTATGCTAAACAAAATGTAGGATGGCATTCGGAGGCGACATTGAACATACGTGGACAGGGTGGTCTAGGTGAAGGTACTCCCTTGATTATAGTCGATGGTTTTCCTCGTTCATTGAACACTATTACTTTGGAAGAAGTGGAATCCGTGTCTGTATTGAAAGATGGCGCTGCAACTGCTTTGTACGGAGCACGTGGAGCTAATGGGGTGATTCTGGTGAACACCAAACGGGGAACCTATAACTCTTTTGATGTAGATATTAATTATAAACATGGCTTTACACTACCTGTTAATAAACCAAAGATGGCGGATGCATATACTTACGCTCGTGCTGTGAATGAAGCTTTGCATTATGACGGATTGGCACCTCAATATTCCGAGAGTGATTTATTGGCTTTTAAGAATCAGACTAATCCTGAACTTTATCCTAATGTGAACTGGGTAGATGAAGGAACACGAAATGTCGGCGAAAGCAATCAGTTAAGCTTGTTGGTGCGGGGAGGAGGAAATAAATTGCGCTATATGGGGCTGTTCGATTATAAAAATGATTTTGGTTTGCTGAATGAGCAATATACCGAGTATTCTGACCGTTATAAATCTCAAATTCGCAGTTATGATATGCGTTTGCGAATGAATATTGATGTCGACTTGACTTCAAGTACACAGATGCAGTTTGGTATTGTCGGTGTACTGAATGAAACAAAACGACCGGATGCCAGTGTCAGTACGATTTTTGAAAATCTGTATAAAGTACCGTCAGCAGCTTTTCCTGTCAAGACTTCGAACAATGTTTGGGGAAGTAACCTGTTATATAAGATGAATCCGTTGGCAGTTATTGCTGATCAGGGATATTATCAGACTAATTGGAGAAAACTGGAGGCCAACATGCGTATTACACAGGATTTATCGATGCTGCTTAAAGGCTTGAAAGCGGAAGCGGCTATTGCTTATGATAATACCGCTACTTTTTGGGAGAATGGTTCTAAAACTTATCGTTATGAGGTGACTTCCTATTCGGATGAAACCGGTAGGACTAGTATGATGTATGGAGATAATTCGGCACTGGAGATTAGTAGTGGAGGACGTTCCAATAGTGTATTGGAGCAGACCATTCGTAGTAATTGGGAACTGAAGCTAGGTTATGACCGTATGTGGAACGGACATCAATTGAGCGTAGCAGCTCTCTATCGTCAGGAAATGGAAGAATCGTTGGGTGTTAATGTGTCTTGGTATCGTCATTCTATCATGGGAGTTGCAAGTTATAATTTCCGGAATAAATACTTGGTAGATGTTGTTGCTAATAAATATGGAACCAGTGTTTTACTGAAAGGAGATAAATATCGTTTCTATCCCGCTGTGTCGGCAGCTTGGGTTTTATCCAATGAAACTTTTTTTAAAGAACAGTCTATAGTCGATTTTATGAAGTTACGCTTTTCTTACGGACGTTCGGCCGTGGATAATCTGGCTTATGGTTTGGGTAAACATTTTTGGAGCGGAAAAGGGCAATACTTCTTTGGCGACAGTAATACAGAAATGGACGGTTATATGGAACGAAAATTACCGATGCGAACGTTGGAATTGGAAACTGCAGATAAATATAATGTCGGATTGGATTTGCTGTTATTTAAAAATCTAAGTTTTACGGCTGATATGTACTATGACAGACGTACGAATATTCTGGTTTCGAACAAGAAAGTATCTAGTATGATTGGGATTGAGGTCCCTCAACAAAATGTGGGTAAAGTGGAAAGCAGAGGATTGGAACTAAGTCTTGGCTGGAAGGATGAAATCCGCAGTTTCCGTTATTACGCTAATGCCAATGTTGCTTTTCTGGATAGTAAGGTGATAGAAAACGGTGAAGCTTATCAGCCCTATGATTATTTATATGCAAAGGGGCATAAGGTCGGGCAGGCTTTTGGTCTCGAAGCTATCGGTTACTTCAACGACGATGAAGATATCCGTAACAGTCCGACACAGACATTTTCCACAGTGCGTCCGGGGGATGTGAAATACAAGGACCAGAATAATGATAATCGGATCGATGCTTATGATGAAGTGGCAATTGGTAAATCAACCATTGTTCCTGAAATGGTATACGGGTTGAATCTGGGATTTGAATATAAGGGATTTGGAGTGGATGCTACATTCCAGGGGATAAGTGGTATCAGCACTATGTTGACAACACCTCATGTTTATCGTCCGCTTCGTAATAATAACAACATTTCTACTTGGTACTTGTCAGACAGAATCCGTTGGACGGAGAGTACAAAGGATATTGCCAACGTTCCCCGTCTGTCTACATTGGATAATGCGAATAACTATCGCAATAGCACTCAATGGTTGGAAAACGGTTCATTCTTAAAACTGCGAAATCTGAATATCTATTATACTTTCCCGCAGAAATGGACGGAAAGACTGCAAATGGATAAACTTCAGATTTATGTGCGTGCACAAGATTTATTCTCTCTGGATCATATCAAATACCTGAATTGCGAATCCCTTTCATTAGGTTATTTTGATACGATGGGTGTTTCTTTGGGACTGAATATAAATTTTTAAAAAGAAAGTACGATGAAAATAAAAAAATATATCGCGATAGTGTGTGCTTCTTTTTTGGTGGTCGGATGTAGTCTGGACTTTGATGAAACCAATGGCGATACGAAAGAGATAGCTTATTCTTACTACGACAATTTGGCTAAGCTTGTAACTTACGTTTATAGTTTTTTGCCAACGGATTTGGATCGTAATAGTGGTGCGATGATGGAATCGGCTACGGATAATGCAATGTATAGTTGGAATCAGAATACAATTTATAATATTTGTAATAATGTTTGGAGTCCTATTATGACGATTGATACCGGTTGGGATTATTTTAATGCAATTCGGAGTGCCAACTCTTTTCTGGAGAATTTCGATATAGAAGTTTTGAAAGAGTTTGAGTTTAATGACGACTATGATGTGATAATGGACAAGGCTAAAATATTTCCTTATGAGATACGTTTTCTGCGTGCTTTCTATTTCTTTGAACTCGCCAAGCGATACGGGAATATTCCGATGTTGATCCGGACTTACGATCCAGAAGAGATAAATCTGGTGAAACCCTCTTCTTTTGAGGAAGTGATTGATTTTATTGTTCAAGAATGTGACCAGATCGCTAATCAGTTGCCGGCAGACCATAGGGACTATCGTGGTGAAACCGGACGTGCAACGAAAGGTGCTGTGTTGGCTTTGAAATCCAGAGCTTTGCTTTATGCTGCCAGTCCACTTCACAATGCAAGCGGGGATAAAGGAAAATGGGAAAAGGCTGCGAGTGCGGCGGCGGCAGTAATTGCTATGGGAAAATACACTTTACCTAAGGTTGGTAACGACCCGTTATATAAGGGTGGTAACGATATGTTTAGTTCTCCACAGTTGATTTTTGAACGCCGTGACGGATTACAGACTAGTACTTTCGAAGCACGTAATGAACCAATGGGGTATGAAGGTTCGCTGGGTGGGAATACACCGACACAAAATTTGGTAGATGCTTTTGAAATGAAAGATGGTACTTCGTTTGACTGGAACAATGCGGAGCATGTGCAGAATATGTATGTAGATGTCACAGGTAATCCGACACGTGATCCTCGTCTGTATCTGAATGTATTATATAATGGTGCTACATGGCTGAAACAAAAAGTGGAAACGAATGTAGGAGGTTTACATACAGGAATGGATGGTGCAACAAAGACGGGATACTATTTGCGCAAACATATGAATGAATTGGTCAGTCTGGATCCTGTGAAACCATTAGGAAAAGAACATCATTATCCTTTGTTCCGGTATGCCGAAGTCCTGTTAAACTATGCGGAAGCTATGTATCATTGGATGGGAGCGGATGTGAAACCGGCTGAATATCCCTACACTGCTCGTGAAGCTTTGAACTTGGTTCGTGACTGCGCTGATATGAAACATATAACAGAAACAGGTGAAGCCTTTCTTGAGAAAGTACGTAACGAACGGCGTATCGAACTAGCTTTCGAAGATCACCGTTTCTGGGATATCCGCCGTTGGAAAATGGGCGAAGTTGTGAAGAATATTTATGGTGTTCAGATAACAGGAACAGGTTCTAACTCTACTTATAAAAGAGTGTTGGTAAGTCAGAACCAATGGGATGATAAAATGTATCTGTTCCCTATTCCCCAAAATGAGTTATATATGAATATAAATTTAGAACAGAATCCGGGTTGGTAACAACAAGTTGTAATTAAGAAAATATGAATACAAAAATCTTTTCAAAAGTAATGTTTGCCTTGTTGTTCTTCTTTGCAACAGGGTGTAGCGACGATCAGGAAATCTTCTTTGAAGATTATGCCAATGATGAGGCTCCGGAAGTGGTACATCCCGATCAGCGGGATAAACCTTATCCACGTGAAGAACATGAACTTTATGTCAATCCGTCGCCTTTGATCGTGCCGAGAGCTGCGAGGAAAGCAGAAGAATTTCTGGAGTTTGAGCTATCACAGAATGTCGGTTTCCCGGAACAGGGTACCTATCGGTCGGGAAAATTGAGTTGGAATGTGTATAATATTCACGAAGAAATGTCCGTAGGACAGTGGTATTGGCGATTTCGTACAGTAGATAAAGACGGCAGGACAGCGGGTTGGAGTAAAGTGTACTCCTTCACGGTGAGCGGTAAAGAACCGGTGTTTGTGACACCCAACTTCACGCTTCTTCAGCAGAATATCCCGACAAAATATCCACGTATCCATTGTTATATAGAGTCAGATATTGACAAGGCTAAAACCACGATTACTCAACATCGGGAGTATGCCAGTCTGACGGAGCGTGCCAAAATCGCTCTTGACGAGCGAGGATTGGTCCCGACTGATTTATATGCAAATACAACTGATTTGAATACTTATGTGGATTACTATCTGAATACGGCATATTTGTTAACTGGAGAATCAAAGTATTACGATAAGATTTTAGATTATGGGCGTAGGATGTTAGCTCAAAATGCAAGTGATGCAACACTGCTCAATGATAATTTCCGGTCCGCCTATATTGTTAATATTTTGAGTATTGTTTATGATGTTTGTCAGAAAACCTTGACAGAAGAAGAAAAGACAGCCATTGAGAAGATTATCTTGAAAGTGGTGACGTATTATTATGATTCTTATAGGGGCCACATGGAGAACTGGTTCTTTGATGAACATACTTGGCAGATTACTCTGCGCGCAATGTTAGAAGGTGCTTTCGTAATTTGTCAAGAATATCCTGAAGCTATGACCTCATTGGAGTATTTTTATGAATTATGGACTTCAAGAGCTCCGAGTAATGGTTTCAACCGTGATGGAGCTTGGTTTAACGGAGCCGGATATTTTGAAACTAATCAGTATACATTGTATTATATGCCAATGTTACTTTCATATCTGACAAATGTTAATTTTTTGGCGCACCCGTGGTATCAAAATGCAGGAAAGGCATTGGTGTATTCATGGTTACCTGAAAGTCGGGCGACGTCATTCGGGGATTTCAATAGAGGAGACATTCCTTATCGTTCGCGGGTAGGCTTTGCTGATTTTCTGGCACGTGAACTAGGTGATACCAATGCAGTCTGGTATGTGCAGGAATGTCAACGGACATTCCCCAGTGGAACGGCTGATGAGCACTCTTTGTACAGTAATCTTGATCTTCGTCTGTATCGTATCTCGCAAGGAGATGCTCCGTATAACATTACGGAAACTACGGATATTGAGATGGATAACTTTATTTGGTATAAAGATTGTGGTGAAGGAGTTGCATTTTCTAATATGGTCGACCGTAGTAAAAATCTCTCATTGGCTTTCCGCTCCAGTCCTTATGGATCAGGCAATCATACACATTCGGACCAGAATAGCTTTAAACTTTTATACAAGGGTGAAAATGTATATATGAATGCGGGTTATTATCAAAATTATAGTGACGCACATGCTATTTTGCAATATCGCAATACACGTGGACATAATACTGTAATGATAAATAATATCGGGCAGCCTTTCACGACGCGTGCTTATGGTAATATTACTCGTGCTTTGAATGGGGATAATCTGGCTTATTTTGCAGGAGATGCGTCGCAAGCCTACTGTGGACAGACGGAGAATACTTATTGGATTAAGTGTTTTGCCGAAGCGGGACTTTCGCAGACAGCTCAATATGGGTTTGGAAATAATCCGTTGAATTGTTATAAACGTCAGATTTTTATGTTGCGCCCTGATAAGGTGGTTATCTATGATGAGTTGGGGGCTGATCAACCTGCCACTTGGCAATGGTTGTTGCATAGCCCGGTAGAGTTTCATGTAGCAGGAAACAAGGTGACTACTACTTATATTGTGAAAGGTGGATTTACTTCGGTAGCGCAGATTTTTAGTGATCAAACGCCAACGATTACTACCACTAACAAATGGTTTCAAGGTGGTGAACCGGCCGATCAGGATCCGGTGAAATATCCTAAAGAATGGCATTTGACAGCTGAGTTCGCTTCTTGTGCCCAAAGTAAAATACTGACTGTTATACAAATCAGTGATGATGGACGGGTAGATGATATCTGGCGTGTGGATGATAATTTTAAGATAGGTGACTGGGAAGTGGAAGCTGAATTGAGTGCCGATAAGCCTGCGGCTATCTCTATTGTCAACCGATTAACAGGAACTGTATTTAATAATAGTAACCAGACGCTGATTATCAATGGAACTCCTTATCAACGGCGGCAAGAAAACTCGTCTATACTTTATGATGCTGTTCATGGAGAAAAACAGGTACAGGAGATTGGGGATAAAAAACTACAAGTTACCCGTTCGTTGCAATAGTATAAACCTTTTGTTTAATAGAAATTCCTGAAAGAGATGAATAAAATAACTTATATAATAGCAGTTTTGCTTATGTCACTTTTCAATGCATGTTCGCAGGAGGAAAGCTTGGAGCCTTTGGACGGTAATAGTCAGGTGAACTTTTCCTTGGAGTTACCGGCATCGGTAGCCTCCACACGCTCGGAAATTCAAATTCCTGCGTATTATAAAATGCGTTGTATTCTGGAGGTATGGACAAATGATGATAAACCGGTATTGAAGTATCGTGAGGAACGATCGATAGAGGGGGGAGCACCCTCTATCGACTTTATGATGCAAGCCGGTGATTACACATGTCTGCTTTGGACGGACTTTATAGCCCGCGATGCTGTTATGGAGGAAATAACCACGGCAGACGGGGTAGTTTATAATCATTTTGCCGACACTTTCTATGATACGAGGGACTTGCAAGCAGTGACGATTAAAGAGTCTAATGCTGTCAATCTGTTTGATACGGATGCTTGCGATGCTTTTTTTGCAAAGATAGATTTGGAGAAAAAAGCGGAAGGCATTTCAAAGACTGTGAAACTGATTCGTCCGTTGGCTAAGTTGGTAGTTAAGGAAAATGATGAAAAACAATTCTCTTCATTGACGAAATTGACAGTTTCCTATCAAGTACCGGCAGGTTTTAATGTATTGACGGGTGAACCGTTGAAATCCATGCAGAATTTGAATTTTACGAAGACAAATATGGATGAAAAGAATGCAGAAGGACAAGTGTTGTTTACAAATTATGTATTTGCTCCTTCTATCGGGGAATTAGAAATGGGAACCATTGCGTTCCAGTTTTCACTGGGGAGCACGATTCTGAGTCGTGAAATACCGGCCGGTTCTTTCACTTTGGCACGAAATCAGCAACTCAATGTGAAGGGAGCGTTGATAGGTGAAGGGACTTTTGTTCCTGAAGAACCAGCCGAACTTCCTCAGGTTGGTGACTTTTATTATCAAAACGGCACTTATTCTTCCATTTATACAGCAAGTGTATCCAATCCTTGTATCGGTGTAGTATTTGCCGTGACTCATGATGGTAGTATTGTTGATAATTCAAAGAATTACGAAGTTAACGGAAAAGCGAAATTGGAGAAAGTTCATGGTTGGGTAGTTGCCGCTTACGATGTAACGGATAAAGCTGTCGGAGGAAATGGTTATCTGAAAGCAGGGGTTTCAGAGAATATTGTAATTCCTGACGGAGTCAAAAAGGATAAGGGAGATATTTATGGCTATATGAATACAGAATTATTCAAAGCGATAGGAAAAAATGAGGATTATCCGGCATTGAACGCCATATTGAATTATAGTGAACAAGTGCCTGCACCACTTAACTCCAGTGGCTGGTATTGGGGAGGAGATGAACAATACCGGATTCTGATGACAACTTATGCCAATAAAGGTGATGAAGAACCTTCACTTGCTGTAGGACGAGCTTTGGCGGTATTAGCAGAGAATAATGTTGGTAAAATACTAGGAAAAGGTGGTGATATGAGACGTTACTGGGCAAGTACGTTTTCTGAAGCAAAAAAACTGTTCTATATCGTGTGTTCGGAACCTACGAATAGTGATTTTATGGCAGTGGAAGATTGGTGTGAAATAACCAGTGGTCGTAATGTCCGTGCAATTCTGACATTCTAACATAGTACTTAATTTAAATTGATGAATATATGAAAAATGTTATTTTTAAATTACTTCTTTTTTGCTGCATAGGGCTGTTGTCATCTTGCAGCAAAGATGACAATAATATTTCCACAGACATTGATGCCAGTCAAATTCATTTATCCGTTCTTTTTCCCGAAGAATTGTCTGCAACACGTTCGGTTATAGAGAATCATAAGTTACGCTGCATTCTTGAAGTTTATACAAAAGAAGCGAATCGGTTAGTTTATCGTGAAGAGACAGTTGTAGATCCGGGCAGATTGGAAGGAGGGCTTTCTTTTGCTTTTGAGATGGAAGCCGGTATCTATAATTGTTTGATGTGGGCAGATTACATTGATGCGAATGTGGTTCGTCAGAATGAAAGCAATGATGTAGTAAATGACCGTTATGTAGATAAATATTTTGACACCTCCGATTTGACTGCTGTTACTGTAAAAAATCCTATGGAACTTGTTAACAGCGATGCTTGTGATGCTTTCTTTTATAGTGGTGAAATACAGAAAAGTAACAGTAAAGGACTCTCACTGGAGATTTCCTTGACACGTCCGTTCTCAAAAATCAGTATCAGTGAGGAAAACCAGCGTGAATTTGATTTGCTGAAAAAGTTGGATGCGGTTTTCCCTGTAGCTACTACTTTTAATGTCGCTACAGGAATGGTGGTAGGTGAACCGATACAGTTAGAACATCGTGTAACAGATTTCAAACCGGAGACAAGGACAGAACGTACATTACTGTCATTTTATACATTTGCCAATAGTGAAACACAAAAAATGGGTAGTGTGAGCCTGACTTTCACTACCGGTATAGAGCCGGTTCCTGTATTGAATGTGACCATTCCGGAAAATCTTATTCCCATAGTACGTAATCACCATGTAAAAGTGAGTGCTGCTATGATGGTGGAATCACCTGAACCGGATCTTGATTTTAATATCACTTATGATATCAATGTGGCAGATTGGAAAATTGCGGATAAGAATGTGATTGCAGTGAATGGTAAAGCAAAGGTAGGTGATTTCTTTTATAAGGACGGTACTACCTCATCCAATTATGTAGACGATGCTGAAAACCCATGTATAGGTGTAGTTTTCGCGGTAGCGTATGATGATGGTGCCGCTGCTGGGGACAGTCCTGAAAATTATCCTGGTACAGGCTTAAAGACTGTAAACGGTTGGGTCGTATCTGCTTACGATTTAAGAGATGGAATTAATGATGTTAATCTGAAACCTAGAAAATCAGCCGATGTGGTGATTCCTGACGGCTTGAAAGGGGATATGGATGATATTCAAGGATTCTTGAAAACAGAACTGTTAAAACAGCAAACGTTGTCTGATTATCCTATTGCGGAAATTATTGTAAATTATCAGAATAAAGAATCGACAAAAGCGCCTGCCAATACTAGTGGTTGGTATTGGGGAGCCGTCAAACAATATGATACACTTGTAAAATCGTATGCAGAAGCAAGTGGAGGTCAGTTGATAAAATCCTTGATGGTCCGGAACTCTTTGCAAGTTCTGGCAGAAGCCGGAACAGGTGAACTGTTTCCAGTAAATGGTAATGAAAGACGTCATTGGTATATTACTGCTACTGACAAGAAGGATAAGGGGATATGGGCAGGATTTGTCTGTTTAGGTGTAGGCAATAATGAGTATGGTGGTATTGAAGATGATTGGTGGGCAGTGACAAACAGTGGCAATGCTCGTGCTATCTTGACATTTTAGTTAATTGCATATAGTAAAGGATTGTTTAAGGATGATTTTTGAGGTGGGTGGGATGGTGTTTGTGTGAATCTTTTTCTGAGATTCGATTTTGGGGAGAGATAAAGAGGAATCCAACAATTATCTGTATTTGACACAGATAATTGTTGGATTTTCTTTTTATGTAGAACTTGTTGTTATTATCAGTTGTCCATTTCTATTGTTTGCCATTCTGCTGGCATAAATTTTATGCTCCAGCATTGGGTAAGCGGCATTTATCTTGTCTTAACCGTTCATAATTTGTTCTCTTCCTGATGTTGTTTGATGTATTCGCTGGGAAGCATTCCCATATTTCTCTTGAAACTGTTGGTGAAGTAAGACGGGGAACTAAAACCGATTTTATTACTGATTTCGGCAATAGTATAGCGCCCTTCGAGCAACATTTGACATCCTTTGTTAAAACGGATGCGGCGGATGAAGTTTGCTGGAGCTTCTCCGGATATGGCATTCATTTTAATATATAAGTTAGAGCGGCTCATAAATAATTTGCTTGCCAAATCTTCTGTTGAGAATTTTTCGTCACTGATATTCTCTTCAATGATTTGTATCACTTTACTTAAAAACTCTCTATCCAAAGTATTGGAAGTCATTTTAGCAGTATCTATATTGGTTGTGTTTGAATAATATTGCCGGAAGCGTTCTTTGGCTTTCAGTATATTATTTATTTTACCTTTGAGCAAAGAGAGGGAGAAAGGTTTTCCGATATAATCATCCGCACCGACATCTATGCCGGAGGTCTGGTCTTCGAGAGAGCTTTTGGCAGATAGAAGAATCACTGGAATGTGAGATGTCTGTATGTTGCGCTTGACTAACTTACACAATTGCAGACCATCCATTTCGGGCATCATCACGTCTGAGAGTACAATATCAATCGGCTGTGTTTTCATTATGTCAAGTGCTATTTTACCGTTTGTAGCTGTCACAACCTGATAGGATTGCAAGGATCCTTTTAGATAATCCAGCATTTCGGTATTATCATCTACTAATAATATAATAGGTTTGTTCATACCCTCTTCCGTATCATTCTCCAAACTATCCTCTGCCGGAATATAGGATATGGGTTCGTCAATATAGAACGTAGAGTTGGAACCTTTAACCGGCTGTTTTGCTAATTCTTCCGGAGTATATGTATTTATGTCTTTGGGAAGCGTAATACTGAACTGCGTGTATTGTTGCTCTTTGCTATTTACGGAAATGCTGCCATGATGTTTGTCTACTAGACATTTCACTAAAGAAAGACCAATACCGGTTCCTTTATCGTTTTCGTTCACCTGATAAAAGCGTTCGAAAACATTGTTCAGTTTTTCTTGGGGAATTCCTTTTCCATTGTCTTTGACATAAAATCCAAAGGTTTCTTCCTTTTCCCAAAGTTCCAACTCTATTTTTCCTTTATCTGGGGTAAACTTGAAAGCATTGGACAGCAGATTGATTAAGATCGTTTCAATATACTTCTTGTCAACCGGTAGTTGCGAAGTGGTTATTCCCGAATTGAATAGATAATCCATGTTTCGGGATTCCGCCTGATTATAAAACAACATGAATATCTGCCGGAACCATTCTTCAATATTACAGGCTTCTACCTGAATGGGTAAAGCACCGGATTCCGCTTTTCTGAAGTTTAAGAGCTGGTCAATGATATGCAATAATCTGCGGCTGTTTTGATAAATATATTGCAAGTTGCGTTGCAGCTTTTTATCCATCATTCTACTTAGTTTCATCATATCTTCCAGTGGGGCTATAATCAGACTTAGCGGTGTACGTAACTCATGTGACATATTCATGTAAAAACGAACTTTTTCAGTGTTTAGCTCTTGTAGCTTGTTGTGCTCCAAGGTTTCAACTTGGAGCTGCATCTTCATTTTGGCTCTTGCGATGAAGAAATACATAATCCAGCCGATGATACCTAAACCACATAGGACAAAGATAAACTTGGCTATCCATGTCTGATACCACATCGGGGTGATGTGTATAAAGAATTCGGTTGGCATTTCGCACCATTTGCCATCGTTGTTGCACGCTTTCAGCAAGAAAGTATAATGTCCGGGTGGAAGATTGGAATAGCTGACGTTACGTTCTTCGGTAGAATTCCACTCTTTGTCAAAGCCTTTGAGTTGGTAAGCGAATATATTGCGCTGATTGCTGAGATAGTTTGAAACGGTAAACCGGATATTGAATTGTCGTTGGTTGAACGGGAAGTTTATACCTTGTAATCGCCCATATTCACCCCGGTGTACCTGAATTATGCCATTTTGAAGATGAGTGACCGGCTGGTTCATAAGGGATATTCCTACAATATCGGGTTGAGGCATGAACGGATTTTCCATAAACTTGAACGGACTGAAATAAGTGATTCCGTTCAGACTTCCGAAATAGAAAGTGCCGTCGAAACCTTTACAGTAGCCATATACGTTGAATTCGTTGTGGCTTAGCCCGTCCTCTTGCCGATAGTTGTGAAATTGTTCGTTGTCGATGTCGAAACAGGATAACCCCTTGTTGGTACTCAACCACAAACGTCTTGAACTATCTTCCAAAAGACCGTATATGCAGTTGTTGATGAGCCCGTTTCTGACGGTGTAATGTTTGTTCAGTTTTATATTCGGCTTATACTGGTATAGCCCGTTGGCGGAAGTGACCCATATATTTTTATGGGTATCTTCATGGATGCAATAGGCTATGATATGAGCAGAGAAATCGGAAGACAGGTTATCGGTGAGATGTTGCACTTTAGGAGTTCCGTTATATAAAAACAATCCTTTCTCGGTGGCAATCCAGATTCTACCGGAAGAATCACGATATAAGGTTCTTATCAATACTCCGGATAGTTCGGGGTTACTTTCTGCCAATGGATGTTTCTTGAATTCTTTGGTCGCTTTATTGAAAAGTAGCAGGCCGACCATTGACCCTACATAAAAGTTGTCACCGTCATCCAACAAAGAATAGCAACTGTTGTCTTCCGCTTCCATTTGGGGAATTGAGAAATTTTCTATTTTTCCGGTTTTTGTATGGATGTAACTTAATCCGCCGGAATGTGTGCCCACATAGATATTGCCGGATTTATCCAATGAGATAGCTTTAATGTTGTTGGAACGTAATCCGTTGCCTTGTTTGGTTGCTTGGTAATATGAGAAAGTCTGCTTCTGGCAGTCGTAGTAGTTTACACCGCCGTCGTTTGTGCCAATCCATAAATTCTTAGTGGACGGTTCTTCCACGATGCAACTGACTACCTTGTCATTCAGGGAGTTGAAATAAGGAGAATACTTCAATGTTTTGAAAGTCGGGGCAAACGGATGGTAATAATTAATACCGTCATAATAGGTTCCTACCCAAATTCCACCTTGGTTGTCTATAAAAAGGGAACGGATAGAGCTATGAGACAAGCGTTTTTCAAAAACTTCATGTTTCGGGTCGAAACTGAACAATCCTTCGGTGGTACCAATCCATATTTGCCCGTCTGTATATTGTTTCAGTACTCGTACTGTGTTGGCGGGAGAAAATGTATCACTTTTATCTATTTGATATTTTTTCAGGATTTGCCATTCATTACTAAGTCGATAGATTCCTTTTTTTTGAGTTCCCACCCAGTAGTCTTTCGTTTGGACATTGTAAATAATACTGGCAATTGGTGTTTCCAGTATTTGAGGAAGTATTTTTTCACTTTTCTTTGTATGGATTGAGTATAAATATAGTCCTTGGGAAGTTCCTAATAATAATTCATCATTTATTCTGCAAATGGTGTTAATCGTTAAATGTTTGAGCTTGGGGTCGATAGTGAACTTCCCGTTTGCTATCTGAAAAGAGACGAGGCCGATATTCGTAGCGAGAAATAGGGTACCATTCTCCGCAACATCTACTATTGCCAGTACCTGAAAGGGAGTTTCGGGCAGGAGATAATTGGTAAAGTTGTCCGTTACCGGATTATAACGTGATAAACCGACTAAGGTTCCGAACCAGGACGTACCTTTCGAATCGGTGCAAAGAGAAATAATCTGATTGTTTGCTATGGACAGACTATCACTGGAAGTGTGGTAATAGGTGGTGAATGTATAGCCGTCATAGCGGTTAAGCCCGTCTGTCGTGCCTATCCATATTTTATTGTTGGCATCCTGCATCATTCCCCATACTGTGTTTTGAGACAAGCCTTCATTCACGGATAATTTTCTGAAGTTGACGTTATCAGTACTCGTCGCCTTGATGTGGAGACTGACAGACAATATAAGCAATAAGTAAATTACTTTATGGCTGGTAAACAGAGTTTTCATTTATATCTATTTGAGGTTTAAAAAATGATAGATTTGCAAGTCTTTTTTAGCGATTTCTATCATGAGCAAATTTAATAAGAATTTATCAATTTGTTTTCTTGTTGTTGCCTGTATCTATTTTGATTTTCTCTATTTTTATGTTGTTTATGTCTAATATCGTTATCTGGGTAGTCGAAAGCAGGCATCGGAGGAATAAAAGGAGCTTTAAAATAAAAGGAGGGTATCCGAAATTAAAGTTTCGGATACCCTCCTTTTATTTTCTTTATTTTATCTATTAAGAAGCTTTTTTCTCTTTCACATCACTGCTGGCTTCCACTACATTCACCACATAGTCACCAAGTTTTTCACATTCGGCGATGATATCCATGTAGTAAACTCCCATTTGATAATCATATTCTTTGTTGTTCACATCCAGAATATTTTGATTCTTCAATTGGTTGCGGTAGTTATTGATTTCGTTTTCAAGATTGAAGGATTTGTTAATGTCGATGCTTTGATGTTCCGGTTTCTCTACCACCACAATCATTTGAGCAAGCGCATCGTTAGTCAGTTTCATCATGAAGTGGATATGTTCGTATTGTTTTTCGGTAAAGTCCAGATTAGTCTGGCGTTTCCGGTTGATGGTACGTGCCAGGTTATAGCAGCTATCGCCGATGCTTTCGATTTCTGTCACTTCACGCAACATAGCACGTATTTGTAGCTTACTTTCAGAACTCAAACGGCCTTCGGACACCTGATTCAGGTAGTTGGCTATTTCAAGTTCCATATTGTCACTGATATTTTCATATTTCTCTATCCGGCTGAACAATTTATTAAAATCGTCATCCTTTTCCGTATGCAACAGATCCTGCACCATGCCGAACATCCGGTGTGTACGTTCTGCGAAAAGATGGATTTCCTTGCGTGCCTGAAGGATAGAAAGTTCGGCAGTGGAAAGCATACCACCGGTGATAAATCGCAGGCGGGGTTCTTCGTCTTCTTCTTTCGGATGAATTAAAGCACATACGGTACGCTCAATCAGTTTCACAGCCCATATCAGTATACAAACGTTACAGATGTTGAAGATTGAGTGGAAAGCCGACAATTTGTAGGAGATGGCAACTTCCGGATTATTGCTTTGGAAAAAAGTATCTACTACCCAGTTTACCAGTTCCATGAAAGGATGGAAGACAATCAATACCCAGATAACGCCGAATACATTAAAAACAAAATGGGCCAATGCTGCCCGCTTAGCCTGTGTGTTGGCTGTAAGTGCGGCAAGATTGGCCGTGATAGTAGTTCCGATGTTTTCTCCCAATACGAGTGCTGCTCCCAGTTCCAGGCTGATCCATCCGTTGGCACACATAATTAATGTGATTGCCATGGTGGCTGCGGAGGCTTGCACAATCATCGTCAGTATCGTACCGATAAGCAAGAACAGAATGATGGAGAAAAATCCCATATCCGTGTAGTTCTGTACGAAGGCAAGCATTTCCGGGTTGGCATTCAGGTCGGGTGCATTTGATTTCAGATAAGAAAGCCCCATGAAAAGGAAAGAAAAACCAAAAATGAATTCACCGATGGATTTGCGGTTACTTTTACCGGAGAAGATAAATGGAAGGGCGATGGCCAGGAGAGGAAGGGCAAAGGCAGCCATATCAACCTTAAATCCGAAAATTGAAATGATCCAGGCGGTTACGGTAGTACCGATATTGGCACCCATAATGACGCTGATGGATTCGGCGAGTGTGAGTAGTCCGGCGTTAACGAAACTGACGACCATTACCGTCGTTGCTGAAGAAGACTGGATAAGGGCCGTGATTAACACTCCTGTTAGAACTCCCGTTACCCGGTTGGTGGTCATTGCCGTTAGAATACTTCGCAATCTATCACCCGCGACCTTTTGTAAGCCCTCGCTCATGATTTTCATTCCGTAGAGGAAGAGTCCTAATGAGCCTATGAGCTTTAAAAAATCATAAAAAGAATATTCCATCTATAATATTTTTAATGGTTATTTGTTCTCTATCTGATTATAAGTATATTAGTACCAAATTATTCACCTTTTAACGAACTCGATGAAACAGATGTTACAAATATGTTGCAAAAATAACAATATTTCTAAAGAATTCCCTATCGGAAGCTCACTTTTGGATATTTATTACGGTTTTAATCTTAATTTTCCTTATCAAGTAGTGAGTGCCAAGGTCAATAATCGCTCCGAGGGACTTAATTTCAGAGTATATAACAATAAGGATGTAGAGTTTCTGGATGTGAGAGATCAGTCCGGTATGCGTACTTATGTCCGTTCGCTTTGTTTTGTCTTGTTTAAAGCTGTCACGGAATTGTTTCCCGAGGGAAAATTGTTTGTGGAACATCCTGTGTCAAAAGGCTATTTCTGTAATTTGCGGATTGGGCGCCCTATTGAACTTGAGGATGTGAAGCGTATCAAGCAACGGATGCAGGAGATCATTGCGGAAAATATTCCTTATCACCGCATTGAATGTCATACGGCAGAGGCAGTACGGGTTTTCAGTGAGCGGGGGATGAATGATAAAGTGAGGTTATTGGAAACTTCCGGTTCCCTTTATACCTATTATTATACGTTGGGTGATACTGTTGATTATTATTATGGTAATCTGCTGCCCAGCACCGGATATCTTAAATTATTCGATATTGTGAAGTATTATGACGGGCTGCTGCTCCGGATTCCGAGCCGGGAAAATCCGGATATGCTCGAAGAGGTCGTGAAACAGGAGAAAATGCTGGATGTCTTTAAGGAATATCTGAACTGGAGTTATATCATGGGACTTAATAATGCCGGAGATTTTAATCTTGCCTGTGAGGAAGGACATGCCACTGACTTGATTAATGTTGCGGAAGCATTGCAAGAGAAAAAGATAGCGCAGATAGCCGATACTATTTTCCATCGTGGCGAAAATGGTAACCGGGTAAAACTGGTCTTGATTGCCGGACCGTCTTCTTCGGGAAAGACAACTTTCAGCAAACGGCTTTCTATTCAGCTGATGACAAATGGATTGAAGCCATTCCCGATCTCTTTGGATAATTATTTTGTAGACCGTGAAGAAACCCCTTTGGATGAAAACGGAAACTATGATTATGAATCACTTTATGCGCTCGATCTGGAATTGTTTAATCAACAGTTGCAGGCGCTTCTCCGTGGCGAAGAGGTGGAACTGCCCCGTTTTAATTTCTCTCTAGGCAAAAAGGAATATAAAGGGGATAAACTGAAAATAGAAGATAATACAATTCTGATTCTGGAAGGTATTCATGCCCTAAATCCGGAACTGACACCGCATATACCGGCTGAACGGAAATTCAAGATTTACGTTTCAGCATTGACCACTATTTCGTTGGATGATCATAACTGGATTCCGACTACTGACAACCGTTTGTTGCGCCGCATTATCCGCGACTTTAACTATCGGGGATACTCTGCACGTGAAACCATATCACGTTGGCCTAGTGTGCGTGCCGGTGAAGATAAATGGATATTTCCTTATCAGGAGAATGCTGATGTAATGTTTAATTCAGCACTACTCTTTGAATTTGCCGTACTTCGTTTGCATGCCGAACCTATTCTGATGGGTGTCCCGCGAAACTGTCCTGAATATTGTGAGGCCTACCGGTTACTGAAGTTTATCAAATATTTTATTCCGGTGCAGGATAAGGAAATTCCGCCTACTTCTTTGTTGCGTGAATTTTTAGGAGGAAGCAGCTTTAAATATTAAGTAGAAAAATTAGGATATATTCGTGATTTGTATTTCCTTTGCAGAAAATACAAATAAACCTTTTGTTGTAGTGAAGCAAAGGAACACAAAAATAAACAATATTTGAGTGATATTTAGGGAAAGAATGTTATGGTTGTTATACAAAACTTTAAAATATTGAACCTTTGATTGCTTTTGCTGTTAAGAAGGGACTACATGCAACAAAAAAAATGTGAATATGATTTTTTATAATAGTCTTTTAGCGAAGTGGTTCTTAGGAAAAGGGAAGAAACACTATTTTATGTTAGGCTGGTTTTTCTTTACCCGCTATAAATATCTGGAAGTCTGGGAAGAAATGGAACTACGGATTCATGCCAGACAGTATTGGGAATGTTTTTCTTTAACCCTGATACCAGCACTTATTTTATCAATCCTGTTTTCATGGTGGTGGATGGTGTTGCCATTCGTGACTTATCACATACTTTATTGGTTTGAAAAGATCCTCCGTCCTCATTCTATCTTTAATTGGGAGGCGATAAAGCATAGTGGCGATACGCTTTATCTCAGGAAGAGAAAAGCGTATGCCTGGAAGAAATGGTACGGGAAGAAAGAATTGCCCGCATCCAGATGGAATGATTAAAACTTCACTTTAAATGCTTCTTTATCCAAAGCAGATGTCCATACTCGGTATCGTTGGAAGTCCAATGCTCATTCATGGGAGTAATCAGTGCTTCTTTCGGACAGTCTAGTACATTGTATACGATGTAGCTGGTTGTCGGAGGACATACATCATCGTTGAATCCCCATGTCATATAGGTATCTGCTTTGATTAATTTCGCAAAGTTCACAACATCATAATAGGCCATTGTCTTTATTTTTTCAGGAGTATCCATATCTACCGAATTCCTGAAGAAATGAGGATATCCGCCGGCACGTCCGGCTTTATAGCCTGCCATGTCACTTAATGCAGGATGATTGGCGACACAGGCTGTCACCCGTTGATCCAGTCCGGCAGTGATTAATGCCAAGGCTCCTCCCTGGCTACCTCCTTGTGCTATTACGTTTTTACCATCCCATTCAGGTAGGGAAGTCAGGAAATCAATAGCGCGTACACAGGCCAGATATACCCGTTTCATATAATAATTGTCGCGGCTGTCGAGTCCATTGGTTAAGTAGCCGTTCTCTCTGCCATTAAAAGCATTGCTGATTTCTTTGAATGCTTCGTCACTCATTTCCGGATGAAGGCCGTGTATCTCCATCTCAAAACGGATGCAGCCTTGCTCTGCATAATATTTGTGTCGCAGTGGTTCTTTGATTGTTTTGATTCCTGCTCCCGGAGGGCATAATACAACCGGAAATTTGCCCTCTTTCTTGGGATAGAACAAATATCCGTAGACGCATTGCCCGCGTTTGTTCAATTGCAATTTTACGAGATAACAATCTATTTTATCGGTTGAGTATTTTTCTACATGCTCTTTGGTGTACGTTAGAGGAAATTCTTTTTGTTCCGCTTTTGCTTTTTCCCAGAATTCATTGAAATCCGAAGGCATGGTAGTATATGGAAGAAGCTTTTCCGGCGAAAAACCGACTTTTACATGATGTGAGTAAGTCTTTCCATCTACGGTCGCTTTCAGCCGGCAATCACGGAATCCGGGTTCTTTCATTGTGCCGAGAGGAATTACGGCTTTGCCGTTTTTCAAAGTCACACTCCCTTTGGTGTCAGCGTTAGGCATCATGTCTCCCCCTATTTCATAGGTGACGGTTACGTTATCCCTGGGTATACCATATTTATAGAATTGTACTTCTACAGTTGCTTTTTCTCCTGTTTGATAGAGCCAGTCGGCATGGTTGGGAACTGTGACCCAAAGAACGTCACTTCTATAAGGGTAGTTTTCGGCTACGGCGGATAACAAAGTTAGTGACAATAGCCATACGGATAAAAGTAGTCTCTTCATGGTGTTATTCATTGTTTTTATGGATTTGAAATAGTAAGTTGTTTTAATTCTGTTGCAATATTACGCAAGATTCGGGAAAAGGAGGGTAGAAAAAATGTGATTTTAGATGGACTATTTGGTACTCTGACAAAAATAGCGGAAGTTTTTCACCCGGATGAAAAGCTTCCGCTATTGAACAGAAGAAAGGTTCTTCTTTTATCAGGATGGAACCTTTTATCTTAAGGCTTCCACCTCTTCCGGTGTCAATGGAATCTTTTTGCCTAATCGGCGGGCACCGGTTTCTGTAATCAGATAATCTTCTTCATTGCGGATACCACCGAAGTTTTTATAAGTTTCCACTACATCATAGTTAATGAAATCAGTGAACTTCTTTTCTGCTTTCCACATATCGATCAATTCAGGAATAAAGTAAATACCCGGTTCTACGGTATGTACAAATCCCGGCTCCAATGGGATGGCGAGGCGTTGCGATTTGCGACCGAACTGTGTGCTCTTCGGCTGGCCGTTGTAACCTACCCATATCTCTCCCAGATTCTCCATATCATGTACATCCAATCCCATCATGTGACCTAATCCGTGCGGATAGAACAACGCATGGGCACCTTCGCGTACAGCATCCTCGGTATTTCCTTTCATCAATCCGAGCGTCTTCATGCCATCCACCATGACGCGGGCCGACAGTTCGTATACGTCCATATAAGGAATACCCGGGCGGAGAGCTTTTACAGATTCCAGGTGCATCGCATTCTGAATTTCGTATACTTCACGCTGACGGGTGGTGAACTTCTTATCGGCAGGAATGGTAGACGACATATCACCCGCATAACCGGATTCAACTTCTGCACCGGCGTCGATTAAGAACAAATCACCCGGCCTCACTTTATTTCCGTGATAATGGTTGTGCAGAGTCTGCCCGTTGATAGTGGCGATGGTGGCGAATGAAAGTTGGCAGTTGTTAGATTCGGCCACCCGGTTCATTTCAGCTACCACTTCATATTCATACATACCCGGACGAAGTACCTTCATGGCTGTAATATGCATATCGGCAGTAACATCGCAAGCCTTTTCTATCTCTGCGATTTCTTCTGCAGATTTATAGTTGCGTTGAGCGATCACGGCACGGATGAATGGAACAGAACCTTCCTGATGTGCGGGAGGAATACCCAGCCAGTCCATCAGCTTCAGCTTATGTTCGGGGCGGTAAGGAGGCAGATAGTGAACTGCTTTCCCTTTCTGCACACACTGATGGAGATAGCTTACAATGTCAGCAGACGGCATCAGATTTTTTACGCCTACACGTTCGCATTTTTCGTGCAATGTCGGTTGTGACCCCATCCATACGATTGCGTCGATAGACAACTCATCACCAAAGATGATTTCTTTGTCTTCATCCATATCGATAATAGCCGAAAGTCCGGCACATGAAAGTCCGAAATAATAAAGGAAAGTGGAATCCTGACGATAACGGAACGTGTTATCTTCGTAATTCAGTCCGCACTCGTCATTTCCGAGAAATAACAACACTCCGGAGCCTAAGTTCTTTTTCAGCAGGGCTCTCCGCTGCATATACGTTTCTTTGGCAAACATATGGTCCTAGTTTTTAAGTTCGTGCAACAAAGATAACGAATTTTGTGTTATAGGATTAAAAATTATCTCCCTAATCTGTGTAATCTCTCGTTAAAAAGTTACTTTTGTAGCGAGAAACAGTAGAAAGCAAAAACGAATATGGCACAAGGTTCCCGTCAAATACAATCTCAGGCGCAACAGCAGGTACAGACGCTCTCGCCCCAGCAGATTCTGGTCGTGAAACTGTTGGAGCTTCCCGCAGTAGAGCTGGAAGACCGTATCCATGCTGAACTGCTTGAAAATCCGGCACTTGAAGAAGGTAAAGAAGAGAATGCTACGGATGATGAATATTCTGATACCGACAATGCAGAGGATGGCATGGATAGCGATGCCAACGACTATGATTCTTTGAGTGACTATCTGACAGAAGACGATATTCCCGATTATAAATTGCAAGAGAACAACCGTTCGAAAGATGAACAGGCGGAGGATATTCCATTTTCCGACTCCACCTCTTTTTATGAAATCCTGAAAGAACAGTTGCGTGAACGTAACCTGACAGAGCACCAGTGTGACTTGGTGGAATATCTGATCGGTTCATTGGATGATGACGGATTGCTTCGCAAATCTTTGGAAAGTATCTGCGACGAACTGGCGATTTATGCCGGTATCGAATCGACCGAGGAGGAACTGGAAGAAGCATTGAGCATCTTACAGGACTTCGATCCGGCAGGTATCGGTGCGCGTAGTCTTCAGGAATGTCTGTTGATACAGATTTGCCGGAAAAAAGAAGAAGAGAAAACTCCCAGTCCTATCTTGAATCTGGAAGAAAGGATTATCAGAGAATGTTACGAAGAATTCACCCGTAAACATTGGGAGAAGATTATAAAGAAACTGGATATTGATGAAGAGACTTTCCGGGAAGCCATTACTGAAATAACCAAACTGAATCCACGTCCGGGTGCTTCTTTGGGAGAAGCAATCGGCAGGAATCTCCAACAAATAGTTCCCGACTTTATGGTGGAAACGTATGATGACGGAACCATCAATGTAAGCCTCAATAACCGCAATGTTCCCGAACTCCGTATGAGTCGTGATTTCACGGAAATGGTGGAGGAGCATACAAAAAACAGGGCCAACCAGTCTAAGGAATCTAAAGAAGCGATGATGTTTCTGAAACAGAAAATGGATGCGGCACAAGGATTTATCGATGCTGTCCGTCAGCGTCAGAATACCTTGATGACTACCATGCAGGCGATTATCGACCTGCAACGTCCTTTCTTTTTGGAAGGAGATGAATCGCTGTTGAAGCCGATGATTCTGAAAGACGTGGCGGAACGTACGGGATTGGATATTTCGACCATCTCCCGTGTGAGTAACAGTAAATATGTACAGACGAATTACGGTATCTATCCGCTCAAATACTTTTTCAGCGACGGATATACTACAGAGGATGGCGAAGAGATGTCTGTCCGTGAGATTCGTAAGATTCTGAAAGAGTGTATTGAAGGCGAGGACAAGAAGAAACCCCTGACCGATGATGAATTGGCGGATATATTGAAGGAGAAAGGGTATCCCATTGCCCGCAGGACAGTAGCCAAATACCGTCAACAGCTGAATATCCCCGTAGCACGACTGCGGAAATGAGAGTTTTTTAAGTATTAAGTATAAAGTATTAAGTATTAGTGCTGATGGACAGAGAGAGAGAACATATCATAGCGGATAAGACGATGTTGCAGGTGGCGAGAGTCACTTCGATGGTCTTTACTCCATTTTCTATTCCGTTTTTATCGTTTCTGGTGTTATTCCTGTTTTCTTATCTTCGTATCATGCCGATACAATATAAGTTGATAGTGTTGGGAATCGTTTACTGCTTCACCATACTGACACCTACTATTACCATTTTCCTGTTTCGTAAAATCAATGGATTCGCCCGTCAGGAGTTGAGTGAACGTAAGAAACGTTATGTGCCTATCCTGCTGACCATCATCTCGTATGTGTTCTGTCTGCTGATGATGCGCAAGCTGAATCTCCCGTGGTATATGACCGGTATCATTCTTGCTTCTCTGGTAGTGTCCATCATTTGCATTGCGGTAAACCTGAAATGGAAGTTGAGCGAACACATGGCAGGAATGGGCGGAGTGATCGGGGGATTGATTTCTTTCAGCGCCTTGTTCGGTTACAATCCGGTCGCATGGCTATGCCTGTTTATTTTGATTGCCGGTATATTAGGTTCTGCGCGCATTGTGTTGGGGCATCACACGCTGGGTGAGGTGCTTTCCGGTTTTGCTGTCGGTCTGATATGTGCCCTTTTGGTACTTCATCCGGTGAGTAACATCTTATTTCGAGTATTTTTATTTTAAAACAGTATAAATCCTAAAAACTAATCATTATGAATTTTCCACAGAATTTGAAGTACACGAACGAACACGAATGGATTCGCGTTGAAGGAGACATTGCATACGTTGGTATCACCGATTATGCACAGGAACAATTGGGCGATATTGTGTTCGTAGATATCCCGACTGTTGGTGAAACGTTGGAAGCCGGTGAAACTTTCGGAACGATTGAAGTAGTGAAAACTATTTCCGATCTTTTCCTGCCTGTAGCAGGTGAGGTGCTCGAACAAAATGAAGCATTGGAAGAAAACCCGGAACTGGTAAATAAAGATCCCTATGGCGAAGGTTGGCTGATTAAAGTGAAACCGGCCGATGTAAAAGCGGTAGAAGATTTGCTGGATGCCGAAGCCTATAAAGCTGTGGTAAACGGATAATTCTTACCGTACTTAAATTGTAAATAGTAAATTGTAAAATAGTAAATTGAAATGACTCCAATTGTAAGTATTATCATGGGCAGCACGTCCGACCTTCCTGTTATGGAGAAGGCTGCACAGCTGCTGAATGATATGCATGTACCGTTCGAAATGAACGCTCTTTCTGCTCACCGCACGCCAGAGGCTGTGGAAGAGTTTGCGAAGAATGCCCGCAACCGTGGCATTAAAGTAATTATCGCTGCTGCCGGAATGGCTGCCGCCCTTCCCGGTGTGATTGCGGCTAATACTACATTGCCGGTGATCGGAGTACCTGTAAAAGGTTCCGTGCTCGATGGTGTGGACGCACTTTATTCTATCATTCAGATGCCTCCGGGCATTCCTGTAGCAACGGTTGCCATTAACGGAGCGATGAATGCCGCTATCCTTGCCATCCAGATGCTGGCATTGAGCGATGAGAAACTGGCAGAAGCTTTTGCTGCTTACAAGGAAGGACTGAAAAAGAAAATCGTAAAAGCAAACGAAGAACTGAAAGAAGTGAAGTTTGAATATAAAACAAACTAATGTGATTTACGATTTGACAATTTACGATTTACGATTGAAATATCTTCGTGAATCGTTTATTGTCTGCACATTTGTTATACTCAAAGTGCTTTTAATCGTAAATCGTTAAATCGTAAATTAAAATGGTTGATCTATTCAATTATTTTCGAAGAGAAACCACAGAAGTAAATATTGGGGCTGTGCCGTTGGGCGGCCCCAATTCTATTCGTGTCCAGTCGATGACAAACACGTCTACGCAGGATACACAGGCTTGTGTGGAACAGGCAAAACGTATTGTTGATGCAGGTGGAGAGTATGTCCGCCTCACAACCCAGGGCATCAAAGAAGCCGAGAACCTGATGAACATTAATATCGGACTGCGTAGCCAGGGATATATGGTTCCGTTGGTTGCCGATGTGCATTTCAATCCGAAAGTGGCGGACGTGGCTGCTCAATATGCGGAAAAGGTGCGAATCAATCCGGGAAATTATGTAGATGCTGCGCGTACTTTTAAGAAACTGGAATATACAGACGAGGAGTATGCGCAGGAAATACAGAAAATCCATAACCGGTTTGTCCCGTTCCTGAATATCTGTAAAGAGAATCACACGGCTATCCGGATCGGAGTAAATCATGGCTCTCTGTCCGACCGTATCATGTCCCGTTATGGCGATACCCCCGCAGGAATGGTGGAGTCCTGCATGGAGTTTCTCCGTATCTGTGTAGAGGAAAACTTCACAGATGTGGTGATTTCCATCAAGGCCTCCAATACGGTGGTCATGGTAAAAACCGTCCGTCTGTTGGTAGACGTCATGGAGAAAGAAGGGATGGCTTTCCCGTTACACCTCGGAGTGACAGAAGCCGGAGACGGAGAGGATGGGCGTATCAAGTCTGCCCTTGGCATCGGTGCATTGTTGAGTGACGGATTGGGAGATACCATTCGGGTATCTTTGAGTGAAGCTCCTGAAGCTGAAATCCCGGTAGCCCGCAAATTGGTGGATTATGTTCTGTTGAGGCAGGACCATCCTTATATCCCGGGATTGGAAGCGCCGGAATTCAATTATTTGTCTCCCGAACGCCGCAAGACAAAAGCTGTCCGTAATATCGGAGGTGAACATGTGCCTGTGGTTATTGCCGACCGCATGGACGGGAAGACAGAGGTAAACCCGCAATTCACACCGGACTATATTTATGCCGGAAGAGCTTTGCCCGATCAACGGGAAGACGGAGTGGAATATATTCTTGATGCGGATGTATGGCAGGGAGAAGACGGAACTTGGCCTGCATTCAATCATGCACAGTTGCCGTTAATGGGAGAATGCAATGCGGAGCTTAAATTCCTGTTTATGCCCTACATGGCACAAACGGACGAAGTGATAGCCTGCCTGAAACATCATCCGGAAGTGGTGGTGGTTTCCCAAAGCAATCATCCGAACCGTTTGGGTGAGCACCGTGCACTGGTTCATCAACTAATGACGGAAGGTTTGCAAAATCCGGTTGTCTTCTTCCAGCATTATTCGGAAGATGATGCGGAGAATTTGCAGATAAAGTCCGCAGCCGATATGGGAGCCTTGATTTTTGACGGTCTTTGTGATGGCATCTTCCTGTTCAATCAGGGCAACTTGAGCCATGCCGTGGTCGATGCCACTGCTTTCGGAATCTTGCAGGCCGGACGTACCCGTACCTCCAAAACTGAATATATATCTTGTCCCGGTTGCGGCCGTACACTTTACGACTTGGAAAAGACCATTGCCCGTATCAAGGCAGCCACTTCACATTTGAAAGGGCTGAAGATCGGCATCATGGGATGCATCGTGAATGGTCCCGGTGAGATGGCAGATGCAGACTACGGCTATGTAGGAGCAGGACGGGGGAAAATCAGTCTCTATAAAGGTAAGGTGTGCGTAGAGAAAAATATTCCTGAAGAAGAGGCGGTGGAACGACTTCTGGAGTTTATCCGGACAGATCGGGAAGAAAACCAACAATGATATTATATTGGGCACGGAATGCAGGTGATGAGGTACTGATCTCATAGAAAACCTGTAATCCGTGCCTGACTAAGTACTACATATCTTCCAACGACAAACACATTGTTTCAATGGTATAACGAGGCAGTAGCTTTTTCTTCAAATGTTCAACTTTCTGTTCCAGCAACTCCGGCTTAAAGTTTTTACGTTGGCGTTTTACTTCAGCAACTACTGCTTTGTTTTTTTCAAGACAGAGTGCAACAATGTCTATCTCGTTTTGATTCCCTTTGGCTTCCCACCATGACCCGATAGCACGGAATTGATAACTTTCAGCGAATTTCTGTTTGAAGTAAAGTTCTAATATCTTTCCGCTGTAGGTTGGATAATCAGCTTCTATGATATTACGCAGCCCTACAAAGTTTTTAATTTCTATCAATGAACGGTTACGGTCGAAGTAATTGAACCAAAACCTAATAAAATTATCGCATATTTCATATCGGACAGTTGTTGAGCTTTCTTTAGCTAAAATGGGACGTTGGCGTATGATAATATTATAATCGTCTATCAAGCGTTTCAGATAGCCTCCTACGCTTTTTTCTCCTAGTGTTGCCTCAATTTCTGCTTGTGTATTTCTACCTCCGGCAATTGCACTTAAAATAGAAAAGTAGGTCCCGTAATTTTTCCCAAATTCTTCTATCAACAGATTTTTTCCTTCTTCGGTAAAGGGAGAATTGTCGCGAGCCATAAAATGGATCATGCTTTCCACGTGGAGCGTATGGTTGTCACAAAAAAGTTCCACGTATTTAGGTACCCCGCCAGTAAAAGTATAAAGTGCTAAAAGATCATCATTCGAATGTGCCGGGGCATATTCACACATGATTTCTTTCAGAACAGAGAGCTTGAATGCTGATAGCTTGATTATGTTATCAGCTCTTCCGAAGAGCGGCTCTTTATTGTCTTGGAAAATTCTCTGCATCAGAGAATAGATGGAACCACTGACGATCAAATTCATGTGTGAGGACTTCCGATATTGGTCCCAAATATTTTGCATATCGCTGAATATGGATTCATTAATAGTATAGAATTCCTGAAATTCATCAATAACCAGATTGAAAGTCCGTTGAGTCGAAAGCTGCATTAGGTATTGGAATAAGTTTCGGAAACTTCTGATTTCTGTCGGAACAAAGATTTGCAGGGCTTGTGCGATAAGTGGGATGAATTCTTCGCACAAGGTTGCCTCATTTTTACGTCCTATAAATAGATAGACAGTGGGGGTCTGTTCAACAGCTTTCATGATGAGGCTTGTCTTCCCAATTCTACGGCGGCCGGTAACGACTGTCATTTTTGAACTTTCCTCAAATGCCAATTTCTGAATTCGTTTTAACTCTTTTAGTTCTTCTTCTCTATTATAAAACCTCATAGTCTGTGAATTGTATTAGTAACCGTGGTTACAGTAACCACGGTTACAAAGATATTTATTCTTAAGAGAACGGCAAACTTTTTCTTTCTTTTTATAAATTCTTTGCCCTTCCCTATTAAAAACTTTATGATTATCTCTATTGATTTGTATCTGTTTTATTGTCAAACTGTCAGGATGATATTTAAGTATATGAATATCAGTATTATATTACTTGACAATAGATGCTGATAATAGGCTGACAATAAAATATATCTACTTTTACTGTCAGCCTGTTTTTATCTCTTATGCTACCTTTAATAACTTGATAAACAATAGCTTTATGGGCACCTTTCGAAATAATACCGCATTTTTATAACAGCTTTCCAAAGTGATATCCTTTCATTAATATACCTGTATAGTTCCGCTAACACGCCAGTATAGTTCCTCTAAAGTGTTAGTATTGTTCCACTAAAGCACCGGTATCTTTAGTTCGTCACAGCCGTGGTAACTTCTTCTCACGGCCGTGACAAATTCCTACCACAGCCGTGGGAAGATCTCGTCACGGCCGTGGGGAGTTAACAATACCGACACTTTAATGAAACAATACCTGCTTGGTAAGTGAAAGATACCGGCTATATAGCATTCATTTAATAGGGGCATACTCATTTTATAAAGCGTATGTGTTTCTTATGTCGATGATATTGTTACTGTAGACAATGATAGTCTTCAGTAGTTTATAACATGGATCAAGCTGGGAATTAAGTCAGAGTATATCGACACATTGGAACGAATCCCATAATCTTGCCCCAAAGGGGTCAAAGAACAGGCTGACAATAAAAGTTCTAATTTTTTATTGTCAGCCTATTGTCATGGCTTATTGTCAGCATGTAAACCGATGATAATCATTATACTATCGGGAAAAAACTTTGGTTGACAATAAGAATCATTAATTTTATATGTAAATCTGATATCTGTCTTTCCAATAGTACACATCTTTACAAAAATAGAGGGGAACTCCTGGATGAATCCATTTGTTCCCCTTGCAGGTGTAGCTAGCCTCTGTCTCTTATATTTTTAAAGGCAAGTAGCAACATATAGATGTTACGTTTTCGACTTTGCAGTCGTTCAAGTGCCGCTCCACTCGAATTGACTTGCCTTTGTAATTATTACTAATTTGTTGTTTGTATCTATTGCAGCAAATTTATAGGCACAAAAAAAGCGGAGAGCATTTGCCTATCCGCCAGTGAGGGAGTCCAAGCCCTAAACACACAAACAGGAAACACTCCCCGCATATTGCAAGGAGCATTTATCTGCTTCTCTGTGTGTTTGGAATTTTTGGACTTTTCACTAGCACAGAAATCAGCTAAACGCTTTTTTTCTTAAAACAAACAATACAGTCGCGCTACGACTGATTGTGCAAAGATAACAATTAATTAAGTTATACAGTCTTTCATTCTTTGTTTTTTCTCTGTACGGAGTGTTTTTGTTCTATATCTCGTAAAATCGTTTGAAATAGTCCGGTTCCCTTGCTATGACTATACCTCATAAGATTCATATCGTTTATTTTTTATATTTTCACCAAATCTCTCGGAGTTATGCGAATTATTGTTATTTTTGCCTCACATAATTTCTAAACAATAATTAAATTATTTATTCGTATGAAAAAGGCCTTATTATTATTCGCTTTAGTAGCGATAAGTGCGGTGAGTATCAATGCTCAAGATAATCTGAAATGGGGTGTGATGGCAGGTATGAATGTTAGTAAATACACCATTACAGGTTTTGACAGCAGGATAGGTTTTCACGCAGGTGTTAAAGCAGAGTTGGGATTGTCTCAGGATGCGAATGGTAGTGGTGCCTATATGGACTTCGCTGCATTGCTTACATTGAAAGGTGCTAAAATTGATGGAGGATCACTTGCGAGCATAAAATTTAATCCATACTATTTAGAAGTACCGGTACGTGTCGGGTATAAATATGCTGTCAATGATGATTTTTCGTTATTTGGTAGTGTCGGTCCTTATATGGCTGTCGGTCTGTTTGGAAAAGCAAAATTGAAAGTGGACGGTGATATTGCAGATATTGCGGAATTAGGAGATAACTCCATGTCTGAAGATATATTTGGAGATGATGGTCTGAAACGATTCGATTTCGGTCTTGGACTGAAAGCCGGAGTTGAGTTCAGTAAGAAATATCAAATTGCCATAAGCTATGATTTCGGACTTGTTGAAGTGGCAAAAGATTTAGGAATGAAGAACAGAAACCTGATGATCTCATTGGGATATATGTTCTAAAACCGATTTTGCAACTTTGTTGCATGAATCATTTGCTACCTTTGCATCAACTAAATGATGAATGTTATGGGACATTGTAGTTGTGGCGCTCATTCATGCGCAGCAGAAAAAAAGGTTGATGCAAAGGTTTCGGTATTTCATGAATATGGGAAAGTGATATTCTCTCTCCTGCTTCTGGCAGGTGGAATAATTATGAATGCTCTCGATTTAGCATTCTTCCGTGAAGGATCTGTTGCTTTGATATGGTATATCGTGGCCTATCTTCCGGTAGGAATACCGGTGATGAAAGAAGCCTGGGAAAGTATCAGGGAAAAAGACTATTTCAGTGAGTTCACTCTAATGATTATAGCTACTTTGGGAGCTTTTTATATTGGTGAATATCCGGAAGGAGTAGCCGTGATGTTATTCTATACAGTAGGAGAACTGTTTCAGGATAAAGCGGTAGATAAGGCCAGGCGTAATATCGGAGCCTTATTGGACGTAAGACCTGAAAAAACATTAGTGTTCCGGGAAGGCAATCTTGTTATTGAAAGCCCTAAAAAGATAAAAGTCGGTGAAATCATAGAAATAAAGGCAGGCGGACGGGTACCATTGGACGGAGCCATGCAGAATGAAGTGGCTGCCTTTAATACAGCCGCATTAACGGGCGAAAGCGTTCCTCGTAATATTCGGAAAGGTGAAGAAGTGCTTGCCGGAATGATTGTAACTGACAAGGTTATCCGGATCAAGGTAACGAGACCTTTTGATAAGAGTGCACTTGCCCGAATATTGGAACTTGTTCAGAATGCCTCCGAACGTAAGGCTCCGGCTGAATTGTTTATTCGTAAGTTTGCACGCATTTACACACCTATTGTTATAGTGCTTGCAGTATTAATTGTGTTGTGTCCATTTGTCTATTCACTTATTAATCCTCCATTTGTATTTGCATTTAATGACTGGCTATACAGGGCTTTGGTCTTTCTCGTGATTTCGTGTCCCTGTGCGTTGGTGGTTAGTATTCCGTTAGGCTACTTTGGGGGGATTGGAGCAGCATCCCGATTGGGTATTTTATTCAAGGGTGGTAATTATCTGGATGCTATCACCAAGATCAATACGGTGGTATTCGATAAAACAGGAACCCTGACAAAAGGAACCTTTGAAGTACAGGCTTGTAAAAGTGCAGGTGAGATTTCTGAAGAAGAATTAGTGAAACTGGTTGCTTCGGTAGAAAGTGATAGCACACATCCGATTGCCAAGGCTGTTGTGAATTATGCGAAAGAACAAAATATTGAATGTGTAGCTGTTACCGGTACGAAAGAATTTGCCGGCTATGGTCTGGAGGCGACGATAAACGGGACTACGGTTCTGGTCGGTAACTGCCGGTTACTTTCTAAGTTTGATATATCCTACCCGGAAGAACTGTTGGAAATAACGGATACCATCGTAGTCTGTGCCGTTGGAAACCGTTATGCAGGTTATCTGCTGTTGGCTGATGCCCTGAAAGAGGATGCAAAGGCAGCTATTGACAATTTAAAAGCTTTAAATATTGAAAACATCCAGATACTATCCGGTGATAAACAGAGTATTGTTACTAACTTTGCAGAGAAGCTCGGTATATCGGAAGCTTATGGCGACTTGTTGCCGGAAGGAAAAGTGAATCATCTGGAAGAATTGCGGCGGGATGAGGCAAACCGGATCGCGTTTGTCGGTGATGGAATGAACGACGCACCGGTGCTCGCTCTAAGTCATGTCGGCATTGCTATGGGAGGACTGGGTAGTGATGCGGCTATTGAAACAGCCGATGTCGTGATACAGACAGACCAACCGTCGAAAGTAGCCGAAGCTATCAAAGTTGGAAGGCTGACACGAAGAATCATTTGGCAGAATGTATCACTGGCATTTGGAGTGAAATTGCTTGTATTGATTTTGGGAGCCGGTGGAATCGCTACTCTTTGGGAAGCTGTCTTCGCAGATGTAGGCGTTGCGTTACTTGCCATAATGAACGCCGTCAGAATACAGAAAATGATAAAATAGGAGAAAGATGGAAGAAGATATTTATTTGGATAAACTGGTCAGAAGAGACATCAAGCCAACTGCAATAAGGCTTTTGGTGATAAAAGAGATGATGCAGGCAGAGCGTGCAGTGTCATTGCTTGACCTCGAAACATTGCTCGACACAGTCGATAAATCGACCATATCCCGTACTATTGCTCTCTTCTTGTCTCATCACCTCATACATAGCATAGACGATGGAAGCGGCTCGTTGAAGTATGCCGTTTGCGACAACTCTTGCAATTGTGTGGTACAGGATTTACATTCGCATTTTTATTGTGAGAAATGTCATCGTACATTCTGCCTGGAAGGCACCCATATCCCGGTGATTGATTTGCCTGAAGGATTTACTTTGCACAGCATTAATTATGTCCTTAAAGGGATTTGTCAGGAATGTTCTTCTCCAAAATAAGAAAACTTCTATGATGATGTAGCAGAAAGCCTGGAGCTATTTATTAATTTGGACATAATAATCACTGTTTTATATGACTTAAGCGCCTAAAATGTCTATATAGGCACTTTCTTTGTTTTAATCATTTTTTTATTCTATAAAATATTCTCACCTTTGCGAAGTAATTGGGGAAGCCGATGTTCTATATGAAAAATATGAATAATAAAACGGCAATAAAAAATGCAAACATAACATTTTAAATCCATTAAAATATGACTAGAAAATTGTATTATTTAATTCCTTGCCTGATGATGGCAATGATAACATTCACGGGGTGTGGTGACGATAATAATGATGGACCGACAGGCGGTGATGTATTATCAGCCGAGAAGAGTAAAGAGAAGTTGAGTGAAATTGGACAGAACTTAATCAATCTGGTAAATGCTGACGATCAGAAACAGTTGGCACAAGTAGGGAATTACTTCTCGGAAATCGTAGGCTCTTTGGAAATTCAGGAAAAAGCAAATGTACAGCAAATGGTACATTCTTTAGTAGCTGCTTCACAGGGTGATATGGCTAAAGTGTACGCTATGGCGGCTGTCAACAATGAAATGTATCAGGCCAGTGACTATTATGGTGTTTATACCTATAATGACAGCAAAGACAAGTGGGAACGTACCGATTCTGATTCTGAACTCGCATTGAAGTTTGGTTGTGAGGGTCAAACAGCTGAAATCAAGATTGCAGCTACCGGCAATACAACAGATTTTACTTATGATGGCGTTATAGTGAAAGTTCCGGCTAAACTTACTTCTACTATTAAACTAGGAACAACTATTTTGACTTCTCTTGAGATTGCTACAGCAAACGTAAGCAGCTCTCCAAGAAAAGCAGATATTACAGTAAATATAGATGCCAACGGTTACAAAGTATCTACTTCAGTAAGCGCAACACCGCAAGTTGTGAAAGCTAACTATTCAATCAACATAAAAGGAACAGAAGCCGTAAAAGGTGAAGCTTATCTGAATGGTAGCAACATGACAGCAGACGAAGGCGCAAACGAGAATGTTGGAGACCGTTTTAAAGATGCGCGTATAGAGGCAAATATTATGGGTGAAGCTGCTGTGCTTATGCAATGTAGCAGTTACAAGGATTTAGCTCGTGAACTGGAACAAGTGGATGACCAGTATGATAATGCTACTGGAATGTGGGGTGAATCTCATGAAGCTGCACAAGCTACTGCAAATGTATTTAAGAAGTATCTTAGTGGAAGCCTGACATTCGGAGGAAGCAATGAAGCGTCTGCTACTTTGACATTCCAACCTTATATTGACTATTCATACATAGATTCTCAGGGAGTGAAGCATGAATACTGGTATACAGAGCCTCTGTTACAGTTTGAAGATGAATCTCTGATTAGCTTTGAAGACTATTTTGATACTGCTTCCGGACCATTCAAATCATTAGCTGACAGCTTCGATGCATTGGTTAGAAGTTTTGAAGGATTCATAGAATAAGCATGGGGTATAGATAAATGTGAGTAAATTGACGAGGACCGAGGAAGGGAATAATTCTCTTCTTCGGCTTTCTTTTTTTATAGGTAAAGTGAATTGAATGTGATAAGATACATATTGGTGCTGTTTGCGGTATTGGGAAATATAAGTGTATATGCCCAAACGGAAACGCGTGACGATGATACGATTCGAACCGATTCTATTTGGAGGATTCAGGAGGTGGAAGTGGTGGCGTCCAAGAAATCTCCTGCGTTGCAGCGTAGTGCAAAAGGTGATTGGAAGCTTGATCCGAATGTGGTAAACTTCATGCCGCGTATGCTGGGAGACAGCGATCCGATCAAGACTTTTCAGTTGCTGCCGGGAGTGACTACTGCCGGCGAATTGAATGGGGGACTTTATGTACATGGCAGCGAACCGGGACATAACCTGATATGTATAGATGGGGTGCCTGTGTACAACTCTTCACATCTGCTGGGCTTTTTTTCTATATTCAATAATGATCATTTTTCTTCTTTTTCACTCAATAAGTCTTACCAACCGGCAGACCGCGGCGGAAGATTGGCAGCGGTAGTAGAAATGACTCCTCGTGATTCGGTGGTGCAGCGGGTAAGCGTGTCCGGTAATGTTGGTATATTGGCTTCGAGAATTACCGGTGCAATACCGGTTACTCAAAATAGTGCTATTTATCTATCCGCGAGAGTCACTTATGTAAATCCGATAATCTCCTTGATAGAAGGGGGATTTGAGGATAACACAAGGCTTCGTTACGGTTTTCAGGATTATAACCTTACTTATGTGTGGAAGCCGAACCCTAAAAACAAAATAGTACTGAACAGCTATGTCGGCAATGATTTGTTGAAACTGAAAGAACATCAGTATCAGGTAGATTTCAATATGCAGTGGCTCAACGGAATTGCTTCTTTGAAGTGGGAACGCAGCTGCAATGAAAAGACGTTGTTGACACAAAGAATCTATATGACGCATTACCGTACCAATCTGCAAGCAAACCAGAATACACTACGTATGAAAATGCCTTCCCGATTGACCGATTTCGGATATATGGGAAATGTAGACTGGCGGTTGGGGACATGGAAGATGAAGACAGGCGGAAATTTCATTCATCATATACTTCATCCGCAATACCCTGAATCTGTGAACATTTTCGAAGGTATCAATGCCGGAAATCCCGGTAGATATGAAATGGAAGAGTTTGCTGTGTATACCGAAGCGGAGAAAAAATGGGGGAAATGGACGATGAATATGGGATTGCGTTATAGTGGCAGCATACAGGGTGATTATTATAATGGAGGAGCCGAACCACGTATTCGTTTGGAATACGAATTACCGGGGAACAGGACATTGAGCTTTTCCTACCAATTGAACAGGCAATATATGAATCAGATTACGGTATCGAGTGCCGGATTGCCTATTGATTTTTGGATGCCTTCGACGAAAGATATATCAGGGCAGAAAGTCCATTCATTAGATGTCTCTTTCTCACAGCCGCTTCGGAATGGAGATTATGAATTGTTGGTGGAAGGGTACTATCGGAAACTGTCTCATCAAACGATATTCAACGGTGGATTGTTAGATATGTTTAATCAGACATACCGGATAGAAGACCATGTACTGACAGGAGAAGGGCGGAATTACGGTGTAGAACTGATGTTGCGGAAAAGCAGAGGACGATGGAATGGCTGGATTGGCTATACGCTTGCCTGGGCTGATCGGCAATTTCCGGAATTGAGAAAAGGAAATATATTTCCTGCCAAATATGACCGTAGACATAATTTGAACGCGATGATTCATTATACGTTGGATAATCATTGGGATTTTGCGATGGCATTTGTGTATGCTTCGGGTAATGCGGTAACATATCCGAGGGCCATGTATATGATAGGCGAGAATGCGGTTTGTGTATACGATGAGTATAACAGCAGCCGCATGCCGGCTTATCACAGAATGGACTTGTCGGTGAACTACTGGCTGGGGCATACAAAAAAGAATTGCATCAATTTGTCGCTTTATAATGCTTATATGAGACATAATCCGGTTTTTGTGCAAGTAGGCGTCAAGCCTTCAGAAGATAAATCCGGTTTGCTGATTAAGAAGAAAAATATGTCTCTTTATAGTTTGTTGCCTTCAGTCAGTTATATATTTAAATTTTGAAGATGTTGAAAGCTTTTTTATATAGTTGGATAGTGATGCTGGTTGCAGCTTTTACCTCCTGTGAGCCGGATTGGGATTTTGACAGTGACTATGAATCGGAAGTTGTGGTGGAAGGTGGTATTACGGCAGACGGATTTGCAAAGGTTTACCTTTCACAAAGTAAAATCCTGAATAGTACATGGGATAGTATAGCACTTTCCAAACTGCCTGTTATGAGTGCTAAGGTAACTGTGAGTGATGGGAGTCAGACCGAAATTCTGGTGGGCAGAATAGATAAAGGCAGATTGCCTTATTTTGTCTATACCGGTTCACAAATCAGGGGAGAAGTGGGCAAGGTGTATATGTTGACTGTCATGTATCGCGGGAAAGAAATAACAGCACGTACTACCATTCCTGAACCGATCCTACTGGATAGCATACGCTTACAGCCAACCGAAGGGTGTGATACGCTTTATCAGGCTACTGCGTATTTTAATGACCCGAAGGGGGAAGCTAACTATTATAAAATATTCACTCAGGTAGAAGAAAAAGATGAGGACTATTATAATGCGTTTATGGGTACGTTTTCTGATGAAATATTAGTGTCTCCTGTCGCAACAGCAGAGATTTACCGGGGATTCCGGCATACGGAACTCAACAAGTATACTCCTTTTTTTACTCCTGGTGAAAAGGTGAATATTTGTTTCTCACAAATAACGGAAGAAGGGTTCCGCTTTTGGAGTCAATATGAAAATGAAGTAATCAACAGTGGTAATCCTGTGTTTCCCAATACGACTAATCTACCTGGTAATATAGATGGAGGATTGGGCATTTGGATGGGGTATGGAACTGCCGTTTATCATGTTGAAGTGAAGAATACCTGTTATCATTACAAGCATTGATGAATTGTTTTATTTTCCCTGGAATGGAATAAAAAAAGGCTGAAACCTGACGATCTTTTCATTGTTCCAGGTTTCGGCCTTCTGCTTTCGCTAATATTGTTTGATTAGTTAATATTTGGATTCAATGCATGCCAGTCTTTAATGGCTGGGATAATCCCCATTTCAATCACTTCATCACGAAGTTTGCATAAATGCTCGTAGCTCTTTTCCAATTCTTCCTGTTCGGCAGGAGTTCCGGCTACTTCTTTATAAGTGACGCCGTCTTTAGTAATTGAAGTTTCCATCGCCATCATGATATGGTCGAATTTGCCATTGGAAACATACGTTCCGGCAGGCCAGCGGAAAGGTTGTCCACCCATAGCAGCGGCAATCATTTCGATAGAAAGATAAGCCGGGCTTTGGAAAGAAGAACGACCGCGCAGGTCGATAATATGCTTACCACCCTGGATGACACGTACTTTCAGTGCTTCCCAATCTGCCAGTGGAAGGCGGGTAGTGCCGATGAAATCGGTCAAAGGTTCTCCTTTTATTTTGGTTGTAGAGGCGAATACAGCCATTTGTTCGCCATGACCACCATACGTACGGCAATTCTGAATGTCGGAAGCCGGGATATGGAAGAATTTCACCAGTTCGTTTTGCAGGCGGGTGCTGTCCAGGGCAGCCAGTGTAGAAACTTGAGAGGGTTTCAAACCTGAATACAACAAAGTTATCAGTCCGGTGATGTCCGCCGGATTAAAGATCACAACGATATGTTTTACGTTCGGGCAATATTGATGAACATCTTTACCGAATTGAGCGGCAATTTCTGCATTTCCCTTCAGCAAATCTTCACGGGTCATACCTGCTTTACGGGCAGCTCCACCGGAAGAGACAATGTAAGAAGCTCCTGTCAGTGCTTCTTTGATATCGGAAGTAAATGTAAGGTTGACACCTTCAAAACCGCAGTGATACAATTCTTCAGCTACTCCTTCCAGAGCCGGGGCAAATGGATCATACAGGCAAATATTCGGAGTGAGTTTCATCATCATGGCTGTTTGTGCCATATTGGAGCCGATCATTCCGGCAGCTCCTACAATCGTAAGTTTCTCGTTGGTTAGAAATTCCATAAGTTTATATGTTTAAAGGTGAATATTTTACTCTTTCTTTTTGTCGCTACAAAGTTAACATATTAGAAAGCAGATTGTTCATTGCAAATAGTTTTGCCCGATAACGAAAAGTTATGGCTGACTGTTTGAGGGATCTATTCAAAATAGATTATCTTTGTGTTTTATTACAATAAATAGATAAGAATATGAGCATCGAATTAGGAAAGTTCAATCAGCTTGAAGTCGTGAAAGAAGTAGATTTCGGCGTATATCTCGATGGTGAGGAAGAAGGTGAGATTTTGTTGCCTACCCGTTATGTGCCTGAGGACTGTAAGATAGGAGATTTTTTGAATGTGTTTCTCTATCTGGATATGGATGAGAGATTGATTGCTACGACACTGACTCCGTTGGTGCAGGTAGGTCAGTTTGCTTGTCTGGAAGTCTCCTGGGTAAATCAATATGGAGCTTTTCTGAACTGGGGATTGATGAAAGATCTGTTCGTTCCATTCAGTGAGCAGAAGATGAAAATGCAGGTTGGGCGGAAATATGTGGTTCATGCGCATTTGGATGAAGAGAGTTATCGTATTGTGGCTTCAGCAAAGGTGGAACGTTATCTGTCGAAAGAAAAGCCGGAATATGCTCCGGAAGCAGAAGTGAATATCCTTATCTGGCAGAAGACGGATTTGGGCTTTAAAGCGATTATAGATAATAAGTATAGCGGTTTGCTGTATGAAAATGAAATATTCTGCCCGTTGGAAACAGGGATGGAGATGAAAGCTTTTGTGAAACAGGTGCGTGAAGATGGTAAGGTAGACCTGATTCTTCAGAAACCCGGTTTTGAAAAGATTGACGATTTTTCGAAAACGCTGCTCGACTATATCAAAGCGCATGGAGGACGAATCTACTTGAATGATAAAAGCCCTGCGGAAGATATTTATGATACGTTTGGTGTCAGCAAGAAAACCTTTAAGAAAGGAGTGGGCGACTTGTATAAGAAACGTCTGATTACCTTGCATGAGGATGGCATTGCTTTGGCGGATTCCTAAACAGAATAGGGATTTCCCTACATACGAATAGAGAGAATCATTGGGGTGGGGAGTTTCCTCACCCTATTTTTGTGCTATCAGATTAAAGATATAAATAATAAAAACTAGATAAGCTATGCGTAAGATTATAATAAGTTTCTGCATCCTGTTCGCTGCCCTCTCTTTACAAGCGCAGTCTGTTAACGGAATCCGTATCGATGGCGGGAATACTCCGATTCTTGTTTACTTGGGAGGGAACCAGATATGTTTACCCACTACTACCTGCTTTATAGCCAATTTAAATCCCGGACATTATACTGTTGAAGTGTTTGCCACCCGCTTTACCCGTGCGGGAGAGCGAGTATGGAAAGGAGAAAAATTATATAAAGATTTCGTTTATTTTGATGGGAGAGGAGTGAAAGAAATATGGGTGGACGGACGTGATAACATACGCCCGGAAAGACCCGGCCGTCCAGACCAGGGAGAACATCGTCCGGGATATGGTCACAACAGGGTGATGAACGATCAGCTCTTCCAAACGTTTTATAAAGAGATGAAGAATGAGCCTTTTAAAGATGACCGTATGAAGTTGCTCAATGCTGCATTGGCTGGTTCTGATTTCACATCTGCCCAATGTCTCCAACTGACCAAACTGTATACATTCGACGATGACCGGATGGAGATTATGAAGATCATGTATCCCCGGATTGTAGATAAGGAAGCTTTCTTTACGGTGATTAATACCCTGACATTTAGCTCCAGCAAGGAAAAGATGAAGGATTTTATGATAGGGTACGGTAAACGTTGATACTATTAACTAAAAACGATACGGTTATGAAAAAGATACATATTATGCTGTGTTTGGCGTTGGGAATATTGGTCAGTGGCTGTTTTACCAGCTATGTATCTACCAAACAGATGATGGGTATAAATCAGGGAATGACTCAATCGCAGGTAGAGTCCGTTTTAGGAAAACCTGATTTCCGGCGTTTTGACGGTGATATGGAAGAATGGGAATTCCATCGTGATAACGGTACGCCTGTACTTACTTCGGAACCTGTGACGATAATCGTTCAGTTTGTAAATAGAGAGGTGGTTAGTATGGATACGTTCAAAGGTTATGGCAGACCTTCACCGCATCCGGTCGTTATTCCTCCACCAGTCAGTAATACTGTTCAGGTCTTTCCCGACAATAATGAGCCGGTCAAGGAAATACGTTTAATGACTGATAGTGAGTTTAAAAGCTTCATAGATAAGCTGAAATTTACGATTCCGAGGGATGACCAAAAGGCGTTGATTAATAGTATGCTGGAAAACCATGATGTCAATTCAACTCAATGTGTGGCGATAGTAAAAGAATTTTCTTATACTCCCGATCAAGTGGAGGTGATGAAGAAGTTGTATCCGTATGTTAGGGATAAGCAGAATTTTAACAAGGTGATTGATATCTTATTCACTAACATATATAAAGACGAGGTGCACAAGTTTATCAGAGAATATCATCAGAATAATAAATGATAGGAGATTGAATTATGAAACGAATACTGTTTTTACTCTTTGCTGTCGGTCTGACTGCCAATATGACCGTAATGGCTGGAATGAGCACTAGCAAGGTACGTAAGGAGACGCGTTTTCTTACCGATAAGATGGCATATGAATTGAGCTTGAGTACACAGCAATATAATGATGCGTATGAGATTAATTACGACTTTATTTATTCTGTCCGTAATATCATGGATTACGTAGCACGTGGTTACGAATGGGCATTGGATGATTATTATGAAGCGCTGGATATCCGTAACGACGATCTTCGTTGGGTATTGAGTGATGCACAGTATCGCCGGTTCCTCGATGCCGAGTATTTCTATCGGCCGATCTACGTAACCGGAGGGAAATGGAGTTTCAGGGTTTATGTCAATTACCCGAATCGTAGTTTGTTTTATTTTGGTGTGCCTTACCATTACCGTACTTATTGTGGAGCACATTATCGTCCGCACTTTCACCATGTGAGTTATTATCGGGGCAGATATACTAATTTCAACCATTATTCTGCACCGCATCGGGTGAGAGATCAGCGAGTATTCCACTCGTATCGTCGTTCGGATTTCGGTTCTGTCCGGTTCCGTCCGAATACTTCCACTCGTCCGCATAATGCACCGACACGTCCGGGTAATTCTTCCCGTCCGGGTTCATCGACAACACGTCCTGGTACATCTCGCCCAAGTACCTCTACTCGCCCTGATGCTTCTACTCGCCCCGGAACGACAACAAGACCTGGTACGTCGACACGTCCCCGTCCGGAATCTGGAGCAGATCGGCCTTCGACTTCTGTCAGACCATCTACACCGTCCGGAAGTGGAAGACCTGGTAACAATGTTGCTCCTGATAAAAATGGGAATACGAATAGAGTAGAAAGTGATCGTAATTCTGGTCGTCGTCCGGAAACGGGTTCCGGTTCTTCAAGCTCTAATCGCAGACCAACAAGCGGAAGTTCAACTAGTTCCAGTTCCTCCAATCGTGAAAGTGGAAAAACAAGTAGCAGTTCGAGAGAAAGTTCAAGTAGACGAAACGATAGTAGTTCCTATAATAGAAATAACAGCTCTTCCAGTTCCAGCCGCGGTAGTTCCAGTCGTAGTAGCTCCAGTCGCAGTGATTCTGGTCGCAGTAGCGGTAGTACTACCAGTCGTAGCAGCAGTGCCACTTCTAACCGGAGTAGCGGTAGCTCGAGTTCTACTCGGAGTAGCGGTAGCTCGAGTTCTACTCGGAGTAGCGGTAGCTCGAGTTCTACTCGGAGTAGCGGTAGCTCTACCCGGAGCAATGTCTCTAGCGGACAAACAGAAAGACGCTCTTCTTCCGGAAGTACGAGAAGCAATAGCACTAAAAGCTCTTCCCGTTCCTCTGAAAGAAACAGCAGCAGTTCAAGAAGATAACCTATTCCTTTATTATTTATATCAATCTCATTACTCCTCAGCGGAAGGAGAACTAGACTCCGGGTTTTCACCGGCTAGACTATTCCGGGCAGCGCCCGTAACTTGGATATCGGGGCGGATACTATCCGCCTCGATTTCACTTATTATTCCTTTCTGTGCAAGCCGCTTGGCAATCAACTTATAATAGCCTTCCATATTTTCCTTTAACTGTCCGCCTTCTGCAAAAGAGCTGCGGAAATGCTTGGGCTTCGGGATAATGGAAGCCAGGAAAATACTTTCTTCCGTGTTCAGTTGTGAAGGGCGTTTATTGAAATAATAAATAGAAGCTTCCTGAATACCATAAACGAGCGGCCCCCATTCAACAATGTTCAGATATACTTCGTACATGCGTTCTTTAGAAGTTAATCTTTCATTCTCTATTAGCCATACAATCAATGCCTCTTCCAATTTACGTGCAAAGTTCTTATTACGGTTCAGGAATACATTCTTTACGAGTTGCATGGTGATCGTGCTTCCTCCACGAGCAAAGCGTTTCACTTGCAGGTCGTAAATCAATGCTTCCCGTAGGGCGTCGGGCAGGAAACCGCGATGGTAAAAGAATGCTCCGTCCTCACTTTGCATAACGGACATTCTTAGGATGGGGGAAATGCTATCCAATGGTGTAAAGTGTTCGCACGAAGGGCCAATAGGAAAAGTTCGCACCGGTATTCCGTTCTCATAAGCTGTATAAATGAACTCGTCGGACATTTTGGAGAGTGAAGTGGCCCCATAGCTTGTGATGCGGAAGTCTTTCTCTTTCAGTTCGGATTCCAGTTTGAGACTATCCAGTTGTGCAAAATCAATATCTAATAGAAAATGATAGGCTAGCTCGCCACTTGTCTTGATGCCTTCCAGATTGCTGAATAATCCTTTGGGGAGAGAGCTGAACAGATCATCTGCCGGAAACCAGGATTTGTTGACCGCAACAGTGAAATGCCAGTTTCCTTTCTCTTTCTCGGCTCGCAAATAAGGACGAAACTGGAGTTTGTTGAAATCAACAATGGTCGTACTATCCAGCTCGAGTGAGTGCCCGCTGATGTTCATCTCGTAACAGAGTTGTCCACGATCGAGATGAATTACTTCAGGAGAGAGGGCTTTATGAAATACGTCAAGTCCGTTCACTCTCGCTTTTCCTTTGAGGAGCAGTTGATTGGATGCACGCTTATCTTTAGTCATATTATAAGATAGGGTGTCGAAAGTGACTTCTGCTCCAAAACGGCGGGTAATATAAGGTAGTGAGATTTTTCTTTTTTCCGGGGCAAAGAGAGATGCTTTTAATGTATAGTCTCTTCTGTTCAGTTCGCCTGCCGTTTCCCATAGTTGTTGAGGCAGTGTATCTTCTTTTATCTGAATGGTTGATTGGAAATGATTGTTCTCAATAATAAAAGAAGGAATGTTGACTGCAACGAAATTACTATCTTTACGTTCGGTTATATTGATTTGACTGAGTTGCCCGTTTTCAGGCAGGAAACCGTAAATGAGGTTTAATATCCGGTCAATACGGTTGGCATAGTCACTTTCTATGACAGGTTTGGGGGCTGCTTCTTGTTGCCGTTTAAAGAACAGGAAATCGTAGTTAGCTATGCTGTCATGCTTGATGAAGTTGATTGCCAGCCCGTTCATAAGTACATTCCGTACTTCGATTTCTCCTTTTAGCAATTCCCAAAAACTTAGTTTTACATTGACGGATTGTAATGTCAGGAGGGTATCCCGTTGGTTGGGAACAATAGAAAGTCCTTGTAAAGCCACTTCATTGCAGCCTTTCATTCGTAACTCCTGATAATGAATTTGCAAACCGTATGTTTGTTCGGCACGTGTAGTTCGTTTGTCAACGATATGGCATAAAATGACATTGCGGAATGCAAAGAGACAAATGAGGCTGGTAAGCAAGATACCGATAGCCGATAGAATGATAATTCTTTTTTTGCTGGACGTTTCCATCTTCTTTTTCTTGATGTGATAATCGCTGCAAAGGTAGATAATAATTCGGGCAACAGGCGGAGTATTTTCCTCTTTTTTAGAGTTATATCCATCAGTAGAAAAAAGAAAATACGAAAAATGGTTGGTTGTTCGCTTTTGAGCGTACAACTGTCCGTTTTCGTACACCGCTCTGTTTTGTGATTCCGTTGATTATTAGTTGGTTATCTTTTTGGCACGCTCGTTGCATCTCTATAGTCGCAAGCGGACAACGAAGAAAAATGAGAAAAACTTCAGAAGGTTGCAACCGTTTGAGACGCTTGATCCGTCTAATAAACAGAAGAATAAAAACAGAATGTTGAACAAATAAAAAATATACAATTATGAAGACTACAGTATTATTCAGAATGATCGTTTTAGTTGCTATGGTATTTGCAGGAATCGCTAATGCAACAGTGAAGGCACAGGGTAATAACTTCATTACTAATGAAGAAAAAGTAGATGATCTCGTAGTATCGAAAGTGATTTACAGACTCGATGGTTCTCTCTATCGCCACATGAAATATGATTTTACTTATGACGATCAGAAGAGAATATCCTCCAAAGAAGCTTTCAAATGGGATGCTTCTATTGAAAAATGGATACCGTACTTCAAGATTGATTATACTTATTCATCTAATGAAATCACTTTGGTATACGCACGTTGGAATGACTCTCACAGAGCTTACGACGCATCTGTTGAAAAGAGTGTTTATGAACTGAACGACGCTAATATGCCGGTTGCTTATATGAACTACAAATGGAATGATAAATGGATTGAAGAATCCGGTTCCAGCTGGGCTATGAATGTGTCTGCTCCGGCAACTAATGAAGCAACTCTGCTGACTGCCAGCAGATAAAAATAAATCGGAGTTGTGAAACTCCTTCTCTCTCTTTTAATTTAACTACATTAAAAACGGTGGATTTCCTTATGGGATAATCCACCGTTCTGTTTATCTGATGAACAGTTATGATTAGCTTTTGTAACTCTTCAATATTTATTTAACGAGTGGTAGATATTCTCCATAACCTTCCTCTTTCATTTTATCTTTCGGGATAAAACGAAGTGAAGCGCTATTGATGCAATAACGTAATCCACCTTTCTCTTTCGGCCCATCTGTGAATACGTGTCCCAAATGAGCATCTCCGGTTTTACTGCGTACTTCCGTACGTATCATGCCGTGCGAAGTATCTTTCTTTTCTGCGATCAGATCTTTTTGAATTGGTTGGGAAAAGCTTGGCCACCCGCAACCTGAATCGAACTTGTCAGTAGAAACAAACAGAGGTTCTCCGGTAGTAATATCTACATAAATGCCGGGACGATGCTCATTCCAGTATTCATTGTGGAAAGCTGGTTCGGTGGCATTCTTTTGGGTTACGGCATATTGTTCCGCCGACAATTCCTTACGAAGGGTTGCATCATCCGCTTTTTGATACGCTTTAGCTTTCGGCGCATTCGCTTTGCGTGCCATTTCGAATAAAGCAGGATTGATATGGCAGTATCCACCCGGATTTTTATCCAGATAGTCCTGGTGGTAAGTCTCTGCCGGATAGAAATTAGTCAATGGCTTTACTTCTAGGACAATAGGAGTTTTATATTGTGCGGATAATAATTGAATTGCCTGCTTGATGACAGGGAGATCTTCTTTATCTACATAATAAATTCCGGTTCTATACTGTGTTCCCCGGTCATTACCTTGCCGGTTGAGGCTGGTAGGATCTATTGTCTTGAAATATAGATCGAGCAGTAAATTCAAATCTACCGTTTTCGGATCATAAACCACCTTTACTGTTTCGGCAGCATTGGTTTTTCCGGAACAGACCTGTTCATAACTCGGATTGGCAACATTACTGTTGGCATATCCTACCTGAGTACTTTCTACTCCTCGAATTTGTTTCAGGAAATGTTCTGTTCCCCAGAAACATCCTCCCGCAAAATAGATTTCTGCTTGATTCTTCATTGGTTTAGCAACTCCTAAAAATATATTACTAATCATTATAATCACTATGACGATAAAATACTTCATATCCGTTAGTTCTTTCTATAATAACGAATGAACCAACGGATATGTTTTAAGGAACTACTATACTAAACTCAACTTTATTTCTTTTTTATTCAATGACCTGTCCTTTGTAGAAGTCCAGAATTTTAGTCCGGAACAGATAGTCGTATTTTGCCTGCAACTTATCCGAAAGAGCTTTCGTCAGATTAAGTTTGGCTTCATTGTATTCCACAAAGGTAGCTTTGCCGTTATTGAATTTCTCACTCATCAGGCGGAAAGACTCTTCGTTGGCTTTTACTGCCACTTCACTGGAGTTGTATTTACTTTCTGCTGCCAGAGCGTTGTACCAGGCTTGCTGAATTTCTTTGTAGAGTACTTTTTTACTGTTATCCAACTTCAAGGATAAGTCTATTTGTTGCAAACGAGCGGTGCGTATCCGGTTTCTTGTGGCAAAACGGTTGAAGATTGGAACACTCAAATTAAATCCTATATATTTATTCAGGTTGTTTTTCATCTGACTGCCGAAGCTGCTCTCTGATCTTCCGCTTACCGTATAATAATTACTTCCCAGACCGGCACTGAAAGAGAGTTGTGGATAAAATGCACTTTGGGCAATACGAATATTATTAAGACTACCTTGCAAACGATATTCCGCAGCCTTAATGCTTGGTTTGTAAGTAAGTGCCTGTGTATATATGTCATCCGGCGGAGTGAGAGATTCGAACTCTAATTCTTCCTTAGGACTTTCGAGTACAAATCCTTCAGGCGTGGGTAATTCCAAGAGTTGGGTGAGATCCAGTAAGGATAGTTTGTACGTATTGTCTGATTGTACAGCAGTCATTTCATCCTGTGCGACACGGGCTTGTGCTTCGGCCACTTCAGAAGATGATGCCTTACCCACTCCCTGAAGACCTTGAATACGTTTTAACTGGTCTTTGCTTAAATCGACCTGATTATGAGCAATTTTACTTAATTCTTGATTGAATAAAACCTGTAAATAAGCCGAAGTGACATTGATTGCAATATCTTCTCTGGCTTTATTCAAATCTTCTATGGCAGCTTTTAAATCCAGTTTGGCAAGTGAATATTGGTTGGACAATTGCAAACCGGTAAATATAGGTACGTTTGTTCCCAAGCTGAAACTGGTATTGGCACTGTTAATGTCACTATACGAGTTGTCTATCGGAGAAGCGGTACGGCCCCAACTCCAGTTTTGGCTGGCACTACCGCTCAAATTCGGAAGACGTGCCCATTTAGTGGTGTTTACACTCACTTTGCCTGCTTCGACATTGTTGGCCGATTGACGGATTTCTATATTATGCTCAATGGCATAGTCGATACATTGCCGCAGCGTCCACGCTTGCGAAAGGTTGTTCTGTGCCTCGATGGAGGTGATTCCGACTCCGGCAAGCAGAAGGGCTGATATGGTTTTACGAATTATTTTCATAGGATTCAATTATTTATCTTTTTTCTCTGCACCACGTATTTTGTCCTGAACGGTTACCCCTTTCTTGATTTCTATCTTGATTCCATCACTCATACCGGCAGTCACCTGTGTACGCTGGAACTTTTGTTCGGGCACTGAATCTGTCATGATGTACACAAATGTAGAGTCACCACTAAATTCAACAGTGCTTTCGGGCACTGCCAAAACCTGATTGGCTCTTTGTAACACGATTTCCGCATTAGCCGAATATCCGGAACGAATCTGAACAGAATCCGGAATGGTAATCGCAGCCTTGATTTCAAACTGGTTGGCTCCATTGGTTTCCACCCCTTTTGGAGAGATATATTCCAGAATGGCGTTGAATGTCAGATTCTGTAAAGCTCCGATGGTCAGCTTGATCGGCATTTGTTCGTGGATACGTCCCACTTCTGTTTCATCAATATTACCACGGAAAATCATGTCGTTCATGTTGGCTACCGTAGCAATCGTGGTTCCATCATTGAACGTGTTACTCATAATCACGGAATTACCCGCTTTTACAGGTACGTCCAGAATTAACCCGTCAATGGTAGAGCGAATCATCGTGCTACTGAAGGAGGCACTGTTTTTGGTAATTCCTTCTTTTACGATTTCCAGATTGTCTTTGGCCGTCTGTCTCTCTTCGCGAGCCTGCTTCAAAGCCACTTCACTTTTCTCGTATTCCTCCCGGCTGATTAACTGACCGTCATACAACTTCTTCACACGGGCGAAATCCGTTTCTGCCTGTGTTGCATTAATTTCTGCCAGGCGCACACGACTTTCTGCAGAATTCAGTTGTCCGAGTTCAGGGATTACTTTTACTTTGGCAATAACTTCCCCTTTTCTTACGGCTTGTCCGGCTTCTTTATATACTTCGTCGATAATGCCCGAAATTTGCGGTTTGATTAAAATTTCGTCTCTCGGTTCCACCTTTCCGGTAGCTACTGTCGTTTTTTGGAGGTCAGTCATTTCCGGTCTTACTGTTTCGTAAGTGATTACCTTAGGCTTGGATTTCTGATAAAGGAATACGAATGTTCCGACAAGAATGATAGCAACGACTACCAATAATGTGATTTTCAGATACTTTTTCATGATTTTATTTATGATTTTATTATTTACGATTGATGATTGAAATCTCTACGTCTCTAAACAATTGAACAACACCCGCTCTACAATGATTTCTCAATCGTAAATCGTAAATTGTCCAATCGTCCAATCTCCTTATTCATCCCGGATTGCTTCAATCGGTTTGATAGCCATGGCCCGGTAAGCAGGTGCCAGACCTGCCAACATGCCCAGTGCAATCAGAAGCGCACAAGTGCCGATTGCCAGTCCGAAAGTAACTTGAAAACGGACATCCCCTCCGTCAGCATTTGCTCCCATCTCAACCAGTTGCAATACCATGACGGCAAAGGAAATTCCACACATTCCCGCAATGGTAGTAAGTACCATACTTTCCGATAGAATTTGCTGCAGGATATCTTTCGGTCGTGCGCCGATCGCCCGGCGGATACCGATTTCGGTGGTACGTTCTTTGACGGTCACCATCATAATATTGGATACGCCGATGGCACCTGCCAGCAAAGTTCCCAATCCTACCATCCAAACCAGTATGTTGATACCGATAAACAAGTTATCGACCATAGAGAACATGGCTTCGGCATTCAGGCACATGACAGCTTGTTTGTCATCCGGAGAGATATAATGTGCGGCTTTAATGACCTGTTCCATTTGGGGTTGTACTTCAGACACTTTGACTCCATGCTTCGCGGTGAAACAGATCACATCGATTTGTCCTCCCATGTTGTAAGTCTGCTGCATCGTAGTGAAAGGAAGAGTGACGGCTTCTGACGCCCGCCCCTGTATATTCATATCACCTTCGGAAGAAGACATGCCAATCACTTGATAATAAATGCCATCTACTCTTACATATTTGCCACACGGGTCTTCTCCCGGTTTGAAAAGACTTTCATAAATTCGTTTTCCGATGACACATACTTTGCGTGCTTCCTTTATATCCACCTCATTGATGAACCTGCCGTATGCCATTTCCTGCGATTCAATGTGGAGATAATCCGGATACAGTCCTTTCACGCTACAATCATATTTCTTATCTTCATATACGGCTTTGGAACCCCAACGGGCTACGGACGGAGTAATGATCTCCACCTCTTTCACTTGGGAGCGAAGACGGTCGATGTCGGTAGATTCCAGATTCCACCATCTCCCTTTGCGGAAGCCTTTGTAAGCCTCACCCGTTCTTTGCGAGGCAAGGAAACCGGAATTGGTGGCAAATCCTTCAAAGTTCTTTTTCATCATGTCTTCCAATCCTTGTCCGCCGCCGATGAGGGCGACGAGCATGAAGATTCCCCAGAAAACACCGAATGCAGTCAGCAGACTTCTCGTCTTATTTCTTGTAATGGTGATGAGGATTTCCTCACACGTATCCATGTCTATTCTCATAGTCTTAATCTGCTCTAAGTGCTTCGATTGGCCGGATGCTGACTGCTTTTCGGGCAGGGAATAATCCGGCTAACGTACCAGCTATTATTAATGTGAGTGTAGCCTGTATGGCGATTCTTATATCTACTGTCGGGTTCAGGAAAACAGTTTCCGTCCACATTCCGGTATCCATTGTCTGATTGCCGAAGGCACTGTTCATCCATTCGGTCACTCCGATACCGGCTACCATGCCGATGTATCCGAATATGGTGGTGATGGTGACACTCTCTACGATAATCAACCAGAGAATGGAAAGCGGCTTGGCTCCCAAAGCCTTACGAATACCAAATTCGCGGGTACGTTCTTTTACGGTAATCAGCATAATGTTGGAAACTCCTACGATTCCGCTTAGCAATGTGAAGATACCGATTACCCAAATAGCAATACGTAGCATATTCGAGCCTTGCTGCTGTTGCAAATAGTTGGTAAACCGATTCCAGATCCAGATAGCGCTGTGGTCTGTCGGGTCAAAACGATGATTGGCTCCCAATACTTTGCGGTAATGGGCTTCAAAAGCCTCATTGGCCTCAATTGTTTCCAGATTTTTGGTAGTCATGACCAGGTTATTCAGCTTGTCTCCTTTGTTATAAATCGTTTGAAGAGTGGTAAAAGGAATGTATGCATCGCTGTCACCGCTATCTCCTTTATCATTGTAGAGACCTACTACCTGATAAACCACATTACCGGCATTGACAAACTGTCCGATTGGTTCGGTATGGGTTTTATCAAAAAGAATTTCTGCTGTCTTTTTATGGAGCACAATTACTTTCCGGCGCTCTTTAATATCAATCTCATTGATAAAACGTCCTTTGAAGAGTTTCACCACTTCTACCTCTGTATGGTTGGGATATACGCCGGAAAGGCTCAAACTGACGTATTCTTGCCCGAAGCTAAGATTTACATCTCCCTGCCATACGGTTGCTCCGGCCTTGATGACATGATTCGGGAAATAATGACTGGTAGCATCCATGTCTTTATTGTCCAGTTGCACCCGTCTTCCTTCTTTCAGTCCGTCGTATGATTTGCTGGTCCATCCCGGAAAAATCTTGATGGAGTTCATGGCACGTTCGGAAGCCGATTGCTCGAATGCGTGGATCAGTCCGTTGCCTGCACCTAGCAGGACGATAAGCATAAAGATTCCCCATGCCACGGCAAATCCTGTGAGAAAAGTCCTAAGCTTGTTACGTTTGATGGTACTATATATTTCTTGCCAGATGTCAATCATTTTTTTAAGTATTAAGTAATGAGTATTAAGTATTAAGTATTAGGCTGCGCTGTGGCCGCATGGAATTAATACTTAATACTTATTTCATAATCCCGTCTTTTCCGAAAGGAGAAGCGTCATGGTCGATATTATCTTCAATACGTTCGATGATTCCATCTTTGATATGTATAATCTTGTCTGTCTGGTTGGCGACTCCGCTTTCGTGGGTGACAACGACAATCGTCATTCCCTGTTTATGAAGATCTTTCAGAATCTGCATTACTTCTACAGAAGTTTTACTATCCAAAGCTCCTGTTGGCTCATCTGCCAGAATGATTTGTGGTTGAGTGATTAAAGCCCGTGCGATGGCCACACGTTGTTTCTGACCGCCACTCATTTCGTTCGGCATGTGATGCGCCCAGTCTTTTAAACCCAGGCGGTCGAGATATTCCAATGCAAGTGCATTCCGTTTTTTGCGACTTATTCCTTGATAGAATAAAGGAAGTGCTACATTCTCTACGGCATTTTTAAAGGAAATCAGATTGAATGACTGGAAGATAAATCCGATCATACGGTTGCGATATTCGGCAGCTTTGGTCTCGCTCAAGTTCTTGATGAGTACGTTGTTCAGATAATAATCTCCGGTATCGTAGTTGTCGAGGATTCCCAATATGTTGAGTAAAGTTGATTTTCCAGACCCGGATGCTCCCATGATAGAAACAAATTCTCCCTGTTCGATATTGAGATTGATACCTTTAAGTACATGGAGAGGCGCTCCGTTGTTGTAGGTCTTGTTGATATTCGTTAGTTGTATCACAATTTTCTTTATTTAGTTTCTGTTTTCTGATAATTTTCTACTATTAGACGTGTGAAAGATACGAAAAGTTGCAAACAGGTTGAACTTTTTTCAAAAAACATTTTGTAGACTCAATCTTCTTTACGTAATTTGTGTGCAGTAAACTTAATGATTAACTAACCCTTTTAAATAGAAGTATCATGAATTCAAACATGGAAAAACCCTACGTAGTAGGTATTGACATAGGCGGAACGAATACCGTCTTTGGAATTGTAGACGCACGCGGAACTATTATTGCCAGCAGTTCAATCAAAACATCCGGTTACCCTACAGTGGAAGAATACGCTGATGAAGTGTGTAAAAGTCTGCTTCCATTGATTATTGCTAATGGTGGTGTTGATAAAATCAGAGGTATCGGTATCGGTGCTCCGAATGGTAACTACTATACGGGAACGATTGAATTTGCTCCGAACCTGCCTTGGAAGGGAATTCTTCCGTTGGCAGCCATGTTTGAGGAAAGACTGGGTATTCCCACTGCTTTGACAAACGACGCAAACGCTGCTGCTATCGGTGAAATGACTTACGGTGCTGCCCGTGGTATGAAAGACTTTATCATGATTACACTGGGTACTGGTGTGGGTAGCGGTATCGTTATCAACGGTCAGATGGTGTATGGTCATGACGGTTTTGCTGGTGAATTGGGACACGTTATCGCCCGTCGCGATGGTCGTCTTTGCGGTTGCGGTCGTAAGGGATGTCTGGAAACCTACTGCTCGGCTACCGGTGTAGCTCGTACAGCCCGCGAATTCCTCGCTGCCCGTACGGATGCTAGCTTGCTTCGTAACATTCCTGCAGAAAACATCACTTCAAAAGATGTGTATGATGCAGCTGTACAAGGTGATAAACTGGCACAGGAAATCTTTAGCTTTACAGGTAACATCTTGGGTGAAGCACTGGCAGATGCTATTGCATTCTCCAGTCCTGAAGCAATTGTATTGTTCGGTGGTTTGGCTAAGTCCGGTGACTATATCATGAAGCCGATTCAGAAATCAATTGATGATAATATTCTGAATATCTATAAAGGCAAGACTAAATTGCTCGTTTCCGAATTGAAGGATTCTGATGCTGCTGTATTGGGCGCCAGTGCATTGGCTTGGGAACTGAAAGATTTGAAAGAATAACATTTCATTATTATAATAAAGGTAATGAAGCCTCGGGAGTTTATGACTTTCGGGGCTTTGTTTTATTTAGTCCTTTCTGACGTGTACGGCTTATTCAGACAAAGGGTTATTCTCACCGTAGTGAGAAAATATTCTCATACCTATGAGAAATTATTCTCATTGCAATGAGTATTTTTTCTCATAGGCATGAGAATGTTTGAGAAAATGCACAATAAAAAAGGGAACCTCATAATGAAGTTCCCTTTTTTATTTCGAATCGAAAAGTTCGGCTTATCCGTTAACTCTTTTTTCTTTGATTCTAGCTTTCTTACCAGTAAGAGCACGCAGGTAGTACAATTTAGCGCGACGAACTTTACCTACCTTGTTCACTTCGATGCTATCGATAGCCGGTGATTCGATTGGGAAAATTCTTTCTACGCCTACAGTTCCTGACATTTTACGTACAGTAAAACGTTTTTTGTCTCCGTGACCGGCGATTTTGATAACAACACCACGGTACAACTGTACACGTTCTTTGTTACCTTCAATAATACGATATGCTACTGTTACAGTGTCTCCTGCTTTGAAGCTCGGGTGCTGTTTTCCGGTAGCGAATGCTTCTTCTGCAATTTTAATTAAATCCATTGTTGTTATTATTAAATTGTTTCATCGTTACAACGCAACATACCAAGTATCTCTTCTCTTGACAGCGATTGCGCGAAAGCGGTGCAAAGTAACGAATTATTTGCCAGATAGCCAAATGTTTTTGTATATTTGTAGCATATCTAAAAATAGCGAACATGAAACAGACTTATGCAAAGTATCTGATGGTGGCAGCGTTGGCAGGAGGCTTCCTGTTTACTTCCTGCCGGACCGCACGCGAGACTACGGCTCAGTACGAAGTAACTAAAGTAGAGGGTAGCATGATAACGATTGATTCCGTTTGGGACACCCATCCCAACGCGAAAGCTGCCGAAATATTAAAGCCTTATAAGGAAAAGGTGGACGCGATGATGTATGAAGTCATCGGTACCAGTGCGATGAAAATGGAAAAAGGAGCTCCTGAAAGCTTGCTTTCCAACCTTGTTGCAGGTGTTTTACAACAAGCGGCGGTTCAGGTGTTGGGGAAACCTGCCGATATGGGATTGGTAAACATGGGCGGCTTGCGAAATATTTTGCCTGCAGGAGATATCACAGTGGGAGATGTTTTTGAAATTCTTCCTTTTGAGAACTCCCTTTGCGTGCTGACTATGAAAGGGACGGACTTGAGACGTCTTTTTGAAGCGATTGCATCTTTACATGGGGAAGGAGTGAGCGGTATCCGCCTTGAAATTACCAAAGATGGAAAGTTGCTGAACGCCTTTGTCGGTGAAAAGCCACTAAAGGATGACCTGCTTTACACGGTGGCTACTATCGACTATCTGGCAGATGGAAACGGACGGATGGATGCTTTTCTGCAGGCAGAAAAGAGAGTATGCCCTGAAAATGCAACCTTACGCGGACTATTTCTTGATTATGTACGCAAACAGACTGCCGAAGGCAAAGCGGTTACCTCCAAACTGGATGGACGTATTACCATAAAATAAAAAGGAGAATCTAAAAATATATTGAATATGAAAAGATTTCAGATATTATTCCTGTTATGTCTTGCATTGGGCTTTACTTTCTCAATCTTTGCGCAAGATAAGGATACCAAAGAAGTGATTATTTTACAAACAAGCGATGTGCATAGCCGTATCGAACCTGTCAACCAGAAGGGGGACGAATACTATAACAAAGGCGGTTTTCTTCGTAGGGCTGCTTTTCTCGAACAATTCCGCAAGGAGCATAAGAATGTGCTGCTTTTCGACTGCGGAGATATTTCGCAGGGAACACCTTATTATAATATGTTCCGCGGAGAAGTGGAAGTTAAACTAATGAATGAAATGGGTTATGATGCTATGACTATCGGTAACCATGAGTTTGATTTCGATGTGGATAATATGGAACGCATTTTCAAGATGGCTAATTTCCCGGTTGTTTGTGCCAACTATAATCTGGATGCTACGGTATTGAAAGATATAGTTAAACCCTACGTCGTTCTTGAGAAATATGGTTTGAGAATTGGTGTGTTTGGCCTTGGAACCCAACCGGAAGGGATGATCCAGGCTAATAAATGCGAAGGAGTCGTTTATGAAGATCCTATCCGCGTATCCAACGAAATTGCTGCTTTGTTGAAAGACGAAGAAGGTTGTGATTTGGTAGTATGCCTGTCTCATCTGGGCATTCAAATGGATGAACATCTGGTTGCCGGGACACGCAATATCGACGTGATTCTGGGCGGGCACTCTCATACATTTATGAAAGGCCCCAAAACATACTTGAATATGGACGGAAAAGAGGTGCCTGTTATGCACACGGGAAAAAATGGTGTTCGTGTAGGCCGTCTCGATTTGACTTTGAAACATAAATGAAGATAATCCCCTCAATAGTAACTTTTTTATTCTTTATCGCAGCCGGTACGGTTTCAAGTCCGGCGCAAAATGCTACAACCGTTGAACCTCTGCTGGTGTATAAAGCCCTTCAGGACAAGGACTGCCGGCACTGGGTTGATTCGGTTATGGATAAGCTTTCCTTTAAAGAAAAGGTAGGGCAGTTATTCATCTATACCATTGCCCCGGTAGATACCAAACGAAATCTGGAACTGTTGCGTGAAGTCATCGACACCTATAAAGTGGGCGGACTTCTCTTTTCCGGTGGGAAGATGCAAAATCAGGTTGAACTGACAAACCGGGCGCAACGGCAGGCTAAAGTCCCTTTGATGATTACCTTTGATGGAGAATGGGGACTGGCCATGCGTCTGCGTGGCATGCCTGTTTTTCCACGGAATATGGTATTGGGATGTATCCGTGACAACAAGCTGCTCTATGAATACGGGCGTGAAGTTGCCCGTCAATGCCGGCAGATTGGAGTACAGGTCAACTTTGCTCCGGTGGCGGACGTGAATATAAATCCTAAAAATCCCGTTATCAATACCCGTTCTTTTGGAGAAGATCCGATACAGGTGGCTGACAAGGTAATCGCTTATGCTTCCGGTTTGGAAAGCGGAGGGGTTTTATCTGTGTGCAAACACTTTCCCGGACATGGAGATACCGATGTCGATTCGCATAAGGCGCTTCCGGTACTTCCTTTCACTCGTGAACGTCTGGACAGTGTGGAACTTTATCCATTTAAAGAAGCCATCCGTGCCGGATTGGGCGGTATGATGGTAGGACATTTGCAAGTTCCGGTGATAGAACCGATTGGTGGACTTCCGTCTTCCTTGTCCCGCAATGTCGTATACGATTTGCTGACAGATGAACTGGCGTTCAAAGGACTGATATTTACCGATGCGCTTGCCATGAAAGGAGTGGCGGGAAATGGAAATGTCAGTTTGCAGGCTTTGAAAGCAGGTAATGACATGGTATTGTCTCCCCGAAACTTGAAGGAAGAGATACCGGCCGTATTGGAAGCCATTGAAAAAGGGGAGTTGACCCGCGAAGATATTGAAAGCAAATGCCGCAAGGTCTTGACTTATAAATATGTGTTGGGACTCAAGAAAAAGTCGTATGTACAATTATCCGGTCTGGAACAACGGATCAACAGTCCGCAAACGCGTGATTTGGTTCGTCGGTTGAATTTAGCGGCAATAACAGTTCTGAACAACAAGAATCATATTCTCCCTCTGCATACAGACAAAGAGCAGACGATTGCATTGCTCGAGGTAGGAGATCCCGGAGAAACTGATGCGTTGGCGAAACAACTTTCCCGCTATACGTCTTTGGCTCGTTTTTCCCTTCGTGCCAATCAACCGGAAGGGGTAAATCAGCGGTTGCGTGATTCTCTGTCTACCTATAAACGGATCATTGTAGCCGTCAGCGAACAGCGGCTGGCTCCTTATCAGCCTTTCTTTGCGAAGTTTGTTCCCGAAAGCCCGGCCATTTATCTGTTTTTTACTCCCGGGAAGATGATGTTGCAGATTCAGCGGGCGGTGGCTCATGCTTCGGCAGTTGTGCTGGGACATAGTTATAATAGTGATGTACAGCGGCAGGTAGCAGATGTGTTATTTGCCAAGGCATCTGCAGACGGGCAGCTGTCGGCAAGTTTGGGAGAGCTGTTCCCGGCGGGAGCAGGAGTGACCATTACTCCCAAAACACCGTTGCATTTCGTTCCGGAAGAATACGGGCTTTCCTCTGTTCATCTTAAACGGATTGATTCCATTGCATTGGATGGTATTCGTCAGGGAGCCTATCCCGGTTGCCAGGTGGTGGTGCTGAAAAACGGTCATATTATGTTCGACAAGGCTTTCGGTACTTATACGGGCAAAGGAAGTTCTCGTGTCGAATCTACGAATATTTACGATCTGGCTTCCCTTTCAAAAACGACGGGTACTTTGCTTGCCATTATGAAACTCTATGATAAGGGACGTTTTAATCTGACAGATAAGATTTCGGATCATTTGCCGTTCTTGCAACGTACTGATAAGAAAGATATAACGATTCAGGAAATTCTGTATCATCAATCCGGTTTACCCTCCTGGATTCCTTTCTACCAGGAAGCTATTGACAAGGATAGCTATGATGGAAGGTTATTCAGTGCACGAAAAGATGCACACCATCCGTTACGGTTGGGGACCACCTCATGGGCGAATCCGAAATTCAAGTTCAAGAGTGAATATGTCTCTTCCGTTAAAACCGGTGATTATATTGTTCAGATCTGTGACAGCTTGTGGTTAAACCGTTCTTTCCGGAAGGTGATAGAAGAGAAAATAGCAGAAGCTCCGTTAAAGCAGAAACGCTATGTATATAGTGATGTAGGATTTATATTGTTGGGAATGTTGGTGGAACAACTGGCCGGTATGTCTATGGAAGCCTATTTGCAACGTGAGTTTTATGAACCGATGGGGTTGGAGCATACTGGTTATTTGCCTTTACGCCGTTTTGCCAAGTCGGAAATTGTTCCTTCTAATAAAGACCGTTTCTTGCGTAAAGAAATTTTGCAGGGATTTGTGCATGATGAGGCTTCCGCTTTCTTTGGCGGATTGGCCGGAAATGCCGGACTTTTCTCTACTGCCCGTGATGTAGCCCGCGTTTATCAGATGTTGCTGAATGGAGGGGAAATAGACGGTCAACGCTATCTGAGTAAGGAAACCTGTCAGTTGTTTACTACTGAAACATCGAAGATCAGCCGGCGTGGTTTAGGCTTTGACAAGCCCGATGCAGATGATCCGAAGAAAGGGAATTGTGCTCCTGCCGCACCTGCCGAAGTGTATGGTCATACCGGATTTACCGGTACATGTGCATGGGTGGACCCGGTGAATGAACTGGTTTATGTATTCCTTAGCAACCGGATTTATCCGGACGTAACGAACCGCAAATTGAACCAGCTGCACATTCGTGAGCGAATACAGGGAGCTATTTATGATGCGATGAAGAAAAAATAAAAAAAGAAAGGTAAAAGGTGCCTATATTAAAAGCTACCTTTTACCTTTTTTATTATTAACGTAATATTCTGATAGTTGCAGTTCTTTTTAGAACGATACACCCAAGCGGAAACCGAAGTTACTCAATCCGTCTACACTGTAATGCAGTACGTCAGCCTTGTTGGTACCATAGCTGTAGTACAAAGCAAAGTGCAAGCCCGGTCCGTAAACCCATGGGAATACATTGATACCTACTTCAGGAGAAGCGTAGAATCCCCAGCTGTTTTCTCTTGCTTCCAGCATATTGAAGTTAGAGCGGACTTTTGCATATTCAGCACCTAATTTAGCACTGACATAAGGTTGGAAAGACCCGCCACGATTCCACTGGTAACGTGCAGCAGCACCGAAAGGCAATTGGAAAATAGTATGCTGTTGGTCGGTAGTAACTTCACCGGCACCCATTTGGAAGGTTTCGCGGCCTACATATTCGTGGTTGCTGTGATAGTTCAGGAAAAGACCCAAGCCAATGTTAGGAGTAACGAAATAACCACCTTCGAAGTTCATACCCCAACCGCTTGCTTTATCTGCAAAGTGAATACTTAATGGAGCGTTGAACTGCCAGTCTATATTCGCATATCCGTTGTCTGATAACTGTGCCTTAGCCGGCATAGCGAAGGCGATGGCAATAGCCGCCAAGGCTACTACCTTGAAGTATATATTTTTTCTTGTTTTCATAACAGTTGTAGTTGTTTATTTGTTAGTAAGATAAGGTGACTGAGTGAATGATTGGTTGACAGCTTCTACTGCGAGAGTGCGGTTGATAGCTTTGGAACCAGTCTCAAATCCGGTCAGATAACTTGTCCATACAACAGGCAGTTTTTTACTGTCCCCTTGTTCAGCTTTCAAGTTCACCATTTCTGTCAGGAAGGAGTTAGTACTATAACTGTAAGTTACAGCGTACGGGTAGTACCATCCGCCACCCCAGTTGCCACCCCAGTAGCCAGGTCCCCAGTATCCGGGATAACCCCACCACCATTCAGGTTGTGCGTAGCTGGTGAAATAATAAGTACTTGCGATGTAGCTCACTTGGATACCAAGATCTGCACTTTCCTGGTCGGCTGCCGCTTCGTAACCTCTAGCTTCCATATTGTCTGTATAAGCAGCCAGAATTTGTTCTGCGCCTTCGCCTTCGAGATATTCCGGTTCTTTACTGTCACTAATCACCAGAATCTGGGGTGCCAGATAGAATGTAGGAACTTTGAAATCGGCTTTCTTGTCGTAGTTAGTGTATACCAGATAATTGTCATCCAGCTTACCCATGTCCGGGTCTTTTTCACATGAAGCGAGTGCAAAGACCGCCAATAAAATAGGAATTAATTTCTTCATATCTTTTATAATGTTTAGGTTATATAAAAATCGCGCCCAGGTACCTTGGGCTTTTGATAGAAACAACAAGAAAGGTGGAAAAAGGTTCAGATGGAAATTTCTTTTGCCGGAAAATTAACATATATCTTTTGCCCTGTTTAAAGAAAAACGGTGAGCACTCTGCCCCATTATCAGGGAGTTTGCTCACCGTTCATTATTTACAGATAATTGTTTGAAAATCCGTTTATTTAAACAGGGGTTTAAGTAGATCGGGTATCTCTACCTTATCAAGTTCCAGTTCATTTACTCGTTGCTTGCCCGTATGGGTCAGGTGGAAGTACATCTGTCTCCGGTCTTCACTTCCGAGCGACCGGATGATCAGCCCTTTTTCCTCCAGTATTCGCAGCATTTTGGATGTGTGTGAGGGGCTTAGCTCGGTTTGCTTGGACAGATTGGTAGCCGTCACTTTCTCCGATGCCTCTTTGAGGGCACACAATATCATTGCTTCATTTAGCGTTATCTGGTACATTTTTTCAAATGCTGTTTCAAAGTTTCCCATTGCTTTGAATACATCACGCATTGCACATATTGTTTTCATACCTTATTTGAATATTTTATTAGTTCATTTTTTAAATAAATAGATTAACGTTTGCGTTATCCGCCCGTTCCATATACGTTGCTACGCCGCCAATGGTCACCTCATCCAGAAGTTCTTCTTGTTTTACTCCCATCACATCCATTGACATCTGGCAAGCGATAAATTCCACACCGTTTTCCAAAGCTTGCCGGCGCAAAGATTCCAGTGAATCAATCCCTTTCTTGTTCATGATATACCGCATCATTTTTCCGCCCATTCCGCCCATGCTCATCTTAGAAAGTTTCAGTTTCTTGGAGCTGGAAGGCAGCATCATACCAAACATTTTTCCGAAAATATCCTTTTCGGTTTCCGGTTTGTGCAACTTCTTGATAACGTTCAGTCCCCAGAAAGTAAAGAAGATGGTGACTTTTTGTCCTGTAGCCGCTGCGCCGTTTGCCAGTACAAAAGTAGCCAAGGCTTTATCCAAATCATCACTGAACATGATGAAGGTTTTTCCTTTGCCCTCACATGAAGTAACAATATTGCACGATTTTGGTTCTCCTTTTTCTATGACAACAATAGATTTTCCTCCGGAGGTATCTTTCGAAATCAGTTGATTACCCGTCGAACTGCACCATGCGGCGGCGTCGCGCGGAAAACCGGGATCGGTAGAGGTGATTTCCACCCGTTCGCCTGAAACCAGTGTATCCATTGTTTTCTTCATTTTCAGAATCGGACCGGGACATTGTAACCCGCAGGCATCCACCCGGACTGTTTTGGCGGGGGTAGCGGAAACATCAGTTGCAGCAGTAGTGACGGGAGCTGTAGAAACGTTGGGCTGACTGGCTTGGGAAGCAGTTTCCTGCTGTATGGGTGATTCGTCTGTTTCGTTTCCATTTTCTTCCCGTATGATGATGGGAGCAGTGGCAGCCCGATAAGTCTTTAACCCTCCCGAGAGATTACGTACCTTGTCAAATCCGTGTTGTGTCAGTATACGGTAAGCAAGATAGCCCCGTAGCCCCACCGCACAGAATGTATAAATCATTTTATCTTTCGGCAATTCTGCCAACCGGTCGCGAAGTTCATCCAACGGAATATTCACGGCACCCGGTAAGCTACCCAATGAAAATTCATCCGGGGTGCGGACATCCAACAGGAATTTATTTTCCATTTCAATGTCCCGCAGTTCTCTCCAGTATACAGGATTGGTTCTACCTGTGATTATGTCTTCAGCTACATATCCTGCCAGTGCTACCGGATCTTTGGCCGAAGAGAACGGAGGAGCATACGCTTGTTCAACTTTCATCAGATCGTAGATTGTTCCCTCGTGCTTGATGACAAGTGCGAGTTCGTCAATCCGTTTGTCCACCCCATCGTAACCGACGATTTGTCCGCCATACAATCTTCCTGTCTTTTTATCGAAAGTGATTTTAATGCTCATCGGCATGGCATCCGGATAGTAGCCGGCATGGGAAGCGGGATGAATGGTAGACGACATATAGTCTATCTCTTCCTGACGCAGACGCTTGCCGGGTAAGCCGGTTGAAGCAACGGTCATGTCGAAAACCTTTGCGATTGAAGTACCGATAGAGCCTTCGTAAGGAATCTTTGCTCCGAGGACATTGTCCGCAACGATACGTCCCTGACGGTTGGCAGGTCCGGCGAGATAGTTGAGCCAGGGTTTGCCCGTGATCGGGTGGCGGAACTCGATCGCGTCACCGATAGCATAAATAGACTCGTCAGAGGTTTGCAGGTAATCGTTTACGGCGATACCTCCTGCAGGGCCGATAGTCAGTTCGGCAGCCCGTGCCAGATTAGTTTCCGGGCGGACGCCGATAGATAGAATAACGATGTCGGCAGAAATTGACTGGCCATTCTTGAAAGTAACTTTCAATCCTCTTCCATCCCGGCTAAAAGAGGCGACAGCTTGTTCCAAGTAGAGGTTTACTCCTTTATCCATCAGATGTTGGTGAACAAGTGATGCCATCGAAAAGTCGATAGGGGCCATCACTTGATTGCCCATTTCCACAATCGATACTTTCGCTCCCTGTGCCTGTAAGTTTTCCGCCATTTCAAGGCCGATAAATCCGGCTCCTACGACAACAGCTTTTCGTGGGGCGTGGTTCTTGATATATTCTTTGATCCGATCTGTGTCGGTGACATTCCTTAGTGTGAAGATTCCACTTAGGTCGATTCCGGGAAGAGGGGGGCGTACCGGAGAGGCTCCGGTAGATATGACTAACTTATCATAGCTCTCTTCATAAGTATCTTCACTGCTTTGGCGGACAGTCACTGTTTTTCTTTTCCGGTCAATGAAAATCACTTCATTTTCTGTGCGTACATCTACGCGGAAGCGTGTAGAAAAGGCTTCGGGTGTTTGCACGAACAATTTATCCCGTTCCTCTATCACTCCTCCTATATAATAGGGTAGGCCACAATTGGCATATGATATGTACTTTCCTTTTTCTAAAAGGACAATTTCAGCTGTTTCATCTACTCGTCTGATTCGGGCAGCAGTGGTGGCTCCTCCTGCAACTCCCCCAATAATAATTATTTTCATCTGTTTATAGCGTAAATAGTTTCCTGCGGAAATAACAAACTGTATCGAAGAAATGTTCATGGATTCAGATAAAAAAACTATATTTGCGCACCCTGTTTTTCATTCTTCTATTTAATGTAGATAAATTGTATGAATAAAATTCTTATTATTGACGATGAAGTCCAGATTCGCAGTCTTTTAGCTCGTATGCTGGAACTTGAGGGCTATGAAGTGTGTCAGGCAGGTGATTGCAAAGCTGCCATCAAACAACTGGAAATTCAATCGCCCGACATAGCTTTATGCGATGTTTTTCTTCCTGATGGAAATGGAGTGGATCTGGTGTTGAACATCAAGAAAATAGCTCCCAATGTAGAGGTGATTCTTCTTACTGCTCACGGCAATATTCCCGACGGGGTGCAGGCTATTAAAAACGGTGCATTTGATTATATAACAAAAGGAGATGATAATAACAAGATTATCCCTTTAATCAGCCGTGCCGTGGAGAAAGCAAAGATGAATGTCCGTTTGGAAAAACTGGAAAAGAAAGTCGGGCAGATGTACTCGTTCGATTCTATTCTGGGTGAGTCAAAGGTGTTGAAAGAGGCTGTATCTCTGGCGCAGAAAGTGTCTGTGACAGATGTTCCCGTATTACTGACGGGGGAAACAGGAACAGGAAAGGAAGTCTTTGCGCAAGCTATACATTATAGTAGTAAACGGAGCAAACAGAATTTTGTGGCGGTCAACTGTTCGTCTTTCAGCAAAGAATTGCTCGAAAGCGAGATGTTCGGACATAAGGCCGGCTCGTTTACCGGTGCACTGAAAGATAAGAAAGGACTTTTTGAAGAAGCTAATAACGGAACGATCTTTCTGGATGAAATCGGAGAGATGGCTTTCGAACTGCAGGCAAAGTTACTGCGTATCCTTGAAACAGGAGAATATATAAAGATCGGTGATACCAAGCCGACAAGAGTCAATGTGCGTATCATTGCTGCTACCAACCGCAACCTGCAGGAGGAGATCAAAGCAGGACATTTCCGTGAAGATTTGTTTTATCGTCTTTCGGTTTTTCAGGTGCATCTTCCTTCGCTCCGTGAACGTACCGGTGATATCCGGATTCTTGCAACTGCTTTCGCCAAGAGTTTCTCCGAAAAACTTTCGTATGCCATCAATGAGATGACTCCTGCTTTTCTGGAAGCTCTGGAACAACAGCCGTGGAAAGGGAACATCCGTGAATTGAGAAATGTGATTGAGCGTAGCCTGATTGTATGTGAAGGGGGACGGCTGGATATCTGCGACCTTCCTTTGGAAATCCAGAACACTCATTATGAATGTTCGGACGATAGTGTAGGCTGTTTTGAGTTGGCCGCAATGGAACGCAGACATATTGCACGTGTGTTGGAATATACGAAAGGGAATAAAACGGAAGCTGCCCGTTTGTTGAAAATCGGACTTACCACCCTGTACCGGAAGATAGAGGAATATAAAATCTAAGCATACATTTCCGGTTTCTTTTTATCCGGCTTTGAGTCAGGCTGCGCACTGACTCTCGAAAAATTGTCTGGACAGTGAACTAATCAGTCTGTTTTTATCTGTGGTATGTACAGATAGTGTGAAACAATGATCGCTTCCTCCATAAGAAATGAGAGATACGGGGATATCTTTGATAGTATCCATAATATGACTTTCTACTTGTGTGCGTTCCCAATGAAGGGAGCCGATGATATGTATCACAGACATATTTTCGTCCATAACCATTTCGGCATATTTATGTAGTTCCCTTTGAATGATTCGCAGGGTGTCCCGGCTGGTTGTCAGCATCATCGAGATGGATACATTGGATGAGGCCATTGAGATGACATTGATTTGATATTTGTTGATAACTTCCAATATCTTACCCATAAACAAATATCCGGGCAATACATTTAATGAGGTAAAACGTACAAAGGTAGCCGAATCCTGTGAGAGGATGGCCTTGACACTGTTGCCTGTGTCATGGGAAGATATATAGAGGCGTTCTGTTGACAGATCGTGTGTATCGGTTAGGCGGATAACTATATTAGAGCGTGCCGCAAGGGTGATACAATCTGCGTAGAGCAGGTGTACTCCGCTGTTAATCAGTTGTTCGGCTTCTATGTAGGTTAGTGAATGTTGTTCTCGCAGGCAATTCCGGTTTGCGTAGATATGGTTGATAGGGGTGGATAACAGTATTTCGTCCGCTTTGAATAGGGTGGCAAGCACTGTTGCATAGTAATCGTTGCGTTGTTCGCTCATGAAGTCTATTTCACCATACACATTCCTGCAAATGGAAAGTGGGGCGATAAAAATATCTACATTCCGGTTCTCGTCAATGTATTGTTGGATAGATTCCTGAATATATGGGATATCCGGCTTTCTTTCCAGGTTGATCTGTATAAGTTTGCCGGTATCTAATGTTTGGGTACGAAGACCCTGTTGACGTAAGCAATAAGTGAATAAATCGCTGGATAATCCGTATACTTCTGCTTTTATCATTTTATCAATCAGTAAATCTGCTTTGTCTTCTACAAGTATATGTATTTTCTTTATGCATTCCAGAATCCGGTTTTTAATTTCCTGATTTAGGTGCGAATCTGTAATGAGATGATTGGCAAGGGCACAGCAATATGTTTCGATGGCATTGACTGTGGCATGAGAAGCTTCATCTTCTTCGTGAAACCAACTGATGGAAATAGCCTGTAACCACTCCTGTAATTGTGCCAATATAGGGACTACAGCTACATAAGGATGTTCTTTCTGAATACAATTGATTACTTGCTTCATTTCATCCTCATCTTTAATTTTCTCGAATTTACAAACTTTCATTGTTATCTGGTTATTTATTGGTTACTACTCTTTTCAAAATGATATGCCCTTTTTCAAAAGAGAAAGATATTTAAGAATCATTCTTTAGCTTTAGAATATGGTATATCTCTATAAATCAATCTGTTAATATTGTAATCAATGTTTTTAATACATCTCTTTACTATAAGTAATCTGCTAATACCGTACCACATTGTGATATAAAGTAAGATTTATTATCTTTGGTATCCACTACGGGAGCGTTAGTCAGTAATTTGATTGGAGCAGGAGCGGGGAAAGAACTTTTTCCTGTTTGTCGTAAAGTTCTTAAGCTGGGCTATGTGGTGGGACTTCCGTTGATAGGGATAGCTCTTTGGAGCAATCAATGGATTGTCGGATTTTATACGAATAACGATAATCTGGTGAGATTAGCTTTCTATCCTTTTATAGTTATGCTGTTGAATTATACTTTTGCACTGCCCGGATATGTTTATATCAATGCTGTTACCGGTACAGGAAAGACGAAGCTCGCTTTTATCTTCCAGTTAATCACCATTCTTGTATATTTGATTTATCTGTATCTGTTAAGTGAATGTTTTCATGCTTCTCTGACTGTGTATATGATGGCAGAATATCTGTTTGTTATTTTATTAGGGATACAATCTGTCATTTACTTAAAGAGGAAATCCAACTAGAATATGTACTTTTGTGCTTTCAATACTTGATACTTTCTCAAAATGACTGAAGATATAAAGAATAAACTTTTGATGTGTGCGGAGATTTATCATCGTGCAGACTTTATTATAAGTGATCCGGTGCAGTTTCCCCATCGTTATACGCTGAAACAGGATATCGAAGTCAGCGGTTTGCTGACGGCGATTATGAGTTTTGGCAATCGTAAACAGATTTTGAAAAAGGCGGACGAACTGCATAGATTAATGGGAGATTCACCTTATCGATATGTATTGTCCCGCCAGTGGGAGAAGGATTTTCCTTCGGGAGCGACCAATAGCTTTTATCGGATGTTGTCGTATGCTGATTTTTATGGATACTTTCGGCGATTATATACAGCTTATACACAGTTTGAAAGTCTGGAGGAAGCTTTGATGTTATATCCCGGAATACCAATGGAAAAGTTATGTGCATTTCTTGAAGTCTCTGCTAAAAGTCCTCAAAAGAAACTGAATATGTTTTTGCGTTGGATGATTCGTCGGGATTCGGAGGTCGATTTGGGGATTTGGGAAAGTTTTGATCGCAGAGATTTGATTGTTCCTTTAGATACACATGTCTGCCGGGTAGCGCATTATTTCAAGTTGACAGATACGGAAACTTTTTCTTTGAAAAATGCCCGTCAGATAACGATGGCATTGGGTGAGGTCTTTCCGGAGGATCCTTGTTTGGGCGATTTTGCCCTGTTTGGATTGGGAGTGAATGGGGAGATTTAATATATGTCCTAATAAAATGAATTTTTCGATTATAATCGGAAAAGTGGATGTTAAACCAACTTTTGGGATTATAATCGAAAAAATAGAGAACTGTTAAAACGTTGTTATTTTGTTTGTGAAATCCCTCCAACCATTTGCATTCTTGTATTTTTCCACAGATCCGGCAGGAACACGAATGACAGTAATATCGTCCGGGAATCCGTACCATATTTTTTCAAATACCTGCGGAGGTGTTATCCCTTCTACCTTTACTTCTTTAATACCTGTATTATTGAAAGCTGAAAAATTAATCTGTGCGACGTTTGACGGACTGGTTAGTTGAGTCATTTTTCTATTACCACCCAGTAATCCCTGCCCCAATATCCGAATACTTTTAGGGATTTCGAAGTGAGCTAATTTCGGACATCCTTCAAGGCAGTAGGCGTGAATCATAGCCTCGGGATCATCATTGAAAACGGTTCCGTAGGTTGTCACTTCCGTTAATTCCGGACAGTAATAAAAGGCTCTTTGAGCTATAGTTGTAATACCATTCGGCAGCTTCACGGTCGTAATACCACTTTCCCGAAATGCTTCCAAACCTATTGTTCTTACATTTTCCGGAATCTCAATCGTTTTCAGTTGGGAAGTATTAAGAAATGCCTGCGCATCGATTTCCTTCAGTGTCACAGGTAACAGCACTTCTTCAACGCCTGCATATACAAAAGTGCTGGCGGGAAGTTTGGTGAGCTTAGTCCGGCTCAAATCTGCTTTTTTCAGATTCCGGCAATAATAGAATATGTTTTCTTCAAGTTGTTCCAGAGTCGTCGGAAATACAATTTCCTGAACGGTTGAATTGAAGAAAGCCATATCTCCAATAGATTGCAATCCTTCGTTGAGTACCACCTTGTTTATTTGACTACCTCTGAAAGCAGCCTTAGGAATGGACTTCACACTATTGGGAAGTGTGATTTCATTATGTCCTTTCAAAACTTCCGTCAATACTCCATTTTCTACACGGACGGGTGAAATCTGAACGGAAAAGCTTTTCTGTTTTCCTTCTATTGTGATGGTTACTTCCTGTTTTTCGACAGGCGCAGATGAAGAGAAACCACTAAGCTGTTCCGGAGAAACTTTCACAGGTCGTTGTTTCCCGTCATCATATTTTCCTGTCACGTTAAGGCCGGTTAAGTCTATATTCTCTCCTAATGCATAAATTGTTTTTGCGGGCAATTGTTCTATGGAGAAATCCTCAAGTAAGGCTCCGGTGGATTCAGAAGGATTTTCAGCCGAAGGTGAATCTTTCTTGTATTCATCATTTTCGGTGCTGCAACTTAATAATACAGCTCCTAAAATTATTTGCAAACAAGATGCCACAACTATATAGAGTCTAGTTTGTTTCATGTGATAAAAGTTTAGTTAGGGAATTGGGTTAAACGTATTTCAATTTTTATGACTTTTCCGGCTTCTACAGTTTTGCCGGCAGACCATATCTGGTAGTTGTCGGGACCGCCTCCTTTTTGTACCACGAATGTCAGTAACCGTTGCGATTGTGTTGCGAACCATTCTTCGCGTGGTAGTACAAAGGTTGCTATACCACTTTCATTTGTTTGGATGACTGCAGTAGGTCGGGTTAAATTATCTTTTTCAAAAGTCCTATAATCTTTTTCATTATACATTTTCACGGGAACATCCGTTATAATTTTTCCATTCTCATCATAAACGGCTACTATTACCTTAGCTTCTCTCACTTCTTCATTTCCTTTTTCGCATGCTACCATGAAAAGCATGGTGCATAGTAGAATAACAATCTTTCTCATAATCTTTTCTTTTTTCATTTTTTCGAATGCAAAAATAGTAAGATCGCATCAATTTTGAGTTATGAAGTAATCTGATAAATCTAACACTTTGTTTTTGAATATGTTGGTATTCAGTGTATTAGTTAAACTGTGTTTTGGGGATTTCTAACACTGGTCTAACACCTATCCGAAAAGTGCTAAAAACAGGTCTTTATTAGTGGATTCTGCCGATTTGATACGTGATTTGAGTCGTGATTTACGGGCATATACATTAGCAACGGTATCTTTCATAAACAAACTGATTACTTGTGGAGAAAAACCTACGAAAATATAGCAGAGCAACCGGATGTCAGCTTCTTTCATTGCCGGAAAATCATTCCGTAGTTTTTCCATAGCATTGTCATGGCAGGTGTTCACGATAAGTTCCAGCTCTTGCAGCATTTCATTGTTCTCTGCAAAATCAGTGATAATCTGTTTCACTTCGTGGAACATGGCTGCCTGTTGCGATGCAGTATTCTCTCGCTCGTAGTAAGTTTTTCCCAGTTTGTCAATGATGTCAAAGCGTGAAGCTACCAAACCTTTTAAATGATTTTCCGCATTCTGCTGTCCTTCCATGTATTCTGTCAAGGTTTTGTATTGAGAGTTGGCTTCTTCTGCCAATAGCAGATAGCGGTCGGTACGTTCGCGTTGCAAGCGCAGACGTTGGCGGATGATGTAGTATGCTACCCCTATTATCAGAAGAATTACGGTTGCTACGGCAATCTCCCAAATAGTACGGTTCTTCATCCGATATTCGGCAAATTTGGATCGTTCCTTGAAATAATCACGTTCCACCATACCGGCAGAGAATTGCATATTCGAACGTGTCAGTGAGTCAGTCAGATAGATATAATGATGTATCTTCTCCGTCGCTTTCTCGAAGTTCCTGGCCTGTGCTTCAATCCGATAAGCGGTGTATTGCAGGTCTGCCATATCACGAATATCGGTTGTGTGTGCTTCTGCGAGTGCCAGATAGTAGCGTGCGCTGTCTATACGGTTCTTTAGAAGATTCACATCTACTAATGTATGATATCCGTATAACGTATCTTGTCGGGCAGAGAGTTCAATACGTTGCAGCAGGTCATGAGGAATCTGTTTTTTGCTTGACACCACATAAAGAGAGGCAAGATTGGTGAGACTGGCTTTGGCTAACTTATCGTACTTGTGCTCATCAGCTAAATCAAGGGCGGCAGAATAGAGCCGCATAGCTTTCTCTATATCTTTCGAATGAAAAGTTGCGGCTGCCATATCAAGAGTTGATTCTGTTTCTTCGCGAGTGTTATCAGATTGTCGGAAGTTATTGCGAGCTTCGCGAAAATAATGATAAGCCCGGCTATAGTTCATCTGTTCATAATACACTTCACCGATCTGCCTGTATAAAAGCCCTGCATAATAAGGTTCATTGGTATCTTTCAATTTCTCTTCAACTTTCAGGAAAAGGCGTAACGCTCCCGGCTTGTCTCCTGCGCGCAGTTTGACTTTTCCCCAATAATAGAGAGTTTTGCATTGACTGCGTAAATCTTTGGGATGATGTTTGTAATACTCCCAAGCCCGACGAATCAGCGAATCATTTGTTGCTTTGATATGATTTTTGTCTAAAGCTTCGGAATAAAGCAACGCATATCTGGCCTGTTCAGCCTGACTGCCTTCTGATTTGAGTTGTTGTAATATTGTTAAGGCACTATCCGGCTTGTTTTGTAACAGTGCTTCCGCCTCGTCGAGCCGGGAAATCTGTTCTCTGTTATAGCATCCTGTAAAAAAGAGAATAGCTAATAGTATGAGTATAATTCTGCATTTCATGCTGTGAATGTAATAAAAATATTTCGAGTTTAGTTAAAGGCGTCTATAAATATTTCGGCGCTTGTTTTGAGAGTGTGGAAATTGAAGAGATAATGAGTGCATTCTTTGTGTTTAATATTGTAATTCATGGATGATAATTTTTATCTTTGCATTAGGAATCATTTATCTTTTGTATTTAAATTTTGTTGAGGTATGGTAGACGTTTTAACAAAAGAGCAACGGCGGAAGTGCATGTCGAATATTCGTAGTAAAAATACGAGGCCGGAGATTCTTGTGCGGAAATATCTATTTTCCCAAGGTATTCGTTTTCGTGTTAATGTGAAAAAGTTGCCAGGAACTCCTGATATTGTGTTAAGAAAGTATAGAACAGTGATCTTTGTAAATGGCTGTTTCTGGCATGGACATGAAGGGTGTAAATATTATGTTTTGCCGAAGACCAATACAGAATTCTGGAAGGAAAAAATAGAGAAGAATAAAGAACGGGATCTAAAAGAACGAATGCAACTCCGGACTATGGGATGGCATGTTATTTTATTATGGGAATGTCAGTTGAAAAGTAAAGTTCGGGACCAAAATTTGAAAGGGTTGTTATATACTTTGAATAAGATAGTATTAGAAAACTATAATGCAAAACATATAGACTGACTGTATTAGTTTGGCTAATCGTTAAAAAAGTTAGAATGGAATGTTTTTCAGGGCAATGATGTACACCAGCTTTGTTCTCTCTTATTTAGGTTATTAATACTATTAGTGAAGATGGGATTCGTTATTCTCGATAAAAAACTATATTTTTGTATCCAAATCAATAATTGAATGACAGCTAAGCAACTAATCATACAAGATATAAAACTCGTTGACTTTCCGGAAGAGGTTGATGTACAAAATGGCATCAAGATATATGGCGAAACTAGTTGGGAGAACCAATTGGCAGTGTTAAGCCATTACCTGCATAATAATGATTGTGTTGGTAATGAACAAAGTAAGAAAGAAATATTATATACTATCCGGGAATTTTTGGAGCGAAAAAAAAGTAATAAGGAAGAGACGATAACTGAAGAGTATGTAATGAAGGTTGCTGAAAACCCTGTTGAGTATAGTCTCTTTTCTGACTTTTTTAGGGTTCCTTTCCCTAGTCCTCAATCTCCCCAATTTACTTTTATTGATTTATTTGCAGGCATGGGAGGTTTTCGTTTGGCGATGCAGGCACAAGGTGGAAAATGTGTTTTTTCTTCGGAATGGAATAAATATGCTCAAAAAACTTATTTGGCGAACTTTGGTGAAATGCCATTTGGAGATATAACGAAAGAAGTTACTAAAAGTTATATACCTCAATACTTTGATATTTTATGCGCAGGTTTTCCTTGCCAACCTTTTTCTATTGCCGGTGTTTCTAAAAAGAAAAGTTTAGGACGGGAAACGGGCTTTAAGGACAAAACTCAAGGTACACTTTTCTTTGATGTAGCGGATATTATTAGTCGTCATCGCCCTAAAGCATTTTATTTGGAAAATGTGAAGAATTTGTTGTCACATGATAAGGGCAATACCTTTAAGATTATAAAAGGTACACTGGAAGAATTGAATTATTCGATTCATTTTCTGGTTATGGATGGGCAGGCTTATGTACCTCAGCATCGGGAGCGTATTATGATTGTTGGATTTAATCGTGAAATTTTTCATGGGAAAGAACAATTCTGTTTTCCTGAACAAAAACAATCTACACGGGGCATACGGGAGATTTTAGAGCCGGATGTTGATGATAAATATACATTGAGTGATAAACTTTGGAGTTATTTACAGAACTATGCAGAGAAACATCGCGTAAAAGGAAATGGTTTTGGGTTTGGGATGGTTGATCTTAACGGTATCTCTCGTACATTGAGTGCCCGTTACTATAAAGATGGTTCAGAAATACTTGTTCCACAAGGAAATGGGAAAAATCCTAGAAGATTGTCACCTCGTGAATGTGCTCGATTGATGGGCTATCCTGATAAATATCGTTTAGATCAAGTCTCTGATGTACAAGCGTATCGGCAGTGTGGAAATTCTGTAGTAGTTCCACTCATAACTGCAGTTTCTGAACAAATTATTAAAACAATCAATAATTATGAGCAACATTCTGGACTCTGCGATACAGAGTGTGCAGCAATCTAAGGCTGCTTGGTGCCGGTTTATAACTGGAAATGATACAGGTGCAACAGGAAGTCATCAAGCAGGTTTTTATATACCTAAGTGTGCATCGAGTTTACTTTTTGATGAACCGGGAAAGAAAGGGGAAAACAAGGAGAAAACTGTACAAATAAAATGGCAGGATGACTTTACAACGGAAAGTTGTATGAAATATTATGGACAAGGTACACGTAATGAGTATCGTATAACCCGTTTTGGTCGTGGCTTTCCTTTTTTTCAAGATGATAATGTTGGAGATTTACTCATTATTGCTAAATATACTGAAGAAGATTATTTGGGCTATGTTCTTAGTGCTGATGAAGATATAGATGGATTTTTTGCTTATTTCAATCTTGCTCCAGACGAAACAAATCAATTAATAGATGTAGCGGGTGTTATTAAACCAGACGAAAAAATAGTGCAACTCTTCCATGATTTTGTTAGTCGTTTTGATAAATTTCCAGACACTCGACAAATGGCATTAGGAGCACGAGAATGTTATAATAAGGCTTATAAAATTAGTGAAAATGTTTTTAAAACTAATCCTGATGATGTCTTGTTGAATTGGGTAGATACTGAATTCCGACTGTTTAAATGTATGGAAGAAAAATTTTATGTGGATATAATAACACATTCTTTTGATAGTATTGATACATTTATACAAACAGCTAACGAAGTACTTAATCGTCGTAAGTCTCGTGCCGGTAAATCATTAGAGCATCATTTATCTGATATATTTGTACATAATGCACTTGTTTTTGAGGAGCAAGCTGTAACTGAAGATAATAAAAAACCGGATTTTCTTTTTCCAAATAGTAAATGTTATCGCAATATACAATTTCCGGCTGAGGACCTTATCGTTTTGGGGGCTAAGACTACTTGCAAAGATCGTTGGCGGCAAGTATTGACGGAGGCGGATCGTGTGGATGATAAATTTTTATTTACTCTTCAGCAGGGAATATCAAAGAATCAGTTAAAAGAGATGCACGATTCCCGACTTACACTTGTTGTTCCTCAAAAGTATATTTCAAGTTTTCCACGAGACTATCAAGATGAAATAAAAGATCTTCTAGGATTTGTCTTAATGGTAAAGGAGAAGCAGGAACATTTACCAAAACATTATTTTATATAAAAACCAGGAGTTCTTCATAACAGTATGGAGAGCTCCGAATTTTTTATTTTCAATATGAATAAATTTTAATCAACTGTTTGAGCGTAATCAATCGTTAGAATACTCAACATACTCATCAACTATACTATCATTCATATGTTCTAAATGAGGTTCTTTTCTCAATTCTTTCACTGATTCATAAGAAATGAAAGTACATATTTCCGCAAGAGGCCCTTTTTCCATAAAAGCAAAGACCGGTCGGTTGATTTGTTCGAATACAGCTTCCCTGCGTTCGATGGAAGCAACGATGTGGATTTTTATGTCAAGCATTGGTTGAAGGGCTAATAAGTCAGCCATTCTTAAAATACCGGAATAAATGGCGGTTGTTCCTTCTACCTCAAACGCTCTGACTATGGAATGTCGTTTTATCCATAATACATCTATATTCTCTATAACTTTAAGAGTTGGGCCATCAAACACTAATGGTAGATTTTCTAATAAGGTATTATTTTGTAATGGCTTCCACTTGTTTAAGACTCTACTTCTGTCTGATTTGGGCAACCAAATTTTATAGCCCAATTTTTCACCTATTTCGGCTAAAGTAGCTTGTATCTGAATAGATTCTCTTTCTTCTTTACTTGTATTGGCTTTATTTTGTGATGTTTCGTCAGGTATTTCTATGACCGTTTCTTTCTCACTGGAAACTCTGACCTTTGTCAATGAACGTACTTTTTTCTTTTCAGCTCCTGAAAAAGGATAGTCTTTCATTTCAGATTGTTGTTGTAAAATAACTTGTTCAAGGTATTTACAATCTTCTTTTGGCCAAAGTCTGGGACTGGAAAATACCATATAAGTCCATCTGGCGCTATCACTTGGTAACTTTTGGGTAAATGATAGATGGTTCCAAATGATATTTTCGTGTATCGGAATTCCCTTTTCTAATGGTAGCCATGCAATTGGTTTTACTTTGAATCTCAAAGTGAAAGGATCATCCTCTTGGGTAAATATAGGTTTTGAGTCTATAAAGAAATTACTTGTAATTTCTAATATTCCGATAAAACGTTGAATTTTGGTGCAATAACATATGAACTTATCGCCAATGTTTATGTGTTGATTTTCTACATATGCCTTACGAGATATGCGGAATCCGCTGATTTCTTGGTTAGATTCAGAAAATGCCAATGCAGTGTTAGGAGAAAAAAGATTTATGTAGTATTTCATGGCTTTATGTCTTATTTTTGACAAATTTATAAAAAGTATTTTGGATGATATGATATTTGTAGGATTTTTTTTAGATGAAAATTATTCTTCCTTCATTTTCTTCCTCCACCTCTGAAACCCTCTCATCAAACTTTCCTCTTCCATTGACTCCACCATATCGTACTTCACCACGAACTCATGCATTGACTTTATATACATCACCCCATTTTTGAACTTATTTTCTAGCAGGAATGAATAAAGCTCCGCTTTCATTTCTACCTCAATTTCATTTTCAATAATAAAGATACTGTCCTGACCGAAGTAATTATAAACTTCCGGACTCTTCCCTTGTCTTGGGTTGGGAAGAACGAAAGTGATATTTCCTATTTCTTTCCAGGATACACCTTGCGGATGAGGAACGGATAACTGATGTAAGAAGTGATAAATGGGAGTGAGGTGGGAGAGGTGGATTGGAATAGGGAGCCTTGAAGGCGGATTGTTGTGCGATAGAGGTTCTGAACTTAGTCCGTACCGGACATACATATACTTCGCCAGATATGGCTTAATGGCAAACGTAACTGTAACCATGGGATTTGAATTTTGAATTGTTGAAATTTCTTGTATGCTAATTGCCGCTTGAGTCGGCAGATTCCGTCGTGTTTGTTAGAGAAAATTCCATGGGTACGGGACGGAATTTTAATTCAGTAAGAAGTTGAAATTCAAACGGTTACAAATGCTGGTTTTCCTTTAAAACCAACGGGTCGTTCCTTTAAAAGGAACGACCCGTTGCACACCGAGGAACGACCTCTTCCTTTTAAAGGAACGGACGGCTCCTTAAAATCCATATTGCAAAGCTATACGTAATATTCTGATTTTTCAAAATGAATAATAGCTTGAATCTGTTATTTGTGTAATAAAATATGACTATTTCCGTACTTGTTTAATTTATGCGCATATATATAGAAGCTATGTAATTAAAACAGAATAAATATATGAGCGTATAATTTAACTATATTTATACTCCAAGTATTCTTGAACTTGCAAAACCTTTTATGGCACTCCTTGTTTTGGCTTGTGAGGGGCAGGTTGGAAATTTAAATAATGTGCAAATAATAGCAAAAAAGGAAGGGAAGAATATGACAACATCAGTTAGGCTTATGCTGAATAAGGGCAGGAGATTGAATAATGGTACTTATCCTTTGGTGTTTCAAGTGATACATAGTAGGAGAAAGAAACTGTTATATACCGGATTCCGGTTAAAAGAGGAAGTATTCAATGAGGCAGAGGAAAAGATTGTTGATGGTACGGATGCCACACTAACCGCTACGGACATCACAAAGATGAATCGTGAACTGCGGAAAATGAAAAATATGATTCATACACGGATCCGGCAGCTTGAACGGACAACGGAGCCTTTTACAGTAGAAGATGTATTGGCACAATTCACCCGTGCGAACGTAAGACAGCAATTTTACATACTGCGCTATATTGATACACAAATTGAACGGAAAAAAAAGTTGAAGAAAGAGGGGACGGCTGCGGCATATAAAAGCACGCGTTCATCATTGGCTAAGTTTCTGGACGGTTCGGACATCCGGATGCTAGAGATTGATTTACGTTTTATCCGGCGCTATGAGGATTTTTTGTATAATAATGGAGTTGCCGAAAATACGGTGAGCTATTATTTGCGGAATTTGCGGACTCTTTATAATCAGGCTGTGGTGGATGGCTATCATCCTCATGGAGAATATCCCTTTGTGAAAGCGCAGACGCGTCCGGCTAAAACAGTGAAGCGTGCCTTGAGCCGTGAGGATCTTCAAGCTCTGGCGAATCTCAAACTAGAGGATGCTCCTGAACTGAAGTTTGCCCGTGACCTGTATTTGTTTAGCTTCTATGCGCAGGGAATGGCCTTTGTGGATATTGTCCTTTTGAAGAAATCTGATATTTATAATGGTGTGTTGACCTATTCCCGGCATAAGTCTAAGCAATTTATTCGCATTGCCGTAACGCCTCAAATGCAGGAGTTGATGGATAAGTATGAAACAGAAGGAAAATATGTATTTCCGATTATCCGTGACAATTCTTCTTCAGAATATACGCAGTACCGTCTGGCCTTGGGGCGTATAAACCGGCATTTGAAAAGAATAGCTGCCATGATTGATGTCAAAATACCTTTGACTACTTATACAGCCCGCCATACTTGGGCTACCCTCGCCCGTGACTGTGGTGCGCCGGTTTCCGTGATTAGTGCAGGATTGGGACATACATCAGAAGAAATGACCCGTATTTATTTGAAGGAATTCGACGTTTCCCAACTTGATAAGGTGAATAGTATAGTGACTAAATTGTTCTAAAAGTAAGATTTTTCATACTATAATTCCTGATAAAAAATTGCAGGTATTAATATTTTATATATATTTGCACTATTGTAATCTATTCCATAATAGAGAGTAGCACAAAAAGGGTTCTATTGATTTATTTGTTTTCACGTTGCAAAGTAAGCTTATATTTCTTTTATATTAATTGCAATAAAGTCCGAAAATTTGTTCATTTTGTACAAACATGGAAAATACTTGCTAATTTGTTTCATTATTAGCCTGATAGCGCTTAATTAATTGTTTGGGAGTGCATCCGAAATGCTGCTTGCAGTAACGGCCAAAATAACCTTGTGAGTCAAATCCCAGTTCTTCGATGACATCTTTTATACATATCCCCGGTTCAGTCAGTTTTTTCAAAATCAGTTGGTTTCTTTGTTTCAGCATCCATTGTTTGGCTGTCATTCCGAATACTTCGTTGAATCTTGCAAAAAAACAACTTCTCCCCAGATTGGACAGAGAAATTAGTTTCTCAATATTATTCACTTTGGTATAGTTGTTCATGATAAAATCTTTAAAGTCAATGCTTTTTCCAATAATAGGATAAAACAATGTTGCAATATCTTTTTTCTCATAAAACCCGCGAAGTAGGAAGAATAATTCCTGTTGCATCAGTGTGTGCAGGTGTAAACAGTTCATGCCATTTCTGATGCAGTGGATCAGTACCTCTAAAAAGGGAGTCAGCGGATAACGTATTTTAATCGGTTCGAACAGGTATTCCATATTCTCGCAAATATTTGATAATGATTGTAATAGTAGTTTGTCGCAGCTGTTTTCTGGTATATCGAAAAACATTAAAAGCAACTTTGATTCTTTGGGGGCCACTCCTTTAAATAATGAAGAACGTGGAATCAATATCATGTCGCCTGTTTGGAACGGCTTGTTGTGAAACTGGTTGTAGCTTATAGTTATGTCACCTTTGAGAAAGAATAAAAGGTAGTTTTTATTTGTGTTGTCTTCTCCAAATTCCGTATCTTCCGTAAATTCAATAAATTTGAATCCGGTTTCGATAGTAGTCATATAGTTTTGACATGACAAATGCTCTTCGATGTATAGCAACTCGCTTTCCATATGTTTTGTTTTTATGAATATTATTAAAATTGTTTGACCTGTGCGATTTTCTTTGTTTCACAATTGTTTCAGAATCTATTTTATTAATAAATTAAATATCAGCTTTTTGTTTGAACATTGTTTTGTTTTATTCTTCATTTATTGATTCTGAAACAGCTGTTACATTCGTAAATAATTGTAATGTATTGATATATAGTAATATACGGTGATGTATATGCAGTTTATTTGTGCTACTCTCTATTATGGAATAGAGATGGATAAAGGTGAAAGAAATATTTAAATTTAAAGTAAATAACTTATCAATTTTTTAATTAAAAACTACTGAATGAAAGTAAAAAGTTTATTTTTGTCGATGTGTGCGATAGCGGCATTGGCAAGTTGTTCGCAGAGTGACGATGTGGCTCCTTCGGGGAGTGATGCCCCAAAGGCAACAGTGACCCTTAAATTAGAAGGAGATGGAGTAAACACAAGGGCGGCGGGTACGTCGGAAGCTGCTACCGAAGACGGTGCTACTATTAAGAATGTTACTGTGTTTTTCTTTAACCAGACAGGCTTCATTGTGGGTGCGCCACAGTTTATAGAGGCTGCTAATATCGGTAATCCGATAACTACTACTACGGATGCCGCTGAAGTAGTTGTAATAGCCAATCTCGGTGACAAGACCGGGGATGGTACATTTGATGGCATAGCCAGTCTTTCCCAGCTCCAAAAGCTTGATTTCTCTTCTATTGCTACCGACGGTGCTGGTAAAGTTACTGTAAACCAGAGCAAGGACAATTTGTATTCAAGTGGAATGGGTGCGATCACATTTAATGATAATACGGGTACAGCTAGCGTCCAGTTACATTTTGTGGCAGCTAGGATCAAGACGGTAAAGATTGCATGGACAGCTGGCCAGAATTATGCTGCTACTGAAACAGAATTGACTACTGATAATACAAAATGGTTTACCATTAAAAAGGTTTATATGATGACGGCCCAGACAAAATCACCTCTTGTTCCGGCCAATACTGGAGCGTGGGAAGGATTTGTTCCGCAGACTTACGCTTTTGCAGGTGGTGTGGCATGGGGTGTTGCACCGTGGACATGGGCAGACAACAACATCGGTGAGCCGAAGCAAACAGGTGATTATCTTGCAGCCGCTGCGGATCTTGTGGAGAGCACTGCTAATGCCAATCAAATAGATAACGCCCTTTCAAGTAAATCCTGGTATCTGTTTGAAAATTCCCCTGCTTCTGCCCATCCGACCGGTCTTGTTATTGAAGTTTTATGGAGATCAAAAGACCAGTCAACAAATCCGGATGAGCTTTTGACCAAGTACTTTACAATGTATTTTGGTGAAGCTGGAGCTAATGGTACTACCCAACCGCTTCTTGCAGCCGGAAAGACTTATGACATGGCTCTGTCTTTGAAAGGTAGTTTTAAACCCGGCGGCAATGCAGGTGGCGGTGGTGACGATCCGACTAAGCCGAGTGTAGACGCTTCAGTTACGGTAACTGTAACTGTTGCACACTGGACAACAACCGACGAAATCACAAAAGATTTCCAATAATTCTCGCATCCCCCTCTATTCTCTATAATTAAACAAAAGAAATATTCTCAGAAATCGGTATGTGCCCGATTGTAATCCGCATTCGGGTACATACCGATTTTAGCAAAGATAAAAAACAAGAAAGAATATCCATTATGACAGGTGACTACAAATTCCGGTTCATGCCGGGGATATTATACTCTATGTTCACACTATTGCTGTTATCAGGATGCATAGCTGAAAATAACGACGATTGTTTCAAGGGTGTCCCTCTGAAAGTGAAACTTCCTGCCGGTATTTCACAGGAAACCATCAAGGATATGAGCCTCTATGTATTTGATGATAAAGACTTGTTGCTTGACATACTCCCTGTGAACAGTACGGAACCTGTTAATCTGAATTATCCGGGTATTCCTACCCTTCATTGTGTAGCTTTGTGCAATACGCAGGACGGTACGATGCTCGTCAGCCCCCTGAAAAAGGGCGATTCATGCTCCGACGGTTTCATATCTCTGAAACCCTCTGTGCCTACAAGGGCAGGGAAGAGCACATTCACCCCTCCGGCCGATTTATTCTACGGAGAGCTTACAATAGAAAATACTTCGACGTCCGCCCGTATAGAGGAACAGGCTTTGGCTGTTTCACGGATGGTAGCGTCAATGAATATAACCGTACGCGGTCTGGAACTTCTTAGTGGAAGTGGTGGCGGCGATTATTCGCTCGTTGTGCATGAAACTGCCAGCCGGGTGGATTTTGAAGGTCATTATGGCGGTGCTCCCGCTTCCTATCAATTTTCGCCCCGTTTTGAAGCGGGGAAAGATTATAAAATTCCTCCTTTCAATCTGTTTCCTACTCTGGAAGAAAACAAAGGGCTGACCATAGATATCTATCGTAACGGTGATCTGCTTAGAAGTCTGAACACGGACAGCAGCCACCAACCCATCATCCCTGTAGTGGGACAAACCCTAAACGTGCTGTTGAATTTCAAATTGAGCGTCAGTGTAGAGGTCGAACTCACCGAATGGGGAGTAGAGACTGTCTGGAAAGAATATAATTGAATCACCGGACGGTGAATTGTACATACTGAAGATAAAGTCATAGAATATGAAGAATAACCATATATCGAATTTAAGTAAGTGGGCAATGCTTGTCGCTGCAATGATATTGCAAATATCATGTCAGCAGGACGATTCATTCTCCCCGGCTGCGGATTCTGCCATCATCAACCTGTCCGTATCTGCTGCCAATAGCGGAACGACAATGGATAATGATGATACCGCCTCGGCCATTAAGTCCCTTTGTATTCTTCAGTTCAATGCGGATGGAAATGCCTTCGGTACCTTGCGCCATGTGGGTATGGGTAAGGAGACGGCTCCGAACAGTGGAAAATACAGCGCTACACTGCTGCAAAGTGTAGACAACGATGACAAATACAAACTAGTCATCCTTGCCAACTTTCCCGGTGACGATTACGGAATCTTTTATCGTATGGGGGGGAAGAGCTATGCGGAAGTGCAGCAGGCCTGCCTGAGCGCGGAACTTATTGGAGAAAGCAATGTGCTTGAATTTACTACCGCTCAACCGTTTCCGATGTTCGGGATAGCTAAAGACGGAGCTCCCCAGATTATTACTGAGACGATGAATCTCGGCACGGTGTCATTGGTACGTGCGGTAGCGCGGGTAGATATCGGCATAGGGACAAAAAACGCCGATAACAATACCTGGAACAAAGGCGGCGTGCCGTTTGACATGACCCAGGTCCAGATATGGAAAGACGGAAAACAATACGCATATATGCCTGTAGAAAACAACTTCTCTTCTTCGGCAGGGGCATTGACAATCAACAGTCCTTCCCCTGTCGGAGGTACGGAAACAAAGATCTACGGCAGCACGTACATTACCGGTACCACTTATTGCTCAGAAAAGATCTATGTGCCTGAAGCCGATTTGCTATGGGGAGATGTATATGATACCAATCACTCCAATCGCCTCGCGATTATCGTAGGGGGAAAGTATAACGGCTCGGCGGTGGAAACGTTCTACCGCGTAGACTTCACCTACGATGAGGGGAGTAAGGACAAGATGAACATACTGCGCAACCACGTATACCAGTTTACCATCAAGAACGTGAAGGACGCGGGTTATGCCACTGCCGAACTTGCGTACACCAGCAAGCCGAAAGGCTTGGATTTCAGCGCCGGCATGATCGAGGGCTGGGTATCAAACGAAGAAACTTCCGTACCTTCCATCCAGGGATACTACCTGACTTATCAGGGATTTAATGGAGAGAATGTGGACTGGACTTACGCTGCGGGTTCTTCACAACGAATTCCCAAGAAGAAGTCTTATTGGGGTACCAATCAATATCTTCCATTCGACTACAATAATTTTTATAAGGAAGGAAATAGTTTTTATGCTCCGGATATTTCGGGAGGACAAAACGGGAGCTTGTATGCTACGGTGGCGGATGCCTTTTCCTATGAAGGTACCTTTCCCAATCTGATGGTTTCCGCCAATGATATGGTGGATGAATCGGGTCATGAGAGCGTCCAGTGGAAGACCGGAACTACGCTGACAGCCTTTGACTTATGCCGGGATTTGGAAGAAAACGGATATGACGACTGGAGAGTTCCGCGACTCTCGGAACTGGCGTTTATCTATGTGAATCAGACAAAATTGGAAGCATTGCGAGGCTTCACACCGTTGTCCGGGACTTATTGGTGTGGGAGCGAGTATCTGGTACCCAATGCTACAGACGACCAACGGAAAAAGTCAGCTTGGGCATGGACTGTTGATTTTACTGCTACTACCGGATATGCGTCGTGGCATCAGAAAACAGAAAAATTGAAAATCCGTTGCGTACGTCAGCAACATGATAATCAGAATTTTAGTAAAAAGTGATTGAAACGATATACAAAGATGAATATGGATACAAACAAGAAATATACCTTGCCCCGGGCAATCCTCCTGACAGCCTTCCCCTTACTGTTGGCAGGGGCTTGCGATAACTATGCTTATGACGGGCCGGAGTCGGATACTCCGGCAAAGGAGGTTACTCTGAACTTCAATGCTTCCATAGAAAAGGCAGAGATCACCCGATCAAGGAGTTTTACTCCCATAGATGCTTTTACCGGAAATGCATATTCTTTTGGTATGTCCATCACTAAAAGTGATAACGGGAATGAGATTTTCAAGGGATCATCAGACATGACAGCGACTATGGAACGCCCCAACTCCTCCGCACCGTGGAATTGGTCTTTTATTGACAATTCAAATAATGCAAGTGTCACTCCCGTGGGGTCGGAAGGTAAAGCATTAAAAGTGGTTGCTTACTATCCGCCTGTCTCATCCGCTACCAAGGATGTCTATACGAATGGCATCCCGTTTGATTTCTCCGCCAGGACCCGTCTCCAACAGACGGATCTGCTCTACAATACCGAGACCATCTATCCGTTCGCTCCCTCCAATGACTCGAGGGTAACTATTCCTTTACGCTTCCGGCATGCCTATACGTGGATTGTTCTTAACATCACGAAATATGTGGAAAAAGGACCGGAGTTCACGCTGAGCAGTGTCTCCCTGGATAACCTGGGGGGAGGCTGGATTAAAAACAAAGGAGCTATTGACCCGGAAACAGGGTTGGTAAAGGATGGAGCCACCGTCGGTCCGATAGGAGTAACCGTAGACCCTCCTGCGGTATTGTCCACTACGAAGGTTCTCACCTACGAGTTTCTGGTTCCCTCGTTCATGGATTCCAAAGTCGGTGACGGCGACATACTCATCGTATTGAATGTCAGTGGAATTAATGAGCTGTTTACTCTGAGTAAGCTTTATCTTAACCAAAGTGACGATGGTAAGTCGTTCGGTTTCAGACAGGGATATAAAAACACGTATAATCTGGTCTATAATAACTCCGCTCTGGGGCTAAGTATTCAGAGCTGGAAATCAGAGGTGATTAATGGTGGTTTTGGAGATGATGTAACGCCTCCCGGCTCCGGAAGCTATATGCAGATAGGACTTAAAAAGATAAATGACGTTCCAGCTCCTAGCGGATATTATTGGCCGAAGGCCGTTCTACCGGGCAGTCAATATGCAACTACATATCCTCCAAAACCTACCTTTTTAGCCGCCGGTACGCATATGTACAAAAACTACCTTACTACTGTGGCCTATGGCGGTAACGGAGCTTATGTGCCTGTTAATGCACCAGACCCCGGAAAACTGCCCACGGACGGCGCTCTAAAGATTACGGATGATGTAAACGTCTATACAAGCGAAAAAGCTTATCCGGTAATTCAGATAACCAAAAATGATGTCTCCGTTATGCCTGTTCCTTGGGAAAATGAAAACGGAGAGTTGGTTGCGAAAGAACTTTGCAGAAAATATAACGGGGGTGGTTTTCATGACTGGAGACTTCCGAGAGCCACAGAGTTGCGGGCGGTATGGGTACTGGTAGCGGGTAATGGGAATGTATATAAAGATTTGAACTTTGACAAGGACGCGAATCGAAATAAACCATACTGGACCGGTACGGAAGTAAGTGAAAACGACGCATGGGGCATGTTTTTTGATTATGGAAATGGTATTGTGGATACTAAGTTGGTGCTATCTCCGTACGATAAGAAAACGACGGGTTCTGTGCGCTGTGTCCGTGATGCTTCATAAGTAATGATATTATAACAATATACAAATGAACGATATTATCATGATAAAAAAAATAATTCCGGTATGTATCGCCTGCCTGGCCTTAGGGGGATGCACGGAGGACAGCCTGTTGCCCGGCCCGGGAACATCTTCATCCCCGGCCCCGGTGACCGTGAAGCTCACCTTGGGCATAGACGGTTATAATACTTCGTCCGACGGGAAAACACGTGCGGAAGAAATGCCTCCTGTGCTTAGGATGTCTTCGCCGGATATGGATGTGGAACTTGTGGTGACGCCTGCCGTCACAAGGGCAGCTTCGTCTCCGGCCGGGAATATTCCTGAAGATTATGCCGTTTATTCGTACATGGGCTTCCAGTTTAGCGGAACACAACCGGACGGAACACTGGTAGAAAAGAAATATTTTGCATCTCCTGATGGCTCCATCAAGACAGATGACGTGGAGATTGTACCTACACCGGCGGGGCAAAAAAAAATGATTGTGGTTTTGGCCAACGTCAATGAGAGTGACTTTAGTGGTATGACAGTAGGCAGTTCCACCTATGCGGATTTACAGAAACTCTTTATGACACGGGCGGATAATAATACTATTTTCCCCAGAAACGTGGTGCATCTGCCGAATGGCCAAGGAGAAAGAACGGGGATCGTCATGTGCGGTCAGACTGCCGCTGAAATCTCTGTGGGCAAACAGCTATACGTCTCTTTGAAGCGCACCGTGGCAAGAGTGAAATTCAATATAACAACCACTTTTAACCATTTTATAGAAGTTCCGCATACGTGGAATGTAACCTTGGTAAACATTCCCACGCAGAGTTATTATAGTGTGATTGGAAGAAAAGCCGTTTTCCCTTCAGTGGATTTGAACAGATCCGGCTTTTTTTGGTCTGAATCACTCGCTATGACAACCACCGCAAATCCTGTGATTAATACGGAGCCTATATACATCCCGGTCAATCTCCAGCAGAGCGTACCGACCTCTACGCAGAGTACCCGTCGCGATAACTCACCGAAGGGCGGTACTTACCTTCAGATTATAGGGCTGGAGAATCAGGAGATCGCTGGTACCCCGAATTTGCATATTGTAAAAGATTTCTCTATCTACCAGTTGTTTTTGGGAAAGAACTTCACGACTGATTTCAGCGTATACCCCAATTATGACCTGACTTATAACATTATCCTGAAAGGAAATAACCCGGAAGATACCAATGTAGTCCGGTTGATACCGGGCTATTTCTCGGGAAAACTTACGGCATACGATGCAAGTGGTAATCGCTTGTCGTCGGTCACTGACGCGAATGCCGTTAAATGGCAATACCCGAACAAGATAGAGGTTTACTTTTCGGACGGATACTATCCGGCGGGAAGTTCGTCCGGCACCACAACACCGGGAGAAACGAACCTGAAATGGTATGTAGGATCGGCGCCACTCGACAAATTGGGAGCTACTTCGTTGACGGATGGGCATGAGAATACCGCACGGTTGCAAGCCGCCGGCGTTCCTTGGGAAGACTATGCGGCTGCTTATACCTGCTACCGCGGACTGAATGGATACAACCAGGGAAACGAGGCCGGTGATATCCTGTGGTATCTTCCTTCTATCGGCGAGTTGATAGGAACCTGGATTTCCTCTTCAAGTACGGTAAGCCAGCTGAGTGCCGGTTACTGGTCGTCTACCGCCTGTCCGGATGCCGATAAAGCCTTTGTAATCACGAATGAAGGGAAGGTGTACTCCGACGCTGTCGGCAATACGCATGCCGTCAGAGGTTTCCAGGACCCGGTCAAAGCCAGTCATGCGAGCAATTAGCGATAAGTAAACGAAATGCAACCTAATAAGAAATAAAGATGATGAGTTTCAAGACCTGTTCCATTCTATGGATCGTTTTATTCTGCTTCGGTCTTCCTTCGGGAGTTTTCGGGCAGTATATCCAGAAAGAGACTGTCGGCGGAAAAACGTATGCCGTTATTTATGCGGAAGGACTGGCTGGAGCCGCCCAATGGGGAAGCGGAGTGAAGATGATGCGGGACGGCACTACCATCCGGCATCAGGTTTCCAAAGGAAACGGAGCAAATTTGAGCGTCAATGACAGAATACCGTTTCGCTTTATTGTGGCATCCGAGGATGTGGGGAACAATGATGAGAATTGGATGGCAGTGCAAGGAGTAAATGATGGCGGGCAGAATGAGGAACCGGATTTTACCACCACTGCAAATACAGGGTGCCGTTGGTATGGTACTGCCGGCGCACCGGGTGAAGGGCGCAAATGGCGTGTTCCCACTCAACGCGAGCTGCAACTGATGTGGATGTTTCGTGAAGCCATTGGGGCGATATATAAGGACAAACCGATGGAAGAAACCGGCAGGACGAAAAGATACTGGTCTTCCACTGAAAAGGGGGCAACAGATGCTTGGCTTTTTGATTTTACGCCGGGGAAACCTTACTGTGATATCCAGGCTAAAAGTACGGCGAACGGTATGGTGAGATGTGTAAGTGATTATTAACCCAATGACAAAATGTAACATGAGAATTCCGGAATTAGTGTTCGACAAGGAAGGTAAAAACCTGTATCATATCTACCTGTTTTTCATCGAAGAGAAGTGGTGGTGCTTCGGCCATTCCGCCCATTACCTGAGTATGATCTATCCGCAGCTGGAGGGTATTGAGGCAAATGGTGAGAATGTTGCCGAATCCATACCTTGTGTATATGTACCAGAGTGCTACCTGGTAAATCTTACCGACCGCTATGATACGCTGGTTTCGGACACATGTCTACAGGTGAGTCCTCCGCCTGCCGTTTATAGTTACCGGAAAGAATATGACAATTGGTGTACACAACTAACTGTCTGTTAATATAAACTCCTTATATTGAAATATCAATGAGACGAATTGTACGATATTGCTTATTGTCCTTTTTCCTGCTGCTTGCAGGCAGTCTGACGACCCATCTGCGGGCGCAGTTCTATTCAGTACAGACCAATACGCTAAAATTGGCTACTACCACCTTCAACGCCGAGGGCAGCATGATGCTGAGTACCCACTGGACGCTGAACCTGGGCTTTTCCTATAATCCGTGGAATTTCAGCGACACGCGGAAGATCAAGCACTTCCTGTTGGAATCGGGCGCACGCTATTGGTTCTGGCAAACTTATGCCGGCAGTTTTATCAGCATGTATGCCATGGGAGCGCGCTACAACGTGGCGTGGGACGGACTGCTGGATGGTAAATATCGTTATCAGGGCTGGGGCTATGGTGCGGGAATGACCTACGGGCGTTCGTGGTTGCTGGGCAAACGCTGGAATATGGAAGTCGAAGCAGGTTTGGGACTGTTGGTAACCCCCTACACGAAATATCGTTGCGAACACTGCGGTGACAAGGTGAAGTCGGGCACTTATTTTCTTCCGACACCTAAGCTGGCATTTAATCTTGTTTATTTATTCTAAGGTTGATCCTTGTCGTCAACCCATGGGTGTATGAAGAGTACTAAAAGTTTCTATATTCTGTTCCTGATCATGCTTGTCACCGCATGCTCTCCATTCGGCAGGCTCTACAAAGAGCAGCCGAGGGTGATGTTGGCATTGCCCGCTGCGCGGAAGAGCCCGCCGAAGCGTCCGGTGGTAAAACATGACTCGGTTATCTCTACCCCGTCTTCGAACTTCGTCTTTGTCACTTCCAGGCCGGGTGTGTCCATGGAATGGGATAGTATCCATAAAGAGAACCTGACTACCATGGCATTGGATGAAATTGTGATCTCTGCCAATACCACCCGCAACACGGCGGAACGCAACGGGCTGATTGATGTTGAATTTGTAGTAACGGTGCCCCGTGCCTTGCAGCAGGATAACTGGATGGTGAATGTCCGTCCGGTTCTGATGCGGGGAGATATGCTCGATTCCCTGAAAGAACTGCGCTTCACCGGACAACGGTTTCGCGAGTTGCAGGAGCGTGACTACCGGCGTTATGACCGTTTTCTGGAAAAGATTATCCCGGACTCGGTCAATTTCTACCGTACCTATGTCGACTATCGCTCTTTCGAGCGTTATCTGGAACGTCTGAAGTGGTATAAGCGTGGATTGGAGAAACGCTGGGCGATACAGGGTGCCAAGAAACGGCGTCCTGACCCGTTGCTGCTGCGTTTTGAGATGTTCAACCGTCAGGCTGCCGAACGCGACAGCCTGCTGAAAGACCGCATGCTGGAGAACTCGTACCGGATGATCACACGCCAGTGGTGGCAGTATGACCGTGCCTTGGCACGGGTGAACGACACGTTGCAATATCAAAACAAATACCTGCTGGAACGCTTCCGCTTCTTCAACGACAAATGGGCGAATTATGCCCGAAGCCTGGAAGATGATTCCCTCACCTGCGCGGAAAATGCCAAAGCGCGTGCGGAAGCATTGATTGCCCGTAAAAGCTACTTCTATGACCGGGCGTTGAGTGCCGCCGCCTGGCAGGCGGAACGCAGATTCAACCGGATACATGAAATAGGAGCGGAACTGGGAGCGGAACCCGGTGCGCGGATCTACTCTCCCCGCTTTGATTATTTCAATGAAAAGATGGAACGGCTGGACGCCGGCCTTTACCGGTATTACCGCATCAGGGGCGCGCGTGCCGAAAAGAAGGAAAACCTGAAATTCCTGCGCGCTTTTCTGGCAGGGAATGACACGACACACCTGAACCGTGAGCAACTCACGGAAAAATATATCCGTCGTTATGAGAAAGTAAGGAATTTCCTCCCGATGTTCCATTTTCGCCGTCCGGACTTGGACACCCTGCCTCCTTCGTGGGTAACGGAAACGCAATATCAGGAGAGGCCGGTCCGGCCGGATACGGTACGGACACGTAAGATCCTGCTGTCGCAGTTCTCGAAAGAAGAAATATACGCATATTATGAATCGCACGGACAGGGAATGCCCGACAGGGGACCCGCCGGATTTTTCCGTGGATTGTCGCCTTTATTGACTTATCACCGCATTCTGCCCGACTCGATGCAGCGACGTACTCCCGGACCTAAGGCATTCAGGAATTTAGAGCGCAGCCGGGTGGACTCGGCAGCTACGGTTGACCGCTACATGCGTCGTTACGAAACCCTGCGGTCAGCTTATCCGCAGTACCGTCTGAAACGTGAATTGTATAATATCAATCCGCCCGCCCTTCGTCATGCCGCCAAGCAGGCAGGCTATGGAGAACGGATAGCGCGCATCAATTCGCTCGATTCTACCGCTCTGGTAAAAATGTTCTATAAAACGCAGAAGATTGCCCGCAATGAGGCTCGCAAAGCGATGAAAGACGAGAAATACCGTGATATTGTCCGTTTCCCGTTCAACCCGGAAGCTAAACTCGACACTGTGATTTATGCTGCCGACCAGGTACGCTTTCTCTATTCGCAGAAAGTGCCCGCGGATGAAAACTCGGCGCGCATGAAGGTTTATGTGGTGGGCAATGTGCTGAACAGCAACGGTAGCGAATACCCGCTTCCCAAATCGGATACGCTGACTTTTCTGGTGAGTTCGATGACGAAGTTCGTTGACAAGACTCCCCGCTTTGTGCGTAAAATCGTCACTCGCGACGCGGAAGCGAATACCAGTGTGAATTTTTATTTTCCCAAAAACCGTTTTAGTCTGGATGAATCCATCGATGTGAACCGGAAGGGAGTGAAACAGGTGCGCGATCTTACCCTGGCGCTGATGACCGATCCGGTGTACATCATAGATAGCCTGACACTCTTTGCCACCTCTTCTCCAGAAGGTAACTGGCGCATCAACGGAGAGATAGCCCGGAAACGTGTTGAATCTATCCGTAACATTCTGGTGCGTGACTTCACGCAACTGTATGATTCCCTGTCTGTCGGTGCCGCCATGGAGATAGACGATGCGGGAAATATCCGGAAACGGGAGGTGAAAGACGAGATCCCGAACCTGCCGCAACTGATAAAAGTGCGTACCATTCCTGAAGGATGGGACAAATTGCGACGCCTGATCATGGAAGATGAGCATTTTGTCGGTAACAGGGGTGCCGTCTTGCGGATAATAGATAAGGAGACGGATCCCGACCGGCGTGAATGGCTGATTAAGAGCCAGTATAAGGCAGAGTATGCCTACATGCTCGACAAGCTCTACCCGTCCGTACGTGCGGTAGACTTCCGCTTTACCCTTTCCCGCCGGGGTATGCAGCAGGATACGGTGTATACCACCGAACCGGATACGGCGTATGCACGGGGAGTGGAGTGTCTGGAGAAACGCAAATATGCGCAGGCACTGGAAATTCTGCGCCCGTACGAAGATGTGAATACGGCCATTGCCTATATGTCACAGGGGTATGACAAAGCCGCTTTGCGGATATTCGGTAATTTGCCTCAGACAGCCGACGTCAAGTACATGCAGGCCATTCTTCAGGCACGTTTGGGGAATGAAGAACAGGCGGTACGGCTATTGCTCAGTGCAGTGGATATGGACGAAAAAATGAAATTCCGCGCGAACCTTGACCCCGAACTGTCTGCACTGGTGAAGAAATACGATCTCTTCAAGGAAGAGGATGATTGGTAATTAGAAAGAGTGAAACAGATGAATCTGGTTTGTCATTGATAATATTAAAAACTAAAAGGATGAATAAGAAAGAATTGATTCAAAAGGTCGCTATTCGTAGCGGCATGTCACAGGCAGATGTGGAAAGGGTCTTAAACCATATCACCGACACCGTCAGAGACAGTTTGCATAATGAAGAGTCCGTAACACTTGTGGGATTTGGAAGTTTCCGGGTACAGGAACGTGCGTCACGCGCGGGGTATAATCCGTCAGCCGGTCAGAAAATGCAGATTCCCGCAAAGAAGATTGTTAAATTCAGACCGGGTAAGGCGCTGGAAATTTAAACATGATTTTATATAATAGTATATGGGCGAAGGCCTTTTTAAATAAGAAGAAGTATTATTTCATGCTTTTCGGATGCTGTTTTACCCGTTACAAATATCTGGAAGCATGGGAGGATATGGAACTTCGTATTCATGAGAGGCAATATCTCGAATGTTTCTTGTTGGCGTTGTTGCCTGCATTGGTTCTTTCCCTGTGGCTTTCATGGTGGTTCATGTTATTGGCATTTGTCAATTATCATCTGCTTTATTGGATAGAGAGATGGTTCGGGCACCATTCTTCATTTGATTGGGAAGCGTTGGAGCATTGTGGCGATTCGCTTTATTTGAGGAAACGGAAATTTTGTGCCTGGATGAAGTGGTATGGCAAAAAAACGCTGCCGCCTTCCGAATGGGATGACTAAATAATTCTCTTGTTATATGTTAGTTGCTGTGAAGCAGCTTATTTCCCCAGAATCCATATCCCCTGCCATTCTTTGATATAAAGGAATGGATTTATGGATTCACTGCCTGTGAAGGTAGACTATTGTTTGTTTTGTTTGTGTGGTGCGCCTCTTTCCCGGTGGGGAAAAGGCGCACTTTTTTTGTTAAATGTATGTTCACAGGAATCGACAAATGCGCAAAGGACCAGAATAGGTTAAGGTAAGTTTGTGCATTGTTTGCCATGTGGGCAGAAGTGATGATGATACCTTTTATATAGGTTGAACTTTGGTCGGATAGCAGTGAAATACAATCTGTATATGGCTGGAGCTTTTGAACAAGTTCTTTCTGTTTGGTGCGATAGGCGTGCTAACAAATGATAATAATTGAACTTCTATTGAAAAATATAGAATAAAAACATCGTTATCTAATTTATTGTGTTACCTTTGTTCCCAGAGTTTGAGTTACGAATCATTATTGTACAGTTCTTCTTTTTAATATATTATTAGTAAGTAGTCCTCTTCTGTAATTATCCTCCTCACTCCAAATTAGTATTTATTTTAATAAAATTTTTAGATGAACATTTACATTTCAGGTTTAAGCTATGGCACAACTGATGCCGACTTAACAAATTTATTTGCAGAGTTTGGAGAAGTTTCTTCAGCCAAAGTTATTTTTGATAGAGAGACTGGCAGATCCAGAGGATTCGCTTTCGTAGAAATGACGAACGATGGAGAAGGACAAAAGGCAATTGATGAACTGAATGGAGTTGAATACGACCAGAAGGTTATTTCAGTAAGCGTTGCACGCCCTCGTACTGAAAGACCGTCAAACGGTGGAGGCCGTGGTGGTTATAATAACTCTAGAAGATATTAATATCCAGATAAAAGCAGAAGATTCTGTCTTCTGCTTTTATTTAAAAACTGTTTCCGTTTCATGATTTAACGGAGGAATCTCTACTGAATAGGGAGGACGAAAAATCATTTTACATTTAAGTTCTGCTAATTCTGGCTCTTCTATGCAAAATTAGGAATTTCTAATCCTGTACTTTCCATTCTGAAAATAGATTTATTAGGCTTTTTTGTAATACAATACTCCTGAAATAGTCAGGAGCAAATAGTTTAATAAATTATCCAATAAGGTAAATCGTTAGTGGCAGGCTAGTATTGAGTACTTGGATAAAGTATACTCACTTCTGTCTATCTGTTTTGCCCATACAAAATAAAACATATGAAATCGTTCTTTATAGGAAATATTGAAATTAAAACACCTGTTATACAAGGTGGAATGGGAGTAGGAATCTCACTGTCCGGTTTGGCATCTGCAGTAGCAAATGAAGGCGGAGTAGGGGTTATATCATGTGCGGGTTTAGGATTGTTATACCCCAAAGGAAAGGGCACCTATCCGGAGAAATGTATAAGCGGACTGAGAGAGGAAATTCGCAAGGCACGTACAAAAACAAAAGGTATAATCGGAGTAAACGTCATGGTTGCCTTATCTAATTATGCCGATATGGTGCGTACTGCGATTGAGGAAGAGATTGACGTGGTATTTTCAGGTGCGGGACTTCCGCTCGATTTGCCATCATACCTGCCCTCGGGAAGTGTTACAAAATTGGTTCCTATCGTATCTTCTTCAAGAGCAGCGAAAATTATTTGTGACAAGTGGCAAAAGAACTATAACTATCTGCCCGATGCAATCGTGGTAGAAGGACCTAAAGCCGGTGGGCATTTAGGATTTAAAAAGGAACAAATACAGGATCAGCATTATGCTTTGGAAGCATTGATTCCGGAAGTGGTAATGATTGCATCCAGCTATAAAGAACAGAAACAAATTCCGGTGATTGCAGCCGGAGGGATTTCAACAGGTGAGGATATAGCGCATTTTATGGAACTGGGAGCTTCAGGTGTGCAGATGGGAAGCATTTTTGTAACTACTCTTGAATGTGATGCTTCAGAAACATTTAAAGAAGTATATATTCATTCCAAATCTGAAGATGTTCTTATTATTGAAAGTCCTGTCGGGATGCCGGGACGGGCTATTGATGGAGAATTTATTCACAATGTGAATAATGGTTTGGAGAGACCTAAGAACTGTTCGTTCCATTGTATCAAGACCTGTGACTACACAAAAAGTCCCTACTGCATTATCAAGGCTTTATATAATGCAGCTAGAGGAAATATGAAAAAAGGATATGCATTTGCCGGTAGCAATGCCTTTCTCGCAGAAAAGATTAGTAGCGTAAAAGAAGTAATGGCTACATTGGAACGCGAGTTTTTCTTGGCAACCCATAAACTGGCTTAATTAGGAGGACTTTGCATTTCCATTCCGGATTTGTTTGCGTCTTTCAATCTATAAAAACAAAATCGCTGTTTCAATACAGTATAAATAACAATTATGACATTTAAAGAATTAAATATAACCGAACCGATTTTAAAAGCTATTGAAGAAAAAGGATATGCCGTACCCACTCCTATACAAGAGAAAGCAATTCCGCCTGCATTAGCAAAAAGGGATATACTGGGCTGTGCGCAGACGGGAACCGGGAAGACTGCTTCATTTGCAATCCCTATTATCCAGCATTTGCAGATGAATAAAGAGCTGACGAAACGTCAGGGAATTAAAGCTTTGATCTTGACACCTACCCGTGAACTTGCATTGCAGATCAGTGAATGTATTAACGACTATGCCAAATATACCCGGGTACGTCACGGAGTTATCTTCGGAGGAGTGAATCAGCGCCCGCAAGTGGATATGTTACACAAAGGAATTGATATTCTCGTTGCTACCCCCGGACGTTTACTCGACTTGATGAATCAGGGGCATGTACATTTAGATAGTATCCGGCATTTCGTACTTGATGAAGCAGACCGTATGCTTGATATGGGATTTATTCACGATATCAAACGGATATTACCAAAACTTCCGAAAGAAAAGCAGACTTTGTTTTTCTCGGCTACAATGCCTGATACGATTATTTCTCTAACTAACTCTCTGTTGAAGAATCCTGTGCGAATCAGTATAACTCCGAAATCATCGACTGTGGATTCTATTGAGCAGATGGTCTATTTTGTAGAGAAAAAGGAGAAGAGCCAGTTGTTGATTTCGATTTTACAGAAGTCGGAAGATCAATCGGTACTGGTATTCTCACGTACGAAGCATAATGCGGATAAGATCGTCAAAATATTGGGCAAGGCAGGGATTGGCAGTCAGGCTATTCATGGAAATAAAAGTCAGGCGGCACGACAGTCGGCATTGGGCAATTTTAAGTCCGGGAAAACACGTGTGATGATCGCTACTGATATTGCTGCCAGAGGTATTGATATCAATGAGCTACCTTTGGTGATTAACTATGATCTTCCCGATGTACCGGAAACGTATGTCCATCGTATCGGACGTACCGGAAGAGCTGGAAACACTGGGACGGCACTTACATTCTGTTCGCAGGAAGAGCGTAAGCTGATTAATGATATTCAGAAATTGACAGGAAAAAAACTGAATAAAGCTGATTATGTAATCTAGAGATCGGTTTTATTGCATTATTCATTCATATCTAGTATAAATAAAAAATAAGTTCTATGGCAAAATCCATGACAGTTGGTAAACGTGAAAATGAAAAGAAGAGACTCGCTAAGCGGGAAGAGAAACAAAAAAGAAAAGAAGACAGGAAGTCATCTAACAGGGGCAGTAGCCTTGATGATATGATTGCTTATGTAGACGAGAACGGGATGATTACTTCAACTCCTCCGGCAAATAATACAAAGAGAGAAGAAATTAATGCCGAGGAAATCATTATTGCCACTCCTAAAAAGGGAAAAGAGGAACCGGTTATTTTAAGAGGAAGAGTCGAATTCTTTAATACATCAAAAGGATATGGCTTTATTAAAGATCTTTCTGGTGTTGAGAAGTATTTTTTTCATGTGAACAATGTGGTTACCGCAATTTCGGAGAATGACATTGTGACGTTTGATCTGGAACGTGGACAAAAAGGGATGAATGCAATTAATATTTGTCTGGAAAATAAACTGAAACCGGAAGATACGGTTAAAGCCGATCCTGTATAAAAACATGGATTTATATTCTGCTTGTGTAATCGTGTATAAACAAAGATATTTAATTGATATATGAAAAAAGGTAATGTAATGCGTGAGTTTGTTTCTTCCAGCCAAGTGATGGAGAATGCAATCAAAGAGTATAAAAAAAGTGTAGGTAAGGTAGTATTGGTTGCCATTACTCCACGAACTACCATTGAACTTCCTGCGCATTTAACCCAGGCAGAAATAGACGCTCGAGTAGAGGTTTATAAAAAACTACATAGTTCAAAAGTGTAGCTGCTTGTACTACGGAAGTCGGTGCAAAATGGACAAGACAAAAATCCCTTGAATTTTTAAAGTTCAAGGGATTTTTGTTATTGGTCTATTGGCGTGTCTTGAATTGACGGGGAGCCATGTCCCCTATGCTGTTCAATGATTCTCACAATATTGTTCCATTGGTATTGACTTAGATATTCCATTTCTATAACTTACTTGTTTTCTTCCTTTTCTTATGGATTGAATATGTTAAAACTTCTGCAATTTGAGATACATTTGCTTGCAGAAGTGTTTTAACCCCGTATTCATCAAAAGACAGTTGTATGTATATTCAGAAGATTCTATTAGTAGTGACGGGAACTGGGACTTATGCGAATAGTAGCCTGGCAACCGGATTATGGCTTAGTGAGTTTACTCACATCTATCATTGTGCCGAAGAAAGAGGATATGAAATGACGATAGCCAGTCCCGAAGGAGGAAATACGCCTGTTGATCCTGAGAGTTTAAAAACAGTCGTTCTGGATAAGATATCCAGGGAGTATTGGGAGAATCCTGAGTTCAGAGAAATGCTGCGTCATGCCAAAAAACTGGATGATGTTCGGGAGCAGCTATTCGATTGTATTTATTTGGCTGGCGGACACGGAACCATGTACGACTTTCCGGATAATGCCGTTTTGCAGGCAATCATTACGGAACATGATGAAAACAACAAGCTAGTGGCTGCAATCTGTCATGGAGTATGCGGACTGTTGAATGTCAAATCATCCAATGGTGAATATCTGATTAAAGGCAAAGAAATAACAGGGTTCAGTTGGCTGGAAGAAAGCCTTGCCAATCGGAAGAAAGAAGTTCCTTTCAATCTTGAAGCATCACTCAAAGCGAGAGGGGCCAACTATCAAAAGGCATTGATACCTATGACCTCAAAAGTAATTGTTGACAATAATCTGGTGACGGGACAAAATCCGTTTAGCTCTAAAGAAATGGCGGAGGTTGTGCTGCAACAGTTGCATGAGAGGGAGATGACAGACCAGTGAAAGAATGAGATATCTATAAAATATAAACTAATGATTAAGCCTATGAATTTAGATGAAGTACTCCAGTATCGCCGCTCTGTGCGTGTGTATGATAAAATGAAACCGATAGATACGGAGAAGGTGAAACATTGTCTGGAACTGGCAACACTAGCTCCCAACAGTTCGAATATGCAGTTGTGGGAATTCTATCACATCACACAGCCTGAACTGTTGGCGAAAGTTTCGAGAGCCTGCCTCGACCAGAAATCGACTGCCACTGCACCGGAAGTGGTGGTTTTCGTGGTCCGCCGGGATGTCTACAGGAAGCGTGCGCGGTTTGTACTCGACTTTGAACGGGATAACATTCATCGCAACAGCCCGAAAGAACGTCAGGCAAAACGAATCAAAGACCGTGAATTGTATTACGGAATATTAATGCCATTTGTGTATGCCCGCTTCTTGGGGCTTCTGGGGCTGTTCAGGAAGCTGTTGGCTAATATTATCAGCATTTTCCGTCCGATGATGCTCGAAGTGTCCGAGAATGATATGCGTGTGGTTGCCCATAAGTCCTGTGCGCTTGCTGCCCAGACATTTATGATTGCGATGGCGAACGAAGGGTATGATACTTGTCCATTGGAGGGGCTGGACAGCCGCCGGTTAAAAAGAGTGCTGAAGCTACCGCATGGTGCCGAAATAAATATGGTTATCCCCTGCGGAATACGGGATGGGAATAAAGGTATTTGGGGTGAACGGTGCAGAGTGCCGTTTGATGAAGTTTATCGAAAGATTTAATATCCAATCAGCACTCTTTATCAGCAACTGTTTGCTTTCCTGTTTCTTTACTTTCGTTATCTTTGCCGCAGCTATTTAAATACCTTTATTTATATGAATAAATTGATATTCGTCCGTGACGAGAATTGCATAAAATGTGGGAAATGTGCTAAAGTATGTCCCGCCTGCATCTTGATTCCTTCTTCTTGATTTTCGAAGTGCTGACGAACTGTACTTACCTGCAAATAAGCAATTATCATAATTGAAATGATTTCACTAGTGTCCCAATTTTAATGGGACACTAGTGTCTTGTCTCATATTCTGACAGATTATAATGGTCAATGCTTATATTATATAAGAACGACTACACTGACTGGATTCCTGTATTACCCTTAGTTCGGACTATATGTTTGATACTCCTCCGAACAGTACTCCACTTCGGGAATATCGCAAATGGTCGTACAGGTCCATAGCTGGCGAGTATAATCAAGAGCGATACTAATGCCGTGATAAGCAGCCAACCGTAGATTTCTTTCATAGAGACAACGAGAGCCTGCGTCTGCACCATTCCATAAAGTTGACCGATAGGCACATGGTCTATGGCAGGATTGAAATCTACGATATTTGAACTGAGTAGTGAAGCGTTTTTAGCCATTGTATGTCTTAGGAATTCCCCAATAAGTGCCGGCCCGAGTGTCGCTCCCATAACCGCTCCTGTGAATCCGTTGATGGTAAGGGCCTGTGGAAATACCTGAAATGGAAGTCCGCTCTGTACAATTGAGGTAAGGAAAACAATGGAGATTATCACGGATGCGGCACCACGAAAAAACAGCGGAATGAAAAGCATCTCTTTCTCAATGCCATAATCTATGAAGAAATAGAAACAGGCAAGGTAACAGGCAGCAAGGACAAATGCTATTGCCGCCATGGTCTTGTACCTCCATTTACGTAGTGCGAAGGTGAAATATGTGAACGCACACCCGGCGATGATTCCAGCGAAAACATACCAGTTCAAGTCGATCAGATTGGTTTCATCAAATCCGAGTATATTTGCTGCATAACTGTGTTCAAACACATGTTCAGTGGCAATCAGGGTGAAGAAAACGAGGTAGATGCCCGTTGCTCGTATCACGTTGTGGTTTCTCATCGCCCTGAATGATATGTAGGGATGGTGAAGGAATGTGGCTCTCCACAGGTTTATGCCGAGACAGGCAAGCCCGATAACTGTTGCACCTCTTATCTCCGTGGCATCCCACCAGTCATAGAAATTGCCATAGACGCAGATGAAAGTAAAACAAAGCATGAATCCCGCCCATAAGATTGCGCCTATCCAGTCGATGCCGAGCAAAGGAATGAACATTGGCCCGCGTACAGGCTTCACTAATATCATAACCAGCAGTACCATTAGGGCGAGCAGTCCGGTCATAATCCAGTGCATATATTCCCATTGCGAGAAGAATATAATATAGACGGTGGTGATACCGTTCAATTGTATTACGCTGTCAACTATTATATAGACGTAGCAAAAGAATATCGCCATGTCACGTACAGGAGTCAGCCATAACTGTATTGTGGAGTTACAGGCAAGTGTGGCCTGCATCCTGAACCATCCCGCCACGAAACAAGTGCCGACAAGCAACGGTACACTTGTTGTGTGGGCACATATAATATTGGCAACTATCAGGACTATACCTGAAGTAACCAACTGGGTTCGGGTAGAGAAACGGAACTTGATGCGGAACATGACGGCAAAATTGATGGCCAACCCCATCAGTGAGGCATAGCCTGCCATGAGAATATCCTCTTGCATAAGTGCCGTAGTACCTACCATGTCAGATGCGGCGGCAAGATAAACTCCGCTTGAGAACTGGATTATCAGTACAAAAAGAATAAACAGATACGGCTTTAGCTGTCGTGGAATGAAATTGGGAACATCCGGAATGTCGAATGGTCCCTGTGGAACGTGCCAGTCTGCCATATCAATACTTTACGTAACATTCAACATTCATACCAGTACGGAGCCGTTCCATATCTTCCGGCTTGTTGTCTTCCGTAAATTCAATCCTTACGGGTATTCGCTGACGCACCTTTACGAAATTTCCGGCTGAATTGTCCTGCGGGATCAGTGAAAGTGAAGCACCGGTAGCTGTAGAGATTGATCGGATATTTCCGTTGAAAAGAACTCCCGGGATAGCATCCACCCTTATTTCCACCTTACTTCCGGGAACTATGTGGTGGAGTTGAGTTTCCTTATAGTTGGCGGCAACCCACACGTCGCCTGATTCAATAATATCAAGCAGTGTTTGGCCCGGTTGTACGAGTTGACCGACCTGTATCTCCTTACGTGAAGTGTAGCCGTTGCACGGGGCGGTAATTATAGTGTAGCTGAGATTAAGTTCTGCAGTTTCAAGGAGAGCTTTGGCAAGTTCAATTCCTGCTTCTGACTGCGATATGCGTTGACGGTTGACATCGACGACTGATGAGGTTGCCGAACGTTGCCTCACAAGCATTTCGTATCGGGCTTTTTTTACCCCATAGTCCGTCTTGGCACCATCATACTGCTGGCGGGTGACGGCATCCTGTGCCAATAGTTTTTCGTATCGGGCCAAATCTGTAGCTGCATTATCCATCAGCACTTTGGCTTCAGTGATAGATGCTTCATTGACGGCTACATTTGCCGAAGCTGATACAACTGTCCGGTCAGCGACACCGCGTCCGGCGAGGGCATTCTGGTAATCTGCGTTTGCACGGGCTACATTAAGGCGCATATCGGCATCGTCAATTATCACAAGTGTGTCCCCTTTCTTAACCTTCTCATATTCTTTGAAACGGATTTCTTTGATGTAACCTTGTACGCGGCTATTGAGGGGCACTATCTGCCGACGCACCTGCGCATTGTCGGTAAATTCTACATTGCCAAGGTGAATGAACTTGCTGCCGACCCACAATGCTGCGACAGCGATTACTGCGATGGTGATGATATAAGAAAGTATCTTTTTGCTACGGTGTTTCATATTTTTCCGGTGGTGAATAAAAGTTTATAATAATAGTAGATGATGTTTATACGAGCGTTAACCAGCTGCTTCTCCGCATCGAGTTTTGCATTGGCCGCGTCGAGCATATCGGTAATCAATGCCATATCTGCCGAGTATCGCGTAGAAATCGTGCGGTAATTTCGTTCGGCAAGCTCTGCGCTTTTCCGTTGGTTCTGTAGCTCTTCATAGGCCTCTAAATAGTGTATATGGTCGGCTCTTACAGCAAGCGAGACACTTTCACGTGTGGCGGCAAGTTCTTCTATTGTCCTTTGTGTGGCAGCACGGCTCTTTGCCAAAGACTTGTTGCTTTTATATAGTGAGGAAATGTTGTAGCTGACCCCGACCCCGATATACCAATAGCTTAAGTTGCGATTGATTGGCGGTACTTCCACAAGAATGGGACCGTCAATGCTCCAACCTGCCTGAAGCCCTATCTTGGGCAGACGCTCGGAACGGATGATATTTTCCGCTTTGCGACTTATGTCAACACCGGAACGTGCGAGGCTTAATGACGGAGAGTTCAACATAGCCTCCTGCTGCCACCATTGTTCTCCATTCATCGGTAAAGAACGAGTCAGAATGGTGGAATCCGGTACAACGACAGTTCCCTCGGGCAATCCTGCCGTTGTTACAAGATTGACATTAAGGATGTCGAGAGTATTGTTTATCTTGACAAGCTGTAACTCAAGATTCGATACCAAGAGTTCATAGCGTGTGATGTCATTTTGAAGAGCTGTCCCCTGCTCATAGCGTGCCTGCATTTCTTTCAATACCTTTTCGGCTGCGGATATATTGCTTTCCATAACCCGGCGCAGATTAGTATATTTATAGATGTCAAGATAGAATCCTGTAAGTTGGAAGCGGATATTGTCTCGCTGAAAGTCGGTAGCATACCGTGTGGCTGTTGATTTCAGCCCGGCAAGTTCTATGGCATTTGCCACGGCTCCGCCTGTATAAACCGGCTGGGTGACATTCAATGACAGTCCATTTCCCAGATGTGGTATGGGAGCTTTCTGATAGTCGCTGAAATTGCGTTTGGTTGTAAAACCATCGCCTATATAACTGATCGAAAGCGATGCTTTGACATCTGGTAGGCGACCTGCACGCGCAACGCTTATTGCATGCCCGGCTTCGGTCTGTGCAGAAAATGAAGGGCGGAGTTGTGCACTGTTGGCTTCAGCGGTCTCGAAAATTTTTTCCAAAGTTATTACCGACTGGGCATAAGAGCACACCCCACCGCTCAACAAGGTCACGGAAAGCAACCCTGTGAGCAATCGAAGATTGTTCATGAAGAATTTGTTTTTTATGATATAAATTGATTATTTTGTCAGTCATGGTGTATGACCGAACCTAACTCGCAGATTTACGAGCCATAAACTGAAGCTGTGCTTTTCCAGTTTTCCAAATATCCCCAGTTTCTTACAGGGATATCAATAGTTGTGATACATTTATTCTTTATAATCATACAAGTGCAACTTTTTGTGAATTGCGTTGCAAAATTACAAAAATATGTTGATTTTATGATTATATTGGACTATTATTTTATGTACAAATGGTGGTAATGCAAAATGTAAGACTGGGCACTCATTTGGACTCCCGAAAAGAAAAAGCCTTGTAAGTCGTTGTCTTACAAGGCTTTTTGGCTTTCGTTTGTGGTGCCACCAGGAATCGAACCGGGGACACAAGGATTTTCAGTCCTTTGCTCTACCAACTGAGCTATGGCACCATAATATTAACTTGATTCAGTTAAATCTCTTTTGCGGTTGCAAAGGTAGTGAAACTTTTGGATTCTGCAAGTCTTCTGGAAATAAAAAACACTGATAAAAAGTTAGTCAGCTAATTATCAGTGTTGTATAAGATGAAAATATTTCAAGTATGTGATGAAATCTATTGCTTATTCTCCTTTAATGGATTCCATCCCTGCGCTTTTAATTCGAATTCTTGTCCATCACGAGTAATCAATGCACAGCCAAGTTCGGGCTTGGTAATATGTCCAATGAGACGGACTCCTTCCATTTGTGATACTTTCTCATGATCGGCGATGGAAACAGTAAAGAGTAGTTCATAATCTTCTCCGCCGTTTAAGGCACAGGTTGTAAGATTCATGTTAAACTCTTCAGCCATAACAGCCGTCTGATAATCGATTGGAATATGCTCTTCGTAGATGCGGCAACCAGCATTGCTTTGTTTACAGATATGCATCAGCTCTGATGACAGACCGTCGGAAATGTCCATCATAGAAGTAGGGACAATATTGGCGGCTGCCAATTTCTCGATGATATCCTTGCGGGCTTCCGGTTTTAACTGGCGTTCCAATAGATATTCTTTGCCGGTGAAATCCGGTTGAATGTCTTTATCGCCTTTTAATACCACTTTTTCACGTTCCAAGAGTTGTAACCCCATATAGGCTGCTCCCAAGTCGCCGCTGACACAGATCAGGTCAGTGTCTTTAGCTCCATTACGGTAAACTACTTTATCCTTGTCGGCATCGCCGATACAGGTGATGCTGATAGCAAGACCTGTCAGGGAAGAAGTTGTATCACCTCCCACAATGTCGACATTGTATTGCTGGCAAGCCAGACGGATACCGGAATAAAGTTCATCCATATCTTCCACGCTGAAACGCTTGGAAAGACCAAGAGATACCGTAATCTGCCGGGGAGTACCGTTCATGGCATAAATATCGGAGAAATTAACTACTGCTGATTTATATCCCAAATGTTTCAAGGGAACATAAGTCAGGTCAAAATGCACACCTTCCATAAGCAGGTCGGTTGTTACCAATACTTGCTTTTCTGAAGGGTAGGAGAGAACGGCGGCATCGTCGCCCACTCCATATTTGCTGGATTCGTTTTCCAGTTTGATTCCCTCGGTGAGGCGGTCAATCAGACCAAACTCACCGAGAGATGCTATTTCAGTTCTCATAAATCGGGATGGTTGTTTAGGCACGGTTGATAAGTTCGCGCATGATCGTGGTCATTTTCGGTTGAGCAGCGTCAGCGGCTTTCTGAACTTCTTCGTGTGTTACTTCTACGATCTTTCCTTCTACTCCCAAGTCGGTGATGACGGAAATACCAAATACTTTGATACCACAATGGTTGGCTACGATAACTTCCGGAACGGTAGACATACCAACCGCATCAGCACCAAGGATATGGAATAGCTTATATTCAGCAGGAGTTTCGAAAGTAGGACCTTGCGTACCAATATACACTCCGTGTTGTACTTTAATTCCTTTTTCTTTGGCAATCTCGTCAGCCTTACTAATCAATTCCTTGCTGTATGCTTCGCTCATGTCCGGGAAGCGAGGTCCGTAAGGGATATTTTTTCCGCGAAGCGGGTGTTCGGGGAAATAGTTGATATGGTCAGTGATGATCATCAGGTCACCGATTTCGAAATCTGCATTTGTACCGCCACTGGCATTGGATACAAACAAGGTTTTGATACCTAACTCTCGCATGACACGTACAGGGAAAGTTACTTCTTTCATGGAATAACCTTCGTAATAGTGGAAGCGTCCCTGCATAGCCATGATATCCTTATTGCCTAGTTTGCCGAAAATCAGCTTACCGCTATGACCTTCGACGGTAGATACCGGGAAGTTGGGGATATCCGAATACTTTATTTCATACTTCTCGGTGATTTCGTTTGCCAAACTGCCAAGCCCGGTGCCTAATATAATGGCAGTTTCCGGACTGGTATGCATCTTACCTTTCAGATAAGCTGCGGTTTCTTGTATTTTCTCTAACATAGTCAATAATATGTTGGTTAAATTTATCTTGTTGATTTTGTAATATTTCAATTTCAATAGGCAAGGCGTAGATAAATGGTTTCAACTCCTTGTCCAAAGCCGGATGGTTAATCAGGCGTGTTGCATCTTTCTCGGTGGTAATAATCAACCGGTGTTCTCCTTTCAGTTTATGAAACCGTTCTTTGATAAGCTGTATATCCCGATGAGTGAAATTGTGGTGATCGTCAAACGATAGTAAATCTATCTGTTTGGTACAACCTTCCAGTCTTTCGAGAATGGGAGCAGGTGAGGCAATTCCCGTCATCAATAATATATCAGTGTTTGCCAGTGAGGACAAAGTAATCTCATGGTTTGCCGGAATGGCATTTGTGTCCGGAGACATGGTAGGGAACACTGGTTGCAGGTTACCATACCGGAACGATGAGAAGAATAACTGTTGATATGGATAAAGATTCAGTCGTTTCGTGATAATGTTGTAATCAATAGGCTTGATGTCTTGCGGGCATTTGGTGACAATAACGATTTGCGCCCGGTTCTTGCCGCTAATTGGTTCACGAAGCCGTCCTGCGGGGAGCAAAGTGTCATCACAGAATAACCGGTGATAATCCGTTAACAGAATACTCAATCCCGGTTTGACGTATCGGTGCTGAAAAGCATCGTCCAATAGGATAACATCTACTGAAGGCTTTTGCAGTGCAAGCAACTTCTCTATGCCATGACAACGCTTTTCGTCGACAGCTACTGTGACAGACGGGAATTTTTGATGCATCTGGTAAGGTTCGTCGCCAATGCTTCTTGCCGTACTTTCCGGAGTTGCCAGTACATAGCCTTTCGTGTGCCGTTTGTATCCCCGGCTTAATACAGCTACCTTATATTGGTTACAAAGAAACTTTATCAGATATTCAGTGTGCGGAGTTTTTCCTGTCCCTCCTACAGCGAGATTACCTACGCTGATGATAGGTATATCAAAGCTCTTTGATTGGAGAACTTCCCAGTCAAAGAGTTTATTTCTCATCATTACCACTGCTCCGTAGAGCCAGGAGGCAGGGTAGAGCCACTTATGTATCTTGATAAAGTGTTCGTCCATGTATTACGGTTTATTTAATATTCAGTTCGAACGGAATACGTGCCTGAATCATGGATTGTTCTTGCAGATTTTTCAGTAAACCGAATTGCTGGTAGTACTCTCCTAATTTACTTTTCAGTAATTGTGATTCTACATAATTCGTCGGTTTCGTATCAAGCAGGGAAGACAGGAAATCTTGTTTCTCCGGATAAGACACAACGGTATAACCTTCGATACCAGCTTTTGCAACAGCAATATCCAGTGCCTTGTCAATACCACCTAACTCGTCTACTAATCCCAGTTCTTTAGCAGTTTCTCCAGTCCATACGCGACCTTCAGCAATCTTCTCGATAGCTTCCTTCGTCATGTGACGTCCTTCGGCACAACGAGTTACAAAGGTATCATATCCTTCAGTTATCATCATTTGAAGCAATGATTTCTCATCCTCGTTAAACGGACGCATGATATTTCCGAAATCAGCGTATTTATTCGTTTTTACGACATCATAACTTAAACCGATTTTATCAGTCAATCCTTTCACATTAGGAATCATACCGAAGATTCCGATAGAACCGGTCAGGGTAGTAGGCTCTGCAACAATCGTATCGGCAACGCAAGAGATATAGTAACCTCCTGACGCAGCATAATCACCCATAGAGACAATGACCGGTTTCTTTGTTTTCAGCTCTTTCACAGCATGCCAGATTTGTTCCGAGGCGAAAGCACTTCCACCTGGAGAATTGACACGGAGTACAACAGCTTTCACATCATCATTATCCTTCAATTTGCGCAAGTCACGAATGACTTTCGAACCGACAATCCCATCTTCGGAAGTTGCAGAGCTCGGATAGTCTGTAATCTCACCGGATGCATAATAAACAGCTACGATATTACCGCTTTTATCTTTCGGCACATTTTTCCTTACGTTCATCATGTCGCCCAATCCTAATATAGGAAGATTATCATCTTCATTGATCTCTACCAATTTCTTAAGATAATTGCGCACATCATTGCGATAAATCAGAGTATCAGCCAATCCGCATTTTACACTCTCTTCTGCCGGATAGAACATGAGCATGCGATCTGCATAAACATTCAGTGAGTCTACAGAAATATTACGTGAAGTAGATACCCCTTCCGTAACCTGTCCCCAGATAGAAGTGATAAATGTGGTAACCTGTTCGCGGTTGGCAGGACTCATTTCCGTAGCAATAAACGGCTCTACGGCAGATTTGTAAGTTCCCACCTTGAACACTTGCATCTCAACTCCTATTTTTTGCAGCAGATCTTTGTAGAACAGGGGAGCAGAGGCGATACCCCGCCATTCAATCATTCCTTTGGGATTGAGCAACACCTTATCGGCTGCGCTGGAAAGATAATAAAGTCCCTGCGTATAGGAGTCGGCATAAGCAATAACGAATTTTCCACTTTCTTTGAAGTCGAGCAGTGCGTTACGGATTTCCTGTAAAGAAGCATAGGAGGTGCCTAATGAATTTGCCTGCAGATAAATCCCTTTAATATTTTCGTTTTCTTTAGCCTTCTGGATGGAAGAAAGAATATCGTCCAGTCCGTATGTGTTAGATCCGTCACCCAACAACTGTGATAAAATACCTAGCGGATCTTCTTGCGTACGTTCAACCAACGTTCCGTTTAAGTCGAGCATCATTACAGAATTCTTTTTTACGATTGTTTCTGTGTCCGAAGCAGACATGATGCCAAACAACGTTACCATGCTGATTATAAATAATACAATACTTGACAAAATGATACCTGTCACCGTGGCAAGTGTAAATTTCAAGAAATCTTTCATTATACTTATTGTTTTTTGCGCCAGCTTGTTATTAAGCTAACAAAGATAAATAATTGAGTTGATATTTGTTCAATAAGTCGTACGAATTTTTGTTTTATCACAGCGAATCCACATAAAAAGGAACTTCCTCCATTTAAGATTTAAGTATATTTGTCTGTATCAAATCCCTTTAAATGAGAAGAAATCTCTAATTTTGTGGCACAACTATTAATACATTGAATAATACTATCATGAAAAAACTCACGTCTATTCTTTTACTACTCTTGTTTGTATGGACGGTACAAGCGCAAACTGCTCGTGAAGAGATCCGTGCAAACCGGTATTTATCCGCTAATAATTATTATGCATATCCTACGCCTACTGCTAAGCAGACAGCTGCTCCTAAGGGGTACGAACCTTTTTATATCAGCACATATATGCGTCATGGCTCACGGTATCTGATTGATCCGAATGATTATCGTTTTCCAAAGCAAACTTTATTAAAAGCCGACTCTTTAAACAAACTAACCGCAACAGGTAAAAACACACTGGATATTGTTTTGCGCATGGCTGATATGGCAGAAGGTCGTCTTGGTGAACTGACTTCGGTGGGAGCACGCCAACACCGAGGAATTGCAAAGCGTATGTATACTAATTTCCCACAGATATTTGCTGATGGAACAGAAGTGGATGCCCGTTCCACAGTTGTATCCGGTGTATTTTATCCATGACATCCGAATGTCTCCAATTGCAGGCGATGAATCCTAATTTATGTATCAAGAATGATGCAAGTTACCATGATATGTATTACATGAATCCTCCTGCCAAGGATTTGAGTAAAATAGCTGGTTCCGATAAAGTGAAAAAGGTTCAGAAAGATTTTGAAGCTACCCATGTACGTCCGCAACGCTTGATGAAAACATTGTTTACAGACGAAGCGTATGTAAAAGCAAATGTTGATGAAGCGCGCCTGATGAGACGTCTTTTTGATTTGGCTTGTAATATGCAGAGTCATGATACAGATATGCAGCTATATTCTCTTTTCACAGATGAAGAGTGTTATGATCTATGGAGTTGTAACAACTTATATTGGTATCTGACACACGCTTGTTCTCCTGTAACGGATGGTTTGATGCCCTATCGGGAAGCCGACTTGTTGCGTAATATTTTAGATAGGGCAGATGCTGCTTTGAAAGAAGGTAAGAACCAGGCCACTTTGAGATTTGGTCATGAGTCTTGTCTGTTACCGTTAGTCGCTTTATTGGAACTGAATCATTATGGAGAATCTTACCCTGATGTAGAAAAGTTATCCGAACAATGGAGAGCGTATGATATTTTCCCGATGGCTAGTAACGTGCAATTCGTCTTTTTCCATAAAAAAGGAAGTAACGATGTATTGGTAAAAGTATTACTTAATGAAAAGGAAACTAAACTACCGGTGAAAACAGACGTAGCTCCTTATTACCACTGGAAAGATGTAGAAAGCTACTATCGTGAAAAATTAGATAAATATCAGCATATATAATGCGACATTAACTTAACATTATTATATTTACCATGAGAAGAAAAACCCCTTTTATGGCTGCAACTCTGGCAGCAGGCTTGTTTTTTTATTCTTCTTGTACTCCGGCTGAAAAGACGGATACAAAAGATTATACTCAATACGTTAATACCTTTATCGGTGGCGCAGACAACGGGCATACATTTCCCGGCGCATGTTATCCTTTCGGTATGATACAAACCAGCCCTGTGACTGGTGCAGTCGGTTGGCGTTACTGTTCTGAATATGTTTATGAGGATTCTCTGGTTTGGGGATTTACACAGACACATCTGAATGGAACAGGCTGTATGGATTTAGGCGATATTCTAGTGATGCCGGTCACGGGTACACGTGTCCGTGCGTGGGATGCTTATCGTAGTCATTTCCCTAAAGACAAAGAAGCGGCTACTCCGGGATATTACACTGCGGAACTTTCCGATCCACAGGTGAAAGCGGAACTGACAGCATCTATCCATGCTGCCCTCCACCGCTATACTTATCATAAAGCGGATTCTGCCTCTATATTGATCGACCTGCAGCATGGTCCTGCATGGAGAGAAGAGCAATATCATTCACAGGTCAACAGTTGCGAAGTAAATTGGGAAGATGCGCAGACACTGACAGGACATGTCAATAATACGGTATGGGTGAATCAGGATTATTTCTTTGTGATGAAATTCAACCGTCCGGTAGTCGATTCGATTTATCTTCCGATGGGAGAGACAGAAAAAGGCAAACGTATTATTGCCTCTTTCGATATGCAACCGGGAGACGAGCTGATGATGAAAGTGGCTCTTTCTACCACCAGTGTAGATGGGGCTAAAAAGAATCTGGAAGCAGAAATTCCTGCCTGGGATTTTGAAGGAGTGAAGACTGCTGCCCATAATGAATGGAATAACTATTTGAGTCGTATTGAAATAGACGGTACGGATGATGAAAAAACTAATTTCTACACTTGTTTCTATCATGCATTGATTCAACCCAATCAGATTTCAGATGTTGACGGTATGTATCGCAATGCCGCCGATTCTATAGTAAAAGCCGGAACGGGTACTTTCTATTCCACGTTCTCTTTGTGGGATACTTATCGTGCCGCTCATCCATTTTATACATTAATGATTCCCGAACGTGTGGATGGCTTTGTTAATTCTCTCATTGAACAAGGTGAAGTGCAAGGCTTCTTACCCATTTGGGGATTGTGGGGGAAGGAGAATTTCTGTATGATTGGTAATCACGGCGTATCAGTTATTGCCGAAGCCTATCGTAAAGGATTCCGCGGTTTTGATGCTGAACGTGCTTTCAATATAATAAAGAAGACGCAGACGGTGTCTCATCCGTTGAAGTCCGATTGGGAAGTTTATACAAAATATGGTTATTTCCCGACAGACCTGATAAAAGCTGAATCTGTATCTTCTACTTTAGAATCGGTATATGATGATTATGCTGCTGCCGATATGGCACGTCGTATGGGTAAAGAGGAAGATGCGGCATATTTTGCAAAACGTGCTGATTATTATAAGAATATGTTCGATCCGCAAACGAAGTTCATGCGTCCGCGCAAGGCTGACGGAACTTGGAAAGCTCCATTTAACCCAAGTGCACTAGGACATTCTGAAAGTATCGGTGGAGATTATACAGAAGGAAATGCATGGCAATATACCTGGCATGTACAACATGATGTACCGGGATTGATCCAGTTGTTTGGCGGTGAAGAGCCTTTCTTGAATAAACTGGATTCTTTGTTTACAGTTCAACTGGAAGGAGAGAGTTTGGCAGATGTTACCGGATTGATTGGGCAGTATGCTCATGGCAATGAGCCAAGTCATCATGTTACTTATTTATATGCACTGGCAGGTCGTCCGGAACGTACACAAGAACTGGTTCGTGAAATATTTGATACTCAATACAAGAACAAACCTGACGGACTTTGTGGGAACGATGATTGCGGACAGATGTCTGCCTGGTATATGCTTAGTGCGATGGGATTCTATCCGGTAGATCCGGTGAGTGCGGAATATGTATTCGGTGCTCCGCAATTACCGAAGATGACTTTGCATTTGGCTGATGGTAAGACTTTCACAATTATTGCAGAGAATCTATCGAAAGAACATAAATATGTAGATAGTATTACATTGAATGGTGAACCATATACGAAGAAAACAATCTCACACGAAGAGATTGTAAAAGGTGGTACACTGGTGTATAAGATGAAGTAAATTCTCAAGTATTCTCACTGTGATGAGAAAAAATTCTCATCACAGTGAGAAACTTTTCTCATTACTATGAGAATTTATTCTCAATATGGTGAGAATAATATCCTTTTTAAAGCATACGGAAACGCCTTTTTGAATCAGTCGGAACCCTCTTTGCTTATTATTGCACAGTCTTGCTCACCTCTATACGTTGCTTTTCAAACTTCTCGCTATTGTTACTACGGTTACTGACTTCTTTGCACTGGATGGGTGCACTCATTTCGAGCAAGCGTAAGATCTCATTCAAAGATTCACCCTCAAAAGTCGCCTTATAGGAATATTTTCCTAATTCGGCATCTTTCAAAATAAACTCCACATTATAAGTTTGCCCCAAACGCTTGAATACATATTCCAGTGGATCGTCTCTAAAAATGAGTACTCCATCTTTCCATGAGCACCATTTGTAAGTATTGGTTTTGTTGACGTTATACAAAGAAGTTACCAGATTATAGTCAATCTTCTCTCCCGGTGAAAGGGAAATTGTTTTTTTCTTGTCAAAAGTTACTGCTACCTTTCCTTTTACTAATGTCACAGCTGTTACATTGTCCGAAGTATATGCGTTCACATTGAATGCTGTGCCGGTAGCTTCTACAGTCAGTTCTTTCGTTTGTACGATGAAAGGATGTTCCTTATCGGATTCTACTTCAAAATAGGCTTCACCTTGCATTGAAACCACTCTTTGCTTATCATTGAATTGAGTAGGATATTTTAGAGAACTTCCGGCATTTAACCAAACCTTAGAGCCGTCGGGCAGATTCACTACCGACCAAGTGCCGTAAGGAGTGAATAACTCCTGATAAGTTTCCGCAATTTGTTGAGCTGGCCTAAAATAAAGATAAGCGGATAATATCAGTAGAGGAAGAAGTAAGATAGCTGCAATTTGCTGCCAGTAGTGCAGGAAAGATAACTTAGGACGGACCGCTGCCGGTTGATTTTGATGAAGAATCTGCTCCATAACTTTTCTGTGCGCGCTGTCCACATCTATCTCTTCCGGATTAAAAGCCGGGTGACTGACTTCCCACACATTCTTTTGTGACAGAAAGCTCCTGTAGTTTTCGGGAGTAGCCGATATCCAATCTTCCAGTACCTTTATTTCTTCTGGTGTAGCCTCTTTCGAGAGATATTTGGAAATTATAATTTCTATGTCTGAATCTTTATTTATCATATGCATTTTACCTTATATATAATAGACGTTTCAGAAAGAAAATCCCACATCCATTAGTGGAAAAGAAAGAAGAGAAGTAGCAAATAAAAATCTTTTAATAAAAAGCGAAGCTGCTTCAAAGCCTTGCTGATGCGTACTTCCACTGTTCTGACAGAGATATTGAGGCGATTGGCTATTTCCTGATATTTAATATTTTCTAACCGGCTCATTTCAAATACTTCTCTTTCCTGGGGAGGTAATTGCTCCAATGCATTTTTGAGTTGCCGGCATAAATCGGAGTACAGTATGTAGTTTTCCGTTGTATCTATATCTATAGAGCCCGATTTAAGTTCATAAGCAACGTGTTCATCTATAATCCTGCGATGGCGCAATTCATCCAGACAGTAGTTCCGGACTGCTTTCAGTAAATATGATTTTAGTGAATTCTCAATTTCCAGTGTTTTCCGGTCATTCCATAATTTGAGAAAGATATTCTGTACAATATCCTCGCAGGTAGATTTCTCTGGAATGTAAGTACCGCCAAACAACACCAGATCTTTATAATAGGCATGGAATAATCGGGTAAAAGCCTGTTTATCATCCTTTTTCAGTGCTATTACCAGAAAACGGTCGTCGGAAGTCTGTTGTTGGATATTTGACATAGTATTGTAGTAGAGATTCTATTGTTGGGGGTAAAAATAGAAAGATTATTTGGGATAAACGATAGTTTGATGAAAAAATAGTCAGGATGAAAAAATAATGTGATATGGAATGTGGCTTTTATTTTTAGAAACGTCTTATTGATAGCTACGAGAGAAAAACACATTTATTAACCTTTAAATAATACAAGCCATGGGAAAGACATAATCAGTGAATCTTACTTCCGAAAAAACTGATAAAAAAGGAAGGTCTGACTCACCTTCCTTTCCAAAGATTCAGTTATTCGTTAATCAACTTATTTGTAGAACCAATAACCAAACATGTAAAGGTATGAAACTTATTTCAATTAGAAAAATGAAAAAGAGAATTAATGTACCTGCGAATGTAAAAATGGGGAGAATTTGTGCTATATGGTTGTTTTGTATAGCTCTGCAAGCCGTCAGTATACCTATCCTTGCACAATCCGCCAAAATTACATTACGACTGAAGAACGTGACTGTAGAGGAGGTCTTGACTAGTATCGAAAATCAGACAGAATATCGCTTCCTGTATAACAAAGATATTGTTGATGTTAGCCGTATAGTAAGCATTTCTGTGAAGAATGAACTGATGACTCTGGTACTGGATAAACTTTTTAAAGGCGAAGGAGTATCTTATACGATTGAAAAACGCCAGATTGTATTAAACAAGGTTTCATCTCAACAGCAGGATAACAAGCCGACAGTCAAGGTGACAGGAAAGGTCGTGGACGAATCTGGAGAGACTCTTCCGGGAGTGACTGTGATGATAGAGGGGGTGACTCAAGGAACCATCACCGGTATAGACGGCAATTATCAGTTGCAGGTTCCGGAAGGTTCGACACTGAAATTTACTTCAATAGGTTACACTACATATACGCAGAAAATAACCAGGCCGATGACGTTGAACGTGACGATGAAAGAGGATTCAAAACAATTGGATGAGGTTGTTGTGGTAGGTTATGGAACGCAAAAGAAAATAAACTTAACAGGAGCCGTTTCAACGATTGATGTTGAAAAAGAATTGGATTCTCGTCCTTTGACTAATCTTTCAATGGCATTGTCCGGAATGAGTGCTGGAGTGCAGACTTTGCAGTTATCTGGTAAACCCAATAGTGATATGGCGACTATACGCATTCGTGGTGTTGGTACTTTGAATAATTCTAATCCTTTGGTGTTGGTTGACGGAATGGAATTATCATTTAATGATATTAATCCTAATGACGTTGCCTCCATTTCCATTTTAAAGGATGCAGCTTCATGTGCTATTTATGGTAATCGCGGGGCAAATGGCGTTATAATGATTACCACTAAAGAAGGAAAAAAAGGAAAAACATCAGTGAATTATTCGGGGAAATTTTCTTTGAATAAACCGTCGAATCTAATTCAGCTTGTGAGTAATAGCGCCGATTATTTCGAATTAATGAATGAATCTGCACGAAATATCGGGCAAAGTGATATTTTCAGTCAAAATACAATAAACGAATGGAGAGAGGCAGAAAAGAATCCAAATGAACTTACGGAATCAGGTTATCCTAACTATGTCGCTTATCCAAATACAGATTGGTATAAGGAACTGTTTCAAAATAAAATTATGAGTGAACACACAATTTCTGTTGTTGGTGCTTCTGATAATGTGAATTATAATTTCTCTGGTTCTTTTCTGGATAATCCAGGATTGGTGCAAAATACAGGACTACGGAAATATTATATACGCTCAAATATTACTGTAAAAGTGAAAGATTGGTTACAGATAGGCAACCGTTCACATGGCTATCATACAGACCAGGACCGTAATGAGGTAGATGCTTTTACAGGTGGAATACATGGGCAGAAACTTCCGCCGGATATTTATCCTGAATATGATGGAAAATTAGGACTTCCCGAAGCTGTGGAAGAAGATCCGACGTCTTCTAATCCTCTTCATTTATTAGCTTCTTCGGGTGGTTCTTTTAAATATGAACAATTAAATACTTCTATGTTTGCTGATGCAACAATTCTCAAAGATTTTGTATATCATGTAGAGTTTGACTATATGCGTTATCGACATGATGCAGACTGGCTTTCCAAACAAATTGGGAGATATAGTTTTAGAAGAGGTAAGTTAGTAGAACAACCTACAACCTTGGAAAACATGTCGAAGGCTGTTTATTCGGAAGAGTCGAAAAGATGGCGTTTTGTACAGACGTTGGATTGGACTAGAAGTTTTGGTAAACATGATTTGGGAGCACTTGTTGGTTATGAGGCTATACGTAATTGGGGATTTAATACGGATATGGCCAAGCAAGGAGCTGCCGATGCTAGTCTGACTGACTTGTCTACGTATACGGAATTGAGTAACATAACAGGGACTACTTGGGAAAATACTTCCCGGTCTTTTTTCGGTCGTTTGACTTATGCTTATAAAAGTAGGTATTTGTTTGAGGTCAATGCCCGTTATGATGGTTCCTCTCGTTTCGCACCGGAAAGCCGTTGGGGATTCTTTCCGTCTTTTTCTGGGGGGTGGCGTGTTTCTGAAGAATCGTTTATGCAGGGTTCACCTTTTGATAATCTAAAAATACGGTTGTCATGGGGGAAATTAGGTAATAATAGTATTGGAGACTATGAGTGGCAAGCTACTTATTCAGGGAGTAATTACATTTTTGGAGATAAGTTAACTTCAGGATTGGCACAGACTGTGATTGCTAACCAGAAATTACGTTGGGAGAGTGTTACGCAGACTAATATCGGACTGGATTTTGCTATTTTGAATAATAGATTGGTAGGAGAGTTTGATATTTATAATAAAGTAACTGATGGTATTCTTTATCGTCCGGGCGTTTATGCAACTATGGGAAACAAGACACCGGCTCGGCAAAATTATGCAGAGGTTACTAATAAGGGTGTTGAGTTCACATTAAATTGGAATGACCGTGTCGATGAATGGTCCTACTCTTTCTCTGGAAATTTCTCTTATAACAAGAATCTTGTTAGTAAATTTAAAGGAGCCTTAAAAAAAGGTTGGGAGTATGATGAAAATGGTAATTATATCTATAAATCAAATTTAGGGGATGTTTCTGATGGAGGAGATAACAGGATAATTGAGGGACATATCATAAATGAATATTATTTAAAGGAACCTTATAAAGGAGATGCTACTTACTTTTTTAACAATGGATTGGTTAATCCTGCCGGAGGTCCTAAAGATGGGATGATTCGTACAGAGCAAGATATGCAGTGGTTGAAAGCGATGCAAGATCAGGGTTATGTGTTTTATCCTAACCAGAAGATTGGGAAGGCCAATTTATGGTATGGTGACTATATTTATGCAGATATAAATGGAGATGGACTTTATGGGAATGATTATGATAAGAAATTTCAGAAGGTATCATCCGTTCCGAAATATTATTATGGATTACAAGGAGCAGTAACGTGGAAGGGATTTGATGTTTCTATGAATTGGCAAGGGGCAGCAGGATTTTCTATTTATTGGTATTCGGTAGGACAGAATTCTACATCCACAATTTTGGGTTATGGACTGTCGAAAGAACTTCAAAAAGATCATTATTTTTATGATCCGGAGAATCCCAATGATCCTCGTACCAATTTATATTCGAAAAACTCTCGTTTGACACTTAACCAAACTAATCAGGCTACAGAAGCTAGTACGCTGCATCTTGAAAAAGGAAACTTCTTGAAGCTACGTAATCTGACTATTGGTTATACACTTCCACAGGCATGGACACAGAAGTTTTATGCCAATAAAGTACGTATATATTTTTCGGGTGAGAATCTGCTGACTATCACTAAATTTTCTGGCATGGATCCGGAAATGCAGACTGGTATGGGGTATGTTACAATGCGTCAGTTAGCATTAGGTATTAATATTAATTTTTAATCTGTACAACAATGAAAAAGACTATCTCGATTATTACATTTGGAGGTATATTAATGTTGTTTGTCTATGCTTGTTCTGCAGACTTCTTAGATACGAAACCGGCTAATGTTATATCTACAGCCGGAGTTTGGGATAACGCAGATTTGGCAGTTCAAGTTGTGAATGGAGTGTATAATGCTCTAAGAACCGACTATGCGACAAATAGCGGGTACGACGGTGATTTGCATTTTTATGATTATCGTTCCAGTATAATGGATATGGATCGTAATTGGATTTGGCATACACCGACACTTTTTGGCGTAGCTACTCCTTCATCAACAGAGTTTCTTTCAGCTTGGAAGCGTTACTATGAATTAATTCACAGAGCTAATGATGTAATAGCCAATATAAAAAAGACACCGGGTATGAGTGATGGGAAAAAGGCACAATATATTGCAGAATGTAAGTTTCTTCGGGCTTACAACTATTATCGGATGAATATTTTATGGGGAGGAGTTCCGCTTTATCTGGAGCCTGTGACTGCAGAGGAATGCATTAAAGGGCGTTCTACGGAACAGGAAATCTGGGATGCAGTGTTGACAGATTTAACAGCTTGTGTCGAGGAATCTAATTTACCAGAAAAATATGCTGCCAGTAGCTCTGAGTATGGACGGATAACTAAAGCTGCTGCTTATTCATTGCGGGGGAAAACTTATTTGTGGCTGAAACAATATGATAAGGCAGAGGACGATTTCAGGGCAATTACTAAAATGGGGTATTCATTATTCGGAGATTATAAGGCTCTTTTTAAAGAAGCTAATGAACGTTGTGATGAAATGATATTTACTATTCCTTGTATAGAGAATCCATCAGGTTACGGGTCTGTATTTAATTGGGCTTTTGGCAATCGGACAACGAGTGGCTCCGGATGGAATAATTATCTGCCGAATCCAGCTTTTGTGGATAGTTATGAATGTGTGGATGGTAAACCGTTCAGTTGGGATGATTATTTGCCCGGTTATTCTACAATGACTCCGAGGGAACGTTCTGTATTTTTTTTAAGGGACAATCTAACCGATGGAGAAATTAAAATAATGGGGAGTTATGGTGCTGATATGAAGCAGTATCTTCCCGATGGTAATGAAGCACGTATTAAAGCTGCTTATGCTAATAGGGATCCACGTCTGGCTATGAATGTAATAACTCCTTATGCTACATATTTGGGAGGTGTAACTGGCTCTGCTATTTCATATACATTACGTTGGCCATATCGAGGAGCTGATGATGCGGAACCTTATGATATTCGGACAGATACTAATGATAAATTTTATTATTTGATCCGTAAGTTTGTGTATGAAGGTACGGAACATACAATAATGGAGCGTTCTCCGATTGATATTCCATTAATTCGTTATGCAGATGTACTTCTAAATTTGGCTGAGGCTTTGACCGAACAAGGGAAATGGGAAGAAGCTATCCCGTATGTGAATGATGTTCGTAACAGAGTAGGAGCGCAGGCTTTGAATTCTAATGATTATACAACAGTAAAAGGTTTGGATGATATGCGCCAACGTATCCGCAAAGAACGATATTGGGAATTAGCCTTTGAAGAATATATGTTTTTTGATGAACTTCGATGGGGAACCTGGAAAGAGAAAAAGTTTTATGAGGGTAACGGGCTAATGGAAGTCTGGGGAAATACTACCTATTCTTATATGTGGGGTGGCGATTATCTTTGGAAATGGGCGGTACCTGCTTCGGAGATGGAAAAAAACTCAAATTTAGTACAAAATGAAGGATGGAATAATTAATATGAAAACACATATGTTTATTATAATAAATTTATTAACTACATTGATGTTTTTTACATCATGTAAGCAAGATGCAGAAGAGTCTTTTTTCTTTAAAATAGAAAATGGATTATTAGAATGGCATGTAGGGGCAGAAGGAGGACAACAAGAATATATAGTTGAATCTAATGCTCCGTGGCAAATTGTACATAAAGGTATAGGCACATGGGCTAAAGTATCTCCTCGTAGAAGTGAAGGGACAGGAAGTTTTCTGATAACAGTCAAGGAGAATGAGAGTGAGGAAGAGCGTTCTGTGTCACTTGCTGTACAACTGGCAGGTAAGGATTATCCTGTTAATATTACTATTATGCAGGAAGGCACATCTTCAGAACCTGTGCCGCCGGTAGAGGAAGATTATCCGATAGTGTATAATTCATTCCGTATACGTGATCCGTTTATTTTTGCCGACCCTGTATCTAAAAAATATTATTTGCATGTTCATGCGGATGATGCGCTTTATCCAACAGCAGCTAATCAGATAGCTGTGGCCATTAGTCGTAATTTGCGTGATTGGCAGAAAGGTGGAATCAGCTACGAAGCACCAGCAAGTTTCTGGGGAAAGGCAGATTTCTGGGCTCCTGATCTTTATTATTATGAAGGTAAATATTATATGTTTGCTACTTTTAGTGGAACAGATGGAATACGGGGAGCATCTGTATTGGTATCTGATAAACCGGAAGGTCCATTTATTCCATTGGTTAACCGGCCGATTACCCCTAATGGATGGCAAGCATTGGATGCCGCACTTTTCGTTGATGAGAATAAAGATCCGTGGATTGTATTTAGCCATGAATGGACACAAATTTCAGACGGAACAATTGTTGCACAGAAATTAACAAAAGATTTGAAAGAAGCGGCTGAAGAACCGGTAACCTTATTTGCGGCGAGTGAAGCACCTTGGGTTATAAGAAATTCATATTATGTATCAGATGCTCCATTTTTATATAGGGCAAATAATGGTGGACTTTTGATGCTTTGGTCTAGTTTTTTGTTGGGAAAAGATGGGAATGGACAATATGCCATTGGGGTGGCACGTTCTCAATCGGGTACTATTTTAGGACCTTGGCTACAAGATCCACAGCCATTGAATCCGAATGACAATGGAGGGCATGCTATGATTTTTAGGGATTTTGATGGGGTTCTGCGTATCTCGTATCACTCTCCTAATACTCCGGGGGGAAGTGAGAGGCTTACAATACATAGAATTGTTGATAATGACGGACAATTATCTATTGATTTTACCTCGGCATTAAGTAACTAAACTTGATATAATATGAAGTACATAATTCTATATGGAATGTGTATAATAGCGCAGATGTTATTATTCACAGGATGTGAAGATAAAGAACAGGTTTCTTCTTATTTGGCATTGGATAAAGATGAACAAAGTCAGTCGTTTACGGCTGCGGCAAGTACAAAAGAGATAACTCTGTTTTCTAATTTGGGAGTTATTGCTGATATATCTCCTGCGGAGGCAACAGCTTGGTGCCGGTTTAGTTTAAAAAGTGTGACAGAAGCTGAATCGGTTCTGATTATTAGTGTAGATGAAAATACGGTAAAGAAAGGGAGGAAAGCGATCATAACTCTCACTGCCCCTGATTATCGGAATGTAAAAGTCAATATTACCCAATCTGGCATCATTTTACCCATCAAATTAACTGAGTTTGAACCACATAATGGAGGGAAGGGTGATATAGTGACACTCAAAGGTGAAAATTTTGGAGATATAGCAGCTAATTTACATGTTTCTTTTGGAAATACTGTTGCAGAGATTCTTTCGGCAAGTGATACGGAACTACAGGTTAAGGTTCCTAAAATTACGAATAATCAATCTTGTAGAATAAGTGTGAAATTGGATAAAATGGAGGAAGCTTATACTGATAATTTTGTTTATGAGAAGCGCTGGTGGATAGAAAATTTGAAAGTGGATGTATTACCTTCAGCAATTGCTGTTGATAATACGGGAAAGAACATTCTCTTTCTACGTCGTTTTCCAGATGATCGGATTCCGGCAGAATTGGGACTTTATCGTTTGTCGGAAACAGGTGAAGTGTCTTTTCTCGCTGGCTATGATCGTGTTGCGGGAGGGTATGGCTTTACGAGTGTTGTTTATGATAATGTTTCTAAGAAGTTTTACGCAATAGCTGAATGTGGAGGTACAGCTATTCAACTAATTGTAGTTGACCCAACTAATAACTGGTCGACTGAGGTGAAGGCTGTCGAAGCGGGTATTGATGGCTATTGGGGTGTTGGATTGACAGCTAGCAAAGATGGTAAATTATATACTCGTCAAGGGTGGACTAATACAGTTATAGAAATAGATCCTGCAACATGGACTGCAAAGACAATAGGAATAGTGGAACGACATGGTAATCAGGAATTTTCAACTGCCCTTGCTGTTGCGACCGGTACGAATAATTTGTATGTGCAAATTAGATCAACATCTGAGTTAGCGTATATTGATGTTGTGACAGGCGAGGTTACTTGGTTGAATACTTCTGTTGAAACAGGTTATTGGGATGGTATATTTGCTGAAGCTCGTTTCTTGAGAGGTGAACAGATGTGCTCGGACGATGCAGGCAATATCTATATTGTCGATCAGGATAATCATGCGATTCGTATGGTGAATAGTACAGGAGTTTCGACAGTCATTGGGGGGAATGGTTCTGGCGCTGTTAATGGTGTTGGCAAAGATGCAAAATTATGTGCTCCTTCAGGATTATGTATGGATGCTAATGGGGTTATGTATATTGGAGACACATGGAATGCTAGTATTAGAAAAGCCGTCTTTGAGTAGTCTCTCTGATTATAAAATATTGAAATATTGATTCGATTATGAAAAAGATATTACTCTCGTTTTTTATTGGCATTATGTTAATTGCCTGCAGTCAGAAAACAGTCTCTGTTCGTGAAATCTGGACAAAAGAGCAGGCTAATGAATGGTATCAACAATGGGGATGGCTCCGTGGGTGTGATTTTATTCCGAGCACGGCAATCAACCAATTGGAGATGTGGCAGGCTGATACTTTTGATCCGGTGACTATTGACCGTGAACTAGGCTGGGCAGAAGACATCGGAATGAATTGTATGCGTGTATATTTGCACCATCTGGTTTGGGAAACGGATCAGGAAGGTTTTAAGAAACGTCTTAATGAATACCTTACTATTGCCGATAAGCATCATATCTCTACCATCTTTGTCTTTTTGGATGATTGCTGGAATCCTACTTACCAGGCAGGAAAACAACCGGAACCACAACCGGGAGTACATAATTCGGGATGGGCGCGTGATCCGGGGGATCTGTATTATAAAGGTGATACGGCAGTGATACTTCCGGTCTTGGAGAATTATGTGAAAGACATTCTTACCACCTTTAAAGATGATAAGAGAATTGTGTTGTGGGATCTATATAATGAGCCCGGTGGTTCGGGTGGATATAGATACGGTGAAAGAAGTCTGCCGTTATTGCAGAAGATATTTACGTGGGGACGAACGGTTAACCCGTCGCAACCTTTGTCGGCCGGAGTCTGGGATATGAGTTTGACTAATTTGAATAAGTTTCAGTTGGAAAATTCGGACGTGATAACCTATCACACATATGAAGGTTTGGATTCGCATCGACAGCTCATTGACACGTTGAAGCAATATGGGCGTCCGATGATTTGCACGGAATATATGGCACGTACTCAAAACAGTACTTTTCAGGATATCATGCCAATGCTGAAGAAAGAAAATATTGGTGCAATCAACTGGGGACTTGTAGCCGGAAAGACAAATACAATCTTTGCATGGGATACTCCGTTGCCTGACGTAGCTGAACCGTCCTTGTGGTTCCATGATATTTTCCGTGGCGATGGGACACCTTATTCAATAGAAGAAGTGGAATGTATTCGTTCATTAACAAAATAATTCCCTTATGATAACTATGAGGAATATATGGATAATGATGTTGGGGATATGCTTGTTTGGTTGTGGGGCTGGTAAACAGCCCCCTTCCTCACAGCTCTCTTTAACATGGAAACTGGAAAAAGATAGTGTGGAAGCCAGATATTTTAAGAATACATTCTGTTTGACGAATAACGGGAATAAAGCTCTGGCTGATAATTGGGTGATCTATTTTAATCAGACGCCAATTTATTATCAACAACCTGTTAATGCACCGTTGGAAATTGAATGTATCGGTTCGACTTACTATAAAATGTATCCTACTGAACACTATCAGGCGTTGGCACCGGGTGAAACACTCTCTTTTACTATAATGAGTGAAGGAAATGTGATTAATGTGTCTTCGGTTCCTGAAGGGGCTTATATTGTAGCTACCGATGAAAAAGGGAAAATGTTGCAGCCGCAAAATATTCCGATTGAGATCGGGCTTTTTAGACCCGATGCTCAATGGATTAGTTCGAAGAACAGTTTTCCCTATGCAGATGGAAATTATTTGTATAAGCAGAATGATGATTTCAGCAAGCCTGTAGATTGTGATATGCTTTCTCTCTTTCCTACTCCTAAAAAAGTAGAGAAGACGGGTGGTGTTTCTACTTTCTCTCCAAAGGTCGGTCTGAAGTTTGACGGTGTATTTAAAGAAGAAGCTCTTTTGTTGAAAAAGCAATTGACTTCACTGTTTGGATGTATCGTTTCTGACAAAGGTGAAGAAACAATCATTGAATTGAAGAAAACAGAGCTTCCTGCCACCTGCCAGTATCCCGATGAGTATTACGAAATTGTGATAAAGAATAATCTGCTGACTTTGAAAGCTAATGATGCGCATGGCATATTTAATGCTGGCCAGACATTGGTTGCTTTATTGGATAACATGAAACTAGCTTCCTCTCCGCTTCCTAATCTTCATATTACCGATTATCCGGACATGGGACATCGGGGAATCATGCTGGATGTAGCCCGCAATTTTACAAAGAAGACGGATTTACTGAAACTGATAGATATATTGTCATTCTATAAAATGAATGTACTGCACCTGCATTTGAGTGATGATGAGGCTTGGCGTGTGGAAATACCCGGATTGGAGGAATTGACAGCAACAGCTTCTCTCAGAGGACATACCACAGATGAACAGACATGTCTTTATCCTGCATATGCCTGGGGATGGAATGAGGCAGATACCACCTCATTGGCTAATGGGTATTATTCCCGCAGTGACTTTATGGATATTTTGAAATATGCAAAAGAAAGGCATATCAGGATTATTCCTGAAATAGATATTCCCGGCCATTCACGGGCAGCAATAAAAGCCATGAATGCCCGTCACCGGAAATATATGGGTAAGGATCAGTCGAAAGCGGAAGAATATCTTTTGATTGACTTTGCAGATACTTCCCAATATCTATCGGCACAAAATTTCACAGATAATGTCATTAATGTCGCAATGCCTTCTACATACCGTTTTCTTGAAAAAGTGATTGATGAAATCGGGCGGATGTATCAGGATGCGGGAGTAGAATTGCCTGCTTTCCATGTAGGTGGTGATGAAGTGCCGGAAGGTATTTGGGAAGGTTCCGCTATCTGCCGTACTTTTATGAAAGAACATGGACTGACTAAGATACGGGATTTGAAAGATTATTTTCTGGAGCAAATTCTGGAAATGTTGGATAAACGTAATATACAGGCGGTTGGATGGCAGGATATTGTTATGAATCCGGATAACACCGTGAACGAACACTTCAGAAATAGTAAGGTCTTGAATTATTGCTGGAATACAATTCCGGAACAGGGTGGGGATGAAGTTCCGTATAAGTTAGCAAATGCGGGCTATCCTATTATACTCTGTAATGTGGGTAATTTCTATTTGGATATGGCCTATTGTTATCATGTGGAAGAGCCGGGATTGCGTTGGGGCGGTTACGTAGATGAGTATGTAACGTTTGATATGTTGCCTTTTGATATTTATAAGTCTTTACGGCGGAATTTGAAGGGTGAACCTGTGGATGTAAAAACTGCCTCAAACGGTAAACAACCCTTGACAAAAGAAGGCTGTCAGAATATTAAAGGTTTGTCCGGACAAATCTGGTCGGAGACAATCCGTAGTTTTGAACAGATAGAATATTTTCTTTTCCCGAAAGTCTTCGGGCTGGCAGAGCGCGCTTGGAATGCTCAACCATCGTGGGCATTATCTTCGGACAACAAGATATATATGGATGCCAAACGGAAATATAATGCCGGTATTGTAAATTATGAATTGCCTCGTCTGGCAAAGCGGGGAATTAATTTCCGGATATCTCCTCCCGGTATTATTGTAAGAGATGGATTATTACTGGCTAATACAACCAATCCAAATGTGGTAATCCGGTATACCACTGACGGTAATGAGCCTAATGAAAATTCTGTAGTATGGAAAGAACCGATAAAATGCGATGCTCCATTGATAAAGGCTAAAGCTTTTTGTTTAGGGAAAGAAAGCGTAACAATTGTATTGATAAATAAATGATATCTGAATAGAAGGCTATTTTAATAATATTAGGATAGCTTTCTATTTATTTTGTGTGTTTTGGAAACTTTAGGAATATTGAAAACGATATAAATTTCAGGTTCTTCTTTACACTGTTCAATAAACTCCACCTGTATACATGAGGATTAATTTAATTATCAGTTGAAATATAAATACATTTATCATATTGTGTTTTTATTAATTTTTTCATATTTTTGCAGGGAGTTTTTGGAATATTTGTGAAAGGCATGGATAGTTTTATAAAAATGAGAAGGTATTTGTTGTTTATAATCCTTCTCATTAATGGTACTGTAAGCAAGGGGCAGATTTATAAGTACATAGGGCTGGAAGATGGTTTGAACAATCAGAAAATATACCATATCCAGAAAGACCGAAGAGGGTATATGTGGTTCTTGACTCAGGAAGGGGTAGACCGTTATGACGGCAAACATATCAAGCATTACACCTTTTCCGACAACAGCATGAAGTTGGACTCGCGGATTGCCTTGAGCTGGCTTTATATGGACAGAAAGGATAGGTTATGGGTGATTGGTCAAAAAGGGCGTATTTTCAGGTATGATTCACAACATGATAAATTCGAGCTGGCCTACATACATCCGAAGCTGATTAGAAATAAGTCTCAGGCATTTCTTAATTACGGTTATCTGGATAAAAATGACCATGTCTGGTTGTGTTATAAAGACACCATTACTTGGTATAATATCCGTACTGGCACAACGCAGGATATGGTAATGTCGGTCCACGGGGAAATAACTGCCATCGAACAGACGGAGGGCAACCATTTCTTTATCGGTACGGGAAGCGGTCTGTTTCATGTTGGAGTAGAAGAGGGGAAACTGAAGTTGGTTTCCGATGAAGTCGTGGAAAGTATAGTTACACCGGTACATGAACTCTATTATCACGCTATTTCAAAACAATTGTTTATAGGAGGCTATAAAGACGGAATACTTGTGTATGATATGGGGGAATCGGGAAAAATCACTTCCTGTCATTCACCAAACAATGTAGAGATTAACCGGATTGTTTCATTGAATGCTCATGAATTGCTAGTGGCTACAGGTGGAAAAGGTGTATATAAATTAGATGTGAATACCTGCCTGAGTGAACCATATATAACGGCTGATTATAGTAGCTATAATGGGATGAATGGAAACAATATCAATGACATTTATGTGGATGAAGAAGAGCGTATCTGGCTTGCTAATTATCCCACTGGTATTACAATCCGTAATAACCGTTATCAGAGTTACGACCTGATAAAACATTCTCTCGGAAACAACCGGTCACTGGTGAACGATCAGGTTCATGACGTGATGGAGGATAGTGACGGCGATCTTTGGTTTGCTACCAGTAACGGTATCAGTCTCTATCAGACCGGTACAAAAGAGTGGCACTCCTTTTTTAGTTCTTTTGATCCGGTACCGGATGATGAGAATCACATCTTCTTAGCACTGTGTGAAGTCTCTCCCGGTGTGATATGGGCTGGTGGTTTTACCTCCAATATTTATAAGATAGAAAAAAAAGGGTTTAAAATAAGTTGTTTTTCTCCTGCTTCTATTGCAGGAATACGCCCCGACCAATATATTTTTGATATTAAAAAGGATTCGAACGGTGATATTTGGTCCGGTGGATATTATAATTTAAAACGTATCAATCTTGAGACTAAAAGTGTGCGTTTGTATCCGGGGGTAAGTTCCATCACCACCATTCTGGAGAAAGATGCCCGGCAGATGTGGATTGGTACGAGAATGGGGCTTTATCAGCTTGATAAGAAATCTGGAGTTTACCAATATATTGACTTGCCTATTGAGTCTCTTTACATATGTGCATTATACCAGAGGGAAAACGGCATCCTGTATATTGGTACCCGTGGAGCCGGACTTCTAGTTTATGATAGCAATGAAGGGAAATTTATTCATCAGTATCGGGCTGACAACTGTGCGCTGATTTCCGACAATATTTATACGATTCTTCCACGTCAGGACGGCAGCCTCCTGATGGGAACGGAGAACGGTATTACAATCTATTCACCCAATGAACACTCCTTCCGCAACTGGACGCGGGAGCAGGGGTTGATGAGTGTCAATTTTAATGCAGGCTCTGCCACCGCTTACAGTAGTAGTACGCTTGTTTTTGGCGGTAATGACGGTGCTATCAGGTTCCCGACAGACATACAGATACCGGAGCCGCATTATTCACGTCTGTTGCTGCGTGATTTTATGATAGCCTATCACCCTGTTTATCCGGGTGATGACGGATCTCCCTTAAAGCAGGATATTGACGAAACCGAGCAGCTTGAATTAGCCTACGGACAGAATACTTTCTCTCTTGATGTAGCTTCTATTAATTATGATTATCCGTCCAATATTCTTTATTCATGGAAAATTGACGGTTATCATAAAGAATGGAGCCGTCCGAGCCACGATAACCGGATTCTTGTCAGAAATTTGCCTCCCGGCAGTTATACTTTACAAATTCGTGCCATATCCAATGAGGAGAAATATAAGACTTATGAGACGAGGAGCATTCAGATCATTATTACACCTCCGGTATGGGCCAGTATGTGGGCCATGGTGGGGTATGCAATTCTATTGGTGTTGGTTATGATTATCATATTCCGTATTATCATGTTGCACAAACAAAAGAAGATATCGGATGAGAAAACACGGTTCTTTATTAATACGGCCCATGACATACGTACACCGCTTACATTGATAAAAGCACCGTTGGAGGAAGTTGTAGAAAATCATATGGTGACTGATAAGGCATTACCTCATATAAATATGGCTCTTAGGAATGTGAATACATTGCTTCAACTGACGACCAACCTGATAAACTTTGAGCGGATAGATATTTACTCTTCTACCCTTTATGTATCAGAGTATGAGCTGAACTCTTATATGAATGATGTTTGCGCTACTTTCCGCAAATATGCCGAAATGAAACATATCAAATTTGTTTATGAAAGTAACTTTGACTATTTAAATGTGTGGTTTGATAGTGACAAGATGGGATCTATTCTAAAAAATATTTTGTCCAATGCATTGAAATACACGCCGGAAAATGGCAGTGTGTGTATTTGTGCTTACGAGGAAGGAACCACTTGGAGTATCGAAGTGAAAGATACAGGAATTGGTATTCCTTCATGTGAGCAGAAGAAATTATTCAGGAACTATTTTAGAGGTAGCAATGTTGTCAATCTGAAAGTAACGGGTAGTGGAATCGGACTTATGTTAGTATATAAACTGGTCCGGTTGCATAAGGGAAAGATTCAGATTCAAAGTGCCGAACAACAGGGTACTTGTGTCCGGATAACTTTTCTGAAAGGAAATAAACATTTCCATAAGGCTAAATTCATTTCCCCTAAAGAGGTGGATGAATGTCCGGAAGTTACCATGTCGGGTGAGGCTCCGGATTTGCCGGTCATGAAATCTCCACAGATGAACAATTCTTCGCAACGTGTTTTGGTAGTGGAAGATAATGATGATTTGCGCAATTATCTTGTTGATATGCTTGCCGTAAGTTATTACGTTCAGTCTTGTTCCAATGGAAAGGATGCACTTGTCATTATACGGGAATTTAATCCGGATCTCGTCATATCTGATATAATGATGCCCGAAATGAGTGGGGATGAGCTATGTTCAACTATAAAGAGTGATATTGAGATGTCCCATATTCCAGTCATTTTGCTGACCGCACTAGGGGATGAAAAAGATATACTCGGAGGACTGGAAATCGGAGCAGATGCTTATATCACCAAACCTTTTAGTGTGGGAATACTTAAGGTTACTATTAAAAACATACTTGCGAATCGTGCATTGCTCCGTCAAGTTTATAATAGTATTGAAGATGAAGAGAAGGATTTACCAGCTAATTGCGCTAATACCTTGGATTGGAAATTTATAGCTTCAGTTAAGGAATGTATAGAGAAGAACATGGGAGATCCGGGCTTTAATGTGGAGATGCTTAGCAGTCATCATCATATGAGTCGTACAAGTTTCTTTAATAAATTAAAAGCGTTGACCGGTTATGCTCCGGCTGATTATATCCGGATGATACGTTTGCAACATGCTGCACAGTTGTTAAAACAGGGTGAACATACAGTAACGGAGGTTTCTGATATTGTTGGATTCTCGGATGTGAAATACTTCCGGGAGGTATTTAAGAAGTATTACGATGTAAGCCCAAGCAAGTATGCAGAGTCGGGAAAGGAGGGAGCTTCTTCGACGACCAATTTTCGAAACGAGACAGATTAACCAAAAAGCCCTGTAAGAATGTTTTCTTCTCACAGGGCTTGTCTTTATGGGAAAGGAATTATTTATAGTAATTTGTTGGAGCCAAGTATAATCAGCATGGTATATCCCAGTATTAGTCCGATGATTCCCATAATTATGCCGACTTTTTCCATATCTTTTTGCTGAATCATACCCGTGGCATGTGCCAGTGCGTTGGGAGGGGTACTGATGGGTAATATCATTGCTAATGATGATCCGATTGCTACCCCGATCAATAAAGTTTCTACCCCACCTAATGAAGACAGGTTTTCGCGCATGCTGCTTCCTGCAATAGCAAGAATAGGGACGAGCAATGCCGCAGTAGCCGTATGTGAGATGAAGTTTGCCATGGCATAACAAATCAGTCCGGAGCCGACAATCATTAGTACAGGAGGCCATGTGTTGAAGGGGATAGCTTCAATCATATGTTTGGCCAGTCCTGTTTCCTGTAAGGCAACACCCAGTGCGAATCCACCGGCTACCATCCAGAGCACACTCCAACTGATTTCTTCCAGGTCACGTTTGGTGATAACCCCTGTTATACAGAATACGGCTACCGGAATCATGGCTACTACATTGGAATTCACTCCTGTCACTTTGTCAAACATCCATAGGACGACAGTGATAGCAAAAGTGATATAAACCACAATGGAACGCCAGTCTTTTTTTGCTTCACCTTCAATTTGTAATTCGATATTTTTTTGTTTAAAAGGGAATAATCTTAAGAGAATAAACCACGCAATAAATAATACAATAATGGTATAAGGCAACATAAAACTCATCCACTCTCCGAAACCGATGTTTAAGTTTAGCCCTTCCGGGTCATTCAGGTATTTTAAAGCAATGGCGTTGGGTGGAGTGCCGATAGGAGTTCCCATACCGCCTACATTGGCAGCTACAGGAATAGCCATGGCCAGACCTATTTTTCCTTTACCGTCTGCTGGCAGTGCTTTTAACACAGGAGTAAGGAAAGTGAGCATCATGGCAGCTGTAGCCGTATTGCTAAGGAACATTGAAAAGGCTGCTGTAACGAGAATGAATCCTAATAGTACATAGCGTGACTGTGTTCCGAAAGGTCGCAACATGACGCGTGCCAACAATACGTCCAGTCCGCTTTTGGTTGCTGCGATGGCAAGTATGAACCCACCTATAAATAGCATAATGATAGGATCGGCAAAGCAGTGCATAATGGATTTATACTTGACTGTCTGCCCTAACTTATCAGCTGAAATATTTTGTGTGAGGAACCATAAGCTACTGTCGGAAACGGTGAGTAATAGTAATACAACAATCAATACGGAAGTTGTCCATGCAGGGACAGCTTCGAATACCCACATCAGTGTGGCAAAAATAAAGATGGAAATAAGTCTTTGTTCTATGACGGTTAATCCTTCTATTCCAAATGTGTCAATAGGGAGGAGCCATAAAATAAGGGAGAGGGTAATAGCTACGGTTAACTTAATGCATCGGGTTACTGTCTGATTTTTTGCCAACCGTTTGGCTTTTTTCAAATCCTGATAAGCCTCTACTAGATGGAAGCCGTGAAAAATTTTGTACATAATACTAGGTTAAGATAAAATTTAAAAAAACGGTGCAAAAATAACTTTTTATTCCATATTTAGTTATTAGGAGATGATTTTTTTTCTTTATTTTTTCTAGCTAAAGTGTCTTTGGAGATATTAATATAGATATTAGGTTAATTAGGACAAATTCTCTAAATTTGTGCCATTAACTTGACTAATACATCCATGGAGCATACTGAAACTTTAATAGTGGAGCAGTTGAAGACAGGCAATGAAGATGCTTATCAATACATCTATGACCGTCACTATGCTCTGCTGTGTCATGTCGCGAATGGCTATGTAAAAGATCAATTCCTCGCGGAAACCATCGTCGGAGATACTATTTTTCATTTATGGGAGATTCGTGAAACGCTGGAGATTTCCGTTTCCATCCGTAGCTATTTGTTGAGAGCCGTCCGTAATCGTTGTATCAACTATCTTAATTCAGAATGGGAAAAGCGAGAGATTGCGTTTTCATCTCTAATGCCCGATGAGATAACAGACGATAAAATGACGATATCCGATTCGCATCCGTTGGGGACATTGCTGGAGCGTGAACTGGAAGAGGAAATATATAAAGCCATTGATAAATTGCCGAACGAATGTCGTCGCGTGTTCGATAAAAGCCGTTTTGAAGGAAAATCATACGAAGAAATTTCTCAAGAGTTAGGCATCTCTGTCAATACGGTTAAGTATCATATAAAGAATGCATTAGCATCTTTACAAACGAATCTAAGTAAATATCTGATTACTCTACTTTTATTTTTTTTCGGGTAAAAACGAAAAAAAGTCATTTTTAGACTACCCTCAATTAAAAATCTACTGTCTCCTTTATAGAACGCAGAAAAATGGAAGAAGAAAAGAAACATATTGATGAATTGATTGCAACCTATCTGACCGAAGGTTTGGACAAAAATGCTTTAGCCGAACTAAAAGCATGGATAGCTGCATCACCTGAAAATGAGGATTATTTTATTCAGCAACGGGAAGTCTGGTTCTCTGCCGTGAGCCGTGAAGCCGCGTCGAAATACAATAAAGACAAGGCATTCGATACCTTTAAGAATCGTATCGGGAGCCGGAAGCAAGTGGAGAAAGCTCCTCGCCAGGAATTCCGTTTGTCGGCGTTGTGGCGTTATGCCGCGATTATCGCAGTCATACTTGCAGTAGGATGCTTCTCATATTGGCAGGGAGGAGTGAATGTAAAAGACACTTTTGCAGATATATCCGTAGAGGCTCCTTTAGGATCAAGAACGAAACTCTATTTGCCTGATGGTACATTGGTTTGGTTGAATGCCGGTTCACGAATGACCTACTCACAAGGCTTCGGAGTAGATAACCGTAAAGTAGAATTAGAAGGCGAGGGATATTTTGAAGTCCAACGGAATGAGAAACTCCCTTTCTTTGTAAAGACTAAAGATTTACAATTGCAGGTATTGGGAACAAAATTTAATTTCCGCGATTATCCGGAAGATCATGAAGTAGTAGTATCCTTGTTGGAAGGGAAAGTAGAATTAAGTAATTTACTGAAAAAAGAGAAAGAAGCTTTCCTTGCACCCGACGAGAGAGCGATATTAAACAAAGCGAACGGATTGATGACCGTAGAAACTGTCACAGCTTCCAATGCCTCCCAATGGACGGATGGCTATCTGTTTTTTGATGAAGAACTTTTGCCCGACATCGTGAAAGAATTGGAACGTAGCTACAATGTGAATATCCACATAGCTAATGATTCATTAAATAAATTCCGGTTCTACGGAAACTTCGTCCGTCGGGAACAAAGTATTCAGGAAGTGTTGGATGCGTTGGCATCTACAGAGAAAATGCAATATAAAATTGAAGAGCGCAATATAACTATCTATTAACCAGTTACCAGAGATTATAATACTATGATTGTTTAACCTTATAATTGAAGAATATGAGTAAAGGAAATAATACTGAATAGTCTTTAGTGAATGATAAGGAGAGAAAAATAAAAACCGGAAGATCTCGAACATCTTCCGGCTCCTGAATCTCTTCTTCAACAACTTTCAAACGTGAGCATGTTTTCAAAAGAGATTATGCAAAGTTAGCAAAATACATCTCTTTTAAAACGAGTTATTCAAGTTTTAATTAAATAATTTGTTTATTTTATGAATTACAGGAAGAAGGCCATATTAATGGTCGTGGCTCTCTTTTGCCTTAACATAGCAATGCTAGCCCAGGCCGTTTCATTGAAAATGAATAATGTTTCAGTGAAAGAAGCAATGACGCAATTGAAGAATAAAAGCGGATATTCTTTCGTATATAAAGTGGGGGACCTGGATACCAGGAAGATTGTAAGTGTAAAGGCAAAACAATTGAATGAAGCTATCGATCAGATATTGTACGGGCAAGAAGTTGTTTATGAGGTAAAGGGCAAGAATATTATTGTCCAAAAAGGGCAAGCGCGGCAGAATACCTCTAAAGACACTAAAAGGCGTAAAGTCACAGGTACAGTGAGCGATGCCAACGGTGAACCGATCATCGGTGCTACCATCAAGGAAAAAGGAACAACCAACGGAACCGCATCTGATTTGGATGCTAACTTCTCTCTGGAAGTGTCACCGGGAGCTGTATTGGAAGTCTCCTATATCGGTTATCAGACACAGGAAGTAAAGGTGGGCGACCGGGTATCTTTATCTGTCACCTTGGCTGAAAATCAGCAAATATTGGACGAGGTGGTAGTGGTGGGGTATGGTACAACCTCCCGTAAAAACCTGACTACTTCTATCGCTACCGTAAAAACAGAAAAAATATCCAAAGCGGCTACTAGCAATATCTCCGGAATGTTGCTGGGACGTGCTGCCGGTTTGCAGGCAACCGTTGCCAGTCCCCAGCCGGGAGGAGGTATTAATATCTCCATTCGTGGAGGTGGTACACCGATTTATGTGGTGGATGGAGTAGTTATGCCTAGCGGCTCTTTTGAAGTCGGCACGGGAAGTACGTCACTTCCTTCTTCCGTCAATCGTGCCGGACTGGCCGGATTAAACCCCAATGATATTGAATCCATTGAAATCCTGAAGGATGCTTCTGCAGCAATTTATGGTATCGGAGCAGCGGATGGTGTTATTCTGGTGACAACCAAAAAAGGAAAAGAGGGAAAACCGACCATCGTGTATGAAGGAAGCTATTCCGTGCAAAAACATTATCCTTACCTGGATGTATTGAGCGGACCCGAACTGATGAATATGGTGAATGTGTTCAGTAAAGAGAATTATTTATATGACAAAGGTCAGTATCCTTATGGAAACGCCGCTTATGACGATAAATGGACACCTATCTTTACACCGACACAAATAGCCAATGCCCCGACTACGGATTGGCTGGACAAGGTACTGAAAACAGGTGCAGTGACCAATCATAATCTGACGATTAGCGGTGGTTCGGAAAAGTTTAAATACTATCTGGGCGTTAACTACTATAAAGAAGACGCTACCGTTTATAATTCGGATATGGAGCGATACTCCCTGCGTACAAACATCACATCCCAGCTGACTAATTTCCTGAAACTGACAACAATTGTCAACTTGAATCAGAATAATTACACGAACTCTACTGTCGGCGGAGATGTCGGAAACTTAAGAGATCAGGGAGCCGGAGCACTTTTCGGAGCAATCTTCTATCCCTCTTATCTTCCCGTGTACGATGCCGAAGGACAATATAATGTATTCAGCCGGACGCCTAATCCCGTTTCCATGCAAGATATTAATGACAAATCCGAGCAAAATGGTTACTACATGAACTTCTCACTGGATGTCGATATTATCAAGAATATGCTTTCAGCCAAAGTATTGTATGGCTTGAACAAGGAAAATACTTCTCGTGATTCTTACATTCCTTCTGATATTTACTACGCATTGCAACGTAAATCCAGAGGAAACTTAGGATATGGAAAAAGGCAGCAAAGCACTCTCGAAGGTACATTAACATTCCAACATAAATTTGGAGAGTTATTGGATATGAATTTGATGGCCGGTATGGGACGTTATCTTGATAGTGGCGATGGTTCGGATATATCTTATGAAAATGCCAATGACCATATACAGGGAAGTAGCGTAGGTATGGCAGACGGTCCTTTCTATCCGACTTCCTATAAATATAAGAATGAAAAGAGATCACAGTTTGTCAGAGGAAGTTTCGACTTATTCGGACGCTATGTAGTATCCGCTTCATTGCGTCGTGACGGTACGGATAAATTCTTTCCCAGTAAGAAATACGCCCTCTTTCCATCTGTTTCTCTTGCATGGAAGATGAACGAAGAATCATTTATAAAGAATATCTCCTGGATTAATATGTTGAAATTAAGAGCCAGTTACGGTGAAACAGGTAGCGATAACCTGGGTACAACACTATACGGTATTGTAACGACAACCCGCGAGGATGTTCAATTCAATAATAATTCGGTAACTTACATTCCCTACATATTGTCCGGCGCTAACTATGAAGATGTCACCTGGCAAAAGACAGTCATGAAAAATATCGGATTGGATTTTTCTATTTTTAGAGATCGAATCTGGGGTAGTGTAGACGTATTCCGTAACGACGTAACCCATTTGTTGGGAACAGCACCGACAGAATTATTGGGAATGCACGGAACACGTCCTATCAATGGAGGGCATTATAAACGTACCGGAGTAGATGTAAGCCTGAACTCATTGAATCTCCAGACACATGAATTTAAATGGACCTCTCAAATTACGATGTCCCATTACAATGCAGTATGGATCGAACGTATGCCTAACTATGATTATCAGAAATATCAGAAAAGGAAAAATGAACCGATGAATGCATTCTATTATTATAAAACGACCGGTATTATCGATGTGGATAAGAGTAATATGCCCGAATCGCAACGTTCATTGGGACCTGCCGCCTGTATGCCGGGTTATCCTATTGTCGAAGATAAAAACGGTGATGGAATCATTGACGTGAATGACTCTTACATGGATAACATGCTTCCAAAATTGTATTTTGGTTTTGGCAATACGTTTACATGGAAAAACTTTGATCTGGATATATTTATGTACGGACAACTAGGTGTAAAGAAATGGAATGACGCATATAGTTATAGTGCAGATGCCGGAAATCTCTCCAGGGGAGTGGATGCGCACAATGTGGGTATCTATTCTTATAACATCTGGAATACCCAGACAAACACGAACGGACATTTCCCGGGTATTGCAATCAGTAAATCAGTGGCTTTACCCGAAAATCTGGGCTTTGATTATACAAGAGAAAATGCCTCTTATATACGTGTGAGAAACATTACACTGGGATATAACCTGGGTCCCAAAGAATTATCCGTATTTAAAGGGTATATTAGAGGAATACGTGTGTTTGTCGACTTTCAGAATCCTTTGACCTTTACCAAATACAAAGGATATGACCCTGAAATCAACACTTCCTCTTCGAATCTGACCGGAGGACAATATCCTCAAATGAGAGTTTATTCAATAGGTGCAAAATTAACCTTCTAAACTTCAAGCTATGAAATCTAACAAATTATGTCGTATGAAAAAGAAGTTCTTTTTACCGATGCTTGTTTCCTTGCAACTCTTATTCGGTAGTTGTGAGAATAATTTTGATCCTTATATTTACGGAGCTTTGTTGCAGGGAGAATATCCTTCCACAGAGCAGGAGTATGTTTCCTATATGATGGTTTGCTACCTGCCTTATACTACGGTTTGGACGTATGATATGGGTTCGGGTGGTTTGCAACATGGTATTCATATACAGTCTGGAGGAGCGGTGCGTATGTTTGATTCTGCTTCTGATATATGTGCGCCTGCTACCACAGTAGGTGCAGACTGGGAACGCCTTAGTAAAGGAGATTATAGTAATTGCTTTTATTACTGGCGCGGAAATGTAGACGACGGTGGCAACTTGAATCATTTCCCGAAAACAGCCCAGGTAACCCGTATGACTGAAGTGATTGGAACGTTGGAAAAAGCTCCCCTGACTGCTCTTACGGAAGAAAAGAAGAATAATTTACTTGGAGAAGCACGCTTGTGTCGTGGATTAATGATGTACTTCCTGTTGCATGTTTACGGTCCCGTACCGGTAATCCTGGATCCCGAAAAAGTAATTGATCCGGAAGCGTTGTCGAATACCGTGCGTCCTTCTTTGGATGAAATGACTCAATGGATTACGGATGATCTGGAATTTGCCGCAAAGAATGCTCCCGAAGTAGCCCCGGATTTGGGACGCTATACGCGTGACTATGCCCGTTTCTGCCTGATGAAACACTGTCTGAACGAGGGTGAACACATGGAAGGTTATTATCAGAGAGCGATTGATATGTATAATGAACTCAATACGGGCAAATATGATTTGTTTAAAACCGGAAGTACTCCGTACGTTGACCTGTTTAAGAATGCCAATAAATTCAATAAAGAAATGATTATGGCTGTCAGCTGTAGCCCGGCTGCCGATGGTAACCCGAAACATGGAAATGCGAATCCTTTCCTGATGTGGGCTTTACCTTCTGATGTGGCAAAAGGGGATCCTTTTCCAATGGGAGGCGGATGGCTCCAGGCTTTCAGTATGGATAAAAAATACTACGATGCTTTCGAAAGCAACGACGGTCGTCTGAAGACCATTGTAACCAGTTATAAGGATAAGAATGGTGTCGTTATCAACAAAGATAATCTGGGAGTGAGATGGAACGGATATATTATAAATAAATTTCCGCAGGAGACGATGACTACTTTCCAGGGTACCGATATTCCTTTGGCAAGATGGGCCGATGTATTATTGATGTATGCAGAGGCAGAAGTGCGCAAAACAGGAACTGTACCTTCCGTAGCTGCTATAAATGCGGTGAATCAGGTGAGAAAAAGAGCCGGGCTGTCGGACTTGCCGAGTGTGACAACCAATACAAAAGACGCTTTTTTGAACGCTATTCTGATAGAGCGGGGACATGAGTTTTTCTATGAAGGTTATCGAAAGATTGACTTGATCCGCTTTAATAAATACGCGCAAGAAATGTATAAGGCGAAAGGCATAATGCCGACGCATCAATACATGCCGATTCCTAACTATGCAGTCGAACAGGCCATTTCTTATGGAAAAGAGCTGAAGCAGACTTGGGAACGTCCGGGTTGGGCGGAGGATAAGAGCAAAGCGCAGCAAAGTATAAATTAAACCTATTAACTGAATAAAAGATATGAAACGTATGAGTTACTATATAATTGGTCTATTATTGTCTTTAATGAGTTGGTCGTGTTCGGATGATGCAGAAACAGGCAGAGAAGAAATTCCGGTGGAAACTGATGGCGGATATTTGTTCGCTCACATGACTAATGCGAATTATGGAAAGTTGTATTATGCTGTTTCCCGGGATGGCATCAACTGGGAAACACTGAATAAAGGCCGGATCATCAATAGCGCTTACATTGGACATCCTGATATTTGTCAGGGACATGACGGAGCTTTCTATATGATTGCAGTCAATCCGCTGGCTTTGTGGCGTTCGGAAAATCTGGTGACATGGACATCTACCCAGTTGAATGAAATGATTTTTAATCGTAGCAATGCACAGGGATTCTATACTACCTATTATTGGGGAGCACCCAAAATGTTTTATGACAAGGATAGCGAACAGTATATTATAAGCTGGCATGCCTGCAACGACCCGGATAAGGACGATTGGGACAGTATGCGCACTCTCTATGTGTTGACAAAGGATTTCGAGACCTATACGGAACCACAGAAATTATTCAATTTTACCGGTACGGATGAGAATATGGCTATTATCGATGCTATTATCTGTAAAGTAAACGGTGTTTATTATGCGATTATGAAAGACGAACGCGATCCGGCTGTTGCCCCGGAAACAGGGAAAACAGTCCGTATTGCCACCTCTTCCAATCTGACTGGTCCTTATACCAATCCGGGAGCACCTGTCACTCCGAATGATATGATGCGTGAAGCACCTATTTTTATCGAACGGCCGAATCATAGCGGTTGGTTTATTTATGCGGAATCTTATGCAGCCAAACCTTATGGGTATCATTTGTTTCAGTCGACCTCTATGGACGGCCCATGGAAAGAGCGTACTTTCTCCGGACCTAATGTAAAGGATGGTACGGACAGGCCCGGCGCACGACACGGCTGCATTGTAAAGGTGAACGAAACAGTTTATCAGGCTCTGCTGAAAGCATATAAAAAATAAATGTATAATCTTAATATGACTGCATTATGAAATATTATATATATACGGTTCTTCTGTTGCTGTTAACGGCATCTTGCAGTGATGACGTACAGAAATGGGATCAATGGCCGGAATGGAAACTTGCCTCTCCTCTTTCTGTAGGAGGTCAAGTGTTGGATGAAGAGATTTACTCTAATTTTCAGGGAAAAAAGCTTCATCTGGAAAAAGGACAGGAAGTCGAGTTTTCGGGGGTTGACGAAATAGAATCCATTCTTTCACCGGATTACTTTGAATATGTGTCTGAAAATAAGGCCCGTTTCAAAGGAGAGACGGCTGATTATAGTGTGCTTTATGATCCTGCTAATGAGCTTTTGTACATAGAAAAAGCCGGGGCGACCTATCCGGACGGATTATGGCTCTGCGGAGCCAACTGGGGACATCCTCAAGCGAGGCTGGTTACCACAAGCGGCTGGAGTATGGACGGACCCAACAATGTGCTTTATTGCTATAAAAGTGCCGACAATGTTTTTCAACTGACTCTCTATCTGGCTAATAACTTCTCATTTAAGTTTTTCAAGCATAGAGGCTGGGGAGAAGGAGACAATGAGATCACTACTCTTCCCGAAGATAATATCACTCTAACTACCCCTTTCCTGGTTGCCGGAAAGACGGGAGGAGATTTTATTCCGGGACCTCTGTTCCAACCCGGAGTTTATCTTATCACGCTCGATTTGAACAATAACACTTGTGCTTTTGAAGCGAAAGATGAGAATATTCAAGAACAATCCTTCCTGGTTAACGGTCAGGAAATGGGTATATTAGAAGAGGCTTCATCTTTTCTGGGCATTGCTTTGGAACTTCATAAAGGTGATGAAGTGACTTTCAGCAATTTTGGTGATGTGAGAAAGATGCTTCAACCGGATTTCTTTGAAAATATAACAAAAGATAAAGCCACATTTATAGGAGTAGACGGAAACTATAAATTGTATTATGATCCGATAAACAAACTGACATATCTGGAAAATCGCTCGGTGAATTATCCGGATGGGTTATGGGTTTGCGGATCCAGTTTCGGACATCCTCAAGCCGGACGGGTGACTGTCGGCACATGGACTTTCAACTTGCCGAGTGATGCATTCCAGTGTGTGAAGGTATCAGACAATATCTTTGAAACTACTCTTTTTCTGGTTAAAGATTTCCAGTTTAAATTCTACAAACAACGTCCTTGGGGAGGTGAACTGGCTAGTACTATTGTCAATACGCAACCTGTTAATTTATTGGGTAAGGGATGGTATTACAGTGATCCGGCAACAGGTGGCACTGGTGGCGGACATTTTACCGGTGATTTTGTAGCCGGACCGGATTTCACACCGGGAGTATATCGTGTCCGGATAGATTTGAATAAGAATATATGTATGTTTATTGATAAGGTGGATGAAGGACAACTTGGACCGGAATCTTATAAAATAAATGGTACGGAACTGACTCAATCTACTAATCCAAGCTATATCGCTGTAGAGTTAAACCTCACGAAAGGACAAGTGGTCGATTTCGAAGGATTTAGTTATCTGGACTATATGCTTCAACCGGAATACTTTACGAATGAAAATGGACAATATAAGTTTAACGCTCCGGACGGTAAGTATCGGATTTCATATAATAAGGATAGAGAACTTATATATGTAGAGAAAACGACCGATACGGAATTCCCGGAAACAGTATGGATAACTGGAGCTGCCTTCGGCCATCCTAGAATCAGCGGACTCCTTCCCGATGACATTGGAAACTGGGGATGGGATAATCCAAAAGACTTTATTTGTTGTGTGAAGACCGGAGATCGTGTATATGAAACTAACCTCCTTCTGAACAACGATTTCATGTTCAGATTTTATAAAAGAAAAGGTTGGAATAATGAAATTACTTCGTTTGATGTGACCATCGTATCTGAAGGTGATTTAATAGCCCGGGGCGGTTATTGGGATGGAGATCAATGGAAGGAAACAGAGAACTTCGGACCGGGAAATAATTTCAGAGCCGGTATATATCATGTCAAACTGGATATGAATACAAATACCTGTACGTTTACAAAGAGATAATAGTCTGACATAGGTATTAGTGTTACATAAGATAAAGAGGCCGGGTTTCACCGAAACACGACCTCTTTATACAAATAGCAATGTGGCTTTTTCTTTCAGAAATGTCTTATTATATAGATTCTAAAAATAATATCCATGAAGAATTTCCTATTTGTCTTAACTTTATTGTTTTCATTATCATCCTTTTCCCAGTCTCCGGTCGATAAGTCTTTTCCTCCGGAAGAGCTGTTTGCTTTGGGCTCTTACTATTATCCCGAGCAATGGGATTCCTCCCAATGGGAGCGTGATTTGAAGAAAATGTCGGAAATGGGCATCAAGTTCACCCATTTTGCAGAGTTCGCCTGGTCTATGATGGAACCCGAAGAGGGAGAATATCATTTTGAATGGCTGGATCGTGCAGTTTCTCTGGCGGAGAAGTATGGTCTGAAAGTAATCATGTGTACACCTACCCCCACGCCTCCCGTCTGGCTGTCGAAAAAATATCCCGACATACTGATTCAACGGGATAATGGAGTGACCATTCAACACGGACGACGTCAGCACGCTTCCTGGAGTAGCGATCGCTACCGTCATTATGTAGAAAATATAGTTTCCCGCCTGGCAATACATTATGGCAATAATCCCACTGTTATCGGCTGGCAGATTGACAATGAACCGGGACACTACGGGGTGGTAGATTACAGTGAAAATGCACAAGCCAAATTCCATGTCTGGTTACAGAAGAAATACGGCACTATTGACAAACTGAATGATACCTGGGGTGCCTCTTTCTGGAGTGAAACCTATCAGAATTTCGAGCAGGTTCGCCTTCCCAACCAGCAGGAAGTACCTGATAAGGCCAATCCTCACGCCATGCTCGATTTGAACCGCTTTATGGCGGACGAACTGGCAGGCTTTGTCAATATGCAGGCAGACATCCTCCGGCGGCATATCCGCAAAGACCAATGGATCACTACCAACCTGATACCTATTTTTAATCCGGTCGATCCGGTACGGATCGATCATCCGGATTTCCTGACCTACACCCGCTATCTGGTGACCGGACATAATCAGGGAATAGGCAGCCAGGGGTTCCGGATGGGTATTCCGGAAGATCTCGGTTTCTCAAACGACCAGTTCCGTAATCGCGTAGGTAAAACCTTTGGAGTTATGGAACTCCAACCCGGGCAGGTGAACTGGGGAATGTATAACCCCCAACCTTTACCCGGTGCCATCCGTATGTGGGTGTATCACGTCTTTGCAGGTGGTGGGAAATTCGTATGCAATTACCGTTTCCGTCAACCTCTGAAAGGCAGTGAGCAATATCATTACGGTATGATAATGACTGATGGAGTAACTCTTTCTCCGGGCGGTGAAGAATATGTACGCATTACGCAAGAGATGAAAAAACTGCGTGCCGCCTACGATAAGAAAAATCGTATGCCCGGTCAACTGGCCTCCCGGCGTATTGGTTTACTTTTCGATATGAGTAATTATTGGGAAATGGAGTTTCAGCGGCAGACGGATCAATGGCGGACGATGGCTCACGTGCATAAATATTACAATCTGCTAAAATCTTTTGCAGCTCCCGTAGACGTGATTTCGGAGAAAGAGGATTTTTCCGGTTATCCTTTCCTGATAGCTCCTGCCTATCAGTTGCTTGACAACAAGCTGGTGGAACGTTGGACTGAATATGTGAAGAAGGGAGGACATCTGATCCTGACTTGCCGTACCGGTCAGAAAGACCGTGACGCCAAACTGTGGGAGGCTCCTTTGGCTGCTCCGATCCATCAACTGGCCGGAATAAATAGCCTGTATTATGACCATCTGCCCCACAATCTGTACGGAAAGATCGATTTCGAGGGTAAGGAATTTGCCTGGAATAATTGGGGAGACGTACTGACACCGGCTGCCGGAACAGATGTGTGGGCTGTCTATACAGACCAGTTTTATAAAGGAGCCGCTTCCGTGATACACCGCAAACTGGGTAAAGGAACGGTCACTTATATTGGAACGGATACCGATGACGGCAAACTGGAAAAAGAGGTGGTACGTTGTGTATATACAGAAGCAGGCGTATCGACCGAAGATTTGCCGTACGGAGTAGTGAAAGAATGGCGTGACGGTTTTTACATCGCCTTGAATTATACGTCGGACATTCAGGAAATAGTCATTCCCGATGAGGCGGAGGTACTGATTGGCAGTGCACGCCTTGAACCTGCGGGAGTAGTGGTGTGGAAAGAAAAATCGGACAACAAGCATAAATAACCCAATAACAAGAAAAATGAAGATAAAAAATCTTATATCTTGTGCCCTTTGCGGGCTTACTCTCTTTGCCTGCTCACCGTCCGGGGGAGGGAAAGATGCGGAAATGGACTGTTTCATTACCGACTTAATGGAGCGGATGACTTTCCGTGAGAAACTCGGACAACTGAACCTGCCTTCGGGCGGTGATCTCGTGACAGGTTCGGTGATGAACGGTGAACTTAGCGATATGATTCGCAAACAGGAAATAGGCGGCTTCTTCAATGTCAAGGGGATCCAGAAAATTAATGCCCTGCAACACCTTGCGGTAGAAGAAAGCCGGTTGAAAATACCTCTACTTGTAGGTGCAGACGTTATCCACGGTTACGAAACTATTTTCCCGATCCCATTGGCGCTTTCTTGCAGTTGGGACACTCTGGCCGTCGAACGTATGGCACGCATCTCTGCCATTGAAGCCAGCGCAGACGGTATTAACTGGACATTCAGCCCGATGGTCGATATTTGTCGTGACGCCCGCTGGGGACGTATCGCAGAAGGGAGTGGGGAAGATCCTTACCTGGGTTCTTTAATGGCTAAAGCGTATGTGCGTGGTTATCAGGGAAACAATATGCAGGGCAACGATGAAATACTTGCCTGTGTGAAACATTTTGCACTTTATGGAGCGTCTGAATCAGGACGTGATTATAATGTGGTGGATATGAGCCGCCTGCGTATGTATAACGAATATCTGGCTCCTTATAAAGCTGCCGTTGATGCCGGTGTAGGTAGTGTCATGAGTTCTTTTAATATCGTCGACGGTATTCCTGCCACGGCCAATAAATGGTTACTGACCGATCTGCTTCGGGATGAATGGGGTTTCGGGGGACTATTGGTGACAGATTATAATTCGATAGCCGAAATGTCCTCCCACGGTGTCGCCCCTCTGAAAGAAGCTTCCATACGTGCTTTGCAGGCAGGGACAGATATGGATATGGTTTCCTGTGGTTTTTTGAACACACTGGAAGAATCCCTGAAAGAAGGAAAAGTGACGGAAGAACAGATAAATGCGGCCTGCCGTCGTGTCCTGGAAGCTAAATATAAATTGGGGTTATTCTCCGATCCGTATAAATATTGTGATACTCTGCGTACCCGGGAAAAACTTTATACGGCCGAACATCGTTCTTCCGCCCGTACGATTGCAACTGAAACTTTTGTTTTGTTGAAGAACGATCGTCATCTGCTTCCTTTGGACATAAAAGGAAAGATTGCCCTGATCGGTCCGATGGCAGATGCACGTAATAACATGTGTGGAATGTGGAGTATGACATGTACTCCTTCCCGGCACGGAACGTTACTGGAAGGAATCCGTTCGGCAGCGGGTGATAAGGCTGAAATACTATACGCGAAAGGCAGTAACATATATTATGATGCAGAAACGGAAAAGGCTGCTACGGGTATTCGGCCGCTTGAACGTGGAGACAACCGGCAGTTATTGGATGAGACTTTGCGTATAGCTGCCCGTGCTGATGTGATTGTAGCTGCTTTGGGTGAGTGTGCGGAAATGAGTGGTGAATCGGTTTCACGTACCAATCTGGAGATACCCGATGCTCAACAAGACTTATTAAAAGCTCTGGTGAAGACGGGCAAACCTGTCGTACTTCTTTTGTTCACGGGTCGTCCTTTGGTTTTGAACTGGGAGGCTACAAATGTACATTCCATCTTGAATGTCTGGTTTGGAGGTAGTGAAACGGGGGATGCGGTTGCTGACGTACTGTTCGGCAAGGTAGCTCCAAGCGGTAAATTGACAACGACTTTCCCGCGTTCGGTGGGACAGTTGCCATTATTCTACAATCATCTGAATACCGGTCGTCCTGATCCTGACAATCGTATATTTAATCGTTATGCCAGCAATTATCTGGATGAGAGTAATGAGCCTCTGTATCCGTTCGGATATGGTTTGAGTTATACAGACTTTGTTTATAGTGATCTTCAGATTAGCTCGGAAACTTTACCTAAAAACGGTGAGTTAACGGTTTCTGTGACTGTTACCAATAAAGGAAACTACGACGGTTACGAGACAGTGCAGCTATATCTTCGTGATATATATGCAGAGATTGCCCGTCCGGTGAAGGAGTTGAAAGGCTTTGAACGTATTTTCCTGAAGAGTGGTGAAAGTCGTGACATTAACTTCGTTATCACGGAAAATGATCTGAAATTCTATAATTCCGGTTTGGAATATATCTATGAACCAGGAGAATTTGATGTCATGGTAGGATCGAACTCCCGTGATGTACAAACCAAGCGGTTTAGAGCTGAATGATGGATACAGTATAACTCAAAGGTGAAAATTAAAATAAATAGACTTGTATATTAATCAATTGAAATAACATGAAAAATAAATGGTGTGTTAGTGTTGCATTTTTATTCTTTTTAGTGGGGATATGTATAAATGCTTGTACGCAGGAGTGCAACTCCTCAAACAATAATCGTTGGTCAGAAGAGAAAATCCAGAAATGGTATGACGACCAGGATTGGCTGATAGGTTGCAATTATATTCCGGCAACAGCAATCAATCAGATAGAAATGTGGAGTGCGGATACTTTCAATCCTAAACAAATAGATAAAGAACTGTCATGGGCACATGATCTGGGTTTTAATACCTTACGGGTTTTCTTAAGCAGTGTCGTATGGAAAAACGATGCGAAAGGCATGAAAAAACGTATGGATGAATTTCTGAATATTTGTAAGAAGTACTCAATTCGTCCTATGTTTGTATTCTTTGATGACTGTTGGAATGCTGAATCTACTTATGGCAAACAACCAGAACCGAAGCCGGGAGTTCATAATTCCGGATGGGTACAGGACCCTTCGTGTAGCTTGCGCAAGGATACACTGACTTTGTATCCTTTTCTACAAGAGTATGTCAAAGATATTATACGCACTTACGCTCATGATGACCGGATATTGATGTGGGATTTGTATAATGAACCCGGAAATAGTAAACACGAGGAAACCTCTTTGTCTTTATTGACCAATGTTTTTCGCTGGGTACGCGACTGTAAACCGTCACAACCGATTACTGCCGGTGTCTGGGACTATAATTCTCCCCGCAAGAATGTTCTGAATGCATTTATGCTGAATCATTCGGATATTATCTCTTATCATAATTACGATAATGAGGCACAGCATGCCGAGTGCATCAAGTTTCTAAAGATGCTTAACCGTCCGTTGATCTGTACCGAATATATGGCCCGCCGCAATGACAGCCGTTTTTGCAATGTCCTTCCTCTGATGAAAAAAGAAAAGGCCGGAGCTATTAATTGGGGATTTGTTGCAGGAAAGACAAATACTATTTTTGCTTGGGATGAAGTGATTCCGTCGGGAGAAGAGCCGGAGTTATGGTTCCATGATATTTATCGTTCTAACGGAGTACCTTTTCAGCAGGAAGAAGTCGATTGCATAAAATCTCTGACAGGAAAAAGATAGAATCCCGTATTCATTTTTCATTTCTGTTTTTTAGTTTTCATATAGGTTACTATAATATATTATTTTATTTTTGCATCATTCTTCTTATGATTTGATAACTACTATAATTAAAACCATGAAAAAACTGAAGATTTTATTATTTCTATGTGTTGTCGCATGTACGCTTACGGTACAAGCACAAAAACAATTTACCTTGAACTCTCCGGATGGGAAACTCCAAACAACTATTACCGTCGGTGATAAGTTGACTTATGACATCCATTGTGACGGACGTCAGATACTGGCTCCTTCTCCGATTTCGATGACATTGGAGAATGGAGAAGTTTGGGGAGAGAAAGCAAAGTTGGCCGGCACTTCCGGGAAAAAAGTAGATCAGATGGTTCCTTCCCCTTTCTATCGCGCCAACGAACTAAGAGATTACTATAATGAACTGACTCTCCGGTTTAAGAAAGATTGGAACGTAGAGTTTCGTGCTTACAATGATGGTATTGCATATCGCTTTGTCAGCCGGTCGAAGAAACCTTTCAATGTAGTGGATGAAACTGTAGATTACCGTTTCCCGTCCGATATGGTAGCCTCTGTTCCGTATGTAAAAGCGGGGAAAGACGGTGATTACGAATCCCAATATTTCAATTCTTTCGAGAACACTTATACTACTGATCGATTATCGAAACTGAATAAAAAACGTTTAATGTTTTTGCCATTAGTAGTGGATGCTGGTGAAGGTGTCAAGATTTGTATCACAGAATCCGGTTTGGAGAATTATCCCGGTCTCTATTTATCTGCTGCTGAAGGGGAAAACCGATTGACGGGTCAATTCGCTCCCTATCCCAAGAAGACGGTGCAGGGCGGACACAATCAACTTCAGATGTTGGTGAAAGAGCGTGAAGCTTACATTGCCAAAGTAGATAAACCCCGAAGTTTTCCATGGCGAATGAGCATTGTTACCACTTCCGATAAAGATTTGGCGGCAAGCAACTTGAGCTATTTGTTGGCTGCTCCTTCCCGTCTGACGGATATTTCATGGATCAAACCCGGTAAAGTGGCATGGGATTGGTGGAATAACTGGAACTTGGATGGCGTTGATTTTATCACCGGAGTAAATAATCCGACTTATAAAGCATATATTGATTTCGCTTCTGCAAACGGAATAGAATATGTAATCCTTGATGAAGGTTGGGCAGTCAACCTGCAGGCGGATTTGATGCAAGTAGTAAAAGATATTAATCTGAAAGAACTGGTAGATTATGCAGCTTCCAAAAATGTAGGTATCATTCTTTGGGCTGGTTATTATGCCTTCGATCGTGATATGGAGAACGTTTGCCGTTATTTTGCCGACATGGGAGTCAAAGGCTTTAAGGTCGATTTTATGGATCGTGACGATCAGTATATGACAGCATTCAATTATCGGGCTGCCGAAATGTGTGCTAAATATAAATTGATTCTCGATTTGCATGGAACGCATAAACCGGCTGGCTTGAATCGTACCTATCCGAATGTGTTGAACTTTGAAGGGGTTAATGGCTTGGAACAGATGAAATGGAGTCCGGCTTCGGTCGATCAGGTGAAGTATGACGTACTGTTGCCTTTCACCCGTCAGGTTTCCGGTCCGATGGATTACACCCAAGGCGCGATGCGTAATGCTTCGAAAGGCAACTATTATCCTTGTAACTCGGAACCTATGAGCCAGGGAACTCGCTGTCGCCAACTTGCTCTGTATGTGGTATTCGAGTCTCCTTTCAATATGCTGTGCGATGCGCCAAGCAACTATATGCGCGAACCGGAATCAACCGAATTTATTGCCAATATTCCAACCGTATGGGATGAAAGTATCGTGCTTGATGGCAAAATGGGAGAGTACATTGTAACGGCGCGCCGGGCAGGAAATGTCTGGTATGTAGGTGGAATTACCGATTGGACGGCACGTGACATTGAAGTAGATTGTTCCTTCTTGGGCGACAAAACATACGATGCTACATTATTTAAGGATGGAGTGAATGCTCACCGGGTTGGACGTGATTATAAATGTGAATCTTTCCGGATAAAGAATGACAGTAAGTTGAAGATTCATTTGGCACCCGGAGGCGGTTTTGCACTGAAGATCAAATAATAGCTACTTTAGGTTCTATATTCTATCTAAATATTGAACCGGATTTGATAAGTTTGAAAATAGGTTCGATGCTGTATCAGTAAATTTGATACAGCATCGAATTTTTATGAACAGGTCGATTGAAGACCTGCCGTGCAATGACAAATTGGAACGTGTCAGGATAATGCCGCAATACCTGTTCCTATCAGATTGGCATTATTCATACTTTTTATGTCGATCTCTACGTCTTCCAAACCAAATAAACTGAAGAGTTCCCGTAATTTCTCCATGACAATCATATTATAGTTTTTATCTTTTCTGTTCTTGCTCCAGAAAAGACTTCCTTCGGCAACCAGGCAAATTCTCCTTATCTCCTTATTGTATGACTTTAGCAACATGATAAGCCCTGTAAGTGAAGCTGCAACCAATTGCGCTGATCTGCCATATATCCACTGTGCTACCTGCACATACACTTCTTTATAAATATCGGGATAGTTCATGATAGAGGTAAGCTTTTGTGCATCGAATTTTTCTTCAAATTCTTCCAGAGGGAAAGTCGCTTTTAGAATGTCTCCCAAGTACATGCCGGATACAGCTTTCTCGAAACGTTGTCTTCCCGGATTGTCGGAGATTACATCTACCGTATTATCTACTGCAGTGAGGAATGGCGGATGGAAGTTCCCTGACTCCAGATTAACGGGAATCAAGCCATCGACCTTATGTGACGGACTTAACTTCTTAATTTTGTCAGCCGGAATAAAAGTAGCCATATTGGTGCCTGTTCCCACAATCAGACCTATATATGCATCGTAACTGTTGTCGGTAAGTCCTGCAAATAAACTGGCTACGGTGTCATTAAGCACTTTTATATTCGTAAACTTGATTTTATTTCTTTCGTTTAGATAGTCCAGCAAAGGCTTCCCTACCACTTCTCCAATCATCTCTTTTATGTCAACTCCTTTTGTCCAGCGTAAGAGTTTGGCATCTCCGCTTGGCACAGACTCTGTCGGATAAGAAAAGCAATATCCGATTGGCATTTCTTTCTCCCGTTTTATTCCGGTAATCATGTCTGCCAATTCTTTGAATAACTCTTCGCGGGTATAGCCGGGAGATTTCATAACCGACATGTCTTTCTTCCAACCATTGTTGGGGTGAATGGTTGGAGGAACTTTACTGAAGTCAACGATTGCCACCCGATAATTGGTTCCTCCCAAATCAAGCACTAACGATTTACCATTAATACTACTTGCTTTCGGAGTGATAAAAGTTGGAATGCATTGTATCTCTGCATTTTCAGTGTTCAATCCCTCTTCTACTTTTGCTTTGAATGAACGGGCAATTTCTTTGAGTTGCTCATTATCTAACTGAAAAATATTCTTCTCCATGATATTGACTTTTATTGTGTATACTATGATATATATGAATAACAACTGAAAAGGAATTTTGCTCGGTCGGTCGGTATACGGTATATGGATTCGGCCGGATTCCTGATTTATCTCTTTCTTTTTTGCTCTTTCCTAAAAAATAACCTTTCGTTGAATTCAAGTTCTCCTGCAAATGATTTTTCATTTTCATTTCTCATGTTCTCATAAGTGGTATGGTATTTGTTTGTAAATCAATAATATAATGCTATGAGAAATAAACTGTAAAATGGTATTTCTCATAGTATTTCCATCATTTATCCTTAAAAAAGCTGCATTTCTCATCGGTTTCAACTCATTTCTCCTCTTATTCTCATACTCCTTTTATCTATTTTGCTCATTTCTCATGCATGATGGCTGTAGCTTTTTCCGGACTATCGCCGGACTTGCGATTATTCCTTTCCTTATGTCGTTTATTAATCAACTTCCTATTGTTTACTGCTTTCCTGTGTATCATTCACCTTATATCTTTATGTTTTTCCTTAATCATTTTCATTCCTTCCTACTACTATCTGTATCGTTCCACTCCAGTGAACAGGCTTGTGCACTAGAGTGAAAAGAACCGTCCACTCGAGTGGAACGATCTGTTCACTGGAGTGGAACGATACAGATACAGGTAGGAAAATATACAAATGTCCGCTCTATATACTTTCAATAAGCACTGGTAATATATTGTAAAGCAGTGTATAGTCTGGTATTCTACTTGGTCTTTAGCTTAGAATCTGGCTTGATAATTTATAGGATAAATGGTTAAAATACTATGAGAAATACCTTGAAAAGGTATGAGAAATGCGTTGTTTTAAGGATAAATGATGGAAATACTATGAGAAATGCTATTTTCTATTTTATTTCTCATAGTGTTATGTCTTTGATTTACAAGATATTATTATGTGC
>NZ_JBCGVL010000010.1:0-172926 GCF_047310725.1 Bacteroides sp. 90-K9/2
CATTCCGAACAGAGAAGTTAAGCCTCGTCACGCCGATGGTACTGCGTAACAGTGGGAGAGTAGGTAGCCGCCGTTTTAAAGAAGCCCCTTGATTCATTTTGAGTCAAGGGGCTTTCTGTGTTTTATTACTTCTGTTTTTATCAATATTCAACTTCCGTCAGCTTGGTTTTCTGTTTTTTAAGAATTTGGTGAAATACCGATAGCTTTTGTTATTTAATCTTGTATTAATATCCCATTTGCCGTTTTAAGTATCTACATGTTTCCAAATGTCTTTTGGATTTCTTATATTTGTTTTCCGGCTTGAAAAATCCGGTAAATGTGTCATTTAGTAATAAGAAAAGGGCTAAATCGGAACAAAATAGGTGTAGGACTGTAATTTTTTCGCAAATGGTTCTTTTTCTTTTCTTCTTTCTCTTTTTTATCAAATTGATTTTTGTAAATTTGGCGAGAATCTGATAAAGGACACACAGTTAAGTTAATATAGTAATAATACTAAATTCTCCTGTTAATATGGAAAACAAAATTCAAGAGTTGACCGATAAGATTTATCGTGAAGGCGTGGAAAAAGGAAACGAAGAAGCGCAGAGACTTATCGCGAATGCTCAGGAAGAAGCTAAGAAAATCATTGAGGATGCCCGCAAGGAGGCAGAATCAATTGTAAACTCCTCTCGTAAATCTGCTGATGAGTTAGCAGAGAATACTAAATCAGAGTTAAAACTATTTGCCGGTCAGGCTGTGAATGCACTCAAATCTGAGGTGGCTACAATGGTAACTGACAAGTTGATAACCGCTTCCGTGAAAGATTTCGCCCAGGATAAAGATTATCTGAATGCGTTTATCGTAGCATTGGCATCCAAATGGAGTGTAGACGAACCTATCGTTATCTCAACAGCCGATGCGGAATCACTGAAAAAGTATTTTGCAGCTCATGCAAAAGCCTTATTAGACAAGGGAGTGACTATCCAGCAAGTAAATGGTATCAAAACTCTGTTCACAGTTTCTCCGGCGGACGGTTCGTATAAGGTGAACTTCGGAGAAGAAGAATTCATGAATTACTTCAAAGCGTTCTTGCGTCCTCAATTAGTAGAAATGCTATTTTAAAAGAAGCGACTATGAGTAGTAAGTACTATTACTTGGTAGCAGGTTTGCCGGAACTTTCGCTGGAAGACAGCAAACTGAGCTATACAGTAGCCGATTTTAAAACTGAAATCTACAATGGATTGTCTGTTTCAGACCAGAAGTTGATTGACTTGTTTTATCTGAAGTTTGATAATGCAAATGTGCTGAAACTTCTCAAAGATAAAGAAGCGGAAATCGACAAACGGGGAAACTACTCTGCTGAAGAACTCTCTGAATATATTTCTATTCTGAGAGAAGGCGGAGAAATCAGTCCAAAAGAATTCCCAGTCTATCTATCCACTTTTATAACTGATTATTTGAATACTCCGGCTGAAAGTACGGTTTTGCACGAGGATCATCTGGCTGCTCTATATTATGAGTATGCGATGAACTGTGGGAATAAGTTTGTTGCTGCCTGGTTTGAATTCAACCTGAACATCAATAATATTCTTGTCGCATTTACTAGCCGTAAATTCAAATGGGATATTGCTTCCAACGTTGTGGGAAATACGGAAGTATGCGAAGCATTGCGTACATCGAGTGCCCGCGATTTCGGACTGTCCGGTGAAGTGGATGTGTTTGAATCGTTAGTGAAAATCAGTGAGATTACAGAATTGGTGGAGCGTGAGAAGAAGTTGGATGCCCTGCGGTGGAATTGGATGGAGGATGCTATTTTCTTCGACTATTTCACTATCGAACGTATTTTCGCTTTCCTGCTGAAGTTGGAAATGATTGAACGGTGGATTTCACTGGATAAGGAAAGAGGTAATCAGTTGTTCAGAAGCATTATCGAATCGCTGAAGAATGAAGTGCAGATTCCTGCAGAATTCAGATAATAAAATAAAAAAAATATATGGCAACAAAAGGAACTGTTAGTGGCGTTATTGCCAACATGGTGACCCTCGTCGTTGACGGACCGGTAGCTCAGAATGAGATTTGTTATATCTCGACCGGTGGCGATAAGTTGATGGCGGAGGTGATTAAGGTTGTAGGTTCACACGTATATGTCCAGGTGTTTGAAAGCACACGTGGACTGAAAGTGGGTGCTGAAGCCGAATTTACAGGACACATGCTTGAGGTGACATTAGGCCCGGGTATGTTATCGAAAAACTATGATGGTCTGCAAAATGACCTCGACAAGATGGATGGTGTCTTCCTGAAAAGAGGACAATATACATATCCGTTGGATAAAGAACGTGTATGGCACTTCATACCCTTGGCGAATGTAGGTGACAAAGTGCAGGCTTCTGCATGGTTGGGACAGGTGGATGAAAACTTCCAGCCACTTAAAATTATGGCTCCGTTCACTATGAAAGGAACGGCTACCGTAAAAACAATCATGCCGGAAGGTGATTATAAGATAGAAGATACAATTGCTATCCTGACAGACGAAGAAGGAAATGATATTCCTGTGACTATGATTCAGAGATGGCCTGTGAAACGTGCGATGACGAATTATAAGGAGAAACCGCGTCCTTTCAAATTGTTGGAAACTGGTGTACGTGTGATTGATACGCTGAATCCGATTGTGGAAGGTGGTACGGGATTTATCCCCGGTCCGTTCGGTACTGGTAAAACGGTGCTTCAGCACGCTATCTCTAAACAGGCGGAAGCGGATATCGTTATCATTGCGGCTTGTGGTGAACGTGCCAATGAGGTGGTGGAAATTTTTACCGAGTTCCCCGAACTGGTAGACCCGCATACGGGACGTAAGTTGATGGAACGTACTATCATCATTGCGAATACTTCCAACATGCCGGTAGCTGCCCGTGAAGCATCTGTATATACAGCAATGACACTGGCGGAATATTACCGTTCCATGGGATTGAAAGTCTTGTTGATGGCGGATTCTACTTCCCGTTGGGCACAGGCTTTGCGTGAGATGTCCAACCGTATGGAAGAATTGCCTGGGCCGGATGCTTTCCCGATGGATATTTCGGCTATTATCTCCAACTTTTACGGTCGTGCGGGATATGTAAAACTAAGTAATGACGAAACGGGGTCTATTACGTTTATCGGTACGGTATCCCCTGCGGGTGGTAACTTGAAGGAGCCGGTGACTGAAAATACGAAGAAAGTAGCCCGTTGTTTCTATGCTTTGGAGCAGGATCGTGCCGATAAGAAACGTTATCCGGCAGTGAATCCGATTGATTCTTACTCAAAATATATCGAATACCCGGAATTTGAGGAATATATCAAAAATCATATCAACAGTGAGTGGATTGGAAAGGTAAACGAACTGAAAACCCGTTTGCAGCGCGGTAAGGAAATTGCCGAACAGATCAATATCCTCGGTGATGATGGTGTACCGGTAGAATATCATGTGATCTTCTGGAAATCAGAATTAATTGACTTTGTTATTCTGCAACAGGATGCTTTTGATGAAATTGATGCGGTAACTCCGATGGAACGTCAGGAAGACATTCTGAATATGGTAATCGACATCTGTCATACGGAATTTGATTTTGATAATTTCAACGAAGTAATGGATTACTTCAAGAAGATGATTAATATCTGTAAGCAGATGAACTACTCGAAGTTCAAATCGGAACAGTATGAAGGATTCCAGCAGCAACTGAAGGAATTGATTGAAGAGAGGAAACTTCAATCGTAAATAGTAAATTGTTAAATCGTAAATAAGTAAGATGGCAACAAAAGCTTTTCAAAAGATATATACCAAGATTACTCAGATTACCAAGGCTACTTGTTCGCTGAAAGCGACAGGAGTAGGGTATGACGAGCTTGCCACCGTGGACGGTAAACTGGCACAGGTGGTTAAGATTGCCGGTGACGATGTCACTTTGCAGGTATTTGAAGGTACGGAGGGTATTCCGACTAATGCCGAAGTAGTATTCCTCGGCAAATCGCCTACATTGAAAGTGAGTGAGCAGCTGGCCGGACGTTTCTTCAACGCTTTCGGTGATCCGATTGATGGAGGTCCGGACATTGAAGGACAGGAAGTGGAAATTGGCGGTCCGTCTGTGAACCCGGTTCGACGTAAACAGCCGTCGGAACTGATTGCAACGGGTATTGCCGGTATCGACTTGAACAATACACTGGTATCGGGTCAGAAGATTCCGTTCTTTGCCGACCCCGACCAGCCTTTTAATCAGGTAATGGCAAACGTAGCTTTACGTGCTGAAACGGATAAGATTATCCTCGGAGGTATGGGTATGACGAATGATGACTACCTGTATTTTAAGAATGTGTTCTCTAATGCAGGTGCGCTCGACCGTATCGTGAGTTTCATGAATACAACCGAAAATCCTCCGGTAGAACGTTTGTTGATTCCGGACATGGCATTGACTGCTGCAGAGTATTTTGCAGTAAATAATAATGAGAAAGTGCTGGTACTATTGACGGATATGACGAGCTATGCGGATGCGCTGGCAATCGTATCTAACCGTATGGATCAGATTCCTTCGAAAGACTCTATGCCGGGATCGCTTTATTCGGATTTGGCAAAGATTTACGAAAAGGCGGTGCAGTTCCCTTCCGGCGGTTCAATCACTATTATTGCGGTGACTACTTTGTCTGGTGGAGATATTACGCACGCTGTACCTGATAATACGGGTTACATCACTGAAGGTCAGTTGTTCCTGCGTCGTGATAGTGATATCGGTAAGGTAATTGTTGACCCGTTCCGTTCATTGTCTCGTTTGAAACAGTTGGTAACCGGTAAGAAGACACGTAAGGACCATCCGCAAGTGATGAATGCCGCTGTACGTCTGTATGCCGATGCCGCTAACGCTAAGACGAAGATGGAAAATGGTTTCGACCTGACCAACTACGACGAACGTACGTTGGCTTTTGCGAAGGACTATTCCAATCAGTTATTGGCTATTGATGTCAATCTTGATACTACTGAAATGCTGGACGTTGCCTGGGGCTTGTTCGGTAAATATTTCCGTCCGGAAGAAGTGAATATCAAGAAAGACTTGGTGGATCAATACTGGCCAAAACAAAATAATTAGACGATTAGACGATTTACCATTTACGATTGAAGTTTGTTAATTGTAAATGGTCATAAAAGTAATTTCAGTCGTAAATCGTAAATAGTTAAATAGTAAATAGAACATCGTGGCTATAAAGTTTCAATATAACAAAACCTCTCTTCAGCAGCTCGAAAAGCAACTGAAAGTGCGGGTGCGTACGCTTCCTATTATTAAGAATAAGGAAAGCGCCCTCCGCATGGAAGTGAAACGCTGTAAAACGGAAGCTGCCGATCTGGAGGATAGGCTCGAACAACAAATTCAAGCCTATGAAGCCATGTTCGCCCTTTGGAATGAGTTTGACGCTTCATTAATAAAGGTGAATGATGTTCATCTTGGCGTGAAAAAGATTGCGGGTGTGCGCGTACCGTTGCTCGAAAATGTGGAATTCGAGATACGTCCGTACAGTATGTTTAATGCTCCCAAGTGGTATGCCGACGGTATCCATCTATTGGAAGAGCTGGCTCATACGGCAATTGAACGTGAATTTATGCTCGCCAAGCTGAACTTGTTAGAACATGCAAGGAAAAAGACCACTCAAAAGGTGAACCTTTTTGAGAAGGTACAGATACCGGGCTATCAGGATGCATTGCGAAAGATCAAACGATTCATGGAAGATGAAGAAAACCTGTCGAAATCTTCGCAAAAGATCATGAAGTCCCATCAAGAAAAAAGGAAGGAGGTAGAGGCATGATTACAAAAATGAAGAAACTCACATTCTTGGTTTATCACAAAGAGTATGAAGAATTCCTGAACAGTCTGCGTGAACTTGGGGTAGTCCATATTGTGGAGAAACAACAGGGGGCTGCTGATAACACGGAGTTGCAGGAGAATATTCGTCTTTCCAATCGCTTGGCGGCTACCTTGAAGTTGCTTCAGAATCAGAAGCATGAAAAGAATGCTGTGATTGCTACGGAAGGCGGAACGGCTGCCCGTGGTATGCAAGTGCTGGACGAAGTGGATGCCCTGCAAACAGAGCATGGAAAGCTGTCGCAGCAGTTGCAAAGCTATGCCAAAGAGAAAGAAGCGCTGGAAGCCTGGGGCAACTTTGAACCGGACAATGTTCAGAAGCTGAAAGATGCCGGTTATGTAATCGGTTTTTATAGCTGTTCGGAAGGAAATTACAAGGAAGAGTGGGAAACGGAATACGATGCAATGATTGTGAACCGCATCTCTTCTAAAGTATTCTTCGTGACTCTGACGAAAGGCGGGCAGGAAGTGGATTTGGATGTAGAACAGGCGAAATTACCTGCATACTCTTTGGCACACCTTGAAACGCTTTACAATACGACCGAACAGGCCGTTGAAGAGAATGAAAAGAAGCTGGTTGCACTTTCCGAAACGGAAATTCCTTCCTTGAAGGCTGCCCTGAAAGAGTTGCAAAGTCAGATTGAATTCTCTAAAGTCGTGTTAAGTACCGAGCAGACGGCCGGCGACAAACTGATGTTGATTGAAGGATGGGCACCTGCATTCAGTCAAGTGGAGATAGAGGCTTATCTGAATGACGCACATGTATATTATGAGATTACCGATCCGATGCCGGGTGATAATGTTCCTATTCGATTGAATAATAAGGGATTCTTTGCCTGGTTCGAACCGATCTGTAAGTTGTATATGCTTCCGAAGTATAATGAATTGGACTTGACACCGTTCTTTGCCCCGTTCTTCATGATCTTTTTCGGACTTTGTCTGGGAGATTCCGGATATGGTTTGTTCCTGTTCCTGGGAGCTACTGCCTATCGGTTGATGGCGAAGAAAGTGACCCCGTCGATGAAATCAATCATTTCATTGATACAGGTATTGGCGGTTTCAACATTCTTCTGCGGTTTGCTGACAGGTACGTTCTTCGGAGCGAACATCTACGATTTGAACTGGCCGATTGTTCAACGTCTGAAACATGCTGTCCTGATGGATAACAATGATATGTTCCAATTATCGTTGATATTGGGAGCTATCCAAATTCTATTCGGTATGGTATTGAAGGCGGTGAATCAGACCATTCAGTTTGGTTTCAAATATGCAGTGGCAACGATCGGATGGATCATCCTGCTGGTTTCCATGGCAGTTTCGGCTTTGTTGCCGGAGGTAATGCCGATGGGAAGCACTGTGCATTTGGTTATTCTGGGTGTTTCGGCTGCTATGATTTTCCTTTATAACAGTCCGGGAAAGAATGTTTTCCTGAATATCGGACTGGGATTGTGGGATTCATATAATATGGTTACCGGTTTGCTTGGCGATGTATTGTCTTACGTTCGTCTGTTTGCCCTCGGACTTTCCGGAGGTATTTTGGCGGGAGTATTCAACAGCCTGGCAGTAGGTATGAGTCCGGATAATGTAATAGCAGGTCCGATTGTTATGGTACTGATTTTCGTTATCGGTCATGCCATCAATATCTTTATGAATGTGCTGGGTGCAATGGTTCACCCGATGCGTCTGACGTTCGTTGAGTTCTTCAAGAACTCCGGATACGAAGGAGGCGGTAAAGAGTACAAACCGTTCAGAAATTGAAAATTTGAAGATTAAGAATTAGAAATTGAGAATTAATATTTTAAGAATTAAACAATAAAAAATAGAATAAGATTATGGAAATGAATTTGTTTATCGCCTACATTGGCATCGCGATTATGGTTGGTTTGTCGGGCATTGGTAGTGCTTACGGAGTAACTATTGCAGGTAATGCTGCTATCGGAGCATTGAAGAAGAATGATAGCGCATTCGGTAACTTCCTGGTATTGACAGCTCTTCCGGGTACACAAGGTCTTTATGGTTTTGCCGGTTATTTCATGTTTCAGACGATCTTCGGTATTTTGACTCCTGAAATTACAGCTATCCAAGCATCAGCAGTGCTTGGTGCAGGTATTGCTTTGGGATTGGTTGCTTTATTCTCTGCTATCCGTCAGGGACAAGTTTGTGCAAATGGTATCGCAGCAATCGGACAGGGACACAATGTATTTAGCAATACGTTGATTCTTGCCGTATTCCCAGAACTTTATGCAATCGTTGCTTTGGCTGCAACCTTCTTGATCGGTAGCGCACTCGTTGCATAATTTTTAGCAAGAATATTTCCTATAAAAGACTTTCAATCCCCTTGTACATGCAGCTTCGCATGTGCAAGGGGATATTCTTTTTTCATTGTAAGGCAACGTTTCTTTCTTCTTCTTAACTCATATTTTTTGTATAAAGTATTATTTTTCAAAGAATAATGTGTACTTTTGCACTCGCATACTAAAAAGAGTTTTAATATATTATATGGTAAAAGATTTATTAACCCCCGATTATATCTTCGAGTCCAGCTGGGAAGTATGTAATAAAGTGGGAGGTATATATACCGTCTTGTCGACACGGGCAAATACATTACAGGAAAAATTCCGCGACAGAATTTTTTTCATAGGTCCTGATGTGTGGCAAGGAAAGGAGAACCCTCTATTCATCGAGTCGGATAACCTATGTGCTGCCTGGAAAAAGCATGCGCTTGAGAAAGACGAACTTTGTGTCCGTGTGGGACGATGGAATATCCCCGGTGAGCCCATAGTCATTCTTGTTGATTTCCAACCTTTTTTTGAAAAGAGAGACGATATATACACAGAAATGTGGAATCGTTATCAAGTAGATTCGTTGCACGCCTATGGCGATTATGACGAGGCTTCTATGTTTTCCTATGCCGCAGGAAGAGTGGTGGAGAGTTTCTATCGCTACAACCTGACGGAAACGGATAAGGTGGTATATCAGGCACATGAATGGATGACTGGAATGGGAGCACTTTATGTACAGGAAGCTGTGCCGGAGGTTGCTACTATTTTTACGACCCATGCTACTTCTATCGGCCGTTCCATTGCCGGTAATCATAAGCCGTTATATGATTATCTGTTTGCTTACAATGGCGACCAGATGGCGCAGGAACTGAACATGCAATCGAAACACTCGATTGAGAAACAGACTGCACACTATGTAGACTGTTTTACTACGGTGAGTGAAATAACCAATAATGAATGCAAGGAATTACTGGATAAACCGGCAGATGTTGTTCTGATGAACGGTTTTGAAGATGATTTTGTGCCGAAAGGAAGCACATTTGCCGGCAAGCGTAAACGTGCACGTGCCTTGATGCTGAATGTAGCCAATAAGTTATTGGGAACAAATCTGGGTGATGATACGTTAATTGTCGGAACCAGTGGACGATACGAGTTCAAGAATAAAGGTATTGATGTTTTTCTGGAATCATTAAACCGTTTGAACAGAGATAAGAATTTGCATAAGAATGTTTTGGCATTCATTAATGTACCCGGTTGGGTGGGAGAGCCTCGCGAGGATTTGCAGGCACGTTTGAAGAGCAAAGAAAAGTTTGATACTCCGCTTGAGGTGCCGTTTATCACCCATTGGCTGCATAATATGACTCATGACCAGGTGCTGGATATGTTGAAATATCTGGGAATGGGCAATCGTCCTGAAGATAAGGTGAAGGTGATTTTTGTTCCTTGTTATCTGGATGGACGTGATGGTATCATGAATAAAGAATATTATGATATATTGCTGGGACAGGATTTGAGTGTCTATGCTTCTTATTACGAACCGTGGGGATATACTCCGCTGGAAAGTGTAGCATTCCATGTGCCGACAATCACTACGGATCTGGCTGGGTTCGGACTTTGGGTAAACAGCCTGAAGAACCAGCATGGCATTAATGATGGAGTAGAAGTGTTGCATCGTTCGGACTATAATGATTCGGAAGTGGCGGATGGTATCAAAGATACGATTACGTTATTTGCGGATAAGACAGAGAAAGAAGTGAAGGAAATCCGTAAGCGTGCTGCTGAAGTTGCAGAGCAGGCTTTATGGAAGCACTTTATACAATATTATTATGAAGCTTATGATATCGCTTTGCGTAAGGCAAGGATACGTCAGTTGAGTTAAGAAAGAAATTATTTATCAATAAGTAAACGAAAACATTATGAAAATCAAAGTTAGTAATGTGAATACTCCCAACTGGAAAGAGGTTACTGTGAAATCACGTATACCGGAAGAGTTGGAGAAGTTGTCTGAAATCGCACGCAACATTTGGTGGGCATGGAATTTTGAAGCGACTGAACTGTTTAGAGATCTAGATCCGGAACTTTGGAAAGAATGTGGACAGAATCCAGTACTGTTGTTGGAACGTATGAGCTATGAGAAGCTGGAAGCGCTGGCAAAAGACAAGGTGATTCTAAGAAGAATGAATGAAGTTTATACGAAATTCAGAGATTACATGGATGTGAAGCCGGATGAGCAACGCCCATCTATAGCTTATTTCAGCATGGAATATGGCTTGAGCAGCGTCCTGAAAATATATTCCGGTGGTCTGGGCGTATTGGCTGGTGACTATCTGAAAGAGGCTTCCGACAGCAATGTTGATTTGTGTGCGGTAGGTTTCTTGTATCGTTACGGCTACTTTACTCAAACGTTGTCTATGGATGGACAGCAGATTGCCAACTACGAGGCACAAAACTTCGGTCAACTTCCTATTGAACGCGTAATGGATGCCCACGGTCAGCCGTTGGTGGTAGATGTTCCTTATCTTGATTATTATGTTCATGCAAACGTGTGGCGTGTGAATGTTGGACGTATTTCTTTGTATCTGCTTGACACAGACAATGAAATGAACAGCGAATTCGACCGTCCTATCACTCACCAGCTTTATGGTGGCGACTGGGAAAACCGTTTGAAACAGGAAATCTTGTTGGGTATCGGTGGTATCCTGACTCTGAAAGCTCTGGGTATCAAGAAAGATGTTTATCACTGTAATGAAGGACATGCTGCATTGATTAATGTTCAGCGTATCTGCGACTATGTAGCTACTGGATTGACTTTCGATCAGGCTATTGAGTTGGTTCGCGCTTCTTCTCTTTATACTGTTCATACTCCGGTGCCCGCAGGTCACGATTATTTTGACGAAGGTTTGTTTGGCAAATATATGGGTGGTTATCCTTCCAAAATGGGTATCTCATGGGATGACTTGATGGACCTTGGACGTAACAATCCGGGCGACAAGGGCGAACGTTTCTGTATGTCTGTTTTTGCTTGCAACACTTCACAGGAAGTGAACGGTGTAAGCTGGTTGCACGGAAAAGTTTCTCAAGAAATGTTCTCTTCTATCTGGAAAGGTTATTTCCCGGAAGAAAGCCACGTAGGATATGTAACGAATGGTGTTCACTTCCCAACTTGGAGTGCAACAGAATGGAAAGAATTATACTTTAAATATTTCAACGAAAACTTCTGGTTCGATCAGTCTAATCCTAAGATTTGGGAAGCTATCTACAATGTGCCCGATGAAGAGATTTGGAAGACTCGTATGACTATGAAGAATAAGTTGGTTGACTATATCCGTAAGTCATTCCGCGATACATGGTTGAAGAACCAGGGAGATCCTTCTCGTATCGTTTCACTGATGGATAAGATCAATCCGAATGCATTGCTGATTGGTTTCGGTCGTCGTTTTGCTACTTACAAACGTGCACACTTGTTGTTCACCGACTTGGATCGTCTTTCTAAGATCGTGAACAATCCTGATTATCCGGTACAATTCCTGTTTACAGGGAAAGCTCACCCGCACGATGGAGCAGGTCAGGGCTTGATTAAGCGTATCATTGAAATCTCTCGCCGTCCGGAATTCCTGGGTAAGATTATCTTCCTCGAGAATTACGATATGCAACTGGCTCGTCGTCTGGTTTCCGGCGTTGATATCTGGTTGAATACTCCGACTCGTCCGTTGGAAGCATCCGGTACGTCTGGTGAAAAAGCTTTGATGAACGGTGTTGTCAACTTCTCTGTATTAGATGGATGGTGGCTGGAAGGTTATCGTGAAGGTGCAGGTTGGGCGTTGACCGAAAAACGTACTTACCAGAATCAGGAACATCAGGATCAGTTGGATGCTGCTACTATTTACAGTATTCTCGAAACTGAAATCATGCCTTTGTATTATGCACGTAATAAGAAAGGATATTCTGAAGGCTGGATCAAAGTGGTGAAGAATTCTATCGCACAGATTGCTCCTCATTATACCATGAAGCGTCAGCTGGATGATTACTATAGCAAGTTCTATTGCAAACTGGCAAAACGTTTCCAGACTTTGGCTGCTAACGATAATGCGAAAGCAAAAGAAATCGCAGCTTGGAAAGAAGAGGTTGTTGCTAAATGGGATTCTATTGAAATCGTGTCCTGCGATACTGTGGAAGAACTGAAGAATGGTGATATCGAGAGCGGAAAAGAATATACTATTACTTACGTTATCGATGAGAAAGGTTTGAATGATGCAGTGGGTCTTGAATTGGTTACTACCTATACAACGGCAGACGGAAAACAACATGTTTACTCTGTAGAACCGTTCAGTGTAATCAAGAAAGAAGGTGACTTGTATACATTCCAAGTTAAACACAGCTTGTCAAATGCAGGTAGTTTCAAGGTGTCTTACCGTATGTTCCCGAAAAATCCGGAACTTCCACACCGTCAGGACTTCTGCTACGTACGTTGGTTTATCTAATAGCTTAAATGGTGGAGGTAGGGAAGTGCTACTTCCTTACCTCTCTGTAGTATAATAAAGATAGCCCCTGCAATCGATCGAATTGCAGGGGCTATTTCATGATGTGCAGGATAAAATTAAGGAAGTTGTACTAGAAGCAGTTGGACTTATATCACAATCAACTACGTTAACGGAAATAGGATACGATTTTAAGAACTGTGCCACCTTATTGTCACAACTGTGCCATCAGTGTGGCACGATTGTGACAATAAGGTGGCACAACTGTGACAATGGAGTGTCACAACTATAACTACTCTGTCAAGTGCAGAACCTTCTCTTTAACCTTTGGGGCTTACTTTACAGCTTCTGCAATTTTAGCTTGAAGTTCTTCTCCGTGCAGACCGCGGGCAATAATCTTGCCGCTACCATCGATCAATACAGTGTGAGGAATGCTGTTTACAGCATAAAGCTGTGCACCTTCACTTTGCCAGAATTTCAGGTCGGACATTTGCGGCCAAGTCATGTCTAGCTTCTTGATTGCTTCTTTCCATGCAGCACCATCCTGATCGAGAGATACACCTACGATTTCGAAGTTTTTGCCTTTGTACTTAGCGTATGTTTCTACCAGGTTAGGCATTTCGCGACGGCAAGGACCGCACCAGCTAGCCCAGAAGTCAACCAATACCACTTTTCCCTTACCTACATAATCAGACAACTTCACGCTCTTTCCTTCCGGAGTCTGCATTTCGAAATCAACAAATTGAGTGCCTACAGCAGTCTTTTTCTGTTTGTCAGTCATCTCTTTGATTCTTACGATTGTTTCGTCATTCTGGAAATTTGCAGGAATTTGTTGCAACAAAGCTTCGTTTTCGTCCGTAGAGTTATTGTAGAAAGTTTGTTTAAACAAGAATACTCCAACCGGGTTGGTGATATTCTTCTGTACACCTTCTTTGATTGCTTTGTCGTATTGTTCTTCCAGCTGGGCACCTTCTTTTTGTTTGGCCTCTTTCTGCTCATCACTTAAAGATGTGTCGCCCATTGCTTCATAAATGGCATTCATTTTTTTGCTGATGTCATTGATTTGAGCTCTGATTTCCTGGTATGCATCGTTGTTGGGAGTACCGGTAACAGCATCATTGTCCTTGGTCAGGGCAACATTGATTTTTCCGTTTTCCAGGAAGAAGTCGATCATCAATGGCTCTCCGTTCACTTCACAAGTGACATAACGGCTAACCACAGAATCTTGTGTGCCTTCAAAGGTAAAAGTGCCTTTGGTGATAACAGCTGTATCTAGTTTGGTCAGATTTCTACCATTGGCTTCTTGAAGATAGACGGTGTCACCATCGCTTGCACCTTCTACTGTGCCTGTGATAGTATATCCGGCTTTGTTTCCGCCAGTACAAGCTATCATGCTTAACGCTGCCGTTGCGATAATTAAATAAGTAAACTTTTTCATGCTTTTGTAAAATTGGTGAATAAATATTTATGCAAAGATAGATTTTTTTTCTGTCGGGCATCGAAAAACACTGTTATATTAGATTAACACGTAGGTAGAAACCGCAGAAATGTGTACCTTTGCAGCCCAAACTTTAGTATGAATATGCAAGAAGATAAATCCATCATTGAGGTGAGCCATGTATCGAAGTACTTTGGCGATAAAACAGCATTGGATGATGTGACTCTGAACGTGAAAAAGGGCGAGTTTGTGACTATACTTGGTCCTTCCGGTTGCGGTAAAACCACGTTGTTGCGTCTCATTGCTGGTTTTCAGACAGCTTCGGAAGGCGAAATCCGAATTTCGGGGATGGAAATAACACAAACCCCTCCCCATAAGCGTCCGGTGAATACGGTATTCCAGAAATATGCCCTATTCCCGCATTTGAATGTGTATGATAACATCGCTTTCGGCCTGAAACTGAAGAAAACACCGAAACAGACCATTGAGAAGAAAGTGAAAGCTGCTTTGAAAATGGTAGGTATGACGGATTATGAATACCGTGATGTGGATTCTCTTTCCGGTGGTCAGCAACAACGTGTAGCCATTGCCCGCGCCATTGTGAATGAGCCGGAAGTATTGCTGTTGGATGAACCGCTGGCAGCACTCGACCTGAAAATGCGTAAGGATATGCAAATGGAGCTCAAAGAAATGCATAAATCTTTGGGAATTACGTTTGTTTATGTCACTCACGACCAGGAAGAGGCACTTACGCTAAGTGATACGATTGTCGTGATGAGTGAGGGAAAGATTCAGCAGATCGGTACGCCGATTGATATTTATAATGAACCTATCAATGCTTTTGTAGCAGACTTTATCGGAGAAAGTAATATCCTCAACGGTACCATGATTCATGATAAACTCGTACGTTTCTGCGGTACGGAGTTTGAATGTGTGGATGAAGGATTTGGCGAGAATGTTCCCGTAGACGTAGTCATCCGTCCGGAGGATCTTTATATTTTCCCTGTTTCGGAAATGGCACAGTTGGTAGGAGTGGTGGAGACTTCTATTTTTAAAGGGGTGCATTATGAAATGACGGTGATGTGCGGTGGATATGAATTTCTGGTGCAGGATTACCACCATTTTGAAGTAGGGGCGGAAGTCGGTCTGTTAGTAAAGCCTTTCGATATCCATATCATGAAGAAAGAGCGTGTTTGCAATACGTTCGAAGGAAAATTGCTGGATGCTACTCATGTGGAATTTCTGGGTTGTAACTTTGAATGTGTTCCGGTGGAAGGAATCGCTTTCGATACGAATGTCAAAGTGGAAGTAGACTTTGAAAAAGTGATTCTTCAGGATAATGAAGAAGACGGAACGCTGACGGGTGAGGTGAAATTCATCCTTTATAAGGGCGACCATTATCATCTGACTGTATTGTCAGACTGGGACGAGAATGTATTTGTAGATACGAACGATGTATGGGATGACGGTGACCGTGTAGGTATTACCATCCCTCCAGATGCTATTCGTATAGTTAAAATAACCGATTAACAGGAAAGGAAGTGAATAAGAGGTTTATAGTCTTTTTGTCATCACGTAAGAGTTGGACTCTCCCTTACATTATTTTTTCGGCGATCTTTGTGATCATACCGTTGTTCTTAATTGTCGTATATGCCTTTACTGATGATAGCGGTCATTTGACACTCGCCAATTTCCAGAAGTTCTTCGAACATCCCGAAGCAATCAATACCTTTGTCTATTCGATTGGTATTGCCATTATTACCACCCTTGTTTGTATTTTGCTGGGTTATCCTGCTGCCTGGATCTTGAGTAACAGCAAGCTGAACCGTTCTAAGACGATGGTTGTACTGTTTATTCTGCCGATGTGGGTGAATATTCTGGTGCGTACCCTTGCCACTGTTGCCTTATTCGACTTTTTCAGTGTGCCGTTGGGCGAGGGAGCCTTGATATTCGGTATGGTGTACAACTTTATTCCCTTTATGATTTATCCTATCTACAACACTTTGCAGAAGATGGATCATAGTTATATCGAGGCTGCGCAAGACTTGGGAGCCAATCCTGTGCAAGTCTTTCTGAAAGCAGTCCTTCCGCTTTCCATGCCGGGGGTGATGAGTGGTATCATGATGGTGTTCATGCCGACCATATCGACATTTGCCATTGCCGAGTTGCTGACGATGAATAACATCAAACTCTTTGGTACGACGATTCAGGAAAATATCAATAACAGTATGTGGAACTATGGAGCGGCACTTTCGCTCATTATGTTGCTATTGATAGCTGCTACTTCCCTGTTCAGCACCGATGATAAGGAAAACTCAAATGAAGGAGGCGGGCTATGGTAAAGAAGATATTTGCACAGACTTATTTGTGGATATTGCTGCTCTTGCTTTATTCTCCGATCGTGATTATTGTGATCTACTCATTTACAGAGGCGAAAGTGTTGGGTAACTGGACGGGATTTTCTACCAAACTTTATTCTTCGTTATTCACTACCGGTGCTCATCATTCTTTGATGAATGCATTGATTAATACAATCACTATCGCTCTATTGGCTGCAACGGCATCTACATTGTTAGGAAGCATCGCTGCTATCGGTATATTCAATCTGAAAGCCCGTTCCCGCAAAGCGGTCGGATTTGTGAATAGTATTCCTATTTTGAATGGTGATATTATCACTGGTATATCACTCTTTCTCTTGTTTGTATCATTGGGAATCACACAAGGCTACACAACCGTAGTGCTTGCTCATATTACTTTTTGTACCCCATACGTTGTTTTGAGTGTGTTGCCTCGTTTGAAGCAGATGAATCCGAATATTTATGAAGCTGCCCTTGACTTGGGAGCTACTCCTATGCAGGCCTTGTGGAAAGTCATTATTCCGGAGATTCGTCCGGGAATGATTAGCGGTTTTATGCTTGCACTGACATTATCCATTGATGATTTTGCCGTAACTGTCTTTACTATCGGTAATCAAGGTTTGGAAACGCTCTCTACCTATATCTACGCCGATGCCCGCAAGGGAGGTTTGACCCCGGAACTTCGTCCGCTTTCGGCTATCATTTTTGTCGTGGTACTGGCGTTATTGGTTGTAATCAATTACCGGGCAGGAAAAACGAAGAAAAAAGATTAATAGACTATCAAATGTGCTACTACGTAAATAATATGAAAAGAATAATTCCTGCTATCCTGCTCTTATTGGCTTTGACCGGGTGTTATAATTCCGGTGAACCTCGTGAGCGGGTTCTTAAAATCTACAACTGGGCGGATTACATCGGTGAAGGTGTACTTGAGGATTTCCAGGCATATTATAAAGAACAGACCGGTGAGAATATCCGTATCGTTTACCAGACATTTGATATCAACGAAATCATGTTGACGAAGATTGAAAAGGGGCATGAAGATTTTGATGTGGTTTGTCCTTCGGAATACATCATCGAGCGTATGCTGAAGAAGCATTTGTTGCTACCCATCGATACGAATTTTGCCCATTCTCCCAATTACATGAATAATGTGGCTCCATTTATTCGTAAGCAGATTAATAAATTGAGTCAGCCGGGTGAGAAGGCAAGCCGCTATGCTGTATGTTATATGTGGGGAACGGCTGGTATTTTGTATAACCGGGCTTATGTGCCCGATTCGGTAGCTTTATCCTGGGATTGCCTTTGGAATAAAAAGTATGCCGGAAAGATCCTGATGAAGGATAGTTATCGTGATGCTTACGGAACAGCTGTGATCTATGCACATGCAAAGGAACTGAAGGAGGGAACAGTGACAGTGGAAGAGCTGATGAATGACTACTCTCCACGTGCGATGGAGTTGGCTGAAAAATATTTGAAAGCTTTGAAACCGAATATTGCCGGTTGGGAAGCGGATTTCGGCAAGGAGATGATGACGAAAAATAAAGCCTGGCTGAATATGACTTGGAGCGGTGATGCGATTTGGGCGATTGAAGAGGCTGATGCGGTAGGAGTGGATCTGGATTATGAAGTTCCGGAGGAAGGAAGTAATATCTGGTATGACGGTTGGGTGATCCCGAAGTATGCCAAGAATCCGGAAGCAGCCAGTTATTTTATCAACTTTATGTGCCGTTCGGATATTGCCTTGAGGAATATGGATTTTTGCGGATATGTAAGTTCCATAGCCACTCCTGAAATACTGGAAGAAAAGGTAGACACTACGCTTCAATATTATTCCGATTTAAGTTACTTTTTCGGACCGGGTGCAGATAGCATACAAATTGACAAAATACAATATCCGGATCGCAAAGTGGTGGAACGATGCGCCATGATTCGCGATTTTGGCGATAAGACAAAAGAAGTTCTTGATATTTGGTCGCGTATTAAAGGAGATAATTTGGGAGTGGGTATCACTATTCTTATTTTTGTTGTCGTTGCGTTGATGAGTGGTTGGATGATTTATAAAAGATGGCAGCGTTATAGCCGTCAGAAACAACAGAGACGCAGAAGCAGAAGGAAAAAGGTCAGGAGGAATTAGTTTTTCTCCGGATTACAAACATAAATAAATGACGCAAAAATAAAAGCGGTATCTACAGAAAGGAATAAGAAGCACGGTGAACGGAATGCTGATGGCAGGATGTTTACCGTGCTTTGTTTTTATCGTCTTTTCATTTTCCGGAGAATGTCCTTGGTATCCTTATCTACCCGGAATGACTCGATTGTTTTTTGCAGTGCCTTGTTGTAAGTCCAGTTATCCAATGCGCTATGTTTCAGATACTCCATTGTCTTTTGGGAAAATTTGATAAAACACAGTGATATCATCCATGCCATAGCCATGCGTGCATAATAGGCATCGTGATTGAATGAGTCGGCATATTTCAGTAACGAATCAATATGTGCGTCATCTACATAATGGAAAAGCATCACAATTCCGAAACGTATTTCAAATTCTTTAGAGGATTTCAGATAGGGTTGGATAAATTGCCATACGTTTTCTTTTCCTTTTTTCACGGCAGTTTTCAGTTCACTGCAGAATATGTCGCATACAGCCCAATTATCTATGCGGGGAATGAACATCGTTACGTATTTCATTTGTTCTTCAAGTTCCATTTTTGCTAGTCCGATAATCATTCCCTGAAGCATTGTTTCTTCATAATAGTTAGTCTCGGTTGATTCGACAAATGTACGCCAGTCTTCTTTCTTTATAATTTCTTTGGCCATTGTTCGCAGTTGGGGGATGCGTACGCCGAGAATGTTGTTAGCTCCCGGGAGGAGGGAAGAGTGAAATTCCTGATATTGGGAATCTACTAACGCCTGTAATTCTTTCCGGATGTTTTCAGTTATAGTCATTTTTCATATCGTTGGTTATTTCACAAAGGTATAAAAAAAGAGTATGCGTACTGTGGCAGGCATACTCTTTTTTGAGACAATTCCCATCATAATGAAAATACTTTGGGAAAGCTTGTCCGATCGGTTACTTCTTGACCATGTCGAAACTGAATGTGGTAATCGGGAAGTCTTTCAACGGCACTCCTTCTACTTCCACTTGGGTTGCTTTGATCACAAAGGTAAGTTTTTTATCTTTATATGTATATTGACCCTGTTCTTCTGCTTCTATGGTTACTTTTACAGTAATTTGAGGATCTTCTTCTCCATCCGCTTTTACTTGGGTCGGGGGCGTATATTTTATTTCCAAAGGTTCAGGTTTCAATTGAAGTAGAATGGAGCCTTTGCTATCATCATTAAAGGCAGCAGTATAAGGAATGTTGTAATTGATATCGTCCAGATTCTCAATGATAACTTCGGCAGCTTCTTCACCGACGATACTTCTGATCAAATCGTCAACCGGAAGTTTTTTAATCATAATTTGATTGTCTTTTACTTCAGCGGTAACTGTGGCTCCTTGCGGTTGTTCTTCTTTGGAGGAGTAGTTTTGTGGATTGACGGATGGAGCGGTTTCTGTTAACATCTTACCGGAATAGTTTCCATCCACATCTTTAAGTGAATATACGGGAATATCTGAATCGTCATCATTGCTGCATGCAGTGAAAGTGCTTATCAGGCCTGGCAATACTACAAGGAGAACAAAGCGATTAAAACAACGAGTTTTTTTTATTTCAGTTAAAATTTTCATACTGTTTAAAATTAGATTATTAATTTTCAAAATTAAGGTGTACGTACATAGAGTAAATGCCGGTATTTGTGAAATACTGCGTATGGAAATAAAAACAAAATGTTTTTTTTGCAGGAATGCTGTTGCAGAGGTCCCATTCATCAGGACCTTTGCAACAGATAGCAGACTTCGTATACTATTGTTTTTTTATAATAGATTCGCTTGGTGTTATTCCGAAGTATTCTTTGTATTTATGTCGGAAGTTTTTTAGATTCTTTAATCCTATCATTTCCGGAACCACATTTACAGAGTATTTTCCGCTTTCTAATAGTTCACGGGCTTTTTCCATTCGGATTCGGAATATAAAAAATTTAGGTGCTTCTCCTGTCAGCGATTTCCATTTATTGAAGAAAGTAGTTCTACTCATATATAGTTCGGACGCGACTTCATCAATAGTCAGGTTTTCCTGATCTATATTTTTTAGAATATAGTCTTTCACACGATCGATGAATACGTAATTATCTTCATTCAGGTTTTCGTTCTCTTTTATCTTTAAGAATTGTTCCCCGAATATTTTTTGTAGGAATGATTTTCTAAGGAAACGACTATTTTTGATTAGAACGTTTATTTCTATTTTTAAATCTTCTACATGAAAAGGAGTATGTAAAAAGACATCGGCCAGCGAGGCCTCTCTTGTGTTTTGTTGTTTGCCGTCCAGATATGAACCGTAAAGGATAATAGGTATAATAGAGGTTTCTCCGGACGTTTTCAGTCTTGAAGAGAGTTCATTTCCATACATCCCATGCAACATCATGTCACAAATCACGATGTCCGGGTATTCTTCTCTGATGTATTTCAGGGCCTCCAGACCGTTGTCGAAGCTTTTTACAATGAAGTGTTCGGATAAGCGTGTTTCCAGATAAGACCTGAAGTCTGCATTACTGTCAGCAAGGAGTACTGTAGGCTTGGCTGACTTTCTTTTATGAGTCTCTTTACAGAACAGAGAGTCAATCTTTTTTTCTTCCTGATTGACTGTGAACTGTATGGGAGTATATTCGGACATATTTTTATGTGTATATTTTAATGGAAATCTTAGTAAAACACTCTGTTGGGAGTGATTGATGAGAATCTTGCCGTTGCACAGTCTTAACAGTTTCTTATAAAATATACTTTTATCGAAACTATATTCAAGTTCTTCTCCCCGTTTGAGTAATTGAAGCTTTTTGTATGTGTAACATTGGGTCAATCTCCTGCTTTTGTAACCGGTTATTCTAATTTGCCAGTGTTGAGGGTTTATAGAAATAGCCAAGATAATTGTTTGCTTTTGTCCGGCGTGGTCTATGGCGTTTCTTATGAATTTATCAATGATTGGAGATACCTTACTTTGGTCGAACCAAGTACTGGCATACTTGAATTCTGTCTTTATTTCCAGTTTTATTTGATTGTTGATGGCATGTTCTCTTAAAGAGTCGACTTTGTTCCTGATAAACTTTCCGAGTTCATATTCTGCAATATCCACACTTCCGGAATGGGTGAATAACTGTTTCAAATTCATCAGTCCGGTTAAATGTTCGTTGAGACAATCGATCTTTCGGATTGCCAGTAATAACTCCGTTTTGGCATTTTCGGGACAATGATTATTGTATATTGTTTTTAATGGAGTATGAATCGATGTGATCGGGGTACGAATATTCCCGAAGGAGTCCATTAAATATTGAATCCCTTCTTTTAATAAATTCTTTTCTTTTTGTATAAATATGAAAGACCAAATCCAATAAATTGAAATTCCGCCTGCAATAAGCAGTGGGACAAGGTATAATTGATAAATAAGAAGTATAGTTATGACAACGGGAACGAGAGGTGATGTTGTTATTGAGTATTTCATTTTAATTTGTTTTAATGGTGCCACTTAGATGGGATACACCTATTTCCTACGTTTGAGATAAAAGAGTAAATTCACTGTAACTATAATCTCACAGTTATGTATTCATAAACTCAAAATATAAATATTTATAGATTTATATTTTGAGAGGTGATAGTTGAAAGTAAAATTTATATGAGGAGCTTGAATCCTAACAATTTGAATCATTCTTTGAGAAATGGTGGATTTCCTCCTGGCAACAATGATAAATAGATCTATTTTTGTTTATTGAATGTTTTTATTTACCGTGTGGTAATACTGATGAGGGGGGGAACGTATTGCATATTCGGTACTATCGATACATATCCCGATAAGTACCACTTTGGATTTTCTCATATAAAGATAGAAAGGAAGTACGATTTATTCCTGCGAAGTAAAAATAATGATAAGTTGTAACAAGTGGATGATGATATGAATATTGGATGATAGTTTGTTTCCGTTTGGTATGATTATGGGGATGAACGGTAGGTGATAATTATGATTAGTTAGTAATGTTCTGTTGTGGCGTAACAAAAGGGTAAAAGAGATATAACGTTTTTCCATCACCTGAACATCTGCTTTATTGATTGGAGAGCATTGATATGATTTGGAGCAGGAGGAAAAATAAAAAAGTGACGCTATCCTTGGCAGATGGCGTCACTTTTGAAACTATTTTTAGATATGTATCCTACCAGTTTCTTTTCACTGTACGGTAACCATAACCGATAATTACAAGAAAACAGATGAAAGGAAGAATAAATGAAACATTGACAGCCGGTAGCCAGGCTATCTGTTCCATATCAATGATACTTGCCTGTAGCGGTGGAAGAATAGAGCCTCCCAAGATAGCCATAATGAGACCGGCAGCTCCGAACTTCGCATCATCTCCCATGCCTTTCAGGGCAATGCCGTATATGGTAGGGAACATTAATGACATACAAGCCGATATTGCTACCAGACAATATATGCCGTAGATGTTTTGTAGGAAGATGGCTCCTAATGTGAAAACACCTCCGAAGATAGCGAGGATCATCAATAATTTGCCTGCATTGAGATAGCGCAGAATGAACGTACAGATAAAGCGGCTGATACAAAAAATAACCATTGCCACGATATTATATTGTTGTGATAACACTTCTGCACTTTTTTCGTCCATGCCTTGTGACATAAACAGTCGTGTTCCATACTGAATGATGAACGTCCAGCACATGATTTGTGCTCCCACATAAAAGAACTGGGCTATCACACCTTCACGATAACGTGTTTCCTTGAAAATGCGTTTGAGTGTAGGGAAGAAGTCTATTTTGTGATTCTGATCTCCGTTTTTAGGCATTTTGACGAATCGTATCAATAGCAGCATGGCAACGATGACTAGTCCGATGATGAGATAAGGAGCGATCAGGACACTAAGGTCACTCTCTTTGATCGCCTGAAATTCGCTGTCGTTAAGCAATGCGCGGTCTTCGGTACACATCGGATGCAATTTCGCTTGAATGAACTGCATGGCTACATACATTCCGAGAAGCGACCCCATCGGGTTGAAAGACTGTGCAAGATTCAAACGCCGGGTAGCCGTTTCTTCCGTTCCCATGGAAAGAATATACGGATTACAGCTTGTTTCGAGGAAAGACAATCCGCAGGTCAGAATGAAATAAGCAATCAGAAACGGATAATACTCACCCGTCATTTTGGCGGGGAAGAATAAGAATGCTCCGAAAGCATACATACCCAGTCCTAACAAAACACCTGCTTTGTAGGAATATTTGCGGATGAAGATGGCAGCCGGAAAAGCCATTGCAAAGTACCCTCCATAGAAGGCAACTTGTACCAATGCTCCATCGGTGGCACTCATCCGGAAGATTTTAGAGAATGCCTTTACCATTGGATTGGTAATGTCATTGGCAAATCCCCATAACGCAAAACAGGAGGTAATGAGAATAAAAGGTATAAGATAACTGATGCCATCTTTCGAAAGGATGGACTGCTTGGTGTGTTTCATGGTTGTTTCTGGTATTTTTTTAAGTATTATACAAATGGAACATTCTTTCCATCGGTTTCCATTTCTCTGCGGAACTCATTCCGGGTGCGGCTTGTTGGAAGATAGCCATATATTCTTCCCACTCTTGTTGGCGGGGAAGGGTGTTCAGGCGTTCCATAGCCGTATCCCAGTCAAAATCAAGGGGAGTTTCGACAATCATAAACAGTCGTGTTCCCAGAATATAAATTTCCATTTCCAGGATGCCAACTTCCCGGATACCGGCAAGGATTTCCGGCCATGCTTCCGCTTGGCTATGTCTTTTCCGATATTCGGCGATTAGTTCCGGAGAATTGCGTAAATCAAGGGTTTGGCAATATCGTTTGACGGGAACGTCATAAGATTGAACCTGATAACCGGTTTTGGATGTTTCCATATACTTTTATTTTTTAGGGTAATATACTTGTGGTGTAACGCTGCGAGTGACAATTTCTCGCAATTCACGAAGATCGGCAATTTCTCCTTTAGCCATTGCCTGCGTCAGAATGTTTCCCATTGCAGTGGCTTCTATCGGACCTGCATAAACAGGAATGCCGAGTTCGTCAGCTGTCAGTTGGTTGAGTAACTTATTTTGTGACCCTCCGCCGATGATATTTAACTGACGGATCGGAGCGGGGAGACAACGGTTGAGCTGTTCCACAGCCTGACGATATTTGAAAGCTAATGACTGGAGTACACATCGTACAGTCTCTGCTTTGCTTTGGGGAACTTGCAAAGCATGACTCCGGCAATAATGAATAAGCGCGTTTTCCATATTTTCCGGATTCATGAATGTGGCGTCGTCTACAGGGATGATTGTATCAATTTTGGCTTCGGCAGCCTGCGGGATGATTATATTATAATCTTGTTCCTCACCACATACTTTCCACTCATTCATCAAGCGTTGCAGAATCCATAATCCTGTTATATTCTGGAGGAAACGGATCTTGCCGTCAACACCTCCTTCATTGGTGAATTGAGCTTTTCTTGCTTCTTCCGTCAGTATAGGTTCGTCCACTTCAACTCCCAGTAGCGACCAAGTGCCGGAACTAAGGAAAGCGATGGGGCTTTCTGTGGCAGGAACTGCGGCTACGGCACTGGCTGTATCGTGTGAACCTACGGCAATAACGTCTACGGCACCCAGTCCGGTTTCGCGTGCGATATCCTCTTTTAGTGTGCCCCTGATTGTTCTGGGAAGAATAATCTCGCCGAACAGATGTTCGGGAAGACCTAAGGCGTGTATGGTATTGAGTGACCAGTTCCGTGATTTGGCGTCCAGTAATTCGGAGGTGGAAGCGATGCAATATTCATTATTGGCTACTCCTGTCAGGAAGTAACTGAAGAGATCGGGCATGAATAGAAGTTGCCGGGCGACTTCCAACTGTATATCTTGATTCTGTTTCATGCTGTAAAGTTGAAACAGTGTATTGATAGGCATCACCTGGATACCGGTCTCGGCATAATGTCGGTGTTCATCTATAAACTTGAATACTTCTGCCGGCATTCCCTCTGTTCTCGCATCCCGGTAACAGACAGGATTTCCTAACAGGTTTCCATGCTTGTCAATCAGTCCAAAATCCACTCCCCAAGTATCAATACCAATACCTCTTACGGCATATCCTTTTTGTGCAGCCAGTTTTAGTCCGGTTTTCATATCTTCGAATAGAGACGGGAAGTCCCAGTAAACATGATTGCCAAGTTTGACCTGCCGGTTGGAGAAGCGGTATACCTCTTCCAATTCCAACTTACCGTTGAAAAGGAAGCCGGCGATGATCCGTCCGCTGCCGCCTCCGAAGTCTGCTGCTAAATAAGTGTGTTTGATGGTATCTTTCATGGTAATGTGCCCGGATGCTAGTTGCTTTTCTTTCCTAATACGTAAATTTCCAAATCTTCAATTTCTGCCGGTGTGAGCACAGAATAATCACCACCGGATTGGACGATGATGCGGCAAGCCATTTCGAAGAAGGTAGCCCGTTCGTATACTTGATCGAAATCTTTTCCGCATACCACTTGCCCGTGGTTAGTCAGTAAAACCGAGTTATGCTTTTGCATGGCTTCTACTACGGCTTTCGCCAGTTCCGGTGAGCCCGGACGATAATATGGAATCACCGGTATTTCCGAACCTACATGGCAAGGAATTTCTGCTGTTACGTTGAAATTTGCCGGCTTGTTTTTCATGCAGGAGACAGCAGTGGCATATTCCGATTGGAAATGGAGAACGACATTGACGTCCGGACGTTCGCGGAGAATACCTAAATGGAATGTGCTTTCCATAGAAGGTTTTACGCCATTGGAAGGAGTGCCGCTGGCAATATTGCAGATCGAAACTTTTTCTTTGCCAAGTGTGGGAACCCAAGAACCCGTACCGGAAATCAATGCTTCTTCACCGATTCTCCAAGAAAGGTTACCGCTGCTGCAAAGCATTAATTTTGCATCCCCGTAACGGTGTGCCTGTGCAATGAATTGTTCAATATGTTCGTTAGTAATCATAGTGTTCTTATTTAAGTCGTTGTAGGGGAGAGGCTGTTCCGATATTTATTGGGTATACCAGAAGAAGGTAGCCCGCCCCCTACGAACGGCAAAGTTAAAATATTTATTTATACAGGACGAAAAAAACTTGTTTATTTATAGATCGGGCCGTAAGTTGCACAAGCTCTGTAGTCTGCTCCTTCTTTGTCCATGCCGAAGGCATTCCAAGCGGCCGGGCGGAACATCCGGTCTTCTTCCACATTATGCATACATACCGGGATGCGGAGCATGGAAGCAAGCGTGATTAAGTCTTGACCGATATGGCCGTAGCTGATGGCTCCATGATTGGCTCCCCAGTTATTCATAACTGAATATACATCTTTGAAAGCCGGTTTATCGCACAGGCGGGGTACAAACCAAGTGGTAGGCCATGTCGGGTCTGTACGCATATTGAGTTTCTGATGGATTTCCGGATCGATTTCAACTGTCCATCCTTCTGCAATTTGCAGGACAGGGCCTAAGCCTTTAATCAGGTTCAGACGCATCATGGTTACAGGCATTCCACCTTTTGACAGGAAGTTGGACGAGAAACCACCACCACGGAAGTAATCACGGTCTGCCGGATACCAGGTTGTTGCTTTGAGACAGTTCTCTACATCAGCGTCCGTCAGGTTCCAGGGTTCTTTCATAACCGGATTACCTTCTGCGTCTACTGATTGGCCGGAACCGTCGAGAGTTGTTGCACCTGAATTGATAAGGTGGATGATACCATTGGCTGCCAGACCACTCAATTCTTTGCCGGTTACACGTTTTACAGCTTCAGGACTCCAGTATGTACGTACGTCGGAGAATATTTGTGCACGGTTGGTCAGCAGATGTCCGAACAGCATGGCTACACCGTTGCAAGCGTCATTTTCGGTAGCTACCACAAATGCTTCACGGATGCCGTTCCAGTCGAAAGAAGTATTGAGTAAAGCTTCCGGATAGTCACCGTTAGGATAAAAGTCTGTCCATTGGCGTTGTCCTTGGAAACCGGCTGCAATGGCATTGTGTCCCAAAGCTTCTTCCTTGAATCCCATTTCTTTCAGTTTGGGATTTCCGGTCATCAGGTCGCGCATGATAATTGTCATTTTTACGATGAACTCCCAGTCTGCATCTTTCTGCTCACGGGTTTTACGCTTTTCAGGACGGTTCTTGAAGTCTTCACCTTCGTTGGTCTTGCAATGTTTTTCAGTCCACTCCATTGCTTTGGCGTATTCTTCGTGGTCATAGATACCTTCATCCATCCGGCGGATGATTTCTGTGAGGTCTATTGATTCATTGCGCATTCCCAGATATTCCTGGAAGAAATCAGGATTAACGATAGAACCGGCGATACCCATGGATACACTACCCATTGACAGGTAAGATTTGCCTCTCATGGTAGCTACTGCCTGTGCAGCGCGTGCAAAACGAAGAATCTTTTCCGATACATCTTCAGGGATTGTATTATCGTCCAGATCCTGAACATCACGTCCGTAGATACCGAATGCAGGAAGTCCTTTTTGTGCATGTCCTGCCAATACCGCTGCCAAATATACAGCTCCCGGACGTTCTGTACCGTTAAATCCCCAAACAGCTTTCGGATAATGAGGATTCATGTCCATTGTTTCCGCACCATAGCACCAGCAGGAAGTGACGGTAATGGTAGAGCCTACTCCTTCTCTTTCAAACTTTTCCGCACAGGCGGCACTTTCGGCTACGCGTCCGATAGTGCTATCGGCAATAACACATTCTACCGGGCTGCCGTCGCCGTTTTTCAGATTACTGCTGATTAATTCGGCTACTGCCTTTGCCAGATTCATTGTTTTTTCTTCAAGACTTTCGCGAACGCCACCTTGGCGACCGTCGATTGTGGGACGAATCCCGATTTTCGGATACTTTTTCATGGTTTCTATCTATTAAAGGATTAATTAATATCTGTGCTGAACTGTGCTGATTGTATTGCAAAAAAAATTAAAGCGACTTTCGAAGTCTTACTTCTGTCGGCAAGAACTTTTGTACCGTTACATTATTAAGAACGAAATTAGCAGCTTCGTTTCCCATCATTTCCCAGTCAATACTCAATGAGGTTATTCCTTCGTCAATCACTTCGTAAGAAGGAATATCATTGTATGCCAACAAGCCGAAATCTTTTCCGCATTTCAGCCCTTCCAATCTGCCTTGTTTCACTACCTTTACCACATCTTGTTGCTTGATAGCAATGTAGGCAACTCCCTTGCATATTGTCAGATTCTCGATATCCTCCTGAACCTCACAGAGGAATCCCTGTTCCTGACAGAAACGGGTGAAATATTCCTTGCTGCTTTGAGGGTGCTTCAGGCTTTTCGGAAACAGAAAAACAAGTTGGTGATAGTTTTTCAGCCTTTCCCTGAGCAAATGCAATGCCTGATAGAAAGATTCGTCGAAATCTTGACAGATATATGAATACTTCTCTTTTTCGAATTTGCCGAAATCAAGAAGTAGCAATTTGGTGGGATTAATTTTATTGAGAGCTGTGCTGAATTTCTCGTTATCGAAATTCATCACGATGTATTTGTTGTATTTTCCTATGGATTCCCGGATGATGGTGTTAAATAACCGTTCGTTGTATTGATGAAACAATAAATCTACCTTATAATTAATAGGCAGATGCTTGACGAAACTATTGTATAATGCTTCTTTGAAAGGAGTGTATTGGTCGAGCAGTAATAAAACATTGGTTACCTGGCTCGTCACGTAATATCCTTTTCCGGGAGTGGAGTCGATCAACCCTCGTTCGCGTAAATCAAGGAAAGCTTTGAAAACGGTGTCGCGTGATACTCCGTATTGAGCACTCAACTGATTGATGGAAGGCAAAGAATCTCCTTCAAGAAATTCTTTCCTGGAGATTGCCTGGCTAAGTGCGTCCGCTAGTTGCGTAACCTTGCTCGACTGTTGTCCGAATGTTGCCTTTTTATCAGTTCGTTTCATGCTGTAAAAATAAGTAATACTGTGCTGAACTATGCTGATGCAAAGAAAGACATTTTATTCTGAAAGAGAATAATTATTTGCTATGTTTTATAGCATAAAGTAATAAAAAATCCCCTCCGGCGAACCGGAGAGGATTATAGCTTTTTCCTAATTTCTTATTCGGAATCTGCTGAAATTTATTCAGCAGCAGCTTCTGTTGCAGGAGCTTCTTCAGCCGGAGCTGCAGCTTCTTCTGCAGGTGCTTCAGCAGCAGCCTTTTCAGCAGCTTCAGCAGCTTTCTTTTCAGCGAGTGCTTTTGCTTTCACTTCGTTGATTTTCTTTTCTGCTTCCAGACGTGCTTTCGCTTCCGCTTTCTTAGCCTCGTCCTGTTTAGCTTTCAAAGTAGCCAAACCTGACTGTTTGTTGTTTTTCCAAGCTTCGAATTTAGCTTCAGCTTCTGCTTCTCCGAATGCGCCTTTTGCTACACCGCCCAGAAGATGTTTCTTCATGTAAACTCCTTCACGAGAAAGGATGTTACGTACAGTGTCACTTGGTTGTGCACCTTTCAGTACCCATGCCAATGCAGCGTCGAAATTCAAATCTACTGTAGCAGGATTGGTATTTGGGTTGTAAGTACCAATCTTCTCAATAAATTTACCATCACGTGGTGCTCTGCTGTCTGCAATTACAATTGAATAGAACGCGTAACTTTTACGTCCGTGTCTCTGCAATCTGATTCTAGTTGCCATTTTTAATAATTGTTTTTAATGATTGATTTGAATTATGCTATTATCTCGTAATAGCGGGCACAAAGATACGGCTTTTCTTTTGATTGACAAACATTTCGCCTCTTTTTTACGAATACCGTTTCGGATAGCGGAACAAGATTGCGAGCAGGGCGCATGCTCCCATTGTAAATGGATAATAGAGATTGCCGATGATACTGATAGGGGAGATGCTGGCAAGTCCTGCTGCAATCAGCATCTGTGCTCCATAAGGGATAATTCCTTGTATCAGGCAGGAGAAAGTATCGAGGATACTGGCTGTTTTTCTCCGGTCGAGATGGAATTTTATGGCAATATCTTTGGCAATCGGTCCGGTTGTGATAATGGCAATCGTGTTGTTGGCAGTGCATAAATTGGCAATGCTCACCAAGGCGGCAATGCTTAGTTCGGCACCCCTCTTGCCATTGACATGGCGGGTGAGTTTCCGGATGATGAAATCAATACCACCGTTATAACGGATGGTTTCGAGCATACCTCCGGCCAGCAGAGTGATGATAATCAATTCTCCCATGCCTGTAATTCCTGTCCCCATGGCGCCAAACCAGTCGAATATACCGAAGCTACTGGTAGCGATGCCGATGATACCAGTAGTCAATATACCTATTATAAGTACGAGCATTACATTAATTCCGGCAATGGCTGTTCCTAATACTATTATATAAGGTATCACTTTGAGCCATTCAATGGTTTGTGTTTGAGTGGGAGCGGTAATGGACAATCCTTGGAATATATAAATACCCAGCACGATGATGGCTGCCGGCACCACTATCATCGAGTTTACCCGGAATTTGTCGCGCATTACACATTCCTGGGTTTTGGTAGAGGCAATGGTGGTGTCTGAAATAAACGACAGATTATCTCCGAAAAAAGAACCACCGACTACGACAGCCACCATAAAAGGGAGTGCTATCTCCGTCTTTTCTGCCAGTCCTACAGCAACGGGAGTGAGGGCGACAATAGTTCCCACGCTGGTTCCGATGGATAAAGAGATGAAACAGGCAGCAATAAAGATGCCGGCCAGCAGCAGATTATCCGGGAGAATATGTAGTGTCAGATTGACGGTGGCATCGATTGCGCCCATTTGCTTGGCGCTTTGTGCAAAAGCTCCGGCAAGAATGAATATCCATATCATCAGGAGGATGTTCTTATTGGCAGCTCCTACTGAGAATTGGTAGATACGCTGGTCCAGTTTCAAGCCGGGGGTAATGGCGATGGCATAACAAGAAGAGACGAGAAAGGCCACAGTGATAGGCACTTTATAAAAGTCGTTGACGAGGATGGACGTCACCAGATAGAGGCAGAGGAATACGAGTAACGGACTCAATGCCCACCAGTTTCCGGGACGGTTTTTATGTATTTTTTCTTCAGTCATAAATGGACGTTGTGGTATTTATTTTATTCTAAATATTTGAAATAGCGGTGCAAAAGTAGTGTTTTTCGCAGGAAGTGGCAAAAAAGAATAGCTAAAGTAACATATTTATAACAAGCCCGAATATGTTATTGTTTCTAAAGAGAGTGGCTTGAATATATCATCTCCTATTTCATGGTTTTCACGGTCTTAAATAAAATAGGAGATGATATATTTCTTTTACAGTAAGATGATGCGCTTTTGTACGATGTCTATTAATTGGGCTTTTAACTGTTGTGCATTAATAGGCTTAGGCATATAACCGTCGAACCCACTTTCTATCACCTTCTGCTCATCTGAAGCATAGGCAAAGGCGGTAATGGCAATAATTGGCACTTTAGCCGAGTATTTCCGGATTTCTTTGGTTGCTTCGTAGCCGTCCATAACAGGCATATTGATGTCCATTAGTATGATTTGCGGATTATACTTATTGAACATTTCTACTGCTTCTTGTCCATCCCAAGCATGAATCAATTGGTATTCTCCCTTTAATATGGATGCAAATAATTTGTAGTTGCTGTCATTATCTTCTGCAATCAGAATGCTAAGTTTGTTTTTCTCTATGGTTATTGGTTGGAGCTCTGTCTTTGCAGTGTCTTCATCTACAGCCACTGCGGCTTTATATGGTAGTGTAAACCAGAATGTGGAACCTTTTCCTTCTTCCGAATTTACTCCGATAGATCCTCCCATGTGCTCTACTAATGTCTGGCAAATAGAAAGTCCTAACCCTGTACCTTGTTCAAAGCTGTTTAGTTTGACAAAACGTCCGAAAATGCTCTTCTGTTTGTCTTTGGGTATACCGCAACCTGTATCGCTGACATAAAAATAAATTTCTTTGTCGCGAAGTTCATAGCCAAAACGAATATACCCCTCGGTTGTAAATTTGATAGCATTGCTTATCAAATTGATGAGTAACTGCGATAGACGGTTCTTTTCAGTATGGATAAAGCAGGTTTCCATTGTCGGATGACAGCTTAGCTGTACTTTATCCGATTTAATTTTTAGCTGTAATGAGCTTGTTAACTCATTCATCACCTTATTCAAATCAATGTTGGAATACTGAAATTCCAATGTTCCGGCTTCAATCTTTGATAAATCCAGAATATCGCTGATTAATTGTAATAACAGCGTGTTATTATTTTCAATGATGCTCACATACTCCTGCTTTTCTTCTTTTTCGTCTGTTGATGCTAATATACTGGAGAAACCGACAATAGCATTGAGAGGAGTACGGATTTCATGACTCATGTTTGCGAGGAAAGCTGATTTGAGACGATTGGATTCTTCTGCCCGGTCTCTGGCTGTCATCAATTCCATTTCCATCTTTTTTCGTTTGGTGATGATTAAAGAGGAGCCGACCAGAGACAGTGGCTTTCCGTTTTTATCACGAGTCTCTACAGCAGCTTGCGCTTCTACCCATTCTATTCGATGGATGTGATTCTGTATGTTGACTACCCGATATTCTTCCCTAACCTTATCCGAACGTCCTTTTAGCAGATCTTCGTAGGCTTTTTCTACACGTTTGCGGTCTTCTTTGAATATTTTAGAGAAATATTGAGAGTCGGGTACTGCTAATTGTTCTTCACTTATATCTTTTTCATTTGTACTGAGTTCGATGGGTTTGTTGATGTCGCAAAGTATAGTTTTGCTTAATAAATCCCATTTCCAGGGCACAATATTGGCTACGTCCAGTGCCATTGCAAGCTTGTTGTTGGTAGCACTCAATTTTTGTTGGGCTTTGTATAGTTCTGTACTGTCCAGACAGAAAATATCGACAATGTTATTGTGGTGAGTACCTTTCAGGACTATATCATAGAATGCATCTATCTGTTTAAAGTAATATGGGAAAGTGATGGCTTTGTTTTCAGTAAGTGATATTTTGGTGAAATGCAGAAACTCTGGCATGGATTCAGGGAATAACTCACTGGCCTTTTTGCCTATTACGTCTTCTTTGCGGAAGAAGTTTTTTTCAAAGTGAGAGTTTACATTCCGATATATTAATTCTATTGGCGTGCCTTCTTCGTTCATTATTAACTCTTCTTGCATATAAAGTATAGGCATATTGTTAATCAGATTCTTGTAGGAAGTCATCGTGTCAATATCTTTCTGTTGTAACTTCTTTAATTTATTCAGATGATTGATACGGTATTGAAAGAGTAGAGCAAGCAGTATGAAACAAACGACTGATCCTAAAATGAAATATCCGTATTGTTCCCAAAAAGTAGGTGGCTTGTTAAAGAAAATTGTGTTGGAAGGACATAGATTCGGCGATAATCCTTTACGGAGCAATACACTGTAATTGATTGTAGGGGCGGCATTCGAAGGTTCGTAAAAAGGAATTTCGGCTGCTTGTTTCCCATCTAATATTGCTTGGATTGTTTCTACTATTTTTTTGTTGTATGTATCTTGGTCGTAGACGTATCCTCCTATCGCTCCTCCTGTATTGTCTTTGATTGTCAACATGCCAAGACTGAATAAAGGAGCGGATGTTGTGGGGATTAGCCGGTGAGAATTTATAACCAACGAAGTGTTACCGGCAAATGTGTGTTTGTAGAACCAGGAAGAAAAGAGTATTCCTGTTGTTTGGGGGTCAATAGAATAAAGAGTGTCTAACAAATGGTTAATCCGCATCTTTCGAGGAGATATGAATTGATAATTGATATCCGGATGATCCTTTGCTAATTCTTGCTCAATAACTGTGTTGTAAGTCTGGTTGTTTTGCCGTTCATCACCGATAAATATGAAATTCTTTATATGGGGAGTCATTCGGCAAATTAGTTCTATATTCTCTTTAATATAGAAATTAGAATGTAAGAAAGTTAGATTATAAGGTTTGGCTATGTCCGCTATTGGGATTCTTGCAGTTACGTCAATCGGTTTCTTTTGGAGATAAAACTCTTTCGGTCCGATATAATCTTCTTCGGCGCATAGTATAATCGGAACATTCCCCCACATCTTCCTGAAGTCATCCCGTAATATCATACTGGAATTTCCTATCAATATCAGCATTCGTGGAGAATGTTGTCTGTATTTTTCCAGGATCGTTTGTTTGAACTCTTTTAAAGTAGAGTCTGCATCCATCATTAGCATATTCATATGTTCGGTATAGAGTGCTAGTTGAGGAAGAGTTTGAGTGTATTCGGTTATCGCGGAAATCATTCTAAAACTCCAGGGAGCTGCTTCTGTATATGAATTAATAATTAGAAGATAATTGGAAGAGTTTACTGAATCTTTTTGAGCTAGACTCGGAGTGGTGAAAGAAAACAATAAACAGAACGACAAAAAAAGTTTTATAAGATAAGAGGTATTTGCTTTTATTTGATTGTGTGTTGTCATTAAATTTTAATGTTTTTTGATGGTTTATTAAGTTTATGTGATTACAAAGGTATTAATAATAAATGGATTAAACTAAACTTTGGTCATGAAAAGTAAATAAAAGAGAGAAATTTATACGCTTTTTAGACGGGCTTCTTATTTGACTTTATAAGGGTGCGTGAACCAGAAACGGGAACCGGTCCCTAACTTGGATTCAACACCGATAGTCCCCCCGAGGTGCTCGATAATACTTCTGCAAATAGACAGGCCTAACCCTGTGCCTTTTGAAAAAGAATTGAGTTTTACAAAACGTTCGAAGACCCGACTTGCTTTATCCGGAGCAATCCCCATACCCGTATCTGTGACGGAGAACTCTATTTCATCTGTTTCTTTTTTATGATGATATTCAAGGAGAATTTGGCCTTCTTTGGTAAATTTGAGAGCGTTATTTATGAAATTGGTGATTACCTGCATTAAACGCTTTTTATCTGTATAAATATAATATTGAGGTAAGTCCGGAGTCTGCAAAACGGGGACGGGCTTATCTTCTTTTATATCATAATTGCGCATTATATCTTCACAGAAGCTCTTGATGTCCAGATGATCCATGGTGAAGTCGAGTGTTCCGGCCTCTATTTTGGATAAATCGAGAATATCGGATATCAGTTGTAAGAGAAGTTCTGTGTTTTCCTGCATGATATCGACATAATCCTGGCGGTCCTTTTTGTCATCCGATTCGACCAGTAAACTGGCAAAGCCGACAATCGCATTTAACGGAGTGCGGATTTCATGACTCATATTGGCAAGAAAGGCCGATTTTAAACGATCCAGGTTTTCCGCTTTTTCTTTGGCTATTCTTAGTTCTTCCTCTATTGTTTTTTGATGGTTAATATCGACACTGGTGATTACGTGTGCCATCTGTCCGTCTATCCAGTCAAATGCGGCACTGAATACACGAAACCAACATTTGTCAAATGGACGTTGATAATCCCAGGAGTAAACTTTAGTTGGCAACCCGTTTTCATCTATCAAATGTTTCTTCGGGCAAAACTCACATTCTCCGGTTTTATCTTTATATAGAGCCTGCCAGCATTTTTTTCCTTCAAAATGTTCAATTCCTCCGTATGGAGCAGCCATGGATTCATTGGCATATAGCATATCATGAGAGTCGAAAGAGTTTACATAGATGTCAACTCCCATGTTGTTCATGATACTACTTAAAGTCTTGCTTGCCCGTACTTCCCTTTCTTTATATTCACGCACTGCTATTTCCTTGGAGAGTGATCCTAAAATGAGATGAATTATTTGCAGTTCCTCATCGGTGAAAGATATTGCATGCTCCCTGTCTGCAAATCCGATGAATCCGATGATTTTTCCTTCGGAGTCTTGAATTTGCCGGATCAGCAAAGAATTGACTCTATAAAAATCAATGATGTCTACATCATCCCAGGAAGCGTTTTGGGTTCTGCAGGCATAAAAAGGTTTGCTTTTGCCATTTGCGTGGGCAACGTGTTGATTGCTCATTTCACTGATTTCAAAACGCTGGCGCAGGATATTGTCGTTATTTCCAATTGTTTCCTTTAAATAAAAGTAGCGAAATCCGTCCGTTTGATAAATGAATGCTCTTTTAAAACCATAGTATTCGCAAATATCCGTAAGTGATTCTGTGATTTTTTTCTCAATAGAGTCACAGCTATTCAGTCTTTCTAAGAAATGAAGTAAAAATGCATGGTAATTCTCTCTTTCTCTGATCATATTGTTTTAGGCATCTTGTTTGGTTATTTAAACTCGAAAGGAGTATGCTGTTTATCTCTTTCAAATCTTCAAGCTGCTAATATACGGACTTTAAAAAAATGATGAATGCTGTTTCAGATTTTTGTAATGTTCCGTTTTTCTTTTTCTTGGTACGAAAAGAGAATGTAATGAATGATATTTCCCTTGGATTTTAGTTAACTAACAACGATCTTTTAAGAAATAAATAGGTGAACTTGTACGGATTTGTTGAATTAAACGCTGTTGGGGGAAGTTAGTCGGTATTTGAATTTTTCGAATCTGTAAGTGATTGATTATTAATGCGTAATAAATGTGCGTTTTTCCTTTAAAACCAACGGGTCGTTCCTTTTAAAGGAACGACCCGTTGCACACCGAGAAACACACCGTTCCTTTAAAAGGAACGTGCTTTTTCATCTTTAGATGCGTAGATTGATATAATAATGTTTATATTTATTGTTTCATATCTGCGCTGCGAACATTATTTTAGTGCTTCGATTACCTGCGGCATCATTGTCCAAATGGTGTTTTCATCTTGAGCAGTGAAAAAGTTACCATCTATCTCTGATTTCTCATCAGTAGCTGTTCCGTTTTGAATGGCTGGTTTGGCTAATGGGTGAACTGCTAGTTTTTTCCCTTTGGTTATACCTGTAAAGTCAAACATCATTGCACCGGCGCAATGTCCGATCATCATTTTCCCTTTATCTCCGAAAGTTTTAATGACTTGCATCAAATCTACATTATAGGGCTTATCGGCATTCTGCTGAAATACAGGCACTGCATCGCCACATGAGAAAACGAGTGCATCGAATTTATCTTCGTGTCCTTTCAAATTAGCGATCACGTCATCTACTGTCAGGCTGATTCCCGAATTTGTTTTAATATCCTTCGTATCCGATACGGCAAATACTTTATATGAAATACCATTTTCGAAAAATGCTTCCAAATATTGGAATAGTCCACAACCATTTACCGGATTCACTGCTAAAACTGCAACTTTCTTTGCCATAATCATAATTATTTAAATGAAACAATAGTTATTATTAGTAAGTTTATTACTTTTGTGATGCAAATGTATCTTTCTTGTTTGAAAAATGCAAGAACGTACTTGAAAATAAGGAAGTTACATGAAGGTAACTATTGCTGAATTTCAATAAAATACAAAACGTTAAAGAATGAAAAACTTTCATCCGACAGGAAATTGTCCGGTAAGAGATGTGCTTAGCCGCTTGGGAGACAAGTGGTCGATGCTGGTACTTATTACATTGAATGCCAATGGAACGATGCGTTTTAGTGATATTCATAAAACGATAGAAGATGTTTCTCAAAGAATGTTGACCGTTACCCTACGTACTTTAGAATCAGACGGATTGGTGGAACGGAAAGTGTACGCCGAAGTGCCTCCCCGTGTGGAGTATTGCCTGACAGATACGGGTGGCACTTTGATCCCTCATATTGAAGGGCTGGTAGGATGGGCCTTGGAGAATATGGATACCATTTTGGATCATAGGCAAATGAATCAGCAGCATTAATAAATGACAATGGTAGAAATGAATAAGGTAGAATTCAATATTTTAAAATATGGAGATAAAGTTAGTAGCTTCGGATAAAAAAGAATTCCTCGATTTATTACTTCTGGCTGATGAACAAGAAAGTATGATTGACCGGTATTTGGAGCGCGGCGATATGTTTGTTCTTTATGATAACGGATTGAAAGCTCTTTGTGTAGTGACTCGTGAAGGGGAAGGTATTTATGAAATCAAGAATATTGCTACCGTTCCTTTCTTTCAACGGCAGGGGTACGGAAAACGTTTAATCGAATTCTTATTTGAATATTATCGGGGAAAGTGTTCTGAAATGTTGGTGGGTACAGGCGATGTGCCTTCTTCCAGATCTTTCTATGAACACTGTGGTTTCACTGTTTCTCACCGGATAAAGAATTTTTTTACTGACAACTATGACCATCTGATCTATGAGGATGGCGAGCAACTGGTGGATATGATTTATTTGAAGAAAACTTTTTAGCGTGTAGTGATGGAAACTCAATCATTTGGATGAAATAAAGAGTTTTGTTCGTTTATGTTACTGCATGAGCAAACAGGCTATTTATATCCTTTTATTGTATGAAAGTGCATTTCTCTATTTTTACATTTGAAGAAGACATTCTTAATAAACGCGATTTCTGTTTATAATAAACTTTTGGGTAGTTTATTATAAACGGTATCAGAGTTTATTAAAAACTATTTTGGGCGTTTGGGAAGATTATACAAAAAGAAAAGTGTATAAATATAAACAAAATAGGGCAATGATCGTCAAATCATTGCCCTATGATATATCTTTGCTAATCCTAAATTAGATCAGCTTGAAAGCTTGTTATGTATCTATTTTTCTTATTATATTCATGTCGTTTATAGATTCTGTTTTCTCAAAGATACAAAATAAAAAACCGTTTGTCAAGTGTTTCTGAAGAAAAGCCGGTTATTCATTGAACCAGTCTATTTTCTTTGAGAAATACATCACTATTGCCAGTATTATAAACAGTCCTAAGCTGCCTGCCAATAATGCGAAAGTCTCTAGCTGAATAAGAACAAATATATAAATATAGAGTATAGCCAACAATCCGGACATGATTAATGACGGTTTCTTTTTTCTGGTGATTCCGAACATATATCCGCCTACCAGTGTGATGGTCAGTGCAGAAGATAATAAATAGGCAGGGTTGAATCCGATGTGTTCGGAGAAGGAGAGGAGCAAACTGTAAAATAGACAGAGTGCCAGTCCTACCAATAAATACTGCAAGGCATGAATACGGGTCTTATTCATAATTTCGGTGAAGAAAATCACTCCGAAAGTCAGTAAGATAATCAGGATTGCATATTTTGCAGAACGCATGGACTGTTGATACTGTTCCACCGGGATTTTGAAGTTAACACCGAAACTGGAGTTCTCAATGTCCTTGATGTTCGAGTGGTTGTAGTCAACCATCACCTGTGAGTAATTCCGGTTCAAATTTAAAACCTGCCATTGTGCGGAGAATTCTTTCTCCGTAATGTTGCGGTTATTGGGCAGATAGTTACCGGTGAAGCTAGGCGTATTCCAGTTGGCTTTCAGATCTACACGGGTTGTTTTACCCAATGGAATAAAGTTGAGTGACTGCGAACCTTTCAGTTTGATTTTTATTTCATAAGGCAGTTTTTTATTCTGTTTCAACTCCGATAAGTTTGCGATCGCATGAACTCCGGTGTTATCTATTCCTCTGTTGTCCATACCCGGTTCGAATATATAAACAGAATCTCCCAGAGTGATGCTGATTTGCTCGCTGATACCCCGCATATCGGTCAGATTCAGACAAATAGCCGCCCTGTCAAATTGCAACTGTTCCATATCTATTCTGCTCTTCTGCAGTTCTTCCGAACTGAATGACCCTTTCAGTGTCAGTTCCGATTGATATACATTGACCTCGTAGATACTTCTTTTCAGAATTTCAGTCTTTAGTTGCCCGCTGACCATAAGCTCGTCGGGAAAAAGTATCAGGTCCTTCATAGAGACCTTTTTCTCGTCCTTATTTTCAGTGACGACCGGATACTGGAGATTCAGGTAGGGGCCTGTAATGGTCTGTGCCAGACTCCATTTTTCACTTACCTCGTCGATAGCTTCTTCCTGGGTTCGTCCCCGTTCGGAAATAAGATTTTCAATCATGAACATCGGTATCATCAGGAGAAGAATTAATAATCCGATGATGACAACCTTGATTGTTTTGGAGAAACGGTGGAGACATCCCATAGGTTGCTGCGCCTGTTGCTCATTTGAATTTTCATTGAAACCGTCCATAAGTCAGTAGTGTTTTGATGAATTATTTATTTTGATTTTAGAAATTTCTCTAAGGCTTCAATATGAGATTTGAAAGCTTCTCTGCCTTGCGGGGTTGCTTGAAAAACAGTTCGTGGCTTTCGTCCGACAAAACTTTTGTTGCATATGATATATCCCAGTTCTTCCAGGGCACGGGTGTGGCTGGCAAGATTACCGTCTGTCAGAGAGAGCTGCTCTTTCAGAAAATTGAAGTCAGCTTCCTCATTTACCATCAGAACAGCCATGATACCGAGCCGGACCTTGCTTTCGAATGCTTTATTAATATATTGGAATGCTTCTATCATTTATGATCTCTTTCTTTCGTAGTGTAAATAGAACAATATGCCATAAAGAATATGGAAACCGCCGAAACCGATGGTCCAGAACAGCAGTGAATGACCTTCCCAAAAACAATCTGCGACGCCCAGGCAAATGAAAGCATATCCTAACCATACGATGCTGGAGTAAGTAAACTTGGATACGTTGACCAGTGCCAGTCCGTAAAATAAAAGCATGACGGAGGCCAGGATGTCATAATACTCATGCATTATGATGGAAATACATAAAACACCTCCGGTCAGCATCGGAAGAGAAAAGTTCCACAATGCCCGGTAAGTGAGGCGGCTGAAAAATTTCTGTCCTGTCTTCTTGGATTTATAATAGGACAGGATGCAGGCGGTGACCGCAGCTGCTACCAATACGAGCGAGGCTATGATAGCCATCAGTTCGAGAGCAACAATTAAATGTGTGCCCGGTGTAATAACTTGTGTGGCGATGTATGCGCCAGCTAATGCGTAAATGCCCGCCATGATTGCAGCGAGACCACTGAGAGAGATAAACTTGGAGGACTTTTCCATCAACTCTTTTATCTCATTTACCGATTCTAATGCTTTATCTTTATTCATATAAAAAGTACTTTGTGATGCAAAGTAAAATAAAAGATTTCAGATGAACAAACTTTTTGCCTGAATATTTTGATGATAAAGATTTGAATGGTATGATAAAACGTTAATATATAGTTGTTTAATGGATAAATGAACGGATAATCGGGAATTATATAAAAATAGTTTGAAAATGAAATTAGTCAAACGTTTGACTAATTCAGGGGAAATACCTAACTTTGCCGCCGAAACGAAACAAGTAAAAAGAGTATAGAAAATGAGAGAAGGAGCAGAGTTTAGAGAACTCATGTTGCAGATTGTTCGTACCCGTATGGCTTTCCGCCGGTCTATGCAACGGACATTGAGAAAAAATAATGCGGGTATTACGTTTGAGATGCTTCAGGTATTGAGTAGCTTATGGCATGAGCAGGGAATTAGTCAGCAGATATTGGCGGAACGCATAGCAAAAGATAAGGCATGTCTCACCAATTTGATGAATAATCTGGAAAAGAAAGGGTATGTTTACCGGAGAGAAGATCCTGCCGACCGTCGTAATAAACTGGTGTTCCTGACCCCCGAAGGGGAAGAATTTAAAGAACAGATTCGTCCGATTCTCGATCAGGTCTATGTATACGCAGAAAAGATTATTGGTATAGAAAGCATTGAGACTATGTTGTCTGAATTAAAGAGTGTATACGATGTACTTGAAAATGTATAAGAAGTATGGGGCTGTTTTATCTTGCCTGTTTTTGGCTACTCAATCCATAAATGCACAAACAGATTCTTTGTTTCTCACTATCGATCAGCTTTTTGGACGGGGAGTACGGCATAGTCTGCAACTTCAGGCGGATGTAATGAAAGAATCCATGGCACAGGAGCGGATACGGACCGCACGGTCTGCGCAGTTACCGGAACTGCAGATCGGGCTGAAAGGGGGATTTGTAGGGCAGCCTGTTGTTTGGGAACGGGGATTATCCGATCCTTCATATCCGGAAGCACCGGACTGGTCACAAAATTATGCGATTGATCTGGCACAGCCTCTCTATCAGGGTGGTAAAATCCGAAGTGCTATTCATAAGGCGGATATAGAAAAACAAGTTGCCGAACTACAAACGTTAACTGATGAGGCAGAAATAAAGTTACGGTTACTCAATCAGTATATGAACCTGTTTAGTCTATTCAAGCAGCATGAAATATTGATGCGGAATATTGAGGAGTCGGAACTCCGGTTACGCGATATCCGACGGATGAAAAAAGAGGGGCTGATAACCAATAATGATGTATTACGGAGCGAAATGCAGTTGACTAATGACCGCCTGTCTTTGGAGGAAGTGGAAAATAGCATTGCGCTTGTATCACAGCAACTCAATATCTTGTTGGGGCAGGATGAGAACTTGTTATTACAACCGGATACAACCATTCTCTATCAGGCAGTTGCTTTGCAATCCTATGATGACTATATTGTTCAGGCGTATGAAAATGATCCGGCGATGAGGCTGCTTCGCGCACAGACAGAATTGGCAAGGAATGAAATCCGTTCTGCCCAATCCTTTTCTCTTCCCAGTGTGTCACTATATGCATCGAATACATTGGCACGTCCCGTTTCACGTACATTGGCGGATATGTATAACAATAACTGGAATGTGGGCGTATCGGTTTCCTATCCTTTATCTTCACTGTACAAGAACAATCATAAAGTAAAAGAGAGTAAACTGATGGTGTCTTTGCGGAAGAATGAAGAAGAACAGAAAATGCAGGGAATCCGCATGGATGTACGCTCTGCATTTCTACGCCACAGGGAAGCATTGCAGAGGGTAGAGGCTCTAAAACTGTCTGTCCGGCAAGCGGAAGAGAATTACCGTATTATGCAGAATCGTTATCTGAATCAACTGGCTATCCTGACTGATTTACTTGATGCGAATTCCGTCCGTTTGAATGTGGAATTGCAGCTGGTCACTGCACGCACTCGTGTGATTTATACTTATTATCAACTTCAGAAGGCTAGTGGACGTCTTTAATAAACAGAACAGATATGGCAATTGAATGGAAAGAAAAACAGAGGAAACTGAAAAAAGTAAGAGTTCGTAATATCGTTTTAAATTTAGTATGTATCTGTTTGGCCGTCTCCGGACTTTGGTGGACTGCTAATTACTTCTGGCGCTATGTGAATTACGAAGTGACTAATGATGCTTTTGTAGATCAATATGTAGCTCCTTTGAATGTCCGGGCTTCGGGTTATATCAAGGAGGTTCGTTTTAAGGAACATCAATATGTCCATCAGGGAGATACTCTGCTGGTGCTTGACAATCGTGAATATCAGATTAAGGTAAAGGAAGCGGAAGCTGCATTGTTGGATGCACATGGCTCGCAGGATGTACTTCATTCGGGTATTGAAACTTCCCATACGAATATTGCCGTGCAGGATGCCAACATTGCTGAAGCAAAAGCGAAACTCTGGCAATTGGAACAGGATTATCATCGTTTTGGACGTTTGTTGGAAGAAGAATCTGTTCCGGAACAGCAGTATGAACAAGCGAAAGCTGCTTATGAGGCAGCAAAGGCACGTTATCAGGCATTGGTTGCACAGAGACAGGCGGCATTATCACAATATGCGGAGACAAGTAAGAAAACAACCGGCACAGAGGCTGCCATTTTGCGTAAAGAAGCAGACCTGGATTTGGCTAAGCTGAATCTGTCTTATACGGTTCTCACTGCCCCTTATGATGGATATATGGGCAGGCGTACGCTTGAATCCGGTCAATATGTGCAGACCGGACAGACTATTTCTTATCTGGTGCGCAACAAGGATAAATGGATTACCGCTAATTATAAAGAAACGCAGATTGCTAATATCCATATTGGGCAGCAGGTACGTATTAAAGTAGATGCAGTGCCCGGAAAGATTTTTCACGGGGAAGTCACTGCGATTTCCGAGGCAACCGGGTCTAAATATTCCCTGGTTCCTACAGATAATTCGGCCGGCAATTTTGTAAAGGTGCAGCAGCGAATTCCCGTGCGTATCGACTTGGAAGATGTTTCTCCGGAAGAAATGGCACAGTTGAGAGCCGGGATGATGGTGGAAACAGAAGCTTTACGCAAATGATTACCATGAAGGAATTGGAGGCACCTGTTCGTCAATGGGTGCCCGATTGGCTTGGGCTTATCAGCATTTTCATCGTGATTCTTCCGGTCACTATGCTCAATGGCTCGTATACAGGCAGTATGTTGGAAGTGTCGAACACGCTGGGTACTAATTCGGAAGATATTACGATGGGGTATTACGCTGCTTCGGCGGGTATGGCTATCGCATACCCGATTATTCCTAAGGTGTTGGCAGCCTTTTCCGTGAAATCTCTGTTATTGATTGATTTAGTACTGCAATTCTTCTTGAGTTGGGTTTGTGCACGTACGCAAAACGCGGATATTTTGATTGTCTGTAGTTTTGCTGTCGGTTTCCTGAAAGGATTTCTCATGTTGTGGTTTATTCGTTATGCCCAGAAGATTTTCAGTCCGAAGAATGTGCGTAGCGAGTTCTATTCTTATTTTTATCCGTTGGTTTACGGTGGGGGACAAGTTTCGATGCTGGTAACGGCTTTACTGGCGTATCATTATAACTGGAAGTATATGTACTACTTTATGATGGTATTGATCTTGATTTCCATTCTGTTTGTTATCATCTGTTTCCGGCACAACCGTCCCAACAAAGTTGTCGCATGGTCTGATCTGCATATCCGTGAGATGTTTGTTATTTCAGCCGGGTTGCTGATGTTGATGTACGTTATCAATTATGGAAAAGTGCTCGATTGGATGGCTTCCGGCAAGATATGTATTTATATTGTAATAGCACCTATGCTGATTGCACTGTTCATCTGGTATCAGAGCCATTCGGAGAATCCTTATGTAAGTCTGGCTCCTTTATTCCAGCCCAAAGCGATTGTGGGTTATTTTTATATGATGTTCGTGATGTTTTTCAGTACATCGACCACTTTGCTGACTAACTATCTAACTGTTATTCTGAAAGTAGATACTACGCATACCTATTCTCTTTATATTTATTTGCTTCCGGGATATGTAGTCGGTGCCTTTATCTGTTTTTGGTGGTTTCGCTGGCAACGGTGGCGTTTTCGTTTTCTGATAGCGGGAGGAATGAGTTGCTTTGTGATTTTCTTTGCCATTTTGTATTTTGGCATTTCTCCGGATAGTACGTATGAGATGCTCTACCTGCCTATCTTCTTTCGCGGTTTGGGTATGTTGACTTTGATTATTGCTTTTGCCCTGTTTGCCGTGGAAGACTTGAATCCGAAATACTTGTTGTCGAATGCTTTCTTCCTGATTATTTTCCGTTCCGTGTTGGCACCTATCATGGCGACTTCTTTTTATAGTAATGTACTGTACCGACTGCAACAAAAATATATGTATTCGTTGTCGGAAACTATAACCGCTGCTGTTCCATTGTCGTCAGCACGCTATAGCCAGTCGCTGAACAATGCGATGACACAGGGGCATCCGTATGATGAGGCTGCGCAGTTGGCAACCAACTCTTTATATAATACCCTGCAACAACAAAGCCTGTTGCTGGCATTGAAAGAGATTTTGGGTTATTTGTTGGTGATATCTGTTGTCATAGCTGTGATTTCTCGTTTTATTCCTTTCCATAAAACAATCCGCGTTACGTTTAAGAAAACAGGCGATGATATGGTATAACAAAAAAAAGAGTTGCTATCCTTCACTCAATGATAAGTTGAACGGGATAGCAACTCTATTGTTTTAACAATGTATCTTTTATCTTCGATATATTTGTTGTATCAGATAGCGACCTGTTTACAAGGTTACCCCTGTTTTAAAGATAGCAATTTCGCGATAGCCTTTCTTTTCGTTGTTTACGAATTCACCGCTTGCCACTTTGATGATATAATCAATGAAGCGTTCACAAGTCTTTTCCATCGGTTCGTTTTCTACGATCACACCGGCGTTGAAGTCAATCCATCCCGGTTTGTTTTTAGCCAAGGTTGAATTGGTGGAAATCTTCATGGTCGGAACAAAAGTGCCGAAAGGAGTACCGCGTCCGGTGGTGAAAAGTACCATGTGGCATCCACTTGCTGCAAGAGTAGTGGCTGCAACCAGGTCATTGCCCGGAGCAGAAAGCAGGTTGAGTCCTTTTTTCTGTAAACGTTCGCCGTAAGGCATTACGCCGGATACATAACTCTTTCCACATTTTTGGGTACATCCCAGTGCTTTTTCTTCCAGAGTAGAGATACCACCGGCTTTGTTGCCCGGAGAGGGATTTTCACCTACAGGCTCTCCGTGTGACAGGAAGTATTCTTTGAAGTCATTAATCAGATGGACAGTCTGTTCAAACAGCTCTTCGTTTTTACAACGGTTCATCAGGATTGTTTCTGCACCGAACATTTCCGGAACTTCAGTCAATACGCTTGTGCCTCCCTGTGCAATCAGGAAATCGGAGAACATACCCAATAATGGGTTTGCCGTAATGCCGGAAAAACCGTCAGAACCACCGCACTTCAATCCCACACGAAGTTCGGACAAAGGCACATCGGTGCGTTCGTCTTTAGAAGCTTTTGCATACAAATCACGCAGGATTTCCATTCCTTCTTCATATTCGTCGCCTACCTTTTGGGTAACCATGAATTTGACGCGGTCTTCATCAAATTCGCCCAGGAATTCACGGAATACATCCGGCTGGTTATTCTCACATCCCAAGCCTACTACCAATACAGCGCCTGCATTGGGATGAAGCACCATGTCACGAAGAATCTTTTTCGTATTCTCATGGTCGTCACCAAGTTGCGAGCAACCGTAGTTGTGTGGGAAAGCGACAATGGCATCCACTCCCTTACCTTCGGTTTCGCGACGCAGTCCCTCGGCCAGTTGTCCGATGATACCGTTTACGCAACCTACAGTCGGGATAATCCATATCTCGTTTCTTACACCTACATCACCGTTTTTGCGACGGTAACCTTTGAAAGTAAGATCTTTATGAGGAATATCCAAAGAAACCTGAATCGGGTTGTACGTGTAGTCCAACAATCCGGCAAGGTTGGTTTTGATGTTCGTTTCGTTCATCCAGTCACCCTGTTTCTTTGCCATTCGTGCATGTCCGATCGGGTAACCGTACTTGATTACATTTTCACCTTCCGCAAAATTCTTTAGTGCGAATTTATGTCCGGCAGGAATATCCTCGTTCAATGTAATCTCAATGCCATCTATAGAAAGATGCTCTCCTGCCGGGAGGTTAACAATGGCAACGGCAACGTTGTCGGCAGGATTAATTCTTAAATACTTTGTTTCCATGTAATGTACTTGTAAAGTTGTACTTTGTTGTTATTTGCTATGGTAATAGTCTATTGTCTCTACTGTTAACAGATCAATGGGCATATAGTTGATACGAGTCACTTCTTTCTTGAAAATAAGATGATCGCATAGAGCTTTGATGCCATTGGCTCCTTGCAGTTCCGGCTGCTGGGCGATGAGGAAGGAGATACTTCCTTCTTTCAGGCAGGTGACATTCCGTTCCAGAAGGTCATAGCCTATCAGATTGAAGTCTTTCTTTCCACGGCTTTGCAGGTACTCGCCAACGATGTAGGCTTTAGAGTTGAAAGTGATTCCATTCTTAACCATCGGATAGGTACGGAAGAATTCGTCCAGCATCTCGTTGTCCTCGTCGTTGCGTTCGGCATGCAAGTCAAGTTCCAGTATAGTACAAGACGGATGATGTTCTTTCATGTACTGCCTAAAACCGATTTCTCTGTTCTCCTGCTGATTGGATCCTACAATTCCTTCATGTATTTTACGGAAAATCACAATTTCCTTTTCCTCCCGTGCCAGTAACATCATCATTCGAGCAGCGAAATATCCGCTTTGACGTGAATTCTGACCAAAGAAGGCGAGGGGAGGAACCTCTTTAATGTTGGAATCTATATATATATAAGGTATATCTAGTGCCTGCAACTGATCGGTGAATCCTTTCGTATATTGCGGAGCGGTAGGAGCTACCATCACTCCGTCCGGCTGCAGGGCCAGGATGGCTTCGCTGGCGTTGACGAATGAATGATAATCGTATGGATCGTAATAGTTGATTTTCACCGAAGTATTGAAATCCGAATAGGTTGCAATCGCTTCGTGAATACCGATTTCTACAGCCGTCCAGTATTCGCCTTCCAGATGTTCCGGCAGAAGGCAGATAAACGTATATTTCTTGTTGGAAGCCAGAGCGCTGGCGTACATATTGGGCTGGTAGTCAAGCTGCTTCAGAATTTCTTCTACGCGTTTTTTACTGGCCTCTGATACTCCACTACGTCCGTGAATAACGCGGTCTACTGTTCCCACTGATACATCTGCTAGACGGGCGATGTCTTTGATTCTGATCCTTTCGGGCAATTTATTCATACGATAACCTTTATTTATATAGGTTTTTGTGCTCGCACACAATAATAATCTTAATATTTTCGATACAAATATATAACAATTTTTGTAATTACGAAAATTGTTGTATCTTTGTGCCCGCACACGAAAGGTATGTGATGTTGGTTGTTTTATAGATTAATGCTCATGTAGTCAGTGTGTTAACCCCTAAAATAGGGCTGAAATGATAAATTGAAAGTTCATAATATTAATAACTTAGAATTTAAAACATAAGATTATGGGAAAGAAAGTCGTTACATTAGGCGAAATCATGCTTAGATTATCAACTCCGGGTAATACTCGTTTTGTTCAATCTGATTCTTTTGATGTAGTATATGGTGGTGGTGAAGCTAACGTTGCAGTAAGCTGTGCCAACTACGGACATGACGCTTATTTCGTAACCAAATTACCGAAACACGAAATCGGACAGTCTGCTGTTAACGCATTGCGTAAATATGGCGTAAAGACAGACTTTATTGCTCGTGGTGGCGACCGTGTAGGTATCTACTACTTGGAAACAGGTGCTTCTATGCGTCCTAGCAAGGTTATTTATGACCGTGCTCACTCTGCCATTGCTGAAGCTGACGCTGCTGATTTCGACTTTGATGCAATCATGGAAGGTGCTGACTGGTTCCACTGGTCTGGTATCACTCCGGCTATTTCTGACAAGGCTGCCGAGTTGACTCGTCTGGCTTGTGAAGCTGCAAAACGTCACGGTGTAACTGTTTCTGTTGACTTGAATTTCCGTAAGAAACTGTGGACTAAAGAAAAAGCACAGTCTATCATGAAACCGTTGATGCAGTTTGTAGACGTATGTATCGGTAACGAAGAAGATGCGGAACTTTGTCTGGGCTTCAAACCGGATGCTGACGTTGAAGCTGGTCACACAGATGCTGAAGGTTACAAAGGTATCTTCCAGCAAATGATGAAAGAATTCGGATTCAAATATGTAGTTTCTACTTTGCGCGAATCTTTCTCTGCTACTCACAACGGCTGGAAAGCTATGATCTACAACGGTGAAGAGTTCTATACTTCAAAACGTTATGATATTGATCCGATCATCGACCGTGTAGGTGGTGGTGACTCTTTCTCCGGTGGTATTATCCATGGTTTGATGACTAAACCTAATCAGGGTGCTGCTCTTGAATTTGCAGTTGCTGCATCTGCTTTGAAACATACTATCAATGGTGACTTCAACCTTGTTTCTGTAGAAGAAGTAGAAGCATTGGCTGGTGGTGACGCAAGCGGTCGCGTACAGAGATAAGGATATTTACTATTGGACAATTTACTATTTACTATTTAATACTTTTGCCTGATGACAACGGTTGAACTTAAAAATAGGCTGAAGGTATTAGCAATACGTATTATTAGATTGGTAGATAAATTGCCCAATACTCCTGCCGGTAGAGCTATCGGCAATCAGATTATTCGTTCGGGTACATCTCCTGCTGCAAATTATAGGGCAGCGTGTTTGGGAAAGTCAGATAAGGATTTTCTTAATAAATTGAAGATGGTGGAAGAAGAACTGGATGAGACTTTATATTGGCTGGAATTATTAATGGAAGTTCAATTGGTTAAACCAGAATTGATGGCTGACCTATATAAAGAAAATGAGGAGCTTTTAAAAATAATTGTTAGTTCAATAACTACTATGAAAAGTAGGATAAATGATAAATAGCAAAAGTATCAAATAGTAAATTGTAAATAATAAAATAGTAAATAATAAGATGGCAAAATTCGATAAAATAGCCGTATTAAATAAGATCGGCTCTACAGGAATGGTTCCTGTATTCTATCACAAAGACGCAGAAGTTGCAAAGAAAGTAGTAAAGGCTTGTTATGACGGTGGTGTTCGTGCTTTCGAATTCACAAACCGTGGTGACTTTGCGCAGGAAGTATTTGCTGAAATCGTTAAGTTCGCAGCAAAAGAATGTCCTGAAATGGCAATTGGTATCGGTTCTATCGTTGATCCGGCTACTGCTGCTATGTACTTGCAACTGGGCGCTAACTTCGTAGTAGGTCCGTTGTTCAACCCTGAAATAGCTAAGGTATGTAACCGTCGTTCGGTTGCTTACACTCCGGGATGCGGTTCTGTATCGGAAGTTGGTTTTGCACAGGAAGTAGGTTGCGATCTTTGCAAAGTATTCCCGGGTGATGTTTATGGAACTAACTTTGTAAAAGGCTTGATGGCTCCGATGCCATGGTCTAAGCTGATGGTAACAGGTGGGGTAGAACCTACTAAGGAAAACCTGACTGCATGGATCAAAGCCGGTGTATTCTGTGTAGGTATGGGCTCTAAACTGTTCCCGAAAGATAAGGTGGCAGCAGAAGACTGGGCTTATGTAACTGCCAAATGTGAAGAAGCTCTTGGTTATATCGCTGAAGCTCGTAAATAAGATTAGAGAGCGAAAGCTTATCTATGATAAAAAGAGGTTGATGCGACAGCCTCTTTAAAATATGCCTCGAGGGTTAGTTAGTTTAGTTAGTATATGAGGCATATTTTCATTTTGTTTAAAGGTGTTTAAAGGGGATAGGCCATCGGAATGAGTGACTCATTTCGGTGGCTTGTTTTTTTATTTCCTTTTTATATGCTGTCGATGTTCGAATATATAAATGGGCAGGAATATTAATAAGAAGCATAGAACACTGATGAGGGGCAGATAACGGTTGTAGAGATACTCTCCCTCTTGGGGAGGAGCACTTAACAAGCATCTTAAGCAATCGCAGTCCATATCCTGACTGTCATGCTGGCAAAACAAAAAGCAGAAAGTAAAGAGGACGATGCCTAATAACAGGCAGATGATTAGTAGATTTCTGCGATAATGTGCATGTCTTTTGTCGGGGTTTGATAAAGAAACCATGTTTTGTTCTGATAGTTATCAATGTAAAATGAAAGAAATAAAGGGCAGACAATGCCTGAATAGGATTGTCCTGCCCGATACTATTGATTGGTGGGAAATGTATTTTTTAATGCTTATTCCGGAACATAAATAATCTCACCGTTATCCAGTTCGTAGGCTATCCCCACTTTTCTTCCTCTTTTTCCTGAATCCTCCTCTTTCTGACCGGAAGGCTTGTAAGTATTGATTTTCTTTCCTTCCTTGGAGATGATTTCCATATTTTCCTTACCAGGGTTCTTCACGATGGTGAAATCTTCCTGTCCGAAAACTTCCGTCATATTCATGTGCATCACCATTGCTACCATCAATGCTACGGCAAATACCATCGCCACGTCGAACAGGTTTACTACTACACTTAGCGGGTCGGTATCCTCTTCTTTGAGGAATTTGCTGACTCTTCTATTTCTTTTCATTATTGGACTCTCCGGTTGTTTCGTTTAATACTCTTGATACATAATCGAGGTTGTTGACATCTTTGGCATACCAACGTTGTTTGAACTGCATGGATATCAATCCTACAGCACTAATAACCAAACCCACAACAGTCGTCGCAAATACTACCTGCATATTATATGCCATTCCGGAGATGTCTCCTGTAGAAAGTCCCACAAGTGCCGGACTCATGGAAATCAATGTTCCTATCAATCCGAGAACCGGACCTATCTTAGCCATCATTTTAGAAAGAGACACATCTTTCTCTGCTTCATTCTCGAATTTTGTTATCAGGAAGTCAGAGTAATCTGCACTGGCCGGATGGTAGAGCAGGTCGCGGAGATAGCCCATATATAGTGAATTGTCTTTGTCGGGTAAAGCTGCTTTCAAATCGTCTATCCGTGCATCTTTAATGAGTTGGTCCAGTGCTTTGTCATTTTTACGTTTGGTCATGTACATGTTGTAGGTGCCTCCGATCAAAATAAGTGAGCGAACGAACAGGCACAGCAAAATAATGATATCGGGTATAAGTAAACTGTTTGCTACCCAGAATAATAATTTAGAAATGAGTTCCATATATATTTTTTATTGATTGATTTTACTTCTTTTTTTTAATTCTCTACGTTGTAATAAAGGCCATTTCAGCTTGTTCCAGGCAAATCCGATAAGAAACAGGACAACGAACAGACCGATGGACAAGATAATAGCTTTCCAGTTGAGCGCCTCTTCGGTGGCAGCATAGGTCGTTTTCCCATTGACAGTGGTCAGTAGTCCGAGGATGCAGATGAATAAGCTGACAAGGAAATGAACTTCCAACCGGAGATCGTCTTCGGGTACAAGATACTTCATCAACCGGCTTAACAATGGGATGGCGATAACCACTGTCCCTGCTAGTGACCAGGCTGTCACTGAAAAGTCTACGCCAGGTAACCGGAAGATAGCTTCTGTGAGATAGTAGAATAATACGGGGAAAAGCAACAAGCTGGGATACCAGCGAAGTAATTCCGCCCACCATACATTTTTCTTGCCATAAAGTCCGCGTAGGAAAGCCACGCAATAGCCGAAGCAGAGTGCTGACTCAAGCGTTATGATAATAGCCATGTTTTGCAATGCTTCCGTGTTCTGCAGATAATCAGCAATCTGTGTCTTTGACTGGAGAATAGCATACTGCCAGGTGCCGGCCACAAAAAGACCGGCAATCAGGCTGTATATTACGGTTTGCCAAAGTTTCCAGAAACTGAGTTTGAAACTGCAGTTAATCACGATAAACAGCATTAATATGTGAATGATTAACTCCATATTACATTACTTTTTCCGTTTCTTTTTAAGTATTAGCAACATGACAACAAATGCTACCAGAACAATACCTGCGATAAGGCCTCCATTCAAAGAGTTTTGCTCTTCCTGTGCCCCTTGTACGGCATCGCTCGATTGTTTCTTCAATACCATGCCTCCTTTGGTCGCTTCTCCGTCCAAGGTGGCTTGTTTCATTTGTTTCAGTTCCTTGTTGTAGTTGGCTGCGGTTTGCGCATCTACTTGAGAGGCGATGAACTGCTGTAATTTGGCATTGTCTCCGGTAAATCCGCTGCCCGAAGGACCGAACTGTCTGACAAGGTCTGTATGCAGCTTGGCAATATTGGAGAGTTGCTCCGGAGAGGCTTTCCAATATCCTTTGCGGGCAGTTTCCATCATAACGGCGGTCACTTCCTGTAAAGCTGCGGGATTCTGTTTTTCAAAGAAGTCTTTTACATTCAGTTTGTATTTGTCTTTGACATATACATCATATATGTTATCCCAAAGTTCCTTGTCGATAGCAGTAGGTTTCATCACATTCCAGCCATACGTATTCGTTACAGTCTGGGCAACCTCGCTTGCAGCAGAAGAACCGCCTTTCATTTTCTCTTTGATATAGGTAGGATTCAGAATCGTTGTACGGCTTTCTACACCGACTGCTTCTTTAAGTTCCTGCATTTTCATGTTGTTGCGGTTCCGGTAGTCGCTAAGATAAGCGTCCGGGTCTTTACCGGTAACATTGCGTACGGCAAGATTCATACCTCCCATAAATTCATATACGTGGTCGAGGCTCAATGCTCCCCAAGTGTTGCTTTGGCGGGGCTGAACGACCACATCAGTACTGTTCAATGCTGCTTCAAAAGCAAATTTCTGAAAGACTTCCCAGTGTTTTTCGTCACCGTAGAAGGCTCCCATATTGTTGAGGTAAGTATCTGCAATTTCCGATTCACTTTCCCAACGGTCGCCGGATTCCACCATTCCTTGAATTCCTGTACCATACATGCCATTAGCACCTCCGAATACTCGGAAAGAAGCCATTTCGCGTGCATCTTTCGGACTGACACCCTTTTCGGTCAACACTCTTTCAGCTTCTACCACACTGGCGGCTACCTGATTTTCAAACTTGTCATCTTTCGCTGCCGCAGCCATTTCTACTGCGCGGTTAATCAGGAAGAGGCGGGAAGCAGCGATATCACGGAGTTGTCCGGAAGTCTGGACTACTACGTCGATACGCGGACGTCCCAGTTCGGCTGAAGGAATCAGTTTTAGATCACTGACACGACCGAATGCGTCACGAACAGGTTCTACTCCCAGCATATACAGTACTTGAGCAATAGTAGCCCCACCGGTTTCTATAAATTCGGAAGACCAAAGAGTATAACTCACTTTACGTGGGATTGAATCATTGTGACGTTGCTTGTAAGTATCAATCGTTTGTTTGGCTAAAGCGATACCTTTTTCCCAAGCGGATTCTGTAGGAGTTGCTTCGGCATTGATAGCATACATATTACGTCCGGTTGGTAAAGCATTCGGATTAGCAATCGGATCACCTCCGGGAGTAGGAGCGGTGTATCCACCTTCCAATGCATTCATCAGACTGCTTAACTCTTTTTCGGGACTTGTCAGAAGTGCGTTCTTGTAGTTGCCTACATTCTTGATTGTACGTTCTACTTCAGCGATGGCAAGTGCCAGCTCGATTTCTTCTTTATTGTATTCTTTCGGAGCTTTTCCCATAGCGGCCATCATGGCAGCCATACCTTGAGGTTTTTCTTTATTAGCTTTCATTCCGGCTTCCATTTTCTTCAATGCTTCCGGACTTGCTCCCATAGACTTAGCCATTTTCATAGCTTTTTCAGGATCCATGTTGGCGCCCATTTTCTTCATAGCCTCTTTCATGCTTTCGGGCATTTGACCATGAGGAGAACCCTCTTTAGAGACAGATGCCGGATGTCCTTTACCAGCTTTCTTTTCATCGGATTGTTCACTCTTTGCCGATGCAGCCATCATCATTGCCATCATACCTTTCGGAGCATTGCGGTCTGCCTCTATTTGACGAGCCTTGGCTAGTTCCTGTGCGGTGATACCGGCTGTACGACAAATCAGTTCATCTGTGGCCAGTGCAGGATTAGCGAGCAACTTTTCTACCAGATGGCGAGCAGGAGTCAAGTACTGTTGTGTAAAGAGGCTGCGATGCTTGCTAACAGCATCTGTCGCTTTACCACGTTGCTTGTCAAGAGCCAGCAGACTGTATGCGATAGGTTCTGTAGCCATTGCATAAACGGAAGAAGTGATCCGTTCCGTTTCATAAGGAACTCCCATAGTGTAGAGTTGTCCGGTGATTTTTTCGGTAGCCAGTTCTTCTGCGAAGTTTTCTACACGGGCGATTTCATCTTCCGTATATGGCTTGTTAGCAATGCTATCCAAACCTAAATCACGGTGAATTCCCATTTTCACAGTCAGCGTTTTGACAGCTAATGATTCCTGATCTTTATTCTCTTTGTGAGAGTTATTGTAAATCTTGATTTTTTCCATCAGCTCCCGATAAATGCCGCGTACACTGCTTTCAAGGAAAGGCGGAGTGAGGTACGACTGTATGGTGGCATACGAACGGCGTTTAGCCATCATTCCTTCACCAACATTACCAATAGAGTAGATATAGAAGTGCGGAACTGCTCCAACTAGGCGATCCGGCCAGTCGTTGCTGCACAATGCCACTTGTTTTCTGGGAGTAAATTCAAGACTTCCGTGTGTACCGAAATGGATCAGTGCGTCAGCCTTGAAACCATGTTGCATCCACAGATAGGAAGCAATATAAGTATGAGGAGGAGCCATATTAGTGCCATGAATCACTTGGAAGGAGTTGTCTCCGCTTCCGGCTGCATTTTGTGGCATTAAGACTACATTCCCGAATTGCAGACGGGCAATACCCAGTTTGCCGTCGTTGGTCGCCATATAATTGCCGGGGAATTCGCCGAAAGCATCCACCACTTCCTGATATTTTTCAGGGCGGAGTGACTCTTTCACCCAACTTTCATATTGATCTTTGGTGATAAGTTCGGGATGCCCTTTTTGCATAAAGTCATTAAAGGCTCCCTCTGCGTAAGAGTTGAACACAGAGCCTTGAGCCTGTATCATTTTACCCAGTTCTTCTGCATTTGCAGGCAGGCCGGATATGTTGTAACCTTCCTGTTTCATGCGGACTAGAAGATTGTATAGGGAAGGAACCACCTCCATACCGGCAGCGGTCAATGCATTTTGCCCCGGACCTTTATAATAGTAGATAGCTACCTTCTTCTCGCTGTTCGGCTTAGTATTCAGATTCAAATAATTGTTGATTGTGGATACGAAAGTTTTCAAGCGCTCGGGTACTGCATACGAATGGCGCAATCCTTCTTCATCCTCATATTGTGCAAAGAGAGCGAAAGGACGGATGGCACCGTCAATTTCCGGAGTCACGATACTTTGTGACATAAATCCTCCTACCATTCCCATCGGATCTTTCTCCCATTCATCTACCAGACTGTTGATGGTGAGTGGAGCAAACAAGAGGATGTTCTTAGTTTTCAGATAATCCACCATTTTGTCTCCCATGCGTCCGTGTGCCATGTTGATGATTGCGTCGGGCTGCACTTCGTCAATGAACGACATAAATTTCGTCATTGACTGAACCGGATAAACATTGTAACCTTCTTTTTCAAGAGCCTCAATAAGTCCGGTGGCATCAGCCATTTGTCCGGTTATCATGATTTTACGTGCTCCTTCTTTATAAAGACGGTTGTCCTTCATGAATTTCTCATAATCTGCCACGGTGAGGAACTCCAGTTCATCATCCGGGTTGGTGAGTCCGGCGTGATAGAGCATGTCGCTGGGTCTTTCTGCCGGGTCTTCCACTTCCGGTATGGAAGAGATTTTACCGTCAATAGCTTTACGGATATAATTCAGCATATTCCGGTAGTTGGTCTTTCCTCCGTTGGTCAGATAACCTCGTATCAGATTTTGTTGTACACTGTCCAGATTACAAATGTTATTGGCGGGGTTGGTAGCCATGGAAGTATATACAGGAATACCTTTGTCGGCAGCCTGTTGTATCTGTTGACGTTGTTCCTCGACGATACGCAGACCCATTCCGTTGATGAATACCATGTCGTAACCGGTCAGGCGGTCGAGGTTGTCGAGCGATACTTCACTGAGTTTGATGGATGAATTGTCGTTGGCTTTCGATATACTTCCCTGCTGTATGGTCTGGAAGTTGATGAAAGCAATCTTTGTAGGACTGAACCAGGTATTCCATACGGACATCCCTATCAGAGCTGCAGCAACGATGCATACACCTAAGATGATTTTACTTTTCTTTTTCATTTCTCTTATTTTTAGCTTTGTATGTAGTTTTATCTTTTTTATTTTTTGAAGAACCTGTCTACGTCTAATGCAAGTCCGATGGAGAAGTTAGTTCCCCGGGTATAAGGAGAGTTTGCGTCATAATAGCTCGGAACATAATTAAATATGTTGTTGACGGCCATATTCAGGCTGACTCCTTTCCAGATTCCTTGTGTCAGCGTCAGGTTCCACATCGTATATCCCGGATAAGTCACTCCGGTAGTCCCTTCATCCGGATTATTGCCCACATATTTATTGGTTTCTACTTTGGATAACGCACGTCCGTTCAGGGAAAGATTGAATTGATAATTATCCCATGATTTGCCGTATTCGATACGTGCGGTCGCTGAATGTGGGCGGGTACTGGAGAATTTCATTTGTCCGTCGCGCATAAACTCGTGGAGGTATCCGTAAGAAACACGTATTCCCAGACCACAAGGATATTTGGCGGAGGCGTTGATATCTACACCGGCGATGTCTACTTTCTCTGTATTGATATATAGCTGTGCCCATCTTCCGTCAGTGTCGCGGAATGAAGTCAGGTCGATCCGGTCATTGACAAGGTTGTAATATCCCGAAACGGTAAAATTGTAACGGTTCTTGGTATATTCCGCCGAGAGCGAGAAGTTATGGCTCGTTTCCGATTTCAGGTCGGGATTACCATAAATCATCATGGCATTTGCCATGTCGAAGTTCATATACATTTCTTTGAGGGTAGGAGAGCGGAATCCCTGTGAGTATGAACCACGGAGGGAGCAGTTGGCTATTTTGTACATCAATCCGATGTGCGGAGATATATGACGCACGTTAGATTGTGAGAAATAGTCGAAACGTACCCCGCTGATTACGTTGAAATGTTCGGTCGGGTTCCAGTCGAACTGTCCGAATGCATCTGCCGAGTGCATGGTATAACTTCCATTGTTGGTGAATTGATAAGACAATAGATAGTCACGCATATAATCTCCTCCTACGGTCAGAATGTTTTTATCGTTGAAGGTGTAATTGTAGAGTGCGCGTACGCTATGTTGCACATTGCTGTAATCGCGGACATCGTATTTGTATGAGGTCAGATAATCACTTTTATCATATTGGTCGAATGTATAGGCAACTTCCAGATTACTCATGATGTTGAAATCATAGTTGGCTTTCAGACCTCCGCTGAAATCACGATAACGGTCTTTGCTGTCTCCGGTCTTATCCCGTTCGCGGAAATAATAACCTCCGCGTGCAGTCAGTTTCAACTGTTCAATCGGTCTGTAAACAAGACGTTCTTTCACATTCCATGTGCGGTTTCCGAAGATGGTTGTCACATCTCCTTCCGGTACGTCGTAAGAATCGGACATTGTGTGTTGCACATTCGTCTGGCTGTTGAATTTACCGGCTTTGAAACTGAAAGTTCCGCCATATCGTTGGTCGTTATGTTCACCGAAGCGGCTGTTTATGTTTAAATTCCATGGGTCCTCGGAATCACGGGTGATGATGTTGATTACGCCACCTACTGCACTGGAACCATAGAGAGTAGAGGCAGCCCCTTTTACAATCTCTACCCGTTCCACGTTATCGAGGTTCAATCGGTTGTAGTCGACGTTGTTTAAAGTTTCCCCTGCCAGACGTTCACCATCTACCAGAAAGAGTACAGAGTTTCCTCCGAATCCCTGCATATTGATAGAAACCTGCTGATCCATTGAATAGGAAAACTCAATGCCCGGCAGTTCTGATTGTAATAATTGGCCTACGTTGGTTGCATCTACCTTCTTAATATCGTCTGCTGTGATTACACGAGTGATGATAGGAGCATCTTTCAGTAATTTGGGAGTACGTGTACCTGTGACAACCACTGTTCCCAGGTCAAACTGATCTTCCGACAAGCGGAAACTTAGTCTTTTCTCTTTCCCTACAGTCAGTCTTTTTTCTTGTGGTTGATAGCCTACATACGAGGCGGTGATGAGGTATGTACCGGTTCCGGGGAGTTGTAATGTATATGTTCCGTCGACGGATGTGACGGTTCCGGTTCCTTTACCTTTGATGGAAATCGTTGCACCGGGGAGAGGTTCCCCTTCTGTATCAGTAACACGTCCGCTGATGTGATAAGTTGAGTGTTGTGCTAATGTGGTGCAAGTTGCTATAAATGAAAAAAGCAATAATGATATTATAAATGTAGGTTTCATTCTTGTTGATTGGTTTCATTGTTGTTGTCCTCGAACTCAAGCGGATACTGGAAATCGAAGTCAATATATCCTTTTATACCTCTGGCATTCATGTAGTTGGTAAAACGGATTGCTGCGTATGTATTGTCTTTCAAACGTATCAAAAAAACTTGGTTTGACATGGTGTATACCGGAGGCATCGTTGCGGTATTAACGTCCAGCCAGCCGGAAAGAACAGCATTACGGTAAGACTCTGTGTAGATAATGTTTCCGTCCATCATGCCCGACATGTCAATGGCTATTTTATCGGTTGTCCATTCATCTTCTACAAAATCTTCCGCTTTAGGCAGTTTACCTGTTGCTTTAAACTCGTCGATACTTGTGTAAGTTGTTTTGTAGGCAGCACCCTCGTTGGTTTTTATATCATAACGATGAATAGCGAAATCCCATTTTTCAGGAATTTGACTCTCATATTCCTCTCCGATTTTAACGGTGCTAACCGTACGCTCCGAAAGGTTAATGTAGGCCCATTCTGTATATTCAACAGTCTTGACTTGTGAAAAGCTATTCTCCTTGATTTCCATCTCCGTTTCGATGGGGGCATCATAAATATTTTCAAATATTCCATTACAAGCAGAGAGCGACATTGCCGCTCCCAGTACTATAGTATATTTGAAAATAGCGTTCCTGCTTCTTTTCATTGCTTATTTAATCGTTTATTGTGCGCTGTTAGTATTGCTTCCAGTAAAATCTGCTGTAATGTCCCATGGCATATTTCCCGGTTTAAAAACTATAGTAATAGTAGTTGTTCCGTCTGACTTAACAGTACCACTTAAACTCGTACCGGTGATTGCCAGAATTTCTCCTGTAGTCTTTTGGGTGTCTGCTTCAAAGCTATCGATATTGAGTGAGTAACTACCGTCGTTTGCTTTAGTAACATTTACTCCCTTTACGGTGAACTTTTCAAAATAATTCATAGAACCACTTGTGTTATTGAAGCCGCTAATTGTAACATCTACTGTACTGCCTGTTGGGTTTTCGATGATAACTTTGCAATCCTCAGTAGATTCAGTGGTATTTCCTCCTGAAATAGTGACTGAAAGAGATAAATTAGTTTGGTATTTATAAGTATCTTTTATATAATAACCAACAGGAGTTTCTCCTTGTATGAAATCAATCTCCATTTTTCCCATAGGTACAGGAATATCAACATTGGCTTTCAAACTTAACACTTTAGAACCATCTACACTACCTTCTAATGTGTAGTCGTAGCTACCGCCTGTGCTGCCGCCCATAGACATGGCAACTTCACCGGAACCGCTGAAAGATTTATTAGAAGAAAGTTTTAAATTATTCAGAGTGAAATCTCCGGATCCGGATTTATATACCAAATTGATGGTACCATCTTCGTTGGCAGTGATTGTTGCAGTGGATTCATCCCCCAACAAATAATCAGAGAACATATTGCATGCGCCGACTGAATAACCTTTATAAGCTCCTGCTATTTCTTTGGCAAGATTAGATTCATCGTCGTCGTTGTCGCTACAAGAAACGAAAGTAGAAGAAAGAGATAGTGCCATAAGGGCAACCATCCAAAAGTTTAAGATTTTCATACTTAATTTTGATAGATAATGATTAATTAAATTTCCAGCTGCAAAGTTACAGGGATATATATACAGGGGAAATACCTAAAAGAAATGAAAAAATGAAAGGGCTTTAATTATAAGTAGGTATTGGGAGGAGTGGTTTAACTCGTTATTTTTGCAGTCTTTTACTAAATTGATGATTAAAAACTCAAAATAAGAAGAAAATGAAAGGTGGTTACAGTAGAAAAAGTGTATTGACAGGGATTACTTCTTTCCTGATTGTATTGTTTACTATGCCGTTGGGGCATGCATTAATGATTTTTATGGAGCATGTGCTCTCATCCACAGCTCTTCACTATGCGGCTTTCACGATGGGAGCAGCAGGTCTGGTGATGGTGATTATTGGAGTGTTTGCAAAAGGAGATACACGACAGACGTTATGGGGATTATTCGGAGGACTACTCTTTTGGACCGGATGGATAGAGTTTATCTACGTATATTATGCACATCGTTATGAAGTGCAACCATTGCTGAACGCTGCCGGTGAAGTCGTGACAAAACCGGAATATTTAATTATGCCTTCCTCCTTCGGTTTTTGGGTGATGTTTATGCTGATTTACATTTTCAGTATAAAAAGCGGATGCGACTTCTTTACCTATCTTCAAAAAGTCTTTTTCCGTAAGAGTACCACCACGATTGTAGTACGGCCGATGACACGTCATACCTCGATTGTTACTTTTATGGAGTTAAATCTCATCATGTGGACGAGCTATCTCGTGCTACTCTTCTGTTATGATGAGAATTTTGTCGGCGAGCATAGTCCTGTTACTGCTATAGTTGCTTTCGGCTGTCTGGCAGGTTCGTTTTTTATGTTTAAACGCCTGTTGAAAATCACTCAATGGGGATATGCCATGCGCTTTTCTATTGCTACGGTAGTAGTGTTCTGGACTTTTGTAGAAGTATTGGGACGCTGGAATATCTTTCATGAAATATGGGTAGAACCAATGGCATATACGACAGAGATGATTACGATACTTTTGGCTTTCTTTGTTCTGTTGGCATTTCTGTTCTACCAGTCTGCTAAAAAGAAGAATAGTCATAACTAAAATATAGAATCAGAAATTATGTTAGAAAAACGATTGCTCGGAGAAGGAATACATATACGTTATATGGTAGACCGGAACAAATTTCTGGAAAAACTTGCCAGCCGTTAATACTGCCAAAAGCGGAAAGGGATGAACTAATCTCCTGATAAGATGTTTTTTATATAATTAGATATAATAACAATATATATAATGGAACCTCATCATCACGAACATAGTCATCGTTTGACATCGCTCAATAAAGCTTTTATCATAGGTATTGCTCTGAATATTACTTTTGTCATAGTAGAATTCGGAGTAGGATTTTATTATAATTCTTTGGGGTTACTTTCCGATGCCGGGCATAATTTGGGTGATGTAGCCAGTCTGGTGCTTGCCATGTTAGCTTTCCGGTTGGAGAAAGTTCACCCTAATAGTCGTTACACGTATGGATATAAGAAGAGTACGATACTTGTTTCTTTATTAAATGCAGTTATACTGTTGGTTGCTGTCGGCATTATTATTGCCGAGAGCATAGACAAATTATTTCATCCGGTTTCGGTTGATGGTTCCGCTATCGCATGGACAGCTGGGGTGGGAGTGGTCATCAATGCGCTTACTGCATGGCTTTTCATGAAAGATAAAGATAAGGACCTGAATGTGAAAGGAGCCTACTTGCACATGGCAGCAGATACACTGGTATCTGTCGGTGTAGTTGCTTCCGGTATTATTATTACGTATACGGGATGGAGTATCATTGACCCGATTATCGGACTTGGCATTGCTGTTATTATTATTGTCTCTACCTGGGGATTGCTTCACGATAGCCTCCGGTTGTCATTGGATGGAGTGCCGGTGGGGATAGATGCTCAAAAGATACAGCAACTTATCATGGAACAGCCCGGTGTGGAGAATTGCCATCATCTACATATCTGGGCATTGAGCACAACGGAAACTGCCCTGACAGCCCATGTTGTCATTGATGACGTAGAGAGAATGGAAGAGATAAAATGTTCAATTAAAAATAAGTTGGAAGAAGCGGATATTCATCATGTGACACTCGAATTTGAAGATAAAAGTATCTCTTGTGAAACTAAAAATAACTGTTATTAGGTATTACTAAGAAATAATATAGCAATTTGTTGCGATTGTCCGGGCCGCATTAAGTATTTAATTTTGCGGTCCGGATAATTGTTTATAACAAAACGCTAAAATGAGAGCATTTATTATTTCTTTTTTTGTAGTTATTTTCATTTCTGCCATTAGTTTTCAAGCTACCTATGCCCAACAAAAAGACATTGTGCTGACCGGTATGGTCACAGATCATCAGGGAGAACCGCTTCCTGGCGCTACGGTTCGTATTGGAAATACTCAATTTGGTACGGTGACTGATGCTAACGGACGCTATCAGTTGCGTGGAAGATGGAAAAAAGGAGACATGATTATCTTCTCCTTTATCGGAATGAAAGATGTCCGTGAAAAGTATACGGGACAGAATATACAGGATGCAGCTATGCAGCAGGATGCCAAATCATTGGATGAGGTGGTCGTGGTGGCACGGCAGAATATCAATGAGTTGGATATTCGTGCAAAATCCGGTGTAGTGCAGAATGTAGATATGGGACGTCTGAATAGCAAACCTATGATTGATATGTCGTTAGCATTGCAAGGAAGTGTTCCCGGACTGATTGTTACCAATACAGGTGATTTGGGCTCGAAGCCGGAAATTCGTATTCGTGGAAACTCGTCTTTTCGCGAAGGGGATGCTGCGAATGAACCACTATATGTAATGGACGGACAGGTAATCTCATCCGATGCCTTTATGACCCTTAACCCGGCGGACATTAAAGAAATAAAGGTGTTGAAAGATGCTGTGGCATGTGCCTTGTATGGTATCAAAGCCGCCAATGGAGTAATAGAAATCACTTCCTTGCGCGGGAATCCCGATGGACGTACAACTACCAGTTACAGTTTCAATATGGGTATTACTACTCGTGGACGCAGGGGAGTCGAGATGATGGATACGGACGAGAAACTGGAACTGGAGCGCCGATTACAAAATCGTTCTACTCCCGGTTATCGGTACAGTGAGGATTACTATAGGAAGTATTTCGCCAATGATCCGAATTTGAACCAAATGATAGCCGAAGGGCAGGGAATACTCGATTCTTTGCGCACCATTCATACTGACTGGTTCGACGAACTGATTCATTTAAATACCTATCAACGTCATAATCTGAGTGTCAGAGGCGGATCGGAAAAAACGTCTTATTATGTATCTGCCAATTATGCCCAGCAAGGAGGACGTGTGCCGGGGAATGATACACATCGTTTTACTGCCACTATGAGCCTTGACCAGCAACTGGGTAGGGTGGGATATTTATCATTAAGTGCCAATGCGGGATATTCTGAAACAGATACGCCGAATGGAAGTTCATATTCTCCTACCGATTTGATCTATCAACTCAATCCTTATGAAACAAAGACGGGAAAATTAGTTTCTTTTTCTAATGAAACTTCAGATTACACTTATAATGATTTGCTAAGTCAGTACAACAGTAAATCGACAGACAAACGCGGTGGAGTAAGTGGGAGTTTGAATTTGGAACCTCTGAAAGGATTGAGTATCGATGCTGTAGCAGGTATTGATATGCTTTTGAATGAAGGCATGACGCTGGTGCCTTCTACTTCTATCAGCGAACGAAACAGCGGGGTGGATGAAGCAGAGCGTGGAAAGCTCTCCAAAGAGAAAAACGTGACAACGAATGTTTCATCGAATGTCCGCATCACTTATAACAAGATATTTGCGGAGAAACATGATTTTACTATTGGCGGGAATATGGATTATTATATGACGGATGCGGATAATGTTTCTATTACAGGATATGGAGTGGGTACGCAAATGTCACCATCCGCTATCAACCAGTCTATTTCCGGTAATAGAAAACCTGTGGTCGGTTCTTATAAGGAAAAGACTGCCCAACTGGGAGTGGGGCTGGTGATGGGATATAGTTTTGATAATACTTACGATCTTTTCGCGACCTACAAAGCGGACGCTTCTTCTATCCTTCCTGAATCCAAACGTTGGAATGCCGCATGGGCTATCGGTTTGGGATGGACGATCAGCCAGTATCCTTTTCTGAAAGATAATAATGTAATCTCCCGCTTGAACTTGAAGGCTTCTTACGGGCGAATGGCTAATTTGGCGGGAGTGTCTGCTTCATCAACGATTGGTACTTTTTCTTATTCGACTGATTATTATGGAAATGCACGTCTCCTGCAGTTACTCGCACTTTATAATACCGATCTGAAAGCGGAGCAGACAGCATCTACGGATATTAGTTTGTCGGTTGAACTATTCAAACGTCTGACTTTGGACGCCAACATTTACCGGCGTGAGACAAGCGATGCTTTGCTTGATGTTCCGGTTCCGTTGTCTAATGGATTCAGCACGATGAAACGCAATATTGGCGTGCTGCGCAATGAAGGCTACGAATTGAGCGCTTCCCTGAAAGTACTTGATACTTCTGATTGGCGTCTTTCGCTACGCGGATCACTGGCGTACAATCGTAATAAGGTAGTCGATTTATATTATGCCGATCGCTTATATGCAAGTGAAGAAGCTATTATTCCTGATTATGAGATAGGAAAATCGTATGATATGATTTATGGATTGAAGTCGTTGGGGATTAACCCGATTACAGGCCTTCCCGTATTTCAGGGAGCAGACGGGCGCGAAATACCAGCCACGGAAAATCCGTCGAAAGAGAACATTGTAGCTTTGGGTCATGCGACCCCTCCTTACAGTGGTATATTCAATTTAAGTTTTTCTTATCGTGATTTTGATTTGGATATGGATTTCTATTATGTATTTGGCGGAGTTAAATCTTATAGTTATTCATACGTCCGCTCTTCCGATGACGCTAATAAAAATGCCATAAAAGGGCAATTGCAGAATATGTGGTTTGAGAAAGGAGATGAAGGAAAGACGTACCATTCTCCTTTTTACAGTTCTTCGGCTATCGCCTCACTGGATTATCCGAATACGGAAACTGTTGGAAAGAGTGATTATCTGAAACTGTCAATGGTGTCATTGCGTTATCGTGTTCCGCACACATTTCTGGAGAAGAACTGTAATTTCATTAAATATGCCAACGTTGCTTTCCAGGCATCCAATCTGTTTATGATTACTCCTTATAAGGAATCTGATCCGGAAACAGGTTCGTTGGCGGGTACGATGCAGCCAGTGTTAACCATTAATTTGAGTTTGACTTTCTAAACATGGATGGATATGATGATTGTAAAAATGATAAATAAAAGTCGGATCAAAACAGTGATAGGCAGTCTTTTCCTGACACTTTGTTTCACTGCCTGCTCATTGAATATTCCGTATGAAAATCAGTTTTCGGATCCGGATGCCATAACAACGCCGAATACTGCCCGTGAGTTGTTGGCTACTGCTTACAAGCAGTTGCCAAGTCCGGAATTTGACTTATCGGTATTAGGCGATGATTTTGAAACAACTTCCTGGATTTCCCGGGATGCGAGTTTGAATAATCTTTATAAATGGCAGACGCAACCCATAGAAGATCTCGCCGTTTCCATCTGGTCTGACTATTATGCGGCGGTAGCTATAGCGAATGCAGTGTTGGAACGTGTAGATGGCATATCGGTATCTACAACTGAAGAGACGAAAGAACTGCAAGCAGTGGTGAGCGAAGCGAAATTGTTGAAAGCTTATTGCTACTTCAATCTTCTCCGGCTTTTTGCACCGGATTATGAAGACGGGCCGGAAAAGGATGGAATCATATTGAAGGATCAGCTGGAATTGGAATTTCTGTATCGGTCGAGCATTGAGGAATGTGTGACTGCCATTCGTGAGTTGCTCAAGGAGGCCTTGACGGTGGAGAATAATCCTTCGGATGTTTATTGGTTTTCACAGTATAGCGGTTATTATATGTGGGCGGAATTGGAACTGTATGCTCATAATTATGAGCAGGCGGCAGAGTATGCACAAAAGGTGATCGATGAAAAAGGCGGCTATGATGTGCTTGGTGAAACGGTGTATGCTACATTGTGGAGCAATTCGTCCTGTGCAGAACGGGTGTTTTCTTTGTTTACAAACAGCAGCTATTATACCGGTATAAATTATGATACACATAAAGGGGATTACATGACAGTGAATAGTTCCCTGATAACCTTGTATGCTGATGGAGATATTCGTTCGGGAGCATCTGTATTTACCAAAGAAATGACGGATGATGCATTGGGCAACACGACGATGGAGAATTGTTTGGGTAAATATAATAAAATGAACTGGGAGAAGATAGAGCCGCAATATATCAATAAATATCGTGTGGCTGGTGCCTGTTTTATTCTGGCGGAAGCATACTGTCGTGACGGAAAGGGGCACGATGGACAAGCTGTCGGGGTGATGAACCGGTATTTGGAACAGCGTAATGCCACTTTGTTGGATACGCAGTTGTCCGGCGAGCCTCTTCTAAAGGCTATCTTTCAAGAAAAATGGAAAGAGTTTGTAGGAGAGGGGGAACGCTATTTTGATTTGAAGCGATGTCGTAAGGGAGTACTGTCCGATTGGAATACTTCCGGTACGATGGCAACAGACAAACGTGTTCAGGCGGATGATTACCGTTGGACTTTCCCCATTCCGAGAGGAGAATATCTGTATAATGAGAATGTATCACAGAATGAAGGTTGGACAAAAATAGAGAACTGATAATTTTAATTATAAACGAATCAATAAAATGAAAAAAGAAATGAAGAAACTGTTTGTTTATACAATGGGAATGTTCCTGTTGTCTCTTGTCACATCGTGTGGAGATGATAAAGAAGATACTGGGTATACAGGCGTTAATAAGATTTATTTATCTGCAGAAAATCCGGTGATTGAAGAAGCGGAAGCAACTCCCCTGACGGTAAATGTCGATCTTACTACAGCTTGTGAGCAGGATGTTACACTTAATTTTGAGGTATTGGATGACGAAGCCGGTATTTTAAAACTGGTAAATAATCCGGTGACTATTCAGGCCGGTCAGAAGAAAGCGACTTTTCAAGTTGTATCCAATCAGAAAAATCTGTTGGCTGTAGATACTTATTTTCAGATTGGCATTTCTACTATTCCTGTAGAGAATATGGCTTTGAATGCAGTGTTAAGTGTGCGTGTGAAACCCGATCCGCAAATACCGGAACTTTCCGAGGAACAATTGGCATTGATTGAAGGCTATAAAACTAAATATAACATTGATTTGACAGACTGGCTGGGAATCGTTTCTTGTCACACAGTGGTAAATAGTCCTGCAGATGGATATTTAACTCCTTTTGTTCAAGCGTTCACAAAAGAATACGACGGGAAAACAATTATTACTTTGAGTGAGGAGGCTACGGCTGAAATGCCTGTGTTGAAAATGGTGGACAACCCGATGGGATTAACCGAATATCTATATTGGGTATTTCGTGCCGAAACGGTCGAAGACTCCGAGTATTGGACAGAGTCACCGGCATCACAGACCTTGATGGAACAGATTAATTGGAATAAAAATACCAATGAAAGCTTCTCCGCATCATTGAACGGTATAAAACTTAAAGATATTACTTCTTCTACTGCCACTGTAGACTATATAGGAGAAGGAACAGACTCTTATGGTGATCCGATAAAAGCAGTTCCGTTCTCATATACTTTTAGTGCATGGACCCGGCAACAAGAATTGATGAAAACAGATCCAACTGCTCAAGAAATCTATGAACAGGGGGGAAGGGCAGAACCCGATTATTATTTGTGCAATACAGGTATTGACGAAGATGGTTGGGAAGATCCGGAAAATTTTGAAGAGTCTACCGGTAGTATTGATTTTACTGCTAAAAAGATGACCTTTAAATTTTTGATAGACCACATGAATGCCGGTGGATATACCCATGTAACAGTGACCTATGAGAAGAAATAATAAGAACTTGTATAAGGATGTTTCCATAGCAGCTATTTTAATAGCTGCTATGTGTGTGTATATACCTGGGTATGCGCAATCTGCTCCGATTTCTCTTCCAAAAGGAACTGTAGAGGGGTATTTGCCTAACGGACTGCATTATTTAATATTGAAAAACGCTGTTCCTGCTTCAAGGGTAGAGTTCCGTTTGATTATGCGTGTCGGTTCTGTTCAGGAAACGGAGAATCAGAAAGGATGTGCTCATTTCCTCGAACACATGGCATTTGGTGGAACCAGGCATTTTCCCAAACGTTCATTGGTGAGTTATCTGGAATCTAAGGGAGTGAAATACGGAATTGATATCAATGCTTTCACAGGCTACGATCGTACCATTTATATGTTTGCTGTCCCCACAGATCATGGGCAGGAGGCTGTTGTTGACAGTTCGTTGTTGATTATACGTGACTGGCTCGACGGAATATCTTTTCTTCCGGAGAAAGTGGAGAATGAGAAAGGAATCATTCTGGAGGAATTGAGAAGTTATGATCTCAATGATGAATTCTATCAGTTGAAGATTGGACAGGGTGTTTTTGGAAACCATATCCCTTTGGGTACTGCCGATGATATTTGTAAAGTGACCCCTCAAGTACTCAAAGAATATTATAATAAATGGTATACTCCTTCACTGGCTACATTAGTGGTAGTGGGAGATATTTCTCCCAATGAGATAGAGGCTAAGATAAAAGCAGGTTTCTCTTCATTAAAGAAACGTGTGGCTAAAGATTTTCGCATTTATCCGTTGGAGTATGCAAAAGGTATTCAAATATCGGAAGTCAGAGATTCGTTGCGTAACCATACGAAAGTGGAGTTGATGATTCCTCATCCTTGTGTGGTTGAACGCACTATAAACGATGCTGTCAAGAAAGAAACCGGACGTCTACTGCTTCGGGCAATAACACAACGTTTTCGGGGGCGTCACATCAAAGCGGATCTATCTGATTCCTGGTATTTGAGCGATAAGAATCATTTGGTATTGGCAGTAGAGGGAAACGACAGGAGCGAAATACTAAGTACTATAACTACTGCCGTAGCCGAATTAAACTGTTTGATTCGTGAAGGATGGGACAAGGAGGAACTGGCAGATGTCCGTACACAATTCTGCAATCAGCTAGCTGAAGGCAATCCTGACGATGCGCGTTCTTCTATTTATTTCTGTGATGATTTTACTGATTATGTAATATCAGGTGATCGTTATATGACTGCCCCGGCGGAGCGGAAGCAATTGAAAGAAGCCATGTTGCATGTGCAAAATAACGATTTGCAATTACTGCTGAAAGAATGGCTTACTTATCAGAAGCAAGCTATGCTTGTTGCCTGTAATTCTCATCCGGGGTTGGGGATGCCATTGACAAAACAGGAAATAGCAGAAGCGTGGGCAGAAGGTGAACGGGCAGAATGTATACCTTATACTTATGTTCGCCAGGAAGAAAAAGAGGAAGTGCCGGTAGAAACACCCGCTTGTTTGGCTATCCGTCCTCCTTTTGATGCTACGATGATTGCTCATATCAATGTCTATAATGAAATGGGGGTTAGGGAAGTAAAGCTGAAAAATGGTATTCGTTTAATAATGAAGCCCACACAGGATTCTGACAGCACCTTGTATCTGACTTCTTTCGCTCCCCTCGGCACTTCTTCCTTGTCCGACGAAGAATATCCTTTGTTAGAAGGTGTTGGAGGATATATCGATATGGGAGGTCTTGCGAAAGTAGATGGTCAAATTCTCTCAGAATATCTTTTTCAGAAAGAAATGTCAATCACTGTAGCCATGGAAAATCATTGGCATGGTTTTATGGGAATGTCTTCCACTGCTAATGCGCCGGAATTCTTCAACTTGATTTATGAGAAGATTTTTGATCCTGAACTGAAATACGAAGATTTTGAAGAGATACGTCAGGGATTGATGCAGAATGAAGGGAAAGAAACCATGTTGGAGAAAATGCTGAAAAGGGATTCAGGGCGTCAGTTGTCTGCCCGCATCAATGAATTGATGGGAGCATCTATTATGCGTCCATCTATTCGCTCTTTTGCAGAACGGTTGAACCTCGATTCCATAGCCGGATTTTATAAGAAATTGTATACACGTCCCGAAGGAACTACGTATGTTGTATGTGGTAGTTTCAATCCGGATTCGCTCATGCGCCAGTTTGTGTCTGTATTCGGAAGAATTCCGGTTTCAGGAAATACGGTGCAATACTCTTATCCTAGTTTTGAACTACCGGATAAAACCCTTATAGAGGGATTTCCTAATGATAACGAGACACAGACCTTGTTTGATTATTTACTTTACGGTCATTACCTGCCTTGCCAAAAGAATACACTCATGTTGAAATTGATGCGAGATGTAATTCGTAACCGCCTGATTTCAGTCTTGCGTGAGCGGGAGTCATTGGTCTATTCTCCTTATATTTCATTGTTTTATGAGGGAATCCCGTGGGGTACATTCTACTTTGACATAAATGCTTCTGCCGATAACCGGAATATGGGGCAGATAGACCGTTTGTTGAAAGAAATTCTTCAGAGGCTGAAGGAAGAAGAAGTAGATATACAGGAATTACAAACCATCAAGCGCTCTTTCCTCTTGGCAAAACGTGAAGCATTGAATGAAAAATCACCGGCGGCATGGCGTACCACGCTGGTCGGATTACTTAAAAATGGGGAATCATTAGCTGATTTTGAACAATACGAACAATGTCTTGATGAGATAACTCCGGTTGAGTTGCGTAAAGCTTTCAAAGAATGGATTGACTTGGATAATTATGTGCTATTATATTTGAGTAATAATAAATTAAAGAATGAAACAGCAAATGATTAAGCGTTTATTAGTTATAATTTGGGGGTGTTTTTGCCTGCAAATGGTTACCTGTGCACAGGTAGGAGTGGACAAGCCTGCCTACGTGTTATATGATAATGCGGGGAAAGCAATTACTTACAGCCAGTTGATAAAGCAACTGGAGAAGTATGATGTCGTTTTCTTAGGAGAGATGCATAATTGTCCTATCACTCACTGGCTGGAGTTTGAAATAACCCGTTCCCTTTACCATATTCATAAGGACAAACTGATGTTGGGAGAAGAAATGATGGAGAGCGATAACCAACTGATCCTGAATGAATATTTGCAGCGTAAAATTTCTTACGATCGTTTTGAAGAAGAGGCTCGTTTGTGGCCTAATTATAGTACGGATTATTCTCCGGTAGTCTATTTTGCTAAAGAGAATAAGATTCCGTTTATCGCCACAAATGTACCCCGCCGTTATGCCAATGCAGTGAAAAACGGGGGACTTGAAGTGCTGGATTCACTGTCAGATGAGGCTAAAAGATACATTGCCCCTTTGCCCATTTCTTTCAATTATGATGAAAAGGAGAGTGAGGCAGCTTTTAGCATGATGAATATGATGGGAGGACAAAAATCCGGAGATAATTATAAGTTGGCACAGGCACAGGCTGTAAAGGATGCTACAATGGGGTGGTTTATAGCTCACAATATGAAAGACAAATTTCTGCATATTAATGGAAGCTATCATTCCGACTGGAAAGGTGGGATTATTCCCTATCTGCTTCAATATCGTCCCGGGACAAGCGTTGTGACGGTTACTTCCGTACGTCAGGAAAACACGGATAAACTGGATGAAGAAAATAAAGGTCGTGCGGATTTCTATATCTGTGTCTCGGAAGATATGGTAACCAGTTATTAAGAAAGTAAAAGAATCAGGTTAGTAAAACTCATAAAAGTCTCCATGATGCTGTGCGTCTGGAGACTTTTTTGTACCTTCGCGCCCTTAAACTAACTAACCTTTATTTTTATGTTTACTGACTTATTGCATTCCTCTTATTTTTCCCTTTTCCTGATTGTCGCATTGGGGTTTATGCTGGGAAGAATAAAAATCAGAGGATTATCTCTCGATGTGTCGGCAGTTATTTTCATTGCCCTTCTTTTCGGGCATTTTGGTGTTATCATTCCTAAAGAATTAGGAAACTTCGGTTTGGTGCTCTTCATTTTTACCATCGGTATTCAGGCTGGGCCCGGATTCTTCGATTCTTTCCGCAGTAAAGGAAAGACGCTCATTCTCATTACTATGCTTATTATTTGTTCCGCCTGCCTGACCGCAGTCGGATTGAAGTACGCATTTGATATTGACACACCGAGTATTGTCGGTCTGATTGCCGGTGCGTTGACCAGTACGCCGGGTCTGGCGGTTGCTATCGACAGTACCAATTCTCCTTTGGCATCCATTGCTTACGGTATCGCATATCCGTTTGGAGTGATCGGTGTGATTCTGTTTGTCAAGCTGTTACCTAAAATTATGCGGGTGGATTTAGATAAAGAAGCCCGTCGTTTGGAAATAGAACGTCGCGGACAATTCCCGGAATTGACTACTTGTATTTATCGTGTCACCAATTCGAATGTGTTTGATCGCAGCCTGATGCAAATTAATGCGCGTGGTATGACGGGTGCCGTTATTTCCCGTCTGAAACACAATGATGAGATATCCATTCCTACAGCTCATACAGTGTTGCGTGAAGGAGACTATATACAAGCCGTAGGTAGCGAAGAAGCGCTGGATCAGCTTGCTGTACTGGTAGGTAAGAGAGAAGAAGGTGAACTGCCTTTGGATAAAACGCAGGAAATAGAATCTTTGCTGTTGACCAAAAAGGATATGATAAATAAACAACTGGGGGATTTGAACTTACAGAAGAACTTTGGCTGCACGGTTACCCGCATTCGTCGAAGCGGTATTGATTTGTCTCCGTCTCCCGATCTTGCTTTAAAATTTGGTGATAAGTTGATGGTGGTCGGTGAGAAAGAGGGGATTAGAGGAGTAGCCCGCCTGTTGGGGAACAATGCGAAGAAACTGTCCGATACGGACTTCTTCCCTATTGCGATGGGGATTGTATTGGGAGTGCTGTTCGGCAAAATAAATATATCTTTCTCTGATAGTCTGTCATTCTCTCCGGGATTGACCGGCGGAGTGCTGATGGTAGCTCTTGTGTTAAGTGCGATTGGCAAGACAGGACCTATTATCTGGTCTATGTCCGGACCTGCTAATCAGTTGTTGCGCCAGTTGGGTCTGCTTCTTTTTCTTGCCGAAGTAGGAACTTCTGCCGGTAAGAATCTGGTAGCCACTTTTCAGGAAAGCGGATTGCTGATGTTCGGAGTGGGGGCTGCCATCACATTAGTGCCGATGCTTGTTGCAGCCGTTGTAGGACGTCTGGTATTTAAAATCAGCCTGCTCGATTTGTTGGGGACTATTACGGGCGGTATGACGAGTACTCCGGGACTTGCTGCTGCCGATTCAATGGTAGACAGTAACATACCGAGCGTAGCTTATGCAACAGTTTATCCGATTGCTATGGTATTCCTGATTCTGTTTATTCAAATCATAGCTTCGGCGGTATATTAACAAAATTTTGTATAATCATTGATTGTTAAATAAATAGTTCGTATCTTTGCCGCCTCAAAGAAAAAATGAGGTGAAACGATTGTTATTGAATATTACACGCTACTTCTTACCGATACTGTTTGTGTCGTATCTGGTAAGCTTTACATTCTTTGCCCACGTGCATGTGGTCAATGGCGTGACAATCGTCCATTCACACCCGTTTAAGAAAGGGGCGGCACATAAACACTCTACAGTCGAACTGCTGCAGATTCATTTTCTGTCTCACTTGACGGCAGACGGTGCAGCTATTGTTTTTGCTCTTTCCCTTTTTATTCCTTTCTTATTGTGTTTTCTGCTCGGACGTTCGCAATATGCTCACTATCACTGTCCGTATCATGGGGTAGTGGGACTTAGAGCACCTCCGGTTATTCGTTTCTCCGTTCTTTGAATGATGATACCGTACCTTGCATGAGGTAGGGCATTGTCTGTCTATCCATGTGAATACTTATCGAAAATGAATAACAAACGAAAAATGAAGAAATATATCTTTTCGCTTGTCTGCCTGTGCTGCGCATTGTTGCCTGCCCTTGAAGGACAAGCTCATGAATATCCGGATCATCCCGAATTACGTAAGTCAGATGCCAATATTATTGGTCATATTCTTGATAAAAACACAAAAGAGCACTTGCCCTATATTACAGTCGCCCTGAAAGGTACTACCATCGGAACAGTGACCGATGCTACCGGGCACTATTTCTTGAAAAATCTTCCCGAAGGCAATTTTGTGCTTGAGGTTAGTTCGGTGGGCTATAAAACCGTCAGACGAAATGTGACGCTGAAGAAAGGACGTACATTGGAAGAAGATTTTGAAATAGAAGAAGACGCAGTTGCTTTGGATGGCGTAGTAGTATCTGCCAATCGTAATGAAACCACCCGCCGGCTGGCTCCGACACTGGTGAATGTAGTAGATTTGAAAATTTTTGAGAATACCAACTCTACGACTTTGGCGCAGGGGTTGAGCTTTCAGCCAGGCGTCCGTGTAGAGTCCAATTGTCAGAATTGCGGTTTCCAGCAGGTGCGTATCAATGGACTGGATGGTCCTTATACGCAAATCCTGCTCGATTCCCGTCCCATTTTTAGTGCACTCTCCGGTGTATATGGTATCGAACAGATTCCTGCCAGCATGATAGAACGTGTGGAAGTGATGCGTGGAGGCGGTTCGGCCTTATTCGGTTCATCTGCCATTGCCGGTACAATAAATATCATTACTAAAGAGCCGATACGCAACTCCGGTATGTTATCCCATACAATTACGGGAATTGGCGATGGAGACGCTTTTGATAACAGTACGGCATTAAACGCATCTCTTGTGACGGATAATCAACGTGCCGGTTTGTATATCTTCGGTCAGAACCGCCATCGCTCTGCGTATGACTATGATGGAGACGGATATTCCGAGATTCCTAAGTTGCATGGTCAGACAATCGGTTTCCGTTCATTCCTGAAAACAACGACTTATTCGAAACTGACTTTTGAATATCACCATATGGAAGAATTTCGTAGGGGAGGAGACTTGTTGAACCGCCCGCCCCACGAAGCGAATGTGGCGGAGCAGACCGAACACTCGATCAATGGCGGAGGACTGAAGTTTGATTATTTCTCACCTGACGAGAAACATCGTTTCAATGTGTTTGCATCCGCGCAGCATATCAATCGTGACAGCTATTATGGTGGCGGACAAGATCTGAATGCTTACGGAAACACCACCGACCTGAACTGGATGGCAGGATCGCAATATGTTTATAGTTTCGCAAAATGTATCTTCATGCCTTCCGACCTGACTGCCGGAATAGAATTCAATCAGGATAAACTGGAAGATAATATGTGGGGATATAATCGTACGGTAGACCAAAAAGTGAATATCGGTAGTGCCTTTCTTCAGAATGAATGGAAGAATGAGCACTGGGGATTCCTTATTGGCGGTCGTTTGGACAAGCATAATCTGATTGACCATGTGATATTCAGTCCGCGTGCCAATCTGCGTTATAATCCGACTGAGAATATCAATCTTCGTTTCAGTTACTCATCCGGTTTCCGTGCTCCGCAGGCCTTCGACGAAGATTTGCACGTGGAGAATGTAGGCGGTAATGTGGCGATGGTTGAACTGGCGGACAATCTGAAAGAAGAAAGATCACAGAGCTTGAGTGCTTCGGCAGATATTTATCACCGTTTTGGCGCGTTTCAGGTTAACTTTCTGGTAGAAGGATTCTATACAAAGCTGTCAGATGTATTTGCCCTTACCGACGGAGAGACAGTGGACGGAATCCTGACACGTACACGCTACAATGCACCGGGAGCCCGTGTGATGGGATTGACATTAGAAGGAAAGATGGCATATCTGACTAAATTCCAGCTTCAGGCAGGAGTCACTTTGCAGCAGAGCCATTACAGCGAACCGCACGTATGGAACCCAGACGCTCCGGCTGTGAAGAAAATGATGCGTACGCCGAATACTTACGGTTACTTTACAGCAACCTATACCCCGATAAAACCATTATCTATCGCTCTTTCCGGTACATATACCGGTTCGATGCTGGTTCCCCACGAACCTGTGCCGGGATTCCTTGAAAACCCGATAACGGTGAATACCAAAGACTTCTTCGACATCGGTTTGAAGGCTGCCTATGATTTCAAACTTTACAAGTCGATGAACTTGCAGGTGAATGCCGGTATACAGAATATTTTCAATGCTTACCAGAATGACTTCGATAAAGGAGCCGACCGTGACTCCGGTTATATCTATGGTCCGTCGTTGCCGAGAAGTTTCTTTGCAGGGGTGAAGATAAGTTATTAAGATTCGGTTAAGATTTAAAATCGTTATAAATAGGGATTGTTTTGTATAGAGACAATCCCTATCTTTGCAAAAAACAAACTGAACTCTGACTTTACTGCACGGAATAGATGTGCAAAATTACCGGATGAAACAATTGTACCTACATATAATGAAGTATTTTCTGCCTGTACTGTTTATTTCGTACATGGCAGGAATCACTTTGTTTACTCACTCACATGTGGTAAACGGGGTTACGATTGTCCATTCGCATCCATTCAAGAAGGGGAGTGAGCATAGTCATACGACGGTTGAATTCCAGCTACTTCATTTCCTGAATCACATATTGGTGACAGATAGCGGACTATTACCCGCGTTTATTGTTGCCGTTTTCTCTTTCTTGTGTATTCTGCTTGCCCGTCCGCAAGGTATGCGGTATTGTCGTACTTGTCCGGGCGTAATATCTCTTAGGGCGCCTCCTGTCGCTTAGTCTATACTTTTCGGGAATAGCATTTATTATTAGTTAGGAACAACGATTTATGATTGTTGCTTCCCTTTCCCTCTATTATTTTTTTTGAATTAAAACATTAAAAGACTAACGACAATGAAGAAATATCTTTTAGTCCTGATCGGCCTGTGTTGTGTTCTGTCACACGCATTGGCTGAACATCCGGACTACCCTGAACTGAAGAAATCCGATGCGAATATAATAGGTCATGTACTGGATAAAAAAACGAAAGAACATCTTCCGTACATCACCATTGCACTGAAAGGAACGACCATAGGAACGGTGACCGATGCTACCGGGCATTATTTTTTGAAGAATTTGCCGGAAGGAAATTTTATACTGGAAGTTAGTTCAGTAGGTTACAAGACAGTGACCCGCAACGTAACTCTGAAAAAAGGAAAGACACTGGAAGAAGATTTTGAAATAGAAGAGGATGCGATTGCTCTCGACGGAGTAGTGGTTTCCGCCAACCGGAGTGAAACGACACGCCGTATGGCTCCTACTTTAGTGAATGTCGTCGACCTGAAACTTTTTGAAACCACTAACTCTTCTACTTTATCACAAGGACTGAACTTCCAGCCCGGAGTGCGTGTGGAGACAAATTGCCAGAATTGTGGTTTCCAGCAAGTTCGCATCAATGGTCTGGACGGACCATATACGCAAATTCTGATCGATTCGCGTCCCGTATTCAGTGCCCTTTCCGGAGTGTATGGGCTGGAACAGATTCCTGCCAGTATGATTGAACGTGTAGAAGTGATGCGTGGGGGAGGCTCCGCCTTGTTCGGTTCTTCGGCTATTGCAGGAACAATTAATATAATCACTAAAGAGCCTTTACGCAATTCCGGTCAGCTATCGCACACCATTACTGCTTTGGGAGGAAGCTCCTCATTCGATAACAACACCTCGCTGAATGCCTCATTGGTGACGGACGATCATCGTGCCGGATTGTATATCTTTGGACAGAACCGCCACCGGTCAGGATATGATTATGACGGAGACGGATTTACCGAACTGCCCAAGTTGAAGAATCAAACAGTGGGTTTCCGCTCTTATCTGAAAACGAGTACTTACTCCAAACTGACCTTTGAATATCACCATATGCAGGAATTTCGTCGTGGAGGGGATATGTTGAACCGTCCTCCTCACGAAGCGCATATTGCAGAGCAGTTGCAACATTCTATTGATGGTGGAAGTTTGAAATTCGATTATTTCTCTCCGGATGAAAAGAACCGTCTAAGTGTCTTTGCATCGGCTGCCAATACAGACCGGGACAGTTATTACGGACCGGGCAACGATCCTCTGAAAGCCTATGGAAAGACGACGGATTTAACCGCTATGGGGGGCGCACAATACGTACATACGTTTGGCAAGTGCCTTTTTATGCCTTCTGATCTCACAGCAGGGCTTGAATATAACCGTGACCGCCTGAAAGATAACATGTGGGGATATGACCGTCACACGGATCAGACGGTGAATATTTACAGTGCTTTTCTGCAGAACGAATGGAAGAACGACCGTTGGGGAATTCTGATTGGCGGTCGTCTGGATAAGCATAATATGGTGGATAATGTGATCTTTAGTCCCCGTGCCAACTTGCGTTTTAATCCTACCCGGAATATTAACCTGCGTTTGAGCTATTCTTCCGGATTTCGTGCTCCGCAGGCTTTTGATGAGGATATGCATATTGAAAATGTGGGCGGAACAGTGGCTATGATCGAGCGTGCAAAGGATTTGAAAGAAGAGAAATCCCAAAGTTTCAGTGCTTCTGCAGATATGTATCATCGTTTCGGAGCATTCCAGACGAACTTGTTGATTGAGGGGTTTTATACAAGACTGACCGATGTTTTTGTATTGGGCGAACCTTACGACCGTGGTGATGGTATATTAGTGAAAACACGTAGCAATGGCCCCGGTGCTAAAGTGATGGGATTGACACTGGAAGGTAAAGTGGCTTATCTGTCTATCCTGCAAATACAAGCGGGATTGACTTTACAGCGTAGCCGATACGATGAACCACATAAGTGGCATGATGATGCACCGGCAGAAAAGAAGATTTTCCGTACTCCCGATACATACGGTTATTTTACTGCCACATATACTCCCGTCAAACCTTTGTCTATCGCCCTGTCAGGAACATATACCGGCAAAATGTTAGTGCAACGTATGGATATCACTGCCGAGAATGCCAAACTGGGTGAAATGCCTGAAAGAAAAGCGGAAGCAATCAGAACACCTCGTTTCTTTGATTTGGGAGTGAAACTGGCTTATGACTTCAAGCTATACAAAACAGTTGATTTGCAATTAAACGGTGGAGTTCAGAATATTTTCGAGTCTTATCAGAAGGACTTTGACAGAGGAGCTAACCGGGATTCCGGTTACATTTACGGTCCTTCTTTGCCGAGAAGTTTCTTTGCCGGGGTGAAGATTAGTTATTAACCGGTCATAAAAATAGTTTCCCGGCACGGTACTTTTAGTTTCATGCGTTGAAACTATTTGTTCCCCTATGGGAAACTGTAGTTTCCCCGTAGAGAAACCATAGTTCCCCCATAGGGGAAACAACAGTTCCCTTGCGGGGAAAACATTGTATTCTTTGGAGAAACTAAAGTTTCAAGCGGCTGAAACCAATGTATCGTATAGAGATTCATTCTTTTTCCTTATTGATCATTGATTGATCAGGCAGGGTGATAGGTGATAGATGTGGTGATAGGTTGCAAACAACCTGTCACCATCCCTGAAAGTACCATGAATAAAGGTTTTTAGAAGTGCTGGTGATAGGTGATAGAGGAAAGTGAAAAAATCTCTGTGTAGAGATGGATTAAACCATATCTTTATCGACCCCGAATTTTTCTCCTGTCTGGCATTTACCGGCGGGTTCCACATGTACCAGAATGTCATATACGTTATCTATCGAATTGATAATGCTTTTCTCCACCGAATCGGCAATCTCATGAGCTTGCGTGATCGTGATTTCCGGATTCACTTCTATATCAAGGGTAATCATATAGAGATTTCCTATCATTCGTGATCTGACGCGATGCGGATTACTGGCACCGGGCACTTTCTCTACAGCCTCGAATATCTTGTTGTATACATTGACATCTTTCACTCCGTCCATCAGTTCCACATTCGAATCAATGAAAATACTGATGGAAGATTTGATGATGAAGAGGCTGATTATCAATCCTGTTATTGAATCGAGTATCGGTAATTTGAAGATGAAAGTAAATATCAATCCTAATAAGACACCTGTTGAGATGACAACATCATTCCGCATATTGATGGCATTTGCAGTCAGCATGGAGCTGTCGATCTTCTTTCCCTGTTTGTACTGGTATGAAGCCAGTAAGAGTTTACCGATAATAGAAAATACAGTGACATAGATGGCGATAGCCGATGGTATTTCTTTCACTTCATCCGAAAAGATACTTTTAGTGGACGATAGCAGCATTTGTGCGCCGGCATAGAATATCACGAGTGATAGAATCTTTGTTGCGATCCCTTCCGCTTTCTCATAGCCGAATACATACTTCTTTGAAGGAGGGCGGTTGATGAGGCGTGCCGTAAAAATCATAACGATAGAGATAACAACATCGGTTGCCGAGTCGATACCGTCGCCGACTACGGCTAAACTACCGGCAAACAAACCGATGATGATTTTGGATGCGGACAGGATTGCATTGCCAATTGTACTGATCCATGAGGTTTTGATTAATATTTGTTCTCTTGACATTGAAGTGATTCTTTAGATTTGTTTGTAATGGGATTGGGCAGCAAAGATAAACATTAATAGGAGTTTGTGACATGAAGTCGCAAAAAAAACTTTTTCCGCCTTTTTAGTACTTTATGCCTTTTAGTTGTATTATATATAGATGGTCAATTAAAAACAGGACAAATCATTTATTAAATAGTTAACCGCATGTTCAAAAAATTAAGTAGTTCTTTACTCATTGTGTCAGTTTGTGTTTTTTCTTCTTGTACGTCTACCGTCAAGCAAGAAATTGCAATCTTGCCTACCCCCGTTAGTCTGACCGAGCAGTCGGGCTCGTTTGTTTTAAAAGATGGCATGAAAATCGGAGTTTCCGATCAGTCGTTGTTTCCCGCTGCCGGATACCTGCAGGAAATTCTTCGGAATGTCATATCGTCTTCTGTTGAAGTCACTACCGATAAGAGTCAGGTAGATATGTATTTTCAGTTGAAAGATACTATTGGAAAGCCCGGTTCTTATAAGCTTGAGTCTGCACCGGAGTATATTCGAGTAGAGGCAACTGACTATTCAGGCATTATTTCTGCTATTACTACTATTCGCCAGTTGCTTCCTGCAACGATAGAAGTGCAGGGAGAGAAACAGAATTATTCTATCCCTGTCGTGCAAATAGAAGATGCGCCACGGTTTGAATGGCGTGGGTTTATGTTGGACGCTTCCCGTCATTTCTGGGATAAGGAAGAAGTGAAGCATGTGTTAGACCTGATGTCTTTGTATAAACTTAATAAGTTCCATTGGCATCTGTCCGACGATCAAGGTTGGCGTATAGAAATCGAGAAATATCCGTTACTTACGGAAAAAGGGGCTTGGCGTAAATTCAATACGCAGGATCGTACCTGTATGGCACGTGCGAAAGAAGAAGATAATGCCGATTTCCTGATTCCGGAAGATAAGATACGTATTGTGGAAGGAGATACACTGTATGGAGGTTATTACACTCACGATGATATAAAAGAAATAGTAGCCTATGCTGCGCAAAGAGGAATTGATGTCATTCCTGAGATTGATATGCCGGGACATTTCCTGGCAGCTATCGGTCAATATCCGGAATTGGCGTGCGACGGATTAATCGGGTGGGGGGAGACATTCTCTTCTCCTATCTGTCCGGGCAAAGACGCAACACTGGAGTTCTGCCGGAATGTGTTCAAAGAAGTTTTTGAACTTTTCCCTTATGAATATGTGCACATGGGTGGTGATGAAGTGGAAAAAGCCAACTGGAAGAAATGTCCTCTTTGTCAGAAACGGATTCGTACGGAGAAACTGGGGTCGGTAGAAGAACTTCAGGCATGGTTTGTACGTGACATGGAGAAATTCTTCCTTGCCAACGGAAAGAAACTCATAGGTTGGGATGAAGTGGTATCCGACGGATTATCTTCCGATGCTGCTATTACCTGGTGGAGAAGTTGGGCGAAAGATGCATTGCCTACGGCAACTGCACAAAAGCAGAAAGTGATTGCTTGTCCGAATGAATATTTCTATTTCGATTATGCGCAGGATCAGAATTCAGTAAAGAAAATACTTGCGTATGATCCGTGTGCAGACGAGCGGTTATCGCCGGAACAGAAGAAATATATCTGGGGGGTGCAGGCGAATCTCTGGGCTGAATGGATTCCGACCATGAAGCGCATTGAATATTTGATTGTTCCCCGTATGATAGCATTGAGTGAGATAGCTTGGGCGGAGCCGGCAGCTAAACCGGGTCTCGAAGAGTTCTATCGTCAGCTTGTTCCGCAATTTAAGCGGATGGATGTGATGAGGGTAAATTATCGGGTGCCTGATTTGCAGGGATTCTATAAAGTGAATGCATTTATTGATGAAACAACTGTGGAATTGACTTGCCCGTTACCCGGTACTGAAATACGTTATACAACAGACGGTAGTATGCCTACCAAAGAATCAGCTCTTTATAACGGTGCTTTGGAAGTTGGGAAGACTACGGATTTCGCTTTCCGCACTTTCCGTCCGGATGGTTCTCCTTCGGATGTGGTGCGTACCAAGTATGTAAAGGCTCCTTATGCGGAGGCGGTGACTGCTCCGGCTGCTTTGCAGCCCGGCTTGAAAGCAGTATGGCACGATTTCCGTGGTAACCTTTGTGCGGATATGGATGCAGCTCCTGTCAAAGGGGAGTATGTGGTGGAATCGGTATCCATTCCCGAAGAGGTGAAAGGAAATATCGGTCTGGTATTGACCGGCTATCTGGAAGTTCCTGCCGATGGTATCTATACATTTGCCCTTCTCTCGGACGACGGTAGCACATTAATGCTTGACGGTGAATTGTTGGGAGATAATGATGGAGCACATTCGCCGGTAGAGATTATTGTGCAGAAGGCTTTGAAAGCCGGGCTTCATCCGATAGAGGTGCGTTACTTCGATTGTAACGGAGGCGTATTGCAGATGGAACTGGTAAATGAAAAAGGTGAAAAAGAAGTATTACCAAGTATGTGGCTGAAACATGAATAACTATTCTGTTGTTTCAATCATTACTTATTCGTTATAGTCTGAATAGTAAATTTCATTATTTTTAGGTATTGTCCGTCTTGCCGGCGAGCCGTACCTTTGCAGAAAATAATTGAAAACTTATGCGAATCAGTGAGAGACGAGTCGAGATTAATCATATATCAAAGGTGCACATGCACCGGATTGAATGGGATGAAGAGAGCTTATAGAAATATAAGCTCTCTTTTTTTTTGAACGATTTCGAATATTGTTCTTTTTTGAAAACAAGCGATAAGTTAAATGATTGTCGAACTTAATATAGATTGAACGTACGTTATGAGTACATTGAAAAAACTTCAGAACTACATGGGTAAACGGAAAGTGCTTTTGCCTGCGGCAATGCTGCTGTCTGCCCTAAGTGCCCTGGCGGGCATGTTGCCTTATATCCTTATTTGGCTGATTGTGAGAGAACTGCTTGAACACGGAGAGATAACCTCTTCCGGTAATGTGGTGACGTATGCCTGGTGGGCGGCAGGCATGGCCGTGGCGAGCATCGTCCTTTATTTTGCCGCATTGATGTCTTCGCATCTTGCAGCTTTTCGGGTTGAATCGAATTTGCGCAAAGAAGCCATGCGCCAGATAGTGCGTATGCCTCTCGGCTTCTTTGACATTAATACGAGCGGACGTATTCGCAAGATTATAGATGACAATGCAGGGATTACCCATAGTTTTCTGGCACATCAGTTGCCTGATCTTGCGGCTACTTTTCTAGTGCCGTTGGTAGCTGCCATACTGATTTTTGTGTTCGATTGGATACTCGGTCTGGCATGTATCGTCCCTGTAATTATTGCCATGCTGGTTATGGGTTTTATGATGAATGCGGAGGGACGGCAGTTTATGAAAAGCTATATGACCTCTCTGGAGGAAATGAATACCGAAGCTGTAGAGTATGTGAGAGGAATTCCCGTAGTGAAGGTTTTCCAGCAGACTATTTACTCTTTCAAAAACTTTCACCGCTGTATCATGAATTATAATAAAATGGTATTCGGCTATACACGAATGTGGGAGAAGCCGATGTCGCTCTATACCGTAATAATCAATGGCTTTGTGTTTTTCCTTGCTCCGTTGGCTATTTTGCTGATTGGTTATTCAGGTAATTATGCATCGGTATTACTTAATTTCTTCCTGTTTGTTCTCATTACTCCTGTATTCTCCCAAAGTATCATGAAGAGTATGTATCTCAATCAGGCTTTGGGGCAGGCGAGTGAAGCTATCGGACGTCTTGAGAATCTGGTTGCTTATGAGCACCTGACTGTTGTAGAGCATCCACAACCGGTAAAGGAATTCAGTATTCAGTTCGAAAAAGTTTCCTTCAGCTATCCGGGAGCTAATCAAAAGGCGGTGGATGATGTTAGTTTCACTATTCCGCAAGGAAACACAGTAGCTCTTGTCGGAGCTTCGGGCGGAGGGAAAACAACGATTGCCCGTCTAGTTCCCCGTTTCTGGGAGGCAACGGAAGGGAAAGTTTTAATAGGTGGCATCAATGTAAGAGAAATCGCTCCCGAAGAACTGATGAAATATATTTCTTTCGTGTTCCAGAATACAAAGCTGTTCAAGACTTCTCTGCTCGAAAATATCAAATATGGTAATCCCGACGCGACAATGGAGGAAGTGGAACGGGCAGTAGATATGGCACAATGCCGGGAAATTATCAATAAACTTCCGCTCGGACTGAATACGAAGATTGGTACGGAGGGAACATATCTCTCCGGCGGGGAACAGCAACGGATCGTACTGGCACGTGCAATCCTGAAAAATGCTCCCATCATTGTACTGGATGAGGCGACTGCTTTTGCCGACCCCGAAAATGAGCATCTCATCCAGCAAGCCTTGAAAGAACTGACAAAAGGAAAAACCGTATTGATGATTGCTCATCGTCTTTCAAGCATCACTGATGCCGACAATATCCTCGTCAATGACAAGGGGAAGATTGCGGAACAAGGTACACATGCCAACCTGCTTGGAAAACAAGGCATCTATTATCGTATGTGGAATGAATACCAGCAATCCGTTCGCTGGACAATAGGAAAGGAGGTTTCTAATGATTGAAGTAATAAAAAGACGTTTTGCCCTTTCAACTAAAGGAGCGAAAGATTTCTGTAAAGGTGTGTTTTTCACTACACTGCTCGATATCGTATTGATGTTGCCGGCGGTATTTGTTTTTCTCTTTCTTGAGGAATATCTTCGTCCTGTGTTTCAGCCTTCGGCTTCGGTGACGCATGGTATTCTCTATTATAGCATACTCGGTATTGTCTTTATGATAGTCATGTATATATTTGCGGTATTGCAATATCGTAGTACCTATACCACCGTTTATGATGAGAGTGCAAACCGGCGTATCTCATTGGCGGAAAAACTTCGCAAGTTGCCTCTGGCTTTCTTTGGCGAAAAGAATCTTTCCGACCTCACCGCCACGATTATGGATGACTGCACTGATCTCGAGCATACTTTCTCGCATGCAGTTCCCCAGTTGTTTGCTTCCATTATCAGTATTCTGCTTATTACCGTCGGTATGGCATTTTATAACTGGCAGTTGACGATTGCTTTGTTCTGGGTAGTGCCGCTTGCCGCCGCAATCCTTCTTTTCTCGAAGAAGGAAATACAGAAAAGCAATGAAAGTAATTATCTGAACAAGCGGATGGTGACCGAACATATCCAGGAAGGACTCGATACCATTCAGGAGATAAAATCCTACAATCAGGAGAGAGACTATCTGGAAAAACTGGATGCGAGCATTGATACCTATGAAAAGGTATTGACTCGTAATGAACTGGTGCTCGGCATGTTGGTAAACGGTTCCCAAAGTGTATTGAAACTCGGACTGGCAAGCGTTATTATCGTTGGTGCCAATCTCTTGGCTTCGGGTACGGTTGATTTGTTTACCTATCTTATATTTATGGTTATCGGGTCGCGTGTGTATGCTCCGGTCAGTGAGGTGATGAATAATATTGCCGCTTTGTTCTATTTGGATGTGCGTATCAATAGAATGAATGAGATGGAAGCATTGCCGGTACAAAACGGGACTACCGAATTCACTCCTCAAGGTTATGATATCGAATTCAGACAGGTAGACTTTGCTTATGAGCAGGGAAAACAAATTCTGAATAACTTGTCTTTTATTGCCCGGCAAGGTGAAAAAACGGCTTTGGTTGGTCCTTCGGGTAGTGGCAAGAGTACGGCGGCCAGGTTGGCGGCACGTTTCTGGGATATCCAGTCGGGAAAGATTACCCTCGGCGGGCAGGATATCAGTCGGATTGATCCTGAAACTTTGTTGAAAAACTATTCCGTTGTCTTTCAGGATGTAGTTCTTTTCAATGCTTCCATTATGGATAATATCCGTATTGGCAAACGGGATGCTACGGATGAGGAAGTCCGGAGAGTTGCCCGCTTGGCACAATGTGATGAGTTTGTCACTAAAATGCCGCAGGGATATCAGACGATTATCGGTGAGAATGGAGAAACATTATCCGGCGGTGAGCGTCAGCGTATTTCCATTGCCCGCGCTTTATTGAAGGATGCTCCGATTGTTCTGTTGGATGAGGCTACGGCTTCGCTTGATGTTGAGAATGAAACCAAGATACAGGCAGGTATATCTGAATTGGTACGTAATAAAACGGTGCTGATTATTGCGCACCGTATGCGAACCGTTGCCAATGCCGACAAAATTGTAGTATTGGAGAATGGAAGTGTTGCTGAAATGGGAACACCGGAGGAATTGAAAAAGAAAAATGGTATATTTGCCCGGATGGTGAACAGACAGGTTACAAATATGAATTGATAAATAGCAGCGATACTATGCAATTTTTGAAAGGAGATATACAAGAGGGAATCTTGAAGGCAGCCGAAGAAGTGTTTCTGGAAAAGGGATACAAGGATGCCTCTATGCGTGAAATAGCTTCGAGGGCAGGGGTGACGGTGAGTAATATCTATCATTATTTCACCAATAAGGATGAGATATTCCGTACGATTCTGAAACCGGTATTGAATGATCTGTATGCTATGATTTATAATCACGATGCAGATCAGATGACGATAGACGTCTTTATGGATTCGGATTATCAGAAAATGTCTGTACGGGAATATATCAGATTGGTCTCTGAACATCGTGACCGTTTGCGGTTGCTGCTTTTTCAGGCACAAGGTTCTGTTTTGGAGAACTTCCGTTCTGAATATACAGATTTGATGACGCGTACGATTTCTGTTTTTTTTCAAGGGATGAAGCAGAAATATCCGCATATCAATATAGCAATAACTAACTTCTTTATTCACCTGAATACGGTATGGTTGTTTGCCCTGCTCGAAGAGCTGGTGTTGCATCCTGTGAAGAAAGAAGAGATGGAGAAGTTTATAGCGGAGTATATCGCTTTTGAAACGGCTGGTTGGAAAGAGCTCATGAATGCATGAGCTCTTTCACTTTATTAAAAAAACGTCCGGCTTTCACAAGCCGGACGTCCTTGCCTCTTTTAGAATATGTCATCTATTCATATTCCAAAATGAATACATTATATGGTTTTTTCAACTTAACAACCAAATAAAAGAAATGCGGGTGAATCACTTCGGCCGATTTCTATGTATTTTTAATGTGGCTACGTAATATAATTATGACTAATTAATTTAATTCTGATACTGCAAAGATAGGGGCTTTCCGCTTTTCCCGCAATCCCCTAAAATGGGTATTCTTCTATCAATTACTAGCTATATATAGTGGTTCAGGCGTTTGCATAACTATGCATCCCTCCAAGAACATAATTTACCCCGAAATAGGTCATTAAGACGGTCAGGAAAGCAAGAATCATATAGATATGGAAGAATAGAGGCTTGCGGAAAATGCGCAGGCTTTGTGAATGGAAGGCTACTCCATATACCAGAAAAGTAATCAGTGCCCATACTTCTTTCGGGTCCCACGCCCAGTATCGTCCCCAGGAAACGTTTGCCCAAACTGCTCCCAGAAAGATGCCTGCTCCTAAAAAGAAGGTGGCAGGGTAGAGCAGCAAGCGGCTGACTAGCGTCAACTGTTCTATCCGGTTGTCTTGTATAGCGTCGTTTCCGGAGACATTGTTTTCCGATTCTTTTTTCCGGAGGCATAATGCCAGTATTCCGTTTAGCATGATGAATGCCAATAGGGCATAAGACATCATAATCAATGAAACATGAATACTTAGCCATGGAGAGACGAGCACCGGCATTAATGGGGTTATCTGGGGATTCATTTGTCCCAGATAGGAGACCAACAAAGCAAAGCCGGAGAGGAGGAATCCGAATGGAAGTATAAATGAGAATCTTCGATGGAGCAGACAGGCTATCAAAAGAATACAAAGAGCCATAAACTGCATGGTTTCGTAACCGTTGCTAAGTGGAATACGACCGCCAATGTACCAGCGCAGGCAATATCCTGCTAAATGGAATATGAAAGCAAGATAGAGTGCAACGGAAAAGAAAGTTCCTGCCATGCGGGAAATCGTTTTGGCTTTGGGCGAGAGGGTATTTCTTTGCAGGCTGTTATGAAGTAGAAGTAGGAAAGACAACATTCCCAATGACAGGTTAATCATAAAAAGAATCTTGCTGAACGGAGTCCGGTTGTAGAGTAATTCTGCTTTTACTTCCATTTCGGAGAGAGGTTGCACGCTGCCATCAGTAGGTAATGGATGGATGAATGTTCCTTTTTCCAACATCAGGATCAGGCCTACTTTTTCATCTGTTTCCTGGATCGCTTTGGCGAGTTTGCTGTCTTTTCCCTGTTCTTGTTGCCAAGTTTTCTGAAGACGGTAGACCGGACCGTCAAACAAATCGGTCAAGCGTGCATAAGAGGTTTTCAAACCGAGTAAATGGTGTAGTTCGGGACTTTTTATATATATCATTGGTTCATTTTTCCATGATTCCGGGTAAAGAATCCAGCCACTTATTACTTGTTCGGGAGTGAATCCTTTATAGTAGGTTTTTCCTGTCAGTTTCTTGACAAAGTCTCTTGCCAGTGTATTGAACGGCACTACACGGTCATGGTAGATAACCTGTTGTTGTGCCAGACTGTCTGCCTGTATTTTGTTTAATACGCGAAGAGGCGTTTCCTGCGCTTGCGTTGTTTCTGTCAGGTAGAAAAGGAATAGAATGAATAATCCTCCTTTTTTCAATAAGGGATGATTTAATAACTGACGAAACTCCCCCCGGCGATAGAAAAGTAGTAAAATCATGGAGATGCCCAGTAGGATGTATCCGCTATAGGCTACTCTGGTACCCCATGGATCATAGTTTACTGTTAGCCAACTTCCTTCACCATCTTCATCAAATGATGACTGGTAAAAGCGGAATCCTTGCATGGCAAATATACGGTTCATTGAGATGCGTTCGTTATGCAAAGAATCTTTCTGGCCGGGAAGTGAGTAGTTGATATAACTGACGTAATCAGCAGGAGCTTCTGTACCCGGATAATACTCTATCCGGAAACTGTCCAGTTTCATTGTAAATGGCAGGTCTGTCTTTTTGTCGCTTTGTGGTGACTGGAAGCTGCTTTTTACTGTATTCAGACGTAAATGCATATATCCTTGTTCACTATAGATAAACGTAATCATGGCCCCCACCAAGATAACGAGGAGGGAGCCATGAAACAGCAAAACAGGGAGCCGGTGCCATAGGGAACGTCGGATGAGGGTAACAAACCCTATTACGGCAATTACTCCCCACAAACAACAAAACCAGATTGTGTGATATATATTTCTTTCTACAAACTCTGTCCCGTATGCTTGCTCTATGAAAGTGGTTGCAGCAAGTAATCCTATCAGACAGATATATAAAATGATAAGTAATCTTTTCAACGGTATATCTTTTAAATGCTATTAATAGGGAGCATATTCCTTATTCTCACAGGTTTTTACTCCCATACATTCCATCTCGATCAACCATCCCGGTCGGCATACCGGTGCATGTACAAATACTTTGGGTGTACAAGGAAAACGTTTGTCGTACATTTCTTTGACGATGGTATAATCTGCAATGTCACGCAGATAAACAATCATTTGCCCCATATCGTCAAATGTACATTCTGCTTCTTTTAGTAGGGCTTCCACATTCTCCCACATCCGTTCTGTTTGTTTACGGATATCTCCCGGACATACCACCTCGCCTTTATTATTAATACTTGCTGTGCCCGAGATGAATACTTGGCGACGATCTCCATAATCTACATACGTTCCACGTTCGAAACTGACGCCGTATTCATAAGTGGGATTCAGGTGTGTCGGCGCATAAAGGAAATGAATCTGTTCGGGTTTGATTCCGTCTACGGCATACGTGTCCATTTGTACAAGAACTTTGGAGTCAGCATGACGTCCGCCGATACCTGTACTGGAAATGTAGTGTGTCTTTTCCGTCAGGTTTTGAGTAACGAATACTTCGTTACGTGCCTTTACTACTCCGGGATAATTCACATCCACATTCTGTACGAAAAACCAGGTACGGATACAGTTGGCGGCTAGTTTGCAACCTTGTTCAATAAGCTGCATGACATAGTCATTTAATAGTAGCCGGGTCTGGTATTCCGAGTTGGCAGCCCGATTGAAAGAGCAACCACCCCAAAGATGTCGGTAGGGGCCATGTTTAACCTCAAAGAGACCATTATGCAGCATTTGTGTTTGCACCTTCGTTTGGAGGTAAATCCATACTGCTACTTTGGTTCCGTTCAACGGTGGCTGTTCGACGATAGAAAGTGCGCAATCCGAACTTTCAGTTGTAAGTGCCAATAAGGTGTCTGCCTGATTGGAAGCGTCGCTCAAGAAATATCGTTTAAAAATGGCGACGGTACCTTGCAACTCTTTTTCCCGTAATTGGTAATATGTATCTATAATGGCGTTTAATTGTTCCTCGTAAGCATCTTTCGGCTGGGTTGCGTGAATCATTAAATGATATTCGGAAACGCCGTCTGCTACTTCGTATTTAAATATTTCAGTTAAAGTTTTTTCTGATCTTAAGGGTGGTTGTTTTCTGCTGTTCATATCAAAGTTTCTGTTACAAGTTAATTGTTTTCGGCTCCTGCTTTTATCCAAGTACGGATTAGAGCACGGACTTCACGTTGTTCAGCTCCATTGAATATATCAATATGATTATCGTGCTCTAATACATCTAATAGATAGCTGTTGTTTAAATCTCCGGGAGTTACATAATTCTTTCCCTCGTCGGAATGGGGAGCTTTTACATTAATCAGTGAGTTGTATGCTTTGGCTGCTGTCAGATCCAAGTCTCCGGCCGTTGTTGTACTTCCTCCATGACACATCACACATTTTGCATTGAAAACTTGTGTCTGGATGCGGCTGAACGAGGACACTTCGATTGTTGTCTCCGGTAAAGTCAACGATTCTTCCGATGCATTAACGGGGAATGACTGATAGGCATGTACCAAAGACATACCGGACGTAACAACTGCTACGGCAATACTATGCGTGTTTTCGGTTAAGTTGTTTAATGTCACAGTCACGGTTTCCGCTTCGCTGGATGGTTCCAGAATACGCTTTACCAATATGGGAGTAACTCCGTCCTCACCTAAGGAGATTAATGACATACTATTTTTTTGCGGCCAGGCATCCAGATGGGTGAAATGAAGGGTAACAGTAGCCGTACGTCCACTGTCAATCGTGTCGTCCGGATATATTTTACCTTCATCACAAGCTGAACACAAGCTTAGGCAGGTACAGGTTATAAATAAATATTTTAGTCTTTTATTCATAGACAGATTCCTCCTTCTGTACTTTAGAAAGTGAATTGTAACATGGCGGTAACGCTATGGCGTGATAGTCCTATTCCATCGTTGTCACGGTCAGTCTGTGTATCATGTCCGGTTCTGCCCAGATATTGGTACATCATTTGAAGTTTTAGATTAGAACCGACAAAGTAGTAATTAGCTCCAATGGCGGGCATATTCAACAAACCGCCTTCGTCTGTTCCGTTGCGATCAAATAGATCATAACGGAGAGCTGCTTGTAACTTAGGAGTTACAAAATAACCGGCTTGTGCGTAAGCTCCCCAATAATTCTGATCTTTGTCTTTATGCATGATTTCTGTAAAATGCATATTCATGAAATAACCTTCGGCTGCAAAATAGAAGCGGTTCTTTACCATTGCAAACTCTGCACCTATGCGCCAATCGCTACTACTGTGATCTTCTGCTTCGGCATTATAAGAGGTAGAAACACCGAATTGCATTTTATCTTCTTTCAGATTGTTCGGATTACCTTGTGTGGACGGCATTTCTCCTTTGGGCATATATACCAGACGACCGGAGTAAAGCAGTTGAGGCAACCATTTATGATCATCGCACATTCCTTTAGTTGCCGAATTGACATCAATTCCTGTACCATTGAAAATCCCTAACTGATAATTCCATTTTCCATTAATCAGACCATGTATCTGTACTCCTAAATCGAATCCGGTAGCCATGCTTGGTTTTACAGCGTTGATATCGTAGGGCATCAATATACCGCCTGCCACAGAGGTGGGTAATACAGGAAATAATGTTTCGCCCAGTGTGGTCAGGTAAGCATGCATGAACGGGGTTTTAAACTTTCCGACACGAATACGGAATGATTCTTTGAGGGCTACATCAAACCAGGCTTGTTGCAGTAGGGCAGCACCACTTTTTGCCGCATTTAGTGATAAGTTGAATGTGACTTTTCCAAATGCTTTGCCTGTAAATCCAAGGATGGCATTAGGAATAGCAAAACCACTGTTTGCCCAGTTGCGTGCATAGAGGCTTTCCAAACCTTGATCGTCGTATCGGTTGAAAGACAGGCTGGTTTGAACTAATGCATAGGGTTTGAATAGAAAATCACCGGCTTTGGTAGAAAAAGAAAAACCTTTCTTTCCCGCCAGTGAAACAACGTCATTCTCTACATATTTATCATCGATTTCTTTTGTATTTGAATCTTGAGCATAAGAGTGGCTGCACATAAATGCAGTGAGCGCAAGTACTAGAAATTTTTTTTTCATTGTTGTTGCTGATTATATTATAAACTGTTCAAAAATGTAAGTAAGGCTGCGCGATCTTCTTTCGACATGTGAGAGAAAATAGAACGTGAAGCGGCTCCTTCACCGTCATGCCACATGATCGCTTCTGTCAGGTTACGTGCCCGTCCGTCATGTAGGAAATAGGTATGTCCGTTGACAATTTCCTGAAGGCCGATTCCCCACAATGGAGTAGTACGCCATTCACAACCGCGTGCCAGACCACTCGGATAATCATCTGCCAATCCTTGCCCCATGTCATGTAATAAGAAGTCGGAATAGGGGTGAATGATCTGATTACCCAGCCAGGGCAGTTGAGTTCCATTCAGTAATATGCTGCCTCGTGGGCGGGTATGTAAAGTAACGGTATGGCATAAATGGCATTTTGCCTGATAGAACATTTGCTCGCCATGTTTGATGGTTTCATCATCCACATTGCGGCGTGCAGGAACTCCCAATGTCTGCATGTATAAATCGACATCTTCCATGTCACGGGTAGAAATCTCTACACCTTGGTTGGCAAATCCCATCATTTGTGATTGTCCTTCACCAACTTCATGTGGAAAACGGTCGTTGGTTACTCCCAAGTCCGAAGAGAATCCTAGTTCTACTGTTAAATCCTGATGGTTGGCTTTGTTGCCGGATATTCCAATGTCATATTTGCCTTTCTCCGTCACATAATTTAGGCGTCCGCTAATGCCATATTCGGGATAGTTGCTTTGAGCTGCCAACTGTTTCAGTTCATCATGGTTAAGTGCCATCATCTGCCCCATGCCGACATGTCGTAAAGGGGCACGTACCGAAATAATCAGATCTTCGGGCTTTATTTCATAATCATACCAATCTGTTATTTCATAATGAGGAGTTATCAATTCATATTCTTCTCCATCGGGAAATTTGAACTTTTCGGTAGTAGTGGTTATCTTTATTTTACCTTCGGCTTTTACACCATAAATGGACTGATCATGTAATACACGGCCATATTCGGGGAAGTATCCTCCGGTTTTGCGTGTAATATAAACCAGCATAGATGAAAAGCCTGCACCGGAACCACCTGTCACCCATGCAGGAGTCGTACGTCCTGTGTTTCTATGGCAAGCTCCGCAGGAATAACCTCCAAAAATGGGACCTAATCCATTACCACTGCCTGTACCTACTCCACGAGAATTATCATACAAACCATCGCCACGATTGAAGCGTGTTAATAATTCACCGGTGACCCAATCTGCATTGGTGTCGTAAGCGCCACTTACGGTAGAAAAGATAGTGGAAATGCCGGCTGATAATTCCTCCGGTTTCGCTATTTCTCCGTTTGGCTTATAAATAATGCCGTCAAAAGCATCATGATCACAACTTTGTAGGAAGCCTATATTTATCGCAACAAAGAGGATTCTTCCCAATCGCCTTGGGAATCCTCCTCGTAATGCTTTGATAACCGGCTTTCCTAAAAGAAAGAGCTTAGTCATCATAATTAGTATTGTTTATTCTCCTGCTAATTTTGCGCGGACTAAAGCCAGACCGCTACATAAAAATACGCATTGGTTTTGAGCATTCTTAACTTCAGTAGTAGCACCTAAATTGTTACGGAATGGGTGAGGTATATCATTGATTGCTGTGATTGTTTCCTGAATCTGCTTAACAACCATGTCATTCAATGTCGGATTCACTTTTTTCATGATAGAGCACAGACTTGCACTAGCAACAGTTCCGTCTAAACTACCATAGTAAGCATTACGGATGCTGTAAATGTTATCTGTATAATCATCTAAAGAGTTCCAGCTATACCAGGATTCTACGGCTAATACACCACCTTCTTTATCTCCGCTGTTCCACTTATCTACCGGATCTCCGATTTTCGTTGCACCTACTTCATTGGCAATTCCTTCTGCACCATTGTCAGAGTTTAGTATCATTGCAACAGATTGTTTGATATTGCTTATAGAGTAAGTTCCGTTAGGTGCTTTCATTGCATCTTTATAGGCACCGTTCTCCAGATTTTTACCTTCTGTCCAACCTTTTAACAAAAGCTCTGTGTCTTTTGACATACGTCCGACAACAGCCTTGAGGTATCCTATTTTATTAGCATCCAGGTCTGTGATTTTTTTTGCTTCACCGTCTTCAAACAATAAATATTCGGCTGTATGGAAACCACGCAAGTTTTGTGGTGCATCAGCTGGTGCGTCATCATCATCGTTTACATCGCCTCCAACAGCATCTTCCCAATTCCCAGACTGTAGAATTGCATCAATACCTCCTTTATCTAAAGGCCAGCTATCTAGACTAGGATCGAGCTTATTCAAATCTGCAGGACCATATAAAAAGGCCTCACTTTTTTCCCAAGGTTTACGTGCTGCAACCCAGGCGTCTGCTGCATTGGCTACATCATTATCACTGGAGGACGTTGATAACTTTTGTACTGCCGTGTTTAATGCGGTTACTTTATTGTACATATCTTCATAAGTAGGAATCACTACATCATCTACATACGTTGCAACCGCAGCTTTTAATTCATCATCTGTTGCAGTGCCACTGTCCGGGGTATTAAAACCCGCAAATGGATTTGGTGAAACATCTTCTTTTTTAGAATCTTCACTACAAGAGGTCATTGCCATACATACCCCTATTGCCATTATAGGCAAAAATTTCCATGTTTTCATTTTTGTTGTTATTAAAAAGTTATATTTATTTCTTGATAAACCAACCAATATAGGCTATGCCTACAGAGACTAAGTTTTCGTCGTTATATTTTCCACCTCCTATGGAGCGGTGAGTGTAGTCTGCTTTAATCACTAGATTGGGTAGAGCGTAGTAATTCAATCCTGCTGTTACGGCTGATACCTGAAAACGTTTGTCGGCCAACAAACCTGTGTTAGCTTCTGTCTTTTCCATCGGATTGTAATATTCATAACGAATAAAAGGATAGATACGGGGAGCTTTTGAGTTAAAGAAAGAACTTATATTATATCCTGCTTCGCCTCCATAACTGACTGCATTCTGTGCTACTGTTGTATTAGGGTAACCGGAAGCAGCTGAAGAACTGTTATTGATTGTAGTTAAGGCTCCGCTTGCCCCTAAATTTCCATAAACGGCATTTCCGCGTACAATCAGATTGTTATTAAAGCCTTTGTATTGTAAATCACCGGTTACAATAGTTACCGGGAATTTATAACCTGTATTTCTCCAAGGTTTAGTTCCATTCTTTGCAGTCTGGTTGTAATAGAAAGAAGCACCTACTCTTAATCCTTTCACTCCATGGTAGTTAACACGGGCTACAAAAGCCGGGCTGGTAAAATTGTTTACTTCGAAGGCTCCTTGTCTACCGTTTTTTATCCAGTCTTCACTGCGAAAGCCTTGTGGATCAAGACCATTGACTAATTGAAGTTCGTAATCAAATCGTCCTATCTCGCCAAATACGGCAATACCTGTTTCATGCCATGTTGAAGGTAATATGGTTGTTTCACCTTCCGGACGGTAGACTCCAAAGAAATTGATTGGCTCATGGTGGTTATTTGTCAATCCTACCGGTACAATCATATGTCCGAAACGCAGATTGATGTGTTTATTAATGAGGCGGGTGATATGAAATTGTTCCAAAGCTACTTCACCACCTTTTTCAATCTCTGTTTCATACTCGCCATTCTCTTCAAACCATTCTATTTCACGAGCTGCTCCCGTGCCTCCATATTCAAATTCGATTTCGGTGCTCAACACCCATTTGGAAGAGAATTTATAATCGAAGGCTAATACAAAACGTGGAATGGAAATCTCTCCACGATTTAGTTTACCGGAACCATTTGGAGTGAAACGATTAAAATTATAATCTTTATAGCTTGCTGCCATTTCTCCATATCCTCCGAAACGAAATTTAGTATATTCTTCTGTGGAAGAAGTTTTACTGTCTTTAGACTTCTCTTCTGTTTCCTGTGCTGAAAGTGTACGGTAAGATGACAGGAAACAAAGAATAATGATTGCAGTTAATTTTCTCATCTTTTTTATAATTTTTTCGACTGCAAAGTTATGTGAGGTTAAAAATAACCGCAATACCCAATAGTAGGCATAGTTATTTCTTAAATTCAGTATATGTAGGTAATTTAAAACTAATGAGTGAATATAAGGATATATGTAACGAAATAAAACAAATAAAGGTGTATTACAGTATGATGAAATTTACTGAAATACACCTTTGTTTGTTCTAACATGTGAGATTAGTCGGATTAGTATCTGTCGGCTGTCATGGACAAATAGAAAATGCTGCCAATGTATGGGCAGTGTGGTGTGGCTTTTGTTTGTAATTGAGCGAATCGTTTCTTTTACAGCCAGTTCCCTTGAGTATCTCTACCATCAAGAAACAGCCTCTTCAGAAACGATTCAACTCAGACAAACTACATACAAACAAAGCTAAACTTATGCTAAGGTTATCGCTTAAACTGCTATCTTTATACCTTCTTTTTTACTGCAATATCGTTTGCATTGCTGGCAAAGGTCATATCCCAGCATGGCTCCTAAAATAAAATCTTCTTCGGCAGTCAGTTGGTTTAAAGGACGGATGATGATGTGCCGCATGGCTTCCATACATTCTGCCTTTCCAAAAAACAGGTTGATTTTATTGGTTCCTACTTCCTGTATCATATAACTGATCTTTTGATTTTTCAATCGGCGGATGGCAAACTCTTCGTGCTCTTTACTCATTGTGTAAAGTACCATGTTGCGTACGCCTTTCTTAAACTCATAAATATGATTAAGAAAAATCCGGATTTCGCCGGGGATGATTCTTTCAGTTGCCATGATGCAAAGTATTCTTTTTATGTTAAGGTAAAATTAGCTAATTTCTTGTTTCACTTGTTCAGCCCATGCGCTGATACGTTCGTCTGTTTTGCTATCTTCGTTGACTTCGTCAAGTGGAAGACCTACAAACTTACCGTCTACGACGGCAATGGAAGAATCGAAGGTATAGCCTGCAGTATCTGTTGCTCCACAGAATTTACAGTGGGTATCTTTTAGGTCTTCATAAAGAATACCTATTGCGTCACAGAATGTGTCGCTATATGAGTCAGAGTCGCCGCAACCGAATAGGGCTACAGATTTGTGGGATAAATCACACTTCTTTAAAACTTTGACTCCATCGTACCAGTCGTCTTGGAGTTCGCCTGCTCCCCAGGTGGAAGAGCCGAGCACCAATACGTCATATTCATTGACTAATGCCTCTGTTAACTTGGATACATCAAATACATCTGCCGATGGTACATCTAATTTCTCTGCAATTCGACGGGCAAGGTCTTCTGTTGTTCCGGTTGTGGAACCATAAAATACACCAATTTTATTCATCTTTGATTCGTTTTTAAATGTAACGCTGCAAAGATAGAGGGTCTTAAAGAAATAGGAAATCCCCATTTATAATGGAAGATTTGTCTCCTTCTCATTATAAATGGGGATATATGGAATAAAAAATGGTCGATCTTTTTAATGGTGGAACAAGCGGATGCCTGTAAATGCCATTGCCATATTGTATTTGTCGCAAGTTCCAATCACATGATCGTCACGTACTGATCCGCCCGGTTGTGCAATATAGCTGACGCCACTCTTGTGTGCGCGTTCTATATTATCTCCGAATGGGAAGAATGCATCCGATCCTAAAGCTACGCCTGTCATCGTATCCAACCATGCCCGTTTTTCTTCGCGTGTCAGTATTTCCGGCTTTTCGGTGAAGAACTGTTGCCAGATGCCGTCTGCCAGTACGTCGTCATAATCTTCCGAGATGTAAACGTCAATTGTATTGTCACGGTCTGCACGACGGATTTTCTCAATCCATGGCAAGTTCATCACTTTCGGGTGTTGGCGTAAATACCAGATATCTGCTTTATTTCCTGCCAGGCGCGTACAGTGGATACGTGACTGTTGGCCTGCGCCAATACCGATTGCCTGTCCGTCTTTGGCATAACATACAGAATTGGATTGTGTATATTTTAAAGTGATTAAGGCAATGATTAAGTCGCGTTTTGCATCAGCCGGGATTTTCTTGTTCTGCGTAGGCATCTCTTTCAAAAGACTTTCATCGATCTTCAATTCGTTTCTTCCTTGTTCGAAAGTTACTCCGAATACATCTTTATGTTCGATAGGAGCCGGGCGGTATGCAGGATTTATCTTTATTACATTATAGGTTCCTTTTCTTTTATTCTTTAGAATCTCCAGTGCTTCGGGAGTATAGTCAGGAGCAATGACGCCGTCGGATACTTCACGGTTGATGATGCGTGCTGTTTCTTCGTCGCAAGTGTCGGACAATGCGATAAAGTCTCCGTAAGACGACATACGGTCTGCTCCACGTGCACGGGCGTATGCTGTAGCCAATGGAGATAGTTTCATGTCATCGACAAAATAAATCTTCTTCAGCGTGTCACTCATTTCTACCGCAACAGCAGCACCTGCAGGGCTGACATGTTTAAAAGAAGCGGCGGCCGGCAGTCCGGTAGCTTCTTTCAGTTCTTTCACTAGTTGCCAACTGTTGAATGCATCCAATAGATTGATATAACCGGGACGTCCATTCAATACTTCGATGGGGAGTTCGCCTTCTTTCATGAAGATACGGGCAGGCTTTTGATTAGGGTTGCAGCCGTATTTCAGTTCGAGTTCGTTTGCCATTTTATTAATTACAAATTACGAGTTACTAATTACAAATTGATAGCGACAAAATTACTAAAAAAAGACTAGCTTGCCTAAAGTTGCGCCACAAAATAGTAGCATATAATTAGTATTTGGCTATTTCCGGCGAATTAAAATACCTATAAATGATGATTGCATTTCAGCAAAATATTCCGTTCCTTTGCAGTCTCTAATATAAATAGGTATGATGGATAATTTACAAAAATATAAGTCAACTGATAAGATGATCGATCTCATCAGCGATAATTATTCTTTGTTGCAAGTGATGAGTCGTTTTGGGCTTTCGTTGGGGTTCGGTGACAAGACAGTCAAGGAGGTTTGTGAACTGAATGGAGTAGACTGCCGGACCTTTCTGATTGTAGTCAACTTTATGGCTGAAGGCTTTTCCCGGCTCGATGGAGATAAAGATGATATTTCCATACCTGCATTGATTGATTATCTGCGGCAGGCACATATTTATTTTCTGGATTTTTCTCTTCCTGCTATTCGTCGTAAACTGATCGAGGCAATCGACTGTTCGCAAGACGATGTTGCTTTTCTCATCCTTAAGTTTTTCGATGAATATACACGAGAGGTGCGTAAGCACATGGATTATGAAGAGAAAACCGTATTTAAGTATGTCGATTCATTGATTAAAGGAGTTGCCCCAAAAAACTATCAGATCAGTACATTTTCCAAGCATCACGATCAGGTAGGGGAGAAATTGACAGAACTGAAAAATATCATTATTAAATATTGCCCTGCCAAAGCAAATGAGAATCTTCTGAACGCGGCTCTTTTCGACATATATGCTTGCGAAGCCGGACTGGAATCTCATTGCAAGGTTGAGGACTATATTTTTGTTCCTGCTATTCTGAATTTGGAAAGGAGGATTAGGGAAAATGAAAAATAACGAAGTCGTTCGAATAGCTATTGCAGAGACTTCTGTAATTATTCGTGGTGGATTGACTGCTGCATTGAAGCGTCTTTCTAACGTAAAAGTGCAACCAATAGAATTGTTGTCTGTTGAAGCTTTGCACGATTGCGTCCGGACGCAATGTCCGGAGATGTTGATTGTCAATCCTACTTTTGGTGATTACTTTGATGTAGCTAAGTTTCGAGATGAAATATCCGGTAAAAGAATACGTTTAATAGCCTTGGTTACTTCTTTTGTAGATGCTTCATTATTGGGTAAGTATGATGAGTCTATTTCAATATTCGATGATTTGGAAACTCTTTCTAAGAAAATTGCAGGTTTACTGAATGTGGTTTCCGAAGAAGAAGAGATGGATAATCAGGACACGCTTAGCCAGCGGGAAAAGGAGATCGTCATCTGTGTGGTGAAGGGAATGACAAATAAGGAAATAGCGGAAAAGCTATTTTTGTCGATTCATACGGTGATTACACATCGGAGAAATATTAGCAAAAAATTGCAAATACATAGTGCTGCCGGTTTGACTATCTATGCTATTGTAAATAAGCTGGTTGCGTTGAGCGATGTGAAAGATTTATAGCCTGCGGAAGTGTTATAAAATATAAAACCGTTTGCGCACACGAAAAATATTCGTACCTTTGCAAAGCAGTTGAGAAATTGCTGTTAGTTTATAAGGTAAAAGAAAATATTAAATAAGGTATTAGATTAGATAGTTTTAAGGTATTAAAAGTTTTTTAGTTTAGTTCAATAGGATAAGTTTTTAATAGAAGGTAAAAGGATAACAATAGGTAAGACGTTTTAGGTAAAAAGAAGATTGGTTTTCAGGAAATTTGAGGTACTATAGAAAAGCCTTTAGGCTTTTCTGATGCAGTGGCGAGTGGTTCTATAAAAAGAATTAGCTCGTTTTTTTATTATATGGGATTTAAGTCTGTCGCATTGTTATGGGTTAAACAGAGAGCATTATTATTAGTCTAGATTATATAGTGGGTTTAAGAATCCCTGTGAGCGTAAAAAAATAGTGACGGTATATGACAATGATACCGTTACTATCCCATACATATCCCGTCACTATCCTTGCCGGATAGCGTCACTATTTTGTGGACGAAAACTTATCGATGAATATGGTTGCTTGATCTTGCAGGTTAGGAGGGTAATAAGAAAACAAAATCCCGACGAAATCGCTTCGGCAGGACTCTATTTCATTTTTTACTTAAATGTGGCTACGTAATAAAATTATGACTAATTAATTCAATTCTGATACTGCAAAGATAATGCATTTCAGAATGTGTCACAATCACCTTTATGAGGTATATTCTGTAGCTATTCTCACTATTTATGGTTAGTAGCAGGTGTTTTCTCTACTTTTTTCCACTCTTTAGTCTCGAAATCGTATGTTTTTATGATTCTTGCAGGGCATCCGGCACATATTGAATAGGGTGGGACGGAATGGCTGACTACACTTCCGGCAGCCACTACACAATGTTTCCCTAAAGTTACTCCCGGTAGAATGACTGAATTGGCGCCTACCCATACATCATCTTCGATGACAACGGGCAGTGTGCTGACGCCTTGTTCGTCAATCATCTTTTCTGCATCCTGATAATTATGGTTGAGCCCTGTGACCGTTACATTCTGTGCCAGGTTGACATGATCGCCAATATTAACCGGACCTATGATTGTGTTTCTCAATCCGATGCGTGTGTAATTTCCTATTGTTAAGTTGCCAACTGCATTATTCAGACAGGAGAAGTCTTCGACAACAGAATATCTACCCAAAGAGAACCGGTTGAAAGGAGGGAGGTCTTTGCGTACACTCCGATAAATGACAGAGCCCTTTCCACGTTTCAGGTATATGAAATCGAAGAGCCGTATCCACCAATTAGGGCGAGTTTTAACGGGATGCATGATAAAACGATGTACAGCTTGTTTTAAGCCGGGGTTTTCTTTAATTCGCTGTTTAAGTGTTTTCTTCTCCATATTGAATGTTTTTTCTTCTTTTTGTCCTCTACCAGATAATCAGGAATTGCCAGGCTATAAGTGATTAATAGACCGAAAAGTGCAATCCACCATCCGAATGATAAGGTCCAATTATATACGGTAATTAACGAAGCCCATATACTTACGAAGATACATAATGTAAGCGGAGAAGGCGTTAATTGTTGTACGATCCGGTTGCAGAAACTCCAGTTTCCTTCAAATATGGAAGGGAGTAAGTAGGAAGTTGTTTTCCGAATACGTTTACGGTAAGGACAGACGGGCGCAGACTGGCAATAAACGATCACATCCGGCAAGTAGTCAATGTATATATTCTGTCGGAATAATTTTCGTTCAATATTAGTCTTAGAACTTTTCATGTTCTTTTGCAGCCATTTTAGGTCAATTGCCATATTAGTCCCCAATAAATTGGATGACAGTCCGAATTGTGTATTGCTGGCTCTGCAGAGGCTGTTTTTTATTTCCTCACGTATAGCCCGAAAGCGATTACGGATGCCTTTGCGGTTTTCTACCACCGTATGTAGTTGGATGGCTTGTACACCGGCATCATAGGCATTATATATCTTATTCAGGAATTGCGGAGATAAAGTGCATGCTGTATTGGACAGGAAGAGAACCAGATCGTATTGCTCCTGGTCTAAACTGTTGATTGTCTGATGCAGATCGCTGTATGTGATAAACTCGTACGCCTCTTCTTTATACATATCCGGAAGAATACTTCCCTCCGGAACGAGAATGGCGCAACCATATTCTTTTTGAGCTTTCGGGTAGATAATATGTTTGCAATGTGAGGCTATGGCCATCACAAAGAGGTATAGGAGCAAAAGCCCTGTACAGAAGAATATCAGATCATCTATTATGTAGATATAAGAGTCTATCATCTGGAAGGAGATTATACGTTCTCTTTTTGAATGAATGCAGTAACTGTTTTCAGAATAATCTTTATATCCAACCAGAAAGAGAATGTCTTTGCATAGGTGATATCCAATTGCTTGCGCTCTTCAGCAGAAAGCTTACCGGCTTTGCCTCTTTTCTCTACCTGCCATAAACCGGTCAATCCGGCCGGACCCATAAAACGGTCGATGTATTCATCGCTTGTCAGTAACTCGGCTTCATAGAGTGGGAGAGGGCGGTTGCCTACTATTGACATATCCCCTTTTAAGATATTAATAAGCTGGGGTAATTCGTCAATACTATATTTACGTATAATACGTCCAATCTTAGTTATTCGAGGGTCATTTTCCAGTTTGACGAAAGCATTGCTTTTTTCCTTGGACTTCTTATTAATGTAGTCTTCTTCGGAGATTACGAAATCGTCGGATATCAAGAGGATTTCTTCTTCATTGATTTCTTCATTCACTTCCGCTTCCGGTTCTTCTCCCCAAATATCCTCATCTTCCTGCTGGTATTGGTTAAGGGCATTGAAATCTTTTAAATGCTTGTCGGCATCGGTATACATCGAACGGAATTTAAGGAAGTCGAATATCTGATAATTGCTCCCTACTCGTTTGGATTTGTAGATAATGGGACCCTTGCTTTCTACCCGGATAGCTAGTGCAGTAAAGATTAAGAGAGGAGAAAGACATAATATCGCCATTCCTGAAAAGAATATATCAAAAGTTCTTTTCCATAAAGGCAGTCGGAAAGCATTTATATTTTGTGCTTTCAGTTGGAGTGCCTTTATTTTCTGATCTTTTCTTCGTTTAAGGAAAGTTGATAAATTTTTTACAGCCTCCTGGCTTGTTTCATATTTTATCGTATTGTTGATACCGGCTTTAAGGTATTCAGATGCTTCTTCCTTAGATAAGGAGTCGATAACGAGTACCATATAAAGCCCCGGATACTTTTTACGCATGTATTGGATATCTGCAATATCTTTGGATATGTTCACTTGCTCGAAAAATAGAGCGGCGTCGTATTTTTCGCGTATTTTCTCCAATACTTTGACAGCTTTGCTACAATTGGGCGCAGCATAGAATACCCCAATACTTAGTCGGGAGAGTAGTTCTATTGTTTTGCTATCTCTGCCTATATAAACAAAATATTGCATGTGTAGAAGACCCGGTATTAGTCAATAATCTTTTTGATTCGGATTTTGAGTTCCAAAGGGTTGAATGGTTTCAGGATATAGTCTTCTGCTCCCTCTTCCAATAGTCTGATTCTTTCCGTTGTACTTTCCTCACTGGATAACATAACGATAGGAATTGACTTGAATAATTCATTGTTCTTCATGTATCTTAAGAATTCATCCCCCATCATGAGAGGCATACGAATGTCTGAAATAATGAGGTCAGGTACATTGCCTTCATTAAGCCATTCTATTGCTTTGATGGGATCTTCCAAATAGGTAAAATCATACTCTTTTCCTAGATACACACCGGCCACTTTTCCGATTGTCGATTTATCGTCGACTAGTAATATTTTTTTCTTCATACGAATAGACCTTTCTATCGCTTGCTTTGTTATTTGATTTGTAGATTAAGATTGTTGTCACATAATATTTGTGATACACTGCAAATATAGATATTATTTTAGAATAATTCCCAATCTGGAGAGTAAAATTCGTGATATATCTTTTTTTTCTATTAATTGCAACTTACAGCATCTTAATGAAAAAACACGGATTCCTGTTTTATGAAATCCGTGTTAAAGATTAATTGTTAGGCTTTATTTATATACTCTTGATGAATCAAAAGTTTTCCACCATTCTTCATTCTTAGTACCGCCACTGGTTACCCAACTTTCGAATAATGAGTAAGCAGATTTGATATTCACATATTCCAACGGCCATTTGAAGTCTGTCGGAACCATGATTCCCCATGCCAGGTTATCTTTGCTGATATAATATCTCTTGCGGGAAGTAGAGCTATCGTCGTTGTTTCCTCCGAACAAATCGGTATTTGCCAACTTAGTTGGCTGATAGCCGACAATATGAATCTCCTTACGCTGGTTCCTGTTTCCTTCTACGAAGATGAAAACATTCAGTTTGTTGATATTAAGTTCATCCACAGAGATAGGGTTATTGAACTTTATAGTGAAGCTGATATTTTTAGGACTCGTATTAGCAGAGTGGCCTGCAATCGTGTTAATCTGTTCGTAACGGTCTCTTCCCAAAGCTTTGTGAGCATCGTCAAATAATGGAATAACCGCATAGTCCTGTCCGTTCTCAATCAGATTACTATTCACATTGAAACCTTTAAAAAGAGAGTTGTCACTGAATTCCACCGGCTGCGTAATGGTGCTGGCAGGAACACCGTCCAGCATGATAGCAGCTCCAATACTCTTGGTAGCTCCGGCAGCCGATAAATCAAGACTTAACGTGAACTCTTCTGCTTTATTGCTCTTGTTGATAGAGATCTTTCTTTCCTTGACAATCAGAACAAGGTCGTTCATATCGTAATCCCCATATAAAGGCCATTGGTCTTCAAACAGATAAGCATAATTACGATTATCATCCATGATGATCGGGAACTTAGGATCTTCAGGATCTCCTCCTTCATTACCATTATTCTTGGTACCTGTACAGACTTCTATCGCAACTTTGGATTCTCCCATTTTGGTAAAGTATGCGCCATTCAATACATGGAAGTTCTCCCACCATTGTTCCTTTTTAACGTGGTTATCACATTCAATAACCAAATTTCCATCATACGTGAAACCTTGTCCGGTGATAACCGGTGATTTTATCATAGAAGTATTTTCGCCTTTTCCATAAAACTTGGCATAACCGGGAGGTATGCTGATACTTGTCGTAGCATCCAGCATAGAACCATCACTTAAATTTACTGTTCCATTAACAAACTCCATTTTAGGAGCTTTCAAATATCCTTGAGTAAAGTTAAACGTCGCTCCGTTGGCATAGAAAGAGGTAGTTGCTTCCATGCTACAAGCGTTATTGACAGTCGTATTGGTAAGACTGATGGTTGTAAACTTCATGATGTTGTTGTTAGTAGCAACAGCGTCGGAATTTGCAATTAATTTCTCTCCATAAATCTCTCCGTTATTTTCCAATGAGAAATTAGACGGCAGATTTAATTCACCTTCCAAACTGATTTTATTGTCATTCACAATTTTCGTATTGGAATTGATTGAGATATTCTTGCTGGCTATGGTTCCTTTGTTGTAGAGTGTTGCACCGGAATGTAGCGTCATTGTGTTTACTACAGTCAGTGTGCCCCAGTTTCTTAATGCGGCAGGCGCTCCATTAGTGAATGATATATCCTCTGCATTTACTTCTCCCTTTTCCATAATGGTCAACATGGAGTTTCTAATGAATGTCATGGTTCCTGATGCTTCAATTTTAGCATTATTCATCACAATGATTTCAATTCCGTTTTGGAATTGGAATGTTGCGGGAATCGTCCATTTGGCATCTACATAAACTTTGGTTGCAATTTCACCGTCATAACCGTCAAACTTGAATGTGCCGGTATAGTCGGAGGTGATTTTGTAAGAAGCATCACGCTGCAAAGTGGTTCCTGACATTTCAGTCACTTCTTTTGCATTAGCAGGTATGGAATAGTAATCAGGCTTTTCAAATGAAAAGCCTCTTGTAGCAGCGGCACGACTCATCAACGCCCTATTTTGTGCAGTGGATCCTGCATAATAGAGTTTACAGATCATGTTATCGCTGTTTTCCGGCACATCGAACTGATATACCTGTTCACGTCCTCTAGGGTCGGTTTGCTTCACATAAATACCCTTTTGAGTTGGCAGCAGACTGATAGCGGCTGTAACTTTAAAGTTGTTTTCTTTATTAGCTGTTCTTGTAGCTAGTACGGAGGCATTTTCGTTAGTTAAGGGATCATCTGCATATATTTCAACTAGATAAGCAAATAACCCTCCTTCTTCATCTTTCACTTCGACCGAGACATTTTTAGTGGTTATCATGCTCCAATCGATATCATCGGGAGCAGCAAAGCCATCTCCCATCGGGTTAGGTGTTTCGTAAGACGGATCATAGAGATCCTTTCCAGAGTCAACACAACTAGACATAGTACCTGCCATTGCTATTGCAATGATAGGTACAAATTGAATTGTTTTCTTCATCATAATGTATTATTGCTTGATTGTTTGTAACCAAATCCATTACAAAAATAACTGCATATCTTTTATTGGAAATGTTTTTTCTGTTATTTTATAGAGTGAAAACAACTATATTTCCGTTTTGGTTCTTCTTTGGCTCTTTTAGGTTTGATTCGGCCTTGATGATGATGAAAAGAATGCCCTTGATTTTCACTTTTATACAACTGTTTAAAATGAAAATCAAGGGGTTATAATAGATGGATTTAACTTAAGACTTGGTGATCTCTCCTATTAAGCAGGAGTTCATTTTATATCGGATATCCTTGTTGGGTAATCCATGTCCCAATAAAAACATGAGCTTTGTTATGGCACATTCGGGAGTACTGTCATATCCACTGATTACACCTGCTTCCAGAAGATGCATTCCTGTTTCGTAACGTCCCATTTCTACTGCTCCGGAGGCACATTGTGTAATGTTGACAATGATAATTCCACGATCGGTAGCTTCCTTTAGTTGGCGGATGAACCATTCTTTTTGCGGAGCATTTCCCGAACCGAAGGTTTTCATGACAACCGCTTTCAATCCCGGAACATGAAGCAGAGAAGTCACGATACTCTCTTGAATGCCTGGAAAAAGTGTTAGAATAACCACATTAGTGTCGAACAGGTAATGCGGCTTTAACGGTTTTGTCGGGTCTGGTTTCCGAATGAGATTAGGTTCATATTTAATGTGGATACCTACCCGTGCCAATGGCGGATAATTGAAAGAGCGGAAAGCGTTGAAATTCTCCGCATTGATTTTGGTGGTACGGTTACCGCGCATTAGATGATTTTCAAAGAAAATACAAACTTCAGGAACGATGGCTGTACCATCCGGGTTTTTAGCTGCAGCAATTTCGATGGCTGTGATGAGGTTTTCCTTTCCGTCTGTGCGCAAAGTCCCGATCGGGAGCTGGGAACCTGTGAGGATGACAGGTTTACTTAGATTTTCGAGCATGAAACTTAGTGCAGAGGCAGTGTAAGCCATTGTGTCTGTTCCATGAAGGATGACGAAACCATCGAAATAATCATAATTGTAATTGATGATCTTTACCAGTTTTGCCCAGTAAGCAGGTTCCATGTCCGAAGAGTCGAGAGGGGGATCGAACTGGTAGGAAGAGATGCGATAGTTGAATCTTTTTAGCTCGGGCACATGTTTAAGCAAATGATCGAAGTTGAAGTTTTCTAAAGCGCCTGTTTCCGGATTCTCTATCATTCCGATAGTTCCACCCGTGTAAATTAACAAAACGGAAGGGGTTTCTGCTCTCATAATTGTTGAATTACTGTTAAAACACTGACAAAGATATAGATTAATTACGAATTATGAGCAGTAAATGATGAATTTGTATGTAGTTTATGATGAAATGTTATAAATCTGAATAATTATGCGGAATAATCAGATGAATTATAAGAAAATGGCTTCTATATCGTTATAGGTAAATAATCAAAGTAATTAAGCAGAATAACCGTACCAAATCATTCTACTTAATTACTGATTGCCGGATTGCCGTCTGTTGTACTTACTTCAATGCTTCTTTTAATTTCAGAATAGCTTTTTCCGGGTCTTTTTCTTCTTCAAGCAGAGTGACGAACTTGCTTCCGATGATAGCTCCGGAAGCGTGTTCACAAGCTGCTTGGAATGTCGCTTTATTGGAGATGCCAAACCCTACCATCAACGGATTGTTCAGGTGCATATCTTCTATCTTTTTGAAGTAAGCCCGTTTTTGTTCGTTGAAATCCTGTTGCGCTCCGGTGGTTGCTGCTGATGAAACCATATAAATAAATCCGCTGGTATGTGTATCTATCTCGCGTACCCGTTCTTCGCTGGTTTCCGGTGTGATGAGCATAATCACTCTGATGTTATAGCGTTCGGCAATGATACGATAATGTTCTTGATAATCACGGAAAGGGAGGTCAGGGATAATGACGCCGTCGATACCACATTCCACACATTTACGGCAGAAATTCTCAAATCCGAATTGCATGATTGGATTTAAATATCCCATAAGTACAAGTGGGATTTTTACGTCTTTGCGAATATCCCGTAATTGTTCAAAAAGAAGTTTTAGAGACATACCGTTGCGCAATGCCTGAGTAGCGGCATTCTGAATAACAATGCCATCTGCCATCGGGTCACTGAAAGGAATGCCGACTTCAATCATGCTCACTCCGTGCTTTTCGAGCGTGCGGATTACATCGGCAGTGCCATCTAAAGTAGGAGTACCGGCACAAAAATAAATAGAAAGTATGTCTTTCTTGTTACTATTGAAAAGTTGATTAATTCTATTCATGACGTTGAAATTTTTAGATTATGATTTTAATTCATTTAAAAATGTCCGGATACGCTCCGGATCCTTTTCTCCCGGTTTCAATTCAAAACGGCTGTTGAGATCGTATCCGGCAAGCCGGGGATGCTTGAACTCTTTCAGGGCATTGGCACTGTACGAGTTAATACCTCCACTCAATAGAAAGGGTACATGTCCATTGTACATATCCAGAATGCTCCAGTCGAATTGATTTCCCGAACCACCATACTGTTCGCATTTGGTATCGAACAGAAAAAGATCACAGACTTTTTCATAGTCATATACCTTTCTCAAATCTTTGGGACGGTCTACTGAAAAGGTCTTGATGATTTTCAATCCAGTGGAATGTAAGGACCGGCAGTATTCCGGCGATTCATTTCCGTGGAGCTGCACATAATTCAGTCCGAAACGATCAGCATACATGCTGATTGTCTGCTTGTCTTCGTTGACGAAAACTCCGACACGCTGAGCGTGAATGGGCAAGTAAGCCGGAAGCTCGTAGACATATCGGGGAGATTTAGGATAGAAGATGAATCCCAGCATATCTATGCCTTCGATAGACTCTACGTCCTGTATGTTTTCAGCTTCACGCATACCGCATACTTTGATAATTTTTCCGTTAATCATAGGGCTGTCCGTTTTGAATAATTAGTTTATTGGATTGCTTGCAGGAAATTCTGTAAAGTTTCTCCCGGTTGCTGTGTTTTCATAAATGTTTCACCGATCAGGAATCCTCGGAATCCGGCTGCCCGAAGTCGTTTTACTATTTCCGGATCGGAGATGCCGCTCTCGGATACCAATACAGCATCTTGGGGGAGTTGTCCGGCCAAGCGGAAAGAGTTTTCTACATCAGTGAAGAAAGTACCTAGATTACGGTTGTTGATTCCTACCATATCTATTTTCTTGTTGATGTATATTAATTCCTCGGAGCTGTGAATCTCCAGGAGAACTTCCAGACCTAGTTCATGAGCTTTTTCTGCAAGTTCATTACATTTCTCCGGTTCTAATGCGGCTGCGATAAGAAGTACGGCATCGGCACCGACAATTTTGGCTTGATAAAGCTGGTATTCGTCAATGATGAAGTCCTTCCTAAGAATGGGGATCTCTACCAAAGGGCGTGCAGTGCGGATATCCTTCAGGCTTCCTCCGAAAAACTTCTCGTCGGTAAGGATGGAAAGGGCGGAGGCTCCTGCTGCTGCATAGGAGGGGACAATCTCTTCCGGGCATGCTTCTTTCTTTATCCATCCTTTGGACGGAGACCGGCGCTTGAATTCAGCGATAATACCCGATGCAGAAGAGGATAATGCCTGCTTCATAGAACGAGAGGTCGGAGCTTCGCTGATACCTTCCTGTAATTGCTCGATGGAGATAGCCTGCTTTTGCAGGTCAACTTCAAATCGTTTGTTTGCTATAATCTCTGATAATATATCTTTCATCAGTTCGTAGGTTTTTATATTTATGATGATTTAGGCACGGGGTACACGGATTTTACGGCTTCGGATTAACAAGAACTGTGTAATCCGCGTAATCCGTGCCTAATTTTACATTTAACTATTTAACTCAATGAATTTCTTCAAAGTTGCTAATGCGCGTCCACTTTCCAATGACTCTTTGGCGAGAGCAATACATTCTTCAATAGTCTTCTCCGGACAAATCACATGGATGGCGAAAGCTGAATTGACTACCACTACATTCTTTTGAGCTTCCGTAGCTTTGTTATTTAGGATCTGGTCGAAAATCTTAGCTGCATCTTCCGGTGTTTGTCCACCATCCAGGTCAGTTTCCTTATAGCGGGAGAATCCGAGACTCTCGGGAGCGTAAATCTTTTCATGATCGCTGGTCGCCACTTTAAACTCATTTGTCAGAGAGATTTCGTCATATCCGTCGAGACTATGAACAACGGCAAATTTCGTCTTGCTTTCCTGATAAGTATAGGTATAGAGACGAAGCAACGGGAGGTTGTAAACTCCTAAAAGCTGATAGGCCGGTAATACCGGATTAACCAACGGACCGAGCATATTAAAGAAAGTGCGCACTGCCAATCCTTTACGAACCGGAGCTACAGCCTTTAATGCCGGATTGAATAAAGGAGCATGCAGATAGGCAAGATTACATTTTTCCATGCTACGACGCAGTTGATCGATGTCACTGGTGAACTTTACACCGTGTTGCTCCATCACATTACTGGCACCGCTGACTGATGTTGCTCCGTAATTACCATGTTTCACAACCGGGAAACCGGCTCCGGCAACAGTGAAACAAGAAGCTGTGGAAATATTAAATGTATTTTTTCCATCACCTCCGGTTCCTACGATATCTATCGGAGCAAATTCACTTAAATCAACCGGAATACGCATTTCAAGCAATGCATCGCGGAAACCGCATAATTCTTCTACAGAGATATTACGCATCAGAAAGACGGTAATTAAAGAGGCTACCTGTACATCATTATATTTTCCTTGTGCGATGTTCTGTAAAATGGTGCGAGCCTCATCGCGTCCTAGATATTGATGTTCGAAAAGTTTGTATAGAATCTGTTTCATAAGTTTAATCGTTTAAGAAGTTTTTAATAATTTCTTTTCCTTGCGGAGTTAATACTGATTCGGGATGGAACTGAATACCATGTACATGGTAGGTCTTATGGCGGATTGCCATGATTTGTCCTTCCTGACTTTCTGCCGTTATTTCCAGGCAATCGGGAAAACCTTCCCGGCTGACTACCCAGGAATGGTATCTTCCGACAGGGATTTCTTTTCCCAATCCTTCAAAAAGCAAATCCTGGTGAAGGATGGTAATCGGAGTCTGTACTCCATGATATACTTCTTTGAGATTTTCCAGACGTGCTCCGAAAGCTTCGCCGATGGCTTGATGACCGAGGCAGACACCCAGAATACTTTTGGTCGGAGCATATCTTTTAATAATAGGTAATAGCAGTCCGGCTTCTTCGGGTATGCCCGGTCCGGGAGACAGGATGATTTTATCAAATCGGTCTACTTCATCAAGCTCTATCTGGTCGTTGCGGACTACTTCTACATCTGTAGCCCCTAATTCTTTCACTGCGTGCAGTAGGTTATAAGTGAAAGAGTCGTAGTTATCTAAAAGTAATATTTTCATTTTTATTGTCATTGTAAAATGGTTGTTCAAATACTATCTCTGCTTTCAATTTTTTAGTTTGACAGCTAAATCAATCGCCTTTTTCAGTGCTCCCAGTTTATTGTTCACCTCTTGCAGTTCGTATTCATCCTGACTGCGGGCTACAATACCTCCTCCGGCTTGGAACCAGAGTTCATTGTTGCGGCTTACAAAAGTACGGATGGTGATAGCCTGGTTTAATTCGCCGTTCAATCCGATAAAACCGATACAGCCACCATAGGCTCCACGATTATGTGGTTCGATTTCGCTGATTAACTGCATAGCGCGTACTTTGGGAGCACCGCTTAATGTGCCGGCAGGAAACGTGTCAATAAACGTTTTTATTTTGTCTGCGCCCTCATTCAACATACCGCTGACGCGGCTTACCAAGTGAATGACATGGCTATAATATTGTGGTTCCTTATAGAATAGAACGCGTACATCATGACAATTACGGGAAAGGTCGTTTCTGGCAAGATCAACCAGCATGACATGCTCTGCATTTTCTTTAGGATCGGCTAGTAAAGCTTCTGTCAGTTCCCGGTCTTTTACTATATCTCCGGTACGGCGGGTAGTTCCGGCAATCGGATCGATGTAAGCACGACCATCTTCGATTTTGCAATGTGTTTCCGGTGAAGAACCGAAGATGCGGTATCCTCCGAAATCGAAGTAGAAAAGATAAGGAGAAGGATTGATGCTGCGGAGTGCGCGGTAAACTTTGAAATCATCTCCGGCATAAGGTTGGATAAATCTTCTGGAAAGTACGATTTGGAAAACATCTCCACGCATACAGTGTGCGATTCCTTTGCGGACATTGGCTTTATGTTCTTCGTCGGTGATAGGGCTGGTAACGGGACCTGTTACAGAGAAGTTGTAAGAAGCATAATTCCGGTTTTCGATGGCTGCTTCCAGTTCCGGCAAGCCGCTTTCTTCTCCTTCGGACAACATTTCAACGAGTGTCAATTCATTTTTGAAATGATTGAAAACAATGACATACTTATATAATATGTATAGCAAATCCGGAGCATCATTTTGCTCATCGTGACTTTCTTTCACCGGGATGTGCTCGAAGTATTTCACAGCGTTAAACGTCGTGTATCCGTAAAGTCCACATACATTCTTATTATCTCCGGTCACTTGGAATTGATTGATAAACCGGTTCATGGCCTTTTCTACATGGAAGGTTTTTGTCAAGGGTTCTTCCGTGCGGCTGTTATCGGGATATTTGGCAGTGACAATTCCACTGTTTATACCGATGCTTGCCAGGGGACAGAGGGCTATAAATGACAAGGAATTTTCTCCGGCATGATAATCGGAACTTTCCATTAATGCAGATTGCGGATACATGTCGCGGACTTTCAGGTAAATGCTGACGGGAGTATGCATATCTCCGAGCACTTGTTTGCTATGAGTTGTATAATTAAATGTTTTCATTTCTATAATTGCTTGATTATTGATTACGAATAATGGTTTACTAATTACTTATTGCTGTTCATTAAACGATAAATAGGTTTCAATATCTTTGTCTCCTCGTCCTGAAACAGTCAATACAACGATATCTTCCGGTTTGAACTTCAATTTTTTCAAAGCTCCTAATGCATGGGCAGATTCCAGTGCAGGGATAATACCTTCGAGTTTAGTTAGTTCGTAAGCGGCTTCTATTGCTTCGTCGTCATTGATTGCCAAAACGTTGGCACGTCTTTGTGCGGCAAGATTGGCGTGTATCGGGCCAATGCCCGGATAATCCAGTCCGGCGGAAATCGAGTAAGGCTCTTCAATCTGTCCGTCTTCGTTTTGGATGACGTAAGTACGCGCTCCGTGGATAATTCCCATTTTACCGAGTTGGATGGTAGCGGCGGTCATTCCGGTTTCTATTCCTTTGCCTCCGGCTTCTGCCAGAATGATGCCTACCCGTTCATCATTGATATAATGATAAATCGTTCCGGCAGCATTACTTCCTCCTCCGACGCAGGCTATCAGATAATCCGGATAGTCACGTCCTTCTTTTTCTTGCAGTTGTTTTTTTATTTCTTCGCTGATAACAGATTGCAGGCGTGCCACCATATCAGGATAAGGATGAGGGCCTACGGTAGAGCCGATGATATAATAAGTGTCGGCAGGATGACAGCACCAGTCGCGGATCGCTTCGTTGGTGGCGTCTTTCAAGGTCATATTTCCGGAAGTAACGGGAATAACGGTAGCTCCCAGCATTTTCATTTTCTCCACATTGATGTGCTGGCGTTCTACATCCGTCTTTCCCATATAAACGATACATTCCATATCCATCAATGCACACACGGTAGCTGTTGCTACTCCATGTTGTCCGGCTCCGGTTTCGGCGATGATGCGCTTCTTTCCCATGCGGCGTGCCAGCAAGATTTGTCCGATGGTGTTGTTGATTTTGTGTGCACCGGTATGATTCAGGTCTTCCCGTTTCAGATACAACTTGCAACCATACTTTTCGGAAAGGCGTTTTGCCAGATAGAGTGGGGAAGGGCGTCCTACGTAGTCGCGTAATAATTGCTCAAATTCCTTTTTAAATTCTTCGTTTTCAATCACTTCGAGGTACTTGTTTGTCAGTTCCTCAACACATTTGTGGAGGATTTCCGGTACGTAAGCACCACCGAATTCTCCGTAATAGCCATCCTGGTCAACTAAAAAACTTTTCATAATCCTATCTATTTTTTATGTTATTATCTAATCTGTTCGAAAATGGGCAAATAAAAAGAGCCCTGCCGCAAGTTGCGACAGGGCTCTTTCAAATCTGTTATATCTTTAATGAGGTATATACATACGAGCACTGCTCCCTTACGACTGTCGGAGTTGTAACGGGTGCCACCACCAATATGTATTTACTAACATTGTTCTCATTGTCTTTTGTAATTTTATGAGGGCAAATATAGACACTTTGTTTGAAACAGCAAACAAAAAATGACTTTTTTTCTCTTTTGCCTTCATTTTTCTGATATAGAACAATTTTCAACCTGAACTGTTCTTATAAATATTGAATATTTAAACAAAAACAATTATGAAACAGAGAAAAGTTTTAGTAGGTATTGCTATTGCCATTTTCATTATATTATTATTGTATTGGTTATTGGTAGCAGAGGATATGAAACCTTGGTTGTCGGCTATGGTTCCTTCCGTGGTACAACAATTCTTCGCTTGATTCTGACAGGGTTCGGATAAATCATGTATCTTTGCAAGGAGAGTGACTGATAACCAAAATAATAACAATAGACTAACGATATGGAAAATTTTATTTTTCAAAATCTCGTGAAACTGATAATGGGAAAAGGGATGATTGCCCGGCTGGCTAAAGAAATACCATCCGACAAGCGTATTATGATTACTTTTGGCGGCGGAAGCGTGAAGAAAAACGGAGTATACGATCAGGTAAAAGAAGCATTGAAGAATCATTTTACAGTAGAATTCTGGGGAATCGAACCCAATCCTGCCATTGAAACTCTTCGTAAAGCTATTGCTTTGGGAAAAGAAGAGAAAGTAGATTATCTGCTGGCTGTTGGTGGTGGTTCCGTTATTGACGGTACGAAATTGATTTCTGCAGGAATCCTGTATGATGGTGATGCCTGGGATTTAGTACTTGCCGGACGACCAGTCACTCATACTGTGCCTCTTGCCACTGTATTGACTTTGCCCGCTACCGGTTCGGAGATGAATAACGGGGCAGTTATTTCCCGTCGTGAAACAAAAGAGAAATATCCTTTTTATGCCAACTATCCAATCTTCTCTATTCTTGACCCGGAAGTAACCTTTACCTTGCCTCCTCATCAGGTGGCCTGTGGTTTGGCTGATACCTTTGTTCATGTGATGGAGCAATATATGACTACTCCCGGGCAGAGCCGCATTATGGACCGTTGGGCGGAAGGCATTTTACAAACTTTGGTGGAAATAGCTCCGAAAATCCGTGAAAACCAGCATGATTATCAACTGATGGCTGATTTTATGCTTTCGGCTACAATGGCATTGAATGGATTTATTGCTATGGGAGTGTCGCAAGACTGGGCAACTCACATGATTGGCCATGAAATTACTGCTTTGCACGGATTGACACATGGTCATACGTTAGCCATTGTTCTTCCTGCCACTTTACAGGTGCTTCATGAAGAAAAAGGAGACAAGCTTTTGCAGTATGGTGAAAGAGTCTGGGGAATTACTTCCGGTACGCGAGAAGAACGGATTGATGAAGCGATTTGTCATACCGAAGAGTTCTTCCGTTCACTTGGGCTGACTACACGTTTGCATGAAGAGAACATCGGACAGGATACTATCTTGGAAGTCGAACGTCGATTCAATGAACGTGGTGCTAAATATGGAGAGAATGGAAATGTAACGGGTGCTGTTGCCCGCAGGATATTAGAGACTGCACTTTAAGCATACTCTTACATTAAAAATATAGGATAAAGAGGATATTGGAACAGACTTTTCACGATATCCTCTTTTATTATTTCTCAATTTTCTCTGACCTTGGAATTCTGAACCAGAAGCGAGAGCCTTCTCCTTCTTTAGATTCCACTCCGATAACCCCGCCCAGTCTTTCTACTATGACACGGCAGATGGCTAGTCCGAGTCCTGTTCCTTTAATAAAGGAGTTCAGTTTGACGAAGCGTTCAAACACTTTATCTATCTTGTCAGCAGGAATTCCGATACCTGTATCTTTTACATAAAAGTATATTTCATCTTTGGCTTCTTCAATCCGGTATCCCATTTCGATAGAACCTTTAGGGGTGAATTTCAAAGCATTATTTGTAAAGTTGATGATAACCTGTGATAGACGTATGCGGTCGGTATACATCACGCATTGATCTGCTTTTTCTGTGAATAAGATTTGAACGTCCGGGGAAGAATTCTTTTCTTGCATTTGCCTGCAAATACCTTCCATCAATTCATTGATATCAGTCTGTGCAAATGTGAAATCCATAGTGCCGGCTTCAATTTTAGAAAGATCGAGGATGTCGTCTATCAGTTGCAATAATAAGATATTATTGCTGGAGATGATTTTTACAAATTCTTTTCTCTCTTCCTCCTCCTCCGTCTGGCAAACCATTTCGGAGAATCCTACAATCGCATTTAGCGGGGTTCGTATTTCATGGCTCATATTAGCGAGAAAGGCAGATTTGAGCCGGTTGGATTCTTCGGCTTTTTCTTTTGCTTCCTGCAGCATTTTGTCCATCTTTAGTTTTTCAGTGATGTTTTCAAAACGAAGTAATCCTCCAATAATTTCAGTTTCCTTTTCGTCGCCGAATACAGGAGTTGCGGTCACTTCAAAATCTACATCGTCTACTCTGATGGTATGCCGGATAATTTTGCCCTGTTCGATAGCTTTCTTGAAAGCACATTGTCCACACGGTTCATTACGAAGTGCACTGGTCTGATAGCAAATTTTTCCCGGTATGTATCGTCTGCCTTTTACCAGGCTGGCTATTTGTCTTGTTTCCTCCCATTGTACGCGGTAATTTTTATCAATATAGATAAGGCCGAAGTCGATACTTTTTAGAGCTAGTTTTTGCTTCTTCAATGCTTTTTCCAGTTCTTCCTTGGCGGCAACTAATTCTCTTTCATAATTCTTGAGTTGTGTGATATCCCACCGGGTTGCCAACAGCCATTTCTTTTCTCCTTCCCATGAAATAATAGATTTAACGGCAATAGTATCATGGGTGATTCCATCGGGAGTGGTGTATTTCTCTTCTTTGCGATATACTTTGCCTGCTTGTATGAGTTCTTTGTCGATATGCCGGTATTTTTCACCTCTTTCTTCTCCGTAAATTTCATAATCAGTATGTCCGATGGCTTCTTCACTGCTAATGCCGGATTGAGCGGCTGATTCTTTATTCCAGTAATAGTATCGGAAATCGTTTGTAATATCTTTTACAAAGATAGGAAAAGGAAGGTTATCGAGAATATCAAAGGAGAAACGGTAGGAATGATTGGTCTTTTTAATCGTTTTTTGTAATTTACGGATTCTATATAGTAAGATGCTGATGACAAGGAGCAAAATAATTACCAGTAAATAATTATAACCCCAATGAGCTTCGTTGATCCAATAATTTAACAAAATATTGTTTGCCATAAAATGTTTGATATAAATGAGGTGTAAAGATATGAATTGTTCTTTAATTTTCAAAAAAATAATACATAAATATATTGTCTTTCAACATTATATTGTGAGGCTGTAATTATATGTGATGAAGAGATAGTAGAAGTGTGGTATTTTATAGTTCTTGTATAGTATCATATTTAGTTTGATTTAGAATCTTTTTTCGGAGAGAAAATGTATTAAAATATTAAATGATGTCTCATGAACTAAAATCATTTCTAATTTGTTTTAATAACGCTGGAGTATTTTCTATTTTTGTTCACCTGAATTAGTTTTGATAGAGTCAAAATAAAACAATCATTAAATTACGTATGCTAATAACCATTATCATTCTCGTTCTTTCGGCTGTCTTTTTTGTGAACGGCAAGGTTCGTTCGGATATTGTGGCACTATGTGCGCTGATAGCTTTACTTATTTTTCAGATATTAACTCCTGACGAAGCACTCTCCGGTTTCTCCAATTCGGTAGTCATTATGATGATCGGATTGTTTGTAGTGGGAGGGGCTATTTTTCAGACTGGGTTGGCAAAAATGATAAGTTCCCGTATTCTTAAACTTGCAGGAACTAGTGAGATTCGATTATTTCTGTTAGTGATGTTAGTGACTTCGGTCATTGGTGCGTTTGTCAGTAATACAGGTACGGTGGCGCTGATGCTTCCTATTGTTGTCAGTCTGGCGATGAGTGCCGGTATGAATCCGAGCAGGCTATTGATGCCATTGGCTTTTGCGAGTAGTATGGGAGGTATGATGACTTTAATCGGTACTCCGCCGAACCTTGTGATACAGAATACGTTGACTTCCGCCGGACTTGAACCGCTTTCCTTCTTCTCTTTCCTGCCTGTCGGTGTTGTCTGTGTAATTGTCGGTACACTTGTATTAATGCCACTTAGTAAATGGTTTCTTTCTAAAAAGGGTCAGAAAGATGATAATAAACGTTCGGGTAAGTCATTGAAGCAGTTGGTGAATGAATATGGACTTTCCAGCAATCTGTTCCGTTTGCAGGTAATAAAAGATTCCCGGCTTTTAGGTAAAACAATTATTGACTTGGATATTCGTCATAAATATGGTTTGAATATCATGGAAGTTCGTCGTGGTGATGCATCGCAACATCGTTTTTTGAAAACGATTACACAGAAGTTTGCCACACCGGACACGATGTTGCAAGCCGAGGATATTTTGTATGTGACGGGAGAATTTGATAAGGTACAACTCTTTGCGGAAGATTATCTGTTAGAGATTTTAGACGACCATGCAACAGAAGAAACAAAAAGTACAGTTAATTCGCTGGATTTTTATGACATCGGTATTGCTGAAATAGTGTTGATGCCAGCTTCTAATTTGATAAACCAAACTATTAAAGAGGCCGGTTTTCGTGATAAGTTTAATGTGAACGTATTAGGAATCCGTCGTAAAAAGGAATACCTATTGCAAGAGTTGGGAAATGAGCGCATTCACAGTGGTGATGTACTTCTGGTGCAGGGAACATGGAATAATATAGCCCGTCTTAGTAAAGAAGAGGCTGATTGGGTTGTCTTGGGACAGCCTTTGGCGGAAGCGGCTAAAGTAACGTTAGACTATAAAGCTCCCGTGGCGGCTGCTATTATGTTATTAATGGTGGCAATGATGGTTTTCGACTTCATTCCGATAGCTCCGGTTACAGCTGTTATGATAGCAGGTATATTGATGGTATTGACCGGATGTTACCGTAATGTAGAAGCGGCTTATAAAACGATAAACTGGGAGAGTATTGTATTGATTGCAGCTATGCTTCCTATGTCCTTGGCATTGGAGAAAACAGGAGCTTCGGAATATATTTCCAATACGTTGGTTAGCGGCTTGGGAGCATACGGACCTGTTGCATTGATGGCAGGTATTTACTTTACGACTTCGCTGATGACGATGTTTATTAGCAATACTGCTACTGCTGTCTTACTTGCGCCGATTGCTTTGCAAAGTGCCATACAGATTGGGGTGAGTCCGGTTCCCTTCTTGTTTGCTGTGACGGTAGGTGCAAGTATGTGTTTTGCTTCTCCATTCTCTACACCGCCTAACGCCCTGGTGATGCCTGCCGGTCAATATACTTTTATGGATTATGTAAAAGTAGGATTGCCATTGCAGATTATTATGGGGATTGTGATGATTTTTGTTTTACCTTTGATTTTCCCCTTCTAATTATTAACTTTTATTCTTTCGATAGGGAAATGAAGGAACTCGGGATTTTGTAGTGCTCTGTAGTACTGAATCTTTGTCGTTTAATTGAGAGTTGCATAGAATATGCAACTCTTTGTTTTTGCTTCATACTACAAAGCTTATACTTATAAGTTTTTTATTTTCAATGATGTAGCCGATTATCTTTTAATGAGAATAATTAAAATTATATTAATAAAAGATGTTAACGGTGAGCTGAAAATACAACTTTAACTGTCTTTTATCTATAAATACAATTATCTTTGTGCGTTCATTACTGATTGTTGATTAGTGGTGATTTGTATTTTGTGCAAATAAAGCAAACTTAAGCATTCAAAGATTATGAAACAGAACATTGCAAAAGTCTTCACTTTTTCGTTGTTGGCGTCCTCCATCAGTTTTACTAGTTGTGTTGATAATGAGAAAACTCTGTTCAATGCAGATCAACTGAGACAAACTTACGAAGAAACCTTTCCTGTAAAGAACATCGATCCTAATGGGGATTGGACCATGTCGCATAAAGTGACGGCACATGTGTCGGTTAATGGAGATTTGGGCACAGATTATAAGATACAGATATTCGATGCTGACCCATTAAGCTCGGAAAGTACAGCAAAAATCTTAGCGGAAGGAACTGCCAATCAAAGTACAACTTTGAATGTAGTGATGGACTGTGCAACAGCTCTCAATAAAGTGTTTGTTGCACGTATAGACAATCACGGACATTATATGGTGCAGCCCGTGGCGATTGAAAATGGAGAAGTAACTGCACAACTTGGACATGAAAAGGATGTGCCTACACGCTCTATGTCACGAACTGTGCCGAAAACAGGTATACCGGCTATGGGAGCGCCTTATACAGCTGATGATATTAGTAGTAAAAAAGCGATAGCTACTGATGTTCAAGCTGGTTGGGATTTGGGTGCAGGTTCCGGATGGTTTGAATATGCTAAATTACCTGTATTCAAAGAAAAAGAACGTTGGTTTAAAATTCAGAGTGGTACTTTTAATAAAGGATTTACTACTACTGGAACCAGTGGTGGAGCCCAGGCTGTGAAAGTAATCGTTCCTCAAGGAAGTACATGGATTATTGAAAGTAGTTATCAATTTAGCGATATTACAGAAATTGTAGTTGAAAATGGTGGGAAAGTAGAGATAGCCAAAAATGCGAGCTTGGCGTTGACAAATAAGTCTTATTTAACAGTAATGCCGGGTGGAAGTATCATAGGTGAGGGAACTATTCAAATTACAAATGGTTCTAGTGGATTAAGAAACTATAATGCAGGCACTATTAATTGCTCTGTATTAGATTTCAACGGTGGTGTAGGAGTCTTTTATAATTATGGATTACTTCAGTTGGAACGCTATGAAGCTTCAACAAATGGAATGGAACTGGTGAATCATGGTACTATGGAGGCTGAAAGTATCAATGGTAACAATAATACCAATATTAAAAATGGTTGTTATTTGAAAACCGGTAAATTTCAATTTGGCACACTTGTTATGGGGAATACTTCCGAAGCCATTTGCGAGGAGCTTGGTTATAATGGTAATGACAATGACATTGTAATGGAGGCGCAATCCATGTTGACTTGTACAGGTAAGGCCAGCTTATATAGAACTGTTACCGGTCCAACTGTGGGTACTGCTTTATTGAGAATTAATGAGATTGCTAATCTTAGTGGTTTGGCCCAATCTAATTCTAAAGTAACCAATAATATCATTTGTGAAATAACAGATCAGACATATAAAGGTGAAGCGCACTATGACTGGTCTCCTTTTGCATGGCTAGTAAATAAAGGATTGCAGCAAGGCGCTACCTATTGCAATCCGGGTAAGGCTGATTTTATACTTCCTGCTGACGGTGAATGTATCAAAGAAGGATACAATTCTGATGAAAATCCGGATGATGTAGAGATTCGAAATGCAGTTTATTCTTATGCCTTTGAAGACAATTATCCGCAAGCGGGAGACTATGATTTCAATGATATTGTGTTGAATGTCAATTTGCCTGCTGCTGGTAATGATGTGAAAGAATTGAAATATATAGTCGACCTGCGTGCGGTTGGTGCCGTGAAGCAATTAGGTGCTGGTTTAAGAATACGAGAATTCGATAAAAGTAATGTGGAAGAGGTCAGTTTTGGTGCAGGTGCTACCCAACGTACCAACTCATTAAATTCTGGAATATTTGAAAATGCATCTTATGAAACGAACGGTAATGAGCTTGTGATTCCTTTATTTGGCGATGCACATTATGTGTATGGATATACTGGATCACAACGTCCTATGTTGAATACGGGGAATGCTAGTACTCCTCTTACAAACATATATACTCTTGAAGTGAACATAAAACTCAAGAATGCAATATCCATCCCTAGTGTGACAGACGGCTTAGATTTCTTTATTGCATATCAGGGGGGAGCTCAGAAGAGAACGGAAATTCATCTGAATCAATTTAATTCGCCTACAGCGAACGGCCAATTGGCTGATAAGGAAGTGCTGGATGTAATCAAGGCGGTTAATAATACATGGGCTCTTTGCGTTCCTGAAAAATTTGCTTATCCTACAGAGACAACAGTGATAACGGATGCATATGCTAAGTTCGTCGACTGGGCGCATGATCAGGTCATGAATACTGACTGGTATAATACTGTAAGCAGTAATAAGGTAATGAAGTATTAAGCTATTGATTTTATAAAAAACAAGGTATCATAATATTATATTTACTAAAATATAAAAAGGTGATTAATACGAGGACTTTTCCAAATATTGATCACCTTTTTTTCATATCGTAACATATTACGAACTTATTACAATGTTTATTTGTTATTTTTATATGTCAGTAGAAACACTTATATTCGCAAAAGTATTGGAACAGACTCGGTTAAAAAAATAGAATTTATGAAAACAATGAATTATTCCCTTATTCGTATTCTCTTCGCACTTGTGATTGGATTGGTACTCGTGATTTGGCCTAATGCGGCTGCCAGCTATATTGTCATTACGGTAGGTGTTGCCTTCTTGATTCCCGGTGTTATCAGCCTTTTTGGCTATTTCGGCCGGAAAAGACCGGAAGGTGAAGCTGCTCCCCGTTTTCCGATAGAAGGAATCGGTAGCTTATTATTCGGACTTTGGTTGATTGTGATGCCTGAATTCTTTGCAGACGTCCTGATGTTTTTATTGGGATTTATCCTGATTATGGGAGGAGTGCAACAGATTGCTTCTTTGTCGATGGCTCGTCGGTGGATGCCCGTTTCGGGAGCTTTTTATCTGATTCCTTCGCTGATTCTTATTGCGGGTATCATCGCTTTGTTCAATCCGACAGGAGCGCGTAATACTGCATTTATAATTATTGGTATCAGCAGTTTGGTTTATTCTCTTTCCGAATTGATAAACTGGTTCAAGTTTGCCCGTCGCCGCCCGAAGGCTCCGGTTATGCATGACGATGATGATATTGAAGACGCAAAGATTATCGAATAAAAAAAAGAAGAGGACTGCTTCACAGCACCCCTCCCCGCAAACTTAAAACAACCAACAAAAGAAATAGATAATTTCAATAACAGTGAACGGCTAACGGTGAATATTCTGCAATGATAATGCAGTTTGTTCACCGTTTACAGTTTATCGTTCACCGTATTTTTTTCTATCTCACAAATAACAGTTCCCTGTATTTTGGAAGCGTCCACATCTGATTGTCGACAATCAGTTCCAACTTGTCGATGTGATAACGGATTTCTTCCAGTGCCGGGACGATTGTGTCGTGGTAGGCAATGGCTTTTTCCCGTTCGCTTTCTATCTTGTTTGCAACCTTACGAGCCTCAATCATTGCATCTACATGCTCCTTGATGAAAGCTGTGCGGTCGGCAATCTCTTCAATAAGTTCCAGGTTTTTAGCAGACAATTTCGCTGCCTTTTCTGCCGGGAAAAGAGATTGCATCTTATAGACATTATTAATTAAGTCCGTCTGGTATTGAGTGGCAACCGGAATGATATGATTCATTGCCAAGTCACCCAATACACGTGCCTCAATCTGAATCTTCTTCGTATAAGTTTCCCATTTCACCTCGTTACGGGCTTCCAGTTCTTTCTTTGTCATTACACCGGTAGCTTCGAACATGGCAATTGTTTCCGGTTTCAGGTAATTGTCGAAGATAACAGGAACACTGGTTTCGCAATCCAGTCCACGACGGGCAGCTTCTTTTTTCCATTCGTCGCTGTAACCGTTACCGTCGAAATGAATGGCTTTACATTCTTTGATATATCCGCGAATGATTTCAAGAATGGCGGAAATTTTGGGTTCTCCCTTTTCAATCAACGCATCCACGTCCTTCTTAAACTTCACCAATTGATTTGCTACGGCCGAGTTCAATGCAATCATGGCAGAAGCACAGTTTGCTTCGGAACCTACAGCACGGAACTCAAAGCGGTTGCCTGTGAAAGCAAATGGAGAAGTACGGTTACGGTCTGTATTATCGATCAGCAATTCGGGAATCTGCGGAATATCCAACTTCATTCCCTGTTTACCGCTAAGGCTGATCAAATCATCTTTCGTACTGTTCTCGATATGATCCAATACCTGCGACAACTGTTTTCCGAGGAAAGAGGAGATAATTGCAGGAGGCGCTTCATTCGCTCCCAGACGGTGGGCGTTGGTAGCACTGGAGATAGAAGCTTTCAGCAATCCGTTATGATGGTAAACAGCCATCAATGTATTGACAACAAATGTAACAAAACGCAGATTGTCTTCCGGAGTCTTACCTGGTCCCATCAATAAGATACCTGTATCAGTACCCAAAGACCAGTTGTTGTGTTTACCCGAACCATTGACACCTTTGAAGGGCTTTTCATGAAGCAGTACGCGGAAACCGTGGCGACGGCTCACCTTACGCATCAGTGACATAATCAGCAAGTTATGGTCGTTGGCCAAGTTACATTCTTCAAAGATAGGAGCCAGCTCAAACTGGTTTGGAGCAACCTCATTGTGACGAGTCTTGACAGGAATACCCAGTTTCAGAGCTTCAATTTCAAGGTCTTTCATGAAGGCAGCCACACGGGTGGGAATAGCACCGAAGTAGTGGTCTTCCAACTGTTGGTTCTTGGCACTGTCATGTCCCATCAAAGTACGTCCGGTCAGCAATAAATCCGGACGTGCGGCATATAAACCTTCGTCCACCAGAAAATATTCCTGTTCCCAGCCTAGATAAGCAACCACTTTCTTAACTTCCGGATTGAAGTAATGGCATACGTCTACGGCAGCTTTATCTACGGCACGCAGTGCTTTCAATAAGGGAGCTTTATAGTCGAGAGCCTCACCGGTATATGCGATAAAGACAGTCGGGATGCAAAGCGTATCATCTACAATAAAAGCAGGTGATGAAGGATCCCAGGCACTGTAACCACGCGCTTCGAATGTATTGCGGATTCCGCCATTCGGGAAAGAAGAAGCATCCGGTTCTTGCTGCACAAGCAGTTTGCCTGTAAATTCTTCCATCATGCCACCTTTGCCGTCATGTTCGACGAAAGCATCGTGCTTTTCTGCCGTACCTTCGGTGAGCGGTGCAAACCAGTGTGTGTAGTGAGTGGCCCCCATTTCGATGGCCCATTTCTTCATGCCGGCAGCTACTTCGTCAGCAATACTGCGATCTAGCGGAGCACCATTATCAATTGCGTCAATCAGCGCATTGTATACCTTGCTGGGAAGATATTTGAACATCTTTTCCTTGTTGAACACATATTTGCCGAAGTATTCCGAAGGACGTTCAGCAGGTGTTGCTACCTCAACCGCTTTCTTCTTGAAAGCTGTCTCTACTACTCTGAATCTAAGTTTTGACATAATACCTGATTTGATTTGTTGTTAAATATGTTAGAGTTGATAATCTGTTTCATTTAGTTGTAAGCGGACTCTCCGTGTTCGTAGATATCAAGACCTTCTTCTTCGATACGTGCCGGAACACGAAGTCCGTGAATCTTGTCAAGTGCTTTAAAGATTATGAATCCCATACCTGCTGCCCAGACACCGACAACCAGTGCTCCGAATAGTTGTGCACAGAGGAATCCGAAACCGTGTCCGTAGAATAAACCTTCGCTGGTAGAGAACAAACCCGTGAGAACTGTTCCGAGAAATCCGCAAACACCATGTACGGAAGATGCGCCCACCGGATCGTCTATCTTTAAAATCTTGTCTATAAAATCGACAGAGAAAATCATTACAACACCACAGATTGCGCCGATCAGAGCGGCTCCTGCGGGAGATACTGCGTCACATCCGGCTGTAATACCGACCAAACCTGCCAGAATACCATTCAATGTCAGTGACAAAGAAGGCTTTCCGTATTTCATCCAGCTGATCGCCAATGCGAAGAAACCACCGGCACAGGCCGCAAGATTTGTAGTCAGGAATACGTGGGAGATTGCATTTGCATCAGTTTCGGTACTTGCTGCCAATTGAGAACCGGGGTTGAACCCAAACCATCCGAACCAGAGAATAAATACACCTAGTGCGGCAATTGTCAGGTTATGTCCCGGAATAGCTCTTGATTTGCCGTCTTTTCCATATTTACCGATACGCGGGCCAAGAATGGCAGCACCTACCAGAGCAATCCATCCACCTACAGAGTGAACAACGGTAGAACCGGCGAAGTCATGGAAGGTTGTTCCAAAAAGATTCATCATGAAAGACCCCTCTTCACCGTTCATCAGCCAACCGCCACCCCAAGTCCAGTGGCCGGATATCGGATATATCAGTACACTGATGAAAATCGTGTAAACCAAATACATGGAGAATTTGGTACGTTCTGCCATTGCTCCTGATACGATTGTGGCTGCCGTTGCACAGAATACGGTCTGGAAAACCAGAAAACCTTCTCTGGGAAGACCGTTGTCCATGAAAGAAAGGTCGAAGAAGTGGGGCATTCCGATGAATTCTCCTGCGCCAAACATAAGCCCGAAACCGATGAACCAATATAATAAAGAACCGAACATGAAATCAACAAAGTTCTTCATCAGAATATTGGCGGTATTCTTTACTCTTGTGAACCCAGCTTCAACAAGTGCAAATCCCGGTTGCATAAAAAATACCAGCATTGCTGCAAGCAACATCCAGACCGTATTCAGTCCTAAGGCCAGTTCACCAATTGTATCAGGGGTTTCTGCGTCAGTCTCGGCAGGAGCTGCTGTAATTTCAGTTGTCGTCTCTACCACCGTCGTAACAGTATCTGCAGCAACTGCGTCTTGTGCTAGCGTGCCGGTGGCAAAACAGCATAACATAAACATAGTAGTGGCTATCCACAGCTTTACGAAGCTATGGCTTTTATATTTTGTATCCATAATGAATTATCTTATTAAATGCCTGTTATTAGTAATATTATAATTTCTTTTTCATATATGCCATCAACGTTTAATCCGCATGGGAATCTGGCCCCGGCATATTGCTGGTTGCCGGATTAACGTTCTTGTTCAGCATTGTATAGGGCTATATCGCCACGTTCGGCGGTACGGATACGGATAGCGTCTTCAATAGGGATGACGAAAATACGTCCGTCTCCGATTTCTCCGGTTTGTGCCGCTTTAATAATGGCTTGTACAGTTTTCTCGGCATTCTTGTCGCGCACGACAATAGAGATTAAGATTCTTTCGATAGTGCTGGTGTCATATACTACACCGCGGTAGATACGTCCTTGCCGTGCTTTCCCAATACCTCTTACGTCATAGTAAGAAAACCATTCGATGTCCGCTTCGAGAAGAGCTTCTTTCACGTCCTCGAATTTGGTTTTACGGATAATAGCTTCAATCTTTTTCATATACCTTAAATATTAGTGTTGACCTGTAAAAGAAAGAGGTACAGGGGGCAGCCATAGCAGGTTACCATACAACAAACCGATAAAATCTAAACTCTAACTACCTGATCCCTATACGCTCTTTGATATTCTAAATTCTCTCTCCTAAAAATTTAATCCGAATGTGAAGTAAGCTCCTTCTGTTCGTGGATTCGCTGTAACTTTCGCAAATGCCGGGAGTGAGAAAGAATCTGTTATTTTGATTTCTTTGGAAGCTCCGATACTTACGTCTGATACGCAGAATCCACTTGTATAGCCATTGTAGAAAGTTGTTTCCCAAGGAACCATCCCTAAATCTACTGTCCAGTCGAGACCTCCCAATTTGAATGGTGCGCTAAGTGCGAGGTAAGAAGAATAAGCTCTTTTGCCATTTTCTTTCACACCGTCGGCACCTGCAAAGTTTGTATACCAGTTGACTGTCAGTGGTCCGAAGTCATATCCGACTTGTGCTTCAAATACATGAGCTGTTGAATGAGCTCCGTATTGAAAATACTTGTTAGTTGCTGTTTGGGTATTAAACCAATAATCCGTCACTGAAACGCTAAAACCACCCGTCGAATAACCGAGAGTTAAATCGAACTCTTTCGTATCTGTCGATTCGAACCCTACCGATCCCCATGCTCCGAGTGAGAAGCCCTTGTAAGTGATTCCCAATGAAGGCTGAATACTAACTCCGCCTAAATCCTGGCCACGCCAGATGTAACCACTTACCAGATCGGCTCCAACGGAAGCTTCCACTTTATCTTGCGCCAACATTGCGGATGGAGCAAACCCTGTCAGTAATAATGCTACTATTATTACTCCCCATTTTTTGTTAATCGTCGTTTTCATCGTCTTTTTACCTTTAAGTTAGAAAAATGTGGATGTACGGTCCATGTATATAGTAGCGCGCGAAATACTATCTTATAGCCAGTTTTTTATTCTTCTCATTGCTTCGATACAATCGTTACGTTCGCCAAAGGCAGTCAGGCGGATATATCCTTCACCGCTTGGTCCGAAGCCTACACCGGGAGTACCGACCACATTGGCTTCATACAACATCTGTTCGAAGAATCGCCATGATGAAAGCCCGTTCGGAGTTTTCACCCATAAGTAGGGAGCGTTGACTCCTCCATACACTTTCAGTCCTGTGGCTTCCAATCCCTCTTTCATAATTTGGGCGTTGGTCATATAATAGCCGATTGTTTCTTTAATCTGTGCTTTGCCTTCTGCACTGTAAACGGCTTCTGCTGCCCGTTGGGTAATGTAAGAAGTACCGTTGAACTTGGTGCACTGGCGGCGGTTCCACAATCTGTTGAGTGGGATGCGGTCTCCTTCCAATGTGGCGGCAGTAAGTTCTTTCGGAACTACGGTATATCCGCAGCGTACTCCGGTAAATCCTGCCGTTTTTGAGAAACTACGGAATTCGATCGCACACTTTTTAGCTCCCTTAATCTCATAGATAGAGTGGGGGACATTCTCATCCTGGATATATGCTTCATAAGCGGCATCGAACAGAATCAATGTATCGTTTGCCAATGCATAGTCCACCCATTTCTTCAGTTCCGGTTTGGTTAAGGTCGTTCCTGTCGGGTTGTTCGGATAGCAGAGATAAACAATGTCTATCCGTTTGTCCGGAATTTCCGGAATAAAGTTGTTCTCACTTGTGCAAGGCATATAAGTAACATTACTCCATTTGCCCGTCTCTTCTTCCAGCACTCCGGCACGTCCGCACATGACATTGCTGTCTATATATACCGGATAGATGGGGTCTGTAACACCTACGCTATTGTCATGGCGAAGAATATCTCCTATATTTCCGGTATCGCTTTTGGCACCGTCACTGACAAATATCTCGGATGCCGAGAAGTGAATCCCACGTGGAATAAAGTCATTTTTTATAATTGCTTCAATCAGAAAATCATATCCCTGTTCAGGACCATATCCGCGGAATGTATCTTTGCTGGCCAGCTCTTCTACCGCTTTGTGCATGGCTTCGATACACGCTTTCGGAAGCGGTTGGGTGACATCACCGATACCCAACCGGATAATATCCTGTTTAGGATGTGTTATCTTGAAGGTATTTACCTTTTTCGCTATGTCCGAGAATAAATAGCTTCCCGGTAACTTCAAAAAATGTTCGTTTACTAATGCCATCTTGTTATTGTTTTAAGTTCTGCAAAATCTAATACCTGATACCTAATACTTAATACTTAATATCTGATACTTACTAATACTTATTTATTACTTATCCTCAATCTCCCCATCGAAAACTTTGGTTGCCGGTCCGGTCATTAATATATGCCCGGAGATTTCATCCCATTCAATGGTAACTGTCCCTCCATCCATGATTACATCGCTTTTTCTTCCTGTAAGTCCGTTGATGAAGGCGGCTACTGCTGTGGCACAAGCACCTGTCCCGCAAGCTTGAGTGATTCCCGATCCTCTTTCCCATACCCTCATCCGTATGGTGTCTTTGCCGACAATCTGTGCAAACTCCACATTAGTTCTATTGGGAAAAAGAGGATGATTCTCCAGTGCAGGACCGATTTCCGGTAAATCAATCCGGGTGATGTCCTCAACAAATGTGACGAGATGCGGATTACCCATTGATACTTTGGTTGACCGGAAAGGATACTTCCCTTCCCACTGAATCCCGTCTGTTTCCAACGGACTACCCATATCTACGGTGACTGTACTGACTGTTTTTTCCTCTATATGCAGTTTCAGAATTTTTATTCCAGATCGTGTATCCAGCGTAATTTCTGTTTTGTCAGTCAAGCCGTATTCATATACATATTTGCCTACACAACGGCTTCCGTTGCCACACATCATAGCTTCCGAACCGTCCGCATTGAAAATACGCATGCTGAAATCCGCTTTATCAGAGATGCCAATCAATATAAGTCCATCACTTCCGATTCCTGTATGAAACTTGCTCCATTCGATTGCCTTCTTTGCAGGGTCGGTTATCGGATATTGGGTTGTGTCTACATATATGTAGTCATTTCCCGCTCCATGCATTTTTGTGAACTTAATTTTTGATATCATTTTGATTGTTATTTATTGGTTGTTGTATCCTTTTGTTTTATTACGATGCAAAGGTATGACTTTTTGCTTTATATTTTACTAAAAAGTATATCTAATATCTATTTATTTTCCTCAAACTTATAATCGCTTTATATACGGCTGTGTTTAGTTATAATTTGAAATTATACCTATTTATATATTAATAAACTGTTATTTGGGTGAATTGTTTTGCATATTCTTCCATAATATATGAAGAATATTTAGCCTTGATAATCGGTGAAATCCGCTATAAAAACAAGAAATATATCCTTTTCCTTTTGACGATATGAAAGTGAAAACCCCTATTTATCTATCATATTGCTCGCCGGATATGCTGAAGAACCTTTTCCTGTATTCATTGTTTTAGCACTATCATTAATATAAAAACGTAGAGATATGAATATAGAGAAACAATTAGAAACAGCAGCTAAGACCAACCATTTGGTGTTGGTAGTATTTTATGCCGACTGGTCACCTCATTATGAGTGGATAGGTCCTGTGCTTCGGACTTACGAAAAGAGAACTGTAGAATTGATAAGAGTGAATGCTGAAGAAAATAGAACAATAGCCGATGCGCATAATGTAGAAACAGTGCCCGCCTTTCTTTTATTGCATAAGGGACATGAATTATGGAGACAGGTAGGAGAGCTTACGGTAGGAGAGTTGAAAGAGGTATTAGATGATTTCCAGTAAATCGTTTGTAATCTTTTATTGGCATATATGAAAATGACCTTTTTCTTTTTCAAATGAAAAAAAGAGTGTTCTTAATATGCTGGTATTTAGTTTGTTATGAAAGCTCATTTTTCCTTTAAAAGAAACGGGTGGTTCCTTTAAAAGGAACCACCCGTTCGACACCGAGAAACATCCTGTTTCTTTTAAAGGAACGAGCTGTTTCTTTAAAGACGGATATTAAATAGTTTACTTTGTAATGATTTTATCTTATTGATGTTTTTTCAGTTCTTCTTGTAAGATGACTGGTTCGTTGGTGGTAATGAAATCTACTTTCTGTTCGATCAGCGATTTCATATCTTCCACTTCGTCCACAGTCCACACATTTACTTTCAAGCCGAGCTCATGAGCTTCTTTGATCCATTCGGGGTGTTTCTTAATCACTCCCATGTGATAATCAAGACCGGCAGCACCAAGTTCCTTTAATTCTTTGGGAGACAGTTCCCCGTTAAGGTAAAATACCGGAGTACCGGCAGGAGCCAGGCGGATAAACTCTTTCATGGCATGTAGGGAGAACGTGATATATTCCATGCGGTTTTCCAGTCCCATTTTCTTCACCATGGCAAGGATTCCCTGTACGGCTTTGGTTTCACGTTTCTTATTGCTATGTGCTTTCAGTTCGAGAATCAGTCGGGTATTACAGTTTTTCCCGGCTTCCAGATATTGTTCCAGGCTAGGCAAGTTTTCTCCGTTGGATAATTTAAGTCCGGTCAGTGCGTCACCTTTGGAATACTCCATCGGTCTCATCTTGTATACAGGATCATGGTTGACCACCAACTTGTTATCCTTAGCGATCCATACGTCAAATTCTGAACCGTAACAACTGATGGAGTCTGCTTTTAGAAGTGATGAAATACTGTTTTGTGATGATCCCGGAGTTTTCCAGAATCCGCGGTGGGCTATCACTTTTGTCTGTGCCTGCATACAGCAAGCAGCCATTAGAAGGGCAGAAGCCATCATCATTTTTTTTAAATTCATTTGTTTGGTCTTTTAAAAGTTTGATAGATTTAATTGGGTTTGGCCTCAAAATTATAAAAAAGAAAACGCAAATCAGACAATAATATGCTAATCTGCGTTAATCCTTGGGATTTTAAAATAGAAATGCTACAAAAGAATAACAGAATCTGCTCTTTCCGTTATTTTTATCAGTTAAGTATAGGCCTCTTCGTGTATTCCTCTCACCGCACGTCCGCTAGGCTCATTCAGGTTCCTGAAAGCAATATCCCACGCCAGCGCTTCTGCTGTGGAACAGGCCACACTGGGAACACTCGGTACGCTGCGTGCTGCACTTTCACTGGGGAAATGCTCTTCAAAGATACTACGATAATAGTATTCTTCCTTGTTTTGCGGAGTATGGATGGGGAAGCGTTCGGCAGCATGTTCCATTTGCTCATCGCTAACGGCAGCCGCTGTGATTTCTCTCAAAGTATCGATCCATGAATATCCCACACCGTCACTGAATTGTTCTTTTTGTCTCCACGCCACACTTTCCGGTAACATATCGGCAAAGGCTTCGCGAACAATCCGTTTCTCAATATCCTTTCCGGGGCACATTTTAGCTTTCGGATTCAGGTTCATGGCTACGTCGAGAAATTCTTTGTCAAGGAAAGGGACGCGTCCTTCTACGCCCCATGCTGACAGACTTTTGTTGGCACGGAGACAATCGTACATGTGTAACTTTGAAAGTTTACGTACCGTTTCTTCGTGGAATGCCTGTGGAGTGGGGGCCTTGTGGAAGTATAGATACCCTCCGAAAACTTCATCGGCACCTTCACCGCTCAACACCATTTTAATCCCCATCGATTTGATGACACGTGCCAGTAGGTACATGGGAGTGGAAGCGCGTACCGTGGTTACATCGTATGTCTCGATGAAATAAATGACATCACGCAGGGCATCCAGACCTTCCTGAACAGTATAGTTTATTTCATGGTGTACAGTACCGATATATTCAGCCACTTCACGTGCTTTAATCAAATCGGGAGCACCTTTGAGTCCGATGGCGAAGGAGTGGAGTTGAGGCCACCACGCATCACTCGCTCCGTCTGTCTCTATACGCTTTGCCGCATATTTTTTGGCAATAGCGGAGATGACGGAACTGTCCAGCCCACCCGAAAGAAGCACTCCATAAGGTACGTCACTCATTAACTGGCGATGTACGGCATCTTCTAATGCTGTTTTCACATCACCGGTTTGTGCGTCATTGTCTTTGACGGCTTCATAAGCTGTCCAGTCGCGTGAATACCAACGTTTCATTTTTCCTTCTTTGCTATGGAAATAATGTCCGGGAAGGAATACTTCATATTCGTCGCAAAATCCTTCAAGTGCTTTCAGTTCGCTGCCGAAGTAGATTCTTCCTTCTTTATCTTTTCCTATATATAAAGGAATAACCCCTATCGGATCACGGGCAATCAGAAATTCATCCTTTTCTTCATCATAAAGAACAAAAGCAAAGATACCGCTAATATCTTCCAGGAAGTGGATGCCTTTCTCTTTGTAAAGAGCAAGAATGACCTCACAGTCACTTCCTGTCTGAAAGTTATATTTTCCGGCGTATTGAGCGCGAATGTCCCGGTGGTTGTATATCTCACCGTTTACGGCGAGCACCTGTTTACGATCAGGAGAGTATAACGGTTGTCCGCCGCTCTGCGGGTCGACGATTGACAGGCGTTCGTGTGCCAGGATGGCACTTCCACCTACATAGATTCCACTCCAGTCCGGTCCGCGATGACGGATTCTCTGGGCCATCTTCAGTGCTTTATCTCTTAGTTCTTTCGTTTGAACCTTTATGTTGAGTATACCTGCTATTCCACACATAACTTTAAGTTTTTGGGGGTGATTGAATATGTTGATTGTTTATTCGCAGTTTCTAAGAAGCCCGATTGCTATTATTTATTCGTTCTACCTAGGTTGACTTTTCGTTCCACCATGGTTGTCTTTAAATTCTACCTAGGTTATCCTTAAGTTCCACCTAGGTGGAACGAACCGATAATAGCAGTCAGACTTCTTAGTATTCCTTACTTCGGAGATTATTTCGTCAAATAAGTGTCTATTTCTGCAGCCGCTTTTCTTCCTCCTGCCATGGCACGTACGACGAGGCTGGCTCCTGTATCCGCATCTCCGGCAAGGAATACATTTTCGGCAAACTTCGGCTGTTCCGGTTTCAGGAATCCCATCGCCAGCAATACCATGTCCGCTTCGATGACTTCCTTTTTTCCTGTCGGTTTCATCGTGGGACGTCCGCCATCTGTTGCCGGAATCCATTCCACTTCTTCCACTTCTACGCCTGTCACTTTTCCATTCTTTCCGAGAAACTGATTGGAGGCCAGACACCAACGGCGTGTACAACCTTCTTCATGGCTGGAAGTCGTCTTGAAGACTACCGGCCATTGAGGCCATGGAGTAGCCGGATTGTATCCGACAGGAGGTTTCGGCATGATCTCTATTTGGGTGACACTGACGGCTCCTTGTCGCACGCTGGTTCCGATACAGTCGGAACCTGTATCACCGCCACCTATCACGAGAACCTTTTTGCCTTTGGCATTTACCAACTTGTCTTTCGGGAAAGTCTGTCCTGCCAAAATCCTGTTCTGCTGTGCCAGCATTTCGAGTGCGAAATGAATCCCTTTCAGTTCACGTCCCGGAATACTCAAGTCACGTGCTGCCGGTGTTCCGGTACAGATGCAGTAGGCATCGAATCCTTCCGGTAAATGATTGACATCTATTTCCACTCCCATCTCAAACCGGATTCCTTCTGCGGCCAATATCTTCATCCGCCGGTCGATTACATTCTTGTCCAGTTTGAAATTAGGAATACCAAATCGCAGTAATCCTCCGGGAGCTTCATCCTTATCGAATAGAGTAACGCTATATCCTTTTAGATTTAACTGATTGGCGACTACCAGTCCGGCAGGACCTGCACCAATCACCGCTACTTTCTTTCCGTTTCTTTCCGGAGTCTTTACCTGTATATATCCTTCACGAAAAGCCGCTTCCACGATTGCCGCCTCATTCTCACGAATGGTTACCGGCTGATCGCACGAAAGTTTCAACACGCATGATTTCTCGCAAAGGGCAGGACAGATACGTCCTGTAAATTCCGGAAAATCGCAAGTAGATGACAATACTTCGTAAGCCTCCTTCCATTTTCCTTTGTATAATGCATCCTGCCATTCCGGTTGTTTATTTCCTATCGGGCATGCCCAATGACAGAAAGGTACGCCGCAATCCATACAGCGTGACGCCTGCAATTTACGGCTATTTGTATTCAATGTCTGTTCCACCTGACTATAGTCAGTGATTCGCTCGCTCACAGGGCGATATCCCGCCTCCTGCCGAGCTATATTTAAAAATGCTCTAGGATCCCCCATCTTGTTATTTACTATTTGACGATTTACGATTTACTATTTCTAGACTATCTTGTCATTTGCTATTTGACTATTTACAGACTATACATTCAAATAGTAAATTGTAAATAGTCAAATTGTAAATCTAATAGTCTCTTTGCATATCTGCAATTTTTTGTTGTAACTTTCTCATTTGTTCTTCCTGCAGTACTTTTTTGTATTCGATGGGCACTACTTGGATGAATTGGTCTACGTAATGATTCCAGTTGTCGAGTAGGATGCGTGCCAGTTTCGAGCCTGTGTAGAGGTAATGCTGGCGGATTAGTTCGTGCAACTCTTTCCGGTAGCTGGCTTCTTCGATGAGTGACAGTTCCACCATTTCCATGTTGCAGAAATAATCGAAGTTACCGTCCTTGTTCCATACATAAGCCACACCGCCACTCATACCGGCTGCAAAGTTACGTCCGGTTTGTCCGAGGACTACCACACGACCTCCGGTCATGTATTCGCAACAGTGGTCACCCACGCCTTCCACTACGGCGACTGCGCCGGAGTTACGAACAGCAAAACGTTCTCCTACACGGCCGTTGATATATACTTCACCGCTTGTTGCGCCATAAAGCAAGGTATTACCGGCGATTGTATTTTTTTCGGCTTCGAAGTTGCTGCGGATAGGAGGCAATACGGAGATACGTCCGCCACTCAATCCTTTGCCCAGGTAATCATTCGCTTCACCTTCCAGTTTAAAGTTAACTCCCGGTACGAGAAAAGCTCCGAAAGACTGACCTGCCGAACCTTTGAATTTTACATTCAGCGTATGTTCCGGCAATCCTTTGGCACCGTATTTCTTGGCGATCACTCCGGAAAGCATAGCACCTATTGCACGGTCTGTATTGGCAATCGTATATTCTAAAGAAATCTCTTTCTCATGTTCGATAGCTTCCTGTGCGGCATCGATGATGGTTACATCCTTTACAGTAGAAATTCCATGATCCTGGTCGATGACATGACGGATAGCCGCACTGTTGTCAACACGTGCCAACAATTTGCTGAAGTCGATTAAAGTATGCTTCGGATTCGGGTCATTGGCATCGGACTTGCGTTCGATTAAGTCTGTACGTCCGATGATGTCATCCATCCGGGTGAATCCCATTTCAGCCAAATGCTCACGGACTTCCTGTGCCAGGAATGTGAAAAAGTTTACTAAATATTCACTGCGTCCATGAAAGCGTTTACGTAACTCTTCATTCTGCGTGGCAACTCCTACCGGACAAGTGTTCTGATGACATTTACGCATCATTACACAACCCAATACGATTAATGCGGAGGTGGCGAAACCATATTCTTCGGCACCCATTAATGCCATTAAGATGATATCCCGTCCGGTTTTCAGCTGTCCGTCGGCTTGCAGAACTACTTGGCCACGAAGTCCGTTCAGAACCAGTGTTTGCTGTGTTTCGCTCAATCCTAATTCCGGTGAGATACCCGCATAGCGGATAGAAGAAGCGGGAGAAGCACCCGTACCCCCTTCAGCGCCGGAGATGACAATCAAATCCGCCTTTGCTTTTGCCACACCGGCGGCAATTGTACCGACACCGCTTTCTGCTACCAGTTTCACGCTGATTTTGGCCTGTGGATTTACATTTTTCAAATCGAAGATCAGTTGAGCCAAATCCTCAATCGAATAAATATCATGATGGGGCGGGGGAGAAATTAGCGAAATTCCCGGAATGGAATGACGTGTTTTCGCAATCACATCATTTACTTTAAATCCCGGAAGTTGTCCCCCTTCACCCGGTTTGGCTCCCTGTGCTATCTTAATTTGAATTTCGTCCGCATTCACCAGATACTCTGCCGTTACACCGAAACGACCGGAAGCTACCTGTTTGATCGCACTTCGTAAAGAACTGCCATCCGGCAACGGTTGGAAACGCGCGGCATCTTCACCACCTTCACCAGTATTGCTGCGTCCATGGATTTTATTCATGGCAACAGCCATTGCCTCGTGGGCTTCCTTGCTGATGGAACCAAAAGACATAGCTCCTGTGACGAAACGATGCAGAATATTTTCCACCGGTTCCACCTGATCGATAGAAATAGGATTACGACGGAATCCCAGGAAGTCACGAAGGAAAATAGGCTTCTCTTTTTCGTCTACCAGATGGGTGTACTCTTTAAATTTCTTATAACTCCCCAGTCGTGTAGCCAATTGCAGCGTGCTGATTGTTTCCGGATTCCATGCGTGCTTTTCTCCATCTTTACGGAAAGCATACAAACCGTTGTTTTTTAATAACTCTTCATTTTTAATACCTTCAAATCCATCTTTATGGAAAGCAATGGCATCTCTGGCTATTTCTTCCAGACGGATACCTCCGATCGGTGAACCGAGTCCTCCGAAATAAGCCTTGCTCAACTCTTCACTCAAACCGACAGCTTCGAAAATCTTAGCGCCACGATAGGAGCGGATCGTAGAGATACCCATCTTACTCATGATTTTAAACAAGCCTTTACAGATGGATTTGATATAGTTCTTTTCGGCAGTGGTATAATCCAACTGAATATCCTTGTCTTTTACCAGTCGGTCGAGGACGGCAAATGCCATGTATGGATTCAGGGCACTTGCTCCGAAACCCAACAATAACGCGGCGTGCATCACTTCACGTATTTCACCGCTTTCTACAATCAATGCCGTTTGTACCCGTTTACCAACTGAAATCAGGTGGTGATGAACAGCGCTTACTGCCAGCAATGATGGAATGGCAGCATGGGTAATATCCACCTCACGGTCGGTCAGTACAATGTAGTTTACACCTTCCGTCACGGATTCTTCCGCCATTTTACAAAGATGGGCCAGTGCTTCCTGCAATCCGGCTTTCCCTTTTGCAACCTCAAACAACATAGGGAGTTTGACCGTTTTGAAGCCTTTGTACCGGATATTACAAAGAATATCCAGTTGTGTATTGCTCAAAATCGGGTGGTTCAGGCGTACCATTTTACAATGACTTTCACTGGGTGTCAGAATATTCATGCCGACTGCTCCGATATATTCCGTCAATGACATCACCAGTTCTTCGCGAAGCGGGTCAATAGGCGGATTGGTTACTTGTGCAAATTGCTGACGGAAATAGTTGTAAAGCAACTGCGGCTTATCTGAAAGTACGGCTAGCGGAGTGTCATTGCCCATTGAGTTGATCGGTTCTGCTCCGGTACTTGCCATCGGCATAATCAGTTTTTCGATGTCCTCCTTGGAGTAGCCGAAAGTACGAAGCATACGGTTGTAGTTTTCCACCTGATGGGGAACTTTGCGTCCGCTTTTCAGTTCGTCTAGTTCGATCCGGTTGGTAGATAGCCAGCTGCGGTAAGGTTTGGCTTCAGCCAGCTGCTTTTTCAGTTCACCGTCATAGTAAATTTCACCTTTCTCCGTATCCACCAGCAGAATTTTGCCGGGCTGTAAGCGACCTTTTTCTTTAATGTCTCCCGGTTCGAAATCCATAACACCGACTTCCGAAGCTACCACCATCATATCGTTTTTAGTAATCAAATAACGGGCAGGGCGCAGGCCATTGCGGTCGAGCATACCTCCGGCAAATCGTCCGTCGCTGAAAAGTAGTGCGGCCGGTCCGTCCCATGGTTCCATCAGGATGGAGTGGTATTCGTAGAATGCTTTCAGATCTTCACTGATCGGATTCTTTTCGTTGAAAGATTCTGGTACGAGCATAGCCATGGCATGTGGCAGGCTCAATCCTGACATCACCAGGAACTCTAGCACATTATCCAGAGAAGCACTGTCGCTCATGCCCGGTTGTATAATCGGGCGGATTTCTTTTATATCGCCTAAAGTGGGAGTGGAGAGTACACTTTCACGGGCTTCCATCCATCCTCGGTTGCCACGGATAGTATTGATTTCACCGTTGTGTGCCAGCAGACGGAACGGCTGTGCCAATCCCCATGTGGGGAATGTATTGGTACTGAAACGAGAGTGCACCAATGCCAGTCCGCTGGTAAAATAGCTATTTGTCAGGTCCGGATAGTAGTTGCGCAGTTGTAATGATGAAAGCATACCTTTATATATAATGCTTTTGGTAGAGAGCGACACAACATAAAAATCGTCTTTTGCCGGAATAGATGACAATCTGACTTTATTTTCGATTCTTTTCCGGATCAGGTATAACTTCCGGTCGGCAGTTTCCGTTTCCGTAAATCCGGTGATGAATATTTGTTTGATATCCGGTTCGTTTGCCAGAGCTGATTCTCCCAGGATTTCGGGGCAGGTGGGCACATTGCGCAGATGCATCAATGTGAGTCCTTCTTTTTCAATTTCTTCAATAATAATACTTAGAATAGCTGCCTGGTCTTTTTCGTTTTTCGGCAAAAATAACAATCCTGTGCCGTACCGTCCTTTTTCGGGGACAGGAATACCTTGTAATAAAATAAATTCATGCGGAATTTGAAGCATGATACCTGCCCCGTCACCGGTCTTGTTATCCGCACCCTCGGCACCGCGATGACGCATGTTCTCTAATACCTTTAAAGCCGACTCAACAATGTCGTGTGACTTTTCTCCATGAATGTTAACCAGCATACCAACACCGCAGGCATCGTGTTCGTATGCCGCATCGTACAAGCCCATCTGTTTGGGCTGTCGTTGGTAAGGGAATCCTTCTGTTACGTTGTTAAAAAGTTCTTGTTTCTTCATTCTTAATAGCTTTATTGTATGATAATACCTGTTTGATGTATCAAATTGTTTGGCAAAGTTAGTGTTTTAATTCCAAAATGATAGTAAAATTTAGCTTTTGTGTGACGCGAAATAAGAATAGGAATCTTTATTCTTTTAAATTGTTATTAAAAACAGGAAATTTACTTTTAATTTGTTAGCTTATTTATCCTTATTTGAAGCTGATTGTAATTTATTTCTTTTTGAGCTAAAAATAATATATTATTTAACTTTTTGATGTGTTTGAAACTTTTTTATGCGTTTCTGTCAAATAAATCTGTTTTTTGTTGTCTTTATGTTATTTGTAATGTGTATATTTGCAGGCGAAATAAAAATATCATAATATGTGTGGAATAGTAGGCTATATTGGTAAACGAAAAGCCTACCCTATCCTTATCAAAGGGTTGAAGCGACTGGAGTATCGTGGATATGACAGTGCGGGGGTAGCAATCATTAGTGATGACCAACAGTTAAATGTGTATAAGACGAAAGGGAAAGTCTCCGATCTTGAAAATTTCGTCACACAGAAAGATATTTCCGGTACAATCGGAATTGCCCATACCCGTTGGGCTACTCACGGGGAACCTTGTTCCGCTAACGCCCACCCTCATTACTCTTCTTCCGAAAAGCTCGCTCTCATTCATAACGGTATTATTGAAAACTACGCCGTTCTTAAAGAAAAACTTCAAGCCAAAGGCTATCTTTTTAAAAGTAGTACAGATACCGAAGTCCTCGTTCAATTAATAGAATACATGAAAGTCACTCATCAGGTCAGTCTGTTGACGGCTGTTCAGTTGGCGTTAGGGGAGGTGATTGGTGCTTATGCGATTGCGATTCTTGATAAAGAGCATCCTGAGGAGATTATTGCTGCCCGTAAGAGTAGTCCGTTGGTAGTGGGGATTGGAGAGAATGAGTTCTTTCTTGCTTCGGATGCTACTCCGATTGTAGAATATACCGACAAGGTGGTTTATCTGGAAGACGGGGAAATCGCTGTCTTGAATCTGGGGAAGGAGTTGAAGGTGGTCAACTTGAGCAATGTTGAAATGATACCTGAAATAAAGAAGGTGGAACTCAATCTCGGTCAGTTGGAAAAAGGGGGATATCCGCACTTTATGTTGAAAGAGATTTTCGAACAGCCCGATTGTATTCATGATTGTATGCGCGGACGTATCAATGTGGAAGCTGATAATGTGGTACTTTCTGCTGTGATAGATCATCGGGAAAAGCTGTTGAATGCCAAACGGTTTATTATTGTTGCTTGCGGAACTTCCTGGCATGCCGGACTGATCGGTAAGCATCTGATTGAGAGTTTCTGCCGCATACCGGTAGAAGTGGAGTATGCTTCCGAATTCCGCTACCGTGATCCGGTGATTGACGGGCAGGATGTGGTGATAGCAATCTCCCAGAGTGGTGAGACGGCAGATACATTGGCTGCTGTGGAATTGGCGAAAAGCCGCGGGGCATTTATATATGGTATTTGCAATGCGATCGGATCCTCTATTCCCCGTGCCACTCATACCGGTTCGTATATTCATGTGGGTCCGGAAATCGGGGTGGCTTCTACCAAAGCATTTACCGGACAGGTCACTGTATTGGCGATGCTGGCATTGACACTTGCCAAAACGAAAGGAACCATTGACGAACAGCATTATCTTTCAATCGTACAGGAGTTAAATCATATTCCGGAAAAGATGAAAGAGGTGTTGGAATTGAATGATACTTTGGCGGAGTTATCGAAAACTTTCACTTATGCGCATAATTTTATTTACCTGGGACGCGGATATAGTTATCCCGTAGCTCTGGAAGGTGCATTGAAATTGAAAGAAATATCGTATATTCACGCCGAAGGTTATCCGGCTGCGGAGATGAAGCACGGACCGATTGCCTTGATCGATGCGGAAATGCCGGTAGTGGTGATTGCTACGCAGAATGGATTGTATGAGAAAGTAGTAAGTAATATTCAGGAGATCAAGGCACGGAAAGGAAAAGTGATTGCGTTCGTGACGAAAGGAGATACCGTTATCAGCAAAATCGCTGATTGTAGTATCGAACTTCCTGAAACAATCGAATGTCTCGATCCGTTAATAACTACGGTACCTCTCCAACTTCTTGCTTACCACATTGCGGTATGCAAAGGGATGGATGTGGATCAGCCGAGAAATCTGGCGAAGTCGGTAACAGTAGAGTGATGTGATTTACAATTAGACAATTTACGATTTACGATTGAAGAATCAATGATAGATAGTAAATTGTTTGATTGGCAGGTGGTAATTTAAATCGTAAATAGTAAATCGTCAAATTGTAAATAGTATAGATGGAACAATTGAAACATGAATGTGGCGTTGCCATGATACGCTTGCTCAAACCATTGGAGTATTACGAGAAAAAGTACGGGACATGGATGTACGGTCTTAATAAACTCTACCTGTTGATGGAGAAGCAACATAATCGTGGACAGGAAGGTGCGGGACTGGCATGTGTGAAACTGGAAGCAAATCCGGGCGAAGAATATATGTTTCGTGAACGCGCTTTAGGTTCCGGAGCCATTACGGAAATCTTTGAAAACGTTCAAAACAATTTTAAGGATCTCACTCCCGAACAGTTGCACGATGCAGCGTATGCCAAACGAACTTTACCTTTTGCCGGTGAAGTATATATGGGACATCTTCGTTATTCCACGACGGGAAAATCCGGAATCTCTTATGTGCATCCATTTTTAAGAAGAAATAACTGGCGCGCCAAGAATCTGGCTCTCTGCGGAAATTTCAATATGACGAATGTAGATGAGATATTTGCCCGTATCACTGCCATCGGTCAGCATCCGCGTAAATATGCCGATACATATATTATGTTGGAGCAGGTGGGACACCGTCTTGACCGTGAAGTGGAGCGTGTATTTAATCTTGCTGAAGCCGAGGGGCTTACGGGCATGGGAATCACTCATTATATAGAAGAATATATTGATTTGGCAAACGTGTTGCGTACTTCCAGCCGCGAATGGGATGGGGGATACGTGATCTGCGGATTGACCGGAAGCGGTGAGTCTTTCGCCATCCGCGACCCGTGGGGAATCCGGCCTGCATTCTGGTATCGGGATGATGAGATAGCTGTTCTTGCTTCCGAACGTCCGGTGATCCAGACTGCTTTGAATGTTCCGTTTGAGGAAATCAAAGAATTGCAACCGGGGCAAGCATTGTTAATCAGCAAAGAAGGTAAAATCCGTACTTCGCAAATTAACAAGCCGCGCGAGAATCATGCTTGTTCTTTTGAACGTATCTATTTCTCCCGTGGCAGTGATGTCGATATTTATAAGGAAAGGAAACGGTTGGGTGAAAAGTTGGTTCCGAGAATTTTGAAAGCGATCAATAACGACATCGATCATACGGTTTTCTCTTTTATTCCCAACACTGCGGAGGTTGCTTTCTACGGAATGTTGCAGGGACTGGACGATTATTTGAATGAGGAGAAAGTGCAGCAAATCGCCGCATTGGGGCATCATCCGAATATGGATGAACTGGAAATTATTCTTTCCCGTCGTATTCGTAGCGAAAAGGTGGCAATCAAGGACATCAAACTCCGTACGTTCATTGCCGAAGGAAACAGTCGTAATGATTTGGCTGCCCATGTGTATGATATCACATACGGAAGTCTGGTACCCGGTGTCGATAATCTGGTGATTATTGACGACAGCATTGTGCGTGGTACTACGCTGAAGCAAAGTATCATCGGTATTCTCGATCGTTTGGGTCCGAAGAAGATTGTGATAGTATCTTCTTCTCCACAAGTGCGTTACCCTGATTATTACGGTATTGATATGGCAAAGATGAGCGAGTTTATCGCTTTCAGGGCTGCTGTCGAACTGTTAAAGGAGCGGGATATGAAAGATGTGATTGCGGCTGCTTACCGTAAATCGAAAGATCAGGTGGGACTGCCGAAAGAGCAGATGGTAAACTATGTGAAGGATATCTATGCTCCGTTCACCGATGAGGAAATCTCTGCCAAGATGGTGGAACTGCTGACGCCCAAAGGGACAAAAGCGAAAGTGGAAATCGTCTATCAACCGCTGGAAGGACTGCACGAGGCTTGTCCGCATCATAAGGGCGACTGGTATTTTAGTGGCAATTACCCTACCCCGGGAGGGGTAAAAATGGTGAACCGGGCATTCATCGACTACATAGAACAAATGTATCAATTCTAACAACCATACAACGATTCAATAATAAGAATGAGAAATGTGACATTAATCCTTGACGACGGGAGCCGGTTTTCCGGTAAGTCGTTTGGCTACGAGAAGCCGGTGGCAGGCGAAGTAGTTTTTAATACTGCCATGACCGGATATCCGGAGAGCCTTACTGATCCTTCCTATGCCGGACAGTTGATGACGCTTACCTATCCTCTGGTAGGCAATTACGGTGTTCCTCCTTTTACCATCGAACCGAATGGACTTGCCACTTTCATGGAAAGTGAGAAAATCCATGCGGAAGCGATTATCGTAAGTGACTATTCTTATGAATACAGCCATTGGAACGCAGTGGAAAGTCTCGGCGACTGGCTGAAACGCGAGCAAATTCCCGGCATCACAGGCATCGATACGCGCGAGCTGACTAAGGTTCTTCGTGAACATGGAGTAATGATGGGGAAAATCGTTTTCGATGATGAGCCGGATAATGTGCCTGAAGCAGCATACGCAGGCGTCAATTATGTAGATCGTGTATCTTGCAAAGAGATTATTTGCTATCTTCCTGCCGGAACTTCACAAACTTTCTCCATAAATAGCTCCTATGCGCAGCTTAATTCTCAATTCTCAACTTTCAATTCTCAATTTAAGAAGGTTATTCTGGTAGATTGCGGTGTAAAGACAAATATTATTCGTTGTCTGCTGAAACGTGGTGTGGAAGTAATCCGTGTGCCTTGGGATTATGATTACAACGGACTCGAATTTGACGGGTTATTTATCTCCAACGGACCGGGCGACCCGGATACTTGTGATGCTGCGGTGCAGAATATTCGCAAGGCGATGGCAAACGAGAAATTGCCTATTTTCGGTATCTGTATGGGAAACCAGTTGCTTTCAAAAGCAGGCGGAGCCAAAATTTATAAATTGAAATACGGACATCGTAGCCATAACCAGCCGGTGCGTATGGTAGGTACGGAGCGTTGTTTTATTACTTCACAAAACCACGGTTATGCTGTAGATAATAATACGTTGAGTGCAGACTGGGAGCCGTTGTTCATCAATATGAACGATGGATCCAATGAGGGAATCAAACATAAAAAGAATCCTTGGTTTTCTGCACAATTCCATCCGGAAGCGGCGAGCGGACCTACAGATACGGAATTCCTGTTCGATGAATTTGTAAACCTGCTAAAATAACCGACAATCATGAAAGAAAATATAAAGAAAGTATTGCTGTTGGGTTCCGGTGCCCTGAAAATCGGTGAGGCCGGTGAGTTCGACTATTCCGGTTCGCAGGCACTCAAAGCCTTGAAAGAAGAAGGTATTGAAACCATTCTTATTAATCCCAATATTGCTACGGTACAGACATCTGAAGGAGTGGCGGATCAGATTTACTTCCTTCCGGTGACTCCATATTTCGTAGAGAAAGTGATTCAAAAAGAAAAGCCGGAAGGTATCATGCTGGCATTCGGTGGACAGACGGCTTTAAATTGTGGAGTGGCTTTATATAAGGAAGGCATCCTTGAAAAATATAATGTAAAGGTGCTCGGCACTCCGGTACAAGCTATTATGGATACCGAAGATCGTGAACTTTTCGTTCAGAAATTAAATGAAATCAATGTAAAGACCATTAAGAGTGAGGCCGTAGAAAATGCGGAAGATGCTCGTCGTGCAGCGAAAGAGCTGGGTTATCCGGTAATTGTTCGTGCGGCTTATGCATTGGGTGGCTTGGGTTCCGGTTTTTGTGATAATGAAGAACAACTGGAGCTTCTTGTAGAAAAAGCATTCTCTTTCTCTCTGCAGGTATTGGTGGAAAAATCACTGCGTGGTTGGAAAGAAGTGGAATATGAAGTGGTGCGTGACCGCTTTGACAACTGTATCACCGTTTGTAATATGGAGAACTTCGATCCGCTGGGTATTCATACCGGTGAATCTATTGTTATTGCTCCATCCCAAACGCTTACGAATAAAGAATACCATAAACTTCGCGAGTTGGCTATACGTATCATCCGCCATGTTGGTATTGTGGGTGAATGTAATGTACAATATGCCTTCGATCCCGAATCCGAAGATTATCGGGTTATTGAAGTGAACGCCCGTCTTTCCCGTTCTTCCGCTTTGGCATCCAAAGCAACCGGTTATCCGCTGGCTTTCGTTGCTGCCAAATTGGGATTGGGTTATGGACTCTTTGACCTGAAGAACTCTGTAACCAAGACTACTTCCGCTTTCTTCGAACCGGCATTGGATTATGTCGTATGTAAGATTCCTCGTTGGGATTTGGGTAAATTCCATGGGGTTGATAAAGAATTGGGTTCTTCCATGAAATCTGTTGGTGAAGTAATGGCTATCGGACGCACTTTTGAAGAAGCGATTCAGAAAGGTCTTCGTATGATCGGACAGGGAATGCATGGTTTTGTAGAAAACAAGGAATTGGTTATTCCGGATATTGACAGGGCATTACGTGAACCGACTGACAAACGTGTTTTTGTCATTTCGAAAGCGTTTCGTGCCGGCTACACCATCGATCAGGTGCACGAATTGACGAAGATTGATAAATGGTTCTTGCAGAAGTTGATGAATATCATGAACACTTCCGAAGAGTTGCATAGTTGGGGAAATAACCACAAACAGATTGCCGATTTGCCGGACGAATTGCTTCGTAAAGCTAAAGTTCAGGGTTTTTCTGATTTCCAGATTGCCCGTGCCATCGGTTACGAAGGTGATATGGAAGATGGAATTCTTTATATTCGCAATTATCGTAAGAGTGTGGGGATCCTTCCGGTAGTGAAACAGATCGATACGTTGGCAGCCGAATATCCGGCACAAACCAATTATCTGTACCTTACTTATAGCGGTGTAGCAAATGACGTACATTATCTGGGCGACCATAAATCCATCGTCGTACTGGGTTCCGGTGCTTACCGTATCGGGTCTTCGGTAGAATTTGACTGGTGTGGCGTACAGGCTTTGAATACCATTCGCAAAGAGGGATGGCGCAGTGTCATGATTAACTATAATCCTGAAACCGTATCTACGGACTACGATATGTGCGATCGTTTGTACTTCGACGAATTGACCTTCGAGCGTGTGATGGATATTCTGGAACTGGAGAATCCGCATGGCGTGATTGTATCTACCGGTGGTCAGATTCCGAACAACCTTGCTTTACGTCTGGATGCACAGAATATCCATATTCTTGGTACAAGTGCCAAGAGTATTGACAATGCCGAGGACCGTGAGAAGTTCTCTGCCATGCTCGACCGTATCGGTGTGGATCAGCCTCGTTGGCGTGAGTTGACTTCTATGGATGACATTCAGGAGTTTGTTGAAGAAGTCGGTTTTCCCGTACTTGTTCGTCCGTCTTACGTGCTTTCGGGTGCTGCAATGAATGTTTGTTCTAATCAGGAAGAATTGGAACGTTTCTTGAAACTGGCAGCCAATGTATCGAAGAAACATCCGGTGGTAGTAAGCCAGTTTATCGAACACGCCAAGGAAGTGGAAATGGATGCGGTGGCGCAGAATGGAGAAATCGTGGCATACGCTATTAGTGAACATATCGAATTTGCGGGAGTACACTCCGGTGACGCAACGATTCAGTTTCCGCCACAGAAGTTGTATGTAGAAACTGTTCGCCGTATTAAGCGTATCAGTCGTGAGATTGCCAAGGCTTTGAATATCTCCGGTCCGTTTAATATTCAATATCTGGCGAAAGACAATGATATCAAGGTGATTGAATGTAATCTGCGTGCCAGCCGTTCTTTCCCGTTTGTCAGCAAGGTGTTGAAGATCAACTTTATCGAACTGGCAACGAAAGTAATGCTCGGTCTGCCTGTGGAGAAACCGGAAAAGAATCTCTTCGAACTGGATTATGTAGGAATCAAGGCTTCCCAGTTCTCCTTTAACCGCTTGCAGAAAGCCGATCCGGTATTGGGGGTAGATATGGCTTCTACCGGTGAAGTGGGCTGTATCGGTATGGATACTTCCTGTGCCGTACTCAAAGCAATGCTTTCCGTGGGCTATCGTATTCCGAAGAAGAATATCCTGTTGTCTACGGGAACAATGAAACAGAAAGCTGATATGATGGATGCGGCCCGTATGTTGGTGAATAAGGGATACAAACTCTTTGCAACGGGTGGTACACACAAAACGCTTGCAGAGAATGGAATCGAGAGTACTCATGTCTATTGGCCGAGTGAGGAGGGGCATCCGCAGGCATTGGAAATGCTTCATCGCAAGGAAATCGATATGGTAGTCAATATCCCGAAGAATCTGACAGCTGGAGAATTAAGTAATGGGTATAAAATCCGTCGTGCCGCCATTGACTTGAATATACCGTTGATTACAAATGCCCGTTTGGCTAGTGCATTTATCAATGCCTTCTGTACGATGAGTGTGGATGATATAGCTATCAAGAGCTGGGCAGAGTATAAATAAGCAGAATGTCATCTTTTTGAAAAGAGGCTGACATCACATTGAAATGAAAATGTTAAGGCCGTTCCTGATATTCGGGAGCGGCCTTTGTTGTAGAAATGTAATTTCTCCGTCATTCCTTTTCTACTATAATTTTCCGGCGAGGAATAGCTAAATTTAGTATTAAATCGTATAGGTTACTAAAAACTTTATAAGAAAACGACCGTAAATCACCTTCTTTGTTGTAAATTCGTTCTATTTCTCGTAATATCAAACTTATTTTAATCAATTAATATAGAAAGTAAATTATGAGAAAAGACGGATTTACCGTATGTGCAAATAATTATATAAATTGTTTGCGTCAGGAAGGGCGTTATGCCACAGCGCATGTTTATGAGAATGCACTTCGCTCTTTCACCATATTTTGTGGAACAGAATGTGTGTCATTCAGTTTGATTACTCGTGAGAATTTGAAGCGGTATAGCAGTTATCTGATGTCCTGCCGCTTGAAGTTGAACACGATTTCCACTTATATGCGAATGTTACGTTGCATATACAATAAGGGAGTAGATACTCATCAGGCTCCTTATATTCATCGCTTGTTTCGTGATGTCTTTACCGGAGTAGATACTCGTCAGAAAAAAGCAATTCCTATAAATGAATTACACACGCTGCTTTATAAAGATCCGCAGTCCGAAAAACTTCGCCGGACGCAAGCCATCGCTAATTTGTTATTTTTATTCTGCGGAATGCCTTTCGCCGATCTTGCTCATTTGGAAAAGTCGAATTTGGAGGGGAATATATTGAAGTACAACCGTGTCAAGACGGGAACTCCAATGAGTATAGAAATCTTAGAATCAGCTTCATGTATTGTTTCCCGGCTTCGTAATACGCATTCTGTTGTTCTTCCCGAGCATCCGGATTATCTTTTTTATATATTAAGTGGAAAGAATAAACGGGATGGAGAAGCGGCATATATAGAATATCAATCCACACTGCGTCGTTTTAATAATGATTTGAAGAGTTTAGCCAAGAAACTGCGTATTCATTCATCCGTAACTTCTTATACATTTCGCCATTCCTGGGCAACTACCGCTAAATACAGGGGAGTACCTATCGAAATGATTAGCGAGTCATTGGGGCATAAATCTATTAAGACAACACAAATTTACTTGAAAGGCTTTGATTTGAATGAGCGTACCAAAGTAAATCGACTGAATTATTCTTACGTCAGGAATTATAGGGGAATTCTTTGAAAAGGATATTAAGTCTTTGATAACCAGTCTAAATACGCAGCTGTTACTTCTTAGGTAACGGAAATTATTCGGTGCAAATATAGACAAAATTGTTAATAACATACAAGCAAAATTCCTTTTTTTTCTCTTTTTATTTAAATATACAGTAAAAATGTATCGGGACATGAAACATTCCTATTTCATGTTCTATGAATTCGACTGCCTATACTTTTCAAATATCTCTGTATATCAGGCAAAATGTATCTAAACTCCCTTGTTCGTACGTATTTCTTCTTCTTTTTGTGGTAGGTGTCCAGTACTCTATAATTTCCGTTACCTAAGAAGTAACGGAAACTTAAGGGGTAAAAAAGTATGATTCTAACGAAAGAAACTTTAAGTGCTGGGCCTAAAATTGGGACAGGGGAAGGCGTAGCACACTCTAAACGCTGGTATGTCGCTCTGGTCCGTATGCATCATGAGAAGAAGGTAGCCGAACGTTTAGACAAAATGGGGATTGAAAATTTTGTACCGGTCCAGCAAGAAGTACATCAATGGAGCGACCGCCGTAAAGTGGTTGAATCCGTGCTGCTTCCCATGATGGTCTTTGTACATGCTGATCCTAAAGAACGTAAAGAGGTTCTTTCCTTTTCTACCGTTAGTCGGTATATGGTAATGCGCGGTGAGAGCAGTCCGACTATCATTCCTGATGAACAAATGGCCCGTTTCCGTTTTATGCTCGACTATTCCGAAGAGGCAATCTGTATGAATAGCGCTCCTTTGGCACGTGGTGAAAAAGTACGTGTTGTCAAAGGTCCTTTGACTGGTCTTGTAGGAGAGCTTGTTATGGTGGATGGCAGGAGTAAGATTGCTGTCCGGTTAAATATGCTGGGGTGTGCTTGTGCGGATATGCCGGTTGGGTATGTGGAAAAGATTGAAAATCAAGTTGCTGTATAAAAATGAATTATTGCATCAACTAAATGGGGCTTAATATTAAACTTTATTCATGAAATAATTATTCGAATGAATTATATATTTATAATCTTAGCTTTTGTTATTTCTGTCTGTATAGCGTTATTTGTCATACCTCGCATATTACTAATTTCTCTTCGTAAGAGATTATTTGATATACCAGATAAACGTAAAATCCATACATGTGCCATTCCACGTTTGGGGGGAGTTTCTTTTTTCCCAACGATATTATTTTCTTGTTGTTTGGTATTGGCATTCCGTACTATAACAGGATATTATATTTCAGATTTACATGCAACTTGTTTTTTATTGGAATGTTTGTTTTTAGTCTGTGGGTTGACTCTTTTATATTTGACAGGAATTACAGATGACCTTATTGGAGTGCGTTATCGCCAAAAGTTTGTGATACAAATTCTCTGTGCTTGTTTTTTTTCTATCGCAGAGCTTTGGATAAATGACTTATATGGGTTATTTGGAATATATGCAATTCCAAAGTGGATTGGTATTCCTTTTACTATATTGACCATTGTTTTCATTACTAATGCTATTAATTTAATAGATGGAATTGATGGATTAGCATCAGGATTGAGTAGTGTTGCGCTTTTGGTCTTTGGCCTTTTGTTTATAGAGAAAGGTCTGTGGATGTATAGTATGCTTGCATTTAGTACCTTAGGTGTATTAGTTCCTTTCTTTTATTATAATGTTTTCGGTAATGCAGAACGGGCACGGAAAATATTTATGGGAGATACCGGCAGCTTAACTTTGGGGTATATACTAAGTTTTCTTGCTATCAAATATAGTCAGAACGATCCTGAGGTAATTTCTAATACCAAAGGTACTTTTCTTATAGCCTTTAGTACACTAATAATTCCAGCTTTTGATGTGATTCGTGTGGTAATGGTACGCTTGCGTAATGGAAAGAGCCCTTTTGAACCAGATAAGAATCATATTCATCATAAATTTTTGGCAATGGGATTTACACCCCGTAAAGCTATGATTATTATAATATTAATATCCTGTGCATTTAGTGCTGTAAATATTTTATTGATACCATGGGTGAATAATACTGTGATATTAATAGGAGATATTGTAGCCTGGATTGCTTTAAATCTTTGGTGGGATAAAGTGAGAGATAAGCGCACACATTTAAACAGATTATATTAAAATGAAAGGTATTGTTTTAGCCGGTGGATCTGGTACTCGTTTGTACCCTATTACCAAGGGAGTTAGTAAGCAGCTTCTTCCCATATTTGATAAACCGATGATTTATTATCCCATTTCGGTTTTGATGCTTGCAGGTATTCGTGAGATTTTAATAATTTCTACTCCGTATGACCTTCCTGGTTTTCAACGATTATTAGGTGATGGTTCTGATTTCGGTGTTCGTTTTGAATATGCAGAACAACCTTCGCCTGATGGTCTTGCGCAAGCATTCATTATTGGAGAGGAATTTATTGGTGATGATTCGGTTTGCTTGGTACTAGGAGATAATATTTTTCATGGTCAGGGGCTGACTTATATGCTAAAAGAAGCTGTACGCATGGCTGAAGAAGAAAACAAAGCTACTGTATTTGGCTATTGGGTATCAGATCCCGAACGTTATGGAGTTGCGGAATTTGATAAAAACGGTAATGTATTAGGATTGGAAGAAAAGCCTGTTCACCCAAAATCAAACTATGCTGTAGTGGGGCTTTATTTCTATCCCAATAAAGTGGTTAAAATAGCAAAGAATAGCAAGCCATCTGCACGTGGAGAATTGGAAATAACTACAGTAAACCAATGTTTCTTGGATACTAAAGAATTAAAAGTCCAACTTTTAGGACGTGGTTTTGCATGGCTTGATACTGGTACGCACGATTCTTTATCAGAGGCTAGTAATTTTATTGAAGTGATAGAAAAACGTCAGGGGTTAAAAATAGCTTGTTTAGAAGGAATTGCTTTTCGGAAAGGCTGGATTACTCCTGAAAAAATGATGGCATTGGCACAGCCGATGTTAAAGAATCAATACGGGAAATACTTGATGAATGTAATAGATGAATTAAAAGAAAAATAGAAAGATGAAGCGGAATATATTGATTACTGGTGGTGCAGGATTTATCGGAAGCCATGTTGTTCGCTTATTTGTGAATAAATATCCTGAGTATCATATTATAAATTTAGATAAGTTGACTTATGCTGGAAATTTAGCTAATTTGAAAGATATTGAAGGTCAGCCGAATTATACTTTTGTAAAAGCTGATATTTGTGACTTTGAGAGAATAATACAGCTTTTTAAACAGTATAATATTGATAGTGTGATACATTTGGCAGCAGAAAGCCATGTTGATCGTAGTATTAAAGATCCATTTATTTTTGCACAAACGAATGTGATGGGTACCCTTTCATTATTACAGGCAGCTAAGTTGGCTTGGGAAACTTCAGAAACGGGATATGGTCATAAACTTTTTTATCATATTTCAACAGATGAAGTATATGGTGCATTAGATTTTGACGGAACATTCTTCACTGAACAAACAAAATATCAGCCACATAGTCCTTATTCTGCTAGCAAGGCTGGTAGTGATCATTTCGTACGTGCTTTTCATGATACATATGGAATGCCTGTTATTGTTACCAATTGCAGTAACAATTACGGGCCTTATCAATTTCCCGAAAAGCTTATACCTCTTTTTATTAATAATATCCGTCATGGTAAAGCCTTACCGGTTTATGGTAAGGGTGAGAATGTACGTGATTGGTTGTATGTAGTAGATCATGCACGTGCTATTGATATCATTTTTCATAAAGGAAAAATAGCTGAGACTTATAATATTGGTGGTTTCAATGAATGGACAAATATTGATTTAATTAAGGTTATCATCAAAACTGTGGATCGGTTATTGGGTAATCCGGACGGTACTTCCGAAAAGTTGATTACATATGTAGCTGACAGAAAAGGACATGATTTACGCTATGCTATTGATTCTAATAAATTGAAAAAAGAATTAGGATGGGAACCGTCTTTGCAATTTGAGGAAGGTATTGAAAAAACTGTTCGCTGGTATTTGGAAAATCACGAATGGATGGAAAATATAGCGAGTGGAGAGTATAATAAGTATTATGAAAGTATGTACAAAATATAAAAGTTATGAATGTATCAGATTGTAGGTTGATTGATCTTCCAAAATTTTTGGATAAAAGGGGTAATCTCTCTTTTGCCGAGGAATTTAAGCATATTCCATTTAAAATAGAACGGACATATTGGATATACGATGTCCCTGGTGGAGAGAAACGTGGAGGGCATGCATATAAAGAAAATCAGGAATTTATTATTGCACTTTCCGGTAGTTTTGATGTGCTCTTGGATGATGGTAAAGAGAGGAGGAAAATCCATTTGAATCGTTCATACTATGGATTGTACGTACCAAAGCAAATATGGAGACAGATGGATAATTTTTCTACTAATTCGTTAGCTTTAATATTATCTTCAACTCCATATGGAGAAAATGATTATATACGTGATTACGAAACTTTCAAAAATACTGCATTATGAGTAAAAATAGTACAGTCTATGACTGCACAATTATAGAGCTTGATAAGCATCACAGAGATGAAGGTAATATCACTGTGGTTGAAAATGTTAAAACTGTTCCATTTGAAGTAAAACGTACCTATTATCTATACGATATACCAGGTGGCGAGGCGCGTGGTGGACACGCTCATAAAGAATTGTTTCAGCTGGTGATAGCTGCTAGCGGTAGTTTTAATGTAACAGTTGATGATGGCAGTGTGAAACGTACCTTTTCATTAAATCGTCCTTATCAAGGTTTATATATTGTTCCGGGAATGTGGAGAGAACTGGATAACTTTTCATCTGGAGCAGTGTGTCTGGTACTTGCTTCAATGCCTTATGATGAAGCTGATTATATACGAATATATAAGGATTTCTTAGAGTATAAGAATACAAAATGAAAAAGCGGGTATTGATAATTGGTGGTAATGGACATGGTTCTGTTATTGCAGCTTGTATAAAAGATAACCAGAAAAACGGATACGATGAAGATATTGAAATCTGTGGTTTTGTGAACGATTTTGTAGATAATGTAGATGAGTATGCTGTTTTGGGAGGTACTGATAGAATTCAGCATTTTGTCGATGAAGGGTATTATTTTATATGGGGAATACATATGATAGGACGAAATGTCTTGACAGAAGAACTGTTTAAGAGACTAAATGTTCCATTGGATAGATTAGTAACAATAATACATTATACTGCATTTATTGGAGAGAACGTGGTTCTTCATCCAGGGGTACTGGTCATGTGTCATGCATATATTGCTCCTCGAACAGAACTGGGCGTAGGGACAATGGTAAAATCCAATACTTGTATCGGACATGATGTTAAATGTGGACCATTATGTCATTTTGCAATGGGTTCGATAACCGGTTCATTGGTGGTTATAGGTAAGTGTGCTGATGTTTCTATAGGTGCTACAGTTTTAGAAAAGAGAAAGATTGGCAATTTTGCTATGGCAGGAGCAAGAAGTTTGGTTACTCATGATATACCAGACTCTGAAATACATGTAGGGTTACCTGCAAAATTCTTGAGAAGAATTATGGAAGATTAATTCAATAATACTAGGAATGTCAGAAGCAATGGACACTGAAAACAGGAACTCGTATAAACAAAGCCTAAAAGCTACATCATTGTTTGGAGGGGTTCAAATCTTTAATATACTTATACAAATCATCAGGTCTAAATTTGCTGCAGTATTATTAGGCCCTGAAGGGATGGGGGTTATGGGATTGCTTAATTCTACCATTACAATGATTTCATCCTTTACAAATTGTGGTTTAGGGACCAGTGCCGTACGTAATATTGCAGAAGCTAACGGAGCCAATGATACTAAACGTATAGCTTTAATTATTTCTGTATTTAGGAGATTGGTTTGGATTACCGGATTGACAGGTGCATTGATTTGTTTGGTTTCAGCTTCATTGTTAAGTCAAGTGACATTTGGAAATACAGATTATACTTTTGCTTTTATAATACTTTCATTCTCGGTTTTATTGATGCAATTAACTTCCGGGCAAAATGCTTTAATGCAGGGGATGCGGAAGTATCGTTATTTGGCGAAGGCCAATGTAGTTGGCAATGCAGTCGGTTTAGTATTTATCATACCGTTATATTATTTTTGGAAGATAGATGCTATTGTCCCTGTTTTATTGTTTTCGAATGCTTTGATTTTTATCCTGTCTTATATATATGCCCGCAAAATAAAGATTGAGAAGGAAGAAATAACCATTACGGATATAAAAGTTGAAGGGCGAGATATGTTGAAGATGGGAGTGTTGATCAGTCTTCAGGGTATGTTGGCAATATTAGCTTCCTATTTCATTCGTATTTTCATAAGTCGTATGGGTTCTATTGATGATGTCGGGTTGTTCAATGCGGGGTTTACAATAGTCAACACATATGTTGGATTGGTATTTACGGCTATGGCAACAGATTATTATCCCCGATTGTCAGCGATAGCTTCGGATAATGACTCATTTGTTAGGGCGATTAATCAGCAGGCTGAGATTTCGTTACTGTTGCTTGCTCCAATAATTATTGCTTTTATCGCTTATATACGGGTAGCTGTAGTAGTACTTTATTCTACAAAGTTTATACCTACTGAAGGTATGATGTATTGGGCAATGGCAGCCATGTTTTTTAAAGCCATGGCGTGGAGTATGTCTTATGGTTTATTAGCGAAAGGTGATTCCAAAGTATACTTTTGGAATGAATTTATTACAGTTTGTTATGGATTAATTTTTAATATGATAGGGTATTACTATTGGGGATTAATAGGACTTGGCATATCATCATTCATTAAATATGGATTCTATTTTTTGCAGCTATGGATCATTTGTCGAATAAAATGTAATCTCAAATTTACCAGATCAATAATGAAATTATTTATACTATTTTCTTGTATCACTGCCATAGTCCTTACCTGCAAAATATTAATGTTTGGTTGGAGTGGATACGCAGTGGTAACAGTGTTTTTAGTTTTAACGACATATTATTCATATACGGGACTAGATCGTAGGATAGGGATTAAGCAGGTTATAATAAACAAATTACATCGTAAAAACTAATATGATGGATGATGAAGAAAATATTGCTCGAAATAAAACATTCAATAAATAAAAGAATCGGAAATGCTATAGAAAGTATATCATGCAGACTCTATTATCATTCAAAAAAGAACAGTTGGGGGCATTGTTTATATGCGATGAATAATATGGTTTTACGTTGTGTTTCGTTTGTACCGTTTGAAGTTGTTAGTCATCATGTCTATGCGAAATCGCATTTGACTTCATCTATAATACCACTTATTACTAATAGAGTAGGGTATACAAGTAAGTTGACCTATGAGTTGGAGCCTTTGAAGAAAGAACTGATATCAGTTCCGATGCAAGATATTTTTATTTATAAACATGAAGGTGTTAGAATACAAGGAAATTCCGATTTTATCTTAAATGTGAAAGAAAAGTGTGTAATTAACGACTTCTGTTATAATATGAACGATCGCTATGTGATGTTTGATGGGCTTTTATTGCGGTTAAAGAATAATGTTGCTGTTTTACGTAACGATGGCGGTATTGGGAAATGTCGTTATTTGAAGTCTGGAATTATGCTTTCAGGGAAATTTTCATGTAATTACTATCATGAATTGTATGAAATTCTCATTAAACTGCTTGTCTTCAACAGAATAAACATATCAAAAGATGCTCCGTTGATAATCGATGAAATCGTAATGAAAATAGATTCTTTTAAAAAGATTTTTGAGATTCTTAATGAAACCCAACGTGACATAATTACTATAGGAGAAAAAGAAATAGTAGAATTTGGTACTTTATATTCTCTTTCTGCTGTGAATTCTATTGCACCTCATTATAGAGATATTACTGATCCTGATCATTTATTTGGGTTTGTTTTTGATTGTCATTTAACATTGCAAATGCGTGATAAATTGCTCTTGTTTAAGTCTGATTTAGCAACTCCGAAACGCATTTTTCTGACACGGAAGAGTACAAAAAAGAGGCATTATAATGAATCTGAAGTTTGGGGAGTACTTAAAGAATATGGGTTTGAAGTTGTTGCTCCCGAAACATACACTTTTTGTGAGCAAATGGCCTTGTTTAATAATGCTGACTATATTGTGGGTGGTTCTGGAGCTGCATTTACAAATTTATTGTTTTGTCATAGCGGTTGTAAGGTTATTTGTTTTAGATCCATAAGAAACTATTCTCCAATATTTTCGACTATTGCTAATATTGTCGGTGTTAAAATGCGGTATTTAGCTGGTATTTCTGATAGTACAGTAGATTTACATGCTGATTACATTGTCAGCACTGATAAACTGAAAAAAATGATTGATTATAATGAGGATTAAAAATAGTAATGACATAACTTATTTTATAGGAGGTATATTACTTTTGTTAACTCTAAGGCCATTTTTTACTTGGAGTCTAAGTGGGTCTTATGCGCAAATTGTATTTCTTTTCCCATTGGCGATTCTATTCTGGCGGAATTATAGAATGAATAGATTGAATGTGCTGTATCTGATTTTCTTTGTTTTTACCCTTTTGCTAGCTTCTATTTCTCAAAATCGTAATCTGATAGGATTCTTTTTTATGATTATTTTGGCAGCAGTACCTTTTGGATCGAAAAGATTTATGGTAAACGTGTTTGATAGGTACAAAACGTTATATTCTATAATAATTGGAATATCCATTTTGGTATGGCTGTTACTTTTCTTTGGTATTCCTGTCCCTGGAAAAATAATAGCTCCTTTGAATGCTGTAAAAACATATAATTATATTGCATATCCATTTTTAGTTATTCCCAACTATTTAGGGGCAGGTCTTGATGTTTATTTTCAATCATTAAGATTTTGTGGCCCTTTTGATGAGCCGGGTGTTGTTGGTACTATCGCCGGACTTATGCTGTATATAGATAATTTTAATCTGAAGGATAAAAGGAATATATTTATTTTAATTTCTGGACTTCTTTCATTGTCCCTATTTTTCTATGTCCTTTCTGCCATTTTTTTAGTGTATTTTTTATTTTCTAGAAATGTCAAGGTCGTATATAAATTCTTCATCTCTTCTTTAATGGCATTGTTAATTGTTTTTTCTATGCAAAATGCAATGACTAGGTTGTTGATTTGGGATAGATTGGAATATGATAAAACACAAGGGATGATCAGTGGGGATAATAGGGCTGATAGTAGTTTAAAAAGTTATTTTAATTCTATTCAGGGTACAAGTCAATATTGGTGGGGGGTAGATAATAAGAGACAGCTGGCAAACTTCTCGGATAGTGCTGGTTATCGAAATGCGATTCTGTCCAATGGAGCTGTTGTCTGTATTATGTACCTGCTTTTCTTTGTTCTTTATGCCTTAAATCGTATAAAGTCCATATGGTATATTCTTATATTTATAACCTTGCTACTTGCTACATTATATCAGCGTCCTGGGTTATTTTCTGTTAATTATATCTTTCTATTTTCTATGTATATAGTAATGCACGACAAACGTGAAAATATAAAATTAAATCCATGATGCATATTTGTTATCTCACAGGGCTTTATTCTCGAAAAGACCCATTGATCTTTGACCGTCAGGGGAAGGCATTGGCAATGGCTGGCTATAAAGTTACTATTGTTGTTTGTGACTTAGAACCGAATGAAACAATTGATGGTATTGAGTTTATTTCGTGTAACTATAAGCCATGCTCGCGTATAGAGAGGATGCTGAATACCAAGAAATTTCTTTATAGGAAAGCACTAATGATAAATGCAGATGTATACCAAATTTCTGATCCGGAGCTATTATCTCTTGGGGTTAAATTGAAACATAAGGGATATAAAGTTGTATTTAATCTTCGTGAGTTTTATCCTGGCATCATTCATGATAAAGCATATTTGCCTAAAATAGCTCGTAATGTAATTGCAGTGCTGATGGAGAAATATCTGAAGTCATCTCTAAAGAAATATCATGCTGTATTTACTGTAACTGATGATACTGACAATCGCCTTGAAAAGTGGGGAATAAAGAATCATTATGTTATTAAAAATTTCCCTGTTGTATCTTCCAGGTTTACTTTATCCAAGGAGGAATATTTATCCCGTAAAAATGTTCTTGGATATATTGGAACAGTCTATTGGATTAGTTGTCAAAAAGAAGTATTAAAAGCTTTAGCGGAATTGCCGGATATCAAATATTATGTTGCAGGTGTGATTGAAGAAGGATATGTTGATGTTCTTGAAACTTTTCCAAACTGGAAGAATGTGGATTTTGCAGGGCCGTTTAAGAAAGAAGAGATATCAACAGTTTTTTCAAAAATGACTATTAGTAATACTCTTCGGGATTTTAGTCGGACAGGCAGTCCGAATGGATCTTTTGGTGTGTTGAAAATATTTGAAAGTATGGAGGCGGGGTTACCGGTGTTGCTTTCGGATGTGAAATGCTATCGTGAAATTGTAGAAAAATATAATTGTGGAATTTGTGTTGATCCACATAATTCGCAGCAAATAAAGGAGGCTATTCAATATTTAGTTGAAAATAAGGAAATGGCTTATCAGATGGGGCAAAATGGTCGGCGAGCAGTTTTAGAAGAGTATAACTGGGAAAGTCAGGCTAAACTATACATTGAAGTATTAACAAATATATAAAGCGAGGAATATATGATACACCCACTGGCTGACTGTCAAAGTAAATTGATTGGTGACGGGACTACTATATGGCAATTTTGTGTCATCTTAAATGGTGCTGTTATTGGAAGTAACTGCAATTTATGTGCCCATGTTTTTGTAGAGAATGATGTTATTATAGGTAACAATGTTACTGTAAAATCAGGAGTACAATTGTGGGATGGACTAAGAGTAAAAGATAATGTTTTTATCGGAGCAAATGTCTCTTTTATTAATGATTTGATTCCTCGTTCAAAAGTCTATCCAAGTGAATTTCTAATGACGACACTTGAGGAACATTGTTCGATCGGAGCCAATTCTACAATAATGGGAGGATTGATTATTGGTGAGTACGCTCTTGTCGGGGCAGGAAGTGTTGTTACAAAAAATGTTCCGGCACATGAGATTTGGTTTGGTAATCCTGCATGTAAAAAAGGGTATATCACTAAAGATGGTATTGCTCTGGACTTAAATATGTGTGATAAAAATGGAGTTAAACATAAAATATAAAACGGATATGATTAAATTTTTAGATTTACAGAAAGTTACTGCAAAATATGCAGAAGAGATTCATGAAGCAGTATTGAGAGTCGTTGATTCAGGGTGGTATTTACAAGGCAAAGAAAATGCAATGTTTGAAACACATTATTCCTCATATATTGGTACTAAATATACTATAGGATGTGCTAACGGCCTTGATGCATTGATTTGGATTTTCCGTGCTTATATTGAAATGGGGATAATGAAACCTGGAGATGAAGTTATCGTTCCTGCAAATACCTATATTGCTTCTATTTTAGCCATTACTGAGAACGGACTCATTCCTGTGTTGGTTGAACCCAATCTGGAAACATATCAAATTGATGATTCTAAGATTGAAAAAGCTATAACTTCTCGTACAAGAGCTATACTTATAGTACATCTTTATGGTCAGTGTGCGTATACTGAGAAAATAGGTGAATTATGTGAAAAATATAATCTTAAGCTTGTAGAAGATAATGCGCAGGCACATGGCTGCAAATTTAATGGGAGAATGACAGGCTCGATAGGCGATGCTGCAGGGCATAGCTTTTATCCGGGTAAAAACTTAGGTGCATTAGGGGATGCAGGAGCTGTGACAACGAATGATGATGAGTTGGCACATATAGTAAGGTCGGTTGCTAATTACGGATCTGCAAAGAAATATGTTTTCCAATATGTAGGGCGTAATAGTCGTCTTGACGAAATTCAGGCAGCTATTCTTGATGTTAAACTCCGTTATCTTGATAATGATATACAATTAAGAAAAGAAGTTGCAAAATATTATATAGAAAACATTGAGAATCCAGCGATTATTTTGCCAATTGTGAAAGATTGGAATGCACATGTATTTCATCTTTTTACAATTCGTTGTGCGGATCGTGATGGCTTGCAACAATATTTAGCAGAGAATGATATTCAAACTAATATCCATTATCCTATTCCTCCTCATAAACAAGAATGCTATAAAGAATGGAATGATCTTAGCTTTCCAATTACAGAATTGATTCATGCTGAAGAATTGAGTATTCCAATGAGTCCTATTATATCTATGGAAGAGGTTGAAAGGGTTGTAAAAGTGTTGAATGCTTGGAAGTAATAATCTTATGATGAAGAAAAAGACTATTTGGTTCATAAATAAAGATGCAGCACCTATTGAATTTTATGGCACTCATTTGAGAACAATAAAGTTGGCACAATATTTTCAATCAGAAGGCTATAATGTGAAATTGTTTTGTTCTAGTTATGTTCACAATAGAAACTTATGTTTGTCTGACTCTAATAAGACATTTGAAGAGAAAACTTATGATAATATCCCTTTTGTTTTAGTAAATGCAGGTTGTGGATCTACTAATGGGATAAGAAGGATTATATCATATTTTAGGTTTGCGGTTAAATTATTCATCCATAGAAAACAATTTGAGAAACCGGATGTGATAATTCATACATCTCGTATTCCTTTTGATATTCCAATTTATCAACTAGCCAAAAAGGTAAAAGCAAAATATATCGTGGATGTTACAGATTTATGGCCTGATTCATTCGTAAGCTTAGGCTTATTGGGAAAAAATAATCCATGCGTGAAAATTGCTTATTGTTTAGAACGATATATTTATAGTAAAGCAGACAACGTTGTTTTTTCTATGCCTGGTGCAGTTAATTATGTGAGAGAAAACGGATGGGATAGTGATCAGGGGGGGACAATTGATTTAAATAAATTGCATTATATAAATAATGGTATTGATTTGTCTGAGTTTAATGTTAACATGCAAAGATACAAAGTAGAAGATTTTGATTTGGCAAACGATAAAACTTTCAATATTATTTATTTGGGAAGTATTCGATTGGCAAATAATCTTAAACTGCTTATAGATTCAGCTAAAATATTGCAGAATAATAATGTGCAGGTCTTGATTTATGGTGATGGTGAGGATAGGGCTTTTTTAGAGCATTATTGTGAAGAACAACAGATTACAAACGTAAAATTTAAAGCAAAATGGACATCACCCGAGTATGTGCCATATATACTTTCAAAAGCAGATGTGAATGCTCTGAATTATTCTACTAATTTCGGGAAGTATGGTGGCAGTATGAATAAGATGTTTTTGGGACTGGCAAGTGGTAAACCATTATGTTGTAATGTGGGAATGCCATACAGTATCATATTAGAGGAGGGTGTCGGCATAGACTGTAAGTTAACTGATCCGCAGGATTATGCCGCTGCTATACTTTCGCTTAAAAACTTGCCTTCTGATGAGTATCAGACAATATGTAATAAAGCGAAAAAAGCAGCCGAAAAATATGATTATGCGAAACTATGCGTGAAATTTAAAGATGTCTGTAATTTGTAAATTGTTAGTGAAAAGATAATTAGTAAAAACATGAAAATAACTTTAATTGGTGCGTCAGGTTTTGTCGGGACTCGTTTGATTACACTTTTGAAAAAAGCACAAAGGTATGAGATGTTGAATATTGATTTGCAACAAAGTCGTTTCTTTCCAGAAGTTACAGCAATTGGTGATGTACGTGATCAGGATTATTTAGATAAGAAATTGGAAGGGGCTGAATGTGTTGTTTTATTAGCAGCACAGCATCGGGATGATGTTGTTCCGGTATCTCTTTATTATGATACAAATGTAGGTGGTATAGAAAAGACATTAAAAGCAATGGAGAAAAATAATATAAAACGAATCATTTTTTTTTCATCTGTTGCAGTATATGGTCTAAATAAAAAGAATCCAAATGAAGAATATCCGGCAGATCCGTTTAATCACTATGGGAAAAGTAAATGGCAGGCAGAGCAAATTTTGCATGAATGGTATAAGTTACATCCGGATTGGAATATTGATATTATTCGTCCAACAGTCATTTTTGGAGAACGTAACAGAGGCAATGTGTACAATTTATTAAAGCAAATTGCGAGTGGAAAGTTTCTAATGATTGGTTCTGGAAACAATAAAAAGTCAATGGCTTATGTCGGTAATGTTGTTGCTTTTGTAAAATACATGATTGATGAGGTTCGGACAGGTTATAATGTGTTTAATTATGTTGACAAGCCGGATTTTACAATGAATGAACTGGTGGCTCATGTTAGCAAAGTTATGAATAAACATATTCCGGCTACTCATTTCCCTTATTGGTTGGGCATGATAGGAGGATATTGTTTTGATATATTTGCTTGCATTACTCGTAAGAAATTGGCAGTAAGTTCTGTGCGTGTGAAGAAGTTTTGTGCAACAACTGAATTTGATGCTGCTAAAATACATTCTTCTGTTTTTAAAGCTCCTTATTCTTTAGGAGAGGGGCTGGCAAGAACTTTAGAGTTTGAATTTATATACCCCCCTACAGATGATATTACTTTTAAAAGTGAATAAGATGATAAGAATATGGAAAAAGTAAATAAACTAATATGTGTGATATTGTTGTCTTTTTTATTAGCAGCATGTCAATCTTATAAAAAGGTACCTTATTTGCAAGACGTGGAAGCAGTCAATCAAGCTACTCAGCAGGAAACTCTTTATGATGCAAAGATCATGCCGAAAGATTTATTGACAATTGTGGTTTCGTGTACGAGTCCGGAACTAGCTGCACCCTTTAACTTGACAATTGCCAGCCCGTCTAATTTATCAATACAGTACACTACTACTCAGCCTGTGTTACAACAATATTTGGTTGACAATGAAGGGAAAATATCTTTTCCAGTATTAGGAGCACTGACAGTTGGAGGGCTTACAAAGAAACAGGCAGAGCAGTTAATCGTTGATAAATTGAAGCCTTATATGAAAGAAAATCCTATTGTTACAGTACGTATGGTAAATTATAAGATATCAGTCATTGGAGAGGTTGTTCGACCGGGTACATTTACTATTTCTAATGAGAAGGTGAATCTATTGGAGGCATTGGCCATGGCTGGTGATATGACGGTATACGGTCTTCGTGATAATGTGAAGCTGATTCGTGAGGACGCGAATGGCAAACAGCAAATTGTCACTTTGGATTTAAATAATGCCGAAACGATTCTTTCACCTTACTATTGGTTACAACAGAATGATATTGTTTATGTAACTCCCAATAAAGCAAAGGCTCGAAATTCTGATGTGGGCAATAGTACCAGCCTCTGGTTCTCCGCTACCTCTATCTTGGTATCCGTTGTCAGCCTATTAGTAAACATCTTAAAATAACGATTTGTAATGAAAGAAACAGAATTCAACGGAACACAAGAGCCTAAAGAAGAAAGTATAGATGTCAAGGAACTGCTGTTTAAGTATTTGCTCCATTGGCCTTGGTTTGTGGGGGCGGTTGTGGTATGCTTGATTGCGGCATGGGTCTATTTGTATATAGCTACTCCTGTGTATAACATATCTGCTACGGTTTTAATAAAGGACGATAAAAAGGGAGGTAGCGCCGGAATGCTTTCTGGGCTAGAGAGTTTGGGATTGGATGGTTTGATGTCTTCTTCACAGAATATTGATAACGAGATTGAAGTGCTCCGTTCCAAGACTATCGTCAAAGAGGTGGTTGAAGATTTGGGCCTCTATATTTCTTATACGGATGAGGATGAATTTCTTTCCAGGAATATGTATAAGACTTCGCCTGTGCAAGTGAGCATGACTCCACAGGAGGCTGACTTGTTGGAGAAACCGATGATTGTGGAGATGACATTGCAACCACAGGGAAGTATGGATGTGAATGTGAAGATAGGCGATGCTGAATATCAGAAACATTTCGAAAAGTTGCCGGCTGTTTTTCCTACCAACAAAGGAACATTAGCCTTTTTCCTGACACCGGATTCTGTATTGTCTTCTAAAAGAATATTGGAAGAAACTACAGATTCAAAAAAGACTACACGCAATATTACAGCAACAATTAATAAACCTTTGGCTGTAGCGAAAGGGTATTGCAAGAATATGACGATTGAACCCACTTCCAAAACCACTTCTGTGGCTGTCATATCATTGAAAAACTCAAATGTACAACGCGGCAAGGATTTTATCAATAAGTTATTGGAGATGTATAATATCAATACGAATAATGATAAGAATGAAGTGGCACAGAAAACAGCTGAATTTATCAATGAACGTATTAGTATTATTTCGAAAGAACTGGGTAGTACGGAAAAGGATCTGGAAAGTTTCAAACGTGGGGCAGGTATTACAGATTTAACCAGTGATGCACAAATTGCTTTGACGGGTAGTGCTGAATATGAAAAGAAGCGTGTGGAGAATCAAACCCAGATTAATTTGCTGCAGGATCTGCAGAAATATATGCAAAATGAAAGTTATGAGGTTCTACCCAGTAATATAGGATTGCAGGATTTGAATCTTGCTGCTGCTATCAACCGTTATAATGATGTGCTTGTTGAGAGGAAACGTTTATTACGTACATCAACGCAGAATAATCCTACCATTATAAATCTTGATACTAGCATTAGTGCAATGAAAGAGAATGTACAAGTATCTTTAGACAGGGTGTTGCGTGGATTATATATCACAAAAGCTGATCTGGATCGTGAGGCGAACCGTTATTCCCGTCGCATTAGTGAGGCACCTGGCCAGGAGCGTGAGTTTGTGAGTATTGCACGTCAACAGGAGATAAAGGCCGGACTTTATCTGATGCTTCTTCAGAAGCGTGAGGAAAATGCTATAACTTTGGCTGCTACTGCCAATAATGCGAAGATTATAGATGACGCTATAGCAGATGATACTCCTGTATCTCCTAGAGGTAAGATAATTTATCTGGTTGCTTTAGTGTTAGGAGTCGGAATTCCGGTGGGGATTATTTACCTGCTCGAATTAACCAAATTCAAGATTGAAGGTCGTTCTGATGTAGAAAGGCTTACTTGTGTGCCTATTGTTGGTGATATTCCATTGACTGATGAAAAACAGGGAGCTATTGCTGTATTTGAGAATCAAAATAACCTGATGAGTGAAACCTTCCGAAATATCCGAACGAATCTTCAGTTTATGCTTGAAAATGATAAGAAGGTGATTTTGGTTACTTCTACAGTTAGTGGTGAGGGCAAATCTTTCATTTCTGCTAATCTAGCTATTAGTCTTTCTTTATTAGGGAAGAAAGTAGTAATCGTTGGTCTTGATATTCGTAAACCGGGTTTGAATAAGGTTTTTAATATTCCGAGAAAAGAAGTTGGTATAACTCAATATTTGGCTAATCCGGAAAAGAACTTGATGGATTTAGTACAGCTTTCCGATGTCAGTAAAAATCTGTATATTCTTCCCGGTGGAACAGTTCCTCCTAATCCTACCGAATTATTGGCCCGTGATGGACTGGATAAAGCGATTGAAACTCTTAAGAAGAATTATGATTATGTGATTCTGGATACAGCTCCTGTTGGTATGGTAACTGATACCTTGTTGATAGGACGTGTGGCTGACCTGTCTGTTTATGTCTGCCGTGCAGACTATACTCATAAAAACGAGTATACTTTGATCAACGAACTTGCTAAAAAAGATAAATTACCTAGCCTGTGTACTGTAATCAATGGTTTGGATCTGAAAAGAAGAAAATACGGTTATTATTACGGTTATGGTAAATATGGCAAGTTCTATGGTTATGGTAAGCGCTATGGTTACGGTTATGGATATGGAGAACAATCTCATGACAAGGAGTCATAAATTCAACCAATATAGCGGTTTATAAACTTTGACATAGAATTCGCCAATATGGATTTTATTGGTGACCAAGATTTTTTAAGTTAATAATGTCATAGAGTACTTTTAATACTTTACACAAAAGTGAGATGGAACATGTAGGTCCCTAACTTCATGCTACACACATGAAGTCCCTACATTTTGTGGTCAGGAAATATACGGCGGTGTATTCCTAATCAACGCCCTCATGTCGGTGTAAATCCGATGTGATTTCTATTATATCAACTGTCTGTGAAGATCGTTGATATTTGAAATGATATTATCACTAGATAATATACAACTCAAAACGGGAGATAGCACTTTTGTTGTCTTCCGTTTTTATATTGAATACTTCTTCATAATAAATATTGGTACTTTATTGGGAGCTTACAAATACTCTTATCTTTATTTGCTGTTTTGGACATTTTAGCGTACCTTGCACACCTATTTTAAAGAATATTTTTTTAACAGGAGAATAACAGGTATGGATAATCATGTTGTAATAATGGCTGGTGGCATAGGGAGCCGCTTCTGGCCGATGAGCACTCCGGAATGTCCTAAACAATTTATTGATGTAATGGGATGTGGTCGGTCGCTGATTCAGTTGACGGCAGATCGTTTCGACGGTGTTTGCCCTAAAGAAAATATGTGGGTCGTAACTTCTGAAAAATACATTGATATTGTTCGGGAGCAGTTGCCGGAAATTCCGGAAAGTAATATTTTGGCGGAGCCTTGTGCGCGCAATACTGCACCCTGCATTGCTTTTGCTTGCTGGAAGATCAAGAAAAAACATCCGAATGCTAACATTGTAGTAACTCCTTCGGATGCATTAGTCATTGATACGGGAGAATTCCGTAGAGTGATGGAGAAAGCCCTTCGTTTCACAGATGATGGCAGCGCCATTGTAACGATAGGTATCCGGCCAACTCGTCCGGAAACCGGATACGGATATATTGCTGCTGCTGATCAGCTCCAGACAGATAAAGAGATTTACACTGTAGATGCATTTAAGGAAAAACCGGATAAAGAGACTGCCGAAAAGTATCTGGCAGAAGGCAATTTCTTCTGGAATGCGGGAATCTTTGTGTGGAACGTGCGTACTATTACTTCCGTGCTGCGTGTATATGCTCCGGGCATCGCACAAATTTTCGATCGCATTTTCCCCGATTTCTATACAGAGAAAGAAAATGAAACGATCAAGAAGTTATTCCCTACTTGCGAAAGCATTTCTATCGACTATGCAGTGATGGAGAAAGCACAGGAGATTTATGTACTTCCCGCTTCTTTTGGCTGGTCAGATCTGGGTACATGGGGAGCACTTCGCGGTTTGCTTCCACAGGATAAGTCTGGAAATGCAACCGTAGGAACCGATATCCGTTTGTATGAAAGTAAAAATTGTATTGTGCATGCCAGCGAAGAAAAACGAGTAGTCATTCAAGGCTTGGATGGATATATCATTGCAGATCAATAATGTGTTATCTTTCTCTGCAATGATATATCCATCCAAGCC
>NZ_JBCGVL010000011.1:0-166039 GCF_047310725.1 Bacteroides sp. 90-K9/2
ATCGTTCTCCTATCTTGAGAAGACATTTGGGCGTCGTATCGGTCAGCGGGCGTAAGCGTGAAGCTATTCCTGCGGCTCATTATTATTCTATTGAAAAGACTGATTTGGAAGCTATTGGTGCTGTATTTGACGAAGCTACAAATACAATTTCCTCACCTACTAAACAAGGTACTATTGAAGTGAAAGTTAATTACTTGAAAACAGACGGTACAAAAGTTGAAGGAGGTAATGCTAAAACCTTTACTGTGAACTTTACTTATGACACGGGTGCTGATATTACTATCGCTGATGCTGTTGTTTGGAATCTGATTAAAGGTGCAGATGCCACAAATCCTTCAAATAATACGTCTAATCTTGTTGTTAACTCAACCGATGATTTATTCGCTATTTTGAACAAAGAGTTTACTGGCAAGAATAAACCTACTGTAAGATTGAAGAGCATTGGATTTGCTGCTGGAGATAAGATTTCTGTTAATGGCAATGAGTATGCTTATGAAGACGGTTCTATTAATCTTGTTGGTGCACAACCTGTTGCTATAACAGATAATAAAGGTAAAGTTACAGGATATAAGATTGCTTTCCAATTTGATCCGACTATAGTTGCAGCTGTAATGCATAATGCTGTTTTGGAAATTATTAATCCGGACTATCAACCAACATTGGGAGATGAAGTAATTAAGAAGGTAAATGTGAAAGTGGAAGTTAAGGATGCCGGTATATTTGCATTTACGCCGTTAAGTGCTTATTTCACAAGTTCTAAAACTGCTATTGCTTATGGTACTCCTGATAAAGCTAATGCAGTTGTAAATCAAGACTTGTATGCACTCTTTGATGAAATGAGTGCTGAAGATAAGGGACATATATCTTTTGATGAGAATGCTCCTAACTTTGGTACTGATGATAATCCGGAAATGGGTGAAAATTGGTTAGTTAACAAAACAAACTCTGTAATTGCAGTTCCGTTGTACAAATCAACTAAGAATGATGGTGTCTATTCAACACGTCGTATGACTATTGCATACCAGCCGTTTGGAAATAAACGTTTAGCTACAATCTCTAAAGAGTTTAACTTAACTGTAAGATCTGCAATCAAAGAAGGCTCACATCCTGATATTGCTGCTAGTAAAGCTAAAGTATTGTCAATAAAGGAATCTGAAAAATCATTCAAGATTAAACCTGCTGATTTTACTGTTAAAGATGTAAAAGACGTTGCCGTGACAATTGCTAAGGCAAGTAGAGATAGTAGAGTAACAAATGTTACTATAGAACTAAGTTCAGAGATTGCCAAATATGCTGAAATAACCGGGATAACTTCTACTCCCGTTTTGTTTGATGATGAATTAACTGTACAATTGAAAGCTACTACCGTATCCATTGCATCTAAAGTTGAAGGTTATGCCTTAGTGAAGATTACAGATACATGGGGAGCTGTTACAGAAGTTAAATGTCCGATAGTAATGAAAGCTGATGGAGCTAACTAAGTAACTATAAAAAGAAAACCCTTCTTCACCATTGTGTGAAGAATACGCCGAGAAGCAACAGATTGAAGGATTTTGCTTGTGAAAGTAAATCCTTCTATATCTGTACTTCTTAAGAAAAGGGGATGCCTCCCTAATTTCCCACAGGCATTCCTTTTTATTGCTCTTAAGGCATCTCACTTATTTGCACTAGAACCAATTTGCTAGTCCCTTATTTCCCTATAGATTAAGGAGATGTTTTGAGAATATAGAAAGCCCGGGCTTGTGAAAGTCCGGGCTTTTATGGTTATTTATCGGATTGAATACGATGAAAGTCTTTATCATACAGTCCTACAAGTAAGTTTTGTCCTTTATCATTCACTTTCAGTCCGCCATACATGGCTTTTTGATAAAGAGTATCTTGTCCTTCTTCGAAGAAGAAAGACTCGGCACCAAGATATACCCGGTTATTTACTATTTTATATTTGATAGCTAGCTCACCGCTGTTTACAGGTTCTAAATCGTTTTGCAATCGTACAAATTCTCCTATTTGATTACTATCAGTTCGAAGTACGGCATAACCGCGTGTGGCAGTTTGTTCGTCTACCAGAGCTGATGAGGCTTCCTGGTAGTTAAGTCTCATATAGTCTCCTTGCATGAGAGAGCGGGGATCGACAGGAACTAACTGTAACAAAACCAACTGTCCGTCTTTCAATATCTGCTCTTTCTTATAAACCGACCAGTTGAAATACCCTAGTAACAGTATCAGGTTTACGATAATCAATATTCGGCTATATTTTTTCATGTCTTGTTCTTTTTTGAGTGAAGAAATACCAGGCTGCAATACATGCAATTCCGATGAAGAAAAGCGTAATGGATTTGGTGAGCAGGCTCAAATTCAAATCATAATAGTATTTGGAAACGGCATAGATAAAGAGAAGAAGTGCAGCGGCACACTCTGCTCTATAACCATAATGAAAACATATTAAAATCAGTAACAAACTGCCGGATAAATAAGGAGCAAATACAGTAGGCAGACAGATGATAATACAAAGAACGTAGATACCAATCTGATTCACCGGATTGTCGACTTTCATGACTTGCATGATTTGTTGAATTATGATAAGAAGTCCTACCCATATACAAACGGACAATATGCCCGATACGAGCCAGCTATTTGTTTCCGATACCAGATAATTGATTGATAATCCTCCCAGTGAGACGATACTGGATATAAATAAACCGGCATGAAACGGTCTGTATTTAAAAAAGTAATTCCCCCTCTCTATCCACTCAAACAGCTTTACTTCGAAGATATTGATAAATAGAAATGCTCCAAGGATAGGGATTACTGCTATTTGCAGGGGATAAAACGAAGAAAAGACATAGGCAATTTCTCCAAATAAAGATATATTAAACAGAATGACTGAAAGAAAGGGGAGAATGAATCTTCTTGATAAAAAGAAAGTGAGTATACTGATTATTATAAGTATAAAGAAGAGGGCATGAATATTAGCACTCATGCTAAAGCCTGCCAATACGCATCCTGCTATATATAAAGTGATGTTCATCGCATCCAGAAAAGGCCGGACAACGACGCGGCTGATTGTTAACGTAGTAATGATTAACAAAATTCCTATAATCAGACTGGAAATCTCGGATTGAATGATTCTGGCAAGTGCCAGAAATCCCAGAAAGAAAATAGCCGTCAGGATTCCCCCGATAATGGATACGACTTGAATAGTGAGGTTATGCTTCTGTGCCATACCATTGCTTTTTTAGATGAAGAATGATGTAAATAAGTAAAGTTGTCCCGGTGATGACAATAATTCCTCCATAGAAGAATATCTGAACATCCCTAAGATCACTTTTAGATATGAATGTAGTCAATAAAATCATTAATGTGGCAAAAGGAATGATAGCGAGATAGAACAGACTCTTTTCTCTCCATCCGTACCAAAGTCCCGCTGCGAATAGAAGGACAGTAGTTATGAGAGGAACAGATAATATGGTATAATCATCACAGATGGTCGCCATTAACAGAAAGCTGGTGTGTAGAATGGTAGCCAACGAAAGAAGACTGACAAACCAACGATTGTTTCTGTTCAAATGACCTTTTGCACTCATCCATTCCGTAATAATAGTTGCCACGGCACATATCCAGGTTACTGCATTACCCAATAGAGTTATTTCCCAAGAGCCATAGCCGGCAATTTGTATATTATACAGCCATATCGTAGTACAGAGTAATCCGATGAACGTCAGCCATAACGGAGCGAAGCGGATAGCAATCGCCCAGAGAATGGTGAAAAGAGTCCATCCCAGAAAGAGATCGTAAGCATCGGCCCCTGTTTGGTAAATTTGTCCGAAGACAGCGAAAAGCGTACCTATCAGAAATGTAGCTCCGGTGAGGAGAATTTGTTTGACGAGCTTACTCCAACGGGTAAATGTAGCGAGCAGGACAGAGACTACTAATAATACTTCTACCATTCCTAATTTGGCAAATTTAGGTAGTTCATCCCAGTTATAGGCAAAAAAGAAGACGATGCCTGCCACTGTAAAGCCAACGCCCACTGCCAATAAAAAAATAGAAAGAAATTGATTCCACTGTTTTTTATCTGCATGTAGAGCTTGTCGGGATAAAGGCGAAAGGTCGGGCTTTTCCATGTGTTTTTACTTTTTGAATAATTGCAAACATAAGAAAATAAAATGATTTCCACTTCAAGATAGACTATAAAATAGACTATAAAAAGGTATGACTTACCTTATTGCGATTAGCAATAATAGTAAGTCATACTTTGGGAGAGGTATTGAAGATCCTAAAAAGAGAATAACTTAAAATACCTCCCGTATATGCTTAAAGTTAGAATTGATAGTATCAATAACTTCTTGTGAGCGACCGTTGATTAACAACTTGTACATCGACTGTGCAAAACCCACCATTTGTCCGAATTCGATTTTCGGAGGCATGGCCAGTGCATTCGGATCAGTCATGATATTGACAAGTACCGGACCATCCAGTTCGAATGCATTAAGTAAGGTAGTCAATACTTCTTCCGGATCGCTGACATTAAAGCCTGCCATTCCCATTGCTTCAGCCACTTGGGCAAAGTCCGGATTCAGCATATTTGTCTGCCAGTCCGGCAGTCCGTCCACTTCCATTTCCAACTTCACCATTCCTAGTGAGCGGTTGTTGAATACGATGATTTTGATCGGCAACTTATATTGGACAACAGTTTCCAAATCTCCTAGAGTCATAGACAGTCCGCCGTCTCCGCAAAGTGCCACTACCTGACGATCCGGATAAGCTAGTGCGGCGCCGATGGCTTGCGGCAAAGCATTTGCCATAGAACCGTGATTGAAAGAACCCAGCATGTGGCGTTTGCCTGTTGCTTGCAGATAACGCGCTCCCCACACACAAGTCATTCCCGTATCTACTGTGAACACAGCATCATCCGAACTTAGTTTGTCTATTTCGGACATCACATATTCGGGATGAATCTTATTTACATCACCTTTATCTTCCGTGTAAGCAGCCAGATCCTTCTTTACTCCTTCATATCTTTTGAGTTGTTTCAACAGGAACGAATCATCCGTCTTCGGATTCAGCATACGCAATAAACTTTGGATGCTAAGTTTAACATCACCGCAAAGTCCGATATCCACCTTTGCACGGCGTCCCAGACGTTCGGGCTTTATGTCAATCTGTGCTATCTTGATGTCATCCGGCAAGAAAGCGGAATATGGAAAGTCAGTGCCGAGCATGAGAAGCACTTCGGCTTCATGCATACTGTAATAGCCCGACGGCATTCCCAGCAATCCGGTCATACCCACTTCATACGGATTTTCATATTGCACCTCCATCTTTCCTTTGAAAGTATATACAACCGGAGCGTTCAGCTTCTCGGAAAGCGCAATCACTTCCTCGTGAGCTCCCCGGCAACCGATGCCGCAGAAAAGAGTGATGCGTGTATGTTTGTTTAACAACTCGGCTAATTGAGCCAGATCTTCTTCCGACGGACAAACTTCCGGTGGGGCAGGATAGTTGATAACCGACGAGTCGACAGCAACGGCAGAAGCCTTTGCCAAGTCACCCGGAAGCCCGATAACGGACACCCCTTTGCGGGTGACAGCCGTTTGTATGGCCGACTGGAGCATACGTGGAAATTGCTTGGGAGTAGTGGCTACTTCATTATAATAACTGCAATCGTTAAAAAGTTTGATGGTATTCGTCTCCTGAAAATATTCCGTGCCGAATTCACCGGTAGGAATTGTAGAGGCGATGGCAATTACCGGTGCGCCGGATCGGTGTGCGTCATACAAGCCGTTAATCAGATGAACATGCCCCGGTCCGCTACTTCCCGCACAGCATCCCGGACGACCGGTCAGTTGTGCTTCTGCAGCAGCGGCATATGCTCCTGTTTCTTCGTGGCGCACATGTATCCATTTTATTTGATCGTTTTTTCTGACTGCTTCGTTTACTTCATTCAGACTGTCGCCTGTTACGGCGTAGATGCGTTCAACTCCGGATTTTACCAGAGTATCTATCAGTTGTTCTGCTATTTTTTTTGCCATAGCTGTAATTGGTTTAGGATTGATTTTTATGTAATAACAGATGGCTGCAAAGAAAAGTTCTAATTTAACATATACTAATAACACCTTTGTGTCGGGACACATCACCGCTTTTATGTTAAAATTAATTCTGTAACAACCTTTTAGTAAAGACGCATAAACAATTGCAGTATCCTTTTGTTATCTTTATAGGCGAAATCTTAACCTAATGTATTAAACCTCTTAATTACTCTAGAAAAATGAACAGAAATGAAATCGGTGTGAATGCCGGTAAGGTTTGGCAACTGCTTAGTAATAATGAGAAGTGGAGCTATGGACTTTTGAAGAGAAAATCCGGGCTGAAAGATAAAGAGCTGGGTGCCGCTTTGGGCTGGTTGTCAAGAGAGAGCAAAATAGAGTTCGATCAGTGCGATGAAGAACTTTATGTATATCTCTGTGTGAATGTTTATATTGGCTAAAAGAGTTTGACACTTTAACGAGAACAGAAGAATCTCCGGAGGAATGACAGCATAATCAGCACTTCGGAGATTCTCGTTTTTTATCCTTTTTCTGCTTTATGTATCTTCCTTTCAATGGATTTCCGGAAATAATTCTGTTACTTTGCATCACGAATTAAAATGTAAGAAACAATGAGAAGTTTTGCCTCCGACAATAATTCCGGTGTGCATCCGTTGGTAATGGAAGCATTGAACCGGGCCAATATAGACCATTCTTTAGGATATGGCGATGATAAATGGACAGAAGAAGCCGTAGCGAAGATAAAGGATACCTTTACGCCCAACTGTGTCCCCTTGTTTGTATTTAACGGAACAGGTAGCAACGTGGTAGCATTGCAGTTGATGACCCGTCCGTATCATTCCATCTTTTGTGCGGAAACGGCTCATATCTATGTAGATGAATGCGGCTCTCCCGTGAAAATGACAGGTTGTCAGATTCGCCCGATCGCCACTCCTGACGGTAAACTTACCCCGGAATTGATGCAACCTTATCTACATGGTTTCGGCGACCAGCACCATTCACAACCCAGAGCCCTCTACATCTCCCAATGTACCGAACTTGGCACCATTTATACTCCCGAAGAATTGAAACGTCTGACAGACTTTGCCCATCTGAATGGCATGTATGTACACATGGACGGAGCCAGAATAGCCAACGCCTGTGCTGCTTTGAATCTTACCTTAAAAGAACTGACAGTAGATTGCGGAGTCGATATTCTTAGTTTCGGCGGAACGAAGAACGGACTGATGATGGGAGAGTGCGTGATTGTATTTAATAAAGACTTGCAATCGGAAGCCCGCTTCATCCGTAAGCAATCCGCCCAATTAGCGTCGAAGATGCGTTACCTCTCTTGCCAGTTTACAGCATATCTCACAGATAACCTCTGGCTGAAGAATGCCAGTCATGCCAATGCAATGGCTGCTATACTCTATGCTGAATTGAAGAAACTGCCCGAAGTAACTTTCACTCAAAAAGCCGAAAGTAACCAGTTATTCCTCACCATGCCCCGCCTGGTTATCGACCGGATGCTGGAGTCTTATTTCTTTTATTTCTGGAACGAAGAGAAGAATGAAATCCGTCTGGTAACTTCTTTTGATACCACAGAGGAGGATGTAGGCGAGTTTATAAGACTTTTAAAACGTTAAAAAGGAAATCCGGAACAACAAAAGCGCCTGAAACTCTGTTGTAATAAGAAGTTTGAAACTAACTTTGTCCGCAAAGTTTTCTACTTCTTATGATTATGAATACTAGACAGAACAGGCTAATCATATTCGCGATTTTGTTATTGACACAAACCCCATTGGGCGCGCAGCTGCATTCTACTAAAATTGAACTGCCGGAGGATTCTATACCTGTAACCATTGGAGATTCTGTTCCGGCGAAGCGCAGCTTCTTTAAGAAGTTTCTTGATTACTTCAATGATGCCAATAAGGAAAAAAAGGATAAAAAGTTTGATTTCAGTGTGATAGGCGGCCCTCACTATTCCAGTGATACCAAGTTCGGACTCGGACTGGTGGCAGCCGGATTATATCGCACCGATCGGATTGATTCGCTTCTTCCTCCTTCCAATGTCTCTCTTTACGGAGATGTGTCGACGGTCGGCTTCTATCTGTTGGGAGTTCGTGGAAACCATCTGTTCCCGCAAGATAAATACCGGTTGAATTACAATCTGTATTTCTATTCTTTCCCCAGCCTGTATTGGGGTCGGGGATATGACAATGGAGCGAACTCTGATAACGAAAGTGATTATAAACGTTTTCAGGCACAGGTGAAAGTCGATTTTATGTTCCGGCTGGCAAAGAACTTCTACATCGGACCGATGGCCGTATTCGATTATATCGACGGACGGAACTTTGAGAAACCGGAACTATGGGAAGGAATGGCCGCGCGAACTACCAATACCAGCCTGGGACTTTCCCTCCTTTATGATTCTCGTGACTTCCTGACCAATGCATACCATGGCTATTACTTGCGGATAGACCAAAGGTGCAGTCCGGCTTTTCTCGGCAATAAATATGCGTTTAGCAGCACAGAACTCACTACCAGCTATTATCAACCGGTATGGAAGGGCGGAGTATTGGCGGGGCAATTCCACACATTGCTTACTTATGGAGATACCCCCTGGGGCTTGATGGCAACGCTGGGAAGTTCCTACTCGATGCGTGGATATTACGAAGGACGCTATCGGGACAAGTGTGCTATGGATGCACAGATAGAACTCCGTCAACACGTTTGGAAGCGGAATGGAGTGGCAGTATGGGCAGGAACGGGAACGATTTTTCCGCGACTCTCCGAGTTCACCCCGAAACATATTCTGCCTAATTATGGTTTCGGTTATCGTTGGGAGTTTAAGAAGAGAGTAAATGTACGTTTGGATTTAGGGTTTGGCAAACACCAGACCGGATTTATTTTTAACATCAATGAAGCTTTTTAAGAATATAAAGAATTGGTTGGAGAATCAGGAACATCTGTTTTATCTGTTCCTGTTTATCTTGATAGTACCTAATATGGTACTCTGTTTTACAGAACCTTTACCATTTATGGCAAAAGTCGCCAATGTGTTGTTACCTTTCGGTTGCTATTACCTGTTGATGACTTTGTCGAGGAATTGTGGCAAGATGCTTTGGATTTTATTCCTGTTTCTGTTCTTCGGAGCCTTTCAGATCGTGCTGCTCTATTTGTTCGGCCAGTCCATTATCGCTGTCGATATGTTTTTGAATCTGGTTACCACCAATTCGAGTGAAGCCTTGGAACTGCTTGATAACCTCACACCTGCCATTATTGCCGTAATCATACTCTACGTGCCCGCTTTGATATTGGGAACCATTTCAATTGTACGCAAGCGGAAACTCACGGCAGAATTTATCCGCAGAGAACGGAAGAGAGCCTCCATAGTCTTTGGAATCTCTCTCCTTAGTCTTGTCGGAGCCTATATGCAAGACCCGGGATATGAGTTGAAGTCTGATTTATACCCGCTGAATGTATGCTACAACGTAGGTCTTGCCTTCCAGCGAACCGCTTTGACGCAGGATTATCACCGTACATCCAAGGACTTTACTTTTCATGCCCGCCCTACGCATCCGGAAGAAAAACGGGAAGTATACGTAATGGTTGTAGGAGAAACCTCCCGTGCCCTGAACTGGCAACTGTATGGTTACGAACGTGAAACAAACCCGCTTTTATCCCGGCAACCGGGTCTGATTGCTTTCCCGAAAGTACTGACAGAGTCGAATACGACACATAAAAGTGTCCCCATGCTGATGTCGGACGCTACTGCTTGCAACTACGACTCTATCTACCATCAGAAAGGAATCATCACTGCTTTCAAAGAGGCAGGTTTCCGGACAGCCTTCTTTTCCAACCAACGTTACAACCATTCGTTTATCGACTTCTTCGGAATGGAAGCCGATACGTACGATTTTATAAAAGAAGATTCTGTCAGTTCTTCCTACAATCCTTCTGACGACGAACTTCTGAAATTGGTGGAGCAGGAACTGGCGAAAGGTGCGATGAAACAATTCATCGTACTTCACACCTACGGTTCCCACTTTAACTATCGTGAACGTTATCCGTCAGAAGATGCTTTCTTTACACCCGATTATCCGGTTGATGCGGAAAGGAAATACCGGGATAATCTGATAAATGCCTACGATAACTCTATCCGTTATACAGACCGTTTCTTGTCACGGCTTATCCGCATACTGGAAAATCAGCAGACAGATGCCGCCATGCTCTACACTTCCGATCATGGAGAGGACATTTTCGACGATTCCCGTCATCTGTTCCTTCACGCTTCTCCTGTACCTTCTTATTATCAGCTTCACGTTCCGTTCCTTATCTGGATGTCTGGCAACTACCGTGAAAGCTATCCCGAACACTGGAGTACCGCCATTGGTAATAAGGATAAGAATATTTCCTCCAGCAGTTCTTTCTTCCCGACCATGGTGTCTTTAGGTGGAATAGAAACCCCTTACCGGGATGATTCGCAGGCTGTAACAGCTTCGCACTACGTCCTAAAACCGAGAGTTTATCTGAACGATCACAATGAACCCCGTCCGTTGGATGATTTGGGCATGAAGAAGCAAGACTTCCAGATGCTGGAAAAGAAGGATATTAAGTATTAGGTATAATACTTAATACTTGATACTTAATACTTATTTATTTTAATTTTTGCATCCAAAAGCGGGATTGGCGTGTTATTTGCCTTATGATGTATGAACGATTAAATTCATAAAACATGGCCTATATAGATTATTACAAGATTCTTGGAGTAGACAAAAGTGCTTCGCAGAATGATATCAAAAAGGCTTTTCGTAAGTTGGCCCGGAAATATCATCCTGACTTGAATCCTAATGACCCGAGTGCAAAGGATAAGTTTCAGGAAATCAATGAAGCCAATGAGGTACTAAGTGATCCGGAGAAACGTAAAAAGTATGACGAGTACGGAGAACATTGGAAGCATGCCGATGAATTCGAAGCACAGAAACGTGCACAGCAACAAGCCGGAGGCTTTGGCGGTGCAGGAGGTTTCGGCGGATTCGGCGGTGCGGGGCAGGGTTTCTCCGACGGTAACGGAACCTATTGGTATAGTTCCGATGGAGAGGGATTCTCCGGTGGCAATGCCAGTGGATTTTCCGATTTCTTCGAATCCATGTTCGGACATCGGGGAGGAAGAGGACAAGGCTCTGCGGGATTCCGCGGACAGGACTTTAATGCCGAACTTCATCTTTCCCTTCGTGATGCTGCTCAAACGCATAAGCAGATATTGACCGTAAATGGTAAACAGGTACGTATCACTATCCCTGCCGGTGTAGCCGACGGACAGGTTATTAAACTGAAAGGCTACGGAGCCGAGGGTGTCAACGGAGGACCTGCGGGCGACTTGTACATTACGTTCGTGATAGCTGAAGATCCGGTGTTCAAACGCTTGGGCGACGATCTGTACGTAGATGTGGAAGTAGACCTTTACTCTGCCGTATTGGGAGGCGAGAAAGTAGTCGACACGCTGGACGGTAAAGTGAAACTGAAGATAAAACCGGAAACGCAGAACGGTACGAAAGTCCGTCTGAAAGGTAAAGGATTTCCGGTTTATAAGAAGGAAGGACAATTCGGTGACTTGATTGTGACCTATTCTGTCAAGATTCCTACGAACTTGACCGACAAACAAAAAGAGTTGTTCCGTCAATTACAGAGTATGAACTAAAATGAATGAGTACTATGCAGACCGAATTAATAATTGTCAGTGAATACTGTCACAAATGTCATATTGAGCCTTCATTCATCGAAATGTTGGAAGAGGGCGGTTTGATTAACGTGCATACCGAAGGCGGCGAACATTATCTGCTTTTGTCGGAACTCCCGAACGTGGAACGTTATAGCAGAATGTACTACGACTTATCCATCAATATGGAAGGTATCGATGCCATTCATCATTTGTTGGAAAGGATGGAAGATATGAGGCACGAAATGAGTTCGCTTCGCAAACAACTTTTGCTGTATCGGGAACGGGAAATAGAAGATATGGACTGGTAAAAAAACAGAGCCTCTGTTTGATTCGAACAGAGGTTCTATTTATAGTAAACGGAGGCTCTGATTCATTCAATCAAAGCCTCCGTTTTTTCAGGACGTTTATACCGTTATTTTATAATACAATATACGTACAAATCTCTTCCAAATAGCGTGTGTCGATAGTGTCGAAGCTATCCAATGTATCACTGTCGATATCCAGCACCCCGACAACTTTGCCCTGCTTGAGGATCGGTACTACTATTTCCGATTTCGAGTCCGAACTACAGGCTATGTGTCCGGGAAACTGTTCTACATCAGGAACAATCAGTGTGCGGGCTTCTTTCCAGGCAGTTCCGCAAACTCCTCTGCCAAAGCGGATGCGAGTGCAGGCAATGGGGCCTTGAAACGGACCCAGTACGAGTTCTTCCCCTTTCACAAGGTAAAAGCCTACCCAGAAGAAACCGAAAGTCTGCTTTAAGGCTGCTGCCATATTGGCAAGATTGGCAATGAGATCCGCTTCCGTACTTACCAAAGAATGCAGTTGCGGAAGTAACTCCCGGTACTTTTCTTCCTTGCTTCCTGTGTGGATGATTAAATTTTCTGCCATCTCTTTACTATTTGATTTGGTTCAGGATGCTGGGATCTTTTATTTTATCGTCTTCTGCAAAGAAGATAATCTTAGTCAGTATCTCGGCAGTCTTCGGATCTTCATCTACGAAAGGCAGGAACAGGCGTCCGCGATTCTGTGAATGTACCGGAAGAACGGCTATCTGTGCACCACCTTCCTGATGGATCACACCGCTGCCCAGATGAATATTGTACTTACCCAGTTTGCCTTCGATGTGAGCAAAACTTCCTTTTATTGTCACGTTCTTGAAATGGAACAACGGTATCGTCAGTTCCACCAGTACGCTGCGCATCTCGATGGTAGAGTGGCTGGTTTCCGGGTCAACGCTTCCGGCATGGGCTACGCTCACTGCCAGATCTACATCTCTCATTACTTCGGAGAAGATGACAGGAGGAATCTCCGAGATTTTCATCAACTTGTAGTCTTTGCGGCTATGGAAGCAGACATATTCCAATGTCGGAGCTTCGATGTCGGCAGGGGAGAACCAGTCTGCCATGGCATAGATGGTGGCGATGATATTCTCTTTGTAATATATCTTTTGGAGACCATCCTCATAATCGGCTACCCAACGGCGTCCTTTCAGTACGGCAACCGTTTTCTGTGGTTGAATCTGATTTCCGGCATAACGGCGGGATTGAGTGGCTTCTACTTCTTCCGGAGTCGGAACGTAAAGTTCGCGGAACACCTGTTTGAAAGGTTGGCGGATTGATTTATCAAACAGGAATTTTTGGTAAGCATGCCAGTCTCCGCTTGTATACAGGTCTGTGGGGTGTGCGATGCGTAACTCGTCTTTCGGTTTTAACGGGAGGCAAACGGCATTCACTGTAACCAGCAATCCATCGGTGTAGAAGCCTGTCTGTCCGTTGCAGATGAAGACGAGATGTTTCAATAATGGCCAGATGACAGGATTCTGCATCAGCTTGCGCAATTCGTTTTCTTCAAAACGGGTGCAGTCTTCCATCGCCTGTTCCAGCATGATGCGCGAACGGGTGTACTGGTCTTTCAGCTTTTTGTGCACCGCTTTCAGTTCTTCTATATACGGATGCTTTTTCAGTTTGGCAGGCATGCTGTTGAGTTCTTTGCCGTCTTTGATTTGCTTAATCTCCGATTTGCCTTCCTCGTTGATTTGTACATACACTTCTACGCCGTCTATCTTTTTGGGAGACAGGTAGGGAAGAAGTTCTTTAATCAGTTCGGTTTCCATGCTCCAGGTCAGGCGGGTAACGTCTCCGTAACCAGAGTTGCGTGCCAGGTTTTGCAGGGCGATGTTTACCGCTTTCTTTTCGCTTTCCTGCCTTTGAGCACCGAATTCCTTGCTCTCTTTCAGGAATTTCTGCAGGTATTGATAACGAACCAGCAGTTCTTTATCCGGCTTTCGTCCCAATGGGATGAGGCCGTAGCTCATCAATAAGTCTTTGTTGCGCTTGGCTATTATTTCTTTCTTTATATCTGCCGCCTTCACTGCACCGTTGGTAGCATCGGCAAACTTACGGGCACGGGTATGGCTGTTGCTGCATGAAATATATTTAGCGGCATTGTAGACCACCTCGAAGCGTTGCTTGCCAATTGTCTTAAATGCATCTTTGAACCAGTCGATGTCAAAAGCACCTTCCTGCAGGTCATCCACGTCGATGGGGGTGTAGCGGGCGATAATCGCTTTCTTCTTGTCGTCACACGTTTCATTGGTGTGGGCGTGGAAATAATAGGCTGCACTTGTCAGTCCTTTCCAGCCTATTGCCTTTTCGGTCAGTTCAATCCATTGCGGGGCGAACATGGCGGCTTCTACCAGTCGCTCGTCGCTGATTTCGGCCTGCTTCGCCAGTTCCTTCAGCTTCTCGCTGGTGTCCGTAGGCAGGGGATGGCAAGCATGAAGCAAGCTGCTCAATACACCCCGTTTGGTGCTGCCCCAGTTGTAACTGTCACGTATGAAAGTATCTTTGCCGAATGCTTGCAGAATACGGATAAATGTTTCGGCTCCATAGACGTAGCTTAGTTCTTCTGCAAGGGAGGTGACTTGTGTCTCGGAGTCTCCGCGTTTTAATTCGATTTCAAGAATCCGGTCTACCACCTTTTGGGCGAGGGAACGGAAGAGGGAGAAGTCGATGTTTTTGATATCGGCGTATCTTTCTTTTTCCTTGTTGAAACGAACATTGTCGTTCAATACCATGGTGATTGCTTTAATCTGGCTGGGAGAGCTGGTGCGTCCTATCATTTCACGGTATACTTCCTCTGTCGGGATGATTCCCAGCATCCAGGCACGAGCAAAGTCCGTGGCATGAAGATAAGAGTCCGTTTCCTCCAATTCGGGGGTATGCTCCATGTAGTTGGTGAGCTTATAAAGCTGATAGCGCACCGTGAAGTAACGGATAAATAAATCATCACTCATGGGCTTTTGAGGCATTTCGAGCCAGAAGTTCACGAATTTGTTGTTATGTATCGGATAAACGACCTGTTTTTCTCCGTATTCCAGTTTGTCCTGGAGCCATGCATGCTTACTGGTGTACTGGCGGAAAATGTTTTTGGTATTCAGCAAAGGCAACAGTTGGAGTAGCATATTGACAGCCAGTCGTTGATAGACGGCTTCATCTTTGTACTCGTATGCCAGTGCTTCGATGATATCACTCATCTGTTCATAGTACGGCATCTTGCGGAGGTCTTTCTGCAATCCGCGGTAAGTGATGCCGGCATACATACGGTTGACAAGCGGCTCAAAAGTATTACTTGACTTCTGGGCTGCCTTGATGTCTTCTTCATCCTCTTCATCGTAGTCGTCCTTGTCTTTGGGAGCACCTGTCGATGCAAGCATGAAACTCATCATCAGCAATTTGTCATAGCTTCCTATTTCTTCTTCGTAGAAGGCTTTCCACAATTCCGGGAATCCGAGTCCGCTCAATCCTCCGTAGTTGCTCCAGTTTATCAGGACACTGTTACCTATCAGGCGTGCTTCTCCGTACCCATTCTTGAATTCTTCATTCTTGTAGGTTTCGATGTATTTGCTTAGTTTCTTGAAAACGAGTTTGGCCCTTCCGAAGCAAATGAATTCGAATGCTTTTTTAACGTTGAATCCTTTGTCCTGGGTAATTTCCGGCAGATTGACTTCAAGAGACGGATCGTACAGACCAAAACCGTTATCTTTGGTATAATGTTGTGCGACGCTCTCTTCTGTTCCATTGCCAATCAGAGATTCTATCAATACTTTTTCTTTTGCATTCGGCTTCTGAATCTCTTTGACTGTCGGAATCAATTCCTGATAGATATCTTGCAGGAATTCTACGTTGTGTATGGTCTTCATCATGTCCAATCCTGCCAGGCGGCGTTCGGCAACCTTGTCTGTTAGCAAGCGGCGGATGCTGCCGGCTAGCTGTTCTTTGGGCTGTTTCATCAGCAGATTGATGGCATGGATACGCATTTCACTATATTTGAAGCGCAGCAACTCTTCTACTTTCTGGTTCTGTTCGGGCGATAAGGTCATCTCGGACAATGCTTTATATGCTTCTTCACGCACATCTTGCGAACGGTCGCCCAATGATTGCAGTACATATTCTTCCTGTAGCGGACTGGTCGGTGGAGCTAATACGACACCGATATAGCCTGCCCGCATATAAGTATCCAGAGAGGGCAGATAGCTGCAAAGGTCGTCTTTCAATGCAGAGTTATTGGTCATCCAGGTGATATATGCCATCTTGAGAACGATTTCCGAACGGGTGAGCTCTGCGCTTTCCCAAGGGAACACATAAGGAGAATAAATCTCTTTGGCGGAGATGGACTGATAGACTTGCTTCAGATATTCATAATGGCGGGCCGCTTCTTCTTTGCTATCAAAATAGTCGTGGAGTGACGGGACATCTTTGTGTCCTCCGTACCGGCTAAGATAGAGACCGGACAGATACAACGGTAAGATAGCCGCTACCACCGACGGTTCCTTATGCCATCTTTCGAAGGCATTTTTGCTGATTCGGTGGTTCATGCCGGAATATTGTGTACAGCGCAAGAAATAAAGTAACGTCTGTACCTGATATTTAGCACCTTTCTTGATAATTTCCGGCACAAGTGTCTGAATCTCTTCCGTATTATAGAATCCGATGCTCCATAAAGCCAGATAGAGTTCGACTGTATCTTTGCTTTGAAGAGCAGCGTGTGCCTGTTTCCGGTCGTTCAGAAAACGATGGATCAGTTCTACATATTTATTGGTGATACGTTCGCTGCTGTCTTGTTCTCCAATCCCCGTACTGACTGCAATACCGCGTTTTACGGAAGCAAATCGTTCCAGACCGTTGTCGCAGATGACCGAGAAAAGATGGAGATAGCTTTCGGGACATCCTTCGTCCATCGTTTCCACGATAGCTTGACGGAGCCCTTCCTGTAATTTGGCTGCCAGAAGTAACTTTCCTTCCAGTTCCAGTAAGGGGCGGTATCCGCTCATTGCAATAGCCTGAAAATGTCCCTGATTGAGGCGGTTGGCGTTATTTTCGCTGGTTAGCACGCTGTTGAGATGCTTAATGACAGTCTGGTTGCCTTCTGCTATTTGGGCGGCCATCCAGTTCTGGCAGTTCATCGAATCCTTGTATGCTTCTATTTCTTCCGGAGTGTTTCCTCCGTTTAGTACGGCTTGATCCGTAAATCCGGTGGCGCGCAGTTTCAGAAACTGGGTCAATGCATCTATAACGTGGCCGATATGCAGAAGAGGATTTGCCGACCGTTGCGACCGGCGCGAGTATCCGTGAGTGTACGGACACCGTGCTTTGAGCTCCAGATAGGTGTGGAATAGGTGGGCGTACTCGTCTCCCAATAGATAGCGGAGTAGCTTGTTCAACTTACCGTCGAAAAGATTGGCAACGCTTTTAATCTTTTCTTCTTGGATAATATAGATGATGCAAGGCTCTAATTTATCGCTGTATGCACCATATCGGGTATCCATGTTGAAGTATTGCATGAATACATCCAACAGTGTCATTGTCTCTTTGTCTAAACTGGTTCTCTTTTTTGTTAACCTTTCAAGGTATGGAGCAATCCGTTTATTTAATGCGTCATTATAAATCAGTCTCATGATTCTTTTCGTTTTCAATGTGTTTTATAGGATAATGATTACCACAATCTTCCCGACAGCATGGCGAGCCGGATGAAGGTCAGGGTCGATTCTTCTTTAAGTTGGATGGGAGAGGATAAGTCCCCGGCTTCCGCATCATCCATGAAGATACGAAAAATCCCGTCCTCGTAGGATTGCAGGGCATTGGTGATCGCTTCGACTTCTACAGCTGGTTTGCCGTTATAATTTACTGCAAACCCTACTTTGCCGGAAGCTGTTTTATTTTCCACTTCTTCCTGTGTGAGGTATTTCAGCACTTCGCTCTGTTGCAAGCGTTCATTGTATTCGCAGACTTGCCAACTGACGATGGCTTCGATCAACCCCTGTACATTGACAGGCGGAACAGGAAAATCGATAGGAATCTTTTCGATACTGCACTTTCGTTTTCCTAACTGTTTGACTTGGATATATACTCTCATATTCTCTTTATTGGGTGATCTGAATACTTGATGTAATGGCATTCAGATCGGTTTCAGCTTCTTCGTCATAGACAAGCATGACAATGGCAAAAGATCGTTTCTTGCTCTCTTGAAAATAATGCAACACTATTTGTTTTACATCCTCTCCCGGTTCATCAGGAGCCCCGATGTGCAGGGGATTCGTGATCTTTGTCATAGGGAGTCCGTTGATGTTGACATTGCTTAGTTGGTAATCTTCTGACGGTTCCCCTTGTGTATTTCTCGGGAGAGTGAGTGATAACTCTTTCATGTGTTCAAACTCCTTCTGCGTGTCGTAGGTGAGGGCGGTAATCGTTAATTGATTCCCTCCGTTGACCAGCATGAGTAATGGAGGTTCCGCACTGTCAATTATTCCTTTTGCTCCTGTTATTTTTGTCCAGTTGGTAGGATACTGGCAACTGAATTTGGTAGCTGCATCATAATAAGACAGCCACGTATCGTCATTGCCGACAGGCGTATATGCCGTAACTTTCCTGCTGGAAAGATTGTCCGTAGCATTCACAGTGGAATGATTACTGTTCTCGTTTTCTTCTTCCAGTTCGCCATTCAGATAGGCTTCCACAATACCGCTTTCCCATTCATTACGTATCTCCGGGTAAAGAGGAGGAACGTTTTTGCACAGGATCATGAAGCTGAACAGGAATATACAGAATATACCAAGCTCCCCGATGATGGAGACAGTCCGCTGTGCATCGGGCTTCTCGAACTTGTAGCCGGCCACATATATAATTCCCAGGACAAACCCGCTTAACAACCCGCCAATATGGGCGGCATTATCAATGCCGGCTTTCATCCCGTAAACTAGATTATACCCCACAAAAATGAGGATGCTGGTTAACAATGCCTTTCGTTGTTCTTTGGCGATGCGATGAAAGAGGAGGAACGCAAGGAATATACCGTAAAGTCCGAAGATAGATCCGGAAGCTCCGGCGCTGATTGTCTCACCGTGCATATACAGGCTGAATGCAGCCGAACATAATCCGGTTAGCAGGTATGAAACGAACATACGGCGTCCTCCTATCAGTTCTTCCAATAGAAGTCCTACATACATGAAAGCATACATGTTCATCAGGAGATGGAAAGCTCCGATATGTATGAAGTTGCAAGTCACTGTGCGCCACCAGTCACCAGTGAGAGTTAGCGGTCCGAAGTCGGCTCCCCATTTCAGTAGTGACAGAGTGGAAGGGGACATAATACCCACTCCGGAAGCAATCATCACAATGAATACAAGAATGTTGATGTCTATCAGGATGGGGGTCGCTATGAATCCTTTGCGGGGAATGAAGAAAGACAGGAAGGAGTTTTTTTTCTTTTCTTCTTCTATATAAGCTTTTTCTTCTTCCGTGAGCGGTCGGTTGAACTCTTCTTCGAAATCTTCTGCTCTCCGGCTTAGCTCTTCCAGAGTGAGTGAAGTCCTTATTTCTTCCATCGCCTCCCGTAATTTCTGTATATTTTTTCTGTTCTTTCCATAATCAACAAATTGTACGGAAGAAGACTGGCTGCGAACGGATACTTCTCCGTCACTTTCCTTTTCTATAGTAAAGGTTATTACCTCTCCGTGAGAGTACATATTGAACGGGACTTCAAACCGGACTCCTTCCGGAGTCACTTCTCTGATATTCCACTCAAGTTTTTGAGAAGCTTCGAGAGCCAATATAAGGATTTCCGTGTTGGATAAACCAGGCAGATGTAGTTTGTCATTATATGAAGGTTTGAGTGCCATATTTCTATCTTTATCTAGAGTCATCAATTAAAAAATAACTTATCTCACTGACAAATGTATAGAATAATAATGGAAAATAATAGAATATGACAAATAAAAAAAGCATCCATTTCGTAAGAAAGGATGCTTTTATGAGATTTAGTCGATTATTTGTTACTTTTTGTAGAAAGCCAAATCTTCTTTGTCGAAGTTTTCGATGAAGTTTGCGTGCTTTTCCACTTCCGCTTCTGCATAGTTCAAATATACGTGTGCAGATTTGGAGAACAGTTCGGAAGCTTTGCTGGCATCTTGAATCAACAGGTGACACATGATAATGTCAGCAGCCATTTCCATCAATTTGCGGGCAGTGAAGTCAAGTAATTCCTGATCTTGTGCTTCTTTTACAGCGTTGGTGCTTGCTTCAAATTTGTCAGCCATCTTCTTCAGGCGAGACATCAGCGGTTCCATTTCCGGTGAACAAGGAATGGCCTCAAACTCGCGGATAGTAGCGATGTAAGAACCATTAGTCACGTAACGGATAGCGGCTACAGTCTGCAACTGGGTAGTTCCTTCGTAGATGCTGGTGATACGAGCGTCGCGATAGATGCGTTGGCAAGCATATTCCATCATGAATCCTGAACCACCGTGAATCTGAATGCAGTCGTAAGCGTTCTGGTTAGCATATTCAGAGTTCATCCCCTTGGCCAGCGGAGTAAAGCTGTCTGCCAGTTTGGCGTATTTCTTCTGTTCCTGACGTTCTTCCGGAGTCAGTTTGCGTTCGCGGGCGATGTCATCCAGAGCTTTGTAGATGTCTACATAGCGTGCTGTTTGATACAGCAAAGCACGTCCGGCGTCCAATTTACCTTTCATGATAGCCAGCATGTCATATACTGCCGGGAACTCGATGATCGCTTTGCCGAACTGCTTACGGTCTTTGGCATAAGCCAATCCTTCATTGTAAGCTGCCTGACTCAATCCTACGGACTGTGCGGCAATACCCAGACGGGCACCGTTCATCAAAGCCATTACATATTTAATCAAACCGAGTTTGCGGTCACCGCAAAGTTCAGCTTTTGCATTCTTGTATACCAATTCGCAAGTAGGGGAACCATGAATACCGAGTTTATTTTCGATACGGCGCACATTTACACCCCCTTGGCGTTTGTCATAGATGAACATAGACAAGCCACGACCGTCTCTTGTTCCTTCTTCCGAACGTGCCAGTACGAGGTGGATATCAGCGTCACCGTTTGTAATGAAACGTTTCACACCGTTCAGCAACCAGCATCCGTCTTTTTCGCTGTAAGTAGCTTTCAGCATAACAGATTGAAGGTCGGAACCTGCATCCGGTTCTGTCAAGTCCATGGACATTGTTTCGCCTTGGCATACACGAGGGATGAAGCGGCTGTGTTGGTCTGCATTACCGAATTCGTACAGCGTTTCGATACAGTCCTGCAAAGACCAGATATTTCCGAAACCGGCGTCGGCGGCAGCCACGATTTCCGCGCACATGGTGTACGGAGTGATCGGGAAATTCAAACCACCGAATTTGCGTGGCATGGTCATGCCGTTTAGTCCGGCTTTCACCATAGCATCCAGATTCTGTTTGGTTCCGGAAGCATATTCTACGCGACCGTTGGCACAGTGAGGACCTTCTTCGTCTACACCTTCTGCGTTAGCGGCAATGATTTCTCCTGTGATTTCTCCGGTAATCTCCAATACTTTGTCGTAAGAGTCTACAGCATCTTCGAAGTCCAGCGGAGCATAGTCGAATTCATCTTTATCTCTGTAATTGCGTTCTTTGAGTTCGCAAATACGTTTCATCATCGGATTGTTCAAGTGATACTTGAGTTCCGGTATGTCTGTATAATAATTAGCCATCTTTCCTTACTTGCTATTTTGTTTATAATACTTAATCATCTTCGGCACAACTTCTTCAATACTTCCGTTGATTACGTAATCGGCAATCGTATTGATCGGAGCGTCCGGATCGTTGTTGATGGAGATGATGATACCACTTTCCTGCATACCGGCGATATGCTGAATTTGTCCGGAGATACCGCAAGCGATGTAGAGTTTCGGACGAACGGTGACACCTGTTTGTCCGATCTGGCGATCATGGTCTGCGAAACCTGCGTCAACAGCTGCACGGCTGGCACCTACTTCTGCGTGAAGTTCTTTAGCGAGGTCGAACAGCAGGTCGAAGTTTTCTTTCGAACCTACACCGTAACCACCGGCTACGATAATCGGGGAACCTTTCAGGTTGTTCTTGGCCTTTTCTACGTGGCGTTCGATCACTTTCACTACGTAGTCTGTGTCAGCTACATATTTTTTCACGTCGTGACGGATCACTTCTCCCTGATAAGTCGGAGAGAGGATTTCTTTCTTCATCACACCTTCGCGAACGGTTGCCATCTGCGGACGGTGTTCCGGGTTCACAATCGTAGCAACGATGTTACCGCCGAATGCCGGACGGATTTGGTACAACAGGTTCTTATAAGTCTTACCTTCTTTTTTGTCTTCGTGGTCACCGATTTCAAGTGAAGTACAGTCGGCAGTCAATCCGCTGGTCAGGGCAGAAGAAACGCGCGGACCGAGGTCACGACCGATAACGGTAGCACCCATCAAACAGATTTGCGGTTGCTCTTCTTTGAAGAGGTTCACCAGGATAGCTGTGTGGGGAAGTGATGTATAAGGGTAAAGTCCTTCACCGTCGAAAACGTGAAGTTTATCTACTCCATAAGGAAGGATTTGTTTTTCAATATCTTTGAGGCCGCTGCCGGCAACTACAGCTTCGAGCTGACAGTTCAACTGGTTGGCTAACGAACGACCTTTGGTCAGAAGTTCGAGGCTAACGTCTGCAACGTTACCTTCTTCTATTTCGCAATATACAAATAAGTTATTCATGATTATCCGATGGTGTGGTTAGCTAATAGTTCAACAATCAGGTCTTCCACGTCACGGTCGCTGCCGCTGATGGTTTTGCTCTCTTTAGCCTGGAACACGATGTTCTGGATGGCTTTCACTTTGGTCGGCGAACCGGACAGACCGCATTGCGCAAGGTCACCGTTTACGTCGGCTACACTCCATTCTGGCAGATTCAGATAATCACGCTTGTCATACAAATCGGTATAATCAAGGTTGCCTTGCTGCTTTTCGGTTACAGTCTTGGCATGTTTGTATTTTTGAACCAATTTTGCATTGCGCGGACGGCAGGGAGCTGCAGAACCGTTTACGGTAATCACGATGGGCAGCGGACCTTCTACAGTTTCTACGCCACCGTCGATGTGACGTTTCACTTTGATTTTACCATCGCCCACTTCCAGAATTTCTTCTGCGTATGTGATCTGCGTCAATCCCAGTTTCTCTGCTACCTGCGGACCTACTTGCGCCGTATCACCGTCGATAGCCTGACGACCGCCGATAATAATGTCGCAATCACCGATTTTGCGGATGGCAGTAGCCAGTGCGTAAGACGTAGCCAGTGTGTCTGCACCAGCGAAAGCACGGTCGGTCAGCAAGTAACCGTTATCTGCACCACGGAAAAGTCCTTCACGAATAATGTCGGCTGCCCGTCCCGGTCCCATTGTCAGGATAGTTACGGTAGAGCCTGGATGAGCATCTTTCAGTCGAAGAGCTTGCTCGAGGGCATTCAGGTCTTCGGGATTGAAGATAGCGGGAAGTGCCGCGCGGTTAATTGTCCCGTCGGCTTTCATGGCATCTTTCCCGACGTTACGTGTGTCGGGAACTTGTTTTGCCAATACAACAATTTTCAAACTCATGCTATAAATTTTAGTATTAGTATTTCTACAAGTTAGCAGCCAGTAGTCAAGTAGTAATCTCTTGCTATCTAAACTATCCGGTTAACTATCAGCTTGCAAATTTACTCAAACACTTGGTTCTGACAAGAAATCCGAGTAAAAAATGCACAGGTTTAAGATTTTTGAGCAAAAGAGGAAGGTTTTTATAGATTTCATTCAGGGTTGGCAAGGTGTTTATGGGCAGTCTGCCGGATTGTCCGGCAGACTGTTGATGAATTCCGGATTATTTGATAAGTTCGTAATAATGTGCGTTCGTGAAATTATCATTCTTGAAAATAGCTTTTTGCATAATTCCTACTTTCGTGAATCCCACTTTCTCTAATACACGCATGGATGGGGAGTTATGCTCAAATACGACTGCGAATACACGTACTTTATCAGTGTGTTCGAAATAATAGTTGATGGCTTCTTTCAAAGCATCAGTTACGATTCCCTGATTCCAGAAAGGTTCTCCAATCCAGTAGCCTGCTTCTGCACTAAAACGTTCTACATCCGTAGCGGGTACAAAACCGATACTTCCGACTGCTTCTCCATTTACTTCAATGCAGAAATCATGAATATTTTCTTTTGCTTGTATCATAGCGAGAAAAACTTTAGCATCTTCCTGACTATAAGGATAGGGGAGACCGTCACGGCAGTTATCCCAAATATTCTTGTTATTGAGATATTTGGCTAATGATGCTGCATCTTCGGTTTGCCAGGTACGGAGAGTATAGTTTTTCTTCTGCACGATAATTCCTGTTTTCTGTACCATATCATCTATTATTTTATCCCAATTTCAGCTAACCCCATCGGTTCACCGTCATGTATCATCCGTGTTGCTTTCAACTGAATATAGCGAGCCTTGACCGGAGTAAAGTAAACCGATTGCAAAATCGGATTGCTCTTTATATTGGAAAATTCATCTTTGGCTACTACCTGATTGACCGCATTGCTGTCCATGCCTACAGAGATTTCATAAGCCGCGATCAACCCTTTATTATATTCACTTTGGTCGGGGAGATAGTGGAATGAGGTAATCGTGCGTTCTTCTCCCAAGTCAATCAATAGTGTATTTCCATTGATGAAACAGGTGGTCTGGTCGTTCTTATCCATACCTTTCTGTGCTTCCTCCACGTCTACTCCAACAAGAGTGAACGGGTAGCTTTTCAGTTCTGTAGCTTTTGCTGTGTATGTATCCGAAGTCTCTCCTGCATAATATCCTTCAATGTTATTAATACAGAGACAAGCCCGTGAATCTGTGAAGCGGATACGAATCTTATCCGTAGTGATTGTTTCGAAACGAAGGAGCCGTTTATATCCGATAGTGGTAGTCTCCTCATTGAGCTTTACAGGGATCCATTCGCCTGCCTGGTTATATTCTACAACGAATGATTTGACACGTTGTCCGAGAGGAATATATTCCTGCAACATCATACGGTTGATCTTCTCTGCTTGAGGTAAATCGAATTCGATAGTGGCTGAAATGACATCGTCATTGGTAGCCCAATAGGTATCATAATCACCGTCGGTCACAGCTTTGGCGGAGAATGTTTTTCCGCGTTCGTCCGATGCTTTGGGAGAGAGTCCGGCCAGCAGATTGTGTGCCAGTTGTTTTTGTACATTCTGGTGGAAGTTTACGGCATTGGCAGAGTCAGTAGGATGAATCAATCCGTCACGGTCTACCGGGAAGTTTAATAATAGCGTTGCGTTATGTCCTACGCTGCGGTAATATAAATCGGTCAGTTCGTCTACTGTTTTCACACGGTCGTCTTCTTCCGGATGATAAAACCATCCCGGACGGATGGAAACATCACACTCGGCAGCTACCCATTGGTTACCGTCGGCATGACCATATTGCAGTTCACGATACTTGGGATAGCCCGGATAAACTTCTCCGGCACGGAGAAAAGACCAGTTGGTGGCTCCGGCAAATCCGTGTTCGTTGCCCACCCAACGACAGCCCGGACCTCCATCCGAGAAGATAACAGCTTGTGGCTGTAACTCATCAATCATCTTGTAAGCTCGCGGATAGTTATAATAAGTTTTGCGGTCGATCGTACGGCTGTCTTTTGCTCCGCCATACCAGCCGTCTCCACCGTTGGCACCATCAAACCAGATTTCAAATACATCACCGTAGTTGGTCAGCAATTCGTTGAGTTGTTTATAGAAGTATTCTACATATTCGGGGGAACCATAATTGGCCTGATGCCTGTCCCAGGGAGAGAGATAGACTGCGAATTTAATGCCATACTTTTTGCAGGCATCGGACAGTTCGCGAACAATATCTCCTTTTCCGTCTTTGTACGGAGTGTTGCGGATACAGTACTCTGTCAGTTGCGTGGGCCACAGGCAGAATCCATCGTGATGTTTCGCTGTCAGGATCACTCCTTTCATGCCGGATTTGACAAATGTCTGTACCCATTGTTCACAGTCCAGACGGGTAGGGTTGAATGTTTTAGGATCGGAGTCTCCATATCCCCATTCGCGGTCGTTGAATGTGTTAAGTCCGAAGTGTACAAAAGCATACGTTTCCATTTTTTGCCATTCCACCTGTTTGGCTTCGGGAATGGGTAAGATAGCTTCCGGTGCTTTTACCGAATTACAGGCACTTAGTAGAAAGAGACCTGTTGCGAAGATAAGAAAGTGTTTTTTCATGGGGGTGTTTATTAGTTAATAATTGAATGTAAGAATCATCTACAATGTAATTCCAACTACAAAATAAAGTTGCTCTTCATAAGGGTTGGCTATTAGCTTTCCGAAGATGGGTAAAGAGAAGTTGGACGTTATTTTGATATCTTTTGTTGCAGATAATCCGATATTGACTACATTGAATTTGTCGGAGTACATACTTTCCCAAGGAGTGAAACCAGCTTCGATATTCATATTTACATCCTTCACGCTGAACGGGTAACTCAACTCGCAGTAACTGGACCAGGCACGTTTCCCGTTTTCCCGGTAATCGTTTCCGGCAAAGGTAGTGTACCAGCTTACTGACAATGGGAACTTTTCGCTAAGCATATAGCCGGCTCCTGCCTCGAAAGTGTGTCCGGTAGAGTGCGAACTGTAATTGAAGTATTTGAAAGGTTCTTCTTCTGTCTGGGTAAAATAGTTATTGGCGTAAAGAGTCAGTTTTTTGTATTCGTACTCTAGTGATAAATCTATTTCATTGTTCTTTTCGCGAAATTCGGTAGAGCCCCATGCGTAAACAGTCAGTCCTTTCCAGTTGAGGCCGAGTGAAGGCTGCACACTTGCATTACCGCTATCTATACCGCGCCAGATATAACTGCTTACAAAATCAGCAGTTACAAAAACTTCTTGTGCCTGTGCAAAGGCTGTACAAAACAGGATGACAATAAGTAGGATTCGTTTTTTCATTTTATCGGTTATTTCTTCTTGTTTTCGGGGGATAAAGATACACAATATATAGATAAATGATGACAGATGAGGAGAAAAAAGAAAACGGCTGTATTGAGCAGCCGTTTCTTAAGTAATTGTGAATCTTGAAAGTTAGTTAGAAAGTGACGTCCATTTTCAGCACGAAAGTACGTGGGGCGGCAACTGCCATTGGGCGGTAGCTGTATTCTTTATTCAACAGGTTGTTCACCATAAACTGGAAAGCTACTTCTTTTGTGGCTTTTACTCCGAAGCGTACGTCGACAGTAGCATAGTCTGTATTATGTTTTTTCCAGTAAGTAGCCAGTGTTTCTCCTTTTGAATAACCGAAAAGGATGCCACGTACATAATCCATCAGGTCTTTCTGCTGTTTCTCGCGTTCGTCCAACATCAGATAGTCAACTGCCAGAATTTTGCTCTTCCATGCTACATTGGCACCGACATTGATACGTTTCCACTGGAAATCTACTGTAGCTTTAAAGCTGTGCTTCGGGCGATATTTAAGATACTTACCTGTGTTCGATTTCTCTTTCATCTGAAGAGGATCGGTATAAAGCCCCTCTACTGCATTACGTTCCTGATAGTCAGCATCGCGTGGCTCCGTGTATACATATCCTAAGTTATAGAACAACTTCGTATTCTTATTGAAATTATACACGCCGTTCGTTGAAATTTCTACTCCGTAAATCTGGGCTTTCGATACATTGTGGAACTGGGCTCCGATGCCGAAACCTTTGCCATCTGTCAGCATCTGAAATGCATCGCCTATGCTATTAATCATTGTGTAATTGGCATTGTTGAACAGTCCGAACTGGAATTCAACCATGTCTTTATACTGTGTATAGAATCCTGCAACATCCACAAAACCCTGGAAATTGCCGACCTTATATCCTTGCTTAATTCCTAATTCCGCATTAAATCCTTTCTCCGGTTTGATGTCCAGATTAGGATAGACGCCAACTCCACCAATATCCTTGCGCAGGTATTTTTCATTGATAGACGGATTACGGTAACCCTGTCCGAAGCTGGCACGGATAAAACTGTAATCAGCCAGCTGATAATTTAACCCTGCACGGAAGACCGGACGGAACGGAACCTTGGTTCCGAAAATTTTGGTTTCGGCTTCACGGTGATGATTATTCACCCGATAATATTCGGCACGTACACCGGCAGACACACTCAAACGATCCCAAAAGCGCTGATCGTACTGAAGGAAAGCAGCTACATTATCACTTTTGTATACCTCATCCATTACAGCGGAGTCATAGCGGATATGTTCCAGGGTTACTCCGGTAGTGATTTGTGCACCACCTTCCCATTTCTTATTGAACTGGTAGTCGAGATAGTAATCGAAGTTCTTATCAGTCTGTGTTTTGGGAGTGTTTCGTGACGGATTGATAACATTTGATAACCACGGAATCAGATCACTCGGTAACTGTCCGTTCGCAAGTCCTCCCAAGTCACTCGGCACTCCGTTGTCCATTACCCAGGAGATCAGATCGCAATAATCGGCAGTCGTCGCATTCGGGAAAATATTGCCTAATGAGGTGAACACTCCGTTCATGGCATCTTCCAGATTACCGTTGACAAGTCCGGAACCGATACCTACCAATGCAGGATAGAGTGAACTGTAATCGCCACCGGCTATATTCTGTATCGTTTTGGCATCAGTTCCCATATTTCCCAGAATATCAGTGATGGAAGTTCCTTGGGTAGGGCGTACGATATTGTCGGCGCTGTAATAGAAACGTCCTTTAATCTTATGTGACGTACCGTTTTCCGGATTCACATAGTTGATGAACGGATCGATATGGAAATTATTCTCTTCACGTCCCATGTTGGTGAAAGGAGACGGTTTGTACACTTCCGTTGGTGAACGCCAGATGAAGAAGTCGCCGTATTGATTGGAAAGGAAATCGACATTGAAACCATAGTTCAACAGTTTCATTCCCATATCGGGCTGATGATAAGTGAGGCTCCCTCCCATACGGAAACGTTTGTTGTATCCCTGTTGGCGGTATCCTTCATCAGTGAAAAGATTGATTCCTCCGCTGACATCGAAATTACCGATACGGCGGGAATGGGAGAGGTCGAATCCTTCGTAAATAGGATTCCGTATACCGCTAAGAAGACTTCCACGCAGGATCGGTTTAACAGAATATTTATCATCTTTCCAGAAACTCTTGTCGCTCCATTGGTATTCGTCGTTTTCCGCATCACCATATACACCGATATAGGCGCTGAATCGTGTTTTCGGTGTCAGTCCCGGACGTGCGGTACGGATATTGATAATACCATTCAAAGCTGATGAGCCATATAGTACGGAAGATGCTCCTTTAATCACTTCCACCTGTTCTACGTTCTCTAAAGGAACAGTGTTCCAGTTGATTTCTCCTGTTTTCGGATTCAGTGTGCTCATTCCGTCCACAAGAATTTGGCTGCGTGCACCTACTCCGTAAGTCCATCCGCTACCTCCGCGCATAGAAGGTTGTTTGTCTACAATGTCTACACCGGGAAGTGTGCGGAGAGTGGAAGAAATATCCGTGGGTGCCTGACGGGCAATATCTCCGGATTTAACAACGTCCATGGAGACAGTGACATCACTCAACTTCTGTTCAAAGCGTCCGGCACTGACTACGACTTCTTCCAGCAGCTTGGTGCTTTCTTTCATGTAAACGTCTTTGGTGACTACTTCACGCTTGTTGATAACGATGGGCATCAAGACATCATCATAGCCAACATAGCTGAATACAAGGTCAACTCCACCTTCGGGAAGTTTGATTTCATATTCTCCGTTAATGTTAGATACTACTCCCTGATTACCATGAAGTTTGTAGGTGACGGTGGCTCCGACCAATGGCTCATTGGTCTTGGCATCATATATATGTCCTTTCAGGGTTTGGGCAAAGATGCTTCCGAAACCGGTAAGGCATAACAGGATTGTTAGGATATATAATTTCTTCATTGTTTTTTGTTTTATTTATTTGGAACAATTTCCAAACCAAATTCTATTTTTTCAGGTGATAGAAAAGCGTCTGATATACCGTTCAAAAATATAGAGATGATTCCTCCCAGTGATTGCATATCTTCTGGAAGCAGACTGACTATTAGCGGACTAAGATCTGGTAGTAATTTGGCTATGGGAGTAAAACCTTCTTTGTCTAAGTAAATAAAAGTATGTCCATCTTTTGAAATAACTTGCATCGGGATTCCGGTAGTTAACCAATTGAAAATAGCTTTGAAAGAAGTGTCATTGACATTGAGCAGGAATCCAAGTGTTTCATTTTTTAGACTTTGATTGAGCGTGGTTAGCAATTCTTTCACTTTCATAGCATCCATTTGGGATATAGCTTCAATGATAGCATTGGTTATATTGACATCCATATATTGATTGCCGCTGGATATTGAGGCAATAATATTAGCTAAGTTTAATTTTAATATTAACTTACCGTCTTTTTGGAACCAATTAGCAAATCCTTTTGGAGATGGAATATAATTACGGTTAACAATGTTAGGAGTAATCATATCCTGTGTTAATGGATTTTCTAGAAATCCAAAAATGATATCCATGTCTACTCCTGTCAATGGTTCATTTGAATAAGAAGCCGTTACATTCCCGTCCGCTCCTAAAGTAATTTCTTGTAGAACTTGTGGCAAAATATAACTTAATATGTTTTGAATAGCACTACCCCATGTTTGAGTTGTGGCTCCACTTTCTGAAGCTTCTATGTCTGCATAAAAATAGCATGATGCATTTAGTACTTGTCCGTCAACATCTTGCCATGTATATTCTTCTCCCCACATGTCTCCAACTACAATCGTTTTGATGCCATTAATAACTGTGGGTAGTTTATAAGTATTTGCCCATAATTCTGCATTGCCCATTTTGATATTGGATATATTTAATGTTAACTGTCCTTTTATTACGCGTCCTTCGTATCTAAAAGAGCTTAAAGTCTCATTTCCCATACTATTTCCTGAAAAAGAATATCCTTGCCCATCTCCAGAAAGGGGGATAGACATAATTTTTACTTCTTTTTCTCCTGGTAAAATATCATATAAGTTAATAATAGCGGTTTCTCCTGTTACAGTGCTAAAGTCTACTGATTTTCCGATCATTGTTTCACCATTATAGGTAAGAATTAGATTCGGATTGGGGTTTGATAGTTTATTTGAATAATTGGCTGTTACATCTATAGGCTCTGGTCCGTAGTGATCATTATCACAAGAAGTTAAAAATGCAGACGCTACGGCAAGGCAGCTTATTAATAGGATAGATATTTTTTTCATTGTTCTTTTATATTAGATAATTAAAATGAATTATTTCTTAGCTGTGAGGTCAATACCGATTTCCATTTTATCGAAAAGGGCTGCAACTTCAATTAAATTTGTTTCCAGCAAACTACCGATGATGCTGATGAACGGCATGAGAGTTTCTTTGTTGAAATAGATATAAGTATGTTCTTTTGTTGAGTTGATGCCCATTGGTATTCCGTCTTTCATCCATGTGAGCAGAGTTGCAAAAGTATCATCATCCAATTGAAGAATATAGGTGATTATTTCATTGTTTAAAATCATATTGATGGCACTTAACGTTAATTTTAAACGTGCCGGGTCAGATTTTAGAAGTGCTTCACTGATTCCTGCGATAAGCTGATAGTCAATTTGCTTTCCGTTGTTTTGTGCTATGAGAGACACAATGGCAGGGATATTTAGTTGTACGACAAATGCTTTGTTGCCTGTTTGATTCCAGTAGGCCAATCCTTTGGGAGATGACTCATAAGTGCGTTTGTTGATCAGACTTTTGAATTCAGCGTCAGTTTTGCCCGAATTGGCAACTTCCATAATTTCATTCATGTCTACAGGGCTCGTAGTATAGCTGGCAGTGACAATTCCATTTTTCTCAAATGTAATATCCTTCAATACATAAGGAAAAATCACATCTAATATATTAGTTGCCATTTGCTGTATTTGTAAAATCACCGGCTGGAGAGATTCTCCTCCTGCTTTTGTAGTAATATTCACGTAGCTGGCTCCGCTATTACGGATGATACTTTCTCCATCTGTTGTGTGGGAGTATGCAGGAAATGTATATGTGTTTGCAATGGAGTTGGCATAAGCCATTGTTACGTTCAGTGATAGCTGCATGTTTTTCGGAGTTATTATTCCTTCATATTTCACCGTAGCTCCTCCCATTGTGATATTGGTCCCGCTGAAAGTATAATATCCTTTCTTTTCATTCTCATAAAGTTGGATGCGACTGATAGGAGTTTCCTTTTCTCCCGGGATTATATTATTCAGCGTCAGTGTTCCCGTTTCGCTATCTTCTGTCTTGAAGCTGACAGTTTTTCCAATTAATTTCTCTCCGCTGTAGGTTAGGTCTAGCGTATATGGTTTAATATACGAGCCATATTCCTGACTAATTTCTCCTGGCCAAAATAGCTTGTCATTGTAAGTTTCTTCGCATGATGTAAAGAAAAATACTGCGCAAGCTACATAAGATAGTTTTCGTAAGTTTCTCATTTTGCTTTTTGTTTTTATTGCGTATTTAATAAAACTTTGCAAAGTTCGACTAACAATTCTTTATTGTCAAGGTCTGTTTTTTTATTTTAATGTTCTATTTTTAATCGTATGCGGTAAAAGTACCTAAAATGAAAAAATAAATGTGTTCTATTTTTAATATCGATTGTTCTTCTTTTAAGAATGGCTGTAAAAAGAGAATGAAGAGGTCTCTAAAAAAGCAAATGGTTTTCCTCCTATTTTTCACAGGTGAGAAACCGTTCATTTTTTTTCTTCTCTATTTCTGACTCTTGCGGAAAGTTTAGAATGTAATATTCATCTTTACAACTTTCAATAAATACTTCCGTAAAAAAGTGAAGAGGACTCCGCTGGAATATTACAAGAAATAAATCTATGTTTGCTTAAAATAGGGTTATACATAAAAATAGGATGTTTTATACATTTTCTTTGCTTTAATTAGAACCTATATGAGGACAGCAAATAAATAGGAGCTTAAATGTCTTTTTGGATTCTCCCAAAAGACAGTGATTTGATAGTAAATCCTTGCTGTTTGTATTTGTTTGCTACCAGATTCGAAATAAATCAATATTTTTTTTCTGATGTTATAGCTATTTGTTATATTGAAAATTAACGAAGTTAGAAGTGACATAGCTTGGAAACGACTCTTATTTCAATCAACGCCTCCTTCCTCACCGATGAACGGTAGCTTGGTCGGTGAGCAAGGAGGCGTTCCTCACCGACCAAGGATACCTTGCATTTAAAGAACGGACGTTTTCATACAATGAAAAACGGTCTGTTTACCCTTTATTTATGCATAATAAGGGGCGTGATATGCATATTCTTGCACTAGATTATGCATTTTATTTTCTATTTGATTCGATTCATAGCCACTGTTGAATAATAGAATCTTAAAAATAGAACAGAACAGTTTATTGCTGTAATACAGTCGATTCACCGATAAGAATCCCCCGTTCATTGATTTTTTTTCCTTTTTCTGCTTCTCTGTCATACATTTGTTACAGTATTGTAACACTTGCTACTCTAATCCCTTATGAATATGAACGAGGCATGTAATGTAACCACCGCACTTTCCGCTTTCTCCTCCATTTCTTTGGAAGAGATGAGTACCATCCGTTTGATGAACCGTACGGACACGAAGTATATCGTTTCGCTCTCTGCCCTGATGGACGTATTACAACGGGCGAGTAATTGTTATCGTGTGCAAGAGGTGCAGGGGGAGCGAAATATAGCTTATCACACTACCTATCTCGACACTCCCGATTACGCCATGTATCTGGCTCATCAAAACGGAAGAGTGATCCGTGAGAAGATCCGTGTAAGGACGTATGTATCTTCCGGTCTGACTTTTCTGGAAGTGAAGAATAAGAATAACAAGGGGCGGACAGATAAAAAGCGGATTCGGGTGCAAGGAGTAAACTCTTTGCGTCAGGATGGGGGAGAAGAGTTTCTTCGCAATTATGCTTGGTATGAGTTGTCCGCCTTGAAATTTCTACTGGAAAATCATTTTCATCGTATTACACTGGTGAATAAGGCAATGACAGAACGTCTGACCATCGATACTGGTGTGCATTTCCATCATCTCATAACTGGAACGGAAGCAAGATTGGAAAATCTTGCTATCATAGAACTGAAACGTGACGGGAGAACTTATTCACCCATCGGTGAAATACTGCGCGAACTGCATGTGCGGCCTTCGGGAATTAGTAAATATTGTGTGGGAACCGTACTCACAGCCGGGAACTTAAAATATAATCGGTTTAAGACCAAGTTGAGAATGGCACAGAAGATAGCAAAGAAGCAACTAATGAATATTTAATATAAAACCTGAATAATATGTTTGATGAACTAAGTGATATTACATTAATAGAAACACCATTGATGGATAGCGCAGGTTTCTTGGAATTGTTGTTGCGATTCTGCTTCAATTTACTGGTGGTATCCTGCATTATTCATCTGTTTTATTACCCTAAGAGCAAACGGCGTGATTATTACTTCACCTTTACGCTGATAAGTATCAGTATTTTCCTGATGATTTTCTTATTGGGAAGTGTCAAACTGAAAATAGGTTTTGCGCTCGGTTTATTTGCCATTTTCGGTATCATCCGTTATCGGACCGAGTCAATGCCCGTGCGTGAGATGACTTATCTTTTTGTCATCATTGCTATTTCGGTAATCAATGCCCTTGCCGTGGAAATCAGTTATGCTGAACTGGTATGTACCAACTTGCTTTTCATTGTCAGTATATGGCTTTGCGAAAGCAATCGCTGGCTGAAACATATCTCCTGTAAACTGATTCAATATGATAGAATAGAACTGATAAAACCCGAAAGGGAATTGGACTTATTACGCGATCTCCGCGAACGGACAGGACTTGACATTGTTCGTGTGGAAGTGGGACATATCGATTTTTTACGGGATACAGCCATGCTGAAAATCTATTATGAACCGCTGAAAGATGAGATAAATACGATTGATACGTTGACCCGCTTACCTAGAGAAAATGAATAAGAAAATGGAAGATAAGTCAGGCAGAGAAAGTCAGAAGAGATTCTGGGGGACAGGTAGATACCTGATTGGTTGCTTATTATTGTTGTGTATGGCAGGGAAGAGCCATGCGCAGGGAGATGACTTCGGCGTGTGGACCAGTGCGGAAGTGAAGAAAAAGATATTCTCCGGTTTCGATGCTTCTCTGGAAGGTGAATTCCGTACAAGAGACGGATTGCAGACGGTGGAACGCTGGTCGGGTTCGGCAGGTGTTTCCTATAAGATGTTTCGTTGGCTGAAAGCGTCTGCAGGATATACGTTTATTCATTATTATCATCCGATGGAGGTTACTAAAAAAGGAAACTATATCCCCGAATATTGGCAGCCGAAGCATCGTGTAAACTTGTCATTGACAGGAAAGGTGGACTGGCGCCGCTTCACGTTTTCCCTTCGTGAACGGTGGCAATATACTTATCGTCCCAGTCAGTCGGTTCCCAAATTCGATGGTGATGACGGGAGTGTGAAGAATGATGAATATATTAGCGGAAAAGGAAAAAATGTGCTTCGTTCCCGCCTTCAGGTGGAATATAACATACGTAAATGTGCTTTTACTCCTTATACTTCATGCGAACTTTCACATTCGTTGAATGAGATTGGTGCTTTTGAAAAGTTGCGATGGACATTGGGGACGGAATGGAAACTAAGTAAGAAACATGCTCTCGATTTTTATTATCTGTATCAAAATAAGGCAGACGACGATGAGGCAAACGGGCATGTGATCGGTGCAGGATATTCATTTAAGTTTTAATAGATAAAACAAGAAATTATGAAAAGGATTGTGTTGTTTTGGATACCGCTTTTATTGCTGTTGTTGGTGAACTGTACGACGGAATCATTCGATTTCGGCGATCAGGAAGGAATATTGGTCGGAGGTTCGGGAGGTGGAGGAAGCAGTCAGCCCAACCCGACGATTCCCGAGGGATCGGAAGATTTATTGGGATTTACAATCACTTTTGATGAAAGTGATAAAACGGCGTATGGAAGCATGTCGGAAACGGTTACTTCCGATGATGATTTTATAGAGAATTCCCAATTCGCCTCTGTGGTGACGATTATCTATAATGGAACGACTGCTGCGGTAAGCAATGGTGTTTCAGGAGTGGAAGTGTTTTCCAATGGGGCGCATGTCGTGGTTAATTCTACAGTCAGCGGAGTAGAATATGTGTTGAGCGGGACTACTACGAATGGCTCGTTCAAGGTATATAGCGAAAAGAAATTCAAATTATCACTGGCAGGGGTGTCTATACTCAATCCGGTAGGTGCTGCCATTAATATCCAGTCTTCCAAACGTGTGTTCGTGGTATGTGCAGACGGAACAACGAATGTGTTGACAGATGGTTCTTCTTATACGGCAACTACTGATGGAGAGGATATGAAAGCCTGCCTGTTCAGTGAGGGACAGCTTATTTTTAGTGGTGGTGGTTCGCTTACAGTTACCGGAAATTATAAACATGCCATCACAAGCGATGATTATGTGCGTTTCCGTAGCGGGTGTAATATTACGGTAGCTTCGGCCAAAAAAGACGGAATCCATACTAATGAATCTGTGATTATCGGCGGCGGAATACTGAATATATCTTCTGACGGCGATGCTATTCAGTGTGAAGAGGGAGGAATTACGATGACCGGAGGATTTGCCAAACTCTCTACAACGGACAATAAAGCGCATGGGTTGAAATCTTGTCTGGATGTGGTAATCAGTGGCGGTGCTATTCAGGCACAAGTGGCGGGAGCAGCCTCCAAAGGAATATCCTGTGATGGTAACCTGACCATCTCCGGAGGAAAGCTGACTGCATTCACTTCTCAAACCGCACTTTATGAAGACAATGATTTGAGTTCGTGTGCAGGAATTAAATGTGACGGAAATATCCTGATTACAGGAGGGGAGATCGCCATACAGAGTACAGGTGGAGCCGGTAAAGGTATCAACTGTGACGGTTCGATTACCATCAATGACGGCACGGTGAAAGTGATAACTACCGGTACGCAGTGTGTGTATGGCAAGCTCGACTCGTCGGCAAAAGGAATCAAAGCGGACGGTGCGTTGACAATCAATGGAGGAACGGTGCTTGTGAAGGCTACCGGTGGGAAAGGCAGTGAAGGTATCGAGAGTAAAAGTGTGTTGACTGTCAATGAGGGTACGGTTGCCGCCCTTTGTTACGATGACTGTATGAATGCAAGCAACAGCATTGTTCTTAATGGTGGCAATATTTATTGTTATAGTTCCGGAAATGACGGCATTGATTCTAATGGTACGCTGACCATTACGGGGGGAGTGATCGTATCTTCGGGTACTACTTCTCCCGAAGACGGATTCGATTGCGATCAGAATACCTTTAAGATTACCGGGGGGATTGTTCTGGGTATTGGAGGAGGAACAAGTACACCTACATCAAGTGTATGTACGCAACGCAGTGTGATCTATGGTGGTTCGGGAAGTAACGGAGAAATACTGAATATCCAGTCAGCCGACGGAACCAATGTACTGACTTATCAGATTCCCCGTGCTTATTCTCAAATGACGGTATTGTTCAGCAGTCCGAATCTGACTTCGGGCGGTAGTTATATCATCTCAAAAGGAGGGGCGGTTTCCGGTGGTTCCGAGTTCTTCGGATTATATACGGGAGCCACTTATTCCGGTGGCACACAGGCAGCAACGTTTACCGCCAGTTCGATGGTGACACAAGTTGGCAGCACTTCCGGCGGTGGCCAGCCCGGTGGTGGAGGCGGCGGACATGGCCCTGGCGGATGGGGATGGTAAACAGCAGTTTACCGTCGAAATCCGTCCTTTGGTCGATTCTATTTGTGATAAAGCAGGTTCGGTTTTATCTTTGTTTCGATAATCAGAAGCAATAAGGCATGAAAAGACTACGTAAACAACACATGCTGGAGCAGAGTATTTACGGAGCTATCTGGATCGTAATATTTCTTCTTCCGCTGATAGGCGGATACTTTGCCATGAGTGGAGGACTTGAGCGGGAGGAAACCCGTATGATAATCCGCGAATCATGGTTGAGTATCCTTCCTTTTTTCGTGCTTTTCCTGTTGAACAATTATGGCTTGGTTCCCTATTTCCTTTTTAAGAAAAGGTATTGGCAGTATACTGTTTCGTTGATTTTTGTAATAGGAATGATTTGTTGGCTTTCTCCGTCTCCTTCTGCCAATCATTTCCCAAAAGATTTCAAGCGAGGAGAGTTGCCTCTTCGTATGAAGGAGAACCGGAGAGATCAGATTATTAAGATGAGAGAAAAAGCGAGGAAGGAAGGGGATGTACATTGGAATGAGTCCAATCCCGAACAACATCCTAGGGGAATGGGAGCTCCAAATGGTCCCGGAGGATTTCCAAAACCGACTCCTTTTCCTTATCCTCCTTTTGTGCTCCGCTATCTTATTCATTTCATCATTGCCTTTTTGATGGTAGGATTCAATATCGCCATCAAACTTTTCTTTAAATCTTTCCGTGATGAAGAAATGCTGGAGGAGCTGGAACATCAACGCTTGCAATCGGAACTGCAATATTTGAAGTATCAGATTAATCCTCATTTTTTCATGAATACACTTAATAATATTCATGCCTTGGTGGATATTGATACGGGGAAAGCGAAAAGTTCGATTGTGGAACTCTCTAAACTGATGCGTTATGTACTCTACGAAGCGAGTAATAAAACAATTCTGCTTTCACGTGAGGTTCAGTTTCTTAAGAATTACATTGCCCTGATGAGTTTGCGTTATACCAACAAAGTTTCTATTAAGATGGATTTTCCGGCCGAAGTGCCCGAAGTGCAGATTCCCCCTTTACTTTTTGTCTCTTTTGTGGAAAACGCCTTTAAGCATGGAGTCAGTTACCGTAGCGAGTCTTTTATTCATGTCTTGATGCAGTTGGATGAGGGCAACCGGCTTTCATTCCGTTGTTCCAACAGCAATAATGGTTCGGCTGACGAACAGCATCATGGCATCGGACTCGAAAATATCCGTAAGCGGTTGAGGCTTTTATTTGGCAATGATTATACGCTTTCCATTACCGAAGAGGAACATAAATTTGATGTCTTACTTATTATACCTTTATTAGAATGAAATGTATAGCAATAGATGATGAGCCGTTAGCATTGATGCAGTTGTCGGATTACATATCCCAAGTACCTTTTTTGTCTTTGGTAAAGTCATGTCAGGATGCGTTCGAGGCAATGAAGATATTGTCCGAAGAGGAGGTTGATCTGATTTTTGTGGATATTAATATGCCCGATTTGAACGGACTGGATTTCATACGTTCTTTGGTGAACCGTCCGTTGGTGATTTTCACTACTGCTTATTCTGAATATGCGGTAGAGGGCTTCAAACTGGATGCCGTGGATTATCTGCTGAAACCGTTTGAGTTCCAGGATTTATTGAAAGCGGCGGATAAAGCCCGCAGACAATTTGAATATCGTTTGTTGGAGCAACAGGGTGAAATAGGGAATGCTTCGCAGATAAAAGGAGATTCGTTATTCGTGAAGAGCGATTATAGAGTGGTCCGCATCGATGTGAAGAATATCCGCTATATTGAGGGGATGAGTGAGTATGTGCGTATCTTTGTGGAAGGAGAGGACAAGCCGGTAATAACGCTTGCCAGCCTCCAGAAAATGGAAGAACGGCTTCCCACGCATTTCATGCGGGTCCACCGTTCTTATATTGTCAATCTTCGCAAGATTACCGAAGTTTCCCGTCTTCGTATTATTTTTGATAAGAATACTTATATTCCTGTCAGCGATAATTATAAGGAGAAATTTACGGAATACATTGGGAAATTAAGCCTTTCTTAAATAATTATTTAATTCCCAGTTTCTTGGCAATTTCTTTAGGAAGTGCGTCTTTATGCACCAGGATATTCATTGTCTTGTAGGCAACGAATGCTTTGGATGCATACCAGATACCATTATATTTGCCTGATTTACCCCAAGAGTTTTTCACCATGAAGTATTCTTTTCCGTTCTGGTCTTTAGCGATACCGTAGATTACCATTCCGTGGTCGTCTGTTGTTTCCCAGTTGTCAAAAGCAACTTGGCGCATTTCCTGGGTAATGTCCTTTTCAGGGAAAGGTTTGGTGAATAGTTCTCTGCGTTTGTCGGCAGCAGTCAGTCCTGTCCAACGTGCCATGTCCGAACCGGACAGTTCGGATTCTTTGGCTGCATCCGGCATTACGGCGATACCGTCACGTGAGAATCCTTGTTCGCTGACATCGCTACCCCATGCAAAGGTATAGCCTTTCTTTACAGCATTGTCCATAACAGCCATCAGCTCTTCGATAGGCAGGTTGTAAGACAGGCCATTGCGCCAGTTATCCTGAATTTCGATGGCGAATTGAGAATAGAACGGATGGTGTGTATAAGAAGTCAGTGATACATAGTCGTTATAGTTCAATCCCAGTGATTCGGCAAAAGTCTTTGGAGTATATTCTTTGCCTTTGTAGGTGAACTTTTCCGGACATGCTCCCAGGTAAGTGTCATAAATGGCGCTTAGTCCGTTTTTCCATACCGGAGTCAGTTTGCTCAACTTACCTTTTGCAATCGCATTGATGTAACCGGAAGCAACAGCATCCAGTTCGTTATGTACCGGCAGCGTATCACCGTACATAATACCCGGCATCACTTCTTGCGGAACGATACCATAATTTTTGATACAGTACATTACATCATAAAAACTTCCGCCCGGTGAGAAAGAACTGTCACCATGGTAACGTACATAGTTTACTCCGCGGTCTTGCATTGTTTTGTGTACAACAAACATTTCAGACAGGTCGTACTCACCTTTACCTAAACGAAGTAGTTCTGATTCAACAAATCCGAGAGTTGAGAAACTCCAGCAAGTACTCGAACGATTTTGGTTCTTGATAGAAGTTATCGGATTTTCTTTCACTGTCGTGAAAACAAAACCTTCTTCAGGTTTTGCATCTTGTGCCATAACACTTAGGCTGAATAGGCCTAAAGCAGCAATAAGGATTGTCTTTTTCATTCCTATGAAATTAATATTAAATGTTTTGGCTACAAATATAGGAAAGTTTCACCACAGAGTACGCAGAGGACACAGAGTTTTTTTATTATACATTGTTCGTTCTGTCATTCTGCGTCTGTCGAACGTGCTCTTCTCTACGTATATATCAGGAGAGTAGATGCTTCGACTACGTTCAGACTATACCTTGATAAGAATATCTGAAGATGTTTTGAGCGGAGATAATGGCAGATCGATTTATTTCTTAAGAAAAAACTCTGTGTCCTCTGCGTACTCTGTGGTGAGTCTTTATTGTATCTTGGCGCGGTAAGTTCGTTCGGAGAAAGTAATATTCAGGAACAGGGAAAAGCTATTTTCTTTCTGCATACCATTAGGTATTTTCATCTGACCTTTATATTTCAATCCGAGGGAGAGGACATTATTATTGCGTAATCCGAAGTTAAGTCCGGTGCTGACATAATATTCGGTTGCCTTTTTCTTTTGAATGACAATATAGGAATTGTTGATACCTGTTCCCAATAGGATGCTGACCGGATTGCGATAGACATTGCCCAATGTATATCTTCCACCGGCTGATAACCGGTGTTGATTCTCAAAACTGACGTTAGATTGGGAAGATTGCATCCGGCTCCAGTCCACATATTTGTAGTCGATGGTTGCCATCCATCGCAAAGTGTTGTAGGAAGCTCCTATCCCTAAGAATTGAGGAAGACATTGGCGATAGCGTTTCAGGCTTCTTTCAATATCACCCCCTCCCGAACTGCTACTAACGTATAAGTTATTATCTTGCTTAAAATCCTGCGAGTAACCATATACGGCACCGGCAACGAAAGAACGTTCGCGGTCTATAGCCCATTTATACTGTACACCAAAATCCGCATAAAAAGTATGTTTGTAGGAACTGGTTTCTTCTGTGGCAGTACCTTGCGTCTCCGTTTGTGTGATAGTCCCCGTCACATAAGAGAGATTGGTGCCGACAGAAAATCCTTTGCCGAAAAGGTAAGCCGTACTGATACCCATCTTGGAAAGCCCTCCTTCACCCTGAAAGAGAGAAGAGATGGTACCTCCATTGGTGCCTGCCACCTCTTCATCCAGCGTGATGGCATATCCTACACTGCTGACGGGAGCCATGAAAATAGCTCCATACCAGCGTGGAATAATCCGGCAGCCGATACTTAGGTTATTCAGATTTCCGGTGACGGAACGGTTGCTTGCTCCTCGTTGCGAATAAATCTGGTATGCTCCCATGATACCGGCATCGATCTGGAAGCGTTGTTCGGTCAACTCTGTGAGTGAAGCCGGATTGGCACTGTTCAGGAAATTATTTCCTCGCAATGCAATGCCTGCGCCGCCCAATCCGGCATATTGCCCGCCTTCTCCGGTTGAAAGCTCTCCCAGTCCGAACATGGAAGTAGGGGAGTTCGTTGTATTTTGTGCAATGATTATAGAGACAGGAGTATAGAATGCCAGAAGGCAAAACAAAATCTTTTTCATTGTTGATAAGTTTTGTAAAGTATGATAAGTTTGGTATTCTTTTTATTGGCAGTATGTTCCCCGTCGCCGAAGATAACGCCTTGGAGAGTGGTATAGAACAAGTTGTCCGGAAGAAATAATTGTAGTTTCTGACGGTCATATCCGGTAGTTCCCAGATTTGTTTGCAGGAAAGAGGTGATGTCAAAGGAGTAATAAGTCTCCTCATAAGACATCTCATCGACTATCAGGTTCCCGCTTTGTACGGAACTCCCGGTGAGGTCGGTGATTACACTTTGCGTCACATTTTCATTGTTGGCGGTGTAGAGAGCCAGGCTTTTGGGCAACGGGTACATGCCGTCATAAGTTCCTTTCACCGGATATAGCTGTAACGTTGCGCTCTCGATGGTCACAAGCTCTCCTTTCTCGCAGAGATTATTTAAATGTGGGAAGTCGATGGTGACATACATGCCGGTCATTCCCTGCAAATAAGCCTGATGCTCGCTTTTTCCGGAAGAGTATTCATTACCGTCTCCACTTTGCAGGTTGGCTATCGGGGTGTTTGAGCGGTCCTGTTCTATTTTGTTGTAAGTTAAGGTGCTGCTTGTGTTGAAAACCAATGTTTTTTCGTTCAGTGTTTCCGTAATCTGGTGATAGTAGACTGTGATGCACATACTGGAGTCGTTGACTTGAAATCCGCTGATACAAGCGTCATTTGCATCGGGTATGAAAGCAATTCCCTTGAAATAATCATGGAAGAAATTCTGGGATTGTACCCATCGGCCATCATTTAGCATCAAGTTGAACCATTCTTCTCCCCATGCATCCGGCAATCGTATTTCCAGTTCCTCGCTCGGTGAGCCCGGAGTAGGACGAAAGTCGAAAGATGCCAGTGGAGTTTCGTTGTAGTAGGCAGTAGTAGTGTTGTATAGGTACCCTCTATCGTCCAGTTCTATATTCTTTGTCAGTTCATGCAGATAAATGCGTTGGTTTTTTAGTGTATCTCCCAGATAATTGCCCGAAGAATACAGGCGTATGGTGATCGAATCGAACTCATACTGGATGTTTTCATCAAAAGAATAGGAAGGTACTTCATACTCTGCATAAAAAGAGGCGGTAATTTTCCCCCATAAGTTGTCGTCACGATATCCTATCTGACAAACCGTATCTCCCGAAGTGGCTACGGAGTCGCTTAATACTGTACTAAGTAATACCGTACAGGTGTCCATCTGTGCGTTGAGAAATGAACTTTGTACCCATTTCGCTCCTATGGACGATGAATCGTCTACACAAGCAAAAAAAGAAAGAGAGATAAAGAATGAAAAAAGTTGTATGATTGACTTCATGTAGTAAAAATGAAATTGGTTTTGTAGCGGCAAAAGAAGAGGTTTTCAACAGTCCTCCAAAAAACTATCGACTAAATCTTTGTATTTGTCGACCTGAATTTTGTTGGTAGATAGAATGTCTTTATTTGTCGATAGTTTTTTTATGCGTGCCCGTTGCCGCCTACATTTGCGGTTGTAATCAACGACATATTTATGAATACGAAAATGAATAAATTACTTTGCATGATGGTGGTGCTGCTTTCATTGGCGGCATGTACGGATGATACTGAATATACGGCAGGTGTGTGGTATCGCCGTTCTGATTTTGATGGTGTGGCGCGTACGGACGCAGCTGGTTTTACGATTGGTAATGTAGGGTACCTCTGCACCGGATACCGGGGGAGTACCAAAGACCGTTTGAAAGATTGCTGGGCGTATGACATTGAGACTAATTCGTGGACACAGTGTACATCAATGCCCGATGCGGCTCCTGCCCGGAATGCGGCTACAGGTTTTGCAGTAGGTACCAAAGGATATATTGCTACCGGTTACGATGCGACGAAAAAGGATTATCTGAATGATTGCTGGCAGTATGATCCTGCCACGAATTCATGGAAGGAGATGGCTTCTATCCCGGATGGAACTGATGGAACTAATATCTATGGTAAACGGTATTATGCGCTTTCTTTCGGCATTGGTCAGTATGGGTATTTGGGTACAGGTTACAACGATAATTATCAAAAGGACTTTTGGAAGTTCGACCCGTCGGTGGGAGATAAAGGAGAGTGGACAGCCATGAGTGGATTTGGCGGGCAGAAGAGAATGGGCGGTATGGCTTTCGTCATAGATGATATCGCTTATATCTGTGGTGGTGAGAATAACGGTTCGGATGTGACGGATTTCTGGTGTTTTAATCCGGCAACGGGTACTTGGAAAGAATTGCGCGAACTTTACGATAAGAGTGATGATGATTATGACGACGATTACACTTCTATCGTCCGTTCTTATGCTTGTGCTTTCGTGATCGACGGTAAAGGATATATTGCTGTGGGGCAGACTGCAGGTGGTAGTTATCGTTCCAATTATTGGATTTACGACCCTCTTACAGACCTATGGAATGGAGAAGATTTGACAAATTTCGAAGGAAGTACACGTTCGAAAGCCGTATGCTTTTCTACCGGAAAACGAGGAATTATAGCTACGGGAGGGGCTTCTACTTATTATTACGATGATACTTGGGAGTTGAAACCTTATGAATATGAAGAGAAATAAAAAAACAATAGGTATTAGTTGCTTTGTCTTGCTGCTTTTAGTGGGAATCATATATGGGTATATGCATCCGATAAATATATATCGGCTGGAAGTAACTCAAGTTGAAGGTAGTGGATATGGTTATAAAATTTATGAGAGAGGGCGTTTGATAATTGTTCAGCCTTTTATCCCGGTTGTATCCGGGAAAAGGTCTTTTCAATCAGTACAGGATGCCCAATGTATCGGAAACTTAGTGCTGGAACGGATTAAAGCCGGAAATGATTTTGCTATATCAAAGGCCGATCTGGATAACTTGGGAATTGTGTATTAATGCCATCTTGTTGGCACAGTCATGCCACCCTATTGGCACGACTGTGCCAACGCGGTGGCATTGTTGTGCCAATACGATGGCACAAGATAAAGCGTTAAGTGCGAATTATTTCTTTTCTCCTTTGGGTGCTACTACATAATCTTCTTTGATAAACTCATCATACACACGCTTCGGATGGTCGAACGGTGCAATCCCATTCCTTTGTTCATTGAAGTTTTCCCGGCGGAATTGTTTCAGTTTCAGGTTATCTTCTGCATATTCCCTCAATTTCTTATGCTCATTTCCATAAAGCGAACTTTCAGTCACGTCAGAATTGAGCAGATTTTCTTTGGGAGTAATTGTTGGTAGGAGCACTTGTTCCAACAGACCACGATAGGCACCGTTATATTCGCACCATACGATATCGTTGGTTACAAATATACGATAGGAGTACTTAGACCAGGCAGTTTTGATTTCAATAGATGTAGCATAAATTTCAATGGTAGCTTCTGAACCATACGCTTGGTCACGGATCACAACGGTCGTCCGACCGCTAAGTTCTTCCTTCACGGAAGTTTGCCATTTATCAGAGTGTAAGATTTCTTCGATAATTTCCGGCAAATTTTCTTTAATCTCAAACTGTATTCTCATGGTGCTTGCCTGCGGGCAGGACTTTTTTGATTTTTTCCTCCTTAAACAATTAAGCTAGCCTAAAGTTACATAGATTAAAGCAAAAAAACAAGATTTTGTTTGAGAATTTATTCTTTTTGCCAAACTATCTGCCTTTTTCGTTTGTTTTTATAATAAATATGCACAAATCGTAAAAATAGAGTTTATGCGGAATAGGGCCCGGAAGAATTATGTCATTTATGTATTGATGTTGCTCCTGTTTGGAGGGTTGATTTATGTCGCTATTGAAGAGGGTGACCGGTTTTCGCACTATGCGATAAATGCGCATAACGTGGCACAGGGAGACCCTTTCAGCCTATTTCTTCAGTTTATACAGGACAATATTCATCATCCGCTCTCTACCTTATTGATTCAGATTATAGCTGTATTGGTGATGGTGCGTCTTTTTGGCTATTTATTTAGCCTGATCGGGCAACCGGGAGTGATTGGTGAGATTGTTGCCGGTATCGTGTTGGGACCTTCCGTGCTCGGCTTTTTCTTTCCGGATGCTTTTCATTTTCTTTTTCCGGCTCACTCGCTTACCAATCTTGAATTATTGAGTCAGGTGGGACTGATACTTTTCATGTTTGTCATCGGTATGGAGCTGGATTTCAGTGTGCTGAAAAATAAGATCAATGAAACGCTGGTGATTAGTCATGCCGGAATTTTGGTTCCTTTCTTTCTGGGTATTTTGTCTTCTTACTGGGTGTATGAAGAATATGCCGCCGACCAGACTCCATTCCTTCCATTTGCTCTGTTTATAGGTATTTCTATGAGTATCACCGCCTTTCCGGTATTGGCGCGTATCATTCAGGAACGGAATATGACTAAGACTCCTTTAGGCACGCTGACTATTGCTTCCGCGGCCAATGACGATGTGACGGCCTGGTGTCTGTTGGCGGTAGTTATCGCTATCTCCAAAGCGGGAAGTTTTGCCAGTGCACTATATTCAGTTGGACTGGCAGTTGTGTATATTGCAGTCATGTTTTTGGTCGTTCGTCCATTTTTGAAGAAGGTAGGAGAGGTATATGCCAATCGGGAAGTTATTAATAAAACATTTGTAGCATTTATTCTGCTCATTCTTATTATTTCCTCCTGTCTGACGGAGATTATCGGTATTCATGCCCTGTTCGGAGCTTTTATGGCAGGGGTGGTGATGCCGTCCAATTTGGGTTTCCGGAAGGTGATGATGGAAAAAGTGGAAGATATATCTTTAGTCTTCTTTTTACCTTTATTCTTTGCTTTCACCGGGTTACGTACGGAAATCGGTTTGATAAACAGTCCGGAGTTGTGGATGGTATGTCTGCTGTTGGTGACGGTTGCTGTTGCCGGCAAACTGGGTGGGTGTGCCATCGCTGCCCGTCTGGTGGGTGAATCGTGGAAGGATAGTTTGACGATAGGGACATTGATGAATACACGGGGATTGATGGAGCTTGTCGCTTTGAATATCGGTTATGAAATGGGAGTTCTTCCCCCGTCTATATTCGTAATTTTGGTCATTATGGCGTTAGTTACGACCTTTATGACTACTCCTTTGCTTCATTTGGTGGAACATATTTTCGTACGTCGCGAAGAAAAGTTATCTTTGAAGCATAAATTGATATTTTGTTTCGGACGTCCGGAATCCGGGCGTGTATTGCTTTCCATTTATAGTTTGTTATTTGGGAAGCAGTTGAGGAAAAATCATTTGATTGCGGCACACTATACGGTAGGCACGGATTTGAATCCGTTGAATGCCGAGCATTATGCCAGCGAGAGTTTTGCTTTGCTCAATCAACAGGCAGTGAAATTGAATATTCAGGTGGATAACCATTATCGGGTGACGGACAAACTTGTACAGGAAATCATTCATTTTGTCCGTAAAGAACATCCTGATATGCTGCTTTTGGGAGCCGGAAGCCATTACCGTACGGATATGCCGGGGACTCCGGGGGCTATTTTATGGTTAACGCTTTTCCGGGATAAGATTGATGATATTATGGAGCAGGTGAAGTGTCCGGTAGCTGTATTTGTCAATCGTCAGTATCGGGAAGGCGCAATGGTTAGTTTCGTACTTGGTGGAATGATTGATGCATTTCTTTTTTCGTATCTGGAGAAGATGTTGCAGAACGGGCATTCGATACGTCTTTTCCTCTTTGATACGGACGATGAGGAGTTTCGCGGATGTATTGATGATTTGCAGGCACGTTATCCGGGACAAATGATTATAGTATGGTTTGAAGGAGTTGAAGATTTAGTGACTAAAGAGAAAGACGGACTATTGATAATGAGTCATCTTTCTTATACGAAATTATCCGAGGATGAGGCTGTGATACGAGAATTGTCATCTCTGCTGGTGATCCGCCGGAATAAGAATGCGGGAGATAAAAATGAAGGACTTGAAAATTGACGAATCTACGGGATTAGTGTTGGAAGGCGGGGGAATGCGTGGAGTATTTACCTGCGGTGTACTTGATTACTTTATGGATCATGATATCCGGTTTCCCTATACGATAGGAGTGTCTGCCGGTGCGTGCAACGGATTGTCGTATGCATCGCGGCAACGGGGACGTGCCAAATACAGCAATATTGACCTGTTGGAGAAGTACAACTATATCGGTCTGAAACATTTGCTCAAAAAGCGTAATATTTTGGATTTCGATCTATTGTTCAAAGAATTTCCCGAACACATTCTTCCTTATGATTATGAAACATATTTTGCTTCACCGGAACGTTTCGTGATGGTGACTACTAATTGCATTACGGGAGAAGCCAATTATTTCGAAGAGAAAAAAGACAGTAGCAGGGTGATCGATATTGTTCGTGCATCCAGCAGTCTCCCTTTTGTGTGTCCTATCACTTATGTAGACGAGGTTCCTATGCTCGATGGAGGAATTGTAGATTCCATCCCTCTGCAAAGAGCTATTGCGGATGGCTGTAAGAGAAATGTCGTGGTACTTACCCGTAACCGGGGATATCGGAAAGATTCGAAAGACATTCGTATCCCTTCGTTTGTATACCGGAAATATCCGAAGTTGCGTGAAGCGTTAAGTTGCCGGTGCGCTGTTTATAATGAACAGCTGGAAATGGTGGAACGTATGGAAGATGAAGGGAAGATTGTCGTTATCCGTCCTTTGAAACCTGTAGCTGTAGACCGTATAGAAAAAGATGTGCAAAAGCTGACAGAGTTTTATCAGGAAGGGTACGAATGTGCGAAAGCTTTATTTTCACTTTGACTTAGTATATTGCTTGGCAGCCTTTTCCAATTTCCGACTCATTAATTCTACCAATGTTTTAGGATAAAGAATTTCTATTCCGTCGACATATCCGAAGAATACCCGTTCTAACTCGTGGTTGATTACGACTTCAATTTCCAGTATGACGCTTCCGTCAGGTAGCCTTTCCACCAGTTGTTGACTGCGATGTATAGGCTTGGTTATGATGTAAGGTGCTTCGGCTGCCGCTACTTTGAAGCCAACTTTCTCCGCTACGCTTCCGGAGTTTTTGGTGACACCTACCAGGTCGTCGAAGAACGTATTCGGATCGAAGAATGTATTTTTGATATAGTGTTCTTGTGGCAGAACTTCCAATGATTGTATTCTGTCCAAAGCTAAATTCTGCAATATTCGTCCGTTTCCTCTGACCCCATAAACGAACCATCGGTTGCGATATTCTTTTAATAGATAAGGATAGAAAATAAAGCTGTTTGCCGAACGTGCTTTGAACGAACGATATTTGAGTTGTATCGGGTGCTCGTTGACAATCGCATGATAGATGGTGTCCAGATAATCCAGTCCTTTCAACGATTCATTCTTTTCAAAGTCAATGACAGGAGTGGTTTTCATCCGGGCAGAAGCAACATGGTCTTCCAGGCGATTGATAATCTCGCTCATTTCCGTGAAATAGGAGAAACCTTTAAATTGTCGCAGCACTTCCACTGCTTCCGACATCATTTTCAGGTCTTGTTCGTTCAGTGGGGTTTGTGTGATACTGTATTCCGGATCTTCATATTTATAGTATTTATTCTCGTACACCACAATCGGAGCATTATAGCCTAACTTCTCGCTACGCATCATCTGTATGTCCATTTGTACCGTCCGTTTGCTTATCCCTTTATCAATGCCTTCATATTCATAAAGAGCATCTGAACAGGCGTCTACCAAGTCTTCCAATGTCCAGCGTCGATACGGATTACGCAGACAGTTGTCAATCGTTTTATAACGGATTAGAGCATTTCTATTTGCTGGCATAAGTAGAAGAATAAAGATTTGCTTCAAAAGTAGAAAAATAAATTCAGGAAAACAAAAAGGTTACAGGGCTTTATTTCCATAATATTTTCCTAATTAGGTATCTATTTCTACTACTTTATCTTTTTTTTTCTCGATTAATTCGATTTTAAGTCATTATTAATTCACTTTTGTGGAATTTATTAAGGGATGCCTCTTTACTTTGCTGAAAATAGTTTTAAGGACTTAATGGTATAACATGAAAAACAAAGAAATAACATGGTAAAAAGGTTGAATTGGTTATTGGTCTATTTATTGTTTTCAATAGGGATAATGGCACAGTCCGGCGGCAGGAAACAGTATAATTCTTACAAAGGATTGGTTATGGCTGGTTATCAGGGGTGGTTCAACACCCCTGGTGACGGTTCCGGCCGTGGATGGCATCATTACAATGGTCGTGAAGGATTTCGTCCGGGATCGTGTTCCGTAGATCTTTGGCCGGAGGTATCGGAGTATAAGAAGCTCTATAAAACGGATTTTACTTTTGCGGATGGTAAGTCTGCATCCGTCTTTTCTTCTTATGACAAATCGACTGTCAATGTTCATTTCAGATGGATGAAAGAGTATGGACTGGATGGAGTGTTCATGCAGCGTTTTATCGCAGAAATCCGGAATGAAAGCGGATTGCAGCATTTTAATAAAGTATTGAACTCGGCAATGAAAGCTGCTAATAAATATGAACGGGCTATTTGTGTAATGTATGACTTGAGCGGGATGCAGCCTGGAGAAGAAAAACTGCTGCTCAAAGACATTGCGGAAATTGCGCAACGCCATTCTTTAAAAAATCATGCGAAAAACCCTTCTTATCTGTATCACAATGGCAAACCGTTGGTAACAGTATGGGGTGTGGGATTTAATGATAATCGCCGTTATGGATTGAAAGAAGCTGCACATATTATCGACGGCTTAAAATCACAGGGATTTAGTGTGATGCTTGGAGTACCTACCCAATGGCGGGAGCTGAAAGGGGATACGGAATCAGATCCCAGGTTGCATGAGCTTATCAGAAAATGCGATATTGTGATGCCTTGGTTCGTGGGACGTTACAATGAAACCACTTATCCGAAATATCAGAAGTTGGTGGAAGAAGATATCCAGTGGGCGAAAAAGAATCAGGTTGATTATGTACCGTTGGTTTTTCCGGGTTTCTCCTGGGGGAATATGAAAGGTAAAGATCATAATTCATTTATCCCCCGCAATAAAGGCTCTTTTCTTTGGAAACAGATGATGGGAGCTATCCGGGCGGGTGCCGAAATGATTTATGTAGCTATGTTTGACGAAATTGATGAGGGGACGGCTATCTTTAAATGTGCAAAGGAAGTTCCGACAGGGAAAAGTACATTCGTTCCTATCGAGGAGGGAGTGGAAAGTGACCATTATCTGAAACTGGTTGGTGAAGCCGCTAAGGTTCTGCGCAAAGAAAAGGCGATAGCTTTTAATACCAGTCTGAATCCGGCAACTCCGAATCCTTTCATCCGGCATATGTACACAGCAGACCCTTCGGCTCATGTTTGGGAAGACGGACGTCTGTACGTATATGCTTCCCATGATATTGCACCTCCGCGAGGTTGTGATTTGATGGATCGTTATCATGTGTTTTCAACCGATGATATGGTGACCTGGACGGATCATGGAGAGATATTAAGCTCCGATCAGGTGCCATGGGGACGCAAAGAAGGAGGATTTATGTGGGCTCCGGATTGTGCTTATAAAAACGGTACTTACTATTTTTATTTTCCTCATCCCAGTGAAACAGACTGGAACGACAGTTGGAAGATCGGAGTGGCTACCAGCAATAAACCGGCGGAAGGATTCAAAGTGCAGGGATATGTTGAAGGGATGGATCCGATGATTGACCCTTGTGTCTTTGTAGATGACGACGGGCAGGCGTATATTTATAATGGCGGTGGCGGCACCTGTAAAGGAGGTAAGTTGAAAGATAATATGATGGAGCTGGATGGTCCGATGCAACTCATGAAAGGACTGGAAGATTTCCATGAGGCAGCTTGGATTCACAAATATGATGGAAAGTATTATCTCTCTTATTCCGACAATCATGATGAAAACTGGAACGATGGAGTGAAGGGGGACAACCGGATGCGCTATGCGATCAGTGACTCTCCGTTGGGACCTTGGGAATCGAAAGGTATTTATATGGAACCGACTGACAGCTATACCAATCATGGATCTATTGTCAAGTTCAAAGGACAATGGTATGCCTTTTACCATAACAGTGCGTTGTCCGGACACGACTGGCTTCGTTCTATCTGTGTAGATAAACTGTATTACAATCCTGATGGTACGATAAAGTTAGTAAGGCAAACCAAATAAGTGATTGCCCCTTTTAAATTTTATTTCTGCAATTAATAAATCTGATAGTATGAAGTTGAATAAAATAGTCTGTTTAGCCGTTTTATGCAGTGTAGGTAGTCGGATGACGGCACAGGAAACGTATCCGTTCCGCAATCCGCAACTCTCTGTTGAACAGCGTGTCGACGATCTGGTTTCCCGTTTGACTTTGGAAGAAAAGGTGAAACAGATGTTGAATAGCACTCCTCCCATTGACCGTTTGGGTATTCCTGCTTATAACTGGTGGAACGAATGTCTGCATGGTATCGGTCGTACCAAATATCATGTCACCGTATTCCCACAAGCCATCGGCATGGCTGCTGCCTGGAATGATGCATTGATTAAAGAAGTTGCTTCCTCCATCGCTGACGAGGGTCGGGCTATCTATAACGATGCGCAGCGTAAAGAGGATTATAGCCAATATCACGCATTAACTTACTGGACTCCTAATATAAATATATTCCGTGATCCTCGCTGGGGACGCGGACAGGAAACCTATGGTGAAGATCCTTTTCTGACTTCTAAAATTGGAGAATCCTTTGTGTTGGGATTGCAAGGAGACAATCCCCGTTATTTAAAAGCCTCGGCTTGTGCCAAACACTATGCCGTGCATAGCGGGCCGGAGAAAAACCGTCATAGCTTCAACTCGGATGTAAGTACTTATGATTTGTGGGACACTTATCTGCCGGCTTTCCGTACATTGGTTGTTGATGCCAAGGTATCCGGCGTGATGTGTGCATACAATGCTTTTCAGGGGCAGCCTTGTTGCGGCAATGATTTGTTGATGCAATCTATTTTGCGTGATAAATGGAATTTTAAAGGATATGTCACTTCTGATTGTGGCGCTATCGATGATATATTCAATCACCATAAGACCCATCCGGACGCAGCAACGGCAGCAGCCGATGCCGTATTTCATGGAACCGACTTGGATTGTGGACAAAGTGCTTATCTGGCATTGGTCAAAGCGGTAAAAGACGGAATTATCACAGAAAAACAAATTGATGTATCTGTCAAACGTCTGTTTGAGATTCGTTTCCGCTTGGGATTGTTTGACCCGGTGGAAGAAGTGGATTATGCACGTATTTCTGTTTCTATTCTGGAATGTAGAAAACATCAGGATTTAGCCAAACAACTGGCACGTGAGTCAATGGTATTACTAAAGAACGACCAATTATTACCACTTCAAAAGAATAAACTGAAAAAGGTGGTAGTAATGGGACCGAACGCAGACTGCAGGGAATCGTTACTTGGAAACTATAATGGACAGCCTTCCCGTATGCTGACTCCTTTGCAGGCCATTCGTGAACGTTTGAATGGTTGGGCAGAAGTCATATATATAGAAGGTGTAGATCATGTAGATGCTGTTCCCGAAAATCAATTGAAAGAATACATGAGACAGTCCAAGGAAGCAGATGTCGCCATTTTTGTCGGCGGTATCAGCCCGAGACTGGAAGGTGAAGAAATGCCGGTCAGCAAAGATGGATTTGATGGCGGCGACCGTACGACAATTGCTTTACCGGCAGTTCAAACTCAAGTGATGAAAGCATTGGCTGCAGAGCATATTCCGACGGTTTTTGTGATGATGACAGGCAGCGCATTGGCTATTCCCTGGGAAGCCAAGAATGTTCCGGCTATACTGAATGCCTGGTATGGCGGACAATATGGAGGAGAAGCTATTGCTGATGTATTGTTGGGAGATTACAATCCTTCAGGAAAGCTTCCGGTCACTTTTTATGCACAGGATAGTGATTTGCCCGACTTCGAATCGTATGATATGCAGGGACGTACCTATCGCTATTTTAACGGAAAAGCTCTTTATCCTTTTGGCTATGGATTGAGCTATACGGATTTTACTTATTCTTCACTGAACCTGCCTAAAGTCTGTCACACCACAGACAAGGAAGTGCAGGTAACTGTAACGGTGAAGAATACCGGACGGTTGGAAGGCGAAGAAGTAGTTCAGCTTTATATATCCCATCCTGATAAAAAGATATTGGTTCCGTTGACCGCATTGAAAGGTTTTAAACGGGTGCACTTACGGTCTGGTGAAGCACAACGCCTGACATTTTCCCTGTCTCCGGAAGACTTGTCTTGTGTGGATGAAAATGGCATCCGGAAGGTCCTGCCGGGAACAGTAAGAATACAGGTTGGCGGTTCTTCACCTGTGCCGACGCTGGCTACTCCTTTGAAACTGGTAGAAAGTACATTGAAAATGATTGGAAATACACATATAATAGATAAATGAGATTCTGATAATATTAGAAAAACGAATATAACATGAAAAACAAAATGAAATGGATGTTGGCAATAGGATTATTGTCATGTTCGATGGCAATGGCGCAGCAACAAAGTGATATACTGTCGGTATCGGCTTCTGCCAATGCGGACAATGCTGCTTTAGCTTTTGATAAAAATGTAAAGACGATGTGGACATTACCTTCGCAGGCACTAAAGACCGAGCAATGGCTGATGTTTACCATCCAGCAACCGGGTGATGTTTGCGAACTGGATCTTCAGATGCAGGGAGTCAACAAAAATGAACTGAAAGAGGTATTGGATATCTTTGTCACTTATGACCCGATGAATCTGGGAACTCCCGTAAACTACCGGATAGAAGGCAATGACAAACAGATGAAAGTGAAATTCACTCCTAAATATGGTGCTCATGTCAAGTTGAATTTCAAGCCGGGAAAGCTGGATAAACCTTTCTCTCTAAAGGAGATTTCAGTATTGGTAGCAGAGAAGGTACTGACAGATAGTAAAGGGAAAGTGACTGACCGTCGTTATATGGATGCATCGCTTCCGGTAGAAGAACGGGTGGAAAGTCTGCTGGCAGTGATGACACCCGAAGATAAAATGGAATTGATTCGTGAAGGATGGGGGATTCCCGGTATTCCTCATTTATATGTACCGCCTATCACAAAAGTGGAAGCCGTACATGGTTTCTCGTATGGAAGCGGAGCGACTATTTTTCCGCAGGCTTTAGCAATGGGAGCCACCTGGAACCGGAAGCTGACGGAAGAAGTGGCGATGGTAATCGGAGACGAAACGGTAGCTGCCAATACAAAGCAGGCATGGTCACCGGTGCTGGACGTTGCGCAGGATGCACGTTGGGGACGTTGTGAAGAGACTTTTGGAGAAGACCCGGTATTGGTATCACAAATAGGTGGTGCATGGATCAAAGGATATCAGTCCAGAGGATTATTTACCACTCCCAAGCATTTTGGCGGACATGGTGCTCCATTGGGTGGGCGTGACTCGCATGACATCGGTTTGTCTGAACGTGAAATGCGTGAAGTTCACCTGGTGCCGTTCCGTCATGCTATCCGAAACTATGACTGTCAGTCTTTGATGATGGCTTACTCCGATTATATGGGTATTCCGGTTGCCAAGAGTATGGAACTGCTGCAACAGATTTTACGGCAGGAATGGGGCTTCAACGGATTTATTGTCAGTGACTGTGGTGCTATAGGTAATCTGACTGCCCGTAAACATTATACGGCACAAGACAAGATTGAAGCTGCTAACCAGGCATTGGCTGCCGGTATTGCAACTAATTGCGGTGATACTTATAATAATAAAGAAGTGATTCAGGCCGCCAAAGACGGCCGCATCAACATGGAAAATCTGGACAACGTATGTCGTACCATGCTTTCTACCATGTTCCGTAATGAACTCTTTGAAAAGAATCCCTGCAAACCGTTGGACTGGAAGAAGATTTATCCGGGATGGAACTCTGACAGCCATAAAGAGATGGCACGTCAGGCAGCCCGTGAATCTATCGTAATGTTGGAGAATAAAGAGAACCTTCTGCCTTTGACCAAGAACCTGCGTACAATAGCTGTACTGGGTCCCGGAGCAGACGATCTCCAACCGGGTGATTACACTCCGAAATTACTACCCGGACAGTTGAAGTCCGTATTGACAGGCATTAAAGAGGCTGTTGGTAAGCAAACGAAAGTTCTTTATGAACAGGGTTGTGACTTTACAAATCCAGATGAAACGAATATTCCCAAAGCAGTAAAAGCAGCTTCTCAATCCGATGTTGTAGTAATGGTATTGGGGGATTGTTCTACCAGCGAAGCCACCAATGATGTTCGCAAGACATGCGGCGAGAATAATGACTGGGCCACTCTGATTCTGCCGGGTAAACAACAGGAATTGCTGGAAGCGGTTTGTGCGACAGGTAAACCGGTGATTCTGATTCTTCAGGCAGGACGTCCTTATGATATTCTGAAAGCATCGGAAATGTGTAAAGCTATTCTCGTAAACTGGTTACCGGGACAGGAAGGCGGCCCGGCAATGGCAGATGTACTGTTTGGTGATTATAATCCCGGCGGTCGCTTGCCGATGACTTTTCCGCGTCACGTAGGACAACTTCCTTTATATTATAATTTCAAAACATCGGGGCGTCGTTACGAATATGTAGATATGGAATATTATCCTCTTTACCGTTTCGGATTCGGTCTTAGCTATACCTCTTTTGAATATTCGGATTTGAAGATACAGGAAAAACCGAATGGAAATGTGACGGTTCAGGCTACAGTGAAGAATACAGGAAGCCGTGCCGGTGATGAAGTAGTACAATTGTATGTGACGGATATGTATGCCAGCGTCAAGACCCGTGTTATGGAGTTAAAGGATTTCGACCGTATTTATTTGCAACCGGGAGAATCGAAAACCGTCTCTTTTGAACTGACACCATACGACATTTCATTGCTCAATGACCACATGGACAGAGTAGTGGAAAAAGGAGAATTCAAAATATGTGTCGGTGGCATGAGTCCTGACTATGTGGCCAAGAATGAGATTAAACATAGTGTGGGTTACAGCGATAAGAAAAAAGGGGTGACCGGTATGCTTAACTATACGCACGAATTCGGTGCCGACTTTATCCTTTCTATATCCAAAGTGGAAGAGAATCTGACGAAGAATCAAAAGACTGTATGGGTCAGCGTGAAAAACAATGGCACGCTGATGGATATTGGCAAGGTGGAAATGTTTGTTGACGGCAAAAAAGCAGGGGATGCCATTCATTATGAACTGGGAGCCGGAGAAGAAAAACTGATTCCGTTCAAACTGGATAAAGACAACAAGCAACCTGTTGCTTTTACTACTAAATATAAGATGGTGGTTCTGTAGAGCCATCACCTTCATCTAATTCCTGATAAAATGAAACAATTACTTTTGGTTTCGTGCTTGCTGTCACTGTCCGCTATCTTGGGATTGCCGGAAGTGAAAGCAGATGTAAGGATGCCTTTGATTTTCGGCAACCACATGGTTTTGCAGCAAGATACCCGGATTACGATTTGGGGATGGGCTGATGCCGGAGAAAACATTGAAGTACTCTTTGCCGGACAAAAAGTGAGAACCACTGCCAATGCCGACGGGACATGGCAGGTAAAATTGAAGCCGGTAAAAACGAAGAAAAAAGGAGAGACGCTGACTATTACCGGAAAAAATAAACTGGTTTATTCGGATGTACTGGTAGGTGATGTATGGGTTGCTTCCGGACAATCAAATATGGAGTGGGGGATCAAGGTCAGAAAAGAATATGCTGATGATATAGCTCATTCGGAAGATTCATTGTTACGTTTATTCTTTGTTCCTAAAAATACATCGCTACAGCCATTGTCGGAGATTGAAATTCCTCAAGGAACAGCCAGTCCCGAACGGGCTGCCAGGTGGGTGCTTTGTACTCCGGAGATGCTGGCAAAAATAAATGGGCAGGGTTTCTCTGCTACTGCCTATTACTTTGCACGTGATATGCGCGTTGCAAACGGACGTCCGTTAGGAGTGATACAGTCCGCCTGGGGTGGTACACGTGCAGAAGCTTGGACAAGCCTTTCCGGGCTAAAGCAGGAGCCAGCATTGGCTCATTATGTAGCTGCTTACGAGAAAAATGTGAAAGATAATCCGGAAATACTGGCTACTTATCCGCAAAAGCAGAAAGAGTTTGATACAGCAGTCAGAGAATGGGATCAAACAATAGGTAAAGAGTGGAATCAGGCACAGAAAGAATGGGCGGTAGCCGTACGGGCTGCACAAGCCGATGGGAAACCAGCGCCCGCCAAACCGGAACCCAGAGTACCTCGTCCACCCAATCCACGTAAACCGGACGGTGGAAATAACGGCCCGGCTAATCTGTTTAACGCCATGATTTCTCCTTTAATTCCGTTAAGTATCAAAGGTGTAATCTGGTATCAGGGTGAATTTAATTCCGGTGGCTCGGCAAAAGAATATGCGACACTTTTTTCCCGGATGATTACAGATTGGAGGGAGAAATGGGGAATAGGAGATTTTCCTTTTGTATATGTACAGCTTCCTAATTTTGAGCCTGTAGATCAGGAGCCTTCTGTTGAGGGGAACGGTTGGCGTTGGGTGCGCGAAGGTCAGTTGAAAGCACTGAGCCTGCCTAATACTGCGATGGCGGTAACGATTGATGTTGGCGACCCGTTCGATTTGCATCCGGTTGATAAATATGATGTAGGACATCGGTTAGCTCTTGTTGCCCGTAAATTGGCATATGGAGAGAAAGTTGTTGGTATGGGACCTCTTTATAAGAAAATGTCAGTGAAGGGCAATAAAATTATTTTGGAGTTTACCAATCAGGGTAAGAAGTTGATGATAGGGACTTCTCCCTATATCCCTGAAGGAGAACAGGCTCGTCCAAAGCCGACAAAGCTCACGGGATTTGGCATTGCCGGGACCGACCGTAAATTTGTTTGGGCGGATGCCGTCATAGAAGGTAATAAGGTCATTGTATCGAGTCCTGAAGTTGCCGAACCCGTAGCTGTACGCTACGGATTTTCCAATAGCCCGCGTTGTAATCTGTATAATGAGGAAGGGTTGCCGGCATCGCCTTTTCGTACAGATCACTGGGAATGACACAAATACCGGAATAAATAAAAAGAAAAACACCATGAAGAGATCTACTCATCTATTAATTGCAAGCGTATTGGCAGGATGTATCACTTCCTGTTCATCAGGAAAGCGAATCGCCCAACATCGGATAGTAACTAATCCGATGAATCTGAACTACCGGTTTCAACCGAAAGACGAATCGCGTCGGGAAGCTGCTGATCCGGTATTGGAGTATTTTAAAGGCTATTATTATTTATTTGCGTCCAAGTCCGGTGGATATTGGCGCTCTGAAGATCTGGCCGACTGGGAATATGTTCCTTGTACGACTATCCCCACATTGGAAGATTATGCTCCTACCATTCTTCCAATAGGAGATACGCTCTATTTTACTACTTCCAGTGGGAAAACACAGATTTTCAAAAATGCCCATCCGGAAAAAGATACTTGGGAGGCTGTAGATACCAAACTGACCTACCGGCTTCACGACCCGGCTTTCTATAGTGATGAGGACGGTAAGGTGTATATGTATTGGGGGTGTTCGGATAAGGACCCGATTATGGGGGTGGAAGTAGATCCGAAAGACGGTTTTCGTGCGTTGGGTGAAGCCAAAGCACTGATCGCGCATCATGGAGACAAGTATGGCTGGGAAGTTCCCGGAAAGAATAATGAAGAACCGCGTCAGGGATGGAACGAAGGACCTTGTATGCTGAAATATGAAGGACGTTACTATTTGCAATATGCGGCTCCGGGTACTCAATATCGTATCTATGGCGATGGAATCTATGTAGGAGATACTCCTTTGGGGCCTTTTGAATATGTGGAAGACAATCCGTTCTCATTTAAACCGGGAGGCTTTATCGGTGGGGCAGGACACGGACATACTTTTCGGGATAAGTATGGAAACTACTGGCACGTAGCTTCCATGATCATTTCCGTTCGTCATATGTTTGAACGGCGGTTGGGACTTTTCCCGGTTGCTGTATCCAGTCGCAACGGTATATATGCTCACACAGTCTGGTCGGATTATCCTTTCTATATTCCTAACCGGAAAGTTGATTTTGATAAAACAGATTTGAGTATGGGATGGAATCTGCTTTCATACCGGAAACCGGTACAGGCTTCTTCGTCTCTTGCCGGCTATGAACCGGGCAATGCAAATGATGAACAGATTGAAACATGGTGGGCTGCTCAAACCGGAAAAAAGGGCGAATGGTTGCAGGTTGATTTGGAGACTCCAATGTTGGTAAATAGTATACACGTGAATTTTGCCGATCATCACTTCAAGGTTTTCGCACCACACCCTCCCGTTGTTTATCAATTTTTTATCGAAGGTTCGGCAGATGGGAAAAAATGGATGAATTTGTTTGATGAAACAGAGAATGGAAAAGATGAGCCTCATCGCCTGTTTACGTTGGATAAACCCGTGAAGGTCCGTTATTTGAGAATTTGTAACGCTAAAGAGATGGATGGGTGCTTCTCTTTATCCGGTTTCCGTGTATTTGGTAAAGGAGAAGGTGCTGCTCCTTCTAAGGTGACAGGCTTCCGGGCAATCCGGGATTCGGAGGATAAACGAATGTACCGTTTCACTTGGGATGCACAAGAAGGGGCTACCGGATACGTGTTACGGTGGGGAACACAGAAAGATAAGTTAACGCACGCAGTGACGGTATTTGACAATCAATATGAAGCCCGTTACTTTAACAGAGACTCGGAATATTATTTCTCGATAACGGCATTTAATGAGAATGGTAATTAGTGAAATGAAAGGTCGTTCTTCATGGAAAAAAGGTTCTGGGATAGCTCCGGAACTGACAGCTCCCCAACCCGGCAAATGGGAAAAAGTAAAGATTAAAATCCCTTCTGCAATCAATGTCAATGACTGGGGAAGAGGTAGCAAGGTTGGAGCAGGGACACCACGACCGTATACACCGAGTTCGGTCTATTTCCCTAGCTATCCGGAACATTGGGTATATATCCGCATGGGATGGTTGTGTCGTAACTTTCGTATTCCTGCCTCTCATGGCCTGAAACAGGAAGACCTTCCCAAAGATTTGAATAAACCGTTGATTGTAGGCGAATCCGGGGCTACTTATTACGGGCGTCCCCATCGACTATATCCTTTTTCCGGAGAAAGAGCTTACCAATCTTATGAGGGGCGTAGTGAAACCCTGGCCATTGATGTGTATCAGAATGTAAAACAGATGGCTATCCCTTATCTTTCCTATTATTCTCCCTCCGAAGTCTGTTGGTTCGGATTGGAACACATGAATTTGGGATACCATGATTTTAGTCGTCTGCCGAATTTATCAGATGGTATATTTGCCGGTAAAGCCTATGAAGAAGGAAAGCCGGGGTATCAATACGAACGCATCCCTCCTTATGTGACGACTTTCAACCCGGGATTGGATCCTTTACTTCCTTTATATAAACCTTTGCCCATGTTCAATGCACTGAAAGCCGCACTCAAAGGCAGTGAATGGACTACATTCGAAGAAGTAAAACATCCGGTGAAACCGGAATATCCTTCTCCTGTTTATCCTGTTGCCTGTCTGATTGGACAGCCTCGTCCGGATTTAATGGATTTCATAACCAAAGCCGGTTTGGGGTTAACAGACCAGCCGAAAAAAGCAAACTTATGGATCATAGATGCCGAATCGGTGACAGCCGAAGATTTGCAGCGCATACAACCAGCTTTGAAAAAATGGAAAAAGAAAGGGGGAATGGTACTGGCATTGAGCATCGGACAGAAATTGAGTGATGACTTCTGTCACTGGTTGCCGGAGAAAGTAAAACTGACCGACCGCAGAGCTACGGCTTTAGAGATGAACAGAAATACTTCCTGGGGAAATTATTTTGAACTCCCCGATTTGTATTTTAGTGAGATGGAGGGTGACCGCTACATCTTAAAACAGGGATTATCCGGAGCATTGACCGAAAAGGGGAATATCGTATTAAAAGCCTCCCGTACAGACTGGAGCTTGTTCAATACGTCTCCCGAACATTGGAAGTGTGCGCAGGTCGTATTATGTGAAGCATTGCAGAAACCCGGGGGAGCAGCTTTAGTGACTTATCCTCTACAAGAGAATGTAAATCTGGTGTTGTCTGTGATTGACTATCGTTTACAGACGAAAGAAACGAATGTCTCCTGGAATTCCATGATGCGTGTAATGGGAATTGCAACATACGGAGCCGACTTCAATTCTCATGATGTAAAGAACAAGAAACATGGTTTGTTGATGGACGGCCCTGTAGATTAGAAAGTGGGAAAGTGATTCCGGAGCAAGTGCTACGAACAATTATAAAAGAAAATATGATAGAAAAATGGTGATAATGAACAGGTATAAAAAGATTTTGTTGGCAGGTACTTTATCTGTGATGTCTTGCTCATTGATACATGCGCAAGAGTTGTATAAGAATGAAAACGCTCCTGTGCACGAACGGGTGGCAGATTTACTTTCCCGCCTGACAGTGGAGGAAAAGATTAGTTTGCTGCGTGCTACTTCTCCCGGTATTCCTCGTTTGGGCATTGATAAATACTATCATGGCAATGAGGCATTGCATGGAGTAGTCCGTCCGGGACGTTTCACTGTATTTCCGCAAGCTATCGGACTGGCAGCTACCTGGAACCCTGAGTTACAAAAACGGGTGGCTACTGTGATTTCGGATGAGGCGCGTGCCCGTTGGAATGAACTCGATCAGGGGAGAGAGCAAAAAGAGCAGTTTAGTGATGTACTGACCTTTTGGTCACCTACGGTGAATATGGCACGTGATCCCCGTTGGGGACGTACCCCGGAAACGTATGGGGAAGATCCTTTTCTAAGCGGAGTGATGGGAACGGCTTTTGTGAAAGGCTTGCAAGGAGATGATCCGCGTTATTTGAAGATTGTTTCCACTCCCAAGCATTTTGCTGCCAATAACGAAGAACATAACCGTTTTGTCTGTAATCCGCAAATCTCGGAAAAGCAACTGCGCGAATATTATTTCCCGGCTTTCGAAATGTGTGTGAAGGAAGGAAAGGCAGCTTCTATCATGGCTGCTTACAATGCGTTGAACGATGTGCCTTGTACACTAAATGCCTGGCTGCTGAAAAAAGTGTTGCGTCAGGACTGGGGATTTCAGGGATATGTCGTTTCCGATTGTGGGGGACCTTCTTTATTGGTAAACGCCCATAAGTATGTAAAGACGAAAGAGGCGGCTGCCACTCTATCCATTCAGGCTGGATTGGATTTGGAATGTGGAGATGATGTCTATGACGAATATCTGTTGAATGCTTACAAACAATACATGGTATCGGATGCCGATATCGATTCGGCTGCCTGCCATGTGTTGACAGCGCGTATGAAACTGGGACTTTTTGATGGAACTGAACGAAATCCGTATACCAGAATCTCTCCGTCGGTGATTGGCTCGAAAGAGCATCAACAGATTGCTTTGGATGCAGCCCGGGAGTGCATTGTTTTATTGAAGAATAAGAATAATATACTTCCATTGAATGTTAATAAGGTGAAGTCAATAGCCGTGGTAGGTATCAATGCCGGTAAATGTGAGTTTGGTGATTATAGCGGTGCGCCGGTAGTAGATCCGGTTTCCATTTTGCAAGGTATAAAAGACAGGGCAAGCGATCAAGTGAAAGTAGTGTATGCACCCTGGAAATCTGCTGCCGACGGCTTGGAACTGATTCAAGGAGAAAACTTTCCGGAAGGATTGAAAGCAGAATATTTTGAAAACACTGCATTGGAGGGTACGCCTAAAGTACGTAAAGAAGGTTGGATTAATTTTGAGCCTGCCAATCAGGCGCCCGATCCTTTTCTTCCTAAATCTCCGCTTTCCGTTCGTTGGACGGGAAAGTTGAGACCGACTATCTCCGGTCGTTATACTTTTAGTTTTACTTCCGACGATGGTTGTCGTTTGAGTATTGACAACCAGTTGTTGATTGACGCCTGGTCGGCTCATGCGGTATCTACAGACTCTGCTTCCATCTATCTTGAAGCGGGGAAAGATTATCAGTTAAAAGCGGAATACTATGATAACCGGGATTATGCTATCGCAAAATTACAATGGAAAGTGCCGCAGGTAGGAAAAGCGACCCGTCTCGATTTGTATGGGGAGGCCGGAAAAGCAGTCCGCGAATGTGAAACGGTCGTTGCTGTGATGGGAATCAATAAGTCAATAGAACGTGAAGGACAGGACCGGTACGATATTCAGCTTCCGGCAGACCAAAGAGAGTTCTTGCAGGAAATCTATAAAGTAAATCCGAATATAATCGTTGTATTGGTAGCAGGAAGCTCACTGGCTGTCAACTGGATGAACGAACATATTCCTGCCATCGTAAATGCCTGGTATCCGGGTGAACAGGGAGGAACAGCCGTTGCCGACGTATTATTTGGTGACTACAATCCAGCCGGGCGTTTGCCGCTCACTTATTATAAATCTCTGGATGAATTGCCTGCTTTCGATGATTACGATATAACCAAAGGGCGTACTTACAAATATTTTAAAGGAGACGTTCTTTATCCTTTTGGTTACGGACTTAGTTATTCTTCTTTCAAATACAGCGATTTGAAAGTAAAAGACGGTGCAAATACCGTCAGCGTTTCTTTCCGCTTGAAGAATACCGGCAAGAGGAAAGGGGATGAAGTGGCACAGGTTTATGTGCGGATTCCGGAAACCGGAGGTGTCGTTCCGATTAAAGAGTTGAAAGGTTTCCGGCGTATTCCTTTAAAATCAGGAGAGAGCCGTGTGGTGGAAATCGAACTCGATAAAGAGCAACTTCGTTATTGGGATGCAAGATTGGGACAATTCATCGTTCCCCAAGGTGCGTTCGACATTATGGTCGGTGCTTCCTCTAAAGATATTCGTCTGCAAACTGTCATTAATTTATAGATTGTATCATAGTTGTTGAGGCTGTGTAAAGGGTAATCGATGTATTAACTGTACCTTTTACACAGCCCGACTTTTAATTTATTGTATTATGAAAAACAAGTATTTGCGGTGTATAAACGCACTATTCTTATGCTGCCTGATGGCGGAAACAACAATGGCTGCCCGTTTCCAACAGCCACCCCTGAAAGCTACTTACAACAAACCCGCAAAAGTGTGGGAAAGCGAAGCATTGCCTATCGGTAACGGTTATATGGGCGCTATGATCTTCGGAGGTGTGGAAGTAGATGTTATTCAGACAAATGAACATACTTTGTGGTCAGGAGGTCCTGGCGAAGATCCGTCTTATAACGGAGGGCATTTGGGAACCCCGGAAACGAATAAAAGTTATCTTCATAAAACCCGTGTGCTGTTACAGCAGAAGATGAATGATTTTACTGCAAATCATTCCGCTTATATTGACGCAGACGGAAAATTGATTACCCATAATTATGAGGGGGATGGTAACGGTACGGAACTACGAAACCTCATAGATAAACTGGCGGGAACTAAAGAGCATTTCGGCTCTTTTCAAACATTGAGCAATATCATTGTAGAGGTTGTAAATCCGGCTACCTCCGAACCTGCCTATTCTGACTATACTCGGACGCTGGATATCGACAATGCCATTCATCGGGTAACTTATAAAGAGGGAGGAATAACCTTCAAACGGGAGTATTTTATGAGTTATCCGGACAATATCATGGTGATGCGTCTGACATCGGATTCGAAGAAAGGAAAGATTTCACGTATGATATCTTTGGAGTCATTGCATACCGACAAGGTCATCCGGGCTTTGAACAATACGATTACCCTGACAGGATATCCTACTCCGATGAGTGGTGACAAGCGTGTAGGAGATCATTGGAAGAATGGATTGAAATACGCCCAGCAACTATTAGTGAAACATACAGGCGGAAAGATTACGGTAGTAGACGGGAAGAAATTGAAGATAGAAGATGCCAAAGAAATCATCGTATTGATGTCGGCTGCAACGAACTATGTGCAATGCATGGACGATTCTTATCATTATTTCTCTGGAGAAGAACCGCTGGATAAAGTGAAGGCTACGCTGAAAAAGGCGACCAATAAAAAATACACCACTTTATTGGCTACCCACGAGAAAGATTACCATTCGTTGTATGACAGAATGAAACTGAATCTGGGCAATCCGCCGGGAATACCCGTTACAACTACGGACAGCCTGTTGAAGGGCATGGATGCCCATACCAACTCGGAATCCGAAAATCAATACTTGGAAATGTTGTATTTCCAATTTGGTCGTTATCTATTGATTTCTTCTTCAAGAGAAGGTTCTCTGCCTGCCAATTTGCAAGGTGTGTGGGGAGAAAGACTTTCCAATCCCTGGAATTCCGACTATCACACCAATATCAATGTGCAGATGAATTATTGGCCTACGCAGCCTACTAATCTATCCCGTTGCCACCTGCCTATGGTAGAATATGTAAAGAGCCTCGTACCACGCGGAAAATATACGGCACAACAATATTATTGCAAGCCCGATGGCGGAAATGTACGTGGATGGGTGACGCATCATGAAAATAATATTTGGGGTAATACGGCTCCGGCCAAGAAAGACACTCCCCATCATTTTCCGGCAGGAGCTATTTGGATGTGCCAGGATATTTGGGAATATTACCAGTTTAATCTCGACAAGGACTTTTTAGAAGCGTATTATGATGTCATGCTCCAAGCGGCTCTTTTCTGGGTGGATAACCTTTGGACGGATGAGCGGGACGGTACTTTGGTGGCAAACCCCTCACATTCTCCCGAGCATGGTGAGTTTTCATTAGGTTGCTCCACCTCACAAGCTATGATAGCAGAGATGTTCGATATGATGATAAAAGCCAGCAAGGTGTTAGGTAAGGATAAAGAACCGGAGATTGCAGAAATAGAGACTGCAATGAACAAACTTTCCGGTCCGAATATAGGATTGGGCGGACAATTGATGGAGTGGAAGGACGAAGTGACGAAAGACGTTACCGGAGACGGTGGGCACAGACATACGAACCATCTTTTCTGGCTGCATCCGGGCTCGCAGATTGTGATCGGAAGGAGCGAAGAAGATGATAAATATGCAAATGCCATGAAAGTGACATTGAATACCCGTGGAGACGAGGGCACAGGCTGGAGTAAAGCGTGGAAACTAAATTTCTGGGCCCGTTTGCATGATGGTAACCGTTCTCATGCATTATTGCGGAGTGCAATGAAACTGACTGTTCCCCAAGGCCGTTTCGGTGGTGTATATACCAACCTTTTTGACGCGCATCCGCCTTTCCAGATTGATGGAAACTTTGGTTGTACAGCCGGGATTGCGGAAATGTTGATGCAGAGTCAGGGAGGATATATCGAGTTGCTTCCCGCTTTGCCCGATGTATGGAAAGACGGTGCGTTCAAAGGGATGAAAGCCAGGGGAAACTTTGAAGTGGATGTAACCTGGAAAGAAGGGAAAATCACTTCGATTGAAATACTTTCTAATGCAGGTGCAGAGTGTATGCTTAAATATCCGGATGCAAAGAGTCTGAAAGTTTCCGGTGCTAAGGTAAGAGTACTCGCTGACGACCGGATTGCTTTTGATACTGTTAAAGGTAAGAGATATACGATCAGATGAATATTGCACAATGCGATATTCGTTTTACAACGATTATTTCCTTTCTGAAATAAAAAAGAGAGGACGAAAGTCCGAAAGACTTTAAAACGAAAACTCCCCCTCACGGCAAAGTAAGAGGGAGTTTATTCATTCAAAACCTTTCGGACATTTGTCCTCTCTTTTATTTCTGTTTTCTACCTTATTCCTATTTGTTGGTAGTCAGGCAATTAATCATATTCACTACTAACTTACCAGCTACCGGATCTGTCGTTGCCTTTTCCGTACACATGGTAGAGATCATTGCTTCTCCCTTTCCGTCAGCTATTTGTAACATCGTCAGTCCACGCATAGATTCTATTCGTTCGATGCGGTCTTCCGGTTTTCCACCATCAATGTAAGCATGAATTTTCATCTGTCCTGCCAGTTCCGTCACGTTCTTGTGGCGATGGACTTTCAGAGTAGCGGTACATGCTTGCGGAATTTCCCGTTTATTGTTGTTGAAATAGCGTAATTCCAATACATCGATGTCATTGAACACCGGAGCATCATTGCGTTCCATAATTACGATATCGCCTTCTGTCGGGATAATCCAGCCCGTGATATATTCAGGATATATAGCTTTGACGGCTTCCTTACTGTTGAGGAAGAGTAGCTTTCCACCTTTTGACTGATAAGCACGGATCAGCTCCTTTTCTTCGTCAGTGCAGGCTGTCAGACCGGAGATAACGCAAAGGTCAGCTTTCAGTTTGCTGTTGAGCAATTCTTTTATGGAAGAAATCGGTTGATAATTGATGTTCAGGAAGTCAAATACCATTTTCGTGTTATCTTTATCCAATAATACAATCTTTTTGTTTGGGTCTACCTGACCTACATTCCACTCTTTATTAGTGAGCAACAACTCATATTCATTGGCAGAAATTGGCAGACCGTTCTCTGTGAGTTTTAATACCAGTTTGGCTTTTGTCTTGTCGGCAGGCAGATTGGCCGGCAACTGAATATCAGGTTCGGCATAGTATCGCGCATAATGTTTCACAGCCGGAATCTTTTCACTGCCGCTTGCCAGGCACTTTCCGCTTTCATCTTGTATTTCCCAGCGAAGCAGGGACGGTTGCAGATCCGTACCGTCTTCACGGTCATTGACCACATAGATGCGTGTAGGCAGTTTCTCACCTGCGTACAAGTTGCGTCCCCACAATTCTGCACTAACCAATACAGGTTGTAAAGCCCGTTTCAAAGCATAGTAGGTGGGGTACGGTTCAATGTTCTGATAATCGTATGTCTGACGGAACCATGTCATCAATGCAAAGTGCATAATACCCGAAGCCTGGTCGTTGGAGCGACGAAGCGTTTCGGCCAGTTCACCCGTGATGAATGCTTGTACTTTCAGGAAGGAAGCTGGGTCTGCCCAGTCATAAGATTCATAACCGATCAGTGTATAAGGATTTTGGTGGATGAGCTGATAGGAGCGGGTAGGATGCCCCGTTTCATTATTGGGATAACCTGTAGACATCTCCTGACTGATAAGCGGACGGTCGGTTACCTTGAACTGTTTTTGGAATTCTCCATTGAAGAAACGGAAAACCGAGTAGTCATACCAATTGTAATAACCGTGCATATCGTCAATGTCGCCATCATCGATGCTGCTCATAAAGTCAGCACCGAATTTCTTATCCTTGCCTTTGGCCTGATAGTTGGAGTCGAAGCAGATAGGACGGGTAGGGTCGATGCGACGCATCTCTTTCACTACATCCGAAATAATACGGTATTTCTCTTTGGCACGTTCCAGATTGCTGTCATTGTCGTAGAACTTCATTTCATTGTTCACTGTCCAGAAGAGCAGTGAAGGGTGATTGCGATATTTTTTCAGCAATCCTAAAAACTCGTTACGCCATATTTCAATCAGACGCTGGTCTGGAATTGGAGTGGAATGAATCATCAACCACGACCATGTGCCTTCGAATGAAACACCGATACCGTTACGGTCGGCAGCTGTCATCCAGCGTTTGTTCCACGGAGTGGTGTGTGTACGGGTTACGTCGATGTTTCCGGCTTTCATCAGTTGCATGAAAGTATTGGCCAGATTTTCATCATTAGGTGCCAGTGCGAAAGGAATGTGGTTTCCGCCGCGCAACCAGTATTTATTACCGTTCAGGTAGAAAAGTCCGTCTTTCACCTCAAAAGTACGGAATCCGGAAGTTTCTGTCAGACAGTCCAGTTCTGTTCCTTTATCTGCTACCAGGCGGAATTTGAAATCGTACAGGTTGGGATGCTGCGGTGTCCATAAGCGAGGTTTCAAATCGCTGATCGTATAGGTTTCCATGCGCTCTTCATCTGCATTGAGATTCAGTTTCCGTATGGATAATCCCGAATAGAGTACAGCACCGGTTTCTTTGTCGATGATATCCGTATAAAGGTCGAACTGTTTCTTTTTACTACCATGGTTCTTTAGGGTTACATCGAAGGTAGCGCCATTCAGGGTCGGTTTGATAAAGACATCTTCCACTTTTGCGGGGTCGGTAATCGTCAGCTTTACCGGTTGCCAGATTCCGGCAGGTTCGTCACCATAAAAACCATGAGGAATTTCTTTCAGCAGAGCATCTTTGTTCACTTCCACTTTGGCATCTTCCTGCTCACTTTCACGTACGGAAGAATAGAAGAAATCGATGGCATTTGCCGATTCCGATGCGCTTCCATCCATTTTGCGTGTCACTTTTACGGTAATCAGGTTCTTACCGGGTTTCAGCAAATGGCTGCCGTCTACCTGAATTTCACCGAACATGCCGAGATGTGAAGTGGCTAATGTTCCGTTGATATAGATTTCGGCAATTTTGGAGACCGCGTCGAAGGTCAGTGTCATATTTTTGCCTTCCACATTGGCAGGCAGTTCCAGCCATTGACGGTACCAGGCATATTTCACCCGGCGATAATCGAATGTATAGTTTTCACAGCGGTCGGTTTCCTGTTGGTAGTAGGTGTCCGACACACCTTTGGGTTGTGCACCGGTAGGAGAGGGCATCGTTTCGCCATGCAGCCAGATACGGATTGGTGTCCAGAAGTTAGGAACGGACATGATGTGCCAGTCCTGGTCGTTCGTTTGTACCGAAACAGCCTTATCCTTGTTGTCCAGTTGATAGTCGGGCATAAAGAGCCAGTTGCCATCCAGCGTGATGTCTGTGCGGCTGCCGGTGAGCGCTGCCAGTTTGGCGGAAGTATAGGAAGCCCGTTCCTGGCGGCGTTTGTTTTCTTTCTCCGCAGGAGTGGCCTTCTTTTGATATTCTGCCACTTTCACGTTTTTCAGTGCATTGTCTGCCATCGGAGTAACGGTGAGGTCATCAAATTCAGTTTCTATCCATCCTCCACCCAGAGCAACTTCACCTGATGGTACCAGGTCGGCATTCTTGTCTACAAGATCAATATGTGGTTGTTTCTCGTCGTTGAGGAATATGCGGATACGGTTGCCGCAAACTTCTACTTTTACACGATACCACTCTCCCGGTACAGGATGGAAACCTAACGGGCGGACTCCCATAAATTCGTCCGTACCCATATATCCGGTGCGCATCAGGTAAAGATCATCTTGCAGTCCGCCTTTGATACCTACCACATAACGGTCGAAACGGTTGTAATTGCGGAAGCTCGCCCATATCTGCACCTGTTCGGCATTTTTAGGGGCACGGGCTTTGAAAGAAAAGGAGTAGTTTTTCCATTCGGGATGACCGAATACGGCATAAGCGCCTTTCGAACGGAATACATTGTCGGCAATACTGCATGTTCCCCGACCCACCACTTTCAATGTTTCTCCGGCATTGGAGAAGTCGTTTGTCCATGTAGCATTGCTTTGTGCTTGTCCGTTCATGCAGAGGACGCTGCACGCACAAGCCAGAAATACTTTGCTGATTCTATTCATGATATTACAAGTTAATAATAATTTTGGTATAAAAGTACGGTTCGACAATAAATATTAGAATGAAGTACCGCTTAATGTACACTTAATATGTGCTTAATTGTCTTTGCTCTTGTTTTTCGTTGATTAATTTTGTATCTTTATAGGTTTCTCTTTCTTTTTAAATTGCTGTTCACCTTATAAAGTGACAAATAGCACTTTATAAGGTGACATTTGTCTTACTATAAGATGACTATGGTCCCGTTGCAATATGACAACTATGCCGTTGCATAAACTCCTCTAGTTTTATGCATAGAAAATCCTAAATCTATGCACAGAAAAAACTAAATCTCTGCATTGAAAAACTAAATGTTGCAATGAATTTGACATAAATGCCATGTGAAAAATAAAAAGAACCATGCCAAAAAACGAAGATTACAAGCTTACGATTTAGTGGCATGGCTATTTATAGATTAGTTTTTGTTCAATATCATAACGATACTCTATTATGAATAGGTTCCGGAATTATCCTTCGATGATTCTGAAGAACATATTCTGACTGGAGTAGTCGCTGATAAAGGTAAACTTGAATTGGAAGTTAGTAGTGGTCGGAACAATTTTCAATGTGAAAGATTGTTCTTCGCTGTTTACGTCCAATGTGCTACTCGTTTCATTTCCTTGTGGCTCTAAAACCAAAGAATAGTTTTGTTTGCAGAAATATTTCTTGCAATAGTCAGTCATCACAATCTTGTTTCCGGCAGAGTCATATTTCAGCAATACAGGCAACTTGGTACCAGTAAGACCGGTCGGACCGCCATATACGTCCCAAGAACAACCATTCGTCCAGAAAGCATGATTCTTAAAATAGTTCCCCAAGTAGTATTTCTTGCCTACTTCCAAGTCTGCCATTTTTGTCTTCGTGTCATCACCGGTGATTTCAGAAACTTTAATTTCATAGTCTTTGCTTACAACTCCTGTTGCATTCGGTTGTTTATCACTACCCATGTAAATTGTATGCTCTCCCGGTTGGCGTACAGGGTCTTTGATGTACCACTGTTCATTACCTTCGGATTTCACCTCTCCCTTTCCGGCATTGAATGTCCACGAGAACTTGAGGCCGTTGTCAGCTTCATTCATTTCATTGATCTTCTTGTCATTGAAATTAAGCTGGAATAACTGCATGTGCGGGCTGTTACGAACCAGTGTGAGTGTGTAATTGGCAGCATCCCATATTACATTATTGGCATCCCATCTTTCTTTTACTTTTGTATTCTGATCGTTTTTGTTCAACGTGATGGTGAATTCTGCATCGGCAGGTTTGAAGTTATATAACGTTTTGCGCAGATCCACATTAGTAAAGTGATAACCTTCCGTTTCATCATATACACCCGGAATTGTATATCTTTCGCCCAAACGTATGGACGGTGTTTCATTGTTGATACCAGCCTTACCGTAAATCATGATATTCAATTCAGGTTTCTTTGTCGGAGCTTCTACTACGTACTTCGAAGTTACATTACCTATATACAATCCCACTTCTTTTTCATTGAGTGTGAAAGCTGCTTTGTCTGTCCCCTCGTCATTCATAGCGAACAGGTTAGCACCATCTATACCTTCAGTTTGAGGACCTACCAATAGATAATTAGCCTTTTGAGCCGCATCATAGTAAAGACATACTTCACCATTAGCCAACTCGGTTTCTTGTGTAATCGTTGCGAGATTTGTAGTCATAGGGATTGTTTCCCAGCTGCCACCGTTAAGTTGAGTACCCAGTTTCCATGCTTTAGATGCAGTAACACCCATATTTTCCAATGTGGTTTGAGCATTGTGCACTTTGATGACTTTGGTACCTTTATAAAGACTTTCGATATTGCTCAACAGTTCTGTTACACCTGTCAGTCCAATACCATTTTTAGCAGTCGATTCATCTTGTGAGTAAATCAATACTTCTTTAGAGAATTCTTCTTCGGCAACAGTATAAGTCACTTTCACTTTACCTGATTTGTTGGCAGCTTTAGCGGTTAACACACCTTTATCTGTTACTTCGAATGTGTTATTTGGGTTCTCTGTCAACTCATAAGTTGTTTCAATAGCCAATTCACCGAATCCCAGTTCGTCTACAAACTTCACTTCTCCGCTTTCGCCGAATCCCCAGCCTATTGTTTTAGCAAGGTCGAGACTTTCGGTGCTGATGAATTTCAGAGATTCCGAGTCCTGATAAAGCGTACGTGTTTCACGATAAGCAAACAGACCGTTGCTGGCGCTGTAAGAAGTCGGTTTCACTACGAAATAATTGGAACTGGTAGTGGTCTTGTCCAATGTGATTTCCAACACTGCACCGTAGTATGGGGCTGTCATGTTGCTTGGAGTCAGTTCTACGGTCAGGAGGCCGTTTTCGTCCAGTTTCTTATTGGTATTTACCAACAGTTGAGGCACTTCCGCACGTGTCAGTTTCAATTCGTGGATATCCGCGCACTGGAAGTCTGCTTCGGACAAGTCGATGTCTTTAGGCAGAATCTTGAACTTGGCGGTAGCTGTATGGGCAGTAACCACTTTACCTAGTTTGTTAGTATAGCTGGCTGCTTCCAGGAACTCGTCTTCCTCAAAAACAAATTGTTTTTGGAAGAGGATAGAGCTGATACCGCTGAAACCACCGCCCTGTACGGGGAGGATATAGTTTTCACCGTAGATATAGACAGAGAGCGTCTTATTCTCTTTGTTCTCTGCCAGAATCGGAGTGTCTTTATCAGCTGTGATGGTGGTTTGCACCAGTCCTTCTGTTTTTTGGATGTAGATGTAACCGTTACTCTTGTCGTAGTATAACTGGTCTTTATCTGTTCCGGGGATTTCCTGTTCAGTGCCGAATGTCAACACCTTGTACCAGCCTGCACCTTTGTCTTTGGTGTATCTCCATGTACCTTCTTCCACCTTGAACTGGTAGAAAGGAGTCGCTTTATTGGAAGCCTGTACATATAATTCGTCTCCGTTGCTTAATACAATTGTGTATTGTGATTGGTCTTCACTGGGATACCAGCTCTGTACTGTCAGATTGGCGTTCAATGCAGCCTCAATCTTTTCTTTGAATCTATCCATGTCAGATTCAACCGTGCTGATACGGTTGTTCAGTCCTTCAATATCCGAGTCGTAATCCTTACAGGAAACAACTCCTGTTCCTAATGAAAACAACAGTGCTCCATAGAGAAAACTGTTTAATACTCTTTTGTTCATCATAGGTAAATTTTTAGTTTGATAAATATTTCATTTTTCTTGTTTCTTTATTTCTCTGCGATAATCTCTGCATAATTCAGGCTGATGTCACCTTCGGTCACTATCAGGTTGAAGTCGGCATATCCACGTGCATCGCGAGAATAAACTGCTATTTCGACTTCTTTCCATGTACTGCCTGTTGCGGGGAGGCTTACGCTTTTTGTCATTGTATCGCCAATCTGGCAACATACGCTGGCAGCACCATTGCTGGAATAGCGGAAATGGATAGTTGATTTTCCGGTTCTGAAAGGGAGTTCTTTCCATTTCAGTGTGTTCAGACCACCGGAAGTGAGGTTGGTATGCCAACCACCATTATACTTCGTGTCGTTGCAATATTTTACTACTCCCTGTTCGGGAGCATTGTTCATTTCCACTTCCGTCAGAGATGTTTCTATCTTGCTGCCGGAAACAGTGCCTTGGTAACAGTAGTCACAAGCTTCAGCTTCCAGTTTCTGTCTGGTCGGGAAAGGATGATTGCTATACTTACGGAGCAGGTTGATGCGCTGGTTGGGATAATCGTAATAGATCTTGTCCGAACTACGCCACCATGCAGCGTTTTCTGCAAGGTCGGTAAATCCTTCAAGGAATACCAGATCAGGCTTCTTGGATAGGAAAGATTCCATCATCTTGGTTGCATAACGGCCGTGGTCGGCATCTATAAATTGCCAGTTCGGACGAGCTAGATCACCTTGTACGAATCCCGGACATCCGCTGCCTACGCTGAAACCTTTGAAGTTGTAAGCGGAAATATAGGTGTTGTAGAGCAAGTTTTCGTTATATACGTCCTCTGCCATATCCATTGTAGGAACGGCAAACCAGTTGTGAATACCATCCAGATAGGGGCAGTCCACCAGTGAGTAGTCCCGGTCAGTCCATTCGCGTTGGATGATGAGGAACGGACGTACGCCAAATGTGGTGTTGAAGTCGTCGCTGATACACTTCAGAATATAACTCAACTTTCCATGATAGGCATCTGATTTCGTTTCGTCAAGTCCGGTCGTACTTTTGTACTTTACCGGGTCTTTCTTCATCAGTTCGCTAAGATAACTGTCCTGTAGGAATCCATTGGGGTTCCAGAATAGGATGACAGGGCGTCCGTCTATCTCAAACCAATAGTCACGCGGAACATTTTCGAACGATGGTTTCAGGTTGGCATCCCAGATGTAGTAATATATCTCTTTGCGGAAATCGTTGTTTGCACCTTTCATATCTTCTTTCTCAGGGTCGAGGAAGAGTAGCGGATAGTGTGAACCCTCTACGCGGCTACCATTTTTGAACGGTTTGTTGTCGTATCCGTATCCTTTATGTGCATTGCGTGCAGCCGACCATGAGGCAGGGGTATCATCAAAGATAGCGATCTTGAATTCATGTTCCACACCTTTGCGTTTGATAGCTGCCATCAAGTCATGGAGTTTGTCGGGGCGACCGTGGTCTATATCAGGATTTGCTTCACCACGACAGTTCATGGCAACATAATCCTGACCACTGTAAGCGATTTCTTCTACGAAGTTGTCCCACCAGTCGGCTTCGGTAATTGGACCGGGATATGCTTTGTCATCTTGTGCTTCGGGATAAGCAGAAGCTACGTAACGGCAGAATAATGAACGGTTGTGCATAGTAGAAACGTCAGTGAACGGCTTGTCCATCTTTTGGCGCAAGTTGCCTTCGAATCCAGCCAATGTACCTATTTTATAGGAACGTACAATTTCTTGTTCCGTTCCCTGTCCACCTTCAGAGCCGGGACCGTCGGGCCCGTCATTCGGATTGTCATCAGAGCATGTCCAGCAGAAAGCCCCCAAACCTAGCAGACATATGTATTTCCAATATTTATTTCTCATATTCTTTTTATCATTAAAGAGTTAACATTTTAGTTCTTCTTGAATTGCTGGCGGGTGATTTCCAGATATGTTCTTCCATATCCGTTGCCATAATTTTCTACTGTCGGCTCGATGAATGAGTCGAAATTATATTTGTTGTAAGAGTCAACCAGAATCAGACGGTTGCGTCCGGCATTCATCTTGGCTACGTTACACATGGTACGATATGTGGCAGGGTCTTTTTTTACAATCGGTGAGTTACCGATAGAACCGCGACCATCCTGCACCAGCTTGTTCCAAGCCGGACCAACAGTAGGAACGAACTCCATGCTTCCGTCGCCAAATGCTGGTAATGCAGTCTCACGGTTGTACTTCCAGTTCTGGTCTATCATTTGCGGATACATATAAGAGCGGCTCATTTCCGACTGGTCGTACATATTACGGCTGGCTACAGCGTCTACGCAGCCTTCCATGTAAAAGTATTGGTAACGCATCTGGTTGCACCATACATCGGCACTTTCCACCATGATGTAGATGTCGTAGCCGGTAGCTTCTTTCACAGCTTTCCGGATGCCATCGTACATGGCTTTGGATTCTTGTGCATAGATTTCACCAGTCTTATTTTTAATGTAAACCACCGGACGCGTGCCACCGATTTTGTAGTAGCGGTCGTCAGAGAAGTAACAGCCGATTTTGCTGAAGAAGTTGTTCAGCAGTTGTTGGCGGGTGTATGTGATACCATCATATACCTTTCCGGCTGCAGTCTCGATACAATTGGTTGAAGATAGTGTAGGAGGCAGGTCGACGATGTTGTTCCAGTTAACACTAACCACAATTTTCATCGTTTTCAAGTCGACGAAGTCTATACCCGGTTGTCCCATGTGTGGCATCGGAAGGCGTTTGCCGCCTCTGCCAGAGCGTCCCAACATCAAGGTGATGAACAGAGAGTCACCTTGATTAATTTCGGTACCGGGTCCTTTACCCAAATCTGCTCCTGCTTCGGGCAGAATGATAAAGTCTGCCCCAGCTTCGATGCAATCGTCCACGTGTTGTTGTATCATTGGAATCATACGGTAACTTTGACTTCCTGCATCCGGCTGTAAATAGCCGTCTTTTTGTGATTCGGGCATTACTTGCGGTGTCAGGTTATTATAGTCATTCTTTGCACTCAATTCCTTATCGGTCAGCGTCAGAAGCTCCCAGCGGGTGAAGTTGGGATCACCGTTCGGCCTGGTGGTAATATCATTCCCTTTGTAGTAGAAAATGCCAACCTGATAATCTTCGGTGACAGGAATTTCCGGAATTTCGTAGTTCAAGAAGTAGTCATCGATGTTCGGACCCTCTTCTTTGTTGCATCCCGCAAGAAGTAATAAAGCGGCAGAGCACCCCGTAATGTATTTCATTAGTTTCATAACTGTCTTTCTTTTTATTTTATTATTTATTATCTTCTATGCGTACAAACTTGATACTTGCCGCTAAGCGTTCTTCTCCTTGTAGGGAAGCATACTCGGGATAGTCTTCCAATACGTTTTCGACAAATTCTTCAATGGTGTCTCCATACCAATGAGCTACCATTTCGTTATTATACATTAACTGACCGCCTTTCCAACGTTCGTATAGACCTTCTTGATTGTATGGTCCGCCGATACCCAATGGAGTAAAGAAATTATCATTATAGTTTCCGTCGGAACGAGGTACCAGTGAAGTGGATTGTAGCATACGGCAGGCTTCCCGGTAATAGTTCATGTTCCAGTTACGTTCGTCTGTAGGATATTGCAAACGTTCGGGAACCGGATCGAATTGATTGGCCCCGTAGGTCCCGTAATTGTTCGGAGTTCCGTTATAGAAAATAGGAGGATATTTCATCACACGTGTTCTGCGTTCCAGTGTCCAACCGGCAAATCCGTTGAAGTAGTCGGCGATGTAACGTTGTTTCCATACTTGTTCCAGATTGTTTTTATAACCGCCTTTTCCGTTGATATCGGCTTTGTAGAAGGCACGGTAGTCACGACATCCCAGTCCGTTGGTGTTCCATTTGACTCCGTTACGTTCTATGTATTCGGAGATTCCGGCAGTAACACTATATTCGTTCATGGAAGCAGTAATACCGTTGTAGTAATATTGTTCAGCACTCTGCGGCAATGCAACATTCACACCCCATTCATCTTTACGTAATTGGATTTCGGCAAGCATGAAGTTTACGTCCGCCCATGTCAACAGTTTCACCATAGCATCCTGTTTGATGAAATCGCGCTGAATCAGAGCATATGTGTAGCCTTCAATACTTACGGAAGCGGTTGAATAAAGGCTCTGAAGGTTGTTGTTGTGTTCATCCTTGCCGACAATCCATCCACTCGGTGTTTGTTTCAGCTCGAAGCGGGGTAGGAAAGGTATTCTGTATGAAACTTGTACGTATTTCTGTTCTGCTTCCGACCATAGGGAGTCTCTTACTACGGCACGGTAATCACCCGTTTCATTGATACGGGATGTTTGCGCATATCTGCTCAAACGGGGATCTTTGTAAGAGCGCATATAACAGAAGAAGTATTCGTTCATTGCCGGGTAAGTCAGCCCGCCTATTTCTGTCTCCAGCTTGGTGCCCAGATCGAATTCTTTCAGGATACGGTTGTAATATAAGGAAACGTCGGCATTGGGGTCAGTACCATAGCGTCCTGCTGCATTGTCATTGTTGGAGCTGAATAAGTAGTTGCGGTTGGTTTCGTTCAACGCTTTTTCAATTTGCTCACGTGCCATAGAGATAGCTTCAGGGCTTTTTTTCATGTTCATCATGCGGATAGCCACGTCCAGACGCAAGGAGTTGGCAAATTTACGCCATTTTTCAATGTCACTGTCACCACTGGCAGAAGGATAGAAAGGATCTTTCAGCATTTTGGGTCCGTTCGGGTCGAAAGTTTCTACTGCTTGATCCAGCCAACGGAGGATTTGCATATATGCTTCAGCTTCACTGTTATAGTAATATACGTTTCCATAAGTCTCTTTACAAGCTGCGTCCATAGGTATCGGTCCCCAAGTGCCTGTCAGTACGGAGTAGAGGTAGGCTTTCCAGGTAATCAGTATTGCCCAATAATTTCTATCGGTGTCCTGAGCGTATTTATCTTCCATAATAGCTACATCACCCAATACTTTCTTATAGAAGTTATAGAATCTGTCACCTACATTGTCTGAACTTTGCGGGCTGGTCCAGGAAACCACGTAGCGTGCCATATAGGCGTAATAGTTATAATTCATTTCGGATAATACGTCCAGAGACTTGTAGATAGTGCCTGGAAATATTTTCTGAATATCAATCTCATCCAGATATAGTTTGTTGGGGTTCTGGTTAGTTGCGTCGAAACTATCTACGCAAGATGTTGCCAATCCCAACAGAGCTGCGGTACATAATGTATATAAATACTTTTTCATTGTCATCGCTGTTAAAAAGTTATTTTAAAATCGAAACCGTAACTGGAAGTCGGTAAGTTGAAACCTCGTTCCAAACCTTGTTGGATTCCCATGGAAGAAGTTGCTTCCGGATCTATCCCCTTAGGTGTTTTCTGGTGGAGAATAGCTACATTTCTGCCTACGGCTGAAATTCTCATAGATTGTATGAAACCTATCTTTCTTAACCAATTCTTAGGAATATTATATCCTAAGGAAATCTCTTTCAGTTTTACATAAGAGGCGTCATACAGGTACAGCTCACCGTTTTTGCCACTATCATTAGTCCAATAGTCTATTGGTTTAATCCATGCCTGGCAAGGCTGTCCCGCTAGTCCCGGTACGGAACTGTCATAAACGGCTCCGGGGATATTCATGCCTTTCGGGCGGGAAGCATCCATATAAATGTTGTTTTTGCCGGAAGGTACATATTTTGAATCCAGAATACCGAGATAGCCCGTCTGGTCACCTTCGTTGAGAATCATATCAGCAAATAAATGTTCTGTACGTCCGCCCAGTGACATGATAGATTGTGCATTTCGGGAAGATTGGAAGGCAGTCTCCGACCATACGTGTCCACCCATACGAATGTCGAGCATGGCAGAAAAAGACAAGTCTTTCCAACGGAGAGAAGTACGGATACTACCCGTCCATTTCGGTTCTACGCTGGCGAGGAATTTGGCTTCACCTGACAGGGGACGACCGTTGGCTCCCACCAATACTTGTCCTTCATCATTGGTTTTCCATGGCTCACGGCAATAAAGACTTACCAACGGCTCACCTTTCACGATACGTAATTCTACACTGTTTTGAACGGTAGTCAGTGTCATGTAGTCCATTCCGTTTGCCAGTGAAACTACTTCTGAGTTGTTTTTCGCCCAGTTGATGTCTACTTTCCATTCCCAATCTTTATTTCTAAAAGGAACGACTCCCAATGTCACTTCATATCCCCAGTTCTTTACTTCACCGGCATTGAACAAGGCTTCTCCATATCCGCTTACACCGTTGATGGTGGAAGTCAAAATTTGGTTTTTGGTATTCTTATTATAATAAGTGAAACTAAAGGAAGCGCGGTCTTGCAGGAAGCGCAGATCTAATCCCGTTTCGAATGAAGTGGTACTTTCCGGTTTCAATGTGTTGGTTTTCCGTTTGTTTTCACTTTCGAACCACGCCATGTCCCCCAGATAAGAAGTGTTATAACTGAATCCATTTAGCAACTGGTCGAAACCGGTATCATTACCTACTTTGGCATAAGAACCACGGAACTTGGCATACGATAGCCAATCTTTTGGAATGCTTTTTACCAACTCCGTCAGTACGAAACTGACGCCGTAGGAGGAATAGAAATAAGAACGGTTGTCAGAAGGTAAGGCAGATGACCAGTCGTTACGTCCGGTAACATCCAGATAAATGAAATCTTTATAACCTACACTGACTGTTCCATAGATTGCTTGCTTTTTCTTTGCATTATATTCCGGCCATGATTTGATAGTGGCGCCATTATTGGTAAGAGAAATAAAGTCGGAGGTAGCCAATGTTCCGACTTCCGAGTTTTGTTTCTTAAACAGGAAATCCTGCGAATTGGCACCCACGCTGGCGGATATATTGAAGTCTTTCCAGGTCTTGTTGTAAGAAAGCATAGCCTCATAAGTATAGTTACGAGCTTTCTCTGTGAACTCTTTGTAAAATCCGTCGGCATCCCCCGGAGTGTACATATTGCGGAATTCATACCCCTCTTTCATATTCAGGTCGAGAGCGGCCTTCAAACGCAGCTTCAGATCTTTGGTCAGTTTGTAGTTTACTGTTACATCGGCCAGTAACCATTCTTTCTTGTCTTGGTTGGAAAGCTCGTTCAGCATCCATACCGGACTTTTAAATTGAAGGGCGGTCGGTTTTCCGTTTTCATCTTTCCAAGGATACATTTCCTGTATGGAAAGGTCACGGGGCATATCCATCAGTGTATAGATAGGGTTACGGTCTGAATTGTTACGATAAGAGCGGTTGTTGACATGCTCATGTGTATAGCGTCCATTCAGATCGACATCCAATGACTTTGTCAACTTCACATTGGAACGTACATTGAATGCGTTACGGGTAAGTTTGTTCAACCCTTCCAGTACGTCGTCGCTTCGCAGGTTGGTAAAGCCGATACGGGTAGAGACATGTTCGGTGGCCCGTTCTATAGAAACACTGTTTGTCCAGGAGTAAGCAGTCTGGTACATAGAGGTTGTATTTTCCGGAGTAGGAACATAGGCTTTGAGTTCTCCGTTGCGTCCTACTACCTGAAAGCCTAACATAGGCATACCCCATGAACGGGAATTATCGTAACCTTCCATTCGTTGGATGCCATAAGGCATATTTGGATCATAAGGAACCTTTACGTCACCATTGAATGAGTTGGCTTTGTTATTTTCAAAACGGTTGATGTGCCCACCGCCATAGATATTCTGATAGATAGGGTATTGTGAAAATTCTGTGAATTGTACATTTGTAGAGTACGTAATCCCCAGACCACTTTTTTGACCGGCTTTTTTGGTCGTAATCAATATAGCACCATTAGCGGCATCCGAACCGTAGAGTGCGGATGCGTTGGCCCCTTTCAAAACTACGATATTTTCAATGTCGTCGGGATTGATACTGTTAGCAGGGTTACCGTAATCGATTTCACCACCAGTCACATCATTTATAATAGGTACACCGTCGATTACGTAGAGTGGTTGGTTGTTGCCGGAAATGGAATTGGCACCACGGATACGTACTGTGGCTGAACCGGCAGCACCATTTGATATCACTTGCAGACCAGCTACTTTACCAGCCAGCATATTTACAAATCCGGCATCCCGGTTTTCGGTCATGCCTTCTATGTCCATTTTCTGGAAGGCGGTAGACAGAGATTTTTCATCGCGACGTAAGTCCATAGCTGTTACTACTGTCTGTTCCAACATTACAGCATCTTCATCCAACGTCACATTCAATACATTCTTTCCTTTTACTATATTGAATGATTTGGTTTTAAAACCAATATAGGAGAATTTCAATACAGCACCGTTTTCAGGAACTTGAATAGAATACTTGCCATCAAGATCGGTTATTACACCTTTTGTTCCGCCCACTATCACTACATTGGCACCGATAATAGGCTCACCTTGTGTGTCGGTCACTGTTCCTTTTACTGTCCGGTTTTGTGCTTGCACTACCGAAACGCTGAACAGCATTAAAATAAAAATGAGACTTCTTTCATAGCATCTCATGTACTGAGAAAATCGTTGTTTCATGTTTTTCATGAATTTATTTATGAATAATCACTAAATTAAGAATTAATCGGATGAGAGAGCCTGAATTCGTTTTAAGGTTCGTCATTCGAATCAGATTAAGGTGTTCTTTCTTCTTTCATAATAATATTATATTTTTTAAGATTAATTTTCAGCAAAAGAACTATAAGACGATAAAAAAAGAGGGGTGTTCGCGATTAATTGGGAATTAAAAAACAATTAAATGTGAATTAAGTCTTTTTTTTCTTATAATCATTCACAAATAGGTGCTGTTTTTCTTGGTATTGGATGAAAACAATGTAACGGGCTATAAAATATTACTGGAATTATTCGCGTTTGTAATAAAGAAAGTATAGAATCTCCCCCTCTTTCCTCCATCTTGATATGTATCGGTGGTTTAAGGAGAGGGGGAGGTTTGTTTTATAGAATAATTAATTAAGAAGCAATTGTCGGCCGGACTTATAAGTCGGCAAATGGGATTTTGTAGCTTTCACCCATCGAGTCGTGATATTCTTTGCAGAAACGATCATATAGGTTTCGAGCTATACCTTTTTTCCCTTGTGCGGCCAGTACTGTACATTTAGCAGCCAGAGCCTCCTCATTGAGCGGGTCATGCAGGAACATGATGTCGGCAAGCCGGATAATCATATCCTGATGATTCCGGCTGATTTCAATATCCAGCAAATTTTTTAATAAGTCAATAGAATGACTGGAATAGGCATCTTTAAAATCGTCCAGCCAATCAACAATGGTATTGGGTAATAAAGGACCATATAGCAATAACTCTAAAATTTTATTGAGCAATTCTTCACTTTTCACTTGTTCGAATTGTTTGGTACATGCAAGTAATGTGTGGTAATCGCAAAAAACATTTGTTCCCCATTTTATACGCAAGAAATTGTTTTCTATCATTACTTCCATATCTCCGATACTTTCCAACAATACCCGTAGCTTGCGCAGATTTACATTACGGTTATTGCGGGCGGCTGTTTCTTCTTTTTCCGGCCATAGTATTTCCGTTGTTTTGGAAGTTAGGATGCCTTGGGCATTTTTTTCTGTATAAAGTATCAGCAGAATAAGCAAGTGTTTCAAACGGGGGGTAAAATTGGATGTGATGTCATTTCCATTTTTATCGCGTACATTGAAACAGCCCAACAAAGAAATAGATGCACGGCTACGGTCATAATAATTGATCGTTTTTGTGAAAACGGATTCCGTGTCTTGTATTCTTTCTTTTTTCGGTATGATTCTGGATTCAGACATTCCTGGTTGTTTGAGGCTGTCTTCAGTTGTTGCAGTAGGAGTTTCTTCTATAATCCTCCCGACTGCAGATGCTTTTTTCTTTTTACTGCTGTATTTGAAACGGTAGAATACTAAACCGACCAATGCAAGTAGCAGTAAGACTCCGGCGGTATAGAAATGCCATCGGCTGTTAGCGCTTTCTTCAACTGTTGACTGCCGGATATCCATTTCATTTACGAGAGGCATATTGATGGCGTAAATAGCCACATCATGTGTGTGGTTACTTAGTATTTTATCTAATACTAAGAATAACTTTCCATGTGACGGAGAAGTATAAAGACTGAAGTCACAATCCTGATAAGTTGATTCGTTATAAATGGGCTTGGAAACTTCCGTATAGACGGAATCTTTCATTGAAATCTTCCATAACACACCTCCTTTATTTGTCGAAACAGCATAAAAGGAACTATCCGATGGCTCGAAATACATGGAAGAGGCCATTATCGTACCATCTTCTTTGGGATTATTTTGTTGCCAGACTATACGTGACTGCTTATTTTTCAGATTGATGGAGCATAATCCCCAATAATAATGGCTACTCAACTCTTGTTTGCCATACTTGTTCCCTCTACCGCCGAAGATATATAATTCATCGCCCACTAGAGCCATAGCTGCCGAATAACGGGGGTAGAGGGGACGTTCGTATTCTATTTGTTCCACTTTGTTAGTACCGGATTTCATCCGGTAAAGATCGTTGCGGTATTGGTAGAAACCATAACCTCCGAAAAAGTAGAAACAAGAGTCTGCCGGATTAAAAGTTTTGGCATGATTATAATTGGTGGCTTCTTCTGTGTTGCGTATCTCATTACTCCATTTTTCTGTGTCAAATGAGAAACTGGAAATTATGCCTTTCTTGGGATAATAAGACACAAGCTTATTGCTTAAAGTATCATATAAGAGATGATTGGGGAATTCTACAGCCGGATAGCCTCCACGCACTATCACTTCGTTCTGCAAAACTCCATTCTCGTCTAAGATTTCGATTGATTGGGATTTGACTAAATAAAATAAGGCCTCACGGGCATTGAAGGCCACGTTCAGTTTTCCCGGAATTTTAGCCTGATGAACAAGTTTCCATTCGATATGATTGTCTATTAACCATAAGGGATGGACAGCACGTGCCACAGCTCTTTCTATTTCATCATAACAGACATTATCATTATGCTTCCACAACTTCCATTCACGTATCTGTTTTCCATCTTGTATGATGGTTATATTTCTAAGATTTATTGGAGCTACATCTGCCAGATAGTTTTGCATTTGTCCGAATAAAGCGGTAACACTTTTCACTCCTTGTAAGGGAGCCATAGCTGATATTTTCTTGTTATCGTAATCTATTTCTATGACATTATCCTTCAAACGCAAGTGCAAAGAAACATCCAGCCATTTTTCTCGTTCTATGGGGCTGTTAATGTTGATGATGCCTTCATTGAGAACCAACGCTGGAAAATGTCTTTCTTCACCTGCGACAAATGAAAAACGGATATATTGATTGGTGTTTGTATGCAGATGGAGAATAGAGCCGAAGTCATGCTCATTGACACGTACATACATTTGAAAAGAAATCGTGAAATCGTTTTTTATAGAGAAAGGTTGGTTATCATCCAAGTACAAGGTTGTTCTCTCAATTCCAGCTACTGCATGGGATTTGAGAGAAAGTCCATAATCATACAAAGAAGATGCGTCCACTTTACCTACCATGCAAAGCAGGACGAAGAGCAAAATTTGTAGTTGATATTTCATAGTACTTTATTTATAGTGCAAAAATACAAAAAACTGTATGATATCCCCAAGAATCAGAATTTATTTATAAGGCAATACTTTCAAACTACCGTTTGTTATTACGATCATACGTTTAATGAAATATGAAGATGTCCCAAAATAGAATGTAGGAAATGAAAATTCTATTTTGCGACATCTTCATATAAATCGGGCAGTACTTATTTGGCTTCTGCTGAAGGAGGAACGGCATTGTCTTCGCTGCCCCATGCTTTATTAGGTTTATTGCCCATTGTCAGTACTAATTTACCTCCGTTTTTCAAATCGTCATGGCTGAACCAGGGTTTTTCCCATTTTTGACCGTTCAGTGTAGCCGATTGGATGTACTTATTTTCGTCGGAAGCATTCTGGGCTTCGATTTCAAATACGGAACCGTTGCTGAGTATTATTTTTGTATTTGTGAAAAGTGGACTTCCGATATTGTAGATTGGTAAGCCCGGAGTGACAGGATAAAAACCCAATGAAGAGAAAACAACAAATGAAGTCATACCTCCGCCATCTTCGTCCCCAGGTATTCCCATGAGGTCATTACGGAACCATGTTTTCAGCATCTGACGGATACGCTTCTGCGTTTTCCAGGGTTGACCTGCATAATTGTAGAGATAAGGTATGTGTAATGATGGCTCATTTGCCATAGAAAACTGCCCGACATTACCCGTGTGGTCAGGTAGTTTTGAATAGAATTCATATTTACTGCGTCCCAGCGGTTCACTGAAAGTACGGTCGAGATTGGAGATGAACTGCTCTTTTCCTCCCATTAGGTTGATGAGGTCGGCCACATTGTGAGGTACATCCCAACGGTAAACCCAACCATTGTTCTCTCCATAATATTCGCGGGCGCCCATACCACCGGAATAACGGTAATCGAACGGTGTAATCCACTTGCCTTCCTTATCTTTCGGGTGGAAGAAACCGGTCTCTTTATTGAAGATATTCCGATAGTTGTAGGAGCATTGCAGATAGTGGGCGGCTTCGTCTTTCTTACCCAATAATTCTGCGATACGAGAAAGACACCATTGGTCGTAGCTGGTTCCTAATGTGACAGCGACAGGTTGACGCTTTTCGAAAGGGTGTACATTCGGATCTGTTTCCTTTTCATCCGGGCGAAGGGCGGGGATATATCCGTTTTCGCGGTAGAAGTTGTCCAACCATCCGGCAGCGGCTCCCGACCAGGGCGCAAGAGTTTTTTCTTCCATTCCTTTCCGGCACGCTTCATAGGCTTTCACCGCATTTATGTTCAGTCCTTTAGCCAGAGCGTCGGCTATGGTGGCAACGGCATGATTGGAGTTCATGCGGCGTGAGTCACCTGTAACTTCAGGGAAGGTAGGCATCCACATTGTTCCCATCTGTTCCGCCATTAACAGGAAAGAAGCAATGATGTCTTCTTCTTTTTTGGTGTCGATCAATATACGAAGTGGATGTGCCGCACGGTATGTGTCCCAAATCCAGTCATCGTTATAGAAAGGCGTACCGTTGTCATCATGTACCTTGCCGTCAAAAGCACTAAAGTAACGGCCACCGGCTTCACTCATGCAGATAGGGCGCTCGAAAGTACGGTAGAATGAAGAGTATAATACAGTCTTGTCATCTTCTGTTCCTCCTTCCACTTTGATACGTCCTAGAGTTTCGTTCCAGATTTGGCGTCCTGCTTTTGCCAGGTTTTTTATATTGTAGTCTTTCAGTTCATTACGCATATTCTTTTCTGCTTGTTCTTCACTGATGAAAGATATGCCGTAACGAAGACTGACTGTTGTTGTACCATCGGCAAAACGCCATGCTGCACAAGCATTGATGCCTTCCGCATTGTCTTTGCTGGCTTCGATGACTCCGTCTTTTAAGATGCCAGTGCTTACCGGTTTTTCCTGTGGTTCGATATATACGTACACATTGGTGTTGGCACTTAATTGCTGATGGCCGCTGATAAAGTTTTCGCCTACATGAATCGAACCATTACGGGAGTTTATAATGATATAGGCAGGTTTGTCTGCCTCAAATGTGATCCGGTAGAGAGCCGACTGATGGGAAAGGGCATATTCTGCTTTCATGCTGTTGTCGTTCAGGTCTACTTGATACGAGTAAGGCGTGATATGTTCGTTATCGTAGTTGTAGGTTATGATCGGACGAAGCTCTTTTCCCTGATAAGGACTAAGGTTGAACGCGGAACGTTCCCGGTGATTGGTGACAATCAACGGCAGGCCGTTTAACAATTCGGTGGTATAATCCGCACGTTCGGGATAGACACGAAGCATACTGTTTGGTAATTGAATGGTCGGAAACGTGGGAATTAGCAGATGGCTGATATTCCCTATGTATGGATTGACATAGTCGACCGGTGTCCGGTTAGTGGTTTGTGATTGCTCTCTATTACATCCGCTTAACATTGCAGCAACTGTGATCGTAGCAAAGAAATGTAAGATTCTCATGGTACTTTTATTTTTAATCGTTTTTAATCCTCTTTTATCTTCATTTTATCTGGCTTCCGGGTTTGTGAAGGCAGCTTTCAAAGTCGGAAGAAAATCCTTCTTGTTATCGCATTTAAAGAAACCGCTGAAATCATTCCGGTCCCCGTCTCCTATTTTAATAACCAGTTTATTCCATCCTTGCAATAGAGGGATTTCTTTATAGATTACCTCGTTACGTCCGTCGTGAGATATGCTTGTATAGGGGGTGTCATTAATGAATAATTCACGAGTTTTTGCTTTTAACATCAGAGAGAGTTTTGGCATATTAGGCTCTATCAGCAGGTCATCCAGAGGGCGCGGGCTGAATACGTAGAATTCCAGTGTCCATCCGTTATCTTTCTTTACGAATTTTTCTTTGGTTGCTACGGGGAAGTTTATCTGTTCATCACGCAGGAAGAATACTTCATTAATATTGGTTTCTGGCTTCTGATAGCTTATTCCTGCATTTTTTAAGATCATACTTAATGTGTTGTATCCTTTTTCTGAATTGGCGAATTCGGTCAATGTACTTAAATAAAAGGAGGAAGCACCTTGCTGGTATTTAACAAATACCGGAGTAGCGGACGTACATTCGTATTCACTGCGGATTGTTCCGGCAGTTTTGATTTCCTCCGGACGCTTGTTCCATTTGCGCCAGTCAGTCTTACAAGCGTTCAACAAGATATCCCCTTCTTCTACGAATGTGCCTTTTAATGAATAATTGGAAGCATCCGCTTTTTGAAGTTCGCAGAAATAGAAATCAGAATTGTTAAGTCCTTGCATCCATGCTTTCTGCACAGGTAGGAAAGAGGAACGTTTCAGTGGTTCCAGTGCGACAGGAAGTGGTAGAATATCATTGTATCTGCCTACTGTTTCCGGTGTAATTCCCCAAATCCATAAATCTGCACCTTTGGCGAGTTGTTTCTGTATTTCCTTTTGGGTAGTGTCATCTAACACTTGGCTGCCATCTATGATGTAAAGCAGTGAGGAGGGAGTGGTGATTTTAGAAGCGAATGCTACTCCTTGTGCATTTAACAGGTGTTTTACTTTGCTTTCTGGATTGCCGATAAATACTACCTCCTTATAATTTTTGTCCGGATTGGTAGTTTTGTGAGCTTTATATTGCTCTTTGTCGATGATGGCATAAGGAGACCATGCTGGTGCGCCCGGAGCATTGGCAGCACGTAAGGCACTATACATCGGCCATTCTTGATAGAGTGGCAAGGTGGGATCATAGCCAGGATTGAATGTAGTGCAATAAGGTCCCACACGTTCTGGTTGTACACCCGGAATCCCCTCTTTGTACTCACCGAAAAATACACCATCTTCTCTAACATCAGGTGCTTTGGTAATGTCTTTTTTACCGAGTGGGAGTGGTTTCAACGCATACCATGCCATATTGAAAACCGTACTGTATGAAGCCCCCATCCGGCGTTGGTTGGCTATTAGGTTGTAACATTCGTTAGCTAACCCTTCCATACGTCCTTCTTGTGATTCGTAGGCACGTTCTCCGTTATATTTGGATACTTGCTCAGGTGTGCCGTAATATGCCATACTGTGTTCACCGATTCCCCAAGGCTTTCCGATATTAATCCAGTTTTTCATGGAGTTGATGTCTCCGTAATGTCCTACGGTCACGGGTAATATACCATTACCGTCGTCTTCACCGTCAGATGAAATCCAAGGACGGGTAGGGTCGTACAGACGTACAATGTCACGCCATTCTTTCCATGCTTTTTGTTGGGCGGGGATTAATTCGGGACGGTTATATACATGCAGGATAACAGGTTTATTTTCATTGCTGATACTCCAACCGAAAACGGATGCATGATTGCGGTCACGCAGGACGAAACGCTTTAAATGTTCTTTCGATGCTTCCCAGAAGTGATCTGAATCTAGTTTCGGACCGCCGTCGCTAGCCCAGTTAGCGGTCTCATTCAGTACGCAGATTCCCATTTCATCCGCCATATCCATATAAAAACGAGGATAAACCTGTGCGTGCGGACGAACTGCGTTGCCGTTCATGCCTTTAATAGCGGTAAACCATGCCCATGCGTAGCGGCGTGTCATTTGCGGGATACCCATGAAGTGCCAGGAGTCTCCGTGTAGAGCATAAGGTTTGCCATTGAGGTATTGTGTGGTTCCCTGTAATGTCCATTCACGCCAACCAAAACGTTCGTATTTCGTGTCGATAGTTTGTTTCTTGTCCTTGATAGAAAGTAACAAGGCATACAGATTCGGTTGTTCGGGAGTCCAATATTGTAGTATATTCTCATTGACAGGTACTTGCAGTGTTATTATCTGTGATGCATTAGCTGCAATTGAAACTTTGCGTGGTGCGACCTGTAATGCTTCCGTACCCAGTGTCCATGCGGGAACGGGAGCGGAGTTTATGTCCGTTCCGGCGTAATTTATCCATTCTCTGACATTGCCTTGCAGTTGTATGTCAGCTTTCCGGTTGGTTTTGTTTTGTATGGTTACTTCGATTTCTAATGTATTCTTGGCAACCAATGGTTTCACATATACATCTTCTATATGTATTTGGGGTAAAGCTAACAGATATACATCTTGCCAGATACCGTTGATGTGATATCCCCACATAGAGCCTCCTGGGATAATACGGCGGCCGATAGTTGAATTATCTTCAAATAAGGATTGGCTGCGCACGCCTACAAGCACCTCTATTGTTTCACCGGGAGTGACTTTATCCGTGATGTCGAAGCTAAATGGCAGAAATAAATCGAAATTTTCACCTATTTTTTCCTTATTGACATAGACTTCTGAATATCCTGCGACGGCTTCAAAGTAAAGTTTGATTTGCCGGCCTGTCCAGTTGGAAGGAATTGTTATATTTTTTTTCATCCATGCCATTTTCACTTGTTCCCATTCTTTCGGATAAGACGGATAGTTACGGTGGTCGGGACCTTCGAGATCACGATAACCAAAAGCGTTGATATTCCATGGAGAAGGTATTTTGATGCGTGTCTTACTCCAGTTACTACCATCTTTCGGGAGTGGTAATTCGGGAGCTGCTCCTTTACCTTGTTTATAGTCTTTCGGTAAAGCAATGGGTTGGAAATCCCAATAGCCATTTAAACAAATTTCTTGGCGATGCTCTTTCTCGGTTTTATTCACCAAACCTTCACTGGGAGCGAAAGGATAGGGATAGAGTAATTTTTGACTGTTAGTCGCCGTTTGTGCATTTGTCTGTACGGGCTGTAAGGTAAAACTTGCCAGCAAACTGCACAATAGGATTAGATTTTTTTTCATATTTGTACATTAATAGTTTTTCTGATATTATTAGTTAACGGCAAAGTAAAAGGAAAAGTATTAAAAAGGAGGAATGAAATGGCTTAATCTGGGATTAAAAAGTGATTAATTGCATAAAAATATTTGTTTTTCCTTTAAGTAAAGGAGAAAAAAGACTTTTAATCATCTTTTGTAGGCTTGGATAATATTATGAATAAGGATGATTTTGTTTTACGCTTGACAGCTTATTTTTCAGGTGATTGATAAGAATCCCTATAGTCAAAGTTTGTACGACAGTGGAAGAAGATGGAAAGTTCGCCCTTTCTTTTGATGGAGGGATACAGTTGGACCATTGTCACAACTACAGGGAACTGGACTGTTTATGATGATTTTATAGTATCAAACATACAATTATCAGTCGGTATTCATATGATGAAAATTCATATACTCGGTCCTATGAATATTGATTGTTTTGAATTCTGGTAGAAAAATAGTAAGGTGATGTATCAAAATTGATACCCTTTGAAACAAAGTTTATAGACGAAGGTGAATATACCCCCTATCTTTGCCTTCATCTATTTTGATTAAAAGCTTGTGTAAATCAGGAATACTTTGTTGCCATGAAAACAACCCCTTGGATAAAACTATGTAAAGGTGCGGCACTTGCATTAGCAGTCTCTTACGGACTGACTTATTGCCATACAACTAAAAGCAAGTTGACTTTGGAACAGAAAGGTGATAGCCTGACTGTCATTCACATCACCTATCCGGCTAATTATATATTGCTTCCTATAGAAGAGGAAGCAATGGAAAGTCAGGTTCTTCTGGATACAGGAGAGGCTACAGATACCGATATGGATATTCGTCTGGCACAGACAAAAGTGGACTATTTTGTTCCGCTTGCCTTACCTGCCGGAGCAAAGACTGCTACCGTACGTGTGCGTAATAAATCAAAGGATGCACTTTGCTGGAAAGAAATCAAACTATCTGATACATTTGATACAGCCAATACAGATAAGTTTCGTCCAGTTTATCACCATACTCCTCTGTATGGTTGGATGAATGATGCCAACGGGTTGGTCTATAAAGATGGAGAATATCATTTGTACTTTCAATACAACCCTTACGGTTCCAAATGGGGAAATATGCATTGGGGACATTCCGTCAGCAGAGATCTTGTGCATTGGGAACACTTGCCTCCGGCTATTGCCCGTGATACATTGGGACATATCTTTTCCGGCAGTTCTGTTGTTGATAAGGAGAATGTGGCTGGCTATGGAGCGGGGAGTATTCTGGCTTTTTATACTTCTGCCAGTGACAAAAACGGGCAGATCCAATGTCTTGCTTTTAGCAAAGATAACGGACGGACATTTACTAAATACGAGAAGAATCCCATCCTTTGTCCTTCTGACGGTTTGAAAGATTTCCGCGATCCGAAAGTTTTCCGGTATGAACCGGAAGATAAGTGGGTTATGATTGTTTCTGCCGATAAGGAAATGCGTTTTTATGACTCGAAGAATCTGAAAGACTGGAATTATATGAGCAGTTTCGGAGAAGGGTACGGAGTGCAACCTTGTCAGTTTGAATGTCCGGATATGGTGGAACTTCCGATAGATGGAGACATAAATCGGAAGAAATGGGCGTTGATAGTAAACGTGAATCCGGGATGCTATTTCGGAGGGAGTGCAACCCAGTACTTTACAGGAAACTTTGACGGAACGAAATTTATTTGTGACAATCAGCCAAATGTCACGAAATGGCTGGATTGGGGAAAGGATCATTATGCTACGGTCTGTTTTTCGAACACAAGTGATCGGACGGTTGCCATACCTTGGATGAGTAACTGGCAATATTGCAATATTGTTCCGACAAAGCAATTTCGTAGTGCCAATGCTTTACCGCGTGAGTTGGGACTTTATACACAAGACGGTGAGCTTTATCTTTCAGCGGCTCCGGTGGCAGAGACGAAAACTTTGCGGAAAGAAAACAAGGAGATTCCTTCTTTCACCGTATCCAATGATTATCATATTGATTCTCTACTGACTGATAATAACGGAGCTTATGAATTAGCATTGGAGATTACTACCGGCAAAGCGGAGATTATGGGCTTCAGTCTCTTTAATGATAAAGGTGAAAAGGTAGATATCTATTTCAATCTTCCTGAAAAAAGACTGGTAATGGACCGGACGAAAAGTGGTATCGTAGATTTCGGAAAGAATAGCGTCCCTCATGAAATAGAAGCTCATGACCGTAGAAAGACGACTTCGATCAATTATATCGATGATTTCGCATTAGCTACCTGGGCGCCGATAAAAAAAGAAAATAAATACGCTTTGGATATCTTTATTGATAAGTGTTCTGTAGAAATATTCCTGAATGGAGGAAAAATAGCAATGACGAATCTGGTTTTTCCATCGGAACCATACAACCGTATGTGTTTTTATAGTAAAGGAGGAACGTTCAATGTTGATTCATTCAATGCGTATCGATTAGGTTTATAATATAAGGTAGAGGTTTACACAATAGATATTTTCATAGATTCAGTAAGAGCAATGGGTATTAGTTGCTTAAAGGTTCATAGGTTAGATTTATAAGTTAGGTTTTGTAGATTAGAATTAGGTGTTGGTAGCTGTCAGATGTGAAATCCGGCAGCTACTTTTTATTTGCTGGGTCTTGTTGGCTATTGTCGATTATTCTTCGATTTCAATTGTATATCCCCCTTGGAATATCTCATCCGGTTGCAGGTGCTGTATCCAGTCTTTATCTTTATATTCCCCTGTATAATGTGCGCGGTCGCAACGTCCATACCAAGGCTCGATGCAGACAAAAGGAGCATTCTTTGCAGGTGGCGACCAAAGGCCGACTACCGGAGCATTGAAGTGTAAACTTAAATAAGCCCGTTTCTCCTTATTAAATAAGGTGACTTTGCGAACCTGGCCGTTTTCCAAGATCAAAGCATCTTTATCAAAAGTATGAGTATCCAATGGTAACAATCCGTCTGCCAACTCTAAGGAATACTCAACAGAAGGATCAGCGCATCCCTTTTCAGAAATAAGAATATACTTCAAACCATCTTTCCTGTCGAATCCGAAGAACCCTCTTTCTAAACTGTTCGCATCAAACTCCGGCCAGTAGAAAGCAGGATGTGCCCCAATCTGAAAATACATTTCTTTGTCGCCGGTATTCTTTACTTTCCATATCACCTCAATTTGTTTTCCTTGAATGCGATAACCTATTTCCAGACAGAATGGAAACGGATATTTTTGCAAAGTCTCTTCATTGCTGATAAGGCGGTAATGTACTTCATTTTCTTTTTCGGAAACAAGCGTAAATTCCATGTCGCGGGCAAATCCATGTTGGGTAAGTGTATAAGGAATCCCTTCATTGCGATATTCATTTTCCCATACGCTTCCGACAATAGGGAATAGGACAGGAGAGTGACGTTTCCAAAAAGCAGGATCCGCTTGCCACAGGTATTCTTTTCCATTGGCGAAGATGCTGCAAAGTTCCGCTCCATGCGGAGATACTTGAATGGTAAGTTGTTCGTTGGAGATTGTTTTCATATCGTTCAATTTTCAGTTGGTTACAATCGGTAACTGACTTTTTTTATTAATCGTTTTAATTATAACTACTTTTTAAAAGCTTATATCACTACGCAAAGGTAATATTTTCCCACTGACAAGAGAATATCTTCTCCATAATTCTTGTGATGAGAAAAATAATGTATAAAACCCTATAAAATAGCGTTCTATGCAACAAATGTTACAGCCTTTGAAACATTTTTTTCAGTCGATTGACGTAAATCAACCGTAATTTGCATTATCGATAAAGATAAAATTCGTACTTTTAATTTAATAACATCAAACTAATGCTTAGTATTATGAAGAACAAAAAACTTCTTTGCAGCGTTTGTTTCCTGTTTACTTTCATGTCAGTCCTTTGGGGACAAAACATAACGGTGAAGGGAAACGTTACTTCTAAAACGGATGGACAGCCGGTCATCGGTGCCTCTGTTGTTGAAGCTTCAGCTACTACTAATGGAACAATTACTGATTTAGATGGTAATTTCACCCTTTCGGTTCCGGCTAACTCTACTTTAAAGATTACGTATATTGGTTATAAACCGGTGACCGTAAAATCGGCTACAATCGTTAATGTACTATTGGAAGAAGACACTCAAATGGTAGATGAAGTGGTCGTAACAGGCTATACTACCCAGCGAAAAGCAGACTTGACCGGTGCTGTTTCCGTAGTAAAAGTAGATGAAATCCAGAAACAAGGTGAAAATAATCCGGTAAAAGCCCTTCAAGGACGTGTTCCCGGCATGAACATTACTGCTGATGGTAATCCGAGCGGATCGGCTACCGTACGTATTCGTGGTATTGGTACGTTGAACAACAACGACCCGCTTTATATCATCGACGGTGTTCCTACCAAAGCTGGTATGCACGAATTGAATGGCAATGATATTGAATCCATTCAAGTGCTGAAAGATGCAGCTTCGGCCTCTATCTATGGTTCTCGTGCTGCAAATGGTGTTATCATCATTACTACCAAACAAGGCAAAAAAGGACAGATCAAAGTAAACTTTGATGCTTCGGTTTCTGCTTCCATGTACCAAAGCAAGATGGATGTGCTCAATACGGAACAGTACGGACGTGCCATGTGGCAGGCCTATGTAAACGATGGCGAGAATCCGAATGGTAATGCCTTGGGATATAACTACAACTGGGGATATAACGCCGATGGAAATCCGGTATTATATGGTATGAGTCTTTCCAAATATCTGGATTCGAAGAATACGATGCCTGTGGCAGATACTGACTGGTTTGATGAAATCACCCGTACAGGTGTTATCCAGCAATACAATCTGTCTGTCAGCAACGGTTCGGAAAAAGGTTCTTCCTTCTTCTCATTGGGCTACTATAAAAACTTGGGCGTTATTAAAGATACGGACTTCGACCGTTTCTCGGCCCGTATGAACAGCGATTATAAATTAATTGATGATATATTGACTATCGGTCAGCATTTCACATTAAACCGTACTTCGGAAGTGCAAGCTCCTGGCGGAATTATCGAAACTGCTTTGGATATTCCTTCCGCCATTCCCGTTTATGCTTCGGATGGTTCATGGGGAGGACCGGTAGGAGGATGGCCGGACCGTCGTAATCCTCGTGCCGTACTCGAATACAATAAAGACAATCGATACACGTACTGGCGTATGTTCGGTGATGCTTATGTGAATCTAAGCCTTTTCAAAGGATTGAATGTACGGTCTACTTTCGGTCTGGACTATGCTAACAAACAAGCCCGTTACTTCACTTATCCTTATCAGGAAGGAACACAGACCAACAACGGCAAGAGCGCAGTAGAAGCCAAACAGGAACACTGGACCAAATGGATGTGGAATGCCATTGCCACTTATCAGTTGGAGATAGGCAAACATCGTGGAGACGTGATGGCAGGTATGGAGTTGAACCGTGAAGATGATAGCCATTTCTCCGGATATAAAGAAGACTTCTCTATCCTTACCCCGGATTATATGTGGCCCGATGCAGGTAGTGGTACGGCACAGGCTTACGGTGCCGGTGAAGGTTATTCACTTGTCTCTTTCTTTGGTAAAATGAACTATTCTTATGCTGACAGATATCTGCTTTCATTGACTATTCGTCGTGACGGTTCTTCCCGCTTCGGTAAAAATCATCGTTACGCCACTTTCCCTTCCGTATCTTTGGGATGGCGCATCACGCAGGAAAACTTTATGAAAGAGTTGACTTGGCTGGACGATTTGAAACTGCGTGCTTCATGGGGACAGACCGGTAATCAGGAAATCTCCAACCTTGCCCGTTACACGATTTACGCGCCTAACTATGGTACAACAGATTCCTTCGGAGGTCAGAGCTACGGTACGGCATACGATATTACCGGTTCCAATGGAGGCAGCACTCTACCTTCCGGATTCAAACGTAACCAGATCGGAAATGATAATATCAAGTGGGAGACAACCACACAGACCAATGTCGGTATCGACTTCAGCCTGTTCAAACAATCCCTCTATGGTTCATTGGAATACTATTATAAGAAAACAACCGACATCCTGACCGAAATGGCCGGTGTAGGAGTATTGGGAGAAGGTGGCAGCCGTTGGATTAATTCGGGTGCGATGAAAAACCAAGGCTTTGAATTCAATCTGGGTTATCGTAACAAGACTGCTTTCGGACTGACTTACGACCTGAACGGAAACATCTCCACCTACCGGAATGAAATTCTTGAATTACCGGAGACGGTGGCTGCTAATGGAAAGTTTGGTGGTAATGGAGTAAAGAGTGTAGTCGGACATACTTACAATGCACAAGTGGGTTACATTGCCGATGGTATTTTCAAATCACAGGAAGAAGTTGACAATCATGCTACCCAGGAAGGAGCAGCTGTCGGCCGTATTCGCTATCGTGATATCGACCACAACGGTGTGATTGATGAAAAAGACCAGGAATGGATTTACGATCCTACTCCTTCTTTCAGCTACGGCTTGAATATCTATCTGGAATATAAGAACTTCGATCTGACTATGTTCTGGCAAGGCGTGCAGGGAGTGGATATTATTAGTGACGTGAAGAAGAAAAGCGATTTCTGGAGTGCAGCCAATGTCGGCTTCCTGAACAAAGGAACCCGTTTGCTCAATGCCTGGTCGCCTACCAATCCGAATTCCAATATCCCGGCATTGACTCGTAGCGATACAAACAATGAACAGCGCGTCTCCACTTATTTTGTAGAAAACGGTTCTTTCCTGAAACTGCGCAATATCCAATTAGGATATACAGTTCCGGCAGTCATCTCCAAGAAGTTGAGAATGGAACGCTTGCGTTTCTATTGCAGTGCACAAAACCTGCTGACTATCAAAAGTAAGGACTTTACAGGAGAAGATCCGGAGAATCCGAACTTCTCTTATCCGATCCCTGTGAATATCACATTCGGACTTAACATCGGATTTTAATTCACCTCATTTATAAAACGAACGATTATGAAAAAGATATTATATATAGCAACCATCGGATTTACCTTGCTGACAAGCAGTTGTGACGATTTCTTGGATCGTCAGGTTCCGCAGGGCATTGTGACCGGAGATCAGATCGCTTCTCCCGAATACGTGGACAACCTCGTGATTTCAGCCTACGCCATTTGGGCGACAGGTGACGATATCAACTCTTCTTTCTCTCTTTGGAATTATGATGTACGTTCCGACGATTGTTATAAAGGTGGTTCCGGAACAGAAGACGGTGGTGTGTTCAACGCACTGGAGATTTCCAAAGGTATCAACACTACAGACTGGAACATCAACGATATATGGAAAAGACTGTATCAATGCATCACTCGTGCCAACACAGCCTTACAGTCACTCGACCTGATGGATGAAAAAACTTATCCGCTGAAGAATCAGCGCATTGCTGAAATGAGATTCCTGCGCGGTCATGCTCACTTTATGTTGAAGCAACTGTTCAAGAAGATCGTTATCGTGAACGATGAAAACATGGACCCGGATGCTTACAACGAGCTTTCGAATACCACTTATACCAATAATGAACAATGGCAAAAGATAGCAGATGACTTCCAGTTTGCTTACGACAATCTGCCGGAGATACAAATGGAAAAAGGACGTCCTACCCAGGCTGCCGCTGCCGCTTATCTGGCAAAGACCTACCTGTATAAGGCTTACCGTCAAGACGGAGTGAACAACAACCTTACCGGCATCAACGAAGAAGACTTGAAACAGGTGGTGAAATATACCGATCCCCTTATCATGGCCAAAGCCGGTTACGGACTGGAAACTGATTATAGCATGAACTTCCTGCCGCAATACGAAAATGGTTCAGAATCTGTATGGGCCATTCAGTATTCTATCAACGACGGAACCTACAACGGTAACCTGAACTGGGGAATGGGATTGACAACTCCGCAGATACTCGGTTGCTGTGATTTCCACAAGCCGAGCCAGAATCTGGTGAATGCTTTCAAAACTGATTCGCAGGGAAAACCGCTGTTCAGCACTTATGATAATGAGAACTACGAGGTTACGTCAGACAATGTAGACCCCCGTTTATTCCACACGGTAGGTATGCCGGGCTTCCCTTATAAATACAACGAAGGCTACATGATTCAGAAGAATGATGACTGGAGCCGTAGCAAGGGACTTTACGGATATTATGTTTCTCTCAAAGAGAATGTAGACCCGGATTGTGACTGTTTGAAGAAAGGTTCTTATTGGGCAAGTTCTCTGAACCATATTGTCATCCGTTATGCAGACGTATTGCTGATGCGTGCCGAAGCCTTGATACAGTTGAACGATGGACGTATCGCTGACGCTATCTCACTTATCAATGATGTACGCAGCCGTGCAGCCGGAAGTACCATGCTGATTTTCAATTACAAAGAAGAGTACGGAGTAAACTTCAAAGTAACCCCTTATGAACTGAAAGCCTATGCACAGGACGAAGCAATGAAAATGCTGAAATGGGAACGTCGTGTAGAGTTCGGAATGGAAAGCTCACGTTTCTTCGACCTCGTAAGATGGGGAGAAGCCAAAGACGTCATCAATGCTTATTATGTAACCGAAGCATCCCGTTGCTCTGTCTACAAGAATGCAGGTTTCACAGAAAATAAGAACGAATACCTCCCTGTTCCATTCGAACAGATCAGTGCTAGTAACGGAAATTATACACAGAATTTCGGTTGGTAACCATCAATCTTAAAACAAAGAATAACATGAAATCAATCATAAAACAACTTTATACAATCCTGTTGGTGACTGTAGCATGCCTGACAGCCACGGGATGTAGTGATGACTTCAAGTCCAATCTTCGTCTGGACGGAGACGTATGGGTGAACGCTATCAAGCTGGATGCATATGCGGGGACGATCGATTATCAGAATAAAACAATCGTAGTAGGAGTTCCTTACGATTATGACGTAACCCGGATGGCAGTTACAGAAATGAATCTTTCCGAAGGAGCCACGGCCAGCATCGCTATCGGTGAGACCATCGACTTTTCTCTTCCCGTATCTTTGACAGTGAAGAATGGTGATGTACAAATGAGCTACACGATTACCGTGAAGAGAGATGAGGCGAAGATTCTGACCTTCAAGCTGAATGATACTTATGTGGGTAAAATAGACCAGTTATCCAAAACGATATCTGTGGTTGTGCCGCTGACGGTGGACATCACCCAGTTGAAAGCTACATTTGCCGTATCAGATGGAGCCACTGTGACTCCGGCATCCGGAAGTATCCAGGACTTTACAAATCCTGTTACCTATACGGCAACTTACCGTTCGGCAGTTACTCCTTATGTAGTGACAGTCACTCAAGGAAATGTGATTCCGACTGCCTTTGTCGGTACAGCTTCTTCCGTGAGCCAGCTGACAAGTCCTGAAGAAAAAGCCGCTGCCCAATGGATGATGGATAATATATCAATGTCCGAATATATCTCGTTCAAAGATATAGTAGATGGAAAAGTTGATTTAGGTAAATATACTGCAATCTGGTGGCACTTCCATGGAGACAATGCTAATGAAAATCTTCCTTTACCGGATGATGCAAAAGCAGCCGTAGAGAAGTTTAAAGTCTACTACCAAAACGGTGGTAACCTGTTGCTGACCCGCTATGCTACTTTCTATATCGCCAACCTTGGCATTGCAAAAGACGGGCGCATACCAAACAACTGTTGGGGAGGAAATGAAGACTCACCCGAAATAGTGCCTAATCCCTGGAGCTTCCCGATTACCGGCAATGAATCTCATCCGTTGTTCCAGGATTTAAGATGGAAAGATGGAGACAAATCAACAGTATATACCTGTGAGGCTGGTTATGCGATGACTAATAGTACAGCACAATGGCATATCGGAACAGACTGGGGAGGTTATGCCGACTTGAACGAATGGCGCAACTTGACAGGAGGAATCGATCTGGCACGTGGAGGTGATGGTGCGGTAGTCATTGCCGAATTCGAGCCGCGCTCCAATAGTGGACGTACGATCTGCATCGGTTCCGGTTGTTACGACTGGTATGGTAAAGGAGTAGACGCTTCTGCCGACTACTACCACTACAACGTAGAGCAAATGACTCTGAATGCAATCAACTACTTATGTAAATAAAAGAATAAGCGATAATTATGAAAAATATGATCTTACATATAGCATTAACCACGCTGTTGGCCTCAATGACCGCCTGCAGTGATGAGATGGATCCCGTATTGACCCAGAAAGACTGGGATGGTACAGCCACTTATTTCCAATCGACCGACGAACATGGCTTCTCCATGTATTACAAACCGCAGGTAGGCTTTATCGGTGACCCGATGCCATTTTATGATCCGGTTGCCAAGGATTTTAAAGTGATGTATCTGCAAGATTACCGTCCGAACCCTGAAGCTACTTACCACCCCATTTTCGGGGTGGCAACCAAAGACGGTGCCACTTATGAATCCCTTGGCGAACTGATTCCCTGCGGAGCCCGCGATGAACAGGATGCGGCAATCGGTACAGGAGGTACAATCTACAATCCGGCTGATAAACTCTATTACACATTCTATACCGGCAATAAGTTCAAACCCTCTTCCGACCAGAATGCACAAGTCGTGATGGTAGCTACTTCGCCTGACTTCAAAACATGGACTAAAAACCGTACTTTTTACCTGAAAGGAGATACTTACGGCTATGATAAGAATGACTTCCGCGACCCGTTCCTGTTTCAGACCGAAGACGGTGTTTATCACATGTTGATCGCTACCCGTAAAAACGGAAAAGGGCACATTGCCGAATTTACCTCTACCGACTTGAAAGAGTGGGAATCTGCCAGAACATTTATGACCATGATGTGGGATCGTTTCTACGAATGTCCGGACGTATTCAAGATGGGAGACTGGTGGTATTTGATTTACTCCGAACAGGCTTCTTTTATGCGCAAAGTGCAATACTTCAAAGGCAGAACGCTGGAAGAGTTAAAGGCAACTACTGCCAATGACGCCGGAATATGGCCGGACAGTCGCGAAGGTATGCTGGACAGTCGTGCATTCTACGCAGGCAAGACCGCTTCCGACGGAACGAACCGTTACATCTGGGGCTGGTGTCCCACACGTGCCGGCAATGATAACGGAAACGTAGGTGAGGTAGAACCCGAATGGGCAGGCAATCTGGTGGCACAACGCTTGATTCAGCACGAAGACGGTACGTTGACGCTCGGAGTTCCCGATGCAATCGACCGTAAATACACTTCTGCCCAAGAAGTGAAAGTAATGGCTAAAGAAGGAAATGTAACAGAAAGCGGTAAGACATATACGTTGGCCGAAGGTGCTTCTGTCATTTTCAACCGACTGAAAGTACATAACAAGATTTCCTTTACCGTAAAGGCATCCTCGAATACAGATCGTTTTGGAATCTCTTTCGTTCGTGGAACGGACTCCAAATCATGGTACAGTATCCATGTCAACGCTGATGAAGGCAAAGCTAACTTCGAGAAAGACGGCGATGATGCCAAATATCTGTTTGATAACAAATTCAACATCCCGGCCGATAACGAATACCGTGTGACAATTTACAGTGACCAGTCGGTTTGTGTGACTTACATCAACGACCAGTTATCTTTCACAAACCGTATCTACCAGATGCAGAAGAATCCATGGTCACTCTGCTGTTATAAAGGTGAAATCACCGTATCAAACATTCAGGTGAGCACATATTAATAGAAAAGTAACATCTTTTACAGTGTTTGAAACAAAAGTGACAGGCGCTTCATTCCGGAGCGCCTATCTTTGCACTGTAACAACCTTAATACCATAAAGCATGAATTTAAAACTCTCTTCCAAACAAATTCAAACCTTCGCGGTTTTACTTTGCATGATTGTGATGAATATCTCCCTATCTGCTCGCGCGGATAACTCTCCTCTATTAATAAAAGATTTAGGAGAAGGACATTGCCTTGTACGTGTCAACACTAATCAGAAATATCTGTTGTTGCCCGTAGAAGATGCATCTCCCGACGTGCGTATCCGCATGATTGTCGATAATAAGGAAGTGGATAACTTTGATGTCCGCCTGGCCATCCATAAAGTCGATTACTTTGTCCCGGTAGACCTTTCGGCTTATTCCGGCAAACAAATCTCTTTCAAGTTTAAAATGAATTCGAACGATCCGATTCGTGTCAACCTTTCACCGGATAACACGGCTTGTTGCAAGGAAATGAAGTTGTCCGACACGTTCGACACCAGTAATCGAGAAAAGTTCCGTCCCACCTACCACTTCTCACCTCTCTACGGATGGATGAACGACCCCAACGGAATGGTATATAAAGACGGAGAATACCACCTGTTCTATCAATACAACCCATACGGTTCCAAATGGGGCAATATGAACTGGGGACATGCCATCAGCAAAGACCTCATCAACTGGGAACATCGTCCCGTAGCCATTGCGCCGGATGCATTCGGAACCATCTTCAGTGGTTCGGCTGTGGTAGATTCCAAAAACACTGCTGGCTTCGGTGCTGGCGCCATCATCGCTATTTATACCCAAAATGGCGACCGCCAAGTGCAGAGTATCGCTTACAGCACCGACAACGGACGCTCTTTTACTAAATATGAAAACAATCCCGTACTAGTATCCGAAGCACGCGACTTCCGCGACCCGAAAGTCTTCTGGTATGAAGGCACTCAACGCTGGATTATGACATTGGCAGTAGGGCAGGAGATGCAATTCTTCTCTTCTCCCAACCTGAAAGACTGGACATTCGAAAGTAGCTTCGGCAAAGGACAGGGTGCTCACGGAAACGTTTGGGAGTGTCCCGACTTGTTCGAACTTCCGGTAGAGGGAACGAATGAAAAGAAATGGGTATTACTTTGCAGCTTGGGCGACGGTCCTTTCGGTGACTCGGCCACTCAATACTTTGTCGGAACGTTCAACGGAAAAGAATTTGTAAACGAATCACCCTCCAAAACCAAATGGATGGACTGGGGAAAAGACCATTATGCCACTGTAACTTGGAGTGATGCTCCCGACAACCGTCGCATCGCTATCGCATGGATGAGCAACTGGCAATATGCAAACGATGTTCCTACCTCTCAATACCGTAGCCCGAACTCTGTTCCTCGCGATTTGAGCCTGTTCACCGTAGATGGCGAGACTTATCTTCAGTCTGCTCCTTCTCCCGAACTGCTGAAACTGCGTGACATCTCCAAGAAACGCTCGTTTAAAGTGAACGGAACACGTACCATCAAAGACATGATTGCCGGCAATGAGGGGGCATACGAAATAGAACTGACTATCGAAAATCAACATGCGGATGTAATCGGCTTCCGTCTCTACAATGACAAAGGCGAAGAAGTGGATATGCAATATGACATGAAAGAAAAGAAATTCTCGATGGACCGCCGCAAGAGCGGAGATGTAGGTTTCAATGAGAACTTCCCAATGTTGACCTGGACGACCATTGAAAGTGGAAAAGACGAATTGAAACTCCGTCTCTTTGTCGATAAATCCAGTGTGGAAGCCTTTGGTGATGGCGGACGTTTTGTGATGACTAATCAGGTATTCCCGTCGGAACCTTACACTCATATCGACTTTTACAGTAAAGGAGGAGCGTATAAAGTAGAATCGTTTGTGATCTATAAGTTGAAGAAATAAGCTCATTCTTCTTACTCTATGCGCTCTTTTCTCGTTTCTTTAGAGTAGAATACTTCTTTCCTTATGGAAGAGTACGTCTGTCCTAGTGGAAGAGTTCTACTAAAGTGCGGAGACACTTTCTTCAAAGCCACGGTTCTGTTAGTTCGTCACGGCCGTGGTAACCCAACAAGACCGTAGCTTTAAAGTAACAAGGAACGGGAGATACATCAACTATATAAAGGACTGATGCATACATTGCCATAGGGTTATGTGCTCCGCCCTATGGAAACAGAATTCATCATATAAAAGATAAAATAATGGAAAACAGTAAAAACTCTTCCCTCTCCAAACTAATCCCGGTGATGCTTTGCTTCTTCGCCATGGGATTCGTTGACCTGGTAGGCATTGCCTCCAATTACGTAAAGGCAGATCTTGGTCTGTCGGACTCACAGGCGAATATCTTTCCATCACTGGTATTCTTCTGGTTCCTGATTTTCTCCGTACCCACCGGCATGCTGATGAGCCGCATTGGTCAGAAGAAAACCGTATTGCTTAGTTTGATTGTGACTTTCGCTTCTCTGTTGCTACCCGTTTTCGGCGACAGCTATATGCTGATGCTGATTTCCTTCTCCCTCCTGGGCATTGGAAATGCGTTGATGCAGACTTCTCTGAATCCGTTACTTTCCAATATCGTGCGTGGCGACCGCCTGGCGAGTAGTCTGACTTTCGGCCAGTTTGTGAAGGCCATTGCTTCTTTTCTGGCACCTTACATCGCCATGTGGGGAGCGACACAGGCCATTCCGACTTTCGATCTAGGCTGGCGCATCCTGTTCCCTATTTATATGATTGTAGCTGTCATTGCTATTCTTCTGCTCAATGTCACACAGATTGAAGAGGAAAAAGAAGAGGGCAAACCGTCTACTTTCGGACAATGTATCGCCCTGCTTGGCAAACCGTTTATTCTGCTTTGTTTCATTGGCATCATGTGTCATGTCGGCATTGACGTAGGTACGAATACTACCGCCCCGAAGATTTTGATGGAGCGCATCGGCATGGGATTGGATGATGCTGCTTTTGCAACCAGTCTTTATTTTATTTTCCGTACGGCAGGTTGCTTTCTGGGTTCTTTCATCTTGCGTAAGATGTCTCCGAAATCTTTCTTCGGCATTAGTGTGGTGATGATGTTGATTGCCATGATCGGTTTGTTTATCTTCCATGAAAAGGCAATTATCTATGCTTGCATCGCTTTGATTGGTTTCGGCAACTCCAATGTATTTTCCGTCATCTTCTCGCAGGCATTGCTTTATCTGCCGGGTAAGAAAAACGAAGTTTCCGGCTTGATGATTATGGGACTTTTCGGCGGGACGGTGTTTCCGTTGGCAATGGGAGTGGCTTCGGATACTTCCATGGGACAGAATGGTGCTATCGCCGTAATGACGGTGGGCGTGCTTTATCTTTTGTATTATACGTTCCGTATCAGAAAATAATTTTATAACTTTGGAAACAATAAAACCTGTATATCATGAATAATATAATTGTAGGAATGGGCGAAGCACTTTGGGATGTGTTGCCCGAAGGAAAGAAAATCGGTGGTGCTCCGGCAAACTTTGCCTATCATGTATCACAGTTTGGTTTTGACAGTCGTGTAGTGAGTGCCGTAGGCAGGGATGAACTGGGAGAAGAAATTCTGAAAGTATTCAACGAGAAGAAGTTGAAGATGCAGATTGAACAGGTAGACTATCCTACCGGTACGGTGCAGGTGACGCTCGATGACGAGGGCGTGCCTTGTTACGAAATCAAAGAGGGCGTGGCGTGGGATAACATTCCCTTTACGGATGATTTGAAACGTCTGGCCTTGAGCACACGTGCTGTTTGCTTCGGTTCGCTGGCTCAACGTAATGACGTGAGCCGTGCCACTATCAATCGCTTTCTGGATACGATGCCCGATATAGATGGACAGCTCAAGATATTTGATATCAATCTCCGCCAGGATTTCTACTCTAAAGAGGTATTGCGTGAATCGTTCCGCCGCTGCAACGTCCTGAAGATAAACGACGAAGAACTGGTGACTATCAGCCGTATGTTTGGTTATCCCGGTATCGACTTGCAGGATAAATGCTGGATTCTGTTGGCAAAATACAACCTGAAGATGCTGATTCTCACTTGTGGAATCAATGGCAGCTATGTGTTCACTCCGGGCGTTGTCTCTTTCCAGGAGACGCCCAAAGTACCGGTTGCCGACACAGTGGGTGCAGGCGATTCTTTTACGGCTGCTTTCTGTGCTTCCATTCTCAATGGAAAACCGGTGCCCGAAGCGCATAAACTGGCTGTCGAGGTTTCTGCTTATGTCTGCACACAGAGCGGTGCGATGCCCGAACTTCCGCAGGTTTTGAAAGATAGACTGATGTAATTCTTTTATTGATAGTAAGCATAGAGGTATATTTCATTTCGTGGGGGTGTACCTCTTGTTTTTTGTACGTACGAAAGATACAGGCATAAAAAAAGGAGCAACGCCTTGCTCCAACCTTTGTTAACCTTAAATCTAATACTATGAAAAACACATTGCAAAGATACGGACTTCTGTCAACTTTGCAAATAATCCAAATAAAAAGAGATGTTTTATAACATCAATTAAGTGTTTGTATCACGCTTTATACGTTTGTTAATGGTTTCCTGGGTAAGTATGGGGACTATTTTTACTTTTTTTCAGAGGATAAGATTGCGAATAATCGGGTGATTTATAGCATACTCACAGTTTTATTTTCTATTTTTGTTCTCAATCTATCTATTTATCGAATACCATGAACACAATGCTATGCCAGCTAAAGAGCCTGTTGTTATTGGGAGTCCTGCTTTTTGCCAATGGAGCATTCGGACAACCGATGCTCTGGGACGATGCCTCTTCCGAAACGATCGTTTTCGAACTGACCAACAAAGAGGCCTTGAAACTTCTCAAAGGCAAACTCCGACAGAAACAGTGGAAAAAAATACAGCAGACTCCTTTTGCCCGTTTCACGGACACTTGGAACAACCCTCCGGTCAAAGGGCATTTTCTGCTGGCTGATGTAGAGCGGAACGAAGTTCATTACCGTTATGCTCCGGTGATTCCTTTTCATGTTTTCCTTTTCAAGGAGTATGGTGTACTTACCTTGCAGGTGGTTGATGCCGGGGGAACAATCAGGAAAGATGCCAAAGTGCGGGTAGGCAGCAAGGCTGTTTATTACGATGAAGACAGTCAGACGTATACTGACGATAACTGGTCCCAGAAAGAACAGCACATTTTGACGGTTGAAGTGGATAAGTTTCGTGCGGTATTCGATTTGAGGAAACACCTTGTACCACCCTGGTATAAAAATGATTATGACCGGCAAGATGCACCGGAGTTTTATAGTTACCTGATTACTGACAAGAATAAATACAGACCGGGCGAAACTGTCCGTTTCAAGTCTTATGCTCTCTCCGAACATAAACGCCCTTTGAAACAGGAACTTTCATTGTGGATGCGTGTCGGTTCTTCCTGGCGTGACTATAAGAAGATAATGTCCGTCGTCCCTTACCATCCGGGAGGCTTCGCCGGAGAATTCCTGTTGGCGGATTCATTGAACCTGAAGCTCGATCAGAGATATACTGTACAGCTTCGGGATAAGCGGGGACGCATCGTAGCCTCCACCAATTTCAAATATGAAGACTACGAACTGAACGGAAACAAGTTGTTGGTGAAGCTAGCTTCGAATGTGCAATATACACCGCAGAGTAACCGCATGGATATCAGTGCAACGGATGCCAACGGACTTCCTTTGCGGGAGGTGAATGTAGAAGTGACTGTGGGCAGACAGCAGGTGCTGAAGTCGTATGCGCAGATACTTTCTTTGCCCGATACACTGATGTCCGTGCAAGCGGAACTGGATGCTTCCGGGAAAGCCTCGGTAGATATTCCTGCTCGGATATTCGGAGCTTCCGATTGCTTCTATGCAGTGAATGTAGTTTTGCTTACGGCAGACAATAACCGTTTGGAGCAGCAGAGCAAAGCGACTTTCTACTATTCGTGCTATGATATGCAGTGCACTACGCAGGCGGATACCATTTGCTTTTCATTCTTCGACTTGGGAGTGGAGCGTCCTGTGGCAGCCGAACTGACCTATGGTGAAAAGAAAGAAGTGAAGAAAGTGCGTTTGCCCTATCGCGAACCGTTCAATCAGGCAGTGACGGACTATCGTTTCAAAATACCGGAAACAGGATATGAAACGACGATTGCTTCCGCCGCACTTGACTCCAAACTGGAACTGAATGGCGGCATAGAAAAAGATTCGTTCTGTGTCTCCCTTTCCAATCCTTTGCAGCTGGAGCTTTCCTGGTATGTGTATCAAGGCAACCGCCTGTTGCAGAAAGGTTCGGGAAAAGAGATGGAACACAAATCCGGAGAGATCGATCCCTCTTCCGTCTATTACGTAGAAGTATTTTATTTCATGGGGAATAAGGAATGTATGTTGAAACGCTCGTACACTTCACCCTCCGAACGGCTGGTGATTGAATCTGATTTGCCGGAACGAGTGTATCCCGGTCAGAAAGTGAAAACAAAACTGAACGTGACCAATATACAAGGGCGTCCGGTATCCAACGTCGATCTGACAGCTTTTGCGGTCAACACGCAGCTGGATTATCACGTACCTGATTTACCCTATTACGGGAGTGCACCCCGTCCACGCGAGCAACGTGCTTCCTACTCAATGAAGCAAAAAGAGTATCTGCATACGGCCACATTGGATTATCAGCATTGGAACCAGTTGCTTCATTTGGATAAGTTGCCTTATTATCAGTTTGCTTATCCTGCGGGAAAGCTGTTCCGTCAGACGGTTGACACACCGGATGGAACCACCCAGTTTGCTCCTTATGTGATGCTGAACGGACGAGCGGTGAATATCTATGTGATTGAGCAGAACGATGTTCCCTGCTATTTTTCGTGGACGGAACAGCCCAAGCAGTATTCTTTTCCTGTATTGCATCCTTCGGGAAAGCAGAAGATAACGTTGCGAATGCACGACAGGGCTTTCATCATTGATTCTCTGGCTTTCGACCGGGGCAAGAAAACGATTTTGAGTTTCGATATGAATCAGTTGCCGCAAGGAGTGGAAGTAGTCTGGTTGCGGCAGAAGAAAGGGAAATATGATGAGTATAAATTTACTTCGGAAGAGAAGAAGCGTTATGAACGGTATCTTTGCCGTCTTCCGGTGATGGATGGGGCGGTATATACTTCGCTCGAACATAATGGAAAGCAGTTTCCGGTTTCACTCATGGAGCTGTCGCGCTACAAGAAAAAGATATTGGCAGGTCCTGTGGAGCCGGGACCTTGGAAATATATGAATGGTGTGTTGTATCGACATGAGGGAGGTTTCTCTTATGAATTCGAGGGCAATGTGGTTTATAAATATAAGGATGAGGAACTGTGTCCGGCTTATTTGAATTTTTCGTCTGTGGCAAAGATTCCGACTTTGAATGATTACCACTTATCACCGGAAAGATTCTGTAGTCTGGTGGCAGAACTTCGCAAGGGGAAGAGTTGGCATCCTACCCGGATTTATTTCTCCCTACCGGATAAGACGCTGAATTTCCGGCTTCCGGAAGAAAAAGATTCTACCGGAGTGGCTAATTTGCTCTTTAAAGACTGCACTACCGGAGAACTGGTTTATCCGGATACCTTGGTGCAGATGAACAGGATATACTCCAAATTTCCTGCCGGAACGTATGATGCGATTTTACTTTATAACAATGGAAAGTATCTGAAACAGGATGCTCTGAAGATACAATCATATACCTATCTGGATGTAGATATGGAGTCTCTGCCTCTACATGAACGTGATTCGTTGTCATCTGGGTGGCTCTTGCTGGGAAGAGGAATTGGCAGGATCGGTACAAACTTTCTTGGTCACAGGGAAATGAGAATCAGGCAGTATGTACGCAATTATGGCGGTAAAGTCTCCGGTTATGTGACGGATGCTACCGGAGAGCCTTTAATCGGGTGTAGCGTGGTGGTGAAAGGAACGACGGAGGGAACGATCACCGACATGGACGGATATTTTGAAATGGATTGTGACAGGGGAGGGGAGCAGCTCTTGTTTAGCTATGTCGGCTTTAAACAGCAGGAGATGAGAGCAACTCCCGGAGCCAATCTGTTGGTTACTTTGGAAGAAAATAGTCAGACGCTGGAGGAAGTGGTCGTTGTAGGATACGGCACGCGTTCAAGATATTCGTTGACGGGATCCGTTGCCGGACTAATGACTGGTTCTTCTTCTGCTGCTGCAACCGCACCTTTGGAGAAATTGGAGGAGCAGGATCGGGAAGCGAAAGAAGAAGCGGATACCGAACAGTTGTATAATGAACTTATGCAATTGAACGGCTTGCGTCGGAATTTTTCGGATGTGGCTTTCTGGCAACCTCGTTTGTTTACGGATAAAACCGGAACGGTACAGTTTGAAACAACTTTCCCCGATAACGTGACGAAATGGGAGACTGTCGTTTATGGTATGAACCGTCGTTTGCAGACGGGTACTTTCCGACGTTCCGTCCGCTCTTACAAACCGTTGATGGCGGAGTTGAAAACTCCCCGTTTCTTGGTGGAGGGGGATCAGAGTACGGTGGTCGGGACTATCCGCAATTATCTGGATGGGCAGCACATAGCCGGAAAAACACAGTTCTGCGTCGGAACGGATACATTGAAACGGCAGGAAGTGGGTCTCACGGAGGGATTTCATGAAACAGTGCCGATGCAGGCAGCACATGCCGATAGCGTGACCATCAGCTATCTTTTCACTCGCGATGATGGGTATCAGGATGGAGAGGAATATACGATTCCGATACTACCACAGGGAACTGAATTGGCACAGGGCACATTGGGGATTCTGTCCGATGCAAAGACGGTCAAAGTGCAATCCGGCGAGGATGAAGAAGTGATAGTGAGTATCACCGATAATCAGTTGGATATCTATAAAGAATCGGTGAATTATCTGACAGGATACAAATATTTGTGCAATGAGCAGCTGGCATCCAAGTTGATCGGTCTGCTGGCTTACCAACAGTATATGCAGAGTAAGGGGGAAAAGGTGAAAGTAGACAAAGCGATCCGATCTATTATCCATCGACTGACGAATCATCAGAACAAACATCAGTTATGGTCGTGGTGGGGGAACTCTGAAAATACTTCTTTCTGGATGTCTGCGCATATCCTGCGGGCTTTGAAGATGGCGCAAGATGCAGGTTATCCTGTGGAGTTGAATCTGAATGGTTTGAAAGTGGAGTATGCTCATACGCGTCCTTATCGAGGAATGAAACTGGAAGATATAGAAATACTTCATGCTCTTCATGAGTGGAAAGTGGAGGCGGATTATTCTTCGGCAGTCAGATTATTGGAACCTTTCGTCCGGCAACTGGAACAGAAAGAAGACTCATTGGCTGGCAGAAACAAGTATTATCGTCCTCTTTCCTACCTGAAAGAGAAACTGCTTCTCTGGGAAATCAAGCAACAGGTGGATTCGGTGAATGTGGGTGATAGTGTACGTCCTTATCTGAAAAAGGATCTGCTCGGAGGTGTTTACTGTGACGACGGACGGCGTACTTATTATTGGGAGGGAAATCAGCTGATAAATACATTGATAGCCTACCGGATTATTAAAAATGACTCTTCTCTGTGGAAGTTGAAAGAAAATATGCAGTTGTATATTCTGCGGACTAAGGAGCGCGGATGGAATACGTACCAGGCTTCTTCGGCTGTGGCAACTGTTCTGACCGATTTGCTGGCAGATTCCGGAGGGATGTCAGGAATATCGGTATCTGTGAGCGGTAAGGATCACCAACGGATTACGGATTTTCCTTACCATACCCGGCTGACAGCAGGCGACAGTCTGCTTATTTCAAAAACGGGAAAAGAGCCTTTATTGTATAGTGTCTATTCAATGAAGCGTGTGATGGATGCTCGTCAGAGTGATGCTTTCAAGGTGGAGGCGACTTTGGACGAAGATTCTTTGGTGGCGGGTGTACCTGTTACATTGACAGTTACCTTGCAGGTGAAACAGGAGGGTGCGCAATACGTGATGCTTGAAGTTCCTGTTCCGGCAGGTTGTAGTTATGCCTCAAAACCTGTTAATTTCTCCCGTTCTGAAGTGTATCGTGAGTATTTTAAAGAGAAAACTGTTATCTTTAGCGAAAAATTACCGGTAGGTACTTATCAGTTTACGGTTCCTTTGCTTCCACGTTTTACTGGAAAATACACACTGAACCCTGTGAAAGTGGAACTGATGTATTTCCCGGTGGTGAATGCAAATAATGCGGGGAGAGAAATTTGGATTACAGAAAGAAATACAAAAGATATACGAAAGAAAGAGAATGATTGAAGCGATGAAATATACGAAGTGGATAACAGTCTTGTTTTGTCTTTTGGGCTTGGCGGCCTGTCGGCAGGATGCGCCTCGTTTCCGTATTGGGGTGGCCCAATGCAGCGATGACTCTTGGCGGCACAAGATGAATGATGAGATTCTTCGTGAAGCGATGTTTTATGATGGAGTATCGGTTGAAATCCGCTCGGCGGCGGATGATAACCGTAAGCAGGCGGAAGATGTTCATTATTTTATAGATAAAGGAGTTGATTTACTGATAATTTCCGCCAATGAAGCGGCTCCCATGACTCCAATTGTGGAGGAGGCCTATCAGAAAGGAATACCCGTCATTCTTGTAGACCGGAAGATACTTTCTGATAAATATACTGCCTATATCGGTGCCGATAATTATGAAATAGGTCGTGCGGTAGGAAATTATATCGCATCAAGTCTGAAAGGGAAAGGGAATGTAGTGGAGCTTACCGGACTGGGTGGTTCCACCCCTGCCATGGAACGCCATCAGGGATTTATGGCCGCTATCAGCAATTATCCGGATATCAAACTGATTGATAAAGCGGATGCTGCTTGGGAACGTGAACCGGCAGAAGTGGAAATGGATAGTATGCTTCGCTGTCATCCGAAGATTGATGCGGTGTATGCACATAACGACCGTATCGCTCCGGGAGCTTATCAGGCTGCGAAGAAAGCCGGACGTGAAAAAGAAATGATTTTTGTTGGCATTGATGCACTGCCCGGCAAAGGAAATGGGCTTGAATTGGTGCTTGACAATGTGCTGGATGCAACTTTTATTTATCCGACTAATGGGGACAAAGTGATGCAACTGGCTATGAATATTCTTGAGAAGAAGCCTTATCCTCGCGAAACGGTCATGAATACTGCCGTTGTAGACCGCACGAACGCGCACGTTATGCAACTTCAGACTACCCATATCTCGGAACTGGATCAGAAGATTGAAACATTGAACGGACGTATCGGTGGGTATCTGTCGCGTGTAGCTACGCAGCAGGTCGTGATGTATGGCGGCTTGGTTATTCTTTTATTAGTAGCGGGATTGTTATTGGTAGTTTATAAATCCCTCCGTTCCAAGAATCGCCTGAATAAAGAGTTGTCCGAACAGAAGAAACAAGTAGAGCAACAACGCGATAAACTCGAAGAGCAACGGGATATTCTTGAAGAACAGCGGGACAAACTTGAGGAACAGCGGGATCAGCTTATCCAGCTTTCTCACCAACTGGAAGAAGCGACTCATGCCAAGCTGGTTTTCTTCACAAATATATCTCACGATTTTCGTACTCCACTGACATTAGTTGCCGACCCGGTAGAGCATTTACTGACTGATTCGTCTTTGAATGAAGACCAGCGACGAATGTTATTGTTAGTTCAGCGAAACGTGAATATCCTCTTGCGTCTTGTCAATCAGATTCTGGATTTTCGTAAGTATGAGAATGGAAAAATGGAATATACTCCTATTTCGTTAGACATTCTTTCTTCTTTTGAGGGATGGAACGAATCTTTCATGGCTGCAGCCCGGAAGAAACATATTCATTTCTCATTCGATTATATGCCGGATACGGATTACCGCACGTTGGCAGATGCAGAGAAGTTGGAACGCATCTATTTCAACCTCCTTTCCAACGCTTTCAAATTTACTCCGGAAAACGGAAAAGTAACTGTACGCTTATCTTCCCTGACTAAAGACGATCATTGCTGGATTCGCTTTACCGTTGCCAATACCGGTTCAATGATTTCTGCGGAGCATATCCGGAATATTTTCGACCGTTTTTATAAGATAGATATGCACCATGCAGGTTCGGGTATTGGACTGGCATTGGTAAAGGCTTTTGTGGAATTGCATAAAGGTACCATCACGGTGGAAAGTGATGAAAAGCAAGGAACTATCTTTACCGTTGATTTGCCTGTACAGACTTGCGAGACTGTTATTTCTGAAAACTTTCCGGCATTCTCTGTGCCTGCTACTTCTGTAACCTCCACCGATGCTGCAACCTCTGTCGTTGCTGGGGCTCCCGTAACTCCTGCAACTTCCGGTTATTCCGGTTCTTCGAGCTTGAATGATGCTTTAACTTACGAAGAAGAGGAATTGGAAAAAAGCTACGACTCTTCCAAACCTTGCGTTCTGATTATTGATGATAACGCTGATATTCGCTTATATGTGTACGGATTGCTCCATACCGATTATACTGTTATAGAAGCTGCAGACGGCTCGGAAGGTATTCGTAAAGCTATGAAATATGTCCCGGACTTGATTATCTCCGACGTAATGATGCCCGGAATAGATGGAATTGAATGTTGTCGTCGCTTGAAAAGCGAATTGCAAACGTGTCATATCCCTGTCATTCTGTTGACAGCCTGTTCTCTGGACGAACAACGGATTCAAGGATATGATGGTGGAGCAGACTCCTATATATCCAAACCTTTCAGTTCGCAATTACTGGTGGCACGTGTCCGCAACCTGATAGACTCACATCGTCGTCTGAAACAATTCTTTGGTGACGGGCAGACATTGGCCAAAGAAGATGTCTGCGATATGGACAAAGACTTTGTGGAGAAATTCAAGGCTTTGATTGAGGCTAAGATGGGAGACTCTAATCTGAATGTGGAAGACTTGGGCAAAGATATGGGATTAAGCCGTGTGCAACTCTATCGCAAAATCAAATCCCTGACTAATTATTCTCCGAATGAATTGCTTCGCATCGCCCGTTTGAAAAAAGCAGCTTCTTTGCTTGCTTCCTCGGATATGACAGTGGCGGAGATTGGTTATGAGGTTGGTTTCAGTTCTCCCTCTTATTTTACCAAATGTTATCGGGAACAGTTTGGAGAAAGCCCGACGGATCTGTTGAAGCGGAAAGGATAGCATTTATTTCTTTGATTGAGGTATAGTAAAAGTGTATGTACTATGTTTTAGGCGTGAATTGCGCAAACCTGACGTACATACATATAGAAGAAACGGCTAAGGTTGGGGTGTTTATGACTGTAGAGGCGATATTATTTGCAGATTCTTTTCTTTTTTATTTAGTTTTGGGAGTGAATAAGTAAAGTTCAGGTGATGAAAGATTATAAAGTAGACAAGGCGAGCCTTTCCGCATCCTTTTGTCGAGAGGTGTATCAGGTTGTCCGGGAAATTCCGGTAGGTAAGGTTTCTACCTATGGAGGAATCGCAGCATTATTGGGAATGCCTCAATGTTCCCGTATGGTGGGGCGTGCTTTGAAGCAGATTCCGGATGATTTATCTGCACCCTGTCACCGGGTTGTCAATGTGTCGGGACGCCTTGTACCCGGTTGGACAGAGCAAAAGCGGCTCTTGCTGGAAGAGGGGATTTCTTTCAAGCAAAATGGATGTGTAGACCTGAAAAAGCATCTTTGGAATTACTCCACTTCTGAATAAAATTTGCATGTTTAATCTATTTTCCTTACCTTTGTGCCAACAATATGCAAGAACAGACTGTTATTTATTTATGAAAATACTGTTTTTTACTGTTCATTGAGAGGATAATCTTATCAAATTCTATTCCTTTTAAACTACTCAGTCTGTTTTTTTATCATTAAGAAACTCATCGGATTGTCATGTTGCCATGTGACAGGATTGAACCATGCGGATATTCAACTTGTTTATCGTAAGTGAGAATAATGGACGCAGCAGTTGAGAACAAAACAAATATTATAATCTAAACCAATATATTATATGAGTAAAATAGAAATAAAGGATTTGTACCTTATCTTTGGTCACGAGAAGCAGAAAGCACTCAAGATGCTGAAAAAAGATAAGAGTAAGGCGGAAATACTGAAAGATACCGGTTGTACGGTAGGAGTGAAAGACGCCAATCTTTCAATAAATGAAGGAGAGTTTTTTGTGATAATGGGGCTCTCGGGAAGTGGAAAATCGACATTACTGCGTTGTATCAATCGTCTGATACGTCCTACAGCCGGACAAGTGCTTGTAAATGGAGTAGATATATCTAAAATATCCGAAAAGGAATTGTTGCAGGTTCGCCGGAAAGAGCTGGCGATGGTTTTCCAGAATTTCGGTTTGTTGCCTCACCGTTCTGTATTGAGTAATATTGCGTTCGGCCTTGAACTTCAGGGAGTGAAGAAAGAAGAGCGTGAAAAGAAAGCCATGGAAAGTATGAAGCTAGTCGGGCTGAAAGGATATGAGAATCAGATGGTAGGTGAACTTTCCGGTGGTATGCAACAGCGTGTCGGACTGGCACGTGCCCTGGCCAATAATCCCGAAGTACTTTTAATGGATGAGGCTTTCTCTGCGCTCGATCCTCTGATTCGCGTGCAGATGCAGGATGAACTACTGGCCTTGCAGTCAAAGATGAAAAAGACGATTGTCTTTATTACCCACGACTTGAGTGAAGCGATTAAACTAGGTGACCGTATTGCAATTATGAAAGACGGAGAAGTGGTGCAGGTAGGTACTTCGGAGGAAATCCTGACTGAACCGGCTAACGATTATGTAGCCCGTTTTGTTGAAAACGTGGACAGGAGCAAAATTATTACCGCCTCTTCTTTAATGATTGACAAACCGTTGGTAGCCCGTCTGAAGAAAGAAGGTCCCGAAGTTTTGATTCGTAAGATGCGTGCGAAGAATATAACTGTATTACCAGTAATAGATGCCGACGATAAACTGGTCGGAGAAGTACATTTGAACGATTTGCTTAAGCTGCGTAGCAAACAGGAAAAATCCATTGAAGCGGTTGTGCGTAAAGAAGTACATTCAGTGTTGTGTGATACAGTGCTCGAGGATATACTTCCTCTAATGACAAAGAGCAATTCACCGGTATGGGTGATAGATGAAACACACGAGTTTTTGGGAACAATCCCACTTTCATCCTTAATCATAGAAGTGACAGGGAAAGATAAAGAAGAAATAAATGAAATAATTCAAAACGCAATAGACTTATGATAAATATAGGACAATATATAGAAATTGCCATCAATTGGATGATGGTACATTTTTCCACATTCTTTGATGCCGTGAATACAGGCATCGGTAGTTTCATTACAGGTTTCCAACACATTCTTTTCGGAATTCCATTTTATCTGACGATTTTGGTACTTGCCGCAATTGCATGGGTAAAGGCAGGACGGGGTATTTCCATTTTTACCGTATTAGGATTATTATTGATTTATGGAATGGGGTTTTGGGAGGCAACCATGCAAACTCTGGCTCTCGTTTTATCATCTACCTGCCTGGCTCTGATTTTTGGAGTACCTTTAGGAATATGGACAGCAAACAGTCCGCGTGCGGATAAAATACTTCGCCCTATTCTCGATTTGATGCAGACAATGCCTGCCTTTGTCTATCTGATTCCTGCTGTTTTGTTCTTCGGATTGGGAACAGTGCCCGGAGTTTTTGCGACAATCATATTTGCCATGCCTCCTGTGGTCCGTCTTACCGGGTTGGGAATCCGGCAGGTTCCTAAAAATGTAGTGGAAGCTTCCCGTTCGTTCGGAGCTACCCGTTGGCAGCTGTTATATAAAGTACAGCTTCCTTTGGCGCTGCCCACCATCCTGACTGGTGTAAACCAGACAATAATGATGTCACTTTCTATGGTCGTAATCGCTGCAATGATTGCTGCCGGTGGTTTAGGAGAAATCGTATTGAAAGGTATTACCCAAATGAAAATCGGACTTGGGTTTGAAGGTGGTATAGCAGTTGTTATTTTGGCTATCATTCTGGACCGTATCACACAAGGAATGGCAGGAAGAAAAAATAAACAGGATTAAAATGGAAAGAACTAAACCCAAAAGGACTAAAAACAGAAAGGAAGAAAAATGAGAATATATAAATTAGTAGGAATAGTACTGTCCGCGCTGCTTTTGCTAGCTTCCTGCACGAATTCCGACCCAAATAAGAAAAAAGTAAAAATAGCTTATGCCAATTGGCTGGAAGGCATTGCCATGAGTCATTTGGCTAAGGTGGTATTGGAGGAACATGGATATGAGGTTGAACTGCAAAATGCGGATCTTGCCCCTGTTTTTGTATCCATGTCTCGGAAAAAGTCAGATGTCTTTCTGGATGCCTGGCTACCGATAACGATGAAAGATTATATGGACCAATATGGTGATAGCATCGAATTCTTGGGTGAGGTATATGAAGAAGCTCGCATCGGGCTGGTTGTACCTGAATATGTCACGATTCAATCTATTAGTGAACTGGCAGATTATAAAGACCGTTTCTCTTCTGAAATAGTGGGAATTGATGCCGGGGCAGGAATTATGAAGACTACGGATAAGGCCATTGCTGCTTATGGACTTGACGGATATGCTCTTATGACTTCAAGTAGTTCAACCATGTTGGCATCTTTGAAAAAAGCGATGGATAAGGGAGAATGGATTGTCATTACAGGTTGGACACCACATTGGATGTTCGATCAGTTTGACTTGAAATTCCTGGATGATCCGAAGAAAGTATATGGAGATTTGGAAGAAATACATGCCATTGCCTGGAAAGGTTTCAGTGAAAAAGACCCGTTTGCCGCTGAATTTTTCGGTAATATCAAATTAACGACAGAAGAACTTAGCTCTTTTATGACAGCTATGAAGGATGCCCGGATGGATGAAGAAGAAATAGCCCGTAAATGGAGGGATGAACACCGGGAACTGGTTGATAGCTGGATACCGAAATCAAAGGAATAAATAGATGAATAGACTGATTAAATAATGCGAATCTGTAGTTGAATAAGAGTAAAAACGGTCTAAAATTGATTCAAAACCGGCCTAGATATGAAATTGGCTTAGACATAAAAAAGGGAGTCTGCTCAATGCATGACTCCCTTTTTATATTTATCTGAGTGTGATTAATTATTCAGCACCCCAGTTTTCTCTAGCCAAACGTTTGTAACTGTTATAACGCCATTTTGCGTTTTCTTCAGCAGCCTTGAACAGTTCTTCAGCTTCAGTAGGATATTGTTTCATTACAGAAGCGTAACGAACTTCACCCTTCAAGAAACCTTGGAATTCTTCCCAGTTCGGTTCTTTGCTATCCAACTGGAATGGGTTCTTGCCTTCTTCTTCCAAAGCAGGGTTGTAACGCCACAAGTGCCAGTAACCGCACTTAACGGCCTTTTCTTCTTCTTCCTGACTCTTACCCATACCTGCTTTCAGACCGTGGTTGATACACGGAGCGTAAGCGATAATCAAAGATGGTCCAGGATATGCTTCAGCTTCACGGATAGCTTTCAGAGTTTGAGCTTGGTCAGCACCCATAGCGATCTGTGCAACATATACATAACCATAAGTAGTAGCCATCAGACCGAGGTCTTTCTTACGTACGCGCTTACCAGCAGCAGCGAACTTAGCGATAGCACCTACCGGAGTAGCCTTAGAAGACTGACCACCTGTGTTAGAGTAAACTTCAGTATCCAGAACGAGGATGTTAACGTCCTTACCGGAAGCGATTACATGGTCAAGACCACCGTAGCCGATATCATAAGAAGCACCGTCACCACCAATGATCCACTGGCTGCGTTTAACAAGATATTGTTGCAGTTCAGCGATTTGTTTGCAGTGGTTGCATTTATCTTTGTTAGCTTCAACAATAGGAATGATCTTAGCAGCCAATTCCTTAGTCTTGTCTGCATCCAGCATATTGTTGATCCATTCAGCGAATAGTTCTTTCACTTCAGCAGGAGTACAGTCAGCAGCAATAGCTTCGTTCATCACTTTCACGATACGGGCACGCATCTTTTCGTTAGCCAATTCCATACCCAGACCGAATTCACAGAAGTCTTCGAACAGTGAGTTAGCCCAAGCAGGACCGTGTCCGTTTTCGTTTGTAGTATACGGAGTAGAAGGAACTGAACCAGAGTAGATAGAAGAACATCCGGTAGCGTTAGCAACCATTTCACGGTCACCGAACAATTGAGAAATCAATTTCACGTACGGGGTTTCACCACAACCAGAGCAAGCACCAGAGAACTCGAACAACGGAGTAGCGAACTGTGAGTTCTTCACGTTAGACTTGATATCAACAAGATGTTGTTTAGTCTTCACGTTTTCAGCACAGTAAGTCCAGTTGTCAGCTTCAGCCAATTGGCTTTCGAGGTGTTTCATTGTCAATGCTTTGCCACCTTTCTTCGGATTACCCGGACAGATGTCAGCACAGTTACCACAACCCAGACAGTCGAGAACGTCAACCTGAATACGGAATGTCATACCATCGAATACTTTACCTACCGCTTTCAGTTGTTCGAACTTGGCACCCTTCTGCTCTTCAGCATCGAGTACGAACGGACGGATAGAAGCGTGAGGACAAACGTATGCACACTTGTTACATTGGATACAGTTTTCAGGATTCCATTCGGGAACGAATGCGGCTACACCACGTTTTTCGTATTTAGAAGTACCTTGATACCAAGTACCGTCTTCGATACCCTTGAATGCAGATACTGGCAACAAGTCACCGTCTTGTGCATTGATCGGACGAACTACTTCGTTGATGAATGCAGGATCATTGTTTTCAGCTTTAGCGTCATCCGGCAGGTTAGCCCAAGCAGGATCAACAGCCAAAGTCTTGTATTCACCACCACGGTCAACGGCAGCATAGTTCTTGTTGACAACGTCTTCACCCTTCTTACCGTAAGACTTAACGATGAATTTCTTCATCTGCTCAACAGCTTGTTCTACAGGAATAACGCCTGTGATACGGAAGAAGGCAGATTGAAGGATAGTATTGGTACGGTTACCCAAACCAATTTCCAGTGCAATCTGTGTTGCGTTGATATAGTATACAGAAATGTTGTTCTGTGCGAAATATTTCTTAACCTTGTTAGGCAGGTTCTTAGCCAGTTCTTCACCTTCCCAGATTGTGTTCAGCAAGAAAGAACCGTTCTTACGCAAACCACGAGTTACATCGTACATGTGCAGGTAAGCCTGAACGTGGCAAGCTACGAAGTTTGGAGTATTAACCAAATAAGTGGAACGGATCGGAGTGTCACCGAAACGCAGGTGAGAACAAGTGAAACCACCAGATTTCTTAGAGTCGTAAGAGAAGTAAGCCTGGCAGTGTTTGTCGGTGTTGTCACCGATAATCTTCACAGAGTTCTTGTTAGCACCTACTGTACCGTCAGCACCCAAACCGTAGAATTTAGCTTCGAACATACCTTCGCCGCCTAAAGCGATTTCTTCTTTTTGAGGAAGAGAAGTGAAAGTAACGTCGTCTACGATACCGATAGTGAAGTGGTTCTTTGGCATTGGCATAGCCAAGTTTTCGAATACTGAAAGGATTTGAGCAGGAGTAGTATCTTTTGAACCCAAACCGTAGCGACCGCCAACGATAACCGGAGCATTTTCTGCACCGTAGAAGCAGTCTTTAACGTCAAGATAAAGAGGCTCACCGTTAGCACCCGGTTCTTTAGTACGGTCAAGAACTGCGATAGTTTTGGCAGTCTTAGGTACAGCGGCCAGGAAGTGCTTAGCAGAGAACGGACGATACAAGTGTACGGCAACCATACCCACTTTTTCGCCGTTTGCTACCAAGTGGTCGATAGCTTCGCGGGCAGCTTCTGTTACAGAACCCATAGCGATAATTACGCGTTCTGCATCTTCTGCACCATAGTAATCGAACAAACCGTATTTACGACCTGTAATCTTAGAAATTTCATTCATGTATTCTTCTACGATAGCAGGAACTGCTTCATAGTAGTTGTTGCATGATTCACGATGTTGGAAGAAATGGTCAGGATTTTCAGCCATACCACGAGCTACCGGTTTCATCGGATTCAGTGCGCGGGCACGGAATTCTGCCAAAGCTTCCTGGTCGATCAGCGGAGCAAGATCATCATTTTCCAACATTTCAATCTTTTGGATTTCGTGAGATGTACGGAAACCATCGAAGAAGTTCATAAACGGAACGCGGGATTTGATGGTAGCCAAGTGAGCAACACCAGCCAAATCCATAACTTCCTGTACAGAGCCTTCAGCCAACATCGCAAAGCCAGTCTGACGAGCTGACATTACGTCTTGGTGGTCACCGAAGATACACAATGCGTGAGAAGCCAATGTACGAGCAGATACATGGAATACGCAAGGCAAGAACTCACCGGCAATTTTGTACATGTTAGGGATCATCAGGAGAAGACCCTGAGAAGCAGTGTAAGTAGTAGTCAACGCACCAGCCTGAAGAGAACCGTGAACTGCACCGGCAGCACCACCTTCAGATTGCATTTCCTGTACCAATACTGTTTCGCCGAAGATGTTCTTACGTCCTGCGGCAGCCCATTCGTCTACGTACTCAGCCATAGTCGAAGAAGGAGTGATGGGGTAGATAGCCGCTACTTCAGAGAACATATACGAGATATGTGCTGCAGCCTGGTTACCATCACAAGTGATGAATTTCTTCTGTTTAGTCATAACTAAATTAAATATTTAAGTAAATAAATCTTTTAATATAAAAAGCCGAACATCCAGAGAGGTATCTGGTTGCCCCGACCTATTTCAGCCTTATGCAACGCGTACGTCACATTCGGATTGTTCTTGATCTTTGCGCCTTCCTGGCAAATTTTGAACGGCATTACTTCGTCCACCATAAAAGAGACGTTTTTATCTCCTTTATGTACCTTATGGTCTTTCCATAAAGAATTTGCAAAGAATGTGTCGAGCACATCCTGCTCCTCCACTTTCACCGGATAGATGGAGTACATCAGGTTGGAGTTGTGCATCATTATCTTCGACGGTTTTTTAGGGAATTCTTCCCCTTTCGGATAAACCAGATTAATGAGTCGCGCATCTGCCAGATACTTGATATAGTTCATCACCGTGGCGCGAGATGTCTGTATGTCGCTTGCCAGTTGGCTCACATTCGGAGCCTTCGGTCCGTCGACAGCGAGCAAATATAGCAATTTTTTTATCTTTGAAAGATATTTCAGTTCAATTTGTTTGATGAGCAGGATATCTACTTCTACCATCATGTTCATTGTTTTCAGCAGATTCTCCGAAAAGTTACGCTTTTCGAGGAAGAATGGATAGAACCCATGATGCAGGTAATCCTGGAAGTAATCCAGCGGACGAACTTTGGAGAGTACTCCTTTGGCAATCTGTTCGTGAGTGCTAAGAATTTCTTCGAGGCTGTATGCCCTGAATTTCATGCCTGTCTGCAAGTTCAGGAATTCACGGAAAGAGAATCCGCGCAGGTTATAGCTCTTTGCAATATCACGCAGTTCAAGATTTTCCTCTTTCAGTCGCATTACGGATGAGCCGGTAAAGACAATCTTCAAATTAGGAAAACGGTCGTAACACATGCGCAACTCTCTGCTCCATTCCGGGTGTTTGAACACTTGGTCGATCAACAATACTTTTCCACCACGTTTCTGGAATTCGTTAGCAAAATCTACAATGCTGTGGCCAGAGAAGTAGAAGTTGTTCATGTTGATGAACAGGCAGGAGCGGTCGTTCCCGAATTTTTCTTTGGCGTATTGGAGAAGGAAAGTGGTTTTTCCTACGCCACGTGTCCCTTTGATACCAATCAGGCGGTCGCTCCAGTCGATCTCGTCCATAAGATCGCGGCGAACGGGGGCATTGGTGTGCTCAACGAGGTAGGCGTGTGTGCGATAGAATGATTCCATTTCAGTTCTTTGTTTTTCGGGTGGCAAATATACTGCTTTTTTTAGGATTTGCAAAGTAGAGATGGCAAAATTGTGCTTTTAATTCCAACTTTCTGTTTATTGTAGCTATTCCTGATTATTTCCTGTATATATTTGCAGAATAAAGTTTTGAATTCGTTTAAAATGACAAAAAAGGCTCTTTATATATTCAATCCGGAACATGATTTGGCGTTAGCCAGCGGTGAAACAAACTATATGGCACCGGCTTCCGCCCGGCAAATGGCATCTGAATTGGCTTTGTTGCCGATGTGGTATGCGGAAGAGGGAAGTGTTGTTTTGGCTCCTTCCGCTTATAATCTCGACTATGTGAAGAAGATACAGGAATTATTAGGACTTTCGGTTGATTTGATGACAGAACCTGAACTTGCTTCCGAGCGGAATTTGGATATTCATCCTTGGGGCTGGGATATAGCAGTAAGAAAACGACTGTTGGATTTAGGAGTGGAAGAAAGCGAACTTCCTTCTATTGAGCAATTGGATAAACTGCGTTCTTGTTCCCATCGTTCCTGCGCTGTGGAACTATTACCACAGTTACAACTGGGAGCTTGTTTTTGTGGAGAGTCTTTTTACCTGACGATTCCCGAAGAATGGAAGTCATTTGTAGAATCACATGATACTTGTTTACTGAAAGCTCCTTTATCCGGTAGTGGAAAAGGATTGAACTGGTGCAAAGGTGTATATACTCCTTCCATTTCCGGTTGGTGCTCACGCATTGGCAATCAGCAAGGAGGTGTTATTGGTGAACCTTTATATAATAAGATGGAAGATTTCGCTATGGAATTTCGTTCTTCGGGTAACGGTAGATTTGACTTTGCCGGATATTCTCAATTCCGTACGGGTGGGAGTGGGGCATATGAGGGTAATTTGCTGATTTCGGATGCTGCCATCGAACGGAACCTTTCGGAATATATCCCTGTTGAAGAAATTTATAAGCTGCGTAACCGTCTTGAACAAGAGTTGCTTCTTCGCTTCGGAACTATTTATAATGGTTATTTGGGAGTGGATATGATGATCTGCCGTTTCCCGGATTCCCCTGTTTATCGTATTCATCCCTGCGTGGAAATCAACTTGCGGATGAATATGGGAGTGGTGGCGCGTCATATATATGACCGTTATATATATCCTGTTTCGACAGGAGCTTTTCAGATAAGCTATTACCCTTCGGAAGGAGCAGCCTGGAGCGCACATAAAGAAATGGAGGAGACTTATCCTTTGGAGATAGAACAAGGAAGAATAAAATCAGGCTATTTGCCATTGGTGCCGGTTCATAAAAAAAGTAGTTATCGGGCGTGGGTTCTTATCTCAAAAAGCGTACATTTATAACTTTATGCATGGCATACATACATGCATCCATCCAGTGGTATAAAGTCTGATTATTCTACTTCTTTCACCAGCCATTTTTCTATATTCCGGGTCTTTGAGCTGAAATTAACCCCAACCTTTACAATCTTACGATTATCTTTTGCAAAGGGTAGTATATATCTTTTTTCTTCAATTTGCTGAAGAGCTTCTTCCGCACTTCCGTCAAATTTGAATTCCATTACATAAATGTATTTATCAGTTTGTACAGTAAGATCAATGCGTCCGTCAGAGGTGTGATACTCTGCCTGTACATAGAACCCCAGTAATTTGCTGACGATAAATAATACATTCTGATAATGTAATTCCAAATCGCGTATCAGTTCGTAAGGAGTGTCGGCAAAGAGACTCTGCAAACGTATGAAGAAGTCCTCATAATTACCTTCTTCTACATCATGGACGAATTCTGTAATGTAGAAAGCGGTCTTTCCTTCGTCGATTGAAGTATAAAAAGGGACTAGGTATTTAATGAATCCCTCTTCTACTTCCCGGTTGGGGAATCCTAAATAGTAGATACCGAAACGTTTATCATAATCTTTGATGGTAAGATAACCACCCTGATAAATTACGGGCACAGGATTCTTGGAAGAAGAATCAATACTATTCAGCGTATCGGAAGTCGCTTTATCATTGGCCAATTGGTGTAAGTCATAATTATCCCGTTTCAGAAGTTTGACGAGATAGGAAGGAGTACCGGTTTCAAACCAGTAATTACCGAATGACATAGAGTCGAATGTATTCAGTAAACTGAAAGGGTTATATATACCTGCCGAATCGAAAGTAAAGTGGTATCCGTCATAGCACTCTTTCAATTCTTGGCACGTCTCTTCATAGCTCATGCCTTGCGTATCTGCAAGGATATGTAAATCCGTCTCTAAATAATGGTGGATTTCTTCGTTTGTGATACCGCAAAGTTCGGTATACCGTTTATCCATAGAAATATCTTTAAGATTATTCAAATCGCTGAATACACTCACTTTCCCGAACTTTGTCACTCCTGTGAGAAAAGCGAATTGAATATACTTATCCATCGTTTTGAGTACTGAATAGAACGCTTTTAAAGTATCACGATAACTATCCTGCAATTCTTCATTCCCAATGGCCTGCAACATCGGCTTGTCATATTCATCAATGAGAATCACTACCCGCCGACCACTCTGTTCAGCGGCACGGCGAACAATGCCGAGAAAACGGAGAGGTGCACCTATTTCCACCGGATTGGATCCATATAGCGATTCCCATTCATCCAGCTTCATGTTAAGTATATTATCCAAACTTTCGGGGCTGTCATACTTCTGCGTATTTAAGTCGAGATGCAGAATGGGGTATTGAATCCAGTCTTTCTCCATTTTTTCAACAGCAAGACCTTGAAATAGCTCCTTTTTGCCTTGGAAGTAAGCTTCGAAAGTGGATAGAAGAAGGCTTTTCCCAAAACGCCGGGGACGGCTAAGAAAGTAGTAGGAACCGGATTTTACCAGTTCATACACGAATGAAGTTTTGTCTATATAAAGATAATTTTCTTTACGCAATTTTTCAAAACTCTGTATTCCGATGGGATAAAGCTTCTTCATAATATTCTTGCTTTTGTTTATTCAAGTAACAAAGATAATAATTCTTCTGTTTATCTATGCCGCTAATGATCATTTTATATGTTTCATTGGTTATCATTCTTTCTGTCAACTTCCGCTTCCCTGCAAAAGATTTTTCATTTTCATTTCTCATATTCTCATAATGTTCGCATAAAGCAGAGATTATCAGATAGATAGTCTATGAGAAATGATTTCTAAATAGGCATTTCTCATACTACTATGGCAAAATATCGCAGGATTCAGGTCATTTCTCATACTCGTTAGAGGTATTTCTCATCGTATTCTGTCGCATTTCTCATTCACAGAAGGGATGGCTTTCTCTGTGTACTGTTCTCTTATTCCTACGCAATAGCATCTTGCAAACAGTTCATTGTTTATTTGTATGAAATGTACTATTTAATCATTTGTGAATCACTAAGTTATACTGTTTTTTATAAGGAGGATCTCATTCGTTCCACTCTAGTGAACAGATCGTTGCACTCCAGTGGAAAGAACCGTTCACTCCAGTGCAAAGATCTATTCACTGGAGTGGAACGAACCGGATAGCGGTAAGATAAAACGGTAATGGTGAAGGAAAAACAGATAAGTATACGGTGAATGATACACAGAAAAGCAATAAACAATAGAGAGTTGCTAAGGAAACTGAAGAAGGAAAGGAGTATGAAAATAAGATGAGAAATGACTCGGAACCTATGAGAAATGCACCGTTTTTAGCTAAAAATAGTGAAAATACTATGAGAAATGCCATTTTACGTTTTATTTCTCATAGTGTCATATAAGTGATTTACAGTAGATTAGCTTTGTTTTATGAGAATATGAGAAATGAAAATGAAAAATCTTTTGCAGGAGAAGTGAAAGTCGATAAAGAATCAGGGCAAACGCTCAATAATTTATACAGACCTCTTGTAGAGGGCGTAGAGTGTGTTTCTACATTATTGTATCATGATATTGCGAAAATGCATGGTATATGTCTCTACTGTATGGCCTTGAGAGGCTTATAAGGGCGTCAATATTATTGAGCGTTCGCCCTGATAAAGAATCGGTCTTTGTATATCATATCTGCGTCGCTGCACTTTCATTTCCGTAACGGTCTACGGCTGTAACGGCAAAATGTTTCTTACTATTCCAAGGGAGGATGGGAGCATAGATATAACTTGTATCCCGAATACCCTGTGCAACAATATTTTCCGGTCGGCTGATGTCTACCGGATATTCATTTGATGCGTAAATAACATACATCGGCTGATTACGCGAATCATTGTCAGTAGCAGCCTGCCACTTTAATTCCGTATATCCATTGTCGATATTCGTTGTTTTCAGTTCGGATGGAGCCGTAGGCGGAACATTGTCCAGCCACGGCATAGGTGGCTGTAAAGCTGGATATGCATAGAAGTTCTCGGCCAATTCGTCATAAATACCTTGTGTGTTTTCCATTAGATATTTCACTCGGTAGTGTGCTTCACCCGCCAGTTTATGAGTGCGAATGAAATTCATCTGACGGTCAATCTCGTCACGCGTCCATTTTCCTTCGTCGGGATGAAGGAAGTAGATGCCGAGTCCCGGAATGACCTGCCGTCCGTTACTCTGCTCCTGCCAGTCGAGGGCAAAAGGATAGAAACTGTTTCCTTGAAAATACATCATTGGATATATTTGATCCATGATACCTTCGCCAAGCCATCCTTGCGGGTCTTGATAAACGGTAAAGAAGGCATTCCATCCACGGGAAGGGTAACGCGAAGTGTCCTTGTATTTTCCTACCGGACTGGCACTTAGTTTCACCCATGGCTTCATGGCCTTTACACCTTTATGTATATAGCGTACGATTTCCGAAATATTATCCCGCCGCCACTGTTCCACTGTGCGGCCTTTGCCATATCGGCGGAAGTCGTACTTGTCGGGGAAGAAAGGAGCATTCTCCGGATAGCGCAGATAATCGAAATGCACTCCGTCGATGTCATAGCGACTGACGACTTCCCGCACCAGCTTCATCAGATATTCTTTAGTCCCCGGGTGTCCCGGATTCAGGAAATATTCATTTTTATACGGTACGCAAATATCTTTCATTCGTTTGGTAACAGACCGGCTACCGAGAGAAGCAACATGCTTTCTGTTTCCCAACGGGATAGTCACCATCCAGGCATGACACTCCATGCCTCGCTTATGACACTCTTCAATGGCAAAAGCGAGCGGGTCATAACCGGGATTCCCATCGGATTTCCCTGTCAGGATAGAATTGAAAGGTTCGATGGACGAAGGATATAATACATCCCCGCGTGTACGCGTCTGAAACAGGACAGTGTTGAAGTTGGCAGCTTTCAGTTTATCGAGAATATCTACCAGTTCTTCCTTCTGCTTACGGATACTTTGCGGACTTACAGCACGTGTACGAGGCCAGTCGAGACCATACAAAGCCGTAAGCCAGGCCGCACGGACTTCATACTTGGGCTGCGCAGCCATCGGGAGTAAAGGAAACAAAAGTGAAAGAATGAAAATAGTCAGGCGCATATTCTTTATTTTTTGTTTTAAATCCCTGCAAAGTTAGTAAAAGTGTCGGTATTGTTGGGCTGTTTCGTGAGATTATGTTACATTTGCCAAGCTAAAAAACGACACACTATGATTACATTTACTCTATGCCTGCTTGCGTTGATAGTAGGCTATTTTACGTATGGACGCCTGATGGAGCGCGTCTTTGGTCCTGATGATCGTAAAACGCCGGCACTGACCAAGGCTGATGGAGTGGACTATATCCCTTTGCCAACCTGGAAGATTTTCATGATTCAGTTCCTTAATATTGCGGGATTAGGTCCGATTTTCGGGGCGATTATGGGAGCGAAGTTCGGTACTTCTTCTTATTTATGGATTGTACTGGGAAGTATTTTTGCAGGTGCGGTGCACGATTATTTTGCCGGGATGCTTTCTTTACGTAATGGTGGTGAAAGTTTGCCCGAAATTATCGGTCGCTATTTGGGACTTACGACGAAGCAGATAATGAGAGGATTTACCGTTATCTTGATGATTCTGGTAGGTTCTGTATTTGTTGCCGGTCCTGCCGGACTGCTGGCGAAGCTCACACCGGAAAACTTGGATGCTACGTTTTGGATTGTCGTTGTGTTTGCTTATTATATTTTGGCAACTTTATTGCCTGTAGATAAAATTATTGGTAAAATCTATCCGCTGTTTGCGGTGGCGCTGCTGTTTATGGCAGTAGGTATCCTGGTGATGCTTTACGTCAATCATCCTGCCTTGCCGGAACTGTGGGATGGTTTGCAGAATACGAATCCCGAAGCGAGCGAGCTTCCTATTTTCCCGATTATGTTTGTGAGTATTGCTTGCGGGGCAATTTCCGGTTTCCATGCTACGCAAAGCCCTTTGATGGCACGTTGTATGACTTCAGAGCGTCACGGACGTCCGGTGTTCTACGGTGCGATGATTACCGAAGGTATTGTTGCCCTTATTTGGGCTGCCGCCGCTACTTACTTCTTCCATGAGAACGGAATGGGAGAGAGTAATGCTTCCGTTATAGTAGATGCCATCACAAAAGAATGGCTGGGGGCAATCGGCGGAGTGCTCGCTATTTTGGGAGTGATTGCAGCCCCGATAACTTCGGGAGATACGGCTTTCCGTTCCGCCCGTCTGATTGTAGCGGACTTTCTGGGACTGGAACAAAGAAGTATGCGTCGCCGTTTATACATTTGTATTCCGATGTTTGTGGTAGCTATCGGTCTGCTTTTGTACAGTCTGCGCGATGCAAATGGATTTAATATGATATGGCGTTATTTTGCTTGGGCTAATCAGACATTGGCGGTGTTTACCTTATGGGCCATAACAGTATTTCTGGCAGTATCCAAGAAACCTTATATCATTACTTTGATACCGGCACTGTTCATGACGAGTGTGTGCTCTACTTATATATGTATTGCCCCCGAAGGATTGGGACTTTCGCACGTGATTTCTTACAGCGTTGGTATAGCGTGTGTAGTGATCGCTGCTGTCTGGTTCTACGTTTGGCTGGGCAAGCAGAAAACAAGAAAATTATCAGAATGAAGAAAATAAAAAAATCAACAGGAGTGGCAATTGCATTCCTTATTTATGTATCCGTAACAGCGGCTTATTTGTTGCCTCGTAATACGGAAGTCAGCTTAACGGAGAAAATAATTACGGTGGCAGTTTCTTATGTCATCGTCTTTCTTCTTTGGCTAGTGCTTCGGAAAAAGGAGCAAATGCGTGAACGCCGCAAAAAAGACGAACAATCTATTCACTTAAAAAAGTAAGTTTATGAAAAAATTAGCTTTGGCACTTTGCTTATTGGCAGTCTCTTTCACTGCACAGGCGCAATTTGAGAAAGGAACTACGATTATTAATCCTTCATTATCGGGATTGGACTTTTCGTATAGTAAAAATGATAAAGCAAAGTTTGGTGTTGGTGCACAAGTCGGTACATTCTTTGCCGAGGGTATTGCCTTGATGGTAAATGCCGGAGCCGATTGGTCGAAACCGATAGACGAGTATACATTAGGTACGGGAGTACGTTTCTATTTCAATAAAACCGGTATCTATTTAGGTGGAGGACTCGACTGGAATCGTTTCCGCTGGAGTGGTGGCAAGCATCAGACTGACTGGGGACTGGGTATCGAAGGCGGATATGCTTTCTTCCTTTCGCGCACGGTAACGATTGAGCCTGCTGTTTATTATAAATGGCGTTTCAATGATGGCGATATGTCACGTTTCGGTGTCAAGATAGGATTCGGTTTCTACTTATAATAGTTGGATTTAATATATTATCCCTCTTGGTAAGCGAAAATTTGCCAAGAGGGATTGATGTATCTTAATCTTATAAGTTTATTCTTTTTGTTTTAAGATGTAGAAGCAACTTGTGCTAGCGAAATTCCTCAGGTAAGGTATTTCGGAAATCATTTTATTCAATTTATGTGGGGATAGCCCGAATTTTATTTTATAATGCGGGTTGATGAACCATAGTTGCCTGTTTAGTATTTTTAGATTTTTCTTTTTAATTAATCTTTCGAATAATTCTACCGTTACACCTGTCTTTTTAATGGAAAGTAATTCATTTATACAGTCAGCATCCGCTCTAAAAGCTTTCAGAAGTAATCGGTATATGGAAGTGGGGAATAAATGAATAAAAGGCAAACAGGACAAAATTTGGTTTCTACATATTTGTTGATGACCTCCGAACGGCATTTGCCATGCAGGAAATGCCATAAAGACAATACCTTGTGGTTTCAGGTATTTGCTCAAATTAGATAAGAATAGTTCTTTTTCTGTGATGTGTTCAAATACATCATGGCAGATAATAATATCAAAATTCTGCTCCAATTCCTTTAGCTTAAATATATCTGCTGCTATAAATTCACCTTCTGCATGAGATTCATTAAAAAAAGTTTTTGCATCTTTAATACGACTTTGGGCTATGTCAACTCCAACGGTATTACATCCAATTTCCGAAAAAGGAAGTAAGTTACCTCCATCACCACAACCAATTTCTAATACATTCATTTTTGCTTCTATTGTATGCCAATACTGGATATATGGGATAAAATAGTTCCTACTTGTTATAGACAGTTCTTTGAAATAGATATTTCTGTTTTGATGACGCTCTTGCATAATAATAGTTCATGTGTAATGATTGATACAATTAGAATAACTTTCTATAATCATGATAAATTATTCCTTGAAAGACTGCATGATGATCGTTCTTTTTTTACCAGGATAGGCGAATACCTATAGGTAATGTCACATCGAATGGCTTTGTAGTCCTAATTGTATTTAGTGTACTTCCATTATTAAAGTAGTAGCGTAAATTAGGTTCTGCATAGATTCCGATAGAAGATGTTATATGATACTGGATTCCTATACCCAAATCTGCCGACCACTGTAAACGTGGATATAGATTACTCATCTTTTGATATATAATTTGCCCATTATCTGATGTGAGTTCTTCTAATGTTGCTCTTACAGGTATATCCAAAGTTATTCCTGCGGAAGTATATATGGAGAATCTTTTTTGTTTCCATATATTGAAAGAACCTTTGAATGGGATTCCTATATAACTGATTTTCTGTACTTTTTCTAAATAGGAATCGTTGATGATAGTGAAATCAGAACGTAAGTATGTATACCGTACTCCGGTTTCTATGCCCCAATGTTCATTTATATTCTTACGCACCGAAAGTGATAGCGTAATGGGAATATGATGATATGATTTTTCTACTACCTCTTTGGAATCTCCGGATGAAATATCACCGGGGATTCTTGAGCGTTGAGTGTTGGTTTGTTTTTCTCCTCCTGAATAAGATAAAGCTAATGACCAATTCTTTTTATCGTTGGAAAGTTGTTTGATTGTATAAGCGGAATAATGTTCTTGCTGCTTTGGGGTATCTTGCTTTTCTGTTATTTGATGATAAAAAGAGTTTATGCTGTCTTTCTCTTCTGTAGCACTGTCTTGCAAAATAACCTTTTGTGTGGATAAATTTCTTATAGGTTCGGAATGTACATACTTGGGAGGAGCAGACACATAATCTTGGCTCAAAACAGTTTTTATGGAATCTTTTAATAATATATTTGCAATTTCGTGTTCTTTCTCTTTCTGTGTAATTGCTATATTTTGTTTTGTAATGATAGTATTCTTAGATATATATAGCCATATTTGTATAGAAATAATAGATGATAATATAAATAATCCTATGACAATGCGGTATTGGGAGATGAGCTTGCGTAGCATATCCTTTGCTCTTGACAATTGCGATGAGGAAGAATGAGGGGCTATGTTTAATAATAAACTAATCTCTTTGTGAGACAATCCTTCTAATATGGCTAATTTGAAAACTGTGCTATATCCCTCCGGGAGTGATTCTATCATTCTGAGCATCGTTTTGTAAGGTGGAAAATCATTGGATGGGAATGTATCCACAGGGTCTTCTTCCTCACTTATTTCTTCTAAAGAGATTGTAGTCATCGAATTGCGCTGTTTTAAATATCTTAAAGATATATTTTTCATTATCGTCCCCATCCAATGCTCTAATTTTTCAGGAGAATGTAAGGAATCTATAGATGTGTAGATGATAATAAAACCGTCATGTAAGAGGTCTTGTGCTATTTGTTTGTCAGAGACATAATGAAAGCAAATTTTTATCATCTTATCGGCATAGGTTTGGTAAAGCCAGCTTAAAGTTCGCTCATCTCCTTTTTTACACAATTCTACAAGTTCCTTTTTGTTCATATGTTTTATTATCTGTACAACACTCTATAATAAATATGATACACAAAAATTAAAAAGACTGCATGTCTTTTGCTATTTTAACATTTATATTCTTTGCTTTTAGTGGTGAGGGGAAGATGCAGTACGTCAGGATATGGACGGTCTGAGAATTGTTTATAGCCTTGCTTACCTGAGTGTTGATAGACTTGTTTGTGTTAAGAAGTAAAGATGCAATTGGGGTAAAAAATGAGAGCAAGATTTTGTACATATCTACCAAAAGTAGATAGTACAAAGATCTTGTATATGTAGGGAGAAATACAACGAAATAATAATGCTTATCCCAGTTTTTCTTTCAGGAACTGTCCTGTATAGCTTGCTCCGCAAGCGGCAACTTCTTCCGGAGTGCCCACTGCTACAATGTTTCCGCCCTTATCTCCACCTTCCGGTCCGAGATCGATTACATAATCGGCACATTTGATGACATCCATATTATGTTCGATGATAACGATGCTGTGTCCCCGGCGAATCAGTGCGTCGAAAGCATCCAGAAGTTTGCGAATATCATGGAAGTGTAGTCCTGTAGTCGGCTCGTCAAAGATAAACATCGTGGGGTCGGCTTTCTCCTGGCTCAAATAGAATGCCAGTTTGACACGTTGGTTCTCACCACCGGAAAGAGTCGAAGATGACTGCCCTAATTTAATATATCCCAATCCTACATCCTGCAAAGGAAGCAGCTTCTTTACGATTTTCTTTTGTCCATGTTCATTGAAGAATTCAATGGCTTGATTCACGGTCATTTCCAATACATCATAGATGCTTTTATCGTGGAATTTCACTTCCAGCGTATCAGACTTGAACCGTTTTCCATGACAAGATTCACACTCCAGTACCAAGTCTGCCATAAATTGCATCTCTACAGTAATGGTTCCTTCCCCTTTACACTCTTCGCAACGCCCGCCTTCACTGTTGAAGCTGAAGAATCCGGGAGTATACCCCATTTGTTTAGCTAGTGGTTGTTCAGACCATAGTTTACGGATTTCGTCGTAAGCCTTGATGTAGGTCACCGGATTAGAACGTGATGATTTACCAATAGGATTCTGGTCTACAAATTCTACATTTCGCAGGTCGCGCAAACTTCCTCCGATTGAAGAGAATTCTCCCGGTCGGTCACTGCATTCATCCAATTCGCGTTTCAATGCCCGGAAGAAAATGTCTCTCACCAATGTACTCTTTCCGGAACCGGAAACACCGGTAACGACTGTCATTACATTAAGTGGGATGCGTACGTTTACTCCTTTCAGGTTATTCTCACGTGCACCTTTCAATTCTATATAATTATTCCACGGCCGGCGATGCTCCGGAACGGGAATTTCGTCTTCTCCCAAAAGATAACGTACCGTATAGCTGTTGCTTCCCTTCTTCAAATCCTTCATATCGCCTTGGTAAACAACCTCTCCACCCAGACGTCCTGCATTAGGACCTATATCAATAATGTAATCTGCGGCACGGATAATCTCTTCATCGTGCTCTACCACCACTACTGTATTGCCTAATTGTTGTAGTTGACGCAACACATGGAGCAGACGGTCCGTATCACGGCTATGCAGTCCGATACTTGGCTCGTCGAGAATATAAAGGCTACCAACAAGGCTACTTCCCAGTGAAGTTGCCAGATTGATACGCTGACTTTCTCCACCCGATAAAGAATTACTAAGCCGGTTCAAAGTCAGATAGCCCAAACCTACATCAATTAGAAAACGAATCCGGCTATTTATTTCAACCAGGATACGTCGGGATACATTGCTGTCGTGCTCGTCCAATTCCAGATGATCGAAAAATTGCTTCAGCTCTGTGATAGGCAAATCCACCAGTTCGGAAATGTTTTTTCCACCTACTCGAACATATCCGGCTTCCGGTTTCAGGCGAGTGCCGTGGCATTTCGGGCAAAGTGTCTTTCCGCGGTAACGTGCCAGCATTACCCGATATTGTATCTTATATTGATTCTCTTCCAGCATCTTGAAGAAATCATTGATGCCATGGAAATATTGATTGCCTTCCCAAAGCAAACGGCGTTGCGCATCTGTCAACTCATAATAAGGAGTGAAAATAGGGAAGTCGAATTTATCCGCATTGTGAATCAGTTCTTCTTTCCATTCACCCATCTTTTCACCTCGCCAGCACACGATAGCACCTTCATATACGGATAAGGAACGATCCGGAACAACTAAATGCTCATCAATACCGATCACTTTACCGAATCCTTCACATACGGGACAAGCACCGATAGGAGAGTTGAATGAAAACATCTGGTCATTAGGCTCTTCAAAGGTGATACCGTCTGCTTCGAATTTAGTGCTGAAAGTATGTAACTTCGTAGTTCCGTCTGATAGATAAAAACGCAGCATACAGGTTCCGTCACCTTCATACATGGCTGTTTCGGCAGAATCGGTCAGTCGACTGATGGCGTCCTTGCTGTTGGCAACAGCCATACGGTCTACCAGTAGATATACTTCATCACCTGTCACAGGCGTATATTCATCGATACGCTTCATCTCCCCGTTCACTTCGATACGGTTGAACCCTTGTTTCAGGTCTATCTCCAGTTGCTGTTGCAAGGTGCGGTCTTCACGCAGGCGGATAGGTGTCAGTACCGTATATCTTGTACCTTCCGGGTATGAGAGCATGCAGTTGACAATGTCTTCTGTAGAGTGTTTCTTCACTTCTTGTCCGCTGATGGGACTATATGTTTTCCCTACCCGTGAATATAACAGGCGTAGATATTCGTAAATTTCAGTCGAGGTGCCCACGGTAGAACGGGGATTACGGCTGTTCACTTTCTGTTCGATAGCAATGGCGGGAGGAATTCCTTTGATAAAGTCACATTCCGGCTTGCTCATTCGCCCCAGGAACTGACGCGCATAACTGCTTAGACTCTCCACGTAGCGGCGTTGTCCTTCTGCATAGAGAGTATCAAAAGCGAGAGATGATTTTCCCGAACCCGATAATCCGGTGATGACAACAAGCTTGTTGCGGGGAATATCTACATCGATGTTTTTTAGGTTGTTGACGCGTGCGCCTTTGATCGAAATATAGTTGTTTTCTGACATAAAATACTCCTTTTTTATGGTAGTCGGCAAAGTTAGCGAATTTATCGGGAGTTTGTATTATCTTTGCGTCACATTATTACGATTTAAGAATATTATGAAGCTGAAAAACTATCTTTTACTTTTAGCTCTTCTTCTGGTGGTAGGAGTGAGGGCGCAGGTGCCGTCAGGCAATAAATATCCTAAACGTGAATTCCGTGGAGCATGGATACAAGCTGTTAACGGTCAGTTTCGTGGCATTCCCACAGAGAGATTGAAACAAATATTGATTAGTCAATTGAACTCTCTTCAGGAAGCCGGCATTAACGCAATCATCTTTCAGGTACGCCCTGAAGCAGATGCATTATACGCTTCCCAGCATGAGCCGTGGAGCCGTTTCCTGACAGGAACGCAAGGTCAGACACCTTCCCCTATGTGGGATCCGATGCAGTTTATGATTGAAGAATGTCAGAAACGGAATATGGAATTTCATGCCTGGATCAATCCTTACCGCGTGAAGACCTCATTAAAGAACAAGTTGGCACCGGAACATATTTATCACCAGCATCCGGAATGGTTTGTTACTTATGGCGATCAGCTATATTTCGATCCGGCACTTCCCGAAAGTCGTGAACATATCTGCAAAATTGTGACCGATATTGTGTCTCGTTATGATGTAGATGCTATTCACATGGATGATTATTTCTATCCTTATCCGGTTAATGGGTTGGATTTTCCGGATGATGCAAGTTTCGCCCGTTACGGTGGAGGTTTCACCAATAAGGCAGATTGGCGTCGTAGTAATGTGAATGTGTTGATAAAGAAGCTTCATGAAACGATTCGTGGCATCAAGCCATGGGTGAAGTTCGGTATTAGTCCGTTCGGTATTTATCGTAATCAGAAAAGCGATCCGTTGGGAAGTAACACCAATGGTTTGCAGAACTATGATGATCTTTATGCCGATGTGCTTCTTTGGGCACGTGAAGGATGGATTGATTATAATATTCCGCAAATTTATTGGGAGATTGGTCACAAGGCTGCCGACTATGAGACATTGGTGAAATGGTGGGCTACTCATTCGGAAAACCGGCCGTTATTTATCGGCCAGTCAGTGCCAAAGACTGTTCAGTTTGCCGATCCGCAGAATCCTTCTATCAATCAGCTTCCCCGTAAGATGGCTTTGCAACGTGCTTACCAAACAATCGGAGGAAGCTGTCAATGGTATGCAGCAGCTGTTGTTGAGAATCAGGGTAGATATCGTGATGCTTTAATCAGTGAATATCATAAATATCCTGCTTTGATTCCAGTCTTTGATTTTATGGATGATAAAGCTCCGGGCAAGGTACGTAAGATGAAAAAAGTATGGACAGAAGATGGTTATATCCTTTTCTGGACAGCTCCGAAAGCTGATACAGAGATGGATAAGGCAGTTCAATATGTAGTCTATCGTTTTGACAGTAAAGAAAAGGTGAATTTGGACGATCCTTCCCATATTGTAGCTATCACGCGTAATCCATTCTACAAACTTCCTTATGAAACAGGAAAAACGAAATGCCGTTATGTAGTGACAGCTTTAGACCGCTTGCATAATGAATCCAAATCTGTAAGTAAGAAGTTGAAACTTTGATTATTTGATAGTTGATAGTTGATAATTGAAAGTGACTATGCAGCATAGCGCAGCTAACTATCAATTATCACCTATCAACTAATAAAGTAGTAGCCCTGCAATGCCGCAGCCGATAATCATTAATATCGGATTGGCTTTGTATTTTCTTGTTCCGATGAAAGCGATCAGGAATATAATGATACTGATGACGAACGAATAAGTATCTTTCGTAGGCGAACCGAAATTCTCCACATTCATTAATACTAGCGCAGCGGAAGCGAGTAGTCCTACTACTGCCGGGCGCAGCCCGTCGAAGATAGATTCCACCACAGGATGTTTCTGATACCTTAAAAAGAACTTGCTAATGGTCAGCATCAAGATAAAAGAGGGGAGGACCACTGCAAAAGTTGCAATGATGGAACCCCAAACACTTCCGGTAGAAGTAAACCCTACATAGGTCGCTGCATTAATGCCGATAGGTCCCGGAGTCATCTGACTGATTGCTACAATATCAGTAAACTCCTGTGAACTCACCCATCCGTAACGGGTAACCACTTCACCTTGAATCATGGAAAGCATGGCGTACCCACCTCCGAAACCAAAGAGGCCAATTTTGAAAAATGTATAGAATAACTGTAGGTAAATCATGTGATTAATAATTTATTATATAATAATTTTAGGCACGGATTACACGGATTTCGCGGTTTTTGGAATTATGAATCTGTAAAATAACAGCGTTAATCCGTGTAATCCGTGCCTTCTCAACTCTCCTTTCTTAGCTCTTGACTTTTCTAAGTTTTCCCCACAGGAACCCTCCTACACCGGCAGCAATGATAATCCAGATAGGGGAGAAGCCCAACAGCCAGATTAATAATGCCGAGACAACAGGAATCCACAGATTGTAGCGGTTGATTTTAGCGGATCGTCCCATGGTAAATGTCGGTGCCGCGATGAGTGCCACCACTGCCGGGCGGATTCCTTTAAAAATACGTTCCACTATCGGATTGTCTTGGAAACTATGAAAGAACAGGGCGATAGCTAATATAATAATGAAAGACGGCAAAATAGTACCCAATGCTGTGATAATACTTCCCCGGATGCCACGCAGCTTATATCCTATGAAGATAGAAATATTGACTGCCAGAATTCCCGGAGCGGATTGGGAGATAGCCAACAGGTCTATAAAATCTTCCTGCGCAATCCATTTTCGCTTGGTGACAATTTCATTTTCAATCAGTGGCACCATTGCATACCCTCCTCCAATGGTAAAGGCGCCTATTTTAAAAAAGATTCCAAATGCTTCGAGATAAATGTTCATTCTTTCTTTTCTCCTCCTTCCTTACTAGCTGTTTTTTTCTCTTTGCCATACTGGCTGGGACTTACATTAAAATGCTTCTTAAATACTTCGCGGAAGTACTTGGCATCACTGAATCCCGTCATTTCTGCAATTTCTGTTATGCTATGTGTGTCTTCTTTTAGTAATTGTACGGCACGTTTCAGACGAATCAATCGGATATAATCTCCCGGTGCCTGATCGGTTAGCGCCCTTAATTTGTTGTAGAAGCTTGTGCGACTCATTCCCATCAGGCTGCATAACACATCTACTGTGAGAGCCGGATTGTCGATGTTGTCTTCCACATTCTTTTTAACGTTTGCAATAAACTTCCAGTCAATATCCTGTGAACAGTTGATGCAGTCTTCGTCATTTTCCTCATCATTCAGATCCAGATTTGCGTATTTGCTGCGCAAGAGTGCACGATTAGCCAATAGATTGGCCACATTTGCTTTCAGTATACCAATGTTGAATGGCTTCACAACGTATTCATCCGCACCAATTTGAAGTCCCGAGAGAATATCTTTTTCATTATTCAAAGCAGTCAGCAGGATAACGGGGATGTGGGAAGTCTCGATATTGTTCTTGATAGCCTGGCATAATTCATCACCCCGCATTTCCGGCATCATAATGTCTGAAATAACCAGCTCCGGCTTGTACTCGGGAATAATCGTCAGTGCTTCTTTTCCATTGGAACAAACCTGTACGACATATTCTTCGGATAACGTTTGCGACAGATAGTTGCGCAACTCATCATTATCTTCCACAATTAAGATACGACGATGATTTATGTTCTCTTTCTTCTGTGCGTTTTCGTAGATTTCAGGCGATGAAGACGGAACGTTTTCGATTTCTATACGCTGTTTGCTCGGAGTTGCCAGATGTGCTTTCCGGAAACGCTTGCTGTCTTTGGGGAACGTTATTTTGATAACTGATCCCTGGTTTTCGATACTTGACAGATTAATCTTTCCTTTGTGCAAACGGACTAACTTCCATACAAGCATCAGACCGATACCACTTCCTGTTACTTTGGAGTTAATGGCATTGCTGCCGCGGAAATGGAGCTTGAACAGCTTCTTTTGTTCGTTAGCCGGAATTCCGATTCCTGTGTCTCTGACTTCCACACTCCATGAATCTGTTGTTTCAGAAACGAAAACCTGTACATTTCCATTTTCGGGAGTATATTTCAATGCATTCGAAATGATGTTCTTAAAAATAGACTCCATTTTCTCTTTATCAAACCATACATTCATATACCTGAAATTACTTTCATAAGTGAAGTTGATATGTTTGATGTTGGCGTACTGCTGAAATGCATTGAATATTTCATTCATAAACGTGTTTAGTTCATGCTCTGAAATATATAGCTCGGAAGAATATACGTCCGCTCTCTCAAAGTTGATAAGATTGGTCGTCAGGCGTAGCAGGGCATTTACGTTTCGTAATGCCGTATTCATGTTCGAAATCCCTTCTTTGCTCAACTCCTCTTTCTCGCGTAGCTCTTCCAAAGGTGCTTTGATAAGGGTCAATGGGGTACGGATATCATGCGCTGTATTGATAAAGAAATGTATTTTCTCATCGGAGACTTTGCGTTGCTTCCTCAAAATCAGTATACGCAATAGGACGATGGCAATGAGACAAAGGATAGCTGTATAAACCAGCATGGCCCAGAATGTCAGCCAGAAAGGTTGGGCTATGATAATATCCATACTTCTTTCTTCAAGCATGATGCGTTTGTCTTCATTGGAGATGGCACGTACCCTTAGCGTATATTTGCCCGGGGCAAGATTGGTGTAACGAATCGTGTTCTCTGTTCCGGGTTTGCTCCATTTATCATAGAAACCTTCTAGCCTCCAAGAGTAAAGAATATTGGAAGGATAGTCATAGTTGATGGAAGAAACCTGCAAAGAGAATATGTTTTGATTGTATTTTAACTTTAGTACCTTTGTATCATTGATGCTTGCTTTCAACGGAGAATCCTCATCACCCGGATAGATTGTTTGATAAAAAAGCTTGAAATCGCTGAAAATCATTTTAGAAGAATAACTTCTGGGCAATTTCATATCCTTGTCAAATTCCACTGCTCCGTCAGAACTGCCTAAAATGAATTTATTGTTTTTCCGTAACGTACCTGATAGCGCATTGAAATGGGTGGTCATCAATCCCATATCTTTGGTCCAGTTATAGAATTTTTTCTCATTGGGATAAAAACTTGTCAATCCGCTTTCTGTACTCATGATTATATCTTTGTCCGCATCCGATAATATGGTATAGATATTATTGGATATCAAAGCACAGTTTTCCGTGTGGTAATGAGTGAACAGTTTTTTATTAATATCGTAAATCAATAGTCCCGACCCGCTGGTACCTATATACAATGAACCGTTTTTTGCTTGGTACAGGGAATAGATATAGCTCGACTCTACCGGAAGTTTTATGCGCTCGAATTTTCCGGATTCTTTATCTAAAAGACATAGGCCGGTGGCACTACCGATCCACATACTTTTTTCATCTTTCTCAACGATGGCGGTAATGGAATTTAATCCATCATAAAACCGTACTTCCTGCGTCTTCAGATTAATACGCTTGAGGTTGTAGAATCCTCCCGACCAGATATAACCCTGCATATCTGTACGAATATCACGTATATATTTATCCGGTCGCTTGTTTGTATGAGTGTACAAAGGCGGCATGAAATAGCTGACACTGAACGTTTTCTTATCTATCTGGTAAGCACCGGAAGAGTACCCGCCTGCCCAGATAATTCCGGGAGCCACTTCGCATATAGTAAGAAAGATATGGCTTTTATTACCTTGCGACTCTTCAAAAGCACTAAGCACCGATCGCCATTGTCCGGTCTTTGAATTAAAAAAACTGATGCCATTGTTCGTTGCAAACCATAAATCTCCCTCTCTGTCTTCAATAATGGCATTTACTTGATCGTTGATTAAAGACTGTTTGTTACCGATGGAGTGCTTAATCCATTTGTAGCTCGTATAACGGTTGTTTTGTATCGTGATTCCGATGGGATAATTAGCCAGCCATATCCGTTCTTCATCATCCACAAAAATGTCATTGATACTGTTACCGTTCATGCCACAATTACTGTTATAATCAGCCACAATTTCGGGTACTATTTGATAAGTATCCATATTTATTTTGTGTACTCCTCCGCCATCGGTAGCTATTAATAACTCTTTGTCATTTAGCGGCTTGAACCGTGTGATACTGATATCTTTCAGGTTATAATCCGGTCGTATGACGGATTTGGTATTCATATCATAAACCATAATTCCCCGCAAGAAAGTGCCGATGAATAGTTTCCGAATCTTTTTGTCGAAGTGTAAATCGCTTACTTGGGCTTTCACGCTCTCCAACTTATCGCAATTGATAAGTTTCAATGCGTTGTTTTCTAATTGGGCATAATGAATCCCCATTTCCGTACCGATGAAGAAATGCGATTCGTCTATTTGTTCAATATCAGTGATTTCTTCACTTATATCATTCTTTATATGGGTGACTTGTTTGGTGTCCGTATTATAGAGAAAGATAGTATCTTTATTGCATAGCCAGATGTGTTTGTTCTGGTCGAGCCAGGCATAAGTGACCGGGTCCGGCTGTTCGCTGAAACTTTCCATCGGTAATTTATATACAAGACTGAAGCAGTCGTGAATCTGGTCATACCGGAATACTTTTCCTTTTTTCCCGATTTCCCATAAGACTCCTTCCTGATCAATATAAAGCCAGTTTAGATTTAACAGAGAGTTCACTTCTGCGTCACCATCCATTAACTTATATCGTTTAAACTCTTTTCCATTGTATCGATCAATACCTTCGTGCGTGAGGAACCACATGTATCCGGTTTTATCTTTTTGAATGCAGTAAACCCGCCGGTTACTTAACCCATCCTCCACTCCGAGATATCGATACGTCTGCGCGACACAAATTAGAGGAAACAATAAGATTAGAAAAAGCCATTTTTTCATACAAATAGGACTTTTAAGGGTTATTGAATCTTTTATGAGGGGGAAAGTTTGACAAAATTAAGAAGATTTTTTGATATTACAAAATTTTGATGAAAGATAACAGCGCTCCAAAAATGAAGAAAATAGACTATTTTATAACTATTTGTATATACTGTTTGTTTTCGGTATTTTGGTATCTATCAGAAGTCTTCCGGTAGAATGGAAAGTTCCGTAAAATAAGAGGCTGGCACTATTTAAAGTACCAGCCTCTGTAAAATATGGAAATGATTTATTTCATTTTCGCTTCCACCCACTTGCGGGCATTGACAAACGCTTCTATCCATGGAGTAACCTGATCGCTGTTCTTGCGGTCGGCCGGATAGCAACCGTTCTGCCATGGGAAGATGGAACGTTCCAAGTGAGGCATGATAGCCAAGTGGCGTCCGTCTGCGCTGGCCAGTGCTGCGATAGAATAATCGGAACCGTTCGGATTGCCCGGATATTCATCATAGCTATACTTCGCTACTACATTATATTTATCTTCGTCATATGGCAAAGAGAATTTTCCTTCTCCGTGAGCTACCCAGATACCCAGTTTGCTTCCACTTAAAGAGCCGAACATCACACTGCGGTTAGTCGGGATAGTAAGACCAAGGAAGCGTGATTCGAATTTGTGTGAATTGTTATGTAGCATTTTTCCTTTCTTCTTCAGTTCCGGGTTGATAAGATTGAGTTCCATCATCAGCTGGCAACCGTTGCAGACACCCAATGACAATGTATCTTCGCGTGCATAAAATTTATCCAATGCTTCTTTAGCTTTCGGGTTGAACAGGAATGCGCCTGCCCATCCTTTAGCAGAACCCAATACGTCGGAGTTAGAGAAACCGCCACAATAGACGATCATGTTTACATCTTCCAATGTTTCGCGTCCGCTGATGAGGTCGGTCATCGTCACGTCTTTCACGTCGAAACCTGCCAGGTAGAGTGAGTAAGCCATTTCGCGTTCGCCATTCGTACCTTTCTCACGGATGATAGCTGCACGGATACCGCTTGGAGTGCGACGGTCCGGAGTGATACCATATTGAGAAAGCTTGCCTTTGAATTCCGGCATGAAAGCGAATTCAACGGGCTGCATCTTGTAGTTCTCGAAACGTGCTTTAGCACAACCGTTCATAGATTGTTTGCGGTCGAGCAGGTAAGAAGAAGAATACCACACATCACGCATATAGTCGATACCGAATTGGTAAGTAGCTCCGTCTTTAGATACCAGGATGTGACGTTCATCAGTCGGTTTACCCAACTTCATATAGCCTACGCCGGCATCTTCCAGAATCTTCTTCACTTCATCCTTATGCTTGTCGCTGATCTGGATAACGATACCCGGATTTTCAGCAAACAGAATCTTAACGATATCCTGTTCTTTCATCTTGTCGAGGCTGATTTCCATACCGCCTTCTACATTAGAGAAGCACATTTCGAGCAATGTAGTGATCAAACCACCGGCAGAGATATCGTGTCCTGCAAGAATCAATCCTTTGTTGACAAGTTCCTGTACGGCAAGGAAAGCATCACGGAAATATTCGGCATCTTGTACGCAAGGTACTTCGTCACCAACTTTACCCAGAGATTGTGCAAAAGCCGAACCACCCAGTTTCAGTTCATCGAAGCTGAAGTCAATATGATAAAGCGTAGTCTTTTCATTGTTAACCAATACCGGAGATACCACTTTCTTCACGTCGGAAACTTCACCACCGGCAGAAACAATCACAGTTCCCGGAGAAATCACTTTCTCGCCGTTCGGATACTTCTGTGTCATAGACAGAGAGTCTTTTCCGGTAGGAACATTGATCTGCAGCGCGCAACAGAAATCGCTTAAAGCTTTTACAGCTGTGTAAAGACGGGCATCTTCACCTTCTTGAGAGCGGCAAGGCCACATCCAGTTGGCAGACAGTGAAATGCTATCCATACCTTCCGCCATTGGAGCCCAAACAAGATTGGTCAGCGCTTCGGATACAGAAAGAATAGAGCCGGCAGCCGGATCAGCCAATGCTGCTTGCGGAGCATGTCCGATAGAGGTAGCGATACCTTTCTCGCCACGGTAGTCGAGTGCTACGACACCGCAGTCGCTCAACGGCAACTGAAGTTCACCCTGACATTGCTGACGAGCCACTTTGCCTGTAACCGAACGGTCTACCTTGTTTGTCAACCAGTCTTTGCAGGCTACAGCTTCAAGCTGCAATACATTCGTCAGATATTCATGTAGTTTAGACAATTCGTATTTCGGCATTTCATAATGACGTTCTACGGTCTTGTCTACCATATAGGTTTTGGGAGAAGAACCGAACATCTGTTCTACGGCAAGGTCGAACGGACGTACACCGTCAGCCTGTTGGAAAGCGAAACGATGATCGCCGGTTGTTTCACCGACTACGTACATTGGAGCGCGTTCGCGTTCGGCAATCTTACGTACATGTTCAATAGCCTCTTCTTTAATCAGCAGACCCATACGTTCCTGACTTTCGTTAGCGATGATTTCTTTGGCAGACAAAGTCTTGTCGCCGATAGGCAACTTGCTCATATCGATCAAACCACCACATTCTTCCACGAGTTCGGACAGACAGTTTACGTGTCCGGCAGATCCGTGGTCATGGATAGAAACCACCGGATTCACCTCTTCTTCACAAAGAGCGCGTACTACGTTATTGGCACGTTTTTGCATTTCTGCGTTGGCACGTTGCACGGCATTCAACTCGATGCCACTGCTGTAACGACCGGTATCAACAGAAGATACGGAACCGCCACCCAGTCCGATACGGTAGTTGTCACCACCGATAACCACTACTTTGTTTCCAGCTTCCGGTGTGCCTTTCAGGCAGTCACGTTGTGTACCGTAACCAACACCACCGGCAAGCATGATTACTTTGTCGTAACCATAAACTTCTTTGTTTTCTGTATGTTCGAAAGTCAGTACCGAACCGCAGATCAGCGGTTGGCCGAACTTGTTACCGAAGTCGGAAGCACCATTGGATGCTTTGATTAGAATCTGTTCCGGAGTCTGGTATAGCCATTTGCGTACCGGAAGAATCTCTTCCCATTCGCGTCCTTCTTCTGTGCGTGGATAAGAAGTCATGTAGACAGCCGTACCTGCAATCGGCCATGAACCTTTACCACCACCCATACGGTCGCGGATTTCGCCGCCGGTACCGGTAGAAGCACCATTGAATGGCTCAACAGTAGTAGGGAAGTTATGAGTTTCCGCTTTCAGTGAGATAACACTCTTGATGTCCTTTACTTGGAAGAAATCAGGTTTTGAATGATCTGCCGGAGCAAACTGTTCCACAACCGGACCTTCAGCGAAGGCTACGTTATCTTTATAAGCAGAGATTATTTTATTCGGATTTTCCTGTGTAGTCTTTTTAATCATCTGGAACAGGGAAGATTCCTGCTCTACGCCGTCGATGATAAACGTTCCGCCGAAAATTTTGTGGCGGCAGTGTTCGGAGTTGATTTGTGCGAAACCGAATACTTCAGAGTCGGTCAGCTTCCGTCCGAGGTCCTTTTCTACTTTCTTCAGGTAGTCCATTTCTTCTTTGGAAAGAGCCAAACCTTCTTTTTCGTTGTACACTTCGAGATCTTCAATGTAGATGATCGGTTCCGGCTGACGGTTTGTCGTGAATACGTTTTGGTCGAGTCCTTTGTACATGCGTTGGAGCATCGGGTCGTAATCGGCATTTTCGTCCTTAACAGGGAAGTACTCCTCGATGCGGCTTATGCCTTCGAGCCCCATGTTTTGGGTGATTTCTACTGCGTTTGTACTCCAGGGAGTGATCATTTCGCGGCGTGGGCCAACGAAACAGCCTTTCAGGTTTTCTTCACTTTCCATCACGGCTTCGCCAAAAAGCCAGCAGAGTTTATTACTTTCGTCAGGGGTGAGCTGATGGTTGCTCTCTACGGCAATCACGCTCTTGGAAGGGGTTCTGAAAAAAAGAATCATGTTGTATATTTACGATTTTACGATTTACGATTTTACGATTGAAGTTCCTGCAGGAGAAACTCTTCTCTTTTTCTGTGGCGCAAAGATAATCAATTTCGTTGGTGGTAGGAAAAAAATAGAGAATAAATTCCTATACCTTATTTAATATGTTTATTTTCGATGTACGTTTTACTTATTATCGCTATATATAGTGATTCTTGTGTGGAAAAAACGTTAATATACTATCCCCATATCACAAAAAAGTGCGATATTTGCGACATGATTCAGATAGAGACAATATTCGATATATTAGTGAAAGGCTTTATTATTGGCGTTGTTGTGTCCGCACCCCTCGGTCCGGTGGGCGTATTATGCATCCAGAGGACTTTGAATAAGGGGCGTTGGTATGGATTTGTAACAGGTCTGGGAGCCTCTTTGAGCGATATAGCATACGCTTTGCTCACCGGCTACGGGATGAGCTTTGTGTTCGATTATATTAATAAGAATATTTTCTATCTGCAATTATTGGGGAGCATCATGCTACTCCTTTTTGGTATATATACCTTTCGTAGCAACCCGGTGCAGTCCATTCGTCCGGCTTCCTCCAGCAAAGGTTCTTATTTCCATAACTTTATTACCGCATTTTTCGTCACTCTCTCCAATCCCTTGATAATCTTTCTGTTTATCGGACTTTTCGCCCGTTTTGCCTTTGTGCAGCCGGGGGTTCTGGTGTTCGAAGAGATTACAGGATATGTTGCTATTGCTATAGGGGCATTGACCTGGTGGTTGGGGATTACTTACTTTGTGAACAAAGTGCGCACTAAATTCAACTTGCGTGGTATCTGGATACTGAATCGTGTTGTAGGAAGTATTGTAATGCTGGTATCCCTTGCCGGACTGATTTTTACTTTGTTGGGAGAATCACTTTATTAAGAGATAACTTATGAATCAGATAGCACAACAACTGAAAGAGAAGAATATTGCCGAGTACCTTATATATATGTGGCAAGAGGAAGACTTGATCCGCGCCAATCATTGTGAACCGGAAGAGATGGAGGTAAATATAATTGCCCGTTATCCGGCAGATCAGCAGCCTGCCATGAGAGAATGGTATACCAACCTGATTACGATGATGAGTGAGGAAGGAGTACGGGAAAAAGGCCATTTGCAGATTAATAAGAATGTGATTATCAATCTGACAGAATTGCATAACGCATTGGCTTCTTCTCCTAAATTTCCTTTTTACAGTGCCGCCTATTTCAAGGCATTGCCGTTTATAGTAGAATTACGGAATAAAAACGGCAAGAAAGACGAGCCCGAATTGGAGACCTGTTTTGAGGCGTTGTATGGAGTGCTCCTGCTTCGTCTTCAAAAAAAGCCTATCAGTGAAGGTACTGCTAAGGCAGTGGAAGCTATCACTAGTTTCCTTTCTATGTTGGCAAACTATTATGATAAAGACCGTAAAGGTGAATTAAAACTGGATGAATAAATGAGAATTTTGGTAACGGGTGCCAACGGTCAGCTTGGCAATGAGATGCAGGTGCTTGCAAAAGAGAACCCGCAACATACGTATTATTTCACGGATGTAGAGGAGCTTAACATCTGTGACAAGCAAGCCGTTTGGGCTTATATCGCAGAGAAGCGGATTGAGCTTGTCGTGAACTGTGCCGCATATACGGCCGTAGATAAAGCGGAAGATAATTCGGAACTAGCCTATCAATTGAATTGCGAAGCACCGAAACAATTGGCAAGTGCGGCACAATTCAACGGAGCCGCCATGATACAGGTATCTACCGATTATGTCTTTGACGGTACTGCACACACTCCGTATACGGAGGATTGCGACCCTTGTCCGGACTCCGTATACGGCACCACCAAACTGGAAGGAGAATATGACGTGATGAATTATTGCGAGAAGGCAGTCGTAATCCGTACTGCATGGCTTTATTCCACTTTCGGCAATAATTTTGTGAAGACAATGATCCGTCTTGGAAAAGAGCGTGACAGTCTGGGAGTTGTTTTCGACCAGATCGGAACCCCGACTTATGCTAATGACCTGGCACGTGCCATCTATACCATTATAAATAAAGGTATAGTCCGCGGCATCTACCATTTCAGCAATGAAGGCGTTTGTTCCTGGTATGATTTCACAGTGGCTATTCATCGCTTGGCAGGAATAACCTCCTGCAAAGTGAAACCTCTGCATACAGCCGAATATCCTGCAAAGGCCAACCGTCCGGCATACTCCGTACTTGATAAAACAAAAATAAAAACAACATTTGGCATCGAAATCCCCCATTGGGAGGAAAGTCTCCAACGATGCCTGGAGAAATTGGAAATTAAAAATTGAGAGTTGAGAAATAAAAAAGAAACCACTTTGAGTATCATTTTTTAATTTCCAATTTTCAATTCTCAATTTAATAACTATGGCAGATAATACAGAAATTTTGAGACGGCGAACGTTCGCCATTATTGCGCATCCGGATGCCGGTAAGACATCATTGACGGAAAAGCTATTGCTTTTCGGTGGTCAGATACAGGTAGCAGGTGCTGTAAAGAGTAATAAGATAAAAAAGACGGCTACGTCCGACTGGATGGAAATCGAGAAACAACGTGGTATTTCGGTAACGACTTCCGTGATGGAGTTCGACTATCGGGATTATAAAATCAACATTCTCGATACTCCGGGTCACCAGGACTTTGCCGAAGACACGTACCGTACACTGACTGCTGTGGACAGCGTTATCATCGTTGTAGACGGTGCGAAAGGTGTGGAAACGCAGACGCGTAAACTGATGGAGGTATGCCGCATGAGAAAGACTCCGGTAATAATCTTCGTCAACAAAATGGACCGTGAAGGAAAAGATCCGTTCGACTTGCTCGATGAACTCGAAGAAGAACTGATGATTCAGGTTCGTCCCTTGTCCTGGCCGATAGAGCAGGGAGCACGTTTCAAAGGAGTATACAACATCTACGAACAGAAACTGGACTTGTACCAGCCATCCAAACAGATGGTAACGGAAAAAGTGGCAGTCGATATTCATACGGAAGAACTGGATCAGCAGATTGGCAAGCCATTGGCAGACAAGCTGCGTGGTGATCTGGAACTGATCGAAGGTGTTTATCCCGAATTTGATTCGGAATCCTATCTCGCAGGAGACTGTGCACCTGTATTCTTCGGATCAGCGTTGAACAACTTCGGTGTGCAAGAGCTGCTGAACTGTTTCGTGGAGATAGCTCCCAGTCCTCGTCCCGTACAGGCAGAAGAGCGTGAAGTGAATCCCGACGAACCGAAATTCACCGGATTCATCTTTAAGATCACAGCCAATATTGATCCCAATCACCGTTCTTGTGTGGCATTCTGTAAGATTTGCTCCGGCAAGTTTGTCCGCAATGCTCCCTATGTGCACGTTCGTCATGGAAAGACCATGCGTTTTTCATCGCCCACCCAATTTATGGCACAGCGTAAAACAACGATTGACGAAGCCTATGCAGGAGATATTATCGGTCTGCCGGATAATGGTACCTTTAAGATTGGCGATACGCTGACAGAAGGTGAAATGCTTCATTTCCGCGGATTGCCGAGCTTCTCGCCGGAGATGTTCAAGTATATTGAAAATGCCGATCCGATGAAGCAGAAACAGTTGGCGAAAGGTATCGATCAGTTGATGGATGAAGGTGTGGCACAGTTGTTTGTCAATCAGTTCAATGGCCGTAAGATTATCGGTACGGTGGGACAGTTGCAGTTTGAGGTCATTCAGTACCGTTTGTTGAATGAATACAATGCGTCCTGTCGCTGGGAACCGGTAAGTCTTTATAAAGCCTGTTGGGTAGAAAGCGATGATCCCGCAGAACTGGAAGCCTTCAAGAAACGTAAATACCAGTATATGGCAAAGGATAGAGAAGGGCGCGATGTGTTCCTGGCAGACTCCGGTTATGTACTTCAGATGGCTCAGATGGACTTTAAACACATCAAATTCCACTTTACAAGTGAGTTTTAAAACATATTCCGTTGATTTTAACTAAAAAATCAGGTAAAAAAAGGAAAAACATATCTCATATAAATGAGTGAATAGAAATGAAGACACTATCCTGGGATAAAATTCAGCAAGGGGATGAAGAGGCATTCCGGCAGCTTTATGAGCAATATGCAGATTTACTGTATGGATATGGCATGAAGATAGCCGGTGATGAGACTCTGGTAACCGAGGCGATACAGTCGTTGTTTGTTTACATCTTTGAGAAAAGAGAAACTTGCGCGGCTCCTCAATCCATACCCGCTTACTTATGTGTTTCGTTGAGACACATGATAGTGAACGAACTGAAAAAGGAGAATAGTGGCTCATTAAAATCACTGGATGAAGTAGGCACAAATGAATATCAGTTTGATCTGGAGATTGATATTGAAACTGCTATTATCCGTTCAGAGTTAGAAAAAGAACAGCTAGAAGTTTTGCAGAAAGAGCTGAACAATTTGACAAAGCAACAGCGGGAGGTATTGTATCTTAAGTACTATAAGAAGATGAGTCCGGAAGAAATAGCCCAGGTGATGGGACTCACTTCACGTACGGTTTACAATACTACTCATATGGCTATCTCCAGTTTGCGGGAGCGTATGAGCAAATCTTTCTTGTTGTTGGTAGCAGCTAATTTGTGGATTTTTAATTGAGGTGTGAGATATGGAAAAGTGGACAGAATCTTTAGATAAATACTTAGAAGAAGGAAAACTTCCTCTGGTTGGCGAAATCTTTTCTCGTAAAAAAGAAATAGGTGATAAGCTGAAGTTGCAACGTGAGGAGAGCCATAAGATCGCCTTAAGCCGGAGAAGAAAGCAAGGTACGGGAAGAAGTTTCTCTTTTTCATGGGGAGCGGCAGCGGCAGTTGTCCTTCTTTTGGGGATAGGCGGTTACTTCCTGGCAGAAGAAAAGGTGGTGACTGATAATACGGCTATGAACTATGAATTTCCAGATGGCAGCACTGTGCAGGTGATGGAAAATTCCCGCCTGACTTACAATCATATCACATGGCTTTGGGAGCGCAAATTGCAACTGTTGGGTAAAGCCTCTTTTAATGTAACCAAAGGCAAGACATTCACCGTCCGTACAGAAGCCGGCGACGTGACCGTACTGGGAACGAAATTCCTCATCGATCAGCAGGGAAAGAAGATGACCGTCAACTGTGAGGAAGGAAGCGTGAAAGTCGAGACTGCTGTAGGTAAGCGTACATTGCTTGCCGGAGAAAGCGTGCATTGCGATGAGAACAAGATTGTGCCGGTAGAGAAAAAGGCAGAAGAATCGGAGTTCCCCGAGGTGTTGGGGTATGAAGACGATCCGCTGATAAATGTAGTGGCAGATATTGAACACATATTTAAGGTAACAGTCGTCGGGCACGAGAAGTGCGAGGGATTGACCTACAACGGGACGGTTTTGACGAAAGACCTGAACGCCACACTGGAAAAAGTCTTCGGCTCGTGTGGAGTCAGTTATCAAATTCGAGGGAAAGAAATTATTTTGCAATAAAAAAAGCCTCTTCTGGATAGTCAGGAGAGGCTTTCTTGTTTTTCTTCAAATTTTCTTCATTTTTTCTTGGTAAAAAACAAACGGATGCTTCTCTTTCTAATATAAGAGCTATTTAATGATGTTTGAAAAAAACGGTAGAATTAATTAGAAGATTAAATGTTGTAGAAGGAATTATCCGGCCATCTTCCTTATTAGGAATAAAGGCCGGAGCTCAAAACAAACAATATTTCGAAAAGAATACAAACTAGGGCTCAAAGCAAACAATAGACAGTGGGCAGATGAAAAATTCCTGCCGGAGACGTAGGTCAGAAATGGTTCCCTCACCAGGGTTATATGAGCTTTAGAAGGCTTGTTTTTCCCGATCAAACAAGTTGGCTTAAAAGGGTTTTTCAACTAGACTGCTACGCTAATTAAAAGAATGAAAGCCGTGATGGTGCATGAGAGGTTTAACAAGACCGGTTTTATCTGGTAATTTAATAGGTTAAGAAGAGGGTATGAAACCAGATGAGGGCTAAACCGGTTTATCATTGAGTATTTTTATTTAATAATTGTTTTATCAGAGTGTGAGAGAAAGTTGAGGGGCTTTCTCTCACATTTTTTGTAATAAGTTTCTGCTCATAAATACCCTGATTATCAATCAGAGAAATGACAGTTTTATACATTATATTCCTTTCTTAATTTATTTTATAATAAAAATTTGGTATTTTCGAACGCTTTTTAGACGAACAACTTAAATTACTAATAGTTTATTATATGGAAAATATCGAAACAGCGATCCTGCTGATGGTGGTCGGAATGGCTACCGTGTTTGTTATTCTGCTGATTGTGATTTATTTAGGTAAGTTGTTGATTACATTGGTCAACAAGTACGCCCCCGAAGAAGTGGTTCCTGTGAAGCGGGAAGCACCGCGAGGTCCTACACCTGTTCCGGGAAATATTTTAGCAGCCATTACTGCTGCTGTGAATGTAGTGACACAGGGTAAAGGAAAAATCACTAAAGTAGAAAAATTATAAATCTATAAAGAATATCACTGAAAGACATGAAAAGAGAAGTAAAGTTTAGCTTGGTTTTCCGAGATATGTGGCAATCAGCCGGAAAATACGTACCTCGTGTAGACCAACTCGTAAAGGTAGCTCCGGCCATCATTGAAATGGGTTGTTTCGCCCGTGTAGAAACAAACGGCGGAGGTTTTGAACAGGTAAATTTATTATTTGGTGAAAACCCGAATACAGCCGTGCGCGAATGGACAAAACCGTTCCATGAAGCCGGTATTCAAACCCATATGCTCGACCGCGCACTGAACGGACTCCGTATGAGCCCCGTTCCGGCAGACGTCCGCAAATTATTCTACAAAGTAAAGAAAGCACAAGGAACAGACATTACCCGTACGTTCTGCGGATTGAACGATGTGCGTAATATCGCTCCTTCCATCACATACGCAAAGGAAGCAGGCATGATTTCACAATGCTCGCTTTGTATCACTCATTCGCCTATTCATACGGTAGAGTACTATACCAATATGGCACTGGAACTCATCAAACTGGGTGCAGACGAAATCTGTATCAAAGATATGGCAGGTATCGGCCGTCCCGTATCATTAGGTAAGATTGTAGCCAATATCAAGGCAGCACATCCTGAAATCCCTGTTCAGTATCATAGCCATGCAGGTCCCGGATTCAATATGGCAAGCATCCTCGAAGTATGCGAAGCAGGTTGCGACTACATCGATGTGGGTATGGAACCACTCTCATGGGGAACTGGTCATGCTGATTTACTTAGTGTACAAGCCATGCTGAAAGATGCCGGATATCAAGTGCCTGAAATTAATATGGAAGCCTACATGAAAGTGCGTGGCATGATTCAGGAATTTATGGACGACTTTCTCGGCCTGTATATCAGCCCGAAAAACCGCCTGATGAACTCCTTGCTGATTGCTCCCGGACTTCCCGGCGGTATGATGGGTAGTCTGATGGCCGACCTCGAATCCAATCTGGAATCTATCAATAAATATAAGGCAAAACACAATCTGCCGTTTATGACACAAGATCAGCTTCTCATCAAGCTGTTTGACGAAGTGGCTTACGTATGGCCTCGTGTCGGTTATCCTCCATTGGTGACTCCGTTCAGTCAATATGTGAAGAACCTTGCCATGATGAACGTGATGGCGATGGAAAAAGGGAAAGACCGTTGGGGAATGATTGCCGATGACATTTGGGACATGATTCTGGGTAAAGCCGGACGTTTGCCGGGCAAACTTGCTCCGGAAATCATTGAAAAGGCGGAACGTGAAGGCCGCAAGTTCTTCGAAGGCGATCCACAGAACAACTATCCGGATGCTCTTGATAAATATCGCAAACTGATGAAAGAGAACAAATGGGAAGCCGGACAGGACGACGAAGAACTCTTCGAATATGCGATGCACCCGGCTCAATACGAAGCCTACAAGAGTGGCAAAGCTAAAGAAGACTTCCTCGAAGACGTGGCAAAACGCCGTGCCGAAAAAGATAAATCACCGGAAGAAGATGTCAAACCGAAGACACTGACCGTACAGGTAGACGGACAGGCTTATCGTGTCACTGTAGCTTATGGTGATACCGAGCTTCCTGCTACTCCTGCGAGTGCTGCCGCTGCTCCGGCAGGCGAAGGCAAAGAGGTGGTTTCTCCGTTGGAAGGCAAGTTCTTCTTGGTGAAAAATGCACAAGAAACTGCTTTGCAAGTAGGCGACACGGTGAAAGAAGGAGACGTAATCTGCTATGTAGAAGCGATGAAAACCTACAATGCGATTCGCGCTGAATTTGGCGGCACAGTGACTGCTATCTGTGCCAACCCGGGAGATGCTGTTTCAGAAGATGATGTATTAATGAGGATAGGATAATGAACGAAATATTTGAGAACTTATATGACATGACTGCGTTCAGCAATATCATTGCCGAACCGCAGTTCCTGATAATGTATGCCATCGCGTTCATCCTGCTCTATCTCGGAATTAAGAAACAGTATGAACCGTTGTTGCTTGTGCCTATCGCTTTCGGTGTGTTGCTTGCCAACTTCCCCGGAGGAGATATGGGTGTGATTCAGGCTGATGAGAATGGTATGATTATGGTGAACGGAGTGATGAAGAACATCTGGGAAATGCCTCTGCATGACATTGCCCACGAACTCGGCATCATGAACTTTATTTACTATATGCTGATTAAGACAGGTTTCCTGCCTCCGATCATCTTCATGGGTGTCGGTGCGTTGACGGACTTCGGACCGATGTTGCGTAACCTGCGTCTTTCTATTTTCGGTGCAGCCGCACAGTTGGGTATCTTTACCGTGCTGTTGGTGGCTATCCTGATGGGATTCACTCCGAAAGAAGCTGCCTCTCTGGGAATTATCGGTGGTGCGGATGGGCCGACGGCTATCTTTACCACCATCAAACTTGCTCCGCATTTGCTGGGTCCTATTGCCATTGCAGCTTACTCATACATGGCACTCGTTCCGGTGATTATTCCGCTGGTAGTGAAACTGTTCTGTACGAAGAAAGAGTTGAGTATCAACATGAAAGAGCAAGAAAAGATGTATCCCTCAAAGACGGAAATCAAGAATCTGCGTGTATTGAAGATTATCTTCCCGATTGTGGTAACTACCGTTGTGGCCCTCTTCGTGCCAAGTGCTGTGCCATTGATCGGAATGCTGATGTTCGGTAACCTGGTGAAAGAGATCGGAACCAATACATTCCGTTTGTTCGATGCTGCTTCCAATAGCATCATGAATGCAGCTACTATCTTCCTCGGATTGTCTGTAGGGGCAACAATGACTGCCGAAGCATTCCTCAACTGGACAACAATCGGTATCGTGATCGGTGGATTCCTTGCATTTGCACTTTCTATAACCGGTGGTATTTTCTTTGTGAAACTAGTGAATCTTTTCTCGAAGAAGAAAATCAATCCGCTTATCGGTGCAACCGGTTTGAGTGCTGTTCCGATGGCAAGCCGCGTAGCCAATGAAATAGCTTTGAAGTACGATCCGAAGAATCACGTATTGCAATACTGCATGGCAAGCAACATCTCCGGCGTAATCGGTTCTGCCGTAGCTGCGGGTGTGTTAATTTCCTTCCTTGCGTAGTCAATATAGCTGACCTTATATACAAGAATCCGGAGATATGGGTATTGCCCATTCTCCGGATTATTTATTATATACTGCTTTATGAATGCAGATTTCAGATTCTTCTTTTATTCACTAATCACTTTTCTGTATTCCGCTACCGCCATCTTTTCCGACAGATACGCATTAATCAGATTCGTGTGTGCTTGTGTCCATGATAGTTGTGCCGACAACACATCTACCATATTCGCTTTTCCCTCATTGTAAGAGAACGAAACCAGGTCGAGATTTTCATTGGCCAGATTCATAGTCTCGGTGGCAGTTTTCACTTGATATTCCGTTTCCGTCAGTTTGGTTAGTGCGGCAGAAAGTTCCTCGTTGATATTGTCCGTCACATAACTCTGTTGCAGTTTCTGTATTCCGATGTACGCTTTTTGCTGGCGGTTCGTTTTGAACCGGGCTCCCCACCGGAAAATCGGGATATTGATATTAATGCCGACGATGGGATTGAAAGATACATCATATCCGAGATTAGGCGTAGCCGTAGCCCATCCGCCACTGAAATACATATTCAGTTGCGGGTTGAACTGACTAAGAGCCGCTTTGCGCTGTGCCTCACTCTTCATGATGTTCACTTCCGTACTTTCAAAATCCGCACGGCGTTGCAACACATTCTCTAAAGAAAGTATCTGTACCGGGGCAGAAGCCTTGTCAATCGTATAAAGACTGTCTACAGGACTATTGGGCTCTTCTCCCATTAAGATATTCAGCTTTTGCAGGGCCAGCGTATAGTTCTGACGAGCCTTGATATATTGCAGCTCCGCTTCTTTTAACCGGGTGGAAATCATTAATAAATCCGTGCGGCTAATCATCCCGTCGCTGAAACGATCCTGTATGATGTCATACTGCTGTTTCACGATGCTTTGATACTTATCCGCTGCTTGCAACATAGCTTGTGAGGCAGAAGCATTCCAGTAAATCGCATCACTTTGGTAATGAATCTGGTCGATGGTAAGCTCCTCGTTCAGCTGATTCAGCTTTTCATCCGCTTTGGCAATCTTGTGCTGGGCGTTGAGTGCTCCTCCTGTGTACAATGGTTGCGAAACGATAAATACTCCTTGATAAGTATGATTGCGGTATTCGCCCAATGGCTCGTTCCATGCACTAAGGTCGCTCATGTTAAGCGTACCGTCCGCATTGACATCGATTTTAGGTAAGAAACCGGTATGAGCAATTTTCCGTGCTTCCGTACTTGCCATTGTCTTTAGTTTCTGTTGCTTCAGTATTTGGCTGTAAGCTTCCACCTTATCCCGGTAGGCTTCCCGGCTAAGATAAGGCTGTTGTGCCCCGGCCGTGAGGCCGAGGAACAATAGAGACAGAGTTATAAGTTGAGTTTTCATTTTATTCAATCTAAATAATAAATTCAAGTTTCATATAAGAATAGGCAATTAGCCTTTGATTCTCTGAATGGCACAATAAGCTACCGGAAGAACAAACAATGTCAGCGCCGAAGCCACCAACAAACCTCCCATAATCGTAGCCGCCATACCGCCAAACATTGCATCGAACAACAATGGTAACATACCCAGAATAGTAGTACCGGACGCCATTGCTACAGGAATAATACGGCTGGTCGTGGCACTGACAACAGCATCCAACGGTTTTTTGCCCGTCTTTGCCTCCAGGTCAATCTGCTCTACAAGCACAATCGCGTTTTTGATATTCATACCAATCAGTCCGAGCAACCCCAAAATAGAGAAGAAGTCGAACGACTTGCCGAGTAACACCAATCCCAACACGATACCGATAAAGATAAGCGGCAGCATCAACAGGATCACTGTCGGTTTACGGTACGTCCTGAACAAGAACAACAGAGTGACAAACATCAGGAAGAACGTCAACGGCAAGTTCTTGGCCAGCGCCTCATTAGATTCCACCTGACTTTCCTGCTCCCCGAAATATTTCATTGTATATCCCTCCGGCACTTTTATTTCTTTCTGTACCAGCGGCCAAACCTCATTGAAAGCAGCAATCGCATTTACCCCGCGACGCGGATCGCACTGTGCCATCATCACCATTTGCCGGTTGTAATCTTTCACGTTCGAGAAACGGTACTGGAAATCAAATTCCGATACCACCTGTTCCAGGCTGGTTGTCTCATTCCCTGTGCCAAACACAGGCAACGTGCGCAAGTCATTGATGCGGAATGAATCCACCGTGTTGTCCTTCAATAAGATAGGCAACACCTGATCCCCCTGCCGGTATTCTCCGAGCGTCATACCCGTAGTTCCGATCTGGATACTCTGTGCCATGCCCTGACGGGACACCCCTAATGGCTGTGCCCGTTCGGGACTATATATCGGTTTCCACACAGGAATCTTGTTTCCCCACGAATTGCGTATGTTGATTAAATCCGGATTCCGGTGCATAATCTCCAATGCCTGATTGGTGAGTGCCACAAGTGTGTCTACATCCGGTCCTATAAACCCGATTTCGATAGCGGCATCCACCGCGGGCGACAGCTTGAACAGACTTGTACGCGTAATCGCATTCGGATAATTCGCCTTCATATATGCGTCGAAATCTTCCTCATACTCTTTTGTATATTTACTGTCTGTTAATTCAATCAACACATTGGCAAAATTCGGTTTCGGTCCTACGGAAGTGGAAGCGAGGTAATACCTTAACGGCGTGCTGCCGAAGGTGATCGACACTTTTTTCACTTCCGGCTGCTTTGCCAGATGCTCTTCCACCGATTTCATCTCTTTCACCACATCGTTGATGCTATATCCGTCGGGATAGAACACGTCTGCCCGGAAATAGGGCTTGTCCAAAGAAGGGAAGAAGTTTTGCGGCATCGTCCCCATGATAATCAGTGAAGCAACGAAAAGCACTACCATCGAACCCAGTGTCAACGTTTTCCTACGAATCAGTGTACGGAGGATAGAAGCGAATTTGTGATAAAACGGTTTATCATACGGGTCTTTGGCACCATCTTTTGCTTTCGCTTTCAGGATGAAATTACCAAAAACGGTGGTCTGCGTCAGTGCAAGTACCCAGCTCAATCCCAACGAGATGGCAAGTACCACAAAAAGCGGTTTCACAATTTCCGCTACGGCAGAAGGAGCAAGGTAGAGCGGAAGGAACGAACAGATAGCGATAAAAGTAGCCCCGAGCAATCCCCATTGCGGACCCGTTGCACCATCTATTAGTGCTTTCCGCCGATCTACTCCACGGGCAATGGCAATCTGTGCGTTATCCGTCACCACAATGGCGTTGTCCACCAGCATACCCATGGCGATGATAAATCCCGCCAACGAAGTACGGTTCAGCCCGACACCGAAGAAAGACATGATAAGCAATGTACCTCCAATGGAGAAAATAAGTGACGAACCGATCAGCATACCTGCACGCAAGCCCATCACCAACATGATAATCACAATCACAATCAGAATAGATTCGATCAGATTGATGATAAATCCGTTGTTGGCTTCATTGGCTATTTCGTTTTCCAGATATAGACTTTGTAGCTCCAATCCCACAGGCATCAGTGGCAGCAATTCGTCCAGCTTGGCTTTCACATTCTTACCCGTTTGCACCACATCCCGTTGCGGGTCGGTGGAGACACCGATGCCGATGGCACGTTTGCCGTTCACGTGCATAATGTTGGATGGGGGATCTATGTATCCTTTTTCGATAACGGCGATATCACCGAGTTTCACCTGTCCGGCCTTTGTGGTAATTACTTGGTTGCGAATATCGTCTACAGTGGTGTACATGCCGTTGGCAGTCACCCGGAGTTGTTGCTCGCCGGCACGGATTTCTCCGGTATTGATAATCTGATTCTGCGATTGCAGCAGACTGGCAAGCTGTTTCGGGTCGATGCCCATACCTACGAGCTTATTAGTAGAAATGAAAATATTAACCACTTCTGTCTGCGTTCCGAACAAAGCCACTTTCATCACTCCGTCTGCCGTCACTACCTGTGTCTTGATCCGTTCCGCCCAGTTGCGCATCTCTTCGTATGTGTAACCGTCGTCCGCCGTCAGACCGTAATAGATGCCGAACACGTCACCGAAATCATCGGAAACAGTTGGTGCGGAAGCACCGCTTGGCAACTGTGGCTGTATGTTGAGCACCTTCCGTCGTAACTCGTCCCACTTCTGTGGAATGGAGCTTGCTGACAAGGAAGGTTGTAATTCGAATGTGATTTTTGAAAGCCCGTACATAGATTCTGATTTAATCTTGTACACACCGCTCATACTTTGAATCTCGCGGGAGATGGGCTCGGTAATCAACCGCTCCACTTCAGCCGGTTCGGCACCCGGATAACGGGTCATGATAACCGCCGACTTTATCACGAAAGGAGCATCCTCTTTCTTGCCTAGCTTGCCAAAGGAAGTGATTCCCCCAATCAGCAGCACGGCAAGAAAGAAATAGATGATTTTCGTATTATCTAATGAATATCTAGCTAAACTCATAATAAATGATAGTTGATAGTTGATAAATGATAGTTGGGATTAAATGATAGTTGACAATTGATAAATGATAGTTGGTAAGTGATCGGTAAAGAAAATGATTACTAGCCGATTCCAATTAGCAGTACCCTATGGCACAGCCCACTATCATTTATCACCTATCACCTATTATAGATTCTCCTTCCACTAGTTGGTGTACGCCTGCAATGACGATTTTTTCACCGGGTTTCAAACCTTCCGAGATGAGCGCCTGTGCTTCTCCGGTCGGGGCGTTGACGGTCACTTCCCGTTTGTGGACTTTGTTGTCTTCTACCACCCAGACATACATTTTATTCCCTTCACTTTCACCGAATACGGCACTAAGTGGTACAATCGTCCAGCTATCCTGCACCAACGGACCTACATCTGCTGTGAAACGGATGCCACACGTGAAACCGGGTTTCACTGCATAAAGATCACGGTCGAATGACGGGTCGTCAATCGTGATACTGACCGGGATACCTGTGCCATCGGTCGAAATATCCAGATATTCTTCCAGTTTCGCTTGAAACACGTGTCCTTTGAAGGTATCAAACTCAACAAGGAAACGCGGATCTTTGGCGCGCAACAAATAAAGATAAGCATCCGGAATGGTGAATTTGATACGCAGATTGTGCGTGTTGACAAGCTGAACGATACCTTCACCGGAGTTGACACGCTGATAGTTTTCTACCAGTCGTTTTTCGATAGAACCGTCGAAAGGAGCTGTCAGCTTGGTGTCGCGCATATTGTTGGCAGACAGTTCGTATTCAGACTTCGCCTTTTGGAAGTTGGCGAGGCTGATTTCATATTCCTGTACGGAGATCGCTTGTCGGGAGAGGAGCCGTTTGTTACGTTCCACTTGTGCCGAAGCCGTTTCGTATGCTGATTTTGTAGCAGCATATTGCAACGCGATGTCTCTGGGGTCGATAGCTGCTATGAGTTGTCCCTTTTTCACTTTCTGTCCTTCGATGACAGGAAGCTGGATGATTTGTCCGTTGACCCGGAAAGCCAGCTTCACATATTCCACCGCTTCCACGATTCCCGAGAAATCTTTTCTGATAATCGATCTTGACTCGACAATCGTAGTCTTTACGGGACGGGCAGTTGTCGTTGTCGTTTCTTTTTTCTGTCCGCAGCCAGCAAGCAAGATTGCAGCCGCAGCCGCCAGGACGAATCCAATTTTCTTTTTCATATACCACGTTGATGTTTAGAGGTTTTGCGTTGATAAATAGCGAATAATATACTAAAACAACTCCCGTTTATTTATGTTCAACATTCCTATCTTTTCATATTCTGCCTCTTAACCATTATATGGAACACAAAAAAACGGGAACTTTACCGTTTCTAAGGTAAAATTCTCATCCAACTCTTTTGAAGGTTATTGCATTATTCATAACGAAACCGTACGAATTTGAATTAAATGAACTATTTCACCACAGAGGACACGGAGGACACAGAGATTATTATAACCTCTGTGTCCTCCG
>NZ_JBCGVL010000012.1:0-27544 GCF_047310725.1 Bacteroides sp. 90-K9/2
AGATAAGGAAAATAGTCGAAATAAGAAAGAATTAATAAGTTAATAATCAATTATATAAATAGAATGAAAACAGGAGTAGGATAGTAAAAAATATAATGCGTCTGCCCTGTCACTTTATAAGATGCCATTTATCCTTTTATAAAGTGACAATCGTCACCTTGCAAGGTGACGACTTCCCGACTGCACAAAAATACATTAATCTCTGCACTGAAAATCCTTAATCTCTGCACTGAAAGTTCTTAATCATAGTTAGAAAAGAAAGATGGCTTATTACAATTTAAAGAAGAAACCGTCCCTCACCACGAAAGAGGGCGAGACTGAAACGATGTATGCCGACATTGTTTATAGCGGAACGATTCCGGCAGAACGGCTGATTCGTACAGTTGCCAAGAGAACAGGATTCAAGGAAGGCGTGATAGACGGTATCCTTACGGAATTGAAAGACGATGTGTTGGAGTATCTGGGCGAAGGATACCATGTCGAACTGGGAGAATTCGGTTTCTTCTCGGCCAAAGTGAAAGCCTCCCGTTTGGTGGCAAACAAAAATGACCTCCGTTCCGAATCTGTTGCTTTTGATGGAGTGAACTTCCGTGCTTCCAAGAGTTTCCGGCAGGGGATTCGGGGAGATCTGGAACGTAAGAAGTGTGTGGACTTCAACACCTCGCGGAAATGGGACAGGGAAGCCCTGAAGAGACTTGTCCTGCAATATATCCGGCAACATGGTTTCATCACAAGAACTACCTATACGGAACTGACGGGGCGGTTGAAGAATACCGCACTTGCCGACCTCAAATCTTTTGCATCCGAAGGAATTATCAAGCGGATAGGACATGGAAACCAGATGCATTTCGTTGCACTGCCGAAAGAGGAGTAGAAACGGACAAGGTGGTGATACCGGGAAAGAATCCGTCGCGCAGCTTTCCCGGTGATTTTTATTTCTCTGTCATCCCATCCAAATAGTGGCTGACAACATCGATCAGATGATGTCTTATCTTACCTGTTTGGGATGCGGGCTGGATGGCGTCGTAGTTAAACTCCCACCAGAAAACTCCTTTGTATTTCTCTTCCATTATCCATTGTATTTTGGTCAGGATAGTTGCAGGGTTCTCCATGGTGACAAATGCTGATTTGTCAGGAGAAAAGTAATAGGATACGTTAGCCTTGTTATCATATTCTTCCGTCCACCCTTCCTGCAAGAGAGGGAGCATATCGTTATAGCTGAAGTACTCCCCATATTCATTCAATTTGCCTTCTATCTTTGTGTCCGGTGTTAAATTTTTATAGATAAATCCGTAATTGGCCAGACCGATGCAAAGTTTATCGCGGTCGAATACTTCCCAATGCGCCAGTTCTTTCTTTATCTTGTCGAGAGGCGTGTTATGTTTCGGTATATTTCCCCAAATGCCACCTCCCATGTCATAAGTCATGATATTGATCCAGTCTACGTTTGCGACCAGTTTATCGGCTAGTTCTTTGTCATAGATTTGCCAGGAATGAAGAGCCGTTGTGAGGTATAGATGCCTGTCGTCATTGCGTTTCTTCTCCAGGCTGTCCAGCTTGAGCCTTATATTGGACAGGAAATCGGCGTGCAGAGGAAGCTGGAGCTGCTTCTCCCAGTCTATCTCAATTCCGTCATAGTTGTACTTGTCAATAAACTGCATCATCATATGGATAAACTTGTTTTGCCGGTCAATGGAAGATACCTTTTCATTGAATCCCTCTCCGGCAAATGATAGCAGAACCTTGGTTCCGTTCTCATGAGCCTGTTGTATTAGCAGAGGTATTATTTCGACATTCCTGTCTTTTATATATTGATGTTCTGTTACCAGTTTCCTTGTAATTTCTTCTTGCGGGCAGGTGAAATCCTCCTGATTCCATTGAGGGGCTGCCATCAGGTAAATATACTGGAACTGGCGGTAATCAATCTGCTTTACCTTTTCAGCGCTTTTTAACGAACGTCCGGTCAAGTAGGTTGAGTGAGTAAAATCTTGTGCATACGATTGGCAACACACGAGTGATAGTAATGCGAAGAATAATACTTTTTTCATCGTCTTGTTTTTCTGTTTATAATTGTAAAAGAACACGGCTTTCCTTTTGTAGGGGGGGAAGAAAGCCGTGTTGAGTGTGTTAGAGGTTATAAAGGTTGCCCGTAGCGGTTGTCTACGAGATATTCCAGTTTCGCGGCCATCTTTTTTACTAAATCCGGGTTTTTATCTGCCACGTTATTTTTTTCCGAAGGGTCCTTGGTGATATTGTAAAGCTGCGGTTCCATGCTGTTTCCCAGTTCAATGTTTACAAACTTATTGACAGCGGGGCCTTTTCCGGGACGAATATATTTCCATTGCCCGTCGGTAATCGACAGATTATTGTGGGCATTTTGCAGTACCAGCCATTCGCGCCCTTTCTTCTCCTTGCCTGTCCAGGCTTTCAGCATCGGCTGACTGTCCGGTGCAGCTCCTTCGGGCAGACGGAAGTTCATCATTTCGGCAAAGGTGGCAAACCAGTCTATCTGGCAAACCAACGCGTCCGAAACGGTTCCCGGACGGATGACGCCTTTCCAGCTCCAGATGCAGGGCACGCGTGTGCCTGCTTCGTAAGCGCTGTACTTTCCGCCACGGTAAATGCCGCCGGGCTTGTGGTTACCCAGCAATTCTACGGCTTGGTCTTTATAACCGTCATCTACTACCGGGCCATTGTCGCTGGAGAGGATGATTAATGTATTCTTGTCCAGTCCCAAGCGCTCCAGTGTGTTCAATATTTCTCCTACTGACCAGTCGAATTGCAGCAGGCAATCGCCGCGAGGCCCCATTCCGCTTTTTCCTACAAACTGGGGAGCCGGTACGCGGGGAACATGCGCATCTTGTGTGGCAAAATACAGGAAGAAAGGTACATCTTTATGGTTCTCGATGTAGGAAACGGCTTTGCCTGTCAATGTTCCGGCTATTTCTTCATCCTTCCAGAGAGCCGATTTTCCGCCTTTCATATATCCGATACGCGAGATACCATTTATGATACTCTGGTTGTGTCCGTGGGAAGGGTGCATTTTGAGCAGTTCAGGATTATCTTTCCCGGTAGGCTCACCGGGGAAGTTCTTCTGATAAGAGACCTGAACCGGGTCGTTAGGGTCGAGATTGACTACCCGGTCATTTTCAACAAAAACGCAAGGCACACGGTCGCCTGTGGCTGCCATGATAAACGAATAATCAAAGCCGATATCACCGGTTCCCGGTTTCAACGGTTGGTTCCAGTCCTGTTGCCCGTTCTTGTCGCCCAGTCCGAGATGCCATTTGCCTACCACTCCGGTACTGTATCCGGCTTCTTTAAACATATCCGCCATCGTGTAGCGTTCCGGGCGGATGATAGAAGCGGCATCTCCGTCGGCTATTCCTGTTCCGGCTTTGCGCCAGGCATATTCTCCTGTCAGCATGGCATAACGGGCGGGCGTGCTGGTGGCAGCCGCGCTATGTGCATTGGTGAAACGCACACCCATTTTTGCCAGGCGTTCTACGTTGGGAGTATGGATGGTTTTGGCTCCGTTGCAACTCAAGTCACCGTAGCCTATATCATCCGCATAGATGAAGACGACGTTAGGCGTACCGGGGAGTTTGGCTTGTGCACAGACTTTGGTTGCAAAGCAGGAGGTCAGTGCTAACGGCAGCATATAGAGTTCTTTTTTCATGATTCTTTTTATTTAAGTGAGTATGCGGTTAATTCTTGTCCATCTGGAAGGTTTTTCCTATAACATCCAGCAATTTGTGCGGACTGTCGTCTTTGGCATCCATGAAAAGCTGCCAGATAATGACGCCGCCAAACTGGTTATCTTTCACATATTGGCATTTCTCGCGAATCATCTCCGGGCCGTTCCAATAAGTTTTCCCGTAATGGTTCATTGATTCGATGCCGGATACTGTACTATATTCCGAGAGAATATTAAAGTAACGGATGGCGCCTGTATCATCGGCGGTAGCCAGATTTTCCCACGTGAACCCATAGAAAGGAAGTCCACCCAATAACTTCTCTTTGGGGGTCTTGAGGGTAGTATTCCAATACGTCAGGTCACCGGTGAAGTTAGCCATAGTGGCATCCGGTCCGGGGGCGTTTGTGAAACTGCCTTTCGAGCCGCCTTTAGGCACATAACGGTCGTAGGACATCAGATTGAGGAAGTCAAAATACTGTTGCCAGTCCACTCCATAATTCAGCCATGTAGGGTCGGCTGTTGCCGATGTCATGAGCCATTCCGGGTGAGCCGCTTCTTTGGCTTCATATAATTCCTTAAAGAATTCCATCAACACCGGTCTGTACTGGTTCCACCACGGAGCTCCCTGGTCGCCCGAGTATTCTTCATAGTCAATGTCAAATCCGTCCAATTCATATTGCTCCACGAAGTTGATAATACCTTCGACTAATTTAGTGCGTGTGGAAGGTTCTTTGATGGCATTGGTAAATTCTTTGGGAGTGTTCTTGCAGAGAGAAATCAGCACTTTCACGCCGTTCTTCCTTGCCGTATTCCTTGCTTCTACGATATGGCCGGCCACCTGTTCCGGATTGAGCGTTCCGTCGCTCTTCACTTTGAGAAAGCAAATGGCTACATGAGTCAGGTATTCCCAATGAATATGGGAGAGCTGAGTGTCATACTGGAAGTCATTAAGTGGCAAATACCCCAATACTACCGGTTTGTACAGTTCCGGTTCGGGCTCCTGCAAGTCCGGAAGGTTGACTGTGTACACCACTTGGCTTCCGTCGGCGGTGGTCACTGTAAACTCTTGGGTATTATTCCACAAAGCGATGCTTTGGGGGGCGGGGGCAATGGTAGCCCCTTCTGCCAATTGGTAGCTTACCCCTGTAATATCTGCTGAGAAATGGATACCGCTCAGGCTGATGACACGGCTGCTTTGGTCAATGGTGCGCCGGTAGTAAGACCCTCCGCATTGGATGATAAAGCTTTGCAGAGGTCCTGCATTTGTCACCGGAGTTTCCTCCGATGACGAACTGCTACACGAGGTGGCGATTAGTATAATCCCTATCACCATCCCCATCATTTGATATATACTTTTTTTCATATTGTTTCTTCTATTGTTACTAAACTGATCTATTCTTAATCTCCCCATTCATAGTTCGGAGTATATTCCCACCAGTCATAAGTAGCTTCCGAAATGTTGGTTCCTATATATACCAGTGAAGTGGTGCCATATTCAACTCCGAACGTACCCCGATAAGTTGTGCAAAGTTCACCGTCCAGATACCAGGCAACGTTCATATTGCCATCTTCGGCCTTCGTCAGTGACAAGCCGAGGGTATAGGAACCTTTCGATTTATCAAAGGATTTCTGAGCCAGTTCCGAATAAGGCAAGGTGCTGTAATTTGTCTTTCCGGTAGCCATGTTCAAGTGCCAGCGTATCTCACTTCCACCGCTATAAGTGAAGAAAATTACCGCTTGTGCGTCAGCCGCCATTTCTTTGATGTGGAATGAGTAGTAGCCCGGTTGCATACCCGCTTGGGTGACGCGTCCCACCTTACTGTAAAATCCTGCATCCGAGAAGGAACATGTTCCATTGTTCACATTCCAGTTCTTGCCTTCGGCGGCATCAAAGATGTGACGTTCGGTTCCGTTGTATGCTTGTTGAATCGTTATTGTCCGTACAACAGGTTCGACGCCTGGAATTGCTTCGCTGGAAAGAGTGAAGGTAGCTTTGCGAATGGCTGTTCCTGTGTTTTCATTCAATGTAACCGTTAATGTTCCGTCACCGTTGAATGACGTGGAAGAGAATGAATACCAGTCTTGCAGGGCATCCTCTTTGGCGACTGTCCATGTTCCGTTGGAAATCACTTGGATTTCAATGCTATGAGCTTCATAACTTTCACGGAATGACGTCTTATCCGGGTCAATCTGAATGCCGTCCTGAGTTATCTTGACGGTCTGCTGTGCCACGTTATGACGGTCATATAATGTCACCGTTCCATAACGTTTCTCACTTGGATTTGATATGGCGGTTACCGTTAAAGTGCCATCGTTCGTACCGCTTGCCGTACCTTTAATGGAGAGCCAGGCTTCTCCTTCGGTCACTTTGGCTGTCCAGTTCTGATTGGCAAGTACCTTGAATGTGGCTTCTGCATCGGCTTCCTCTTTACTCAATAATATATCATCTGCATTTTCCGTATTCAGATAGGCAATACCTTTCTGGATGACAGTAATCCATTTGCCCACCCAATAGTCACTTTTGACGGTAATGGTGTCTGTACGGTCGTCCAGCTCCGTGTTTGCTTTATATTGGATGCTGACGTCGAACGTTTCGCCGGCTTCTCCTTGTTCGGGAGATATGGAACACCAGTCGGGATGGTCACTGTATACCATCCACTGTTCCGAAGACTTGACCTGAATCTTAATCGCTTGCGGATTAGAAGCAGGCAGATTATAGGTATCTTTGGCCCGATACCGCAAATCTACGATTTTCGTTGCTTCGTCATCCGTGCACGAATGCATCAGCAATGAAGTTCCAATAGCCAGTATGCACCAAACGGCATACCAACCGGTTTTATATTTATTCAAGATATCTTTCATGGTTCTTCTCTTTTTATGTTATCAAAGATGGGTAAACAAACTTATTCAACCGGAATGACTTCAAAAGAACTGATAGTCATCGAAGCTGTACCCGTAGAGCTTGCATGGAAGCCGAAATAGAGTGTGTAGCCGACTTCTATAGCAGAGATGTCTATTTCAACTGTGTCCATCACTTTTTCATCATTTAGGAATACATCATAGGACGCTTTGTTCGCATTATTCTCCAGAGGCTTGATTTCTACTCTTAATGTATGCATTTTATTCCTGCTATCCTTATTCACTTTGTTTTCTATCAGAGAATAGAGGCTACCCGCTATTTGGAATTTGTAAGAGTTAGTGGTGAAGTTTACATTGGGGCCCATCCACATATGGGCTGCGGGTTTGCCGTCTAGGTTCAGGTCAATCGCATGGTCATCCGTAAAATCTGTATCGGAGAATTTCCATTCGTAGATAGCGAACTTTCGTTTGTTTCCTTTCAGGTTGAAGCGGGATGTTACTCTTGCTGTTGTAGTTAAAGTCAGATGTCCGTCTGTATCGACTGTATGGTCCTTTCCGTCATACACGACATCTCCTCCCATCTGGCTGACGGTAATCTCCACAGGCTCAAGTCCCAGTGTCTTATCTGCAGCTTCCAATGCAATAGTTGCCGTGCGTGTGTCGAAATAGTATTCATTCTTCACCGTAGCAGTGAATGTCTTATTATCTTCAGCTGTTTCTAATTCAATCCAGGAAGCTTCTGTGGAAACCTTCCAGTCGATATTTGCATTTACACTATATGTTTTTGTGTTTTGTTCTGCCGTTGTAGTACCAGTGCCGTTACCGGTAAACTCGTATGGGTTTTCCATTTCGTCAAGACCTGCAAATTCGAGGATAAAGCCTTTCTGTATCACTTCATAAGTCTGCTCTTCCAATCCGTTGGATATGGTTACGGTAGCAGTACGCTCTTTTCCGGCGTTGGCGGCAGCTGTAGCTGTGATGGTCACCGGTTCTGCGGAGCCTGTGCCGGCTTCTTTGTCGAGAGTTAACCACATGCTGGAAGACGTTGCGGTCCATGCCTTGTTGGATATAATCTTGAATTCGGCAGTGCTTGTTTCCGAACCCATTTTGTCGTCAATCCATTGCACCACCAGTTTGCTTTTTGCATCCTGGGTAACGGTTATCACAGTTTCCGGTTCATAATTCTCGCCTGCAATGGTCAGCGTGGCCGTGCGTGGCTTTTCTTCCGGGTTGTCAAGGATGTTCAGCGACACCTCGGCAACCAGTGAACTGGCAGAACTCATGGCGGGGGTGGGAGTACACCATTCTTCGCTGCTTGTTATCTTCCACGGGGTGTTGGAACTGATGTTGAAGATAATTGTACGCGGAGATGTAGCTAATACACTATACTGTGGTTGGGCGTCTGTTTCCAGTTTTACGGGAAATTCAGCCTGGGAGTCAATATTCATTTCCTGACATGAGTTCAAGTTTAATGCACACACAACAAATATCAGTTGTAGGATGCTACCTGTCAAAATTCTTTTCATATGGAATCGTATTAAATTATTCATTGTAATAGTTTATAATAATAAGGTCTTTCTTTCATTACCAGCCGTTGTTTTGCGGATACAGGTGTTCATTCTTGAAAAGTTCTTCCTGTGGTATCGGATACAAATACATCCGGTCTGTCCACGTACGGTTCTCATAGAGCATTTTCTGGAAGGACAAGGTGTTTGCCGTTTTTGTAATGGTTACTCCGTTCAACTCTTTTTGGGTGGAATCTCCTATTTTCCAACGGCGGACGTCCCAGAAGCGGTGGTCTTCGAAGGCGAACTCTACACGCCATTCATTGCGGAGTGCCCGGATGAACTCATCCTTGTCGGTGGTTGTGATAACGGGCATTCCAGCGTTGATACGCACTTCATTCAAGGCTTCCAAGGCCGTTGTATGATAGGTGGCATCCTTGTAAGTAACAGAGTTGAATGCTTCTACCATCGACTCTGCATACGTCAGCAATGTTTCTGCATAGCGGTAGATACACCAATGATGCTTGTTCTTTACTTCCTGGTCGGGAACAAAGCTGGTTGTTTCCTGAATATATTTGCGCAGGAAATAGCCGGTGGCCGAACCACCTGCATTGACCGGCGCATCATCCTTACCGCCTACGAATGTTTCAATCTTGTCTCCCTTGAAGCTCATTCCGTTGGCTAACACAGTCCAATAGAAACGGGGGTCGCGTCTTTCGTATGGCTTTTGCGGGTCAAACTCCGGGTCGTCACATATCCATCCGTTTTCGGTGAGTGTCACTTTATATCCTTTCACCGTTTCAAAAGCATCTACCAGATTTTGTGAAGGGAAGACTCCTAGCGCGGGTGTGCTGCGTTTTCCTTCGACAAAACGGATGGGGAAGTTGTTTAATTCAAAGTTGTAATTGGCGTCGTTCATGTGGAAGAGCACCACTTCTTTAGAATTCAGGTTATTCGCTTTTTCTGCAGGGTCCAACTCGTATAAGTTCAAATCAATGATGTCCAGAGCTGCTTTGGCGGAAGCCTTCCATCTTTCCGGGTCCATAGAGGGATTGTGCAGCAGACTTGCTTTATAAAGCAGGGCCTTTGATTTGAGTGCCATGGCAAATCCTTTTGTGATGCGTCCCGTTTCATTATTAGGCTGCCCTACGTAGGTATCGGGAAGATTGGCAGCCGCGTCGTTACATTCCGACACAATAAAGTCAATCACTTCGTCAAACGGGGTCTTGCCCATAGCGTTGGCCTCTTCCGGAGTCAATACACTTTGGGGCATGGCAATGTCACCGTAGCGGCGTGCCAGTTCAAAAAAGTAGAAGGCTCTTAATACACGTGCTTCATAAGGAAACAGTTTTAACTGCTTGCTGTTATTCTGGAAGCTTGTATCATACTGATAGCGGGATAAGTCCAGTTCGGCAACGGAAACAATAAACTCGTTGGCAGCCCGTATGCCATTGTACAAAGACCAGCAGGCATCAACTGTTTTCAGTTGAGACCAATTGCCGTCATTGAAATATTGTATGGAGGCACCCGTAGCTGCATATTCGGCATCATCCGAACCACAGTCGCGCATCGCGCCGCTGATGGCGCCGAAATCCTGCGGCATATACGAATATACGTTCGTCAGCATCTGCTTGGTTTTATTGAAATAGTTGTAGATATACTCTTTCGTATTCAATCCGTTCGTCTCGTCGAACTCTAGGTAATTGCAAGACGAGCAAACCAGTGTCACAACTAATGAAAGAAGGGTATGTTTTAGTTTCATATTCTTATCGTATTACACAGATTAGAAATTAAATTTAAGTCCGGCCCAATATGAGCGGGTGGATGGGTAGGCTGCACTTAACTGCTCCGGGTCGGCAAATCCGATGTTGTCCAGTGAGAATAAGTTCGTTCCTTGCAAATACACTTTTATATCGGCAAAATGGGTAAACCGCTTGGGGATGTTGTATGCTATCTGCAAGTTCCTCAATTTGATAAACGAGCCGTCCTTGAACCACATTGAGTTGGCACGGTAGTTATTGGCGTTCGACTGCGTAGTCAGACGGGGCATTGTGGCCTGTGCTGCATTTTCGGGCGTCCAGGGAATCTCGTTGTCAAGGAATGTTTTGGAGATGTTCCCATTATTCACCAAAGGCTTGTAAAGCGGCGAGTCGAGTAAGTTGACTGTATATCCGGTGAGCCCCTGGAAATCGGCGGAAAGCTCAAATCCTTTGTAAGCCGCGTTCAGGTTGAAGCCGAAGTAGAAACGCGGTATATTGGTTCCGTACATTTTCACTACATCCTGTTCGTCAATTTGGTTATCGCCGTTCTGGTCTTTATATTTAAGATCCCCCGGACGGCAGGTGGAGAATGTCTGGACCGGACTGTTGTTGATTTCCATCTGATTCTGGAAAATGCCGGTTACTTCCAGTCCGTATTTCTGGCCTACACGGTTTCCTTTCGTATAGAGATAGTCATACTGTTGAAAAGCTTGGTTATCGTTAATGATTTTGCTGTCGACATAAGAAACATTGGCACCTATGGAGTAGCTGAAATCCCTTATTTTATCTTTCCACGTCAACGAAGCGTCGAATCCGCGGTATTCTTGTATCCCTTCATTCACTTGGGCTACATTGATACCGATAATTCCTGAAACTGTATTGGAACCGGATACGAGAATGTTGCTTCTGCGTTCAAAGAATCCTTCACAGTAGAGTGACAGGCGGTTCCGGAGAGCATTTAGCTCAAAACCGTAAGTCGCTTTCTTCGATTTCTCAATGGTCAAGCCGATGACAGGCAGGTCACCTTCGGCAAGGCCGTAGTAAATGCTGGCATTGTTCGTGAAATAATAGTTTCCGGCATTCGCGTTGCTGAAAGATTGCAGGTACAACTCATGGGACATATTGCCGTCATTCCCGGAGATTCCGAATGAACCGAACAGTTTCAGATGGTCAACGTAACTTCTGACTTTCCCGAAAAACTTTTCATTGGAGACAATCCACGCTCCCGATACGGCGGGGTAAAGTTGAAAACGTTCTCCCTTGGGCAGATAAGCCGTGCCGGAATAGTTCATCACGCCGCTCAACGTATAGCGGTTGTCGTATGTATATGTAGCTGTCACAAGTGCCGACTGGCGTTTGCTGCTCTTGTTGCGTCCACTGCTGGTGTATGATTGCTGGTCGTAGATTAACGCACTGTTCAGGGAGTGTACTCCTTGATGATGTACATAGCTTATTTTTCCCTGAAGAGTGGAACGCATAAACAACGACTTGAAATCTTGCCCGTGTCCCAGTGTCTCGCTGTCTTTTCCGGAGATGAGCGGGGTTGTTTTCAATGTTCCGTCACCGGCAATGGCAGGTTGCAGGTCTTTGTAACGATATTCCTTGCTGGAAGCGTCGAACATAGATCCTATATTGTCGAATGCGAGCGACACCTCGGCTGAAAGGCCTTTCAACACTATGTCGAGATTCTGTTTCAATGACATATCAGCCAGCAACTTGCCGTATGTAGTCCGCATATTGCCGGTATCGGTCAGCATAGCCACCGGATTGCCGGTGGTATAAATGGCGTTGCCGCCATAAATGCCGTCCGAATAGCGGATCGGGAAAACTGCGGAAGGGAGCTGGTACAATACATTATAGATATTCATCGGATTGCCGGATTCCTGATTGTTTTCTACGGCATACGAACCGTTCGTCTCCATAAGCTTGCCTGCGATACCTAATCTGAAAAGAGTAGTAGAGGTAATGTCTACATCCACATTGGCACGTAAATTCAGGCGTACATCTGTGGGGGATGCGTTGAAGCGTTTGTCACTTCCGTCAGATTTCAGGAAGGAAGTGTCATGCATATAATCTACCACCGAATAATAGCGGAAACGGTTGCTGCCGCCGTTGAAAGTCAGTGTAAGACGATGATTCAACGCGGTATTGTTCATGCTTTCCTTCCACCAGTCTACATTCGGATATTCTTCAGGGTAAGTTCCATCGCGAAAAGCGGCAAGTTCCCAGTTGTTATATTTCTCATTCAGTCCGTCCAAACGCAAGGCGGTATTCATGGCCGTGGCATAGGTGTGTGAATCGGCGAACTCGGGCGAGCGGAACTGTGTGTTGATTCCGAACTGGTAGCTTGCTCCTACGGTCAGTTTCCCTTCCGAACCCCGTTTGGTTGTTATAAGAATTACGCCGTTGGCTCCACGTACACCGTAGAGCGCAGAGGCCGCTGCGTCTTTCAGCACTTCGCACGATTCTATTTCGGCTGCCGTGATGTCTTCTATGTTTCGCGGGAATCCGTCTACCAGCACCAATGGATTATGTCCGTGGATGCTTAATGAAGAGACGTTGGTTGCGCTGGAGCCTGTTCCCTGGTAGACATTGAGTCCGGCGATGTGTCCGTAGAGGGCTTTCGACACATCTATCTCGGGCGACTTCAGGAACACATCAGCGCCCAAGCCTATTACTGAATAGGGGCTTACAGCTTTCGGGAGCATTATCTGATATCCCAGATGTATGCTGTCAGCCGGAAGAGCGGAGTGGTCTTCATTCATATCCTGTGCAGACACTGTCATCAAAGCTCCTCCGAATAATACTGTCAATATATATTTTTTCATTTTCATGTATTTAAGATTATGCGTGTTTACCAGCCGGGGTTTTGTGTCATACCGTAGGCTTTATTAATCTCGTTTTGTGGTATGGGTTGCAAATACCACTTCGTGTCCCAGTTGGAAGACCAGTATCTGGTTGTCGGCAACTTGAATACCTCTTTGAAAGTAAATGCAGTCGGATTATTGGCATCGTTTCCTGTGGTAACAAGTCCGTAGAGTGTCTTTTTGAAGTCCTCTGCCATCCCGCGGCGTACCATGTCGAACCAGCGGACTTCCTCGAAGCCAAACTCCAATGCACGTTCTTTCAGGATAGCAGTCAGGAACTTTTTCTTGTCCATGCCGGAAGTGGGGATGGCTGATAATCCTACCCGGGCGCGGACTTGGTTAATGCAGCTATAGGCTGTTGCCGTAGGACCGTTGTTCACTTCATTCAGAGCTTCTGCATAACTTAGCAATACTTCGGGGAGGCGCAGATAAGGCCATTGTACCGGACGATTGTCGCGTACTCCTTTGTCCGTCAAAATAAACTTCATCATAAGGAATCCTGTACCGTCATTTCTGTAATTGGGATGATTGGTATATATCGGCGGGGGAGTTCCGTTGAAATATTTATCTCTGGGAACGGCTACCGTCTCATAAAGTCGGGGGTCGCGAAGAGGTGTTCCGTCAGCATCGAAGAACGGTTGTTTGGACGGGTTACTCCAGTTGAAGTTTTCATCAAAATCCTTGCCATCCGCCCAGGGGAACATATTCACGTAGTTCAATGTGGGCCCCGAATAATAACGTTGGTCATAAATATTCTGGTGGATAGAAGGGGCATATCCGCGTCGGACGGAAATCAGGACTTCAGTGCCGCCTCTGTCATAATATCCCGAACGGTAGGCGAGACGGCGCGCTTCGGGAGTAGCTTCCGTCGGCATAGTCAACCCGTATTCGCCATTCAGGTCTAGTGCTTTCATAAAATCATCGCAGGCCGTCACGACATCTTTCCAACGCTGTAAATCATAATTGCCGTAGCACGTGTATTCATTGGCATCTTCCCTCCACTTCGGACCGTTGAAGGTGGGACTGGCGGCAAAAAGCAGGACACGGATTTTCAAACCCATCGCGCCGGCTTTCGTCATGCGTCCGTCGTCTATATCCTTTTGTTTCCAGTTCAGGTAAGGAATCGCTTCGTCCAAAAGCCCGATGATATGTTTGACAGTGGCGTCAAATGTGGCACGGGGAAAATTCATATCATCGTTGGGGTCGACATATGTTGTCAGAATGGGCACTCCGCCTACATAACGTAACATCTCGGCATAGCTTAAGGCTATCAGCGTCTTTGCTTCGGCAATCCGTTCATTCCGTTCCGCTTCGGTCATGTTGGGCACTTTGGGCAGATTTTCGATATAGAGGTATGCATAACGGATGGCATGGTATTCCAATTGGGAACCGAAACGGTAGGCTTCACATCCCTGCAAATTTGAGGCGATATTGGGACTTAGCATACCATTATAATATAGATTGACAGGCCCGTCACTACTCATATTCCGATAGCTGCTATACAAATCTGTCAGTGCTTCAAGAATGTTTACTCCCAGTTTGTTGTATCCGGCTCCGGACTTGGTTGGAAGTCCGTAAGGCAAATAGCAATAGGCTTGTGTGAGCACTTTGTCCGCATTGGCTTTGGAGTTGAACATAGAGTCAAGCGTAGCACCGGAACTTTCCGGTTGATCTCCTAAAAACTTATCGCCGAAAGTAAGGTCCGAACAGGCAAACAGGCTTACTCCGATTGACCAGACGGATAGTATTTTAATCATATTTTTCATCTTGTTCATTATTAGAAGTTTATGTTAATCCCTAAACTATAAATCTTCACTAGCGGGTAAGAACCGTTATTGTTACCTAAACTTTCCGGATCCATGATATCCAGTGGGGAGAAAGTCAATAAATTATATCCGCTTATAGACAAACCGAGCGTATTGGCACCAATGGCTTTCAGGAAACGTTTCTTGGAGAAGGTATATCCTATGGAGATTGTTTTCAGGCGGATATAAGAGGCATCGCGCAGCCAGAGAGTCGAGTTCTCGGAATTCCATGTCTCGGAAGTTTCTGCGGCACGCGGATATTTGGCGCCCAACTGATTTTCGGGAGTCCAGCAATCCTTATAGAAGTACTCCAATAAACCGCGTTTGCCTGTATTGGTGAATGGAATACGGTATTCTATCTGAAGCATCTTGTTCACATTCGTGGCTCCGGACCATTGCATGGAGAAATTGAAACCTTTGTAGTTGAAGCCGGCATTTAATCCGAATACATATTCGGGACGTTCGGCGTAACCTGTGGTCATTCTGTCATTGCCATCCACCACCTTGTCACCATTCAGGTCGGCGTACATACAGTCGCCGGGAGCGACACTGACAGCAGGTTGCGGCAACGCCGGATTCAGTTTCAGATTGCCATTCTCGTCCTGCGTGAAGTCACTATACTGATAAAGACGGATATACTTGTAAACGTTGGTGGAACGTCCTACCGAACCGCCGGTTTGATTCATGTAATCAAATTCGTTGGGGACTTCATCCATGTAGAGAATCTTGTTACGGGCAAATGACATATTTGCGTTGATATAATAACGGAAATTGTTTTTAAGAGTCTCGTCCCATCCCAATGACAGCTCATAACCATGATTGTCCACTTTACCCAGATTCAGGTTGGGTAGTCCGGTTGCTATAATGCTTGGAGTCGATTTAGGAGATATCAGAATACCAGTACGTTTCTCGTAGAACAGGTCTGCGGTTAATGACAGGCGGTTTCTCAACATTTTCAGCTCAAGCCCGTAATTCTGCTTGTCGGCTGTTTCCCAAGAGACTTCCGAGTTTCCCGGCACTCCCATTGCATATCCCGGAGCACTTACAGGATTGGATACGCCGAAACTGTATTCTCCGCTTTGTGTCCATGTGCTGGGCATATACATGAAGCGGGTATTTGTTCCGGTGTCACTACCTACCCGGCCATACGATGCCCGCAGTTTAAAATAATCAAGCCATCGCAAGCTCTTCATGAAAGGCTCTTCCGACAGCACCCAACCTATGGAGGCGGCGGGGAAAAGTCCGTAGCGGGTTTTTCCGGGAGCAAAGTTCTCTGAACCGTTATATCCCATATTGACATCTGCCAGGTAGCGGGATTTGTAACCGTATGTAGCGCGTCCTACGAAACCTACATAGCCACGGGGCAGATACTGGAAACTGGCTACCGTGCCGTCTGCATATAATGGATAATAGTTGCGGGACTGGTTGTACAGGAATAGAGCGCTCACTTTATGATCTCCGAATGTGCGGTCGTAGTTGAGGCGTCCTTCAATATACCAGTTGCGGTCGCGTTTATATGATTCAGCATACGACAATGGGGTGGAAGCATCACCGTCGCCACGACCTACATAAACAATGGTTTTATCAAAGTCCGGGTCAGTCTGGGACAGGTTGCTGTTTTCCAGGGTCGATTTGTAATAGATGAATTGTGATTCGACATTCCCCCCTGTGCGATTCTTGTTCAGTTGGAACTGATTGTCATAGGAACCTTTGATTGAAACGGACAGCCCTTTGGTAAGCATATCGAGCTTTTGGGTAATATCCACATCCATATTTAAGGTTGTCACATACTTCTGCTTGTAACCGGTTCCCCAGTAAGTACGCAGACCGTCTACATTTGCGCCACCCACCGGCGTATAGCTGACAGGTACAATCGTGCGTGTTCCGTTTACAATGCCAAGTCCGGAAAAAGGAAGTGCCCAGATTTGGGTATAAACAAACGGGTTCTGTATATCTTCCGTTGTGTTAGGCTCCTGTTGCTGACCGACATTGCCACCGATATTTAATTTCATGGTAGTAGTACAGGTTAGCTGGAAGTCCAGATTGGCGCGATAATTATACCGGTTGTACTTATAGTTGTTATTGTAAGGGAGTTCGTTGAACTGTTTGAGGATACCGTTCTGATAAAGATAACCGATAGATACAAAGTACTTCACCGCATCCGTTCCGCCTGAAATATTGATATTGTTTTTGGTTTGCAGGAAGAAATCGTTGTATAGGTAATCAGACCAGTCTATACTGGGATGCAGCGGGTCTCCGCCTGTACGATAGGCTTCGATAGCTTCACGGGTGAAGAACGTAGACTTGGCGGCACCGTCATTCTGCTGTTTCATATTCCAGAAACGGGCAAATTCATAACTGCCTGTCTGCTTGACAAAGGATAGCGGTTGCTGCACACCCGTGAGGGAGCTGACATTAATCGTCGGTTTCCCGTTCTTTCCACGTTTGGTAGTTACCAATACTACCCCGTTCGCACCGCGTACTCCAAATACAGCCGTAGAAGATGCATCTTTCAAGATAGAAAGATTCTCGATTTCATTCGGGTCGATTTGTGAGAAATCCCGTTCCACGCCATCTACTAATATCAATGGGGAAGAGGATGCGCTGGATAAAGAACCGACACCGCGTACATATATGGAAGCGGCGTCACTACCCGGTTGCCCGGAAGTCTGCACGGTAGAAACTCCCGGCAGTGAACCTGCCAGTACATTGGTAATGCTGGCAACAGGAGATTTTATCAGTTCTTTGGAGTCAATCGAAGACAGGGCACCGGTCAACGTTGCTTTGGATTGTGTTCCGTATGCGATGACCACCACTTCATCCAATGCTTTCGAGTCATCTTCAAGCAGGATATCAATCTTTCTTTTTTTCCCTACTATCTGTTCCTGTGAACGATAACCGACAAACGAAAAGACTAATACCGATTTTTCATCCGGGACAGTAATGGTATATTCACCATTTAAATCCGTAATGACGCCAACCGAGGTGCCTTTCACCATAACGTTTGCACCGATCACTTCCATTTTACTCGCATCAATAACTTTACCGGTTATTTTAATCCCGCTTTGCGCGAAAGTGTTGGTGATGCCACCGACAAAGAAGAGTAAAGGAAGAATAAAGAGACGAATCCATCTCCGCCATTGTTTTCTACATTTTCTTTTCATGTAATAAAATTTAATTAGATTAACAACGATGATCTTTGAAAAACTCGATCCTCGACCGGGTTGAGAAACTTTTCAAAGAAACTTCTCTGCAAATGTATTACTCTGATGATTGCGGGATGTTTCAAAATCATCGTATTATATCTTGTTTTGTTCAAAAAGCGATTTTATCACTACTTCTGGGGACTGTAACCAGGATTATTACAGTCTTAAAATGTATGTTGGTTAAAACAATATTCTTTCTGCCGGAAAGAATGGCAGTATAGGTTATTTTCTGAATATTGCCAGGGTAAGCTCCATGCAGACTTTTACTGATGTATAAATATTTGAGTGGCAGGTCGGTTTGCTGGCTCTGAACTGATTTTTGAACTATTTACATACAAGATATATATAAAAATGTTACTTTTGTTGCTGAAAGCATTTCAATTCAAACCGTAATAAGTCCTACTTATGAAAAAGATCCTTCTAACTTTGCTATTCATTTATATCATAAGCGGTTTTATACTTCCTGTTCACGCGGTGCATTATTATTATAAGCAAATAGCTTTGGGAGACGGCTTATCTTCTACGGTTTATTGTACATTGGTAGATAAGCAAGGTTTCGTTTGGATAGGAACACAGGCGGGTTTAGGAAGGTTTGACGGATATGAGTTGAAAAGTTATGTGCACGATCCTGACAATCCTTATTCTCTCCCTGATAACCTGATTTATAATATTGTAGAAGATAAACAGCATAATATCTGGGTGTTGACAGAAAGGGGGATTGCCTGTTATCAACGTCAAAGTGATAATTTTATAGTCCCCACAGACGAAAAAGGGAAAAGGATCATTGCTTTTTCTTTCTGCCGTTCCGCTGAAGGTATGTTTTTTGGTTCTTATAATAAGGTGTATCATTATAATTATAAAGACTCTTCACTCCGATTGGTACAGCAATTCAGCACAACCCCCAGTTACAGTATTATGGGGCTGGAATTTTGGGATTCGCACACTTTGCTTTGCTGTAACCGTTGGCAGGGCTTACGCCTGTTGGACTTAACCACGGGAGAATGTAAACGTGCTCCGTTTAAGAGCGAATCCGAAATTGTCAGTATGATTATCGATTCACGGAACCGGCTATGGGTCGCTTCGTTTAATAAAGGCTTGAATTGCTTCAGCCATAGTGGTGAATTACTGGCTTCTTACACCACCCGTAATTCTTCATTAAACAATGATATTATTTTAAGCATGGTTGAACGGGAAGGGAAACTGTGGATTGGAACAGATGGCGGTGGTATTAATGTGCTGGATTTGGAAACCGGTGAATTTACAATATTGGAGTATATTCCGGGCGAAGAAAACTATTCACTTCCTGCCAACTCTATCCTTAGCCTTTATAAGGATAAAGATAATAATATCTGGGCCGGCAGTGTCCGGAATGGTCTGATTAGTATCCGGGAAGTATATATGAAAACATATACCAATGTGATTCCCGGCAATGCTAATGGATTGAGCAATAAGTCAATACTTTCTCTTTATCAGCAGAATCCCGACCGGATATGGATTGGGACAGATGGCGGAGGTATCAACTCTTTCAATCCTTATACGGAGAAATTCACTTATTACTCTTCTACATGGAAGAACAAAATAACTTCCATTTGCGGCTTTTCTTCGGGAAAACTATTAATATCTGTGTGGGCTCAGGGAGTGTTTGTCTTTGATCCGGAAACCGGCGAGAAAAGCCCTTTTACGATTGTTGACAGAGAAACGACAGAGAGGCTTAACAACCGGGCGAAGATAATCAATCTCTACCAGAATTCTCCTAACACAGTGTTGCTGCTCAGAGACCAGATTTATCAATATCATCTGAAGGAAAAGCGGTTTGATATCATCGATAGGGAAAGAGAGGATGGCTCTATCGGTGCTATGGTACCGATAGCCCAAAAGAGCGATAAGACTTATCTGAATGATCTCAGGTATATTTATGAATTGGATCATTCAACCAATAAGTTGAGTAAACTGTTTAAAAGCAGGGGAGATACCATTATTCATTCTGTCGCTCAAGATGAACATGGCAATTTCTGGATAGGGAATAACTATGGACTAAGCTATTATGATGTTGTTTCCAAGACACAGAAACGCATCTCTACCGTCTTGTTTACAACTGTTTCCCTGTTAGCTTATGATAGTCAGGGCAGATTGTGGATAGGAGCTAATAATATGCTTTTTGTCTGGCTTACAAAAGAAAAGAAGTTCATTCTTTGGGGAGAATCGGATGGAGCGTTGTCTAACGAGTATCTTTCTACTTCCCGTTTGTCCAGTGAACAAGGGGACATCTATATGGGAGGGGTAAAAGGATTGTTGCGTATCAACTGCGAATTGCCTTTTACTACATCCGAACTGCCCCAACTGCAATTATCTGATATTGCTGTGAATGGAGAATCCGCTAATGATAAGTTAAGCGGTAATCCGGCAGGTATTTCCGTGCCTTGGAATAGCAATATAAAAATCGGTATAATGTCGAGGGAGAAAGATATTTTCCGGAAAAAGCTCTATCGTTACCAGATACTGGGACTGAAGGAGGAGTATATCGAATCATATAATCCTGAACTGACATTGCATTCGCTTCCTTCGGGGAATTATGATATTCTTGCATCGTGCACAAACAAAGACGGTAGCTGGACTTCTGGCTATCAGGTGTTGGCATTAACTGTCCTGTCGCCGTGGTATCGGACGTGGTGGTTCATCTGGTGCTGTATACTTCTTGTGCTAGGAGGAACCTTCATGGTATTCTGGATCATATTAAAACGGAAGAAGGAAAAGCTGAAATGGGCAATGAAGGAACATGAAAAACAGATGTATGAAGAGAAAGTGCATTTCCTGATTAATATTAGTCATGAGCTGCGTACACCGCTGACGCTGATTCATGCTCCGCTAAACCAGATATTGAAATCGCTTTCGTCTTCAAATACTTATTATCTGCCTTTAAAGGCAATCTATCGTCAGTCGCAGCGTATGAAAGACCTTATCAATATGGTACTTGAAGTACGTAAGATGGAGGTCAGTGAAAGCAAATTGCAGATACAGCCTTATCTCCTTAACGAGTGGATAAAAGATATTTCGCAAGATTTCGACAGTGAGGCAAACGGGAAGGGCGTATCTATCTGTTATGAGTTAGATGCCCGTATTGAAAAGGTATATTATGATAAAAGTAAGTGTGAGATTGTTTTCAATAATCTGATGATTAATGCATTGAAGCATAGTCCGTCGGATAGTAAGGTTACGATTGTCACAGAGTTGCTTCCGGATACTGAAAGAGTGCGAATCTCGATAGTTGATCAAGGTTGCGGATTGCAGAATGTAGATATGGGCAAGCTCTTTACCCGCTTCTACCAAGGGACGGGGGAACAAACCGGAACCGGTATCGGGCTTTCTTATTCCAAAATCCTGGTAGAACTGCATGGGGGCTCAATTGGTGCACGAAATAACCTCGAACACGGAGCTACCTTCTTCTTCGAACTGCCTTTGAAGCAGAATGAGAAAGAAATAGTCCGTCTGCCTCAGAATTATCTGAATGAATTGATGCTTAATGATAGCAGCTTTATTTCTTCTGATGCTGAAAACTTTGATACTACGCCCTATGTTGCACTGGTGGTAGATGATAATCAGGATATGGTTCATTTCCTGGCTAAATCATTGAAGAGCTATTTTAAACATATTTACGTTGCTTCGGATGGTAAAGAGGCTCTTCAACTGGCCGGGAATCATAATCCGGATATTATTATCAGTGACGTAATGATGCCTCGTATGAATGGTTATGAATTATGTAAATCCATTAAAGAGGATATAACGGTGAGCCATATTGCGATTATTTTACTTACTGCGAGAGATGACAAACAAAGTTTGCTGAACGGTTATAAGAATGGGGCGGATGGCTATATAACGAAACCTTTTGAGATAGATATGCTTATGGCACTTGTCCGTAACCGATTGAAAAGCAGGGAGTATTCCAAGAAAAAATATATGAGTCTGGGGTCTGTCCCGACACCGGAAGAGACGACTTTCAGCCAGGCTGACGAAACTTTCTTACTCCGGCTGAACAAGATTGTTATGGAGAATCTGGATAATCCGGACTTGAATACTCCATTCTTGTGCCAGACAATCGGTATGGGAAGAACCTCACTTTATAATAAATTGAAGACTCTTACCGGTATGGGAAGTAATGATTATATCAATAAGCTCCGAATGGAAAAAGCGATATCGTTCCTTATTAACAATGATATGAGTATCACAGAAGTTGCGGAGAAGGTGGGATTTAGTAACTCACGTTATTTTAGTACTGTGTTTAAACAATATACCCAAGAAACTCCAACAGAATATAAGCAAAAGATTATCCGGGAAAGAAAGGGACAGTAGTTCGTTTGCCTCAGTGGAAGTGTAATTCAAACTCTGTCTGGTTTCTATTTTGTTTTAAATCTCAGCAAATATAATTTTTTTCTTTGTGTTTGAAAAGTAAAAAAGGATTATATCGTTAATGGCATCATTGTGACGCCTCAAAGGAGTCAGACGGTGAACAGTTTATGAATGGATCTGTTTAACTTGCGCTCGCGTGTCTAAAACGCACTGTAATCATTCATCTTTAAATGATATTATGACCGGAAATTTGTATCTTAGCGCCATGTTGGGTTGCTAATCCGAACCATATATGTTTGTATAATACTTCTAAAATAAAAAATGATGTTTCAGAAACTTGTAGCTATAGAACCGGTCAGCTTGGTTCCGGCGGCCGAAAAAGCGTTGTATTCATTTGCAGGTCAGGTGGTGATGTATCCTGATATACCTGCGAATGATGATGAAATAATTGCCCGTATCGGAGGTGCTGATGCGGTGCTTTTGAGTTATACCTCCCGTATCAACCGGTATGTACTCGAATGTTGTCCGAATGTGAAATACATTGGAATGTGTTGTTCACTCTATTCTCCCGAAAGTGCCAATGTCGATATTCGTTATGCCAATGAACGAGGTATCACGGTAACAGGTATCCGGGATTATGGTGACGAGGGAGTGGTGGAATATGTAGTCAGTGAGTTGGTGCGCTGTTTGCACGGCTTTGGACAGGAACCGTGGGAAGAATTGCCTCGTGAGATCACCGGATTGAAAGTCGGAATAATCGGATTGGGTAAGTCTGGCGGCATGATAGCGGACGCCTTGAAGTTTTTTGGTGCTGATATTTCATATTATGCCCGCAGTGAGAAAGAAGCGGCTACTGCCAAAGGATATCGTTTTCTGCCATTGAGGGAACTCCTTTCAGAGAGTGAAGTCATTTGCTGCTGTCTTAATAAAAATACGGTTTTACTGCATGAAGAGGAATTTAAGCAGATGGGTAACCGGAAGATTTTATTCAATACCGGTTTATCACCGGCATGGGATGAGACTGCTTTTACTGAATGGCTGGAAGGTGACAACCTTTGCTTTTGTGACACGATAGGCGCATTGGGGGATGAGCAACTTCTCAATCATCCGCATGTACGTTGTATGCAGGTGTCTACTGGCCGCACGCGTCAGGCGTTTGACCGCCTGAGCGCAAAAGTACTGGCCAATCTGTCAGAATACAATGGGTGAAGCGATATTAATCAGGGTGCTCACTACTGACCACCCTGCAATATCCGATGTAGCACTATAAATGTCTACCACGGCATGCACCTGGTCATTTTTGATTTCTACTCTTTGCGTATCTCCTACAAATCCGGGAGTAGACTGTATGGATACCTGCATGTTCTCCGGACCGACAGAAGCCCGTGAGGCGGCAACTGTAACATTCACTTTCGTTGGAAAGAGGTGAATAGCTTCCGCAGCACTACCGGAGAAAACGGTACGCTGCTCCGTTTGCAAAGAATCATCATAAACGGGTGTCCCTTTGAGTGCATTAGGACCTTTTTCATTGAAGAAGCGAGCCGTCGTATTTCCCATCAGGGAGGCAGTTTTTAAAACATCGAATCCACCGGTAGCTCCGGATGCGATATAGACCCGTGTACCATTTGCCCTGGCGGTTTCTGTCACTTCCCGATAGAATGCCTCATCTGCCAAAGCACCGATAGACAAAGTAACGACAGACGTTCCGTTTCTCAATGCCGGCAAAGCCAATTCCCGCATGGCGGCAGGAGAGGCCGATTCTACCAGATAATCAGGCTTTAATGCCAATAACTCTTCCAATGTGGCGCAAGCAATGCAAGGCTTTCCATGTTGCTGCATTTTATTTGCGATGTGCGCTGCTTTTGATGCCGTACGCGAATAGACACCTACCAGATAATAATCTGGTAATAAACCTTTGACAACTGCATCCGCAACGATTTTTGCAAGTCGTCCACATCCTACAATGACTAATCTTTTCATGCAACAAAGATAATACTTTTATTGGTAAGAGTTTTGGTTGCTAATATTGTATTCGAATATCAGATAACATACTAGCAGGTACAGGATAAGGAACAAAACAGTTCCGATTCTCATTTTCAGCTCTTTCCGGGTAGGATGCAACCATTTTATAATCCGTGTGCGCAGGGTTTCGGGCGGATGTCTGAATAATCCTGCAAGTTCCTCAAAGGTCTTGCAGGCGTAGACTGTCCGCCTGAAATCATCTCTGCTGCCCCAACCTTCCTCTCTGAACCATCGGGTTTTGGGGTATCTTTCCGCTATCCGGTCTTGCAGCTGCTGCAAGGAGAGAGATTCGGGATTGTCTTCGTATTCCTGTTCGTAGTATATCATGCCTGTGAATCCGCCTGTGAATCCATGTATACCTTTCCATTTGGTCATGTAGGAGCATTTGACGATGTATTTTGTTCCGGTGGCATCAATAATCATATCACCTTTCCACCCGTTGGCTTCTTTTAGCATATCGAGTTTCGTTGTCTTGTTCTCTTTCTCTTTCCAAAAGACATAGACCCTGTTGTCGTTCGGACTGGACCAAAATATCGGGTATTTTAATTTTGCTTTCATCGTTATTCCGGAACAGGATGATTCATGTATAAGTGCTGCTTTATATTTATATCAAGGCTCTTTACATCAGGACTCTTCGATGGGTAATGCCACTTTCAGATTCGGATAACAGTCGCCCAAGCGTTTTAGAAAATCATTGGCAATGACAATGGCCTTTACCGTTTCTTTCGCGTCTACCGGAGTTTCGGGAATGTCTGTGAAAATCAGGCAGGAATAAAGGATGAGTTCAATCGCTTTTCCGTCTGTCTGCAAAGAGAGCTTATAGGCTTTTACATTTTTGCCGCGTGCCTGGGCTTGTGCTTTTATCTGTCCCTCCAAAGGATATACGGCGAGTCTTGAGTTTTTGAGTTGCGTGGGTTCGAATATCAGATGCTTGTCTATTTCACCATTGGTGTCCGTGTCGAACAGGTGCAGCTTATCACCGCTTAATACCAGATATTTGGGAGTTGCCACGGTGGTGAAACGCACGGTTCCCAAAGTGGCCATTCCTTTCAGTTTATCTTTCACCCCGTCTTTGAGGGCATCTACCATATTGTGCTCGGTGTTGGCATAGTTGAAAGCGTCGATAGGGTTTTGCTCCATCGCTTTTTTCAGAAAGGGGAGTTCGGATGTCAGAAATTGGTTCTTGTATAGTGTCGCATTTGCAAATTCTGCTTTGAAATCGGTGCTGTCTACTGTCTGAACCTGCTGGGAGATTTTGCTTTTTGTATAAAACCAATATCCCAAAGACAGGATAATGCAGACAATCGGAATAAGCGAATAAATGTTCATGAGTTTTATTTTTAGGTGTCCGTACTATTTTTCTTCTTCCTCGTTGTTATCCTTCTCTTTTTTCACTATGCCCAGAAGTCCCAGGATAAAGTCTTTCAGGTAGGATAGCAGGCCTATGACTATCAATGCAGCAAAACCGTAGAAAAGAAGGCTGCCACCCCATTTGTCCCAGAATGTAGGTTCGGGGATGAGGCTGCTAAGTTCCTTTACATTCAGGTCCTGCCGGATTGCTTCGGCATATTCGTCGGAGATGTCATAGTACGTATCGGGTTTTGATTCGGAAAAGAGTACGAGCGTACGTTTGCCGTCTTTCTCGATATATCCTAAATCCAGATGAGTGCCTTCGTCCGTCTTATAATAAGAACTGTCGGGGAGGGTAGCTACTTTCGGGATGTCGTTACTTACAGGAATCCTGATTCTGCGTGCTTCGGCATTACTGCTCATCAAAAGACCGGCTATGACGGTCAGAATAAATAAAATCTTTTTCATAATCATTGTAATTTAACGTGTTAATAACTGATAGAGGAACAGCGTTTGACTGTTTTCTTTGTTTGTAATAATTTACTTTATATGCTTTTTTGATTTAATTGAAAGTTAGATTCCGCACGGTGTTATTTTTCCAGATAAAGCTGAAACAATCATCCATATCTTCTCTGACGAATGTAATTTCCCAACCTTCATTGTCCTTGTCGGATGGATTTATCGCTTCCGGATAAAAATGATCTTGCCAGGAAGCATATATTTCTTCTTTATGTACCAGGCGGCTTTCATTAGGCAATATACTGTCTAATCGGGCAGTTATGGATGCCCAATTTTTCAGTAATGCCCGTAATTCTAATAATTGTTGTGGTGACGGCGCTGAAGCATTGCCAGCCATTGCAATGACCGTTTCCGCTGAATAAGATGGCAGTTGAAGGGTGGTAAACCAGTTGTAATGGTCATTCTGCCACCAATCACAAACTTTGCCGGAAAAGATGCCTAAATCTTCCACCTTGTATTCTTTTCTCGTTCCCAGTAAAATCGTTACCAGTGTTTTGAAAAATCCCTTTCTTTTCCGCAGTTTGTCTACTTCCATATAGTGCTTGTTTTATTACATTATAACTACCATTCTTTGAATGATAGTGCCAAAGTTATAAAACAATTCCGAAAAAGTAAACGGTCGTTTCTTTTTTATCTTTTTTTTGCATAGATAGTCTACGTGGAAGGGATATGGTATGTATTGAATAATACAGTCTAGCTTTTTAATAAGGAGTAAATAGCATGTAAATGTTTGGAGAGTAGCTGGGTATCCAATCCGCCCAGGAATGCCATCTCAAAGGACAGTCCCATGTAAACCTGCCGGAACATGACTACCGCTTCTTCAACGTCTACATCTTTTTTCAGTTCTCCTGTTTGTACGGCGCTTTGGATGGCGGCACGCCAGTAAGCATAATCGCTGGCTACGAGATTATGGAGCTTTTCTTTGGCGTCAGGATCATATTGGATTACTTGAAACAGAAAATGAAAATATTGGGCGTGATATGAAAACTTTTCTGGTGCCACCTTATCTGCACCTATCAGCTTGCCCAGCATATCCATCGTCCGTTGTACACCTTTCACGTATTCGTCTATAAATTCGGCAAACGTACCGTTTGTTTCGGTGAATTTGTTTCGTGGATTTTGCGTGCTGAACCAAAACCTGTCCACTACGGCAATGAATAGTTCCTGTTTGTTCTTGTAGTATTTGAATATGCCGGCTTTCGACATTCCGAGCATCTTTCCAAGTTCCGCAAAACTAGCTTTTTCATAGTTCACGGACATAAACAGTTTGAACGCAGCTGTCAATAAATCATCGCGGGTAATTTTCATATCACGGCAGTCTTTTATATTTTTTACCCCCGAAAATACTATTTTATCGGATAGCTTGCATAAAAGCGGGCAATAGATTAACAAAAATAAATCAGGAAATGCCGTTAATGAATGAGCGAAAAGTTATTTTTTAGTAAATCACCTTTCATTCCTTTTCCTAATTTATGTGCTGTTTATAGCTGAAATACGAAGAATTTCTCTACATTTGTCTGGTTAATCTCTGTTATCTCATACTCATTAAAGTCTATCCGCCCCATGAAAAAGAACTGTCTATTTTGCCTTTTGCTCTTCTTTTCTTGTCA
>NZ_JBCGVL010000012.1:27554-137865 GCF_047310725.1 Bacteroides sp. 90-K9/2
CTTTTGCTGATGAACGCTTGGACTCACTGTTAAACGTACTTGATAAAACGATTAAGGAAGCCGATACTTATGTGCAGATTAAAGAAAACAAACTCCATGAGTTGAAAAGAGAAGCCCGAAAGACAGCTCCTCTTTCTATTGAACGCTATCATTTGAATAACGCTATCTATCTTGAATATAAAGCATACAGTTCTGATTCTGCACTCCATTATCTGAATGAAAACTTGCTGCTTGCAAGACAGTTGAATGATAAAGAGAGAGAACTTAAAATTCAATTGGAGTTATCTTATTTGTTATCTTCCATCGGAATGTATATGGAAGCGGCAGATATATTAAATTCCATTGATCGCCAGACCCTTCCAACATCTCTTTTGGGCCATTATTATACATGTTATGAACATGTATATTCTGAAGCGGGAGCCGCACAACCACGATATAAAATGTTTGCTTCCCGCTATGTAAAGTTGAGTCATGTATATCGGGATTCTATGGAGGTTACATTAGATTCGTCTTCGGCTACTTACCTGTGGTTGCGTGAGACGCAGCTAAGAGAGGCCGGGAAATATGATGAGGCTATGGAATTCAGTGACCGCCGGCTCGCAGAAGCTTCTTTTGGCACTCCCCAATATGCATTGGTGGCTTATCAACGTTTCCGTCTTTTTGAGAGCATGGGCAAGAAAGACGAACACTTATATTATTTAGTACTTTCAGCTATATCAGATGTACGTTCCGCTATTAAAGAACAATCTTCTTTGATGGTACTGGCACAAGAACTGCATGGCAAAGGAGATTTGAAACGTGCCTATGACTATATCAATTTCTCATGGGAGATATCACAATTTTATAAAACGAGGTTGCGGAGTTGGATGAACATCACCCCGCTTTCCATGATTAATGGGAATTATCAGGATATTATCAAGCAACAAAATCGGGAACTGCTGATTTATATTACGTGCGTAGCCTTGCTGGCCTTACTGTTGGTGGTAGCGTTAATCTATATTTACCGACAGATGAAAGCCCTTTCCATCGCTAAGAAAGGATTACAGGAAGTAAACGAACGGCTGTTCTCTTTGAATGAAGAACTCGAAGAAGTGAACCGCCATCTTCGTTCCACCAATCTGGAACTTTCAGAGTCCAATCTCATTAAAGAAGCCTATATCGCCCGTTTCTTTAAATTGTGTTCTGTATATGTAGACCGTTTGCAAGCATACAGAAAGTTGGTAAACAAGAAACTGCAACGTGGGCAAGTGGCAGAATTGTTGAAAATGACACACCTTAGCAATGATATTGTAACCGTTGAAGTGCAAGAATTGTATGCGAACTTTGATTCCGCTTTCTTGCATCTCTTCCCTAACTTTGTGGAATCGCTTAACGAATTATTGTTGCCCGAAGAACAGATTGTTTTGAAACCAGATGAATTACTGAATACCGAATTGCGTATTTTTGCTTTGATACGTTTGGGAATAAAAGACAGTTCGCAGATTGCAGAGCTTCTGCATTACTCGGTAAATACGATCTATAATTATCGTTCAAGAGTGAAGACCAAAGCACGTGTTTCACGAGATGATTTTGAAGATTTGGTGGCAAAAATCCGTTAATAAAATCTGTGCCGAATCTACCTTTTAATGTGAGCTTGTTAAGTATTAATATGTTTATTATCAGATAGTTATTTCTTTGAGTGGATTATGCATTTCCACTTATATTCCCTTTGCTATTTTTTATCGGGGCATTTCCCTCTATTTTTGTCATAACCGAACGGAACGAACTGATTCCGCTTTCGGGAGTTCTTTTTTTATTAACCTTTATAGAAATACAAATGAAAAATGAATTACTGCATTTTTTTGTTCCGGAAAAAGGAAGAACAAAACGCCGGCCTATAAGCTGGATCTGCTGTTGGGCTATTCTATTGGGGATAGTTTGCAACGCTTGCTCTGACGATGATCCTGTGAAAAAGAATCCTTACCTGCAAGTAAGTACTCGTGCCATGCTGAAAGAGGTGGTAGAGGTCAAATTCAACAACATTGATGGAAATACCGATATTACTGTCGATTTTGGTGACGGGACGGTCAAGGAGGGGAAAGCTGCCACCCCTATCACTTATGCCTATACCCAGAGTGGTGACTACACACTACACGTTACGGCAGGTCAGTATGAGGTGCAGAAGAGAATCCGTATCTATAATCTATTGGCGTTGACGGAGGCGATGAAGCAATTCAGAGAGCCGGATAACAAAAAAGTATGGGTCATGACACACCGGGCACATACGTCCGACAGAACTGTTCCTGAGAATTCAGTCTCTTCCGTAGAAGATGCCATTGATTCAGGAGCTGAAGTGATCGAGTGTGATACTCATGTGACAAGTGACGGAGTGGTAGTGGTTTGCCATGACCAGACGATCAATGCTACAACGAATGGCACAGGTGACATCACGAAAATGACCTATGCGGAAATACAGAAGTACAACTTGAAAGACCGGAATGGCCGGGTGACTGATGAAAAGATGCCTACTCTGGAAGAGTTTCTGAAAGCAGGACGTGGTAGAATCTATTACAATCTCGACTACTCTCCGCGTACAGCAACTTCGCAACAAGTGGTGGATATCGTGATGAAACTGGATATGATGGAATCTGTATTTTTCTATTGTAACAGTGCGCAGAAGGCGGAAGAAGTATTGGGCATTACTTCCAAGGCACATGTGTATACATGGACAGGAAGTCATAAACCGATGATAGGATTACCGGGCAACTACTTCGTGCAATACAGCTACCTGACGAATGGGAAAAGCACTCCTTTGGGAAGTTCAATCAATGATGGAATGCTTGCTACGGTGAATATGCTTCCTGCCAGTGGCAGTAGTGTGTCCGAATGGACGTTGAACGAGACTTATCTGGATGAACTCTTGCAAATCTATCCGATGGTATGTATGATACAGACGGATTTACCGGACTTGTTGATTCCGGCATTACAGGCAAGAGGGCTTCGTTAACTTTATCATCTAATATAAAAATCATCTATTTATGAGAAATATTTATTGTAGAACGTGTACCTGTCTGTTAGGTATATTGCTGATGCTGTTTTCCGGCATCCAGGCAAGGGGAGCTTCCTGGGAAGTGCAGCAGGAACGTAAAATATCCGGTACGGTGATCGATGAAAAGGGGGAACCTGTCATCGGAGCTTCGGTGGTGGTTGTAGAGACAAAGCAAGGTAGCATTACCAATATGGACGGTAAATTTCAGGTGAGTGCTCCGCAGAACGGACATTTAAAAATCTCTTATATCGGTTATGAAACACAAGAAGTGGCTATCAAGGACCGGCAATTACTAAAAATTGTGTTGAAAGAAGAATCCACTGCTTTGAATGAAGTGGTAGTGGTGGGTTATGGTACGATGAAACGGAAAGAAATGACTTCGGCTATTTCGCATGTCGGTGCGAAAGACCTGAATCAAATATCCAGTCTTGATGCTTCCATGTTGTTGCAGGGGAAGGTATCCAGTGTTTCTGTTTCCAATACGGCTTTGGCCGATCCGAATAGTACGGGAAGTATTCAGATTCGTGGTATATCATCACGTAATGCCGGGTTGGGTCCGTTGATTGTTGTAGATGGAGTGCCGGGAGGTGATATGACGAATATTAATCCTGCGGATATTGAATCTATCGATGTATTGAAGGATGGTGCCGCTTCTGCTATTTATGGTACACGGGGTAGTAACGGTGTTATCCTTGTTAATCTGAAAAAAGGAACCTGTGACGGGGAAGTGCATACTACTTACAGTGCTGCCGTCACTTTCAATAAAGCAAAGAAAGAGCTGGACATTATGAATGCGGAGGAATATCGTGCTTATCGTACGGTGTCTAATCCACTTTCCGATATGGGAGCCAGTACAGACTGGTTTGATGCCGTTACCCGTTTGGGAGTGACACATATGCACACGTTAACCTTCTCCGGAGGTAATGCGAGGACCAATTATCGCGTAACAGCCGATTACCGTAAAGCGCAGGGAATCGACTTGCGTTCCGACCGTCGGGAATATGGTGCACGTGCCACCATCAGCCACACAACGAAAGATGGCCTGTTTACGTTTGCAGCCAATATGACTCCCCGTGTCATCGACCGGAACAAGTCAGCCAGTGTGTATGGCAGCGTTATTAAGAATAATCCGACGATGCCGGTTTATGATCCCGAATCAGCTAATGGGTACTATCGTTTTCCGTCCGGAGGAGATAGCTCAAATATTGTTGAGCAATTGAATGAGGAAGAAAATGGTACGGAGATTAAATTGCTGGAATGGAATGCTACTGCTGCCGTTAATTTGCTGCCGTTGTTTAATCCTGCAAATCCGAATATGGTCTTGAAATCGCAGGTTACTGTTTCACAGTATCAGGTGGATAAGTTCAACGGATGGTTCATACCATCTACTTACGGTCCTAATGTGAATTCGGGCGTTGCCGGAAAAGCGAGCCGAGACTTTGATAAAAACACCAATAACAATCTGGAATGGGTGACCAACTTCTCTACACGTATGAAGGATCACCAAATCCGTGCAATGGTAGGTTATAGTTATAATTACGGTGTAAGTTCGGGTATGGGAGCTGAAAACTGGGATTTCTCTTCCGACGGATTGACGTATAATAATCTGGGCTCCGGTCTGGAAGCAGCCAAAGAGGGAAAGACCATGATGAGTTCTTATAAGAATGACCATAAACTAATCAGTTTTTTCGGACGTGTCAATTACGACTGGAAAGAGCGCTATCTGTTTACTTTCTCTTTACGTCACGAGGGCTCTTCCCGCTTCGGTGAGAATCATAAATGGGGTAATTTCCCGGCTGTATCTGTCGGTTGGCGTATTTCGGATGAAAAATTTATGAAAGGACTTTCATGGATTGATGACTTGAAAGTGCGTTATGACTATGGTGTAACCGGTAATCAGGAAATAGGTAACTACCAGTCTTTGGCTACTTATAAGGCTTATGGCTGGTATCAGTATGGCGGCAATAACTTCCATGTATGGGGACCGAGCAAGAATGTTAATTCGGAACTTCGTTGGGAGAAGGGACACAACCAGAACATCGGTTTGGACTTCTCGCTCCTCAAACACAAGGTGACCGGTTCATTTAACTATTTTCACCGTAAGCAAAGCGACTTACTCGGTAGCTATTCCGTATCGGTTCCACCTAATTTGTTCTCTACAATCTATGCCAATGTAGGTACATTGCGCAATACCGGTTTCGAGCTTGATATAACAGTCAATGCTGTCCGGACAAAAGACTTCACTTATAGTTTCACATTAGTGGGCGCTACTAATAATAACAAGTTTGTCAGCTTCTCCAATGATGTGTACAAGGGACAGAAATATTACTCCACCTGTAGCATGGCAAACCCCAATAATCCGGGATATTTGCAGCGGATTGAAGAGGGAGAGCGTATCGGTAACTACTTCACATACCGTTATGCGGGAGTGGATAAAAAGGGTGACTGGTTGATTTATGACAAGAAGGGAAATGTAATCCCTGTATCCCAAGGTACGGAAGAAGACAAAGCAGTAACCGGAAACGGTTTGCCGAAATTCACCGGTTCTATGACGCACAACTTCACTTACAAGAACTTCGATTTGACTGTTGCTCTCCGTGGTGCTGCCGGATTTGACATCTTTAACGTGCACGATTTCTATTTCGGATTACAGAGTATGAGTACCAATCAGTTGACCACCGCTTATTCGAAGAATGCCCATATCACAACAGGTAAGAATGTGATTACCGACTATTTCATCGAACCGGGTGATTACCTGAAGATAGACAACATTACTTTAGGATATACGATGAACCTGAATAAGAAGTACATCGAAAAGATACGCCTGTTCGGTACAGCTAACAATCTTTATACGTTTACGAAATTTACGGGTGTAGACCCTTCTACATACGAAGTGAATGGACTGACACCGGGTACTTTCGGAGGAGGATACAACTATTATCCGTCTGCTTTCCAGTTTATTTTAGGTTTACAAGTAAGTTTTTAAAAGAAAAACAATTATGAAAATAACAAGATATATTATAGGATTGGGTATGATGGCAGGTACAGTGCTGGGGTTACCGTCTTGTACTGATCTGTCGGAAACGGTGTATGACCAGGTGATGTCCAAGAACTATTATAATACGAAACAGGATGTTATCAATGCTGTATTCCGTCCTTTTGAACACATGTACTGCTGCATCTGGATACGTCATGAGAATGAAGAACTACCGGCGGACCAACTGATTACTCCTACTCGTGGTACTTGGTGGTACGATGGAGGATTGTGGGAAATGTATCATCGTCATCAATATGATGATATCAATCAAGGGGACTGGTTGAGTGAATGGGATAACTTTTATGTAGGCATTGGCCAATGCAATATGGTATTGGATGACTTGGCACAGTTGAACCCGTCTAATTTTGGTTTAAGCGACAGTGAATTTGAAAGTTTTAAAGCACAGCTGCGTTGTATGCGTGCCTGGGGTTATCTCCGTCTGTTGAATACACATCGCAACTGTATTCTAACAACTACGTCGGATCAGGCAGTGAACGAACTGCCGGAAAACCGGAAACAAGTTTCTCCGCAGGTGATGTTCGATTTCATCGAGAGTGAATTGAAAGACTACTGTCTGACAGCTTTACCCTCCAAGAGTGGACAATCCGGCAATGGCAGCCAGCAGGGACAGTTTACCAAAGCTGCTGCGGCATCTTTATTGGTACGTCTCTATCTGAATGCAGAAGTATGGATCGGCCAGGCTAAATGGCAGGAATGTATCGATATGTGTAAACGTATCACTGGGGGAGAGTTCGGATATTATGCGATTGCTGATAATTGGTATGCACCTTTCGACTGGAATAATGAAATGTGCAATGAGGTAATCTTTGGTTTCCCCGGTTCTTATGGACTGACCAGCTGGCATCTGCAAAATGACAGAAGAACGGTTTACGGCCGTGGTTTGCCTTATGGCAGTGCGTATTACCTGAAGATAGAAGGAAATGGCGAACGGAATCCGAAATATGCACTTTCACCGAGCTATGACAACCAGCAACCACGCGAACTGTTTGACTATGGTTTGGGAATGGTTACGCGGAAGTTTGCTAAATATCAGGGAGATATACGATATAAGCAATATGTAAACACGGGTAATAACACACGTGAAGGTATGTTCTTTCTTGAAGGTAAGATTGCCAACTCCGCTGTCAGTGGAGGATATGCCAAGAATCCGGATAATCAGTATGTGATTTATTTGCGTGACCAGGTCGGACGATTTGAGGGAAATGCAGAATCAGGCTATATCTCCAATCCGGCTTATAAGGAATCCAAGTTGGGCAATGGTGACTTCAACTCCGGGCTTTACTGTGTGAAGTATCCTTTCTATCCGTTTACCGGAGGTTATTATATCGAGTCTGACTACACGGAGATTCGTTTGGCCGAGATTATTTATTCGCAGGCTGAATGTCTTCTCCGTCTCGGACAGGCGGGTGAGGCTGGCAAGTTGCTGAACAGCGTACGTAAACGCAACTATGAAAACTTTACAGCGAATATCGCTTATCAGCCGGAAGGTAACGTTGTGCTCGATCTGAAAGAAATGTTGGATGAGTGGGGACGGGAATTTCTGGCGGAAAGTCGTCGGCGTACAGATCTGATCCGCTTTGACAGGTATCAGGAAGCATGGTGGGATAAACCACGAGATGCAGACGATCATTATGAGTTGTTCCCCTTGTCGCAGACGCAACTGGAACAGAATGAATATCTGAAACAGAATCCCGGTTATCCGGATATTTCCCGGTGAAATCGGTGAATTTGCGATTATTCTTATCTAATGTACAAGTTAAAAAAGAAAGAAAATGAAAAATAGATTATTCATAATATCGAAGCTATGTATGCTGGCTTTCATGATTCTGTTGGCACAGGGATGCCAGGAAGATTATGAGATGATAGACCCGCCTATGATGACGGATTACGATGACGATCTGGACGAAGAAGTGATTATGCAGAAAGGATTGGAGAGTTACTTTGTGACTCAATTCGGTGAAGGTGAGATGGATGGCAGTTCTTGGGAACAGGCACTGGATGCGGCTGGCTTCCGTAAGTTGTTGAGCGGTTCAATCGATCTCTCCAAGAGTACGATTTATATGAGTCAGGGAAAATATATAATGTCCGAAGAGAGTGGGCTTGGTGTAATCGTCCGCAAGGATGTCAAAGCGATTAAGGGCGGGTATAGCCAGTTTAGTGAAGGAACGGATGTTTCGGCACGTGATATAGATGCGTATGTGACAGTCATCAGTGGTGATGTGAACGGAAATAAGCAGGCGGATGCCGGTGATTGTGGTTTGTTGCTTGTCAAGAAAGGGCATATAGCTATTGAAGGGGTTACTTTTCAATATGGGTATGTGTCTGAAGCGGATGCGAGTACTACCGAATGTGGTAGTGGCATTTACGTGAGCGGCGGTGCCGGCGATACTTCTATTGAGTTGACCGATTGCGTGATTAGAGATTGTAAGTCGGGAGTAACGACTTCTGCCAAGCAGGGTGGCCCGGCTGTTTTTGTATTGTCGGGACAGGTACGATTGAATAAGGTAAGCTTGTTGGACAATACGGCTGCAGGTCGTGGAGGAGCTGTTCGTTGTAGTAGCAAGACGGCAGTGGTATTTATGAATGGCTGTCTGCTGAAAGGTAATTCTCATAACGGTTCGTGGGGAAATGGTATTCAGATGTCGGAAGGACATATTTGTATAAACAATACCACGCTGATAGAGAATATGGGGACGGGTGCCGCTTTGAACGGAGGAGGTAGTATATTGCTGACTAATAACACAATCATTGGAAATGCGAATGACAGTCATGGGGCTGTGCGCTGTGAGACGGGAGTTGGCGGTGATACGAAGTTTATTAATAATCTGTTGATTTCTGAAAATCCTTCGGCTCCGAGTTTTAATCTGAATGGTAGTAATTTTGAGGCTTTCTCGAAAGGATATAATGTGTATCAGCGTGTGACGGGGATAACGATGAGTGCGTCCGATACGGCTTATCCTAATCAGGTGAACGGTGCGCTGAATGAGGAGGGAGTGTATGTGTGGGATCTTAATCAGATTGGTTCGGTAAAAGGATATGCTACCAGGCAGGCGGTGATAGAAGTTGCGAAAAGCTTTAACCCGGTGGCTTCGCCTATTGCTAATTTGGGAGAAGTGTTTGTGGAATGGATCGGTGAAGATGCTTTCGGAATAGACCAGCGGGGAGTGACTCGTAATGCCAATAAGATGCAGGCCGGTGCTTATGATGCTGTTCTGGCCAATTAAACTCTAAAACGACTGTAACATGAAGAAGATATTTTATATAATAGCTTTGGGCGTCGGACTAGCCGGATGCTCAAATAATGAGGATGAATTACTGTCAACGGGTAGTTTCCCCGAAGACCATGTAATCCGTATCATTACAGAAGTAAATGAACCTTTGTCGCGTGCAGGGTATGATGCAACGAATCTGGAACGTTTCGGATTGATGATCCGGAACAGCGAGAATGCTGCTTATAACTATCATAAGCAAATGGTTGGTTCCGGAAGTGCCTGGAGTACGTCCGACGGTCAGCAGATGCTTTGGGATGCGGAAAGAACGCCGGTGACGATGATAGCGTATGCGCCTTATATGAGTGAAGCCGCTCCGGATGCCTCTTTGGCAGTCAATGCTCTTACCAATCAGGCTACTGAGGAGAATGTGAAGTCCTCCGATTTTTTGTTGATGAAAGCAACAGTCGATCCGGAGCAGGATTTAACTGCGGATGGAAAGCTGAAAATCTCTTTGAGTCATGCCATGAGCAAGCTGATTATAAAAATCACAGTCAATGGAACGACAGATGCTGCGATGAATAAGTTAGGGGATATGTCTATCAATGGGGCTGTTGTTAATGGCATTTGTGATATGTCGGCAACGGTTCCGATGGTTGTTCCTGCGCCAGATGCCGTGGTGGCTACTGTGGCTCCCTATAAAGGGACGGAATCTTGCGAATGTATTCTGCCTCCACAAAAAATAGCAGAGGGCTTCTCTGTGAACTTCAGCTATGACGGGAAACTGTATATCTGGACTGCAAAGGAAGCCATTGAATTGGAAAAAGGAGTGGAACATACCTTGACTCTCAATGTAAACACAACTGTCCGATTGGCTGCTAAGATGGCCAGAAATTGGGCAACCGGACAACTTATCGACCGGAACTAAAGAAGGAGGAGATATAAACTATGAAGATTACAAAACTGATATTGGCTGCCTATTTGTTGATGGGTATGGCGGCTTGTGATACAGATAAGGATATAGCTGTGTACAGTGAAGATTCCGGTGCTATTCAGATTGAAGCTGTAATTAATACCGTCTTTACACGTAGTAATCCCGATGCAACGGGAGATCTGCAGAAACAATTTAATGAGGGTGATGAAATTCAGTTAAGTTGTGAGGATGGATATCTGAATTATGTACTTTCGGAAGGAAAATGGGTGCCGACCGATAATTATTATTTAAGATGGGGGGAGGAACCGGTAACTTATTCGGCTTTTTATCCGGTAGTGAACGGAGCCAGTACGGCTAATTTTACGCTTCCCACAAACCAGCAACGTTTGGAAAACCTGGCTAAGGCCGATTATATGACGTGTACCGTAGAGAATGCAACGGACGATGGTTCCCGTATTCTCCGTCTGGGTATGAACCGGAAAATGGCAAAAGTGATTATGACGCTTGCAGATGTAGGCGGACAAGCTAAGGTTCAGGGAGTAAAGATTGGTTCCTATCAGGGATATACAAACGGGGAAGTGGTATCGGGTACTTCTTTAATATCCCCTTTCATTACAGTTCCCGAAGGTGGTAAGGCAGGACAGGATGGTTGTATGTATACTGCCATTGTGGCTCCCGGAAAAGCCGGGACAACTGCTACCTTTGTCTCCTTAAACTATTTGGGCGAAGATATGGTGTTGCCCGGTATACCGGAACTGAAACCCGGAAAGTGTTATGAATTCACATTAAAAGTGGAAGGCTCGATCATAACTATCAGTGAACCGATTGTTTCTCCGTGGGATAGCGGTACTTTGCCGGGCGGAGATGCGGAAGAACTGCAACTGGCGGCTTACTATGTGAAAGAGCAACCTGCCGGAAATGCAACCGGTATGGATTGGGATAATGCAATGGGAGTAGATGCGTTACGCAACTTGTTGCAAACGAATAGTAATAGTGAAATTTCCAATGCTAATGCAGTCAAACTGGATGGTAAAAAGATTTATGTAGCTGCGGGATCTTATGAGATTGCGAAAGAAAACTCCGGAGTGAAGATAGAATATAGCGGTTATAGTAAACAAGTGGAAATAACGATTGAAGGCGGATATGATCCTTCAAGTACGGGAACGGATTTAACGAAACGTGACGTTGCTAAATATACGACTGCTTTCGTCAGAAATACCAGTAGTGGAGCATCTGCGACGTCCAACTCTTTATTAGTATTGGGTAATCAGACAAATATTATTTTCGATGGCTGTACTTTCAATGGACAATATGGATTGAATGATGCAGGAAGTGTTCGTGCCGTGTTTGTTGCGGCAGGTGGAGGTGATGCAACTCTGCAACTGAATAATTGTGTCATAAAGAATTTCAATCGTGGAAGCGATGGTGGAACGGATGGTGGAGCAGCCGTTAAAGTATCAAAAGGAAGAGTCTTGTTAAATCAGGTGGAAATGGTGAGCAATAAAGCGACAGGGCGTGGAGGAGCCATCACTACTACCGCAGCAAACAGCTTCCTGTTTATGAATAATTGCTTGTTGCATGAGAATTATGCACCAACCGCTTGGGGAACTAGTATTCATGCCGGAAATGGATATGTCTGCATGAATAATGTAACCGTACTTGGCACGGCAGCTACAGGAGGAAATAGTATCACTGTCAACGGAGATGCTTACTTTATGCTTGCTAATACTACGATTGTCGGCAATTCAGGAAATCCGAATGGTGTTTTCCGTGCAGGGAAAAATGCTTCTCTTGTGGTCAACTCTTTATTTGCCAAAGGAGCCGGAAATAGAACTATTTATGTAGGTAATATCACTTCCGGTGGATACAATGTATATCAGGCGGCAGATGCCGGTTGGGGAGCAGTTGCTACGGATACGGATTATTCATCTCAAACTCTTCCTATTGCTACTTTAACGGATGGCGTTTATCAATGGACTGTGACCAGTGTTATTGATGAATTTGCAACCAGGCAGGCTGTGATAAATGCAGTGAAATCCTTTGATGCAACTGTGGGGCAGCAATTTGTAGACTGGGTTGGTGAAGCCGGCTTTGGAGTGGACCAGCGTGGAGCAACCCGTAATGTCAACAAGATGCAGGCTGGTGCTTATGATGCAGGATTGTAACTGTGACCAAAATATAGTAGATATTGAATTAAGTAAGAAGATTAAATAACAAATGAAAGATATGAAGAAAAGCAAGTTTATAGTGCTTTTGTTGCTGTTCTGTTTGCAGTCAGGTTTCCTGGCTGCACAACGGGCGGAGCTCATTCGCAAAGATGTATTGAATCCGCACTTGGATAAGGTTTTAGTGGTGGCGCATCGCGGAAATTGGAGTATTGCTCCCGAAAACTCTTTGGCGGCTATCGATAGTGCTATTCAGATGAAGGTGGATATTGTAGAGATAGATATCCGTAAGACGAAAGACGGTGAGTTAGTTCTCATGCATGACGATACGGTAGATCGCACTACCAATGGTACAGGAAAAGTAAAAGATAAAACGTTGGCTGAAATAAAGCAATTCCGGTTGAAGGATAAGGATGGCCAGTTGACGGAACATACTGTTCCTACTTTGGAAGAAGCATTGTTGGCAGCCAAAGGTAAGATTATGGTTAATCTGGATAAGGCCTACAGCATTTTTGATGATGTATATATTATATTGAAGAAAACCGATACTGCTGATTTAGTTATAATGAAAGGTGCTCAACCGGTGGAGACGGTGAAGCGGGAGTTCGGTTCTTATCTGGATAAGGTGATTTATATGCCTGTCGTAACGATTGATGAGGAAAAATCAATGAAGGTTGTTGAAGATTATATGGAACAGTTGCATCCGGTTGCGTTTGAGCTTTGTTACAGAAATGCTTCTAGTCCGGTACCTGCCAAAATGGAGCGCAGGCTGGCAGGGAAAAGTCTGATCTGGTATAATACTTTGTGGGCTTCTCTGGCAGGCGGGCATGATGATGAGGCTGCAAAGAAAGACCCGGATGCTAGTTATGGGTATCTGATAAACAAGTTGGGAGCACGAATCCTTCAAACAGACAGTCCGGCTTTTATGCTCAATTATTTGAGAAGTAAAGGGTGGCATGACTAATCACTAAGACTACATTTATGAATGATATAAAATTTTCTTTATGGACAGTAGGGTGGCTGTACATCCTATTTTTTGCAGGCGGTTGTAAATCGACGAATGATTCGGGAGCTCCGGTTTCTTTAACTTGGGAAATGGGAAACTACGATGAAAAGGGTAAATATTATGAAAATTCATTTCTGCTGAAGAATATATCAGATACTCCTGTAGGAAAAGAATGGGAGATTTATTATTCGCAGTTTCCCCGTACTATCCGCCAAGATGCTTCGTCACCGGTTAGAGTGGAGCAGGTGAATGCAACCCTTTTTAAAATGTATCCGGGAGAGGGCTTTATCTCATTAGCTCCGGGAGATTCATTGAAAGTGATTTTCCAGTGTGATGGGGAAGTGCCAAAGAATTCGCATGCGCCCGAAGGAAGCTACTGGGTGAGCCAGTCGGGAGCATCGAAAGGTAAGCCACTTCCTGTAACATTGAATAACATACCATTACCTATGACGGAATGGCAAAGAACGATTGCCCGGAAAACGTACGAAACAAACCTTCGTTTGAACAATGCTATTACTCCGGAGTTTCGCTTGACGGATATAATACCTTCCATAAAAAAGGTGATTACTACCGGAGGTAATATCTTGTTAGAAAAACAACTAGCTTTGACTTTCCATGAGGATTTTGCCAATGAGGGAAAACTGCTAAAAGAGAAACTTTCCGGATGGTATGGTTTGGAAGTAGTGCCGGAAGCTCCGGTAACCATTACTCTGGATTACCTTTCTGACAAAAAGAAAGCAGTTAATGAGGAATATTATGAATTGAGTATCGACGGTCAGCAGATCAGGATTAGCGCTACTACTCCGCATGGTATTTTTAACGGAACGCAGACCCTGTTGGGGTTGCTGAAAGGACAGGAGAGTCCGTTTCGGTTGGAAGCAATGTCTATAAAGGATTATCCGGATTTATTATATCGGGGACAGATGTTGGATATTGCCCGGAATTATACAACGGTGGATCACTTGAAGAAACTGATTGATATTCTATCTTCTTACAAACTGAATGTGCTTCAGTTCCATTTCTCGGATGATGAAGGTTGGCGGCTGGAAATTCCGGGGTTGGAAGAACTGACTGCCATCGGATCACGACGGGGACATACTACCGATGAAAAAGATTGGTTGTATCCGGCTTATGATGGTGGATATGATCCGTGTGCCGCTACATCGGGAAATGGTTATTATACCCGGGAGGAATTTATTGATTTATTGCGATATGCAACCGAAAGACATGTGCAGGTAATTCCGGAAATCGAATCTCCCGGCCATGCGCGTGCGGCAATTGTAGCAATGAATGCACGTTATCGGAAATACATCGATACAGACCCGGAGAAAGCGAAGGAATATCTTTTGAGTGACTTGCAGGATACTTCCCGATATGTTTCCGCACAGGCCTATACGGATAATGTTATGAATGTAGCCTTACCTTCCACTTACCGTTTTATGGAGAAGGTGATTCAGGAAATTGTGAGCATGTATAAGGAAGCGGATGCGCCACTGACCACCATTCATTTAGGTGGTGATGAGGTGGCTAAAGGGGCATGGATGGGATCACCCTTATGCAGAACGCTCATGGAAGAACAGGGAATGGAAAAGGCACATGATTTGGCCGAATATTTCATTACCCGGGTGGTTGATTGTTTGCAACAGCATAATTTATCTTTTAATGGCTGGCAAGAAGTAGCTTTAGGGCATAAGAAAGATACTCATACTTATTTGGCTCAACACGCATCCGGTATCAATTCGTGGAAGACTGTTCCCGAATGGAAAGAGGATGAAATTCCTTATCAGATAGCCAACAACGGTTATCCGGTTATTCTCTGCAATGTGAATAACTTCTATCTGGATTTGGCTTATGATGCTCATCCCGATGAACCGGGACATTTCTGGGGCGGATATGTGGATGAATCCAAAGCCTTTTCCATGCTTCCATTCGATGTCTATCGTTCTTCCCGTACGGATATGGCGGGAAATCCGGTTGAGATCAGTTCCGCAGGAAAAGGAAAAACGGCTTTGACCGCATCCGGCAGGAAACAGATAAAAGGCGTACAAGCCCAACTGTTTGCCGAAACAATTCGAGGATTTCAATGGGTAGAATATTATATGTTCCCTAAAGTGATAGGACTGGTAGAGCGTGGTTGGAATGCACATCCGGACTGGGAAACTCTTTCCGGAGCAGCAGAGCAACAGGCTTTTGACCGGGATCTGGCACTATTTTATGAGAAAATCAGTGTAAAGGAAATGCCTTATTGGAGCCGGATGGGGGTAAACTTCCGTTTACCGCATCCCGGACTCTTCGTGAGAGATGGACTTCTGTATGCGAATACTCCTATCGAAGGAGCACAGATATGTTATACGACGGATGGAACTGAACCGACGATTGATTCGACACTATGGGAGACCCCTGTAACGTGCCAGTCTGCTGTTGTAAAAGCAAAACTGTTTTATAGGGATAAGCAAAGTGTGACCAGCTGTTATTTACAGTAATTAGTGGAATAGTATAGCAGCCTTAGATACACAAGTTTTTTGTTTGTGTATCTAAGGCTGCTATGGATTTTATTCAGAAAGGCTTGGCTCATCAAGAAAGAGAAGTTCGAAATAAAAGAATGAAATGAACAATGTGAATGGATAACTGAGTGTTGGTCGGCTTATGATTGGTGATATAAATATAATAAATATTAATAAACTCATCCGCAACTAGGAAATATCCCCCATTTGAGAGTCTATATAAATAAAAGAATGAACTTACTTCTTATATCATAAATGAACATGAAATTCAAAGCATTGTTACTTGGCCTGTCTGTGATGGCTGCACTGCCTGCTTTTGCGCAGAAGCCGGTGTACTTGGACACAGGTAAGCCTATCGAAGAGCGAGTGAAAGATGCATTGAACCGGATGACCCTTGAAGAAAAGGTGAAGATGATTCATGCACAGTCTAAATTTAGTTCGGCAGGCGTTCCCCGCCTCGGAATTCCCGAAGTATGGGCTACTGATGGTCCTCACGGTATCCGTCCGGAAGTCTTATGGGATGAATGGGATCAGGCAGGATGGACAAACGATTCCTGTATTGCTTATCCGGCACTGACGTGCCTTGCTGCTACATGGAATCCCGAAATGTCTCATCTTTACGGGAAAAGTATCGGTGAAGAGGCGCGTTATCGCAAAAAAGACATTCTGTTGGGCCCCGGTGTGAATATCTACCGTACACCCTTGAACGGACGTAACTTCGAATATATGGGAGAAGACCCGTATCTGTCCGCCACTATGGTGGTTCCTTACATCAAAGGTGTACAAGAGAACGGGGTAGCTGCCTGTGTGAAGCATTATGCCTTGAATAATCAGGAGTTCAACCGTCATACCACCAATGTACAATTAAGTGATCGTGCTCTTTATGAAATATACCTGCCTGCTTTTAAAGCAGCTGTCCAGGAAGGTGGAACATGGTCGATTATGGGCTCTTACAATCTCTATCAGGGAGAGCACGCCTGTCACAACAAGCGCCTGCTTAAAGATATTCTTCGTGATGAATGGGGCTTTGATGGTGTTGTAGTGTCCGACTGGGGAGGTGTGCACAATACCGAGCAGGCGATTCACAATGGCATGGACCTCGAGTTTGGTTCATGGACGAACGGACTGTCTGCCGGAACGAGAAATGCCTATGATAATTATTTCCTTGCTTTCCCTTACCTGAAATTGATAAAAGAGGGTAAAGTAGGGACAAAGGAACTGGACGAAAAGGTTAGTAATGTCCTTCGTCTGATATTCCGTACTTCAATGGATCCGCACAAACCATTCGGCTCTTTAGGTTCTCCCGAGCACGGGCAAGCCGGACGTGAGATAGCTGAAGAAGGAATTGTATTGTTGCAAAATAATGGTAACGTACTGCCTATCGATTTGAATAAAGCTAAGAAAATAGCCGTTATCGGTGAAAATGCCATTAAGATGATGACTGTGGGCGGTGGTAGTTCTTCTTTGAAAGTGAAATATGAGATTTCTCCGTTGGATGGACTGAAAAGCCGTGTGGGTTCAAAAGCGGAAGTGGTATATGCCCGTGGATATGTAGGCGATCCGACAGGAGAGTATAACGGTGTGAAAACCGGTCAGGACTTGAAAGACAACCGTTCGGAAGATGAACTGCTTGCAGAGGCTTTGCAAGTGGCTAAAGATGCCGATTATGTTATCTTCTTCGGTGGCTTGAACAAGAGCAATCATCAGGATTGTGAAGATTCGGACCGTGCTTCTTTAGGTTTGCCATATGCACAGGATAGAGTGATTAGTGAACTGGCAAAGGTGAATAAGAACCTGATTGTGGTCAATATCTCCGGCAATGCTGTGGCCATGCCTTGGGTAAATGAAGTACCGGCTATTGTACAGGGCTGGTTCCTGGGCTCGGAAGCCGGAACAGCTCTTGCTTCCGTATTGGTAGGAGACGCCAATCCTTCGGGAAAACTTCCTTTCACCTTCCCGGCAAAACTGGAAGATGTAGGGGCTCATAAACTGGGCGAATATCCGGGCAATAAGGAAGAACTGGCACAGTCTAAACATAGAGGAGATACGATTAATGAAATCTATCGGGAGGATATTTTTGTAGGCTACCGCTGGGCGGACAAAGAGAAAATCAAACCGTTGTTCCCGTTCGGACACGGATTGAACTACACTACTTTCGCTTATGGAAAACCCTCGGCTGACAAGAAAACAATGACAGTAGATGATACTATCTCTTTCACGGTCAATGTGAAGAATACAGGAACTCGTGAGGGGCAAGAAGTTGTTCAGCTTTATATCAGTGATAAGAAATCCTCTCTTCCTCGTCCGATCAAAGAGTTGAAAGGTTTCCGGAAAGTGAAACTGGCTCCGGGCGAAGAGAAAACGGTAACGCTGACGATTGATAAGAAAGCATTGAGCTTCTTCGATGATGCTAAACACGAATGGGTGGCCGAACCGGGCAAGTTTGAGGCAATGATCGGCAGTTCATCCAGAGATATTAAAGGTACTGTACCATTTGAGTTGAAATAGGTAGATGTTTTGTTAGAGATTTTTTTAAGGAGATGACAGAGAGTCTGGGTACTCGGAAAACGCTAAGTGATTGCAACAAATCGACTTAGCGTTTTTTTATTGCCTAATTTTCCCTGCGTTTGCAAAAAATAGTAAGAAAGTAGTCGTTTCGCTTGGTAAAGTGTTGTATCAGAAGTAATTTTGGGAAAAATAACAATCAAGGTAACCTATTATGGAAAAAGGTATTTGGCAGGAAATAGAGGAACTGTATAAGGAGTTTCAGCAACTCGGTATCAGTCAGTCGGTGGACTATGAGAAGTACTACCTCTATTCTCTTATTACCCATTCTACAGCCATTGAAGGTTCTACACTAACCGAAATGGATGCACAGCTTCTTTTTGATGAAGGTGTAACAGCTAAAGGAAAGCCGTTGGTATATCATTTGATGAATGAGGACCTGAAGAAAGCATACGAGCTTGCTAAAAAGGAAGCGGAACGCAATACTGTTATAACTCCTGCTTTCTTGCAGAAGTTAAACGCTACTTTGATGCGGACAACAGGGGGAAGGCATAATACAATAGGCGGCTCTTTCGATTCTTCCAGAGGTGAGTTCCGTTTGTGTGACGTTACGGCTGGTGTAGGTGGGCGTTCTTATATGGGTTATCAAAAAGTACCTGTTAAAGTAGAAGAACTTTGTTTCTTGTTGCAGGAACGGCAAAAGAATGTGGAAACGTTCCGTGAACAATACGAATTAAGTTTTAATGCTCACCTCAATTTTGTGACTATTCATCCTTGGGTGGATGGTAACAGGAGAGCAGCTCGTTTATTGATGAACTATATTCAATTCTGCTATCATCTTTTCCCCGCTAAGATTTTTAAGGAGGATAGGGCAGATTATATCCTTTCTTTACAACAGGCGCAAGATGATGAAACCAACCAGCCTTTTTGGGATTTCATGGCAGTGCAGTTGAAAAAAACACTGTCTTTGGAAATACAAAAATATAAAGCTTCTCACAATAAAGGATTTAGTTTTATGTTTTAATCTTGTAGGGCTTCTTTTGATAAGACTTCCACCCATTGTATATTGTGTTGTTTTTCATTAACGAAATCACCGTTACAGTAACGGCTGTTGCATTTATTAATATCGAACTTATGTAATTCTCTAATAGTTTTAAATAAAGTTTCACCAGTTTCACCGTTAGCTGAATAGTTATAGACCAGATATTTATGGTGAAAGGAAACGCAAAATATAGAAATATTCATCCTTCACACTCTTCACCGTTCTTTTTATATGCTATAAGCTAAAGTAAATATGCTATAAGCAAAAACGAATATGCTATAAGCTAAAATTAATAAGCTCATAGCAAACGCTCCATCAAGTATTAACACTTGAGTTATAGGCCATTAATACTTTGTATCTAGGCTATTAATACTTGAGTTGTTGGACATATATACCCAAGACGCAGGATATATATATCCAACATGCTGGCTATATATGCCCAATACATTGGCTATATATACCCAACAAATTGGATGTATAGACACTTAATCTATACGATATAAGCATTTCCACGATGCTATATTGCTATTTATTTCTCTGCATTTTATCTTTGTGAAGGAGGTGAAGGATGGTTCTTTATTTTTTTATGTACCTCTTTCACCATAAACATTTGATTTAGAACTATTCAGCTAAAGGTGAAACCGGTGAACCTTCCATATGAATCTTATAGTAACAAGTAGGCTTTAGGAAGTTCTGCCTTAAGCTTATTGCTGTAAACTTCAATTTATACTGATTTTCTTTTCTCTTTTCTGATTTTATATTCTATCTTTGTAGTGCATTCCATTTTAAACCACGGCGGAGAACCTGCCGTATCAGTGTGGCGGGCTTTTTTATGCCCGTCCCATTAATCCTATATGGCGGTTTCGCACCCCCATGTAGGATGTTAGTGCACCTACTGCTGTCGTGGATAGTGGAATGCAATGGGACAGGCGGAACCGCTTCTTTTATTCCTTAAAACTACCTTTCTGTATCGCCCCATTGAACTTAATTTATTCACCATTTAATTAAAATTCTTATGGAAGAAGTTTTAAGCAACCAGCAGGCTCGTCCGGGGGACACGACGCAACTCATGCACGCTATCTTTTCATCCGATGATGAAATGATGTCTTTTTATCTGACCCTCAATTGTTTTATGAATCCTGAAAGCTATCTCTCTTGTTTTCTTTGCTTTCATCATATACTTTCTTTGCTTTCTGCAAAAAAATAACAATTTCTCACTGATAATCAATTACATTCGAGCATTTATTTATTAGTTGTAGAGAATTTGACATTTAATGCATGTACCTATTTCCGTAGAACATATACATTCCTTGTATCAGAAAGTTGATGTATAGATAATGATAGATTGAAGCGGTAAACATCTTTCTCCGTCTTTTGGAGCGCGATGCTATATACTCTTTTTACATTCTAATAGAAAAGTGAGGTTATCGTTTACCTAATGTCAACAGACTTTCCGGTCCCATATTGAACAACAAGTCTATGATACTCAAATTAGGTAGAAAACTCAGTTTGGATTCGAAAACCTGATAGTAAGGTTGTGGAACAAACTCTGTATCTACTTCCCGGAAATCCTTTTTGGGATGGATGACTTCCCGAAAATCGGATTCTCCGGGAGCAAACTCCATCTTATATTCACTAGTACGCTCCATAGTGGGGTGAATATCTATCAATTCACAGACCATCCGGCATAGTTCTTCGTTGAAATCGATTAAAAACTCGTATTTCTTTTCGTAGAAAGGGCGGAAGTCGTCTTTGTAATATTCAAAGAAAGGAGTACTGTTGTAGGCCGATTCGATGGCGTTCCAGTGCAGATGTCTCCAGTTGCCGTGGTCGGAAATGCGGATGTCTTTCATCGGACACTTCAGAGTGTCGGGTTTTACGGTTGGGATGGAAAGAGCTAATTCGCCGGATGGTCCGGCAATGGTACACCGGTTACGGTAGGTTTGTTTGATGTAGTGGTCATGTTGTTCTACAAACACTTTGTCATAAGTCAGAAGTTTGGTATAATATTCGACGGGAGCGAGATAAGCTGAAGATAAATAGGCTATTTTCATTTCTTTCATTTTAATTCGTTTAGGGAACTCTATAGTTGAGGATATTATTAAGGAGTTGTTTCTTTTATGAATCGGAAATCAGAAGATTATTCCACTGTTCTGAAAAAACGGTTCCATCGGTATCCGTCAAACAGTCCCGTGTCTTTTTCTTTGGAGAACCAGATGACGGAGGCTTTTCCGATGACATGGTCTTGCGGGACAAATCCGAAAAGACGCGAGTCGGAGAAGTTGACGGTATTGTTAGACCCCATCCAATAATAATCTTTTGTGAAATAACAGTGTTTCGTGGGCTTTCCGTCCACGTAGAGGGTATCGTTTTTTATCTCTGCCTGTTTGCCTTCGTGCATCACGAGCGTATTTCGTAGCAGGGTTATGTTCCAGGGATAGACACGTATAAATTGCCCCTTTCCGGGAACAATCAGCGGATTCGGATCAGTGTTTTCCTTGTTCGACAGAGGTTGAACGAAGCACTCTTTTCCATTCATCGCCTGTTCCAGCAGATAGTATTCATAACGGCTGAAACTGCGCACGTGGGTACTGTCATTGCTTCCCATCAATTCGTCGTTGGTGATGGAAAGAGTATGCATCAGTGAGGTTATCAGATTTTCTTTTGAAGCGGGGTACGAATAAAGTCTTTTCTTATCCGGGTTGAACTGTGCCTCGGGAGAAATAACGGAGAAAAGGGAATCAACAAATAAGGTGTCACCCGGCATTCCGAGGCAACGGCTGATATAGATTTCCCGGCGGTCGATGATAGGTTCCCGGATTCCGGCCGGATTATTGAACACTACGATATCTTGTCGCCGTACAGGACTTTCGCACCAACGATGATAAGAAAAGAGCGACATGAAAGGAATTCGCAACCCGTAACTCCATTTATTCACTAAGATACGTTCACCCTGGAAAATGGAGTTTTCCATACCGGTGGAAGGGATAAGGCAGGACGTAAAAGCAAATCCCCGGAGTAGAAGCACTACGACTACTGCTCCGGCAAATGCTAGTATCCATTTGAATTTACGAATGTTCATTAATATTTATCACCTTATCACTCTATTCTATCCGTACACTTATCAGTCTACCCACTTGAAGAGGCGGTTCCAACGGATTTTACCGTCAAACCATCCACGGTCTTTGTCAAGCGACAGCCATACGACAATCGGTTTGCCCACTACATGATCTTCGGGTACAAAACCCCAATAACGGGAGTCGGCAGAGTTGTGACGGTTGTCACCCATCATCCAGTAATAATCCATTTTGAAGGTATATTCATTGGTCTTTTCACCGTTGATGTAGATACCGTCCGGTTTCACTTCCAGCTTGTTGCCTTCGTAGGCTACGATGCAACGCTCATAGATAGGCAGGTTGTCTTCTGTGAGGGTAATGGTAGCTCCTTTGGCAGGAATCCAGATCGGACCGTAATTGTTGCGGTTCCATTTGGTATAAAGGTTTAGCGGATACATCTGTCCGGCGTATTCTTCCGGTTCCATTACTATTTTGCTGATTAGCTTTTTATTGCCAAGGAGAGTGTCATACATCTTTTTAGTCAATGGAAGATGATATACAGGATTCAGTTTGCCTTGTGCATTCCGGTTGTCCAGTCCCATATCCAATAATCCGCCTTCCCAGCCAGAGTCTTCTATCAGCATGGTGTCATCCTTGCTGATGCCTAATTCGCGCAGCATATCTTCCGGAATGTACGGACCGGTAGTCTGCACGAAGTAGTTGAATTGCAGGTTTTCGGGGTTCTCAATCGCCTTACCGTCAATCATCACCTGTCCGTCTACAATTTGCAATGTATCACCGGGCAAGCCGACACAACGTTTCACATAATTCTCGCGACGGTCTACCGGACGCCACAGTACTTCACCGTAAGTACGCGGATTATTTAGAATCTGTTTACGTCCCGCGTCATAGTAGAGGTCATAGATTGCACGTTGCTGTGAACGTGTCAGGCTATCCATCTCAATCTGTTTGGAGTAGATGCGTTGTCCTTCACCGTAAGCCAGCGTATAGAAGTCCGTTGTCTGTTGGTAGTTCACTGCTACCGTGTCTCCTGCCGGGAAGTTGAAGACAACAATGTCATTCAGCTTCACTTTGCCGAAGCCCGGTACCCGTTTGTATTTCCATTGTGGCCACTCGATATACGATTTAGTATTGAAGACAGGCAGCGTATGTTGTGCCAACGGCATAGAAAGCGGAGTGTTCGGTACGCGGGGACCGTAGCTCATCTTGCTTACATACAGGAAATCGCCTACCAGTAATGATTTTTCCAGCGAAGAGGAAGGGATCTGGTAATTCTGAAAGCTGTAGATATTGACGAAGTAGACGGCAACCAACGCAAATACGATGGCATCCACCCAACTCATCACACTGCGGACAGCCGGATTCTTCGACTTCTTCCAAAAAGACCAAGGTATTTTCTTTGTGATATAAATATCGAAAATGAAAGGAACAATAATCAATCCCCACCAACTCCGTACCCAGAGAAGGAAAGCGAGGTAAAGTAGAATAGCAATGGCACATTTGATCCATTGTGCGCGTGTGGCTTGTCTCATAATGTTATATTTGTTTAGAACTAGCTTCTGAAATCTTAGTCGTTCAAGAATGGGAATAAATCACTCATGCCCAAAAAACCTTCGTGTGTGGCAGTATATTCGGCTGCCAGTACGGCTCCCAATACAAATCCGCCACGGCTTTTAGCATCATGCGTGATAGTTATGCTGTCTACGTCGGATTCATAGCGAATGGTATGAAGGCCGAACACTTCTCCTTCGCGGATAGAGGCGATAGGAAGTTCATTAGGCGCGCAATCGTTGGTTCCGCTAATGGTTCCGTCCGGTGCAAGGAAAGTTCCTTCCACCCATTTGTCCTTACGGTCCATCTTTTCCAGAATACCTTCTGCCAGAGTGATGGCTGTTCCGCTAGGAGCATCCAGTTTATGAATATGATGTGTCTCGCTCATGGTGACATCATAAGTGGGGAACTGGTTCATAATTTTAGCCAGATACTTGTTGACGGCAGAGAAAATGCTGACTCCCAGACTGAAGTTGGACGACCAGAACAGTGTTTTGCCTCCTTCAGCGCAGAGCTTTTTGATTTCTTCGCCATGCTCGGCCATCCATCCGGTGCTGCCGGATACCAGTTTCACACCGGCTTTGAAAGTTTTTATATAATTGCTGTAAGCTACCATCGGATTGGTAAACTCAATGGCCACATCGGCCGATTTGAACGCTTCGGATTCGAAGTCATCCTGATTATTGATGTCAATGATGCAGACGATTTCATGTCCGCGACTACGGGCAACCTTTTCTATCTCTTTGCCCATCTTTCCGTAACCGATCAGTGCTATTTTCATTGTTTTCTGACTTATATTCAAAATAATAGTCGCAAAGATAAGATTTTTATTACATTTGCAGCGCACATTAACGTCTTGTTAACATGGAACATCTTCTCCACTACGTGTGGAAACATAAATTATTTCCTCTGAAAGTACTGCAAACCACCAACGGCTTACCGGTAGAAGTGATTGATTCCGGTCTGCAAAACCCGAATGCCGGTCCCGACTTTTTTAACGCGAAACTAAAGATTGATGGCACCTTATGGGTAGGGAATATAGAAATACATACACATTCTTCTGATTGGTTTCGCCACGGGCATAATTGCGACAAAGCCTACGATTCTGTAATTCTCCATGTGGTGAGCGAGGTGGATACGGAAATAACCCGTACCAATGGTGAACAGATACCACAACTATTGCTGACTTGTCCGGAAAATGTGCAATCCCATTATCATGAACTTTGCGTAGCCGATCATTATCCGGCTTGCTATCCCATCCTTGCCTCTCTTCCCAAACTCACTATCCATTCCTGGCTGACCGCTTTGCAAACAGAGCGTTTGGAACAGAAAGCACAGTTAATCATGCATCGTCTCGAACTTTGCAACAGTAATTGGGAAGATGCTTTCTTTATCACCCTTGCCCGTAATTTCGGTTTTGGATTGAACGGAGATGCTTTTGAAACGTGGGCGGAATTGTTGCCATTTCGTGCGATGGATAAGCACCGGAATAATTTGTTTCAGATAGAAGCTTTCTTCTATGGTTTGGCAGGGTTGTTGGAAGACACATTTCTGAAAAAGGAACAGGAGGACGAGTATAGTATTCGTCTTTGCAAAGAGTTTCGTTATTTGCAGCGAAAATTTGAAATCGGGCAGGGGATGGATGCTACTTTATGGCGTTTTCTACGGCTTCGTCCGGAAAACTTTCCTCACATTCGCCTGGCGCAGTTGGCTTATCTCTATCAGAAAGGAGATAAACTGTTTTCACGTTTACTGGAAGCGGATACTCTGACGGACGTGAGAGCTTTACTGGATACACGTACGTCTTCCTATTGGGAGAATCATTATTTATTCGGGCGACTGTCTCCACAAAAGGAAAAGACGATGGGAGAGCGTTCCAAGGATTTGATTATCATTAATACGGTGGTTCCTTTTCTTTATACCTATGGTTTGCACAAGACGGATGAACGAATGTGTGAACGTGCCTCACGTTTTTTGGAAGAATTGAAGGCGGAGAGCAATCATATTATCCGTTCGTGGAGCGATGCCGGACTTCCGGTAGTCAGTGCGGCGGATAGTCAGGCACTGATACAGTTACAAAAAGAGTATTGCGATAAGCGGAAATGTCTGTACTGCCGCTTCGGTTATGAGTATTTAAAGCATACAAAGATTTAGTTCTTAAAATAACCAAGATGCCAAACTTGTCATTATCTTTGCGTCGTCAATTAAACTCTTAATTTATATAGTGTTATGAGAGCTAAAAAGTTTGTATGCTGCTTGCTGGCTATGATGCTGCTCGCAGGCGTTTCGTTTATCTCCTGCGGTAATAGTTCTAAGGCAAAAGCCGATAATGAACTGACTACACAAGACGGTGAAGATTTCAAATCCTTTCTGGATAAATTTACTTCCAGTGCAGCCTTCCAGTATACTCGTATCAAGTTCCCATTAAAGACTCCGATCACTTTGTTGGCAGATGACGGAGAAACCGAGAAAACATTCCCTTTCACTCGGGAAAAGTGGCCGTTGCTGGATAGCGAAACAATGAAGGAAGAACGTATCACCCAGGAAGAGGGAGGTATTTATGTTTCCAAGTTTACGTTGAATGAACCGAAGCATAAAATCTTTGAGGCAGGCTATGAAGAATCCGAGGTTGATTTGCGTGTCGAGTTCGAGTTGCAGTCGGATGGGAAATGGTATGTGGTAGACTGCTATACAGGTTGGTATGGATATGACTTGCCGATTGGAGAGTTAAAGCAGACTATTCAGAATGTGAAAGAAGAAAATGCCGCATTCAAAGAAATACATCCTTAGAAAGGAGAAATAAGTATTAAGTATCAAGTATTGAGTATTAGCCAGTCATTTGATGTTAATACTTGATACTTAATACATGATATTGATTAGGGTTCTCCGACATAATATCCCAGTTCGGATTCTTTTCCATCCACCATCTCTCTGACAATACCGTTCTTGGTGTTGAAATCCTGATAGAGTTCCTCATAATCACGTGTATAGTCTGCATCGGGGACTACGTTAACATCAAATTTAAGTTCGGCTCTTCCGTCGGGGAGCATATTACCGAAAATCCGGATGCGGTGAACCACCTCGCCTACATTCTTAATACTATTGTAGGTTGCCTTGAATTGTCTGATTCCGTCTTCGGGAATGATGATATGCGAACTTTTATCCAGAATGATACAGCCACAGGAAGGTTGCATTTCTGAAATGATTAACGGAGCATCTCCTGTATTGGTGATAGTAAACATGATATCGAGCTGCTGACCTTGCTTGATGGGGTAATAGTGCCTGATCGAGTCCTTTATCGTCATACTTGTGGGACGTACTTCCTTCCTGCACCCTGTAAAGCAGAGCGGAAGTGTCGTCAGTAGGAAAATATAGAATATAGATTTATTCATTGTTGCCATTTATTTTTATTATATCACTTTTTCAGCATCTAAGGGATGAATGCAATTTCATCGATACCTATTTGCGCTTCCGGTTTCTTTAAACAACTGATTTTGATGCTTAGTTGTTCTGCTCCGTTCAGGTCTGCCGGAACGGTGGCTTTTATCATTTCCCCTTTTTCCGGGGCGTCTTCCGGTTTCAGGTCTATTGTTTTATAGGCTATTCCGTCTTTCAACAGTTGAATTTGTTGTGGCGCATAGATGTGATGCCGGGGAAGATTCAGAAAGCTGATATAGAATGTTCCTGATGCGTTGATACCTTTCACCGGCAGGTTGATGGTACATTCTTCTCCCGGAATGACTACCCAACCGCAATGATAGTCTCCGGGTAAACCGTGAGTGCCATCAGTCAGTTTCTTGGAATCAATTTTATTCAGTTTAGGAGTTGCTGAAGGATTGAGTCCTAAAAACAAGCTTTTCTTGATGTCGGAAGAAAGTAGGTATTGTTCCCATTCCTTTATATAATAGTCGATTTCATAGGCTGACTCATTATAATATTCCATTCCGGTAAATGCTTTGTGTTCTTTGAGCTGGGTGATCCATTTCCGGGCTTGGGGAACCGGTTGGATCTCCTTTCCATTCCGTTTGGCATATCCGTAAGCATCAAAGCCGTGGTCACGTCCTAATTCCAGGCGTGTGAAAGACAAAGCAGTCTGAAGTTCGTGCAGCTTTTTACGCTCTTTCCCTTTTGCTTCGGAAACAAAATCTCCCATTTCATCATAGAATTTGATGAATTGATCCGGATAGAGGAATGCTTTTTCTGATTCTCTGATACCGGCATAAAGTCCGAGTCGTTTTCCGGATTGGGCATTGTTCTCCAATTCAGTGTAGTAATCGTATAGCCATTTTTTTGATACTGGATATTCCTGATTAAAGTAACTTCTGATTAAGTCATCGACCGGGAGTTCCGGGTTGATAAGGAGGGAGGATAATACAAAAGTCCTCATTTCATCGAAAGAAGAATAGCTATATCCACTTCCGTTGAAGAATATGCCGCTGGCTCCATGTTGTTTGAAGAATTGGAGTCTTTGTTGAGCTATCTTTAATATGGGAAAAGGAGTGAGGTAGTCGTCGAAGTTGTTGATATAGTCCCATATATAGATGTTGTTCGTTACTTTCTTCCAGTTGTCGAGTTGGTCGGCAAATTTCTTGTCTTGCTCATCCTTGCCGTCTGTCCGGCGAAGTGGGTAGTCGATGGCGCTGACGATTACTCCGGTGTTGGCGGGGAGTTGTTTGTCGGTGACCTGTTGTGTGGTCAGATAAGAAGTCGTAAAGAAAAAATGCTTGGGAAAACGTTGTGAAAGGCGGATGATAAGTTCCGTAACGGCCGGAGTGGCATTCTTCTCCGTGTTTCCCAGTGCGGTGCAGGTGGCACATGTGCAGGCATACGGAGCATCATCCGGGGCTATTACAAAACGGGAATTCCCCTTTTCACCGAAGTTATTTACAATATAACTTTCTATCTGGCGGTACATGTCCTCGGAAGAGAAACACAGTTGTGAGTCATCTGTCTTTCCATGAATGGTGGCGTATACTTTTTCCGCTTCTTTTCCCAATACTTTCCGCAGGTTGTGTCCCCATATTCCCCAGCTGTCGTCGAAGTTGTTTAGTCCGATCACCCCTGTATGATCGAGATTCAGACCGTGTGGGGAATAAATGCTTTGGTAGTCAAATGTAAAGGTTCCACAAGTATCATTGAGATTAATAAGGGCGGGAGGAAGATCGGAGCCGTCTATGCGCGGGTCTTCTTTGCTGATTTTCTTGATTAGCTGGTATTGCAGCCAGAGCATTTGTTTGTCGTCACTTGCTGTCAACCTTATATCAGCACCTTTGCAGGCTACTTTGAACCCTCTTTGTAAGGTGGGGTCTATCTGTATAATGATACGCCATGCATCCATCTCAGAAACGCCAAAAGCTACCATTTCATCGTCATTTGCACGCTTTTTGAGATGCTCGTACAGGTATTTCGCCCACCGGGTGTCTCTGTCGGTCGGGTCTTCGCCAATAGTGACGAGATATCCTTCTTTCGATGGGAACATCTCCGTGCGTGCCTGCATACGGCAGCCGGATAAAAGGCAGCAAATACAGATCATTCCTGCCAATATGGGGCCAAGCGTATCAGAATGAAATATAAACTTGTGCATAGATGTTATATAAATTTTTATAGCGTGTCGATATGGATTCTATCTGGTTGGACGGACTTGTCCCTCGCACTGTATTGGTTTGGTTATAATAGGTGTTCCAGGTACCCATCAAGCCTATGGTAATGTTAGGACTTACCATATACTGGCCTCCTAATCCCACCATGGTATTGGTGTGAGAGAAAGAGCCGGGAAGCGCATAGTCCAGTACGGCCGTTTCCGGTGCCGATCCGATGCTTGCCATGGCGTTGATATTTGTCTTTCCGTCACTGGCCGGGAAGTACTTGGCACCAATCTGAGCATTGTAATAGAAGTTGGAGTTGAAGAAATGCATATCTATCTTCGTGTTGAGACGAACTACTTCAATGGTCTTGGCTAATTCTCCGCCTACAGTGAGTAGGTTAGTCTTTGACTCATTCCAACCCGTAAACAGATAGCCATTGTCTCCGGTGCCACCTGCAAAGAATTCATCGTTCCATTCATAACGCTTTGTATAGGCGGCTACCCGTCTATAACCCACATGCGCGCCTATTTCCCAATCATTCTTGAGATAATGTCGTAAAGCGACATCAGCCGTTATATCCGGGAAATATTTGGTCGCCAAGGCTGCATTGGCCGTGAGGCTCCACTTCGGTGAGAAGTGATGCGTCCACTCACCTTGTACCTGAATGCCGACCCCTCCCGGTGTCTGCTCTTCCGCTTCCATGCTGTCGCTTGCCGAGCCACTTCGCCCTGCATAGTTGAGGCGTCCTGTATAGCTGTTCTTCTGGCCTTTTCGGGTATATTCGGCCGTTGCAACAGAGGTAATGATATCTTCTTCTCCATAGCGTGCACGAAGATAGGTCAAGGCAATCTCATTCTTGAGCATCATGCTTCTAAGACCCGATAAATGTCGTTGGAAAGAGCGATATTCCATGATGGATGGCTCGTAGAACTTCTGGTAATAATAGGCAGAATCCGCTTGACGGTTGGCTTCATATACCACTCCCTTGGCGTACTTTAATGATTTGTTCTGACTGTCATAAAGCAAAGCTGTATCAAGAACTGCGAGAGCCTTTTCCGGTTCTTTGGCCTTTGTCAGTTGCAGGGCACGGTATTCACTGCTCTGTGAGAATGCGCCTATAATCTCTTTGTTGCTCGGGTATTTGTTGAGTATCGGCTTCAGGAATTCCAAAGAAGCTTCGTATCTCTTGTCACGTTCAAGCACAGTAGCTCTTTTTGCCTGATAGAACGGTTCTTCAGGATAATAATTGATCCCTTGTGCTGTGTATTTCTCGAATTCATCGTATTTCCCGAGTAAACCGGCCGAATTGATGGCATACCGTAATCCGAGATCGCTCGATGGATTCAGGCTAATTAGCTTGACAGATTCCTCGTATGCTTTCTTCGTAGCTCCGGCTTCCATACATTTCTTGATGTAGGGCACTGCCAGTTCCTCGTATCCGATGACATAAAAAATGCGCATATCCTCATCACTCTGTTCGATGGCAGATAGATACAGTTGCAAAGCCTCTTCGGTTTTATCCATTTTATCGAGAATAAATGCCCTTTTCAACGTGCCGTTTTCGTAATCAGGGAAGTGAAGAGTGATGGTGTCCAATGTTGCAAGTGCTTCATTGTAACGTTTCATATTGATATAGCAACTCAAGGCTTTTTCCCATGCGGCACCGTTCATATCATTGTCTATATGTTTTTGAGAAACGAACAATACGTGCGGCAATGCTTCTGCGTACAGACCGAGTTCCATCAGCTTTTCTGCTTTTTTCATGTGCTGTGCGCTCATGGCAAGCGTAATATCATAATCATCAGGATACATCTCATACATCTTTTTCAGCGTTGAATAGGCAAGATCATCCTCATTCATCTGGCGATAAAGCATATATTCTTTATAAAGAATTCCTTTATCATTGTTGCCATATTGTTTTTTAGCTTCTCTGATATAGAAGAGAGCATCGTCGGTATATCCTCGGGTGACGGAAGTGTTCAGCAGGTAGTCCAATGCTTCCTTGTTCTTATTGCCTCCTTCATAGGCCATGCCATATAATACATAAGGATCCCGTTGCTTTTCTGCACGGGCAGCCTCCATTAACAGGTCGTTATACATGCGCCGTATGGCAGGGCTGTTGTTCCTTCGCATTTGCTCGCGTATAAACACCAGTGCTTCCGGATAACGTGCCAATTCGCTGAGAATACTTGCCCTTTTGACGATAAGCGCACCGCTTCCCGGTATGGCAGCCAAACCGTTGGATGACCAGCCTAGAGCGGCTTCCCGGTTTCCTTCCTGCAAATGCAGGTTAATGATGTCCAGATAATATTCTTCGTTTTGGGGAGATACTTTGATGAGCTCCGTCAGCTTTTCGATGGCCTCTTTCCGGTTACCACCTTTTTTCATTTGCTGGTAGCCTACCTCCATGCTGTAGATATAATCCTTCCTTAGAATTGTATCGTTCGGGTAAATTTGATTGATACGTTTCAACAGACGGTCTGCTTCCACATCGTTGTTCTGCTTGCGGTACAGTTCAATCTTTCTTCGCCATAAACCTCTCCAATACGGATTCACTTCCAGCAACTCATTAACGTAGCAAATGGCACTGGAATAATTCTCGGTGATGTCTTCTACATCTACCAGCAGATGTTTGGCATTGACGTTGTTGTAGTTGTCGTCTATCGCTTTGACAAGATGATAACGCGATTGGTCGTAGTTCTTTTCGTGGAACCAGTATTTTCCCATGAGCCATTCAAGGTCAGAAACATTCGGGTATTTCTGAAGGCCCTCCTCCAATAGCTCTTTCCCTGCTTCCCATTCCTCGTTCGCAAAATGCTCTTGTACAATTTGGGCATATTGCTCCGGTGTCTGGAATCCGTTGTCGGTCCCGGAGGAAGAGGTTATCAGTAAAAACAGACAACCTAATATGGTGATTTTATGGAGAAACTCTCTGTTCATTCTATCTTGTCTTTAATCTTTCTTGTTTAAATCGTAGCCGGTTCAGGCTTCATTGTCTTTATATCAGTATCGTCTGCACTTTCTTCTTTCTGCTTGAATCCCTTACGTTCCATGTTCTTCCACTTGAAGTCTCTATTGGTCAGATAACTAAGGTATCCTCTCAATGAGCAGAAAGTGATGATGGGATGATAGAAGATAGGTTCCAATATGGACGCAATGATAATCCATAGGTATTCATATCCTCTTTTATATAGCATCCCGACATAGTAGTCGTAGGTAATAACGACGATGGAAAGGAACTGGCAGAACGTATAGATCGTCAGGTAAATCATCCATGCCGTGTTCCAGTTGACCGCTCCTGTAAAGGCCAGATAGATAAATACTATCAAACCGACGAACTCGATGATTGGCGCCAGAAACTCAAAAACGAACATATAAGGGAGAGTTAACATTCCCATTTGCTTATATGTCTTTTTGAAAATCATCTTGCGATGGATATTAAGTGTCTGGAACAATCCCCGTGCCCAACGGGTACGTTGGCGGTAGAGCATTGCCAGGTTGGGAGGCCCTTCCGTCCAGCAGCAAGTATCAGGAATCTGTATGATTTTATAAGGACGGGAGAAATCGCACATATATCCTACCATACGGGTGATGAGGTCCATGTCTTCAGCAAAAGAGGGAGCATCGTATCCTCCGGCTGCAATCGCTACCGAACGGTCGAAAAGACCGAATCCACCGGAGACATTCGGCATTCCATTGATTGCGGACCACCCCATCTTACCAATCAGATAGGAGCGCATATACTCCAGATTCTGGAAAAGTGGAATCGGTGTACGGGGAGTTCTAACGTCTATGATTTGTCCGTCTTTCACGACGCATCCGTTAGCCATCAACATCGTTCCGCTGACTGCAATTACTTGTTTTTCTGAAGATATAATGGGCGAGATGCAGCGATAAAGAGCATATTTTTCCAGAATGCAGTCCACATCCGTGCAGATGAAATACGGATAAGAAGCAACGTTGATTCCTGCATTGGATGCATCCGCTTTGGTTCCTCCATTTTCTTTGTCTACAACAATAAGTCGGCTGTATTTCGGGTTGGAGGATTTGAGGAGTCTTCGGAACGGTCTGGTTTTGATTCGCTCGATATAAGCATAGGGCACTTCTACCAGTTCATAATATTCGGTCATCTTTTCCAATGTGCTGTCCGTACTTCCATCATTTACAATAACCACCTCGAAAAGCGGATATTCCAATGCAAGCATGGAGTTCACATTATCAATGATTGTCTTTTCTTCATTGAAGGCAGGAGCAATTACCGAAATACCCGGTGTATAGGGGGATTCCTTGATTGTTTTCCGCATATAGCTTTCCACATAGTAATCCTTTCTCCGTTTCAGAGAAATGAAAGAGAGGAAGGCGAATGTGACGAAGAATATTGCCAGCATGCTCGTATAAAAGAATACGAAATAATTGAAGAATGTAAATATTATATCTCTCATATTCTCTAATTTAACTGGTTGATTAACGGATGCTTGGTGTGGGCAAACAATATAGCTGTGTGGGAATCTGCTTTTCTCTCCAATTGATCGAATGTTTTCCTTCCCATTGCACTATACTCATAGAGGGCTTTGAGTATGACTCTCTTGGTTCCCCAGTTATCTGCTTCATCATAAGCGTTGTAAAGAAATCCTAAAGCCTTGTCGGTCTTCAGATCTGCAATAGCCGAAATGATTTGTCGTTTGACTTCTTCCGGTTGTACATTATACATTTCAATCAGCTTAGGTTCAACCTCTTTGTATTTTAGCTTACCTAAAGTCTTGATTGCTTCACCCCGTATTTCCACAGAACGGGCATTGAGTTGCTTCGCGAGAATTGGGGCACTTTCGGTTTCATGATATAGCCGGATTTCGTTGATAAAGAATATCTTAACGTTTTCTTCAGCTGAAGTATTCACCCATTTGATAAAGGTGGGTGTGTTATATCCCACTTTTTTACGGTGTTCCAAGATGGCGTGTAACTCCATCATGTCCCATTGCCTTAACTTCATGCCGATATCTTCGTCGAAGAAGCGGAACGGATCACCCTGACTTAACCACATATAAGTATAGCGTGCCGAGTTTCTTAGTTCTAGTTCACGATGATAGAGGAAACGCACCAATACCGCTTCAGAGGCATAACCATTGATGGACTGAATAAGTTTCAGAGCTTGTATCTTTGATCTTTTGGAACCGAATTGAAGTTCGCGTTCAAGGAAACGTGTGATTTGGAATACAGTTTGAATCGTTTGATAGTTTAGTTCATTGATCTCATCTTCATGCACACTCTTGATTTCTGTTAACAGTTGGGTGATAATGCGTAATTCGTTGGGTTTTGGGCGCTTTTTCGTATCATATTCTAATCTGTCAGCTATCTCTTCTTCACTCAATGTGTTGGAATCTAGTGAGATAGTTTTCATTTCTTCGTAATATTTATCAAACGCTTTATTGTATCTTCGCTTCTCTTTTCGCCTTTTAAATATACCATATATAATATGGAATAGGAGAAATAAGTACGCAATAATACAAAACATTACAGCAATTGAGCATATTCTTATGATTAAAGGATAGCCAATAAACTTGTAATATATCCAATAGAAATAATATTCTATGTAATCTATACCATACAGTACTTGATCCATTTCCCTTGATATATTTAGATATAAAACTTGTATATTCAGAATAAAAGTTCTATATTTGTTGTATTGAATGTTCTGTCTAATGCAAATATACGAAATAACTTGTATATATTATCCATTGTTTATGGACAGCTCTTTTGAGGCATATTTTAGCTCTTGTGATTATTTTCGATGGAAAGGATTGAAATTACAAATAAAGGAGGGTGGAAAGCTATTAAGCGTTAAATATATTTTTGATAAGTTAACAAATGGAGCCTGAAAATAAGTGTGATAAGCCAGGCTCTCATGCGAAACAGAAACAAACAATAAATTTAAAAATTAGATTAAGATGAAAATTAAAAGTTTGGTGTATGTCCTTATGGGGACAATGTTGGTTACTACTTCCTGCTCTGATAATGAGTTGGAAAAAGGTAATGATGGTCCGGGAACTGTTGATCCGGTAAATGCTTCTCCTCTTGTTAAAGTGTATGCTGATGAAAAAGGAGAAAACTTGCTTGCAGAAGACGTTTTTGTGAAAGACGGTTCTTCACGTACTATAACCTTAAATGTCCCTATTCATGCGGACAAGGTATATATGGAGTATAACACAGTATCAGGTGAGGTGAAAAAGGCAAGTTTTGCTTTATCTCCTGTTACTCGCAGTGAGAGCTATCCGACTGATTTTTCTTATGAAACCACTCACAATGCATCGGTTACTCTTTCTCTTCCTGAAGATGCAGTGAAACCGACAGCGGAGCCGACAGCCGATTATCTTTTTTATCATAGTACCGGTGTGGCAATGTTTGAAGATGGCTGGCCTAAGGAGTCCACGTGGTATGACGAGGATTTTAATGATGTAGTTTTTGAATATGACATAAAGGTTTCCGAATGTCAGAATGAAGAATTGATGGAGATTCAAGGTAGTAAAGAGGAGTTGTTACTGACTTTGGATGTTCGTGCGGTGGGTGGTCAGATTCCTACTCAGTTAGGAGTTGTCTTGGAAAACTTAAAGAGTGAGTATGTCGACCGGATTACAGCAAAACTTTCATTGAAAGGCGGACAAGGTACTGAAAGACTTCTGAAACAAGTACAACTTTCTACGGAATCGGAGGTATCGATTGAAGCAAGAGACTGGAGATGGGATCAAGATGATGCTGATAAAAAACGTTATGCTGGTTTGTCTGTGAATACGACTCCGGAAGAAGGAACGGTTATCAAATTGGATGGTTTATCTGGTTTGCATAGTGATCTTCTTGATGGGACACCGAGAGCTTATTTCCAAACAACAAAGGGAGCAATTAGAGAAGGATTGCCTATGTTACGTGCTGAAGTTAGACTGATAGGCAAGGATGGTTTGAAAGGGCAGGATAGAGAAAATCAACTAAAAGCATTCAGAGATCTTATTCTTGATACGCAGAGACAGAACTTTTTTATAGTTGTCAATGGTGGCAAAGAAATACACATGAGAGGTTATAAGCCTACTTCGGCTTATGCTGACTATGCTAAAGATGCAGCAACTATGAGTGGAAATGAAGCAATAAATGAAAATATTCCATATTGTAATATGAATGGTTTCGTTTGGGGTATAAAAGTTCCTGTAGGTACAAGACATGCGTATGAGAAAGTTGCTTTTGAAACGGCATACCCGAAGTTTAAGGATTGGGCAAAAAATAATGGTGCTTCATATAAAAACTGGTATGAGGATTTTGAACCGGAAGAGACCGTAAAATATTGGTAATACAAATTACCAGTTAATACATTATTTGAGATATTTTGTACAATTTGAACCCCTCTTTTCGAAAAAAGAGGGGTTTCTTTGTATCCGGAAGAATAATCTTTAAACTAATACCGTAATGACGAAGCGATTTTTTATAGGCTACAGTTTGATTACTTTTTTTCTCTTAGATAGTGTGATGCTTTTGGCACAACACAAAGCTTCTTTTGTGCAACAGTGGAAAATAGAAGATGCATCCCATGCTTTGCAGATAATAGAACGTGCAGATACATTAGAATTGATAGTTCCGGACGGACTGACTATGTGGTATCGGCAACGATTGGCAGGTGATTATGAAATTAGTTATCGTATCTGTATGGTGATGCAAGGTGGAAAGTATGATCGCTTGAGTGATCTGAACTGCTTTTGGGCTGCCAATGATCCTAAATACCCTAATGATCTTTTTGCCCGTAGTCAGTGGCGTGACGGCATCTTTAAAAACTACAATACATTAAACCTTTTCTACGTTGGATACGGAGGAAATGATAACTCAACGACCCGTTTTCGTCGATACAGAGGAGAATACTATGGAGTGGCAGATGATAAGGTGAAACCGTTATTGAAAGAATATACTGATACCTCCCACTTACTTGTTCCCAATCAGTGGTATGAGATTCGGATTCGAGTGGAAAAGGGAATCACAACTTATTCTGTGAATGATGAAGAGTTGTTCCGCTATACCCTTACGGGTGGTGAAGGTGACGGACACTTCGGTTTACGTCTTTTGCAGAATCATATACTCTTTACAGATTTTAAAGCGACCATACTTTGACTGATATACTGAAAACCTGATAAGACAATATTTCCATGATGAAACAACCTTTTACTAAATTTGGAGTGACAACTCTGTTTTCTCTTTTGTGCTCAGCATTCCTTCATGCACAAGTCGTAACAGATGAGCGGATGTTTTCTTTTGAAGAACCGCAAATCCCGGATTGTATCACCGCTACCCAATCCCGCCTGTCGGTATCTGATCTGCATTATAAAGATGGAAAACATTCGTTGGAATGGACATTTGAACCGGGTGGTATATTGGAACTCAAGAAAGATTTGAAGTTTGAGAAGAAAGATCCGACCGGCAAGGATTTATACCTTTCCGCTTTTATTGTGTGGGTTTATAATGAAGTTCCCCAGAATGCGACCATTGAGTTTCAGTTTCTGAAAGATGGCAAACAATGCACATCTTTCCCTTTTGGCATTAATTTCAGTGGTTGGCGTGCTGCATGGGTCTGCTATGAACGTGATATGCAAGGCACACCGGAGGAAGGCATGAATGAACTTCGGATGATTGCTCCAAATTCAAAAGGAAGCCTTTTCATCGATCATCTGATTACGGCCACTAAGGTTGATGCACGTCAACAGACAGCCGATCTGCAAGTCCCTTTTGTCAATGCCGGAACCACCAACCATTGGCTGGTTGTCTATCAACACTCGCTTTTGAAACCGGATATTGAATTGACTCCTGTGAACGATAAGCAAAGAGCAGAAATGCAACTGTTGGAAAAGCGTTTTCGTGATATGATCTACACGAAAGGGAAAACTACAGATAAAGAAGTGGAAACTATCCGCAAGAAATATGATTTCTATCAGATAACCTACAAGAACGGTCAAGTATCGGGAGTACCTGTTTATATGGTACGTGCTTCAGAAGCTTATGAACGGATCATACCGAACTGGGACAAAGATATGCTGACTAAAATGGGAGTGGAAATGCGTGCTTATTTCGACCTGATGAAAAGAATTGCCGTTGCATATAATAATGCGGCAAATCCGGTGATTCGGGAAGAAATGAAGAAGAAGTTCTTGGCAATGTACGATCATATAACCGATCAGGGAGTAGCTTATGGTAGTTGTTGGGGAAACATCCATCATTACGGCTATAGTGTCCGCGGTCTGTACCTGGCATATTTTCTGATGAAAGATGTGCTTAGGGAAGCTGGTAAACTTCAGGAAGCCGAACGGACATTGCGCTGGTATGCGATTACTAACGAAGTATACCCTAAACCGGAAGTCAACGGAATTGATATGGACTCTTTCAATACACAGACCACCGGACGCATTGCCAGCATTTTAATGATGGAAGATACACCGGAAAAACTACAATATCTCCGGTCTTTCTCCCGTTGGATTGATTTTGGTTGCCGTCCTGCATTGGGATTGTCCGGTTCGTTTAAAGTAGACGGAGGTGCTTTCCATCATCGAAACAACTATCCGGCTTATGCTGTGGGCGGACTCGATGGAGCAACCAATATGATCTATCTTTTCAGCCGGACGGAATTTGCTATTTCCGAATTAGCTCATGAAACCGTGAAAAATGTACTGTTGACCATGCGTTTTTACTGCAATAAGCTGAACTTCCCTCTTTCCATGTCCGGTCGTCATCCGGATGGAAAAGGTAAGCTGGTTCCTATGCATTTTGCTATGATGGCTTTAGCCGGTTCTCCCGATGGAAAGGAGGAATATGATAGTGAAATGGCTTCTTCTTACCTCCGTCTGATTTCAGACCCAAGTATTGAAAATGACTCTCCCGAATATATGCCTAAGGTTTCAAATGCTGAAGAGCGTAAGGTGGCAAAACTTCTTATAGAGAAAGGTTTCCGTCCGGAGACGGACCCGCAGGGAAATATAGCAATGGGATATGGTTGCATCTCTGTTCAACGTCGTAGTAACTGGTCGGCTGTGGCACGCGGACATTCCCGTTATTTATGGGCGGCAGAGCATTATCTGGGGGCAAATCTATACGGTCGTTATCTGGCACACGGCAGTTTACAGATATTGACTGCTGCGCCGGGACAGACAGTAACTCCCACCACTAGTGGCTGGCAGCAGGAAGGTTTTGACTGGAACCGTATTCCGGGAGTGACATCTATTCATTTGCCATTGGAGCAACTGCAGGCTAAGGTGCTCAATGTAGATAGTTACTCCGGAATGGAAGAGATGCTTTACTCCGACGAGGCTTTTGCCGGTGGTTTGTCTCAACAGAAGATGAATGGTAATTTCGGAATGAAGTTGCATGAGCATGATAAGTACAACGGATCACATCGGGCACGTAAATCTTACCATTTCATCGATGGAATGATTGTCTGTCTTGGTTCGGATATTGAAAATACAAATACGGAGTTCCCGACAGAAACGACTATCTTCCAATTAGCGGTTACTGATAAAGCAGGGCATGATTATTGGAAAAATTATCAAAGGGATAAGAACGTATGGGTAGATCATTTGGGAACGGGTTATTATGTTCCGACTCCCATTCGGTTTGAGGAGAACTTTCCTCAATGCTCGCGAATGCAAAATACGGGAAAAGAAACAAAGGGTGATTGGGTTTCTTTGGTTGTAGATCATGGAAAGGCACCGAAAAACGGAAGTTATGAATACGCTGTTTTGCCTCAGACGAATGAAGCTCTCATGAAGAAATTTGCAAAGAAGCCCACTTATAAGGTATTACGGCAAGACCGGAATGCGCATATTGTAGAGTCCGTTTCCGAACAGATCATTTCTTATGTGTTGTTTGAAACTCCTGAAACGACATTGCCGGGTGGTTTATTACAACGTGTGGATACTTCCTGTCTGGTTATGACTCATAAAGAATCTGCTGATAAGATTAAGTTGACGGTGGCACAACCGGATTTGGCTTTGTATCGCGGTCCAAGCGATGAAGCGTTTGATAAAGATGGGAAACGCATCGAACGTAGTATCTATTCCCGACCATGGATTGAAAATGCCAGTGGTGAAATACCTGTGACTGTAACGATAAAAGGGCAATGGAATGTAGAAGAAACTCCGTTTTGCAAGGTGATTTCTTCTGATAAGAAGCAAACAGTTTTGCAGTTCAGTTGCAAAGATGGCGCTAGCTTTGAAGTGGAGTTAAGGAGATAAAAGTCAGACAACAGGAGATCATTTGCTTTCCCTGATAGGGGAACAGTAGTTTCTCTTGGAGAAACTATAGTTTCCATGCCGTTGAAACTGTTGTTTCTCGGTGCTGAAACTTTAGTTTCCCGGTACGAAACCTTTGGTTTCAAGCCTTGAAACTAAAAGTTTCCCCACGAGAAACAAAGGTAATGCATTCATGAAATAAATAGGATTGCTTGGAGCTTCCAGAGTGAATACCTCCGCGTTGTGAAATGTAGTTTATCTGTTTCTGGTGACAGCATTATTGTTGTCACACTGCTGTCACCGATTGCTGTCACGGTGTTAATTGTTAATAATCAAATCGTTAAGCAGCAATCGGTGACAGGTGACAGATATATAATTAAAATAATTGTATAGAGAGGTTAGAACATAAACATGGCAACGGCAACAATACGGTTGTTACATACGGCATGGGTATCTTGAATTTTCCCATTGGACGTATTGAGCGAACCATACCATGCAGAACTTAATGTATATTCCAACCCGAATTTCCAGTGGGGGACATTGTAGGTCAGTTCTGCTCCTGCCGTAACTAATTGGTTAAGGTCTGTTCCTGTTCCATAAAGTTTTGCATCATTTCCTTTGGGAGCATATAGTGCATCACTTGTTCCCAGATTCTTGGCATAGCCTACGAAGATTCCCGGCTTCCATTTCTTTCCGTAGACAACGTTGAACCAAGAGCTGGAGAAACGTATTGGAGTATATTTTTGTTCTCCCGTTTGTTCGTTGACAGACTTGATCCCGAATCCGCCCAAGCCGGAAGCTTGTGTCAGATTGGATCCTAATACACTCTTCGCAGCGATGAACCAGTCTTTGTTGGTGTATTTCACATGAGCTTCGTATGAAAGAGTTGTGATGCGTTCGTCTACCTTATATGTATCTTTATTTACAGTGGACTCCGTACGTAGTTTCAATGATAACAACTCAATGCCTACGCCGGCCAGCAAACCGCCATTCTTATAATCAGCTCCGACATAAAATTCGGGAATACAGCTTTGCTTCAGATACTTATGTGTTTTCCCTTCCGGTCCTTGTGAAGTATATTGTGATTGCCACACTGCGGCTCCGGTAAGTTGGAAATTCTTGTTTGTATAGCGATAACGAATTTGTGGCGCACGGCTGAAGGGTTGGAACGGTGCTCCTACAGAGAGATTAAGAATCTGCGGAGACACATCTCCGAATAACGGATGCCAGTTTTGCCCGAGCAATAAAGCTGATTTTCCCCAATCCAGATTCAAATAAGCATGACGGAGACGAATGACTGAATAAGAAGTACCTGTGCCGCGGAAGTCAACTTCTACTTTGGCAGACGTCTTGGCTGTTCCCAGTTTGGGACCGGCAACGTCTACTCCGAGACGTGAGTATAAAGTATAGAAGTTACTGTTGGGTGTTGAATTCAGATCGTTCCCGTCCGGATCGCGCACTTTGTCTTTCGGATACATATAAAACAATCCATCTACGGTTTCCTCGTTAGCACGACTATTATAATAGAAGTCAGTACGAATCTGTCCGTAGAACTTAAACTTGAAATCCTGCATTTGTGCGAAGCTGCCTGATACGGTTATCAGACAAAGAAAGATTAGAATGTATTTTTTCATAATGTGCTTGTTTATAAACGGGCGCAAAATTACGAAAAATTACTGGTTATTAGTTTATCGTTGATTAAAAAAGGCAAGGATTGCCTGATTATATTTGTTGAGGCTTGTGCTTTTATGAATTGCTTTCAGTGATTTTCTGTCTGCTTGCGGCATTAAATATTCCCAGAAAGTTTTCATTTTATTCAAAAGCTGTTCGTCTCCTCCTTCCAACTGTTCTGCGTATTGACTGTATACGCATTTATGCATAGATTGCAATTTCTCCCTCATTTCATCGGACTCAAGTGCACGGTTTTGTCTATATTCCAATGCTAATGCCGGGTTGGCAAGCAATCCCCGTCCTATCATAATTCCGGCTAATCCGGGAAACTGTTCCTGAATGCGGTGAATATCTTCTACGCCATTGATATCCCCATTATAGATGAGCGGATGTTTGCAGACTCCCTGAAAAGCTTCAAACGCTTTAAGGTCAACTTCTCCTTTATATTGCTGTTTTCCCAAGCGGGGATGCATTGCCACTTGTCGCAAGGGTAGCTCATTGATAATCGGAGCCAGTTTCAGGCATTCTTCCGAATCTTCCCAACCCAACCTCATTTTGATAGAGAAACTTATTTGTGGATATTCTGTAATCAGGTTAAGTAATGCCTGAACTTCTTCAGGATAAGGAAGAATACCGGAACCATTGTGACGTTTAGCCAGCATAGGAAAAGGACATCCCATATTGATATCGACTTCTTTATATCCCTTTTCAATGAATAGGGATAAGATTTTTTCTGCTTTCTCAAAAGAGGGGGCTATCAGTTGGGGAATCAGGTGGGGTACTTGATTGTTCCCGGGTTCGATTCCCCGGACATCTCTATGGCGGAATCCTCCTTTTTCGAGTCGTACAAATGGGGTGTAATAAGTATCTATACCTCCGAAGCAGGCAGCATGAGCATTACGGTAAAACACTTCGGTGTAACCTTGTAATGGGGCAAAATGAATAGGAAGAGTCTTTGGCATTGTTTTTATTTTTGTGCAAAGATACAGAAAAAGTAAAAGAGAGGAGCCTCGCGGTCCCTCTCTTTCTGATGTTAAATTGATTAAAGTCTGATTTTTATAAACGTTTTCTATGATTGAAGGTTAGAAAAATTGGGGGATATATTTTTATTCTACAACGTTTATAGTCAGTTCACGTACTACTTGACCACCTTGATGGACGTAGTTTGCATTGTTGGCTACGAAGGTAGCGGTATATGTACCGGTCTCTTCATAGGTATGTGAGTATATCTCCAACGATTGCGAGATATTCTTAATCGCTACACCAGCGTCAGGATCGCAGGAACCGTTGAGTAAAAGTGGTTCAGAGATTAGCCAACTATTTTTTAGTGTAGCTCCAGCCGCAGAGCTAGATACAATTATTTCCGTCGGTAAATTTGTTTTCCAGAATCCGGGGACACCGCCATCAACTGCTCCATACTCTCTGTCTTTAACTTTGTCCGATTGCTGGTCACTTTCATTATTTACAATGTTTAGTGGTGTGAAACCTAGATTTTTTGCATAGACAGTTTCTGATTTATTATTATTAAAAGCCAATTCTATGCGTATATTTTTAAAGGAAAATTTAGGTTGTCTAACAGCACCATCCTGACCGCCTTTGTAATGGAAAGCAATGGTGATTTGCTTTCCAAGATAAGACGACAAGTTCTTAATGTATGGATATGATTTGTCGTTATTTTCTACTTTCACCGGCAATTCATCTGTCGGTATTAAATAGGTCCAGTCAAATCCTTCCACTAGTTGCTTGTCTGCTTCGAAATTATTCTTGGCCATTCCCGGAAATTTATCGGAAATGAAAATGTCTAATGCAGTCTGCGGTGTGTTTTTAGGCGGCGCATCATATTGGGCAATCATATCGAAATTAATTTCACATTTTTCGATATCCTCTATTTTCATTTCTGTCCGGTTCCGAAATCTATATTCATGGTCAATTTCTCCACTAAAGAATGTTATAAAATCCGGATCACCATCGAAGCTGAACGTTACCGGGCTTCCTTTCTTTACAGTCACAGTTTTGCCGTCGAAGCTGACATTGCTGTCTGTCACCACGCCAACTTCCATTGCTGTCTCTTCTTTCAATTCCTTGTCGCATGAAGCGAGACAGAGTCCGGCAAAAGCGATAGTCATCAAACTTTTATATATTGTCTTCATATCCTTTTTCTTTTTAAAGTTAATAAGAGATTTACCAACCCGGATTATTCGTTTTAATAGCACCGTTCGATCCTATTTCATTGGCAGGAATCGGGAAATAGTTGTAAGACTTCGGAATATTGAAGTAAGTGTATACATTGATTCCGAATTTCCAGGATTCGTCAGTCTGTGCCTTGTCCACTTGTTCCTGCATCAGTTTGTAATAGTCTCCCCAACGGATCAGGTCGAAGCGTCGTGTATATTCGAAGCAGAGTTCCATAGCGCGTTCGTCTTTGATAGCTTTGCGGAAGTTCTCTTCATCCAGATTTGCTTGAAGCTTGCTGATTCCTGCACGTTCTCTTACTGCATTGATACACTCATAAGCAAGATCATTAGGACCATGGTTGACTTCATTTTCAGCTTCTGCAATCATCAGCAGAATGTCAGAGTAGCGGAGAAGAGGAAAGTTGATGGAAGTATCGTTCTTGCTCTTCTTGTCTGCTTCATATTCTCTACGATATTTGGCTGCAGCTCTGTTACGGTTCTTATTAGCATCATTCTTCGATTCGCGATCACCGTAAGTAGAACCTGGATCTGTTTTGCCATAGCTGAAGGATTGATCCCAATATTGTTGTTCCACTTCATCTCTTTTTCCTTTCACAAATTCACGACCGTCTACCGGAGTGCCTTCTCCTGCTGATTGGGTGTAGGTGAATGGAGCTATATTCCAGTTGCAACGGTCAATGTCACCGTTTGCTTCATACAATTCCAGTAGCTTAGGAGTATTCCAGATAAAAGCGTATGCATAACCCGGGTCACCTTTACCGGTGATGGAGGCTTTGGAAGAAAGGTCTTTTCCCTGAATACCGATGATATTACCAATTCTACCTTCTGCGCGTACATCCGTTGAACGGTTACCAGCAAATTCTACCTCCCAGATACTCTCATTAGCTTTGGCACCATCCTTATTGAGAGCTGTGTTATACTTGTCAGAACAAATGTCGATAAAGAAATCCCAATATTTGGCAGTCAGTGAATGACCTTCGTTTTTAACTAACTGCGCATAGTAACTTGCCTTCTTGAAATATTCTGTAATCTCGGCGCTGGTCGTACTGTTGGCCAAACCTACTTCCTTGTCACGTTTAGGCTCACCGGCTCTGAACATATACACACGTGCCAGCATTCCCCAAGCTGCCGATTTGGAAACACGTCCCGGCAAATAGTTCAACTCTTGAGCAGATTTAAGATCCTCGGCAGAACCATACATCTCTTTGATGATAAAGTCATAAATCGTCTGTTTGTCCGTACGTGGAATAGAGAGATTGTAAGCATCTTCTGTAGAAGTAGTCTTAAAAGGTACATCTCCCCAACATTCTACCAAAGTGAAATAATAGAATGCGCGTAAGAAGCGGGCTTCCGCTTTATACTGCTTGCGGGTATCATCGTTTATATCGGGCACTGCATCAATATTCTCCAGGAAAATATTGGCTCTGTTGATACCGGAGTATAAGGTATACCACAATGCTGCAACAGTCGGATCACTCGTATTGGCATTGTTGCAGATCAAGCCACTTTTGTTAGGTCCGCGGTTAGCCCCTCCATAGTGTCCCAGATCGTCACCTCCTACAAGGTATAAGAATTCATTTCCGTAGAAGGAACTTTGCCCCAGAATAGCATAGGTTCCTGTTAGCCAAGAGGCAGCATCCGCTTCATTCTTGAAGTAATTTTCAGGGGTAGTGTACGTCGGGTCTTTTTCTAGGAAATCGCAGGAAGTCAGGTTAAGTCCGACAAGAAGTGATATGATGATTATTTTTATTGTTTTCATATACATAATTGTTTGAAGGATGATTGATTAGAAACCTAAGTTTATACCAAAACTGATAGAGTAGGCTCTCGGATAAGCGGAGAAGTCCAGTCCCGGAGTCAGTGCGCCTTCACGGATAGATACTTCCGGATCGTAACCGGAATATCCTGTACATGTCCATAGATTCTGACCTGCAACGAATACACGCGCATTGTCTATCTTCCATTTCTTGGTCAGTTGCTTCGGCAGTGTATATCCTAAAGATACGGTTTTCAGACGAAGGAAAGAACCGTCTTCGATAATACGTGTAGAGAACACTTTGTTAGAGCCGGAGTCGGTAGCTCTCGGAATATTGCTTTCCGGGTTTTCCGGTGTCCAACGATTTGCGTAACTTGCGTATTGGTTCAAGTCGCGTGTCTTATTGCTGTTCTCGAAGAACAGGCGGTTGGCATTCAATACATCGTTTCCATACGACCATTGGAAGAAGATACTCAAGTCGAATCCTTTGTATTCGAAATTGTTGGTAAATCCACCTGTATGTTTCGGCATACCGTTACCGATCATAGTACGGTCGTTATCGTCGATAATGCCGTCACCATTCAAGTCTGCGTATTTCGGCATACCCGGTTGTGTATTGCTTTCGGAAGAGAAGTAAGGAACATTACGTTTCAGTGTATATGTATCGCCCACTTTATCAAAATCTTCATATTTGTATGTACCTTCATAGATGAATCCGTACATCATTCCCATCGGATAACCCACTTTGGCAATGTAGCTGTATTGTGAGTTGTAGTTCTGGTCAAATTTGGCTGCACTCAACAGAGAGGATTGGTTTTCGGCCAATTCCAATACTTTGTTCTTGTTGAATGCGATATTAAAGTTGGTAGTCCAAGAGAAATGGCGGTTCCTGATATTGGTCGTGTTCAAGGTAAATTCGACACCTTGGTTGCGTACCTTTCCTACATTCTTCATGGCACTGAAATAGCCGGAAGAAGTGGGAAGTGCAGTATTCAGCAACAAATCACGAGTCGTTTTACGATACCAGTCTACGGTTAGTCCGATACGTTCGTCCAGGAAGCCCAAGTCCAGACCCAGATTCCACTGCTCGGTCGTTTCCCATTTCAGTTTTCTGTTTCTTAAAGAAGTAGGCACTGTACCTACACTTGTCAGACTGTTTTCGAACGGATATACACCACTTGGTAGGCTACCGATCGAAATAAAATCTCCAACTTTATCTTTTAATATCTGATATAAAGCATATGTGTCATATTCACCTACGCGGTTGTTACCGGTTAATCCCCAGCTTGCTCTTAATTTACCGGAAGAAACAACAGATTTCAATGGTTTCATGAAATCCTCTTCCATGAATCCCCAAGCCAATGAACCGGAAGGGAAGTAACCGAAACGGTTATCACCACGGAATTTGGAAGAACCGTCGGAACGGAAAGAAACTGTTGCGTAATACAATGATTTATAGTTATAATTCAAACGTCCCAGGAAAGAAAGCATAGACCAGGAACTCTTTAGTGATTTGGTCGTACTGGGAATTCCTTCGCTCATTCCTGCCATCCCGAGTGCTTCGTTCGGAATTTGCACTGTCTTGTATGAATAGTATTCATAGTCAGAATTTTGCAGGGTTACACCTACCATACTATTGAAGAAATGCTTCCGTTTGATATTGGTCTGATAGGTCAGAATATTTTCGTTCAACCATGTTGCACGTTGAGAATGATAGATTTCTGCATTCACCTTATCGGATGATTTCGGATTACCATAACGGGTCTTCGAGTTGTTGAATGTTTCCCCTTTGCGGGTATCGAACGTGTAACCGCCGGAAACTTTCAACTTCAATCCTTTGATAAATTCATATTCTGCAAATCCGTTGAACTGGATATAGTTCGCGTACGTCTTGCGATATTCGTTTTTCAAAGACATGATAGGATTGAAACGATAGTCGTTGGTATTGTTTATCGCATCGTCCATGATGTTATCCATCAATGAATTTAAAGGTCTGTCCGGTTCCGTCACGGGGCGATATCCCCATACGCTATAGAACAGGTTGTTCATACCACTATATGAGTTCTGCGAAGGAGAACCACCGGTGGTTGTAGTGCTTGAATAGTTGGTTGTCAGATAGATTTTCAGTTTCTTCTTTTGAATGGTAGTACCCATACGGCCTTGTATACGCTTGTAGTTCGATTCCAACAAGATACCGTCCTGATCATAATAAGATAAAGAAGCGTTGTAACGAACTCCTTCCGAACCACCGGTCAGGCTGACATTGTGGCTTTGCATCCATGCGCTGCGGAAGATTTCATCCTGCCAGTTATATTGCGGGATATTCCTATAATCTTCCAGTCCCCATTTCTTGCCGTCATAATTCATGAAGTAGGTAGTTTCCATATCTTTTGGACTACGTTCCGCCTGTAGTTTGACGAACTCATAGGCATCCATCATCGGGATTGTTTTAGTGATATGCTGAATACCGAAACTTCCGTCGTATTTAATTTTAGGTTGTCCGATTGTACCTTTCTTGGTGGTAATCATCACAACGCCATTAGCGCCACGGGCACCGTAGATAGCGGTAGCAGAGGCGTCTTTCAGAAAATCAAGAGATTCTATATCATTCTGATTGATGGCTGCGGCTACGGAAGGGTCTTCCACCGGGAAACCGTCAATGACATAAAGAGGAGAGTTGTCCTGTGTCAATGAGTTGTTACCACGGATAACGATGTTCATCTGTCCGCCCGGCATACCTTCGCCCGAACTTACGTTGACACCGGCGATACGTCCGCCCAATGTCTCGCCGAAAGAAGCGGTCGGAGTGCTAAGCAGTTCTGCCATGCTGGCTTTGGCAACAGAACCCGTCAGGTCTCTCTTGCGTATTTCCTGATAGCCGACTACTACCACTTCATCCAATGTCTTTGTGTCTTCCTTCAATGTGATAACCATTGGCTTTTGAGTGTCCGCCTTTATTTCTACAGTGACATAACCAATGAAAGAAATAACCAATATTGAATTCTTATTGGGTACGTTAAAAGCAAATTTACCATCAAGGTCAGTGATTGTTCCTTGTGAAGTACCTTGTACCTGAACACTGGCTCCCGGCACTCCTTCTCCTAAGTTGTCCTTCACTGTACCTTTAACAAGTACCTGTGCAAGTACAAAAGAAACAGAAAACAGGATCAGTCCGATGGAGGAGAGCATCCTTTTTCTAGTTTGAGTGGATAAATGTTTTTTCATATATTAAAAATTAAGTGATTTTATTGAATCTACGCTTGCAAAGATAGACGGATTGAATATTCTAATATGGATAGAATTATTCAAGATTGGTGCAAAATCATACAATTTTTCTGTTCTCATAAACTATTTCTCTTTTACGGATTCTAGTAATTCGGATAACTCTTTCACTATGTCGGGATGTTGTTTTGATACATTCGTTTTCTCCGATGGATCGGAGGATAAATCGTAAAGTTGAGACTGTCTGTCGTTGCCTAACTCCATTTTCGTCCAATGTTCGATGGCGGGGCCATCGCTCGGTTCGATGTATTTCCATTGGCCTTTTATGATGGCAAGTGTGTTATTGAGATTCTGTTGAACGACATACTCACGGTTTGTATTATTCTTGCCGAGGAGAACGTTCAGATGTTCCTGACTGTCGGGGGCAGCTCCCTTGCGTAAAGGTTGGTCCAGAAGTGAGGCGAGCGATGCATACACATCTATTTGAGAGAAGAGAGCTTGTTGCTTGTTCGGCTTCACCCGGGCAGGCCAACGGACAATAAACGGAACGCGTGTACCCGCTTCGTAAGCACTGTATTTCCCGCCACGGTAGATCCCCATCGGAGTATGTCCGTTGAGAAGTTCGTAAGCTTGGTCTTGATAGCCGTCGTCGATAACAGGACCGTTGTCGCTGGTAAAGATAAGGATGGTGTTGTCTGCGATGTGGAGGCTATCCAGTGTGTGCATGATTTCACCGATGGTCCAGTCCAGTTGCAGGATGACGTCGCCACGAGTGCCGAGTCCGCTTTTGCCTGCGAAACGTGGGTGGGGGATGCGCGGTACATGTACGTCTTGCGTACCCATATATAAGAAGAAGGGTTCTTCCTGATGGGATGCAATGAAATTCTTAGCCTTGTTGGTGATGATATCAGCTATGTCTTCATCTTTCCAAAGAGCGGATTTTCCTCCGGTCATCCAGCCGATACGGGGAATACCGTTGATAATTGTATTATTGTGTCCCTGACTGGGTTTTAAAGTGACGAGCTCCGGGTTCTCTTCTCCCGTAGGCCAGTCGCCGACTTTGTGGTCATAACTTACGGTGATAGGATCATTGGGGTCAAGTCCTACGACATGTCCGTTTTCTACAAATACACAAGGTACACGGTCTACGGTAGCCGGAATAATAAATTCGTAGTCAAAACCGATGCTTTGTGCGTTAGGGGTAATCCGGTTGTTAAAGTCGGTTCCACCTTTCGGACCGAGTCCCAGATGCCATTTGCCTACTGCACCGGTTGCGTATCCTGCATCTTTCAGCATATCTGCCATGGTGACGCAGGTAGTGTCGATAATGAGTTCAGAGTTGCCGGGAGCAATCCCTGTGTTTTCTTGTCTCCACGGATACATACCGGTCAGGAGTCCGAAACGGGAAGGAGTGCTGGTGGCGGAAGTTGCATAAGCATTGGTAAATTGTACTCCTTGTCCTGCCAGCCGATCGATGTTGGGGGTACTCACTTTCGTTGCTCCATAACAGCTTAAATCACCAATGCCGAGATCATCTGCAAATATATAAATAATGTTAGGCTTTTGGTTATTCTGCCCATTGCTCTTTTGGGGTGCTTGATTGCATCCTGACAGCGTGACGATGCCGGACAACAGGGGAAGTAGACGCGAAACGTTTTTCATAATGCTGAGTGTTTTAGGAAATAATGTAATGAACACAAAGATAAGCGATTGGAAGAAAAAGAATGAGTAGGAATGTACAAGTGAAGTACAAAATAGTACACTTAAGAAGTTACCTTTTTTATTCGGGCGAAGATGTCCGGACTAAGAAACCGTTTATATTATAAATTTAGGCACGGATCACACGGATGAACGCTGTAGTTTTCATACTCATCGTTTTTTTAATCCGTGAAATCCGTGTGATCCGTGCCTAATAATATAAGATTATTTTGCAAGAGTGCTTGTACAGTTGCCTGCTAATCTGTTTCTTCCCCGTCTCCTTCTTCTCCGCTCTCTTCTCCTTTACGGTAAGCCAGCGGACTGACGTGATAAATCTCCTTGAAACATTTACTGAAATAGCGGGAGGAGGAGAACCCGATCCGGTCGGAAATCTCCGTGATATTCAGCTCCGGGTTATTCCTTAACATGACAGCACCCTTTTTGAGACGTATGCTTAGGATGAAATCATTCGGAGTCTGACCTGTCACAGCTTTCAGTTTGGTGAATAGGTTCGTACGTGCCATACCCATTTCGCGAGCGAAGATATTGACGTTGAAATCCGTATTGTCCAGATGACGTTCGATAATAGCCATCGCACGGTCGAGCATCTCCTTATCCATCGGGTTGGTAGCCAACATTTGGGCAAAAGCCTGTGGTTGTTTGCTGAACTTCTCTTGCAGTAGTCGGCGGGAATTAACCAAATTATTGCAGCGGGAAATCAGAAGATTGGTATTAAACGGTTTCGTGATATAATCATCCGCACCAATCTTCAAACCTTCGATATTGTGCTCTATGGCAGTACGCGCAGTTAATAATACCACCGGAATATGGCAGGTATTAAAGTCCGTCTTGATCTGTTTGCAAAGTTCCGTACCCGACATACGTGGCATCACGACATCACTTAAAATGATGCTTGGCATATCCTTCTGTATCATCTCTAATGCTTCTACTCCATCGGAAGCCGTACTGACCTGATAGAATGTTTCGAAAATACCGACTAACATCTGCTTGATAGACTCATTGTCTTCCACTATCAACATTTTGGCGTCTTCGATACGCTTGTTATCTTCTTCTTTCCATTCCGAATCAGGGATTACTTCTACTGAAGGAACAATAGTTTCTGTCTGTTGGAGGGTTTCCGTATCATCCTTTGCTATTTGCTCTTCTGTAAAGTGTTCCTTGCCTAGTTTGAGGGTAATGATGAAACTGCTTCCTTTGCCCGGTTCGCTTTCCACCCGGATTGTGCCGTGATGAAGTTCCACAATACCTTTCGTCAGTGCCAGTCCGATGCCTGTACCGGCTCCGGTATTCAGCGAGTTGAGATGTTCGGTCTGATAAAAGCGGTCGAATATCTTATCAATTTCGGCAGCGGCGATACCTGTGCCGGTATCTTTTATTTCAATGATGACATGGTCTTTCTCCTGCGATACATTAATCGAAATCGTATCTTCGGCCTTGGTATGTTTTACTGCATTAGACAGCAGGTTGTTTATCACTTTCTGCATCTGTTTTTGGTCATACCACACTTCAATGTCATCCTTCTGTTTGTTGAACTTGAAGTTGATTTGTTTGCTGCTGGCGTATTCGAGGAAGAGCAGATAATTCTCATACAGGAAGTTAACCAGGTTGTGCTGGCTTACTTTGATCTTCATGTGACCCTGTTCCTGTTTACGGAAATCAAGTAGTTCCGTAATCAGTTCCCGTAATTGGAGACTGTTCTTGTAGATTCCCAACACCTTATTATATATATTAGGCGTAAATGTCTGCACCTGCAACAAAGTTTCCACTTGTCCCACGATCAGCGTTAACGGTGTGCGGAATTCGTGTGAGATGTTAGTGAAGAAACGGAGTTTCGACTGGTTCAATGCTTCAAGGTCTTCAATATGCTTCTTCTCGTACTTCAAAGACTCACGGAGTTTGATGCGCGAATTATAGTTCTGAATAAGATACCATAACAGGCTGATAGTGACAATGGTATAAATCAGGTAAGCCCACCATGTCTCATACCATGAAGGGAGTACGATAATCAGCAGTCTGGCCTCTTTTATTCCTTCCTTTTGTGATTTGATGACAAGGGTGTATTTACCCGGATTCAGGTTTGTATAAGTAATCAGCGTTTGCTTCCGGTAAGTATGGTTCCATTCGTCCGAGAAACCCTCCAGACGATAGAGAATCTCATCTCTGTTGGCAGGGATGAAGTTGGAAGTGGCATATTCGATGCTAAACATTGATTGATTCGCTTTCAGACTGATTTCCGGAGTGTGACAGATCGACTGTTCCAGGATGCCGCTTTCATCTCCCGGAACTACTTCTTTTCCGTTGACAAGCAGGCGGGAAAGAATGATATTATATGATTTGGGAGTGAAGTGTAGCTTCTTTTCCCAGAAAGAAATCATTCCCTGAATACCACCAAGGAACACTTCTCCGTCATGTGTCACAAATAGTGCGTTTTCATTAACGGCGGTTAGCGGGAATCCGTTTTCCGTACCGTAATTATAGAATTTCTTGCTTGGATAGTCAAACTGTGAGAACCCTTGATTGGTAATCAGCAATAAGTCGCCTTTCTGTATGGATGATTCGCATACTTCGTAGATGCAGTCGCTGGATAAACCATCTGTTTGTACATCGAAGTTTTCAAAGTCATCACTTGCCTTACGGTAACGGTCGAGACCGCTTCCGGAGGTGCAGAACCACAGATTACCATTACTGTCCTGCATGATACTGTTGATATTATTGTTGCTAAGACTGTTCGGATTAGCGGGATTATGCGGATAATTAGTAAGTTTACCGCTGTCGAATCGGTAAGAATAAACACCCTCCCCGGTAGCTGCAATCCACAATGTACCGTCTTTGTCGATGCAAAGACTGGCTACCATGCCAATGCCTCTTCCTTCTTTGGTTTCTTTAAAGAGTTGTTGGCAAGCACCTGTTGCCGGATTGAAAAGACAGACACCGTTTTGTGTGGCGACAACCAGCTTGTCCTTATAAGGTACAATGTCTCGGACAATGTCCGAAGGTAGCGAAGTTGGCTCTCCCGCTTTCATCCGGTAGACTGTGAAACGGTTGGTACGCAGGTCGAGTTTGTTCAATCCTCCCAAGTGTGTACCTATCCACATAATTTCATTAGTCCGGTCGTAATAGATTGCTTTGACGTTGTTATGGGAAATACTATTTTTGCCCTCTTCGTGGCGATACCACCGATAGGTATTATTTTTCCGGTCGTACACATTCACGCCACCGCCTTCTGTACAGATCCATAAGTTTCCGTCTTTGTCCTCAGTCATTCTGCCGACAATCGGACTACTTAACCCTTCTTTTTCTGTATCTCCCGTCTTGTAGCGGGTATAGATTTCATATTCCGGATTGAAATAGTTGACACCTCCGAAATAAGTGCCCAGCCAAATTGTTCCTTGTTCATCTTTGACGATGCACCAGATAGAGGAGTGGGTGAGACCGTCGGGTTTGTTCGCGTTGGCAGTGTAAAGTTGGAATTTGCCTGTGCTCTTTTCATAGCGATTTAACCCGTGAAAGGTTCCTATCCATAAGTTGCCTGCGTTGTCCTCGCTACAACTTCTTACGAAGTTGGAGCAAAGGCTGTTCGGGTTTCCGGGTTCGTGGTGGAGGTTTTCGATGCTTCCGTCTTTCTTTACGTGGTAAAGTCCTTCTTCCCAGCTGCCTATCCATAATTCTTTGGAAGAATCTTCGTAGATGCTGGCAATATTACCTCTTGTGACAGGTTGGGAAATTTTCTTATCGTCGGACAGGCAGTAAAGTCCGTTACTGGTAGTTCCCATCCACAGATTTTTCTTTTCGTCTAGGTGGAGGCAGGAGAGGGTGATATCTTTTCCGGCAAGATGATAGTAGAGATCGAAGTTTCCCGTACTTTCATTATATACAAATACTTCTTCTCTTTTCCCGATATATAATTTCTCATTGAAATAAATAGCATCCACATTGCCTTGCAGCAACGTTTTGAATCTTTGTGTGGTCAGATCGAATTCTGCCACCCCGTCCGTACAGAGCAGGTATACCTTTCCGTTTTTGTTTCCGGTGATGCGCAGCACTGTATTGCTGAACAAGCTGTTCGGATCGTTTTTATTAAGTTTGAAACTTTTGATATCGTTACCGTTATACCGGTTCAGTCCTTCACGAGTGCCGATCCATATAATTCCCTGTTCATCAATATAAAGGCTATTGACAGAAAATTGGGAGAGTCCGTCGTCCGTGGTCAAGTGGCTAAAAGTGATGTTTTGACCTTGTGTGCGGACTCCAGCTACGCTTAAAAATAGCAGAAATAAAAGAATTACTTTTCTCACTAATTTATTTTTTAAGGTGTTTACATCTATGCAAATATATTGTTTTTATTCGATTTCTGTGAACCTTATTAGAAGAAAGTAACTATAAAGTACCGGGAGAGAATCCTATTTAACAGAATTACTCTCCCGGTTTCTAACCTGACTAACCTCTTATATATATAGTGCCCATGACTATTTAATGTAGAATGTGACCAATACTCCTTTATGATCGCTTGGCCATTGATTGTTTACGGGTGGAATAATCGGATCCTTGGTTTGTTCTTCTATTCTTTGCCCGCGTACGATAGAGCCTGTCGGACCTACTATCTGCGCGTTTTTCACTTGCAAGTCCTTATTCGGATAATAATAAACGAAATCAATCCGTTCACGTTCATCTGCTTCCGGTGCCCATGAGAGGTTTGCCGGTGCGATTGCTTTGTTGTCGGCGGGAAAAGTGAACCCCGGATATTTAACCGGGTCGGGATGCATCACCCGATAGGCATCTTTATATCCTCTTTGAATCAGCAATTTGGAAGTTCCCCAATTAACGATACATCCCCGATGATCGAATAAATCTTTTGTATCGTTCTGCCAATCCAGATAAGAAGGTTCGTTCAGATCTCCGGCAAAGAAAACAAATGCGCCTTGCTCCAGTTCTTTGGCAGCATCGTTGATAAAAGCCTGGGCAGATTCTATACGGTCTGATTCTTCACATACGGACAGAATTTTGTCCACGTCTGTGATAGGAGCCGGAAGTTTATCCCAATTAACACTACCGTCATTGTATCCGCGTGGATAATAGCATGTGTAGTAGCGGTATTCCGAGTGTGCCGGGTAAACAGCTACCCGTTTTCCGCTTACATCCAGAATAGCTTTGAACATCCATTTATTGATGCGCTCTGTTTCTTTGATCGGGAACTTCGATATGACTGCCCTTCCGTCTATGCGTGCATCGTAATAGGTAAGTCCTTTATCTTTAAGTCCTTGCATCAGTTTAGGCATCACAGGGTCGTCTTGCGGACCTTTATATAATTCGCAAAACGTTGCCACATCTGGCTGTATGGTGGCAATTTGTTCAATTAGGTATTCCGGGGCATGTTCCACTTTGGTACATTCCACCCATAAGTTGAGTTGGAAGAATTTGAACTCTGTTTTCTTTCCTGTTTTTTCTTCCGGTGCAGATATATCAGTATCGCTTTTGGAACATGCCGTGATAACAGGAAGTATGGCAATAATAATTGTTAATAACCACTTTTGCATAATCTGTATTTTTAATAGTTGATTACCATCCCGGATTTTGGCAGTTAGTTCCTGATGCATTTTGCAACCGGATTGCTTCATCACCCGGTATGGGATATAATAAGAATTTCTCACTGTATGCTCTTCGGTCACTATCTACAACAAAGCGGGAATAGCTTCCATCCGCATTTGCTTTCATTCCGGTGACGACCTTGTCTGTCTGATCCAAAATTTTCCAACGGCGCACGTCGAAGAAGCGATGTTCTTCAAAAGCAAGTTCCACACGTCTTTCATTTCTGACTCGCAGACGGAATTGGTCGCAGGATAATCCGTAAGGAATTCCCGGCATACCTACTCTGGAACGCACTGTATTAACTGCATCTACTGCATCATTAGGTACGGTTCCGGTAGTTGATGCTTCGTTAGCAGCTTCCGCATAATTCAAATATAATTCGGCCAGACGGAACTCTTTAAAATATCCGTCCAAATTACCGGAACGTCCGGATTTGTAATGTGAGAACTTACGTGTATAATAACCGGTGCAGGTGTAACGTGCATTGCTCGGATCAAGAGCACAGTTTCCTCCTGTCTTGGTTGAGACTAATGTACCCGTCTCCAGATTCAGCTTGGAACCATCATAATAGATAGAAGCTTTAAGACGTGGATCACGGTTTTCATACGGCTTAGCTTGATTGTAGAGATTCTGGACAGCCGAATTCAGATTGGGCTGCAGGTGATTGGCGTCTTGATAGGGATTTTCAAGATTGAGAAGGGGATAGGCTTCTGTCATATCCGCATTCACAACTTCATAAGCATCAAGTAATTCTTGGGACGGACAGGCTCCAGCATCTGTCTGACCATCAGTAGCTGGCAGACCGGCATAATTCCACATATACATCTGTCCAACTTCCATAATAGTTTCTTTGTCGTTTACTACTGGAAGGTCAGTACGTGAGTAGAAATAAACATCATAAGGAGAGTAACCGGCAGTGGCATTCGGCTGTTTCTTATAAAGTTCATAGTCGTTTGCCAGGCAGTCGTCCAAAGATTTCTTCGTGATTTCTGCAGCTTCTTTCCAGGTGATTGTTCCGTCATTGTACAGGGGGCTGGCCGCATAGAGTGCTATTTGCGAACGGATGGCTGCACAGATGGCTTTCGTCATTACATGACGGTAGTTTTCCTTGTCCAATGAACGCCACCCCCATTCTTCAACAGTGGGAATGTCGATGGCATCCTGACAATCGGTCAATATTTGACGGGCACATTCGCCGAATGTACCTCTCTTGACTTTGGTATAATCGTAGTCAGGAGTTGTTATGACAGGAACGCCTCCATAACGCTTTACCAATTGAAGATAATAGAAAGCACGTAATGTTAGTACCTGTGCTTTGAAACTGTTACGTATCTCTTCCGAGTAGACACTGGCAGTAGGGATATTGGCAAGGAAGATGTTGCAAGCGCGAATCCCTTGATAATAATGGTTGTAATTTTCCGGATTACCTTCGATGTTTTCCAATGGATTGCTGAAGGGGGATAATTGTCCTTCATTCCATTTGCGGGTAGCTCCGTTCTGTAGTTCCCAAGCATCTTTTGCTTCGTCCGTACAGCCTGCAAGCATGGTATAATTATAGTTCATTCCATAGTTTAGAATCCATCCGTAGCATTGGTTCATATAGGCATACGTTTTGCGATTAGTGGTAAACAAATCACTGTAATCTGTACGACCGTCCGGGTGATCCTCAATATCGGCGCATCCGTTCAATGCTGGCAATACAAATAGGGAGAGCACTCCTAATATAAGTTGTTTCATTTTCATAACTTTAGTCTTTAGAAATTCAAGTTAAGTCCGATATTAAATGTTCTGTAAATAGGATATGCGGTATAAGCATATTGTTCAGGGTCCAGATTGTCAAACTTAAGAGATGAAGTAGTCAGTAGGTTGGCACCGCTGATATAAAATCTCATCTTCTCCAGTTTTAGTTTACTGCTCCAACGTTTTGCCAATGTATATCCTAATACTACATTTTTTACTCGCAAATAGTTATTCTTAGAATAGAAGAACTCATTGCTTTGGAGGCTGGAAGAGTTTCCGGTGGTCAGAGCCGGGTAGGAAATCTCTTCATTGGCAGCATAACGTTCTGCTGTCCATGCATTACGGTGCAGGTCGGTGTACACGCCTTGATAGCTATTGTCGAAGATACCGCACCCACTATAATAGGCGGCTGTGCCCGACACGCCCTGCAACTGAACATATAAATCAAAGTTCCTATATTCTAATTGGATAGATCCGCCATAGGCGATGGTCGGTAGCGTTTGTGCTTTATCCATTGGGGCTTGGTCGCGTTCGTCGATATTTCCGTCGTTGTTCAGGTCCTTGTAGATAAAGTCGCCCGGACGGGGAGAAGCTCCGGAGAATCGGAGTCCGCTCTTGTCTATTTCTTCCTGACTGTTATAATATCCGTTTCCGTTGGAGTAGTCAATGAGATAGCCAAACTGCTGTCCGGCAGAATAACCGGTCTTACGATATGGATAGTAATATCCGCTGGTTGTACGATTTAACTCTTTGACATCAATCACTTCGTTTTTATTGTATCCCATGTTGCCTCTGAATGTCATATTTAATCCGCATTTTAGCTTCTTGGTGTAAGATAATTCGACATCGAATCCCTTGTTATTCATCTTACCTAGATTTTCGAAGGGCAGATAATTACTGGCAATACCTTGTGCAGAAGAGATACTATTGTCTTGGATAGCCATATTGGTCTGCTTTACGTTCCAGTAGTCAAATGTGAAACTTAATGAATTGAGCAGAGTGATATCAATTCCGTAGTTTTGCTGGAAAGACTTTTCATAGTGGATATATGGATTACCTTGCATACCTTCTACTGTTTGAGCTGCATAGTAGTTACTTAACAAATAGCCTTGCAACTGATAACGTACATCGGTAGCATACAGGAAACGTGTTGCGGATATTTGGTCATTTCCCAGCCAGCCCGCAGACGCACGTATTTTGAGGAAAGACAACCAGCCACTGTCTTTCAGGAAACTTTCGTTGGATACCACCCAGGCGGCGGATACCGTCGGAAAGAATTTAAAACGGTTGCCCGGTTTGAACTGTTCCGTACCGTCATAAGTGAAATCTCCCTGTATATAATACCGTGAACCATAACCATATTTGAGATGTCCCATCAGTGACAAACGGTCGTATGGAAGATCTCCGTTTTTCATCATATTCTCATTGAAATAGCTGATAAATGCGTCTACTTCATGCTTTTCTCCAAAAGTACGGTTGTAGTTGACAAACCCCTGGAAGTTGATAAAATAACGCATATTGGCAGTCTTACTTAGGCTTAGAGGAAGAGTGGTGTGTGTACCGAAAAGCCCGTTGCCATTGGCTGCGTAACGTGCATAGTCGGTAGAACCGTAGATTGTACCGTCATAGTTTGCTTCGTAACCTACTATTCCTTTTACGCTTAATCCTTTGGTCAGGAATCCCAGATCCAAGTTCATTCCATAGGCGACATTCAGGTTGATACCTGTCCGGTGGCTATATCCGGAACGGTTGATAAGTCCGTAAGTAGGGTATTCGTTATATTCTGTGGTAATTACCTTTCCATCTTCGGTGACAGGTCCCGGTACGGTGGGAGCCATCTGATAGATTGAATTCATAATATCTCCTGTTCCATTATACCCTTGGTTCATCCGGTCGATAGTGACATTAGTATTGAGGAAACAATTCAGATAACGGTGCAGAGTAACGTCTACATTGGCTAGGATATTGAAACGATGCAATTTGAGCGCGGGGTTATAGTTGTCGTTCTTCTCTGCGTCAATCAGGCTGTTTTGGTGAAGATAGCCGGCATTAACAAGATACTTAACCCGGTTATTACCTCCGCTGATATTGATGTTGTAACGTTGCATACTGGCTGCATCATTCATAAAGGTGTCATACCAGTCATGTCCGGGTATAGTCCCATCTGTGAATCCTGCTATTTCATATAAAGAATAAAGCGAAGTGCCACCATCATTGAGTAGTGCCTGATTACGCATCTGTGCATATTCACCTGTACCTACTGTTTTGGGGCGCTGGGTAGCCTGCTGTATAGAGAAGTCCATGTTTACATTTACTTTGGTACGTCCTATTTCTCCTCTTTTGGTAGTAATAAGAATCACTCCGGAGGAAGCCCGGGGACCATATAATGCTTTAGCTGCGGCATCTTTCAGAATACTGACAGATTCAACAGCATTGGCATCAAGTGTGTTCATGTCGAACAGTGGAGCCGGAATTCCGTCGAGCACGACCAAAGGTGAATTACCATTTATAGAGTTCAGGCCACGTATATACATCGTTGTTGCATCGTCGGCCGGTGTGCTGGTTGACTGGATAGAGGTCAACCCGGCCAAACGTCCGGTCAGTGTGGCTGAAAATCCGCTATTGGGCGTTTTTGCCAATTCGTCTCCCTGAACAGTAGAGATAGCTCCGGTATAACTTCCTTTTTTCTCTTTTTGTAGCATAGCTACTTCGATAGGTGTATCCTGACCGGCGATATCTGATACCAGGCGAAATTCAACCGGTTTGTTCAGAGTGAGTTTCATTGTCTGGTTCCGGTATCCCGGAATCTTACAAACTGCCATATTGGCTTCTGACGGTATTTCCATGATGAACTTTCCGTCTTTGTCACTGCTTGTGGTGTATTCGGGATTGTCCGGAACAGAAATGATTGCACCCTCTAAGGGTTCGTTGCTCTCATTCCGCACCACACCGGATATTACTTCTTGCACTTGTGCCCGGCATACTTCGTTGCCCGCAAACAGGCATACGATGCACAAAAGTGTGATTATTCTGTTTTTCATATACATTCTGTTTTATGATTACCATCCTGCATTTTGCCACGTCTGTCCCGTTGTGCCTTCCAATACGGCTGCTTCACTGGCAGGGATAGGATATACGTGCCATTTCTTTTCGTAACTCATTTTACTCGGCTTGCCGCCGTCTGTTCCTAAAATAATTCTTTCATAAGAGAATGAATTTCCATTCTTGGTGATTTTCATACCTGTGGTAAACTTCTCGTTTTCCATGTTCTCATTTGCTGGTGTCCAGCGGCGGATGTCGAAATATCTGTCTTCTTCGCAAGCCAGTTCTACCTGACGTTCATGGCGTACTAACAAGCGTGCTTCGTTCTTATCATTTGTAGACAAATCAACCGAGGGATCAAAGCCTGCCCGGTGGCGGATTTCATTGATCCATCCCAGACCTTCGGTGAGATGACCGCTTTCAATGGCTGCTTCGGCTGCGTTCAGATAGATTTTGCCTAACCGATAGAAACGGAAACGTCCGTCATATCCAGCCACTCCGGCTGCTTTACAGTTACCGTTCACCATTCTCTTTCTCCAATAATAACCGGTACGTGTGTTGGTATTTCCACTGGTACGGATTTCGCTGTTTCCTCCTACATATGTTTCTACAACTGCCGGTTCTTTGCCTAACAGAACTGGACTGTTATTGTAAAAAACAGTAGCCTGTAAACGTAAATCGCGTCCATTATAGGGATTTGCAGGATCATAACCACTATTGGGATTGTAATTAGGAGACAGATGCTTCTCATCATTATAAGGTTTTGACAAATCCAATATTGGTTTTCCGGTTGCTAACATATCATAGGCGTCTACTAACTCCTGAGAAGGCACAATGGTGAGTTGGGCATTCCCTAATACCGGTGCTCCGATAACATCATACAAAGGATTTGTATACGGGTCGGGCCAATAACCTTCTGTGCTTTGCCAGATTGTTTCTTTGTCACTGGGATCTGTTCCAATGTAGTTATTGAGCGTGAAGTACTCCATATAAGCATTGTTATAATACTTTTCCGTATCCGAACATTTAGTATAGAGTTCGTAGCCGTTGGCTTTCAATTGTTCCAAACAGTCTTTATTGATCGTGTAAGCCCATTCCCATAGATCCTTTCCACCATTGTTATAAGTGCTGGCAGCAAACAAAGATGCTTCGGAACGGATAGCCATTGCGATGCCTTTGGTCATTCTGATCTTTTCGTTGAGCGTTGTCAGCCTCCAGGGAAGATTGGCTGATTTAAGGGCTGTTTCGCAATCGTCTACAATGAAGCGGGCACAGTCCTCAAAGCTGGGGCGTGATAAGGTTGAAAAATCATAATCCAGCCCGTAAGGCTCCTTTTCAATAGGTACAGGACCATACCATTTCAACAGTTCCATATAGAAATAAGCGCGGAGTACATGAGCTTCCGCTACCCAGCGGTCACGATCTGTTTCGCTCGGGATGGCAGCAGTGGCTGCCCGTTGGAGGAATGTGTTGATGGTGCGGATTTGTCCCCAGTATAATTGCCAGTATCCTCCTTCCGAGTAGGTATCACCCATGTCTCTACGAACATCAAGATAGAAGTCTGTAGTAGTACAGTTACCTGATGCGGCATGTGCAAAGCCACCGCCGGAACCATCTGTGCAATCCCATGCTTCGTCACTAAGTGCCACAGGATAGTTGCTCCAGAAGTGATATCGCAAACTCTTTTTGGGCAGGTAGTCAAAACAAGTGCTGAAATAAGCTTTGGTCAGATCAGGATCTTGAAATACTTCATCCAGCGATAATCTTCCGTCAGGAGCTACATCCAATGCTTCGTTACAAGAACTGAATGTGAGCAGAGAAGCAAACATGCATATATAAATAAATCTTTTTTTCATATTGGGTTTGTTTTAGCCGTTAAAATGTAATATTTAAACCTACATTGTAAGTGCGCATTGTCGGATAAGCTGCCGGACCGTTCTGTTCCGGATCGAAGCTATCGGTTTTGAGGTGAGTCCATGTATACAGATTGTTACCGCTTAAATAGAAACGTACATTCGATGCACCGATTTTCTTGCTGATGCTTTCCGGTAATGTATATCCTACTTCTGCATTTTTCAGACGTATATAGGAGGCATCCATGATAAAGAAATCATTGGGCTGTAAGCTTGGCCCGCCACTGCTGGATAAACGGGGATATGTAATCTTTTCATGATTATTATAGCGTTCTTCGCTCCAACGTCCCATGTGCATTTTGTAAAAGTTGCCACTGCTTTCGTAGATACCGGCTCCCGAATAAGTCTTGCTGTATTGGCCTACTCCTTGCAACATGATGGAAACATCGAATCCTTTCCAATTGGCAGATAAAGAGAAACCGTAGTTGATGCGGGGTAACAGAGATGAATAGCCGATAGGAGCTTTGTCACGGTCATTGATCACACCGTCTCCGTTGAGATCTTTATAAATAAAGTCTCCGGGTTCCGGTGTTCCTACACCTTCGTAAGTCAGTCCGCTTTTGGCGATACTTTCATCACTGTAGAAGAAACCGGTTCCGTCACGGCCTTTTTCGGGATCATAGCTGTGGTCGATAATATATCCCCAGTTTTGTCCTAATGAAAATCCGGTGGTGCGGGTGCGGTATGCATAATCCTTACCTAATAGCGGTTCGTCATATTCCAAAACTTTGTTTCTGGCATAACTGAAGTTTGCATTGGCAGAAACGGATAGTCCATTCTTGAATTGCTTCTGATATCCGAGTACCATCTCAAATCCCTGGTTCTTGACTTCACCATCGTTCATCAATGGAAGGGCAGAGGAGGGCAGACCTTGAATCATAGGAGTAGTTTGAGGGATGATCAAGATGTTCTTTCTTTTTTCAACAAAGTAGTCGAACGAGAAAGAAAGATCATGGTACAAAGATATGTCTATACCATAATTTTGTTTTTCAGCTGTTTCCCATGTGATACTTTTGTTTCCTATGTAGTTTTCGGCGATTTTGTAACCTTGTCCCCAGCCGGAACCGTTGGAAGCGTACCCCAAACTAGGAGATAACCAGTGGTCTCCTTTACTGTCTGTTACTACGGAATATTGACTGATATTATCCAGATAAAGGAAGCGGGCAGGCTTTCCGTCACTGGTTGTAAATGCATCATTTCCTACTTTTCCCCAAGAAGCTCTTAATTTCAGATTCGTCAGGACTGGATTATCCTGAAGAAAGCTTTCGTTAGTTACTAACCAACCAAGAGAGGCGGCGGGGAAGAATCCGAATCGTTTGTCTGGAGAGAATTGCTCCGAACCGTTGTAACCCATATTTACTTCTACAAAATAACGCCTGTCATAATCATAGGTTGCACGTCCTGCAATACCGATTACATTATAAGGCAGTAGCAGATCACCTGATGTCTCTTTAGATTCTTTAACATCCCGCTGTGCCAGGAACATGGCAGTAATATTGTGTTTCTCAGCAAAACTACGGTTGTAGTTGATTTGCGCTTGCAGGTTCATTGTCCAATAGGACTCGGAAGACTTGGTCAGCTCGATTGGACCATCTTCATCTTCCAGGCTAGGATGCCGGTTGATAAACAGATGTTCTCCTGAAGCTAACGTCTGATAGGTATACCAGGTGTAGGAACGTTTTCCTATTGTTTTGCCGAATCCTTTGGAGTCGAAAGATACTTGTCCTTTGACAGAGAGCCCTTTGGTGATAAATCCCAAATCAATTTCCACTCCTCCGATGACATTGATTCCCGATCTGGTCTCCAGTTGATAACCCGAACGGTTGATTAAAGGATATGCGCTCAACGAATTGTTGGCAGGATCTTCTACAGATAATCCGGCTCCGATAGGGAAGGTGCGTATAGCGTCGGTGGCGTATGCACCTTCCGGAGTCAGATACATGGAAGTAGGCCGTGAAGTCAGAGCACTATTGAATACACTTGTCATGCTTGCAGAAGTCCCGTTGATCCGTTCCAGATAAGAGGAGGCATTTAAGTTGATCTTCACTGACTTATTGACTTTATAGTCAATATTTGAACGGAAGTTGTATCGGTCTAATGAAGACTGGGCATTGTAACCTAACTTGGATTTAGGTTCTACGTTGAACATACCTCCCTGATGCAGGTAGCCTGCACTTACAAAATACTGAAGTTTGTCCGAACCTCCGGAAACGTTCATGTTAGCTCTGGTCATAGGTGCATAATCTCTGAATAAGATATCTTGCCAGTTATTATTCGGATAGAAATCAGGATCTACGGGGTTACCTGTTTTCCATGAGTCGAACTTGTCGATGTCCGGTCCGAAGAACTCGGCAGAGTTCCCATCGTTAGTGAGTGCTTCATTGCGAAGTCTTACCCAATCCCATGAGTCCAGGCGTTCGGGTTTGAAGGCCATTTCCTGCATACTGAATTCTACATTGGCACTGATACGGGCAGTTCCTTTTTCACCTCTCCGGGTGGTGATCATTATAACTCCATTGGCACCTCGTACACCGAATACTGCCGTTGCGGAAGCATCTTTCAATACGGAAATATTAGCGATTTCGTTCGGATCGATGGAACGCATATCGTCTACAGCTACTCCATCTACCATGATTAATGGATTTGTACCGTTTGTGGTGGCTGCACCACGAAGGAACATGGTCACTTCGTCACGTCCCGGTTCACCGGAAGTCTGGATAGTGGTCAGTCCGGGGAGCTTTCCGGATAAAGCGGAGCTTAAGTTGGGCGATGAAGACTTCATCAATTCTTTTCGGTCGATGGAAGCAACGGAGCCAATGACAGAAACTTTTTTCTGGGTACCGTAAGCCACTACTACAACTTCTTCCAGATTCGCTACGTCCGGATGCATAATGATGCGCATGTCTTTTTTTGCAGGTACATCTTGTTTTTGATAACCTACATAACTGATCTCCAGTATTGCGTTGGGAGCAACCGATAAAGAGAAACGACCGTCTATGTCTGTAATAGTACCATTCGTTGCTGCTCCTTTTTCCATGACGGAAGCTCCGATCAGGCTTTCACCGGACTCGTCCACGACGACTCCGGAGGCTGTTATCTTGGACTGTTGCTGTATCAGGGTAGCATCTCCAATATCTGATGCATTTCCTGTAACGGGAATACAGATTCCCAACCCGAGCAACAGGCACATTTTGTATAGCCAATAACTTCTTTTCATAACTATAACGTTTAAGATTATTTTCTGTCTAATTAAATGAACTCAACATTTTGTCCTTGTCGTATCCTATGTATTCATAGCGTTCTATCCGGACACCTTGGTCTTTTGCGGTAATACAAGGACTTGTGCCATTCCATGAGCTATCCATCCACCACTCTTCTACTAATAGTTTTCTTTGAGTTGAAGAGTTGTTAGTAAATGAGAACTGAACTTTCGAAGGATCTATTGTTCCTCCGGAATAACCTAAAACAGAATAAGTGCCTGCCAAATTACGCAGATCGACATAAACGAGCGGACAACCGGATGCATTTAATGTTGTGATGGACTTGCAACGGTTTATATCCAGATATGTCAGCCCCGGATTATTGCTTACATCAATAGAGGTTATCATATACTGGTCTCCGGAAATAAACTTGGTCAATCCTGCGTTCTTAGCACTGAAAGATTGAATGCCTTTCTCATCTACCGGACCTGCTGTATAGCTGGTGCTGATTGCATATTTACTTAGGTCGATCTCTCCCAGATTATTACCGTCCAAGATGAGGCTCTTATATCCGCAGAAGTATTGCAACCCTTCCAGATTGGTGATTCCCTTGTTGCTAAGATCAAGAGTTGTGTTGTTCTTGAAGTATTCTGTATTCAGAGCTGCCACTGTCAGAACTTTATCCCCTTCGAAGACATCCGGAACCAAGGCTTTGAGGGCATTCCGTAGGTTTATATCAGGAATTTCCCCGTACTTTTTCAATGTTTTCTGATATTTTCCGTAACTGTAATAGTAGTTGTTGTTTCCATCCGGATAGTCGTGCATCCAATCGTACCCTTCCACTGTCACTCCATTATTGATGGCATCTACGATAGAACCGCTATTGCTATAGTATGAGTCCATCCACCAAGATTCCATTTTCAGAAGTCGTTCTTTGCTTGCATCGTCACTGAAAGTAAATTTGAAGTCTGTACTGTTATAGTTCAGACATCCGCCATAGATGCTGTGGTAGTTACGTACATCCAAATAGACCAGTTTGCAGTTTAGAGCAGAGAATCTTTCAATGGTATAACAGTAATACAGATCGATAGATTCTAGTTGGATGCTTCCGTCTATGTTGAGAGAAACCAATGTGCTATTCGGATGTTCTACAGTAGCCAGTTCCAGTTTAGTCAATCCTGTGTTTTGTGCAGTCAATTCGGACAGCCTGGACAGAACTTCAGCAGGAATTTCGCTTATATCATTGTTGTTGCAGATCAGTTTACGGATGTTGCTGAAATACTCGAGTCCTTCCAAAGAAGTGATATTCTTATCGCTGATATCCAGTGCGCCATCAGTGAATGTGACATACTTCGCACTGGAAGAAATCTTCTCTCCTTTGAATATATCGGGGAAGAGAGCAGAGAGGGCATTGCGCAAGTTCTCATCGGGCATTACTCCTACAGTACTGTTGATGACTCCCAATGTTCGCATTTTACTACCACGTACTAATACAAGTCCATAAGAATCTTTGTTTGCAGTAGAGGGGTATAGTACCGTAATATGGTCGGAGGATACTTCTCTGGTTTCCATGTAGATGGGCTGTTCTGTCCCTCCTGATAAAGGAGAAAGTGCCAGTACATCACAGTCAATAAAGCCATTTCCCTGAATGGTAATCTCTGTGCCTAGGGATTCTTCCGAAATGTCCGGAAGCACTACATTGGTTACTCCCAGGTCTGTGCCTAACTTTTCGTCTTCACATCCCAAAAGGAATACCATTCCAAGCATTAATAAAATGTAGAAATGTGTTTTCATAAATACTATTTGTTTAATGAATAAATAGAGTACATCGTTATTCTTGTTTTAAGACAACCACTGAATGAGGTGGTATAGAGCATTGAATTTCATCTTTTACCTTTAGAGGTTCGGCATCCGGAGGCAGCATTTGGTCTGTAACAGGCAGACTGTCTTTGGTATACCGGTAAACCTTGTAATTCCCATTGGTTTGCGCATGTTTGTTGATGAGGCTTATTGTTTTCTCCTGATCCATTCCGTTGGCAAAGACATACACCCATTTGCCGTTTGTGTTCCGGACGGCAGTTCCTGCATACCATTCCTCCGGTGTTGCTATCGGATAGATTTCAGCTCCCGGGCGTATGAAACGTGTCAACAGAGAATAGGCATAGTACTGCGGGCGTACCTCGTAATCACTTTTGATATCGTTGTAGTATGGTTCCGAAGCGTATGTCTTTTTTACATACTTCCATAAACCCAGTTGCTGCATTGCTCCGTAGTCTGCATCTTTACCGTAGTATTGGTCTATCAGGCTCCAATAACTAACACCGCTTGCTCCTGCATTGAGTAGATTGATGACTATGCGTGTCATGAGTACTCCTCGTTCATACAAGTCGATATCTTTTTGTCTGGTGGCACCTACGCATTGATTACCTCCGAATTCACCGATGAAATGGACTTTTCCAACTGAAGCGGCCAATTGAGAGTTTTGTTTTTCCCAATCCAGAATTGTGGAGTTCGGAGTTTCGTAGCCGAAGATATAGGTGTGGGAGTTGAATACGTCAGCAACGTTCGCCAGTCCTTTCGTGCAGGCTGCCAGATATTTATGCGTTCCTGTACCTCCGTCCGAATTGTCAGAAAGACTGAAATGTACTTTATGTCGTATTCCATCCTCTTTGAAACGTCTGTCGAGTACTTTACACATTTCAATATAGTCGGCGGTGGGAGCAGCTTTACCTTTGATGATATATGACCAATCTGGTTCGTTGATCGGAGTAATCTCTTTGATGCACGTGTATTTTTTGTTGTTGAGCAGGTGTTGTACAAGTGCAGAAAAGTTCTCGCTCCATTCTTCATAGTTAGTCGGGGCTACTACCCAGTTACCATAATTCCCTTCGGCCAGGAAATGTCCCGGAGGGGCTCCCCAAAGTACAAGGGTGACTTCCATTTTCTGTTCTTGTGCCATATCCAATACTTTGTAGAGTGATTGCATTTCTAAAGAGTCGAATGTGAAATTATGCCACTCGATTTTGGATGCGTCCGGATTGTCATTCTTTGGTTCATACCATTGTGGCATCACCATCACCCGTAAGCTTTGCAGTCCCATTTCTTTGACACGCTTCACAACGATGCGATCCCAGTCTTCAGCTTTGGCTCCATCATTGCGGGTCACATTTTGTGAGAGGAAGTGAGGATCTAGTTCTGCACCTATAGCACGGAGGTTTACACCGGTTTTCTTTCCTACAGAAAGTTTCTGTATGGCAGTTGTTGAACTTTGGTATTTGATTATCAGACTACTTTGCGGGTTATCCAGTGTCAGCGTGAAGCCGTTAGCCAGTTCTTTACCGGTTTTCTTTATAGCCTCTCCTGTATCTTTATTGGTGAGTATATAAGTGTGGTCAGGGTGTAGTCCTGATAAATTGACAGTATAGCTCTTGTCCGGATTGTCTTTGCGGCGGAAAGCTACGATGTATCCGCTGTCATCCGACGGGCGATAAAGTTGGTATACTAGCCAGATATTTTCTGAGGTAATGTTGTTTATTCCACTCAACGGATAGTAATCTTCATAGAAATAGGGACGGAGCTCTTTGAACTCTGCCTGGCGGTCGCGCATATCATAGATGGATTGTCCGGCTTCGGTTATTTTCCAGTTGTAGATAATAGAGGTTCCGAGGCTGGAACGGAAAGTGAATTTATCGGCACTCACAGTTCCTGTACCATGCAGGGGAAGGTATAAGTTCAATCCGTAGGTATGGCATTGATAACCGATTGGTTCTCCATAACTGTAGTCTGTTCTCCACATCGGTGCACTGCGTGAGATACTTTCGAGGTCGATACGGCGTCCGCCACTGGCACAATTATCAACCAGCAAGCCCGGAAAGCGGTTCAGCAGATATTCCCAGAAAGAATAAAGTCCTTCAATGTATCGGATTTCGCAGATACCTTGTCTGCCAGGTTCATCATTGGCAGCCCAGAAACCCTCCGGCTCTATATTGAAATCCTGGCGGTAGTAGTCTATGCCATTTTCCTCGAGGAAGTCTCCGATATATTTACTCATCCATCGACATGCCTCCGGATTTCCGAGATTAAATAGATAAGAGTCGTGCTCACCATCTTTTGTCCAGTCTTCCTGTTTGGCTTTTCCTCTGGCATCCAGCATCCATTGAGGGTGTTGCAGTGCCCAGGCTGATCCTTTCATAACACGCTCCGGTTCAAACCATACCATGAACTTGGAACCAACTCTATGTACTTCGTCGGCGATGGGGCGTAACCCTTCGGGGAAACGAATAGAGTCGACGGTCCAGTTTCCTACGGTGTTCGCCCAATTCTTATGATTGGCTACATCTGCCGAGTGATTGTACCATCCGGCATCCAGCCAGAATACTTCGGGTACTAATTTGAATTGTTCATACCGTTTCACCATAGCAATGGCATAATCTGTAGTCAGGCAGGTATATTCATTACAGGGAGTAGGATCACCGTAGTTGAAACTGGTCGATATTGGATATACGGTCGGTTTACCATCTACTTTCCAAGTGTGGTGGGCTTGCACGAAACGGCGGAACTGGTTGTGTCCTTTCATCCGGTCGGAACCGTTCCAGAATGACAGGCATACACTGGAAGTGCGGATGCTCTCTTCCGGATACAGATAGGTTTTCAAACGTTCAATTCCGGAGGTAAGCGCTACGCTTTGTTGGTCTGCACAGCACACATCGGCAAACCAGGTTCCTGTCCATCCGATGGCTACGATAACTCCTTGATTGGCCGGAGATTCAATATTGAAGAATGGCATACGCATTTGTGAAGAGCGTCCACCTTCCGGTCTCATATAAAGATTATCACCCGGAGACAAGATTGTAAGTTGCTGGCTGAAATCTGATTTGGATGCATGGCTGCCTTCGGAATGATGAAGGTTGAATGCTCCCGGATGCTGGTAGCGGAATGTGATATCAGACACTTTTACATTGGCAATCTCCGGCGTGTTTTTCTTTCCCTGGTTGGTGAAACGGAGTACCCATTCCACCGTATTGAAGTTGGTAAAGCCTTTCACTTCACATTCTACTTTTAATCCTCCGGATGGTTCACGATAAGTATAAAGGTATTTCAGAACCTTAGGATCGTCACTTTTCTGACGCGTAGCCGTATAAGACCAGCTTTTGATAAATTCCTGTGAAGGTTTACCTCCATATTCGAAAGAGAAAGGAGGGACCACACCGCGGGCAAAGTGGGTGGTTATCCATTGGCTGGTGTTTACCGGGCGGTCGCTCATGCGGGTTACCGTCTGTCCTGTTCCATTATGAGGGAACAGAAGCAGAATGAATAGATAATATAGTATTCTTTTTTTCATTCTTTATTCGGTTTTTCGTTGGTAACTTTATATTTTAGTAGTAAGGAACTATGTGGCTTTTCGAGGATCAGTGGCAATTGACTGGCCAGTTCTTTTCCCTGATAGATTTTGCTCTGTCGGCTATCCATGTCTGTCACTGTATAGTATTTTTCCGGATCCACTCCTGAAAGTCTGACGGTGATTTGTTTGTCTTTGGAGGTGGTTCTGCGGAAAGCAACGATAATACCACTGTCGTCCGACGGACGATGCATTTGATAGGCTAGCCAGATATCATCCCGTGTCATGTCTTCTGTACCCGTCAGTGGGTAATAATCTTCGTAATAGTAAGGTCTGATTTCGTGGAATTCTTTCAGACAACGTTGCATTTCGTAAACGGAGGCATTTTTATCGGTTATTTTCCAGTTATAAATCAAAGCTGTGCTGACGCTTGAGCGGAAAGAATACGGATCGGTCTGTAAACTACCTGTTCCATGTAAAGGCAGGAAGAAATTCAGGCCATACGTGTGACATTGGTAGCCGTCCGGATCGTCGTAATGATAATAATCACTCCTCCATAGTGGTGCGCTTCGGCCGATTGTTTCCCAGTCAATACGTCGTCCCCCACTGGCACAGTTGTCTATGAGCAGGTTGGGGAACCGGTTCAACAGATAATCCCAGAAGTTGTATAGTCCTTCGATGTGGCGTATCTCTTTCATTCCTGTACGTCCGGGCTCATCGTTGGCTGCCCAGTAGATATCCGGCTGCATATTGAAATCCTGACGGTAATAGTCTATGCCGTTTTCCTCGAGCATATCACCTATATATTTACTCATCCAGCGGCAGGCTTCCGGATTTCCCAGATCGAACAGTAGGTAGGTGTCATTGTTGTGTTCGGGAATGTCGAGCATCCAGTCGGGATGTTCTACCGCCCATTGGGTACCACGGATGACACGCTCGGGTTCGAACCAGACCATGAATTTAGCTCCTACTTTGTGTATTTCGTCGGCTACAGGACGAAGTCCTTTGGGGAAGCGCAATGTATCTACAGTCCAGTTACCGGCTGTGTTGGCCCAGGTCTTGCCATGTTCGAAGTCTGCAGCATCGGTGTTCCATCCGGCATCCAGCCAGAATACTTCGGGCTTCAATCCGAACTGTATGTAACGTTTCACCATGGCAATGGCATAATCGGCTGTCAGGCATGAGTATTCCGTACAAGGTGCGGGGTCCCGATAGTTGAATCCGCTGGAAAGAGGATATTCGGCAAATTTTCCGTTGATTTTCCGTGACTTGTGTGCCAGGACAAAACGGCGGAATTTATTGTGTCCTGCCATCCGGTCGATATTTTCCCAAAACATCAGACTGATACTTGGGGTACGAATTGTTTCTTGTGGACGTAAGTATAATTTCATGGTTTTCATTCCCGAAGCCATGGATATTGTACGATTATCTTGTGCGCATACATCTGCATACCAGGTGCCCGACCAGCCTACTCCTAATATGACTCCCTGTCCGGCAGGTGATTCAATGTTGAAGAAAGGAAGATAGTCCCCTTCTGAAGAGCGTCCTCCTTGTGGAGACATCTGTTTGGTTTCACCCGTTGCCAGAGTAACCGAACGTGGATGGAAATCATATTTGGAGATATGGTTTCCGTCTGCATAGTGTAACTTGAATTTTCCTTTAGAAGCGTATTGCATGGCAAGGTCCACCACTTTCACTTGTTCCAGAGTGGGAGAGTTGCTCGTACCTTTGTTGGTGAAGTTCAATACCCATTCGGCAGCCTGATAACTGGGATAGCCTTTTACGGTACATTCTACTTTCAGTCCGTTGGTAGGATTGTAGTAGGTAAAGAGATACTTTATCACATCCGCTTCTTCGGATTCTATCTTTTGCTGGGAATAGTCCCATTGGCGGATAAATTCTGCGGAAGGTTTCCCGTCACATATAAACGAGAACGGAGGTGTTTTTCCTTTAGCGAATTGTTTCTGAATCCATTTTTCGATTTCAGGAATGTGTTTGGAGATTTTAGCCGTCGTCTGACCCACGGCTATGATGCTCCACACACTCATAATCAGTAATGAGAACAGGAATTTCGATTCGATTTTCTTGAAATGTTTCATTAGAATATAGGTTTATGTGGTTTTTACTTTTCTCATTATTCCGATCAGATAGCACCATACAATGGCAAGTACTATAATTGCAGATAACTGACTGTGGAATGAATCAGTGATTACCCCTAAAATAGGCGGGAGGACGGCACCGCCGGATACACCGACGATAAGAAGTGCAGATACTTCGTTCGCTTTCTCGGGAACACGTTTCAAAGACAGAGAGAAGATGATGGAAAACAGATTGGCATATCCTATCCCGAAAACTGCTACACATCCGAGGATAAACCAGAGATTAGTGCTAATGGTCATCAGTATCAATCCTGCGAGAGCTATCCAGACGCTATAAATATAGAATTTGCTTTCTGAATATTTCATCAGTAGGAGACCACCCAAAAAGGCTCCTACAGTGCGGGCGAAGAAATACACACTATTTCCCATTCCTGCATCTGTCAGTGGTAGATCGCAACGTTCCATCAGGAATTTAGGGAAAGTCATATTGATACCTACGTCTACACCTACCAGCACGAGAATACCGATAAAGAAAGCAAGAATGTATTTGTCTTTGAATAATTCAAGAGTGACTTTGAAAGAAATGTTCTTCCGTTCCTGTTGTTTTTCTTGTATAGGCGTAAGCCATAGCCATATCAAAGCGAGCAGTGACAGTCCGGCATAAATGGGGAATATCATTTTCCATCCGAAAAAACTACCAGTCACCCAAGCTGCCAGGATAGGACCGAGGAATGAACTGACTGCTTTGACAAATTGCCCTAGGGTTAATGTACCTGTCAACTTATCGTTTGCAACGACATCCGTTACTAATGGATTGAGTGAAACTTGCAATAGAGTGTTACCGATACCTATCAAGGCAAATGCGATTAATATGGCGGTAAAGTCGTATGCAACGAGTGGAAGGCACATGGCTAATACATGGAATGCGAAGCTAAGTAGTACGGTTTTCTTGCGTCCGATGCGATTCATTAACATTCCGGTGGGAATAGAAAGCACCAGGAACCACAAGAAACAGGATAGAGAGATGAGATTAACCATCGTATCGGTGAGATGGCTGAAATCATTCTTCACATAGCTCGTGGTTATTCCGACAATGTCAACAAATCCCATAACGAAGAATCCGAACATGACGGAGAGCATTTTTACTATGGATATTTCTTTTTTCATTCGCGTACTTTTGATGATAAATTACTTGGTTGGTGGGTATATATACTTCTATTTTTGTACTAATACCCTGATTGATGAACGAGATAATTTAAGTTTTAGGTTATTCTCTTGCGTGTTGACCGTTTCTGTTGATTCTATCAGATTATCACCTTCCGGTAGGCGTCCTTCCATGTATTTGTAGACATTGTATTCTCCATTGGCACCTTCTTTATCATTTTCCAACTGTATCATCTTGTCTTTGTCTGTAGCGTTGGAAAGTACATACGTCCATTTTCCCTCTGTGTTGAGAAAAGCACTTCCGGCTATCAACTCGTCGCCGAGATCCAATGGATATACTTCGTCGCCCTGACGGACAAAACGTGTCAACAGACTATATGCATAGTACTGAGGACGTACCTCGTAGTCTTCCTTGATTTTGGCATATACATCAGGATCTTCGGTATAAGCGGATTTTAGATATTTCCATAAACCGAGTTGCTGCATTTCCGAATAGGAGGCATTGCGGTTATAATATTGATCGATCAGACTCCAGTAGCTTACTCCGCAAGCACCGGCATTCAGGTAGTTCAGAGCAACGCGGATTAGCTGTACCCCTCGCGTATATGTGTCTATACCATATTGGCGGGCGCTTCCGTATCCAGGGAAACCGAATTCTCCAACAAAATGTCTTTTACCTCCTGCAGAAGCTATATTTTGACGTTCCCAATTTACGAGAGTCGAATTAGGGGTGTTGTAGTCAAACTTGTATACATGAGAGTTATACAGGTCGGCTTCATCGTTTGTGAAAGCGGAAACACAGGCAGCGATATATCCGGGTGTACCATCTGTATTGTCAGAAAGGTTGAAGTGTACCTTACTACGTATTCCATCTGCTTTAAACTTGGCATCCAGTGCTTTCACCATGGGGGCGTAGGTGTCCTGCCAACCCATGGTTTCAAAATCACCTTGCCACATGATGCGGCCGTAACCTGGTATATGACTGTCAGGTTCATTGAATGGAGTAATTTGATTGATACAGGTATAATGCTTTTCTTCAATCAGGTATTTCACCATTGTGGAGAAGTTTTCTGCAAATTCTTCATAGTTGTCTATACCGGCAATCCAACCCGGATTAACGTTATAACTTCGTGCATCACACAAGAAATGCTTTTGACCATTGTTAATGCCTGATAGTAAGTCGATATTGGTAATGGCTCCCCATACGACTAATGTCACTCCGATATTATTCTCCTGGGCCAGATCCAATACTTTATATACAGACTGCATTTCTTCCGAATCAAAAGTGAATTTGCTCATATCCGCGACATTAGGATCGTTGTTGTCATTGGAGGGTTCCCACCATTGTGGCTGCATCATGATTCGGAATTGCTGTACTTTCATTTTCTTTACCCGTTGTACAACTATATTTTCCCAATCTTCAGCCTTTGAACCATCATTGCGGGTGATGTTTTGTGAGAAGAAGTGCGGATCCATCTCGACACCGATAGCATGAACCGGAGTTCCTGTTGAATTCCCTACTGCAACAGGATAATAGTTGCAAGCCGGACAATCGTCATATTTGTTATAATCATCCGAGCAGGCGGACATTCCCCAAAGTGTGCAAACAATGCTCAATAGAGTTTTACTGATATGTGTCATTTTCATTGCCATATTGATTAAATTTAGTAGGTTATTATTCAAAGCCTAATTCTGCCTCAATTGCCTGAATCAGAATGTGGATAACTTTGATGTGAATTTCTTGTATTCTGTCAGAATGTGCTGCTCGTGGGGCGCAGACTGCAATGTCTGCTAGTCGTGACAGTTCATTCTCTCCTTTTGAAGTCAGCGCTATCACTTTCATTCCATTGTTGTGTGCTTGTACGGCAGCTTTCAGTATGTTCTCGGAATGTCCGCTTGTGCTGATGGCCAATAATACATCTCCTTTACATCCCATAGCTTCTATATAGCGGGAGAAGATCTCGTTGAACGAAAAATCATTTCCCACACAGGTCATGTAAGCCGGGTCATTGATTGCAATTGCCGGTAGCGGGATGCGGTTGTTGCGGTAACGTCCGGTTAGTTCTTCTGCAAAGTGGGTGGCGTCACATAAGGAACCTCCATTACCGCAGCTGATAATCTTATTTCCGGCTTTTAATGCTTCAGCGCAGGTAGAGGCTGCCTGTGAAATTACCCCGACTGTTGTTGCTTCCTCAAGAAAACTCTCCAACGTTTGCCGAGCCTCTTCCAGTGTTGTTTCAATAAGCTCTTTCATAATAGTTAATCGGTTAAGTTCGCGGCTACAGAAAGAGCTGCATAATCTCCTATCTGCTCTCCCAAAGCGGCTGGTTTCACTTTACATACTTTGTTTGCACAGGATAATGCCTCCTGATCGATTATCTTTTGCATGATGGGTTCCATCATATTTTTATTCCGAGTATAGATGCCACCTATCACAATGACTTCCGGATTCAAGATGTCGATTACTATGGATAATCCTTTTCCCAGATAAATGGCAGACGTCTCATATATGCTTTGGGCTAATTTATCACCTTTGGCAGCTTCTTCAGCCACTTTTCGGGCAGTAAGCTGATCTAGTTCCTGTAAGGTACACCATTCAACTTTCTGTCCGGTCTGCAATTTCTCCATCACATACATTTTGGAGAGTTGAGCAATACCTCCACCGCTGGCAAATCCCTCAAAAGAGCCCTTTTTACCGTAACCTACCGGACCGAAATCCGACAGGCGGATGTGTCCCAGTTCTCCGGCATTGTCATTGGTGCCTGTATACAGTTTGCCATTTAATATTAATCCTGCTCCCAGTCCCGTACCGAATGTGAGAAAGACCATATTCTTAGTTCCTTTTCCTGCCCCGAACTTCCATTCGGCCAAAGCACAGGCATTGGCATCATTGTGTAGACTGCTTTTAATGCCCGTCTTTTTTTTCACCATTGCCACAATGGGGATGTTGTCCCATCCCGGTAGGTTAGGGGGAGACATCACAATGCCTGTTTCACTGTTGAGAGGACCTCCGCAACAGATTCCAATCGCTTTTGTGTTAGTAGGGGTTAGCTGGTGAAGGTTCATCATCTTTTCGGTTTCACAGAGAATTCTGGCTATTGTTTCGTCGACTGTGGTCGTATCAAATTTCTTTTTGTCGATGATATGTAGCTCGTCGTTTTCTTTGATACCGTAGATGATGGCGCATTTGGTGCCTCCTACGTCAATTCCTAACAAGTTCTCTTTCATAAATATTATTTTTTAGCGTATAATCCGATTTTTTGTAACAGCCGCTTGTATTCTTTCAGGTTGAAAGGTGCCTTGCCGTATAGGTAATGATTCATGAATTTCTGATTACCGATCTGGTATTGGATCAGATAGATTCCCTGACCGCTTTCTTCCGGTAGTGAGGCTATTCTGACCTTTTGATTGGCTGGAATACGGAAAGTGCTCTCATAGATTTTACGTCCCGAGGATGCATCTGTTACCGTTACATTACCACTTTGTACGTTGCGTGTGTCATTCGTTCCTATCAGTGGGTAATTTCCGCCTTCCGCATCATTGATTAGTACGCAAACATCCTGTTGAACATTCTTGATGAAATAATATGCCATCTTCTTTGAATTGTAGTAGTCAACAATCGCATCAGAGATCACCGGCCATCCATCCCGCAGGTTCCACCAGATAATACCAGTCTTGTCCTCAAACTTCTTTCCACGCCACATTTCTATAAAATATTTCATAGCTTCTGCCTGTACGGATTGAGAAGCGAATATAAAATCATCCAGTTTGGAGGGAACTTCACCAAAAAGTAAACGTACCTGATTAATCATAAGATTATTGCGATCGAATGTCTTTCCCCATTCTGGGAATCTACGAACAGATTTGGTAACCCATTCATCATTCCATTCATGATTTTTTGTCCAGGGATATACGGCATCTTTCGTCATCATTTTCTGGAGACTTTCTAAATTAGGGCAGCCGTGATAGCCGATTTCACTGACAAAGCAGCAGGTAGCATCCGTATAGAATTTGTCTTTGTAATATCCTCTGGGACCCCATAAATGGTTTTCCGGTAAATATTGGTCAGCACTTCCTCTTTCATATACCGCTTGGCTGTAGTAAGGAGAGCTAGGAAGATAAGGGCGGGTAGGATCAAACTCATAAATAACTGCCGGAAGGACCTTACGGCTCACTACATCCAGATTCGGATTAATATTAAATGGTTGCAAAGACCAGCGCAGTGCACAATCGTCTTCATTATTTCCTGACCATAAGACGAGTGATGGATGATTGCGTAATTTGCACACAACGGAAATGGCTTCTTTTTCCAATGCTTGTGTAAATGAGCTGCGTTGAGGATAGAAAGTGCATCCCATTGTAAAATCCTGCCATACCATAATGCCGTTTTCATCGCATAAATCAAAGAAATGATGATCTTCATACACGTTGCCACCCCAACAACGTATCATATTGCAGTTTAATTCTACAGCCATGCGGATAGATTCGTCTACGAAAGAATGATCCCGGCTATGGAGTGCATCCATGGGCACCCAATTGGTTCCGTGGATAAAAATAGGTTCTCCATTGACAATGAAACAGAACTTACCCGGATGATCCGGTGGGAGGTTGATGTCTGTAATCTCTAGTTGAATCGTGCGGAGACCTACCCGTTTATTATCTGTTGATAAAATAGTGCCGTCAGAATCTACTAACTCTACTTTTGCATCATATAAAGCCGGTTCTCCATATCCTTTTGGCCACCATAAATCAGCATTCTTGATTTCCATTATATATCGGAATGCTGGGGAAACGACAACAGAGCTTCCTTTATATATTTCTTTCCCATGGCGACTTAATGTATATACGGCTTTCACTTTGTCGAACTTTTCGAAAGGTAGTTTTACTTGTACATCAGTATATAAGCGTACATTTCTGGTAGCAGTGTCTACATTGGCGACCATATAGTGAACATCTGTGAGACGTGCCGAATTCAATACGCGTAATTCTACATCTCTCCACAAACCTGCACTGACTAATCGTGGCAGAATGTCCCATCCATAGGTGTGGGGAGCTTTTCTGATGAATACGGATTCTTCAGACGGGAAGTTTCCAATACTGAATGTCCCTAACAGATGTTTTTGTCCTTCGATAACAGATGAACGGAGTATCACTTGGAGTTGATTACTTTCTCCTGCTTTTATTTCCTTAGTTACATCAAAAGCATGTTCAATCATCATATTTTCTGCTTTGCCAATGTGCTTTCCATTCAGCCATATATCGGCCAGACAGTCTATTCCGGCAAAAAAGAGTTGATATTGTTGCCCTGATTTTAGTTGTGGCGCTACGAATGATTTGGAATAACACCATTGATAGCCTTCCCATTTGCGTAATTCATTTACATTACTGCCAATCATCGGATCTTTGATTAAGTTGGCAGCCATTAGGTCCAGTTCTACATTACCGGGGACTTGGGCTGGTAGATGCTTTACTTCAGCGAGTTGCATGTCCTTGGGCGAAGTTATAGGTTCTTCAGGTTGCATCCAATAAGAGAGTTCCCATGTTCCATTTAAGGAGATGGAATTACCGGAATCGGCAAAAACACCACTTGTACAAGTGAGAAATATCAAAAATAGTAGTGTACTGATTTTATTCATTGTTAATAGATTTAATTGATGGTGTGACAAAGTAACTAGTGCTGTATTTTTATAGTATTACATAACGGTCTCATTTTTACTTCTTTGTGTATATCTGTATTAAAACCTCCTTTCTTTTATTTCCATTAAAACGTGAGTTGATGTTCTCCTGACCCTAAATCTATCTTTCTACCATTACATTCTATTGTTGCATTCGTATTGACTGGGATCGTGACTTTGAGAATCACCTGTTCTTCTTTACGTTCCCATTCAGAACGGATGATTCCATTTACAGATTTATATTCGGCTTTTACCCAGTCAAGACCTTTTACGAAATGAGGTTGGATAAGAATATGTTTGAATCCGGGTTCCTGTTCATCATAATTAATGCCTGCCAATACATTGTACATCCATGCATTAATGTCTCCAAGAAACATGTGATTTACAGAGGCGTCTCTAAACTCCGGTGAAAGTATCCATGTTTCTGCCAGTGTAGTGAAACCTTGTTTTATCCAGTTACCCCAAGATGGAGCTTCTTCTTGTGTGGCCATCTGGTATGCTAAGTCAGCATATCCATATTTGGAAAGCATCCGCAGGACTGTTTTACTGCCTAAAACTCCAAAATCGAGCAGATTATTATTGGCTTTTATCATTGTAGAAAGATTATCTGCAACCTGCTGTTCGTATTCTTTAGGAACGATTCCAAGGTATAAGGCGACTCCTTGTGCCGCTTGCGATCCATTGGCATAAATAGCTTTGGATGTATCGAAGTATTTGTGATTGATAAGCAATTTCAATTCTTCTGCTTTCTTTGCATAACTACTGCCATCTTTTCCTATGAGCTCTGCAAATTTAGCCATATACAGATTGTCTAAATAATAATAACAGGTAGTGGTGAATTCTGTAGGGGTTTGTGTCTTATGGAATACCCAGTCACCAATTCCGTAAGTTACAGTTCCTTCCACATCTTCGCGTCCTGCAAGGTAATTAAGGTATTTAGTACATACAGGCCATAGTTTTTCGATGCTTCTTGTATCTCCATAATAGTGGTAAATTGCCATAGGTACGATAAACATGGCAGCATCCCATACAGGACCTATCCAGTCATCATAGCCCCATCCGGAACTCGGAATGATTCCCGATATACGTCCTTCTTCATTTTGATTATCAATCATATCATCCAGCCATTTTTCATAGAAAGTAATGCCATCGAAGTTTAATAATCCTAAATCCATTGTTATGTGTGCATCGGCAGTCCATCCATTTTTCTCTCGTTGGGGACAGTCAGTCGGGATACTCATCAGATTTGATAAGTATGATTGATTAGCAGCTTTCCATATTTTATTTAATAGTTCATTTGAACAACTGAATTTGCCAACAGGAGGAACAGCCGTATGTATGAATTGTGCGGTTAAGCTCTCTTTGGTAAGTTTCACAGGACGGTCTGAACGAACTTCTACATATTGAAATCCATGGTATGTAAAATCTGGAGTGAATGTACCTTGTTTTCCGTCCAATATATAAGTGTCTGTTTGAAAAGCGAGGCCAGGTAGTGGTTTGTAGTAAATATCTAAGTTGCGTATTTCCAAGCGTCCGTTATTTTTTAGCAATTCGCCGTGTTGCATACTGACTTTAGTGCCTTTCTCGCCATTAACAGAAAGAGTACAGACGCCTGACATATTAACTCCAAAATCGTATACATAGACTGTATCACCAAAAGAACGCATATTGATTGGAGTGATAAATTGTTCCGTTTCAATGGCAGGCATGTTTTGTGATACTAGTAGGGGAGAAGGGGCAGCTACCTGAATTGCATTTGTCCATTTAGAGTCATCAAAACCCGGTTTATTCCATCCGGCAATTGCAAGACGCGCATCATACGTATCGCCACTATAAATATTGTTTTGTATATAAGGACCGGTAGTCGCTTTCCAAGTAGAATCTGAGTGGATAGTTTGCTTTTCTCCATTTTTATATAATATCTCCATTTCGCAGATCATTCTTGAGCGGTTACGCCAGCGGGCTTGCTCATAGCTCCATGTTGCTACAGGAGCTGCTTCATTATAAAATCCGTTTCCAAGCACTGCAGATAGTACGTTTTCTCCTTTAAGCAGTAGGGGAGTTACATCGTATGTGTTATACAGATTTCTTTTATCATAATGAGTGAAACCCGGATTGAGATGTGAAGATGTTACTGATTCACCATTCAATGTCATTTTATAGTATGCAGCGGCACTTACATATAATCTTGCTTGCCGTATCTCATCTTGAGCGATAAATGACTTGCGCAACATGGGTGCTGGCATATAATCTTTATCATGATTATCAGTAATCCATGCTCCTGTCCAGTCACTTTGATTGAGTTGAGCTGTTTCAAAACTGGATATCGGAGAGGTAATCTTATGTCTCTTTGTTTTATCCCATGCTATTACTTGCCAATAATAACGAGTTCTGGATTTTAGTTTTTCTGGTCCTTGATAGATCGCATGAGGAGTATTAGAGTAAATTGTGTCAGATTGCCAGCTATTATCGGATGTTTTTCCCAAGTCTTGTTCCCGAGTGGCTATATATAGCTGATAACTGTCTTGAGAAAACTCTTTTCCATCTTTATTATTGGTTGTGTAATTCCAGGTAAAACGCGGGGCTGGTGAATCAATACCGAGCGGAGCGACTTGGTATTCACATCGCATATTTTCAATATCAATATTGTTGCTGTTACATGCCCATACTAGTAGTCCTAATAGAGCCAGCATGTATTTTTCATTTTTAGTTTGGAACTTCATAATCCTGTTTCTTTTTGTTAATAATCAAGGAGTGTTTTTCTCTTTTGTTACATCTGTTAATTTAATATCATTATTTATTTTCACTAAACCGGTTAAGTAATCAGGGAAAAAATATAAAATGACGATTAAGGTAATGAACACGGCAGGACAAGTGTTTCTACTTCTTTCTTGCCATTGGAATTTTCAAGGCGATACTTAATATCGCCAAGTAGAATCCTTACTGCATTTTTCCCAATCTCTTCTATTGGCATCCTTGCAATGTTCATATTGGGGGCTAAGACACGGAATGCGGATACTCCATGAATACAAGCTAGTTCATATCCATTATTTATATTGATTCCTTTTTCATAAAAGTAGCGGAATGCTTCCAAAGCTAGAATGTGTGTTGTGAAAAAGAAACCATCTACATCAGGTACTTTGCCGAAGATCTGATCCAGTGCCTTGAAAACATTCTCTTCATAATCCACAAAAGTCACTTCTCCGTATAAATCAGGATCAACGGGTAGATTGGCCTCGATTAAAGCTCTGGCATATCCTTCTCGCCTCATATTCATTGTGCGGAGATGGGGATTAGTCGTGATAATAGCTATCTTGGATGCTCCATTGTCAATCATTCTTTTAACCAGTTCGTAGCTGCTTCCTTCGTTGTCAATAATGATATAGTTTGTCTGCATTTCGGGAAAGTAGCGGTCGAATAAGACTAGAGGATAGCCTTCTTTGACTAGATTCTGTATTTCAATTTTGGAAACTTTTGTGGGGGCTACTATAATCCCGTCCACTTGTTTCGCTTTGAACAATCGAATCATCCTGTTTTCTCTTTCTATTTCTGATTCGGAACTACAAATCATTAATGAATAGCCTTGTGCTTCTGCTTCCATTTCTATAGAACGGGCAACTTTGGAATAGAAGGAGTCTGTAATGTCTGGTATAATTAGTCCGATAGTGCCTGATATGCCTGTATTCAGACTTCTGGCCAATAAGTTTGGTTGGTAATTCAGTTGCTTGGCACATTGAAAGACTTTTTCCTGTGTAGCGAGACTAATGCCTTTTTCATCCCCTTTACCAGAAAGTACCCAAGAGACTGTAGTCTTGGATAATTTTAAGGTTTCTGCTATGTCTTTAAGGGATGTTTTCATAAATAGTATTTGTTTAATCGGTTAAGTGACGGCAAATATATAAAAAAATATCTCATTATATAATATTTGATATATATTTAACTAATAATTGCAATATGATAGGATAATTTGCAGTTTAAAAATAACATGGAAATAAGGCGTAAACCAAAGAAAGTAACTATATTTGTATCATTCAAACGAAAGATATATGAAAGTAAAGAAAATTAGTGCGGCTAACGTGGAGGCTTGTTCGCTTCCTAAATTATTCGATGAAGAGAAAATAGATTTTCAGCCGATCCAGTGTGTCAATTGGGCTGAATATCCTTACAAACCTAAAGTGAATTTTCGAATTGCTCACACACAGAACTCAATTTTACTACATTTTAAAGTGAAAGAGGAGAGTGTGCGTGCCAAGTACGGGGAGGATAATGGTTCTGTATGGACTGACTCCTGCGTGGAATTCTTTTCTATACCAGCAGGTGACGGGATCTATTATAATATAGAATGCAATTGCATCGGAACGATCTTGGTGGGTGCAGGTCCTGTCCGTAACAACCGGGAACATGCACCGAAAGAAGTGACTGCTCTTGTACAACGCTGGTCTAGTTTGGGTAATCAGCCTTTTGCAGAACGTATCGGTGAAACGGATTGGGAAGTGGCTCTTATTATTCCGTATTCTGTGTTCTTTAAGCATCAGATCGATTCGCTTGATGAAAAGGAGATAAAAGCTAATTTCTATAAGTGTGGAGATGAATTGCAGACTCCTCATTTCCTTTCATGGAATCCGATAGAGATTCAACAGCCGGATTTTCACCGTCCTGATTTCTTCGGTACTTTGGAATTTGAATAATGAATTGAATCTCTGGATTGAAAGATAAATCACCAGAGCATCATCTACCTATAAAAGCGTCATCCATCTATAAATAAGAAGGGTGACGCTTTTCTTTGAGCATCACCCTTTCTTTATAGTAAGTTCTTTTGTCTATTTCACAATCCCTCTTTCCGAGCTCTTTACGAAATTTACAATGTTCTCGATCTCTTCACTCATAGGAACCTGATCGACAATCTTTTGTACAGCATCCTGAACACTGAAATTACCCTGATAAATCAAACGGTATGCATTGGCGATGTGGCGGAGGATTCTTTCTGATGTATTGTGATGTTGGGAAAGAACTACAGCGTTCACACCGTGATATGCTACAGGATTTCCGGACATAATAACATAGGGAGGTACATCCTTGGATATACGGCACCCACTTTGTACCAGTGTCCAGCTACCTATGTGACAATATTGGTGCAGGGTTACATTACCGCTTAGAATAACGCAGTCATCTAACGTACATTCTCCTGCGATGGTAGTACCTATACCTACTACACAGTTATTGCTGATTTGTACATCATGGCAGAGATGTACTTTATCCATCAGGTAGTTTCCGTTTCCAATTTTGGTAGCATTACCGGCAAACGTAGCGCGGCTGATTACTACATTCTCACGAATATCGTTGTTGTCACCGATAATCAGGCTACTGTCTTCTCCTGTATAGTGGAAATCTTGCGGTTCCGCTCCCAAAACAGCGTTCTGATGTACCTTGTTTCCTTTTCCCATTCTAGTACCTTTCAGGATACTGGCGTAGGACATGATGACACAGTCATCTCCGATTTCCACATTCTTTTCAATGTAGGCAAAAGGCTGGACTGTTACGTTCTTGCCTAACTTTGCTTCAGGGTCTACATAAGCTAACGGACTAATCATAATAGTATATGTTTAAAGTTATTCTTCTCTTCCACCACCCAATGCCTGGTAAAGGCTTACTACGGCCTGCATCTGATCAAAGCAATCGGAAACCTGAGAGATTTGTGCACTCAGGTAAGACTGTTGTGCTGACAGTACTTCCAGATAGGTTGAGGTCCCTAAGTTAAACAATTCTTTTGTATCTTCCGAAGCTTTCTTTGCAGATTCTACCTGCATTTGGCGTGATTCTACTTTTTCACTGGTCTTTTGGTATAAACTTAACGCATTGCTGACCTCACTTCCGGCATTCAGAAGTGTTTGTTGGAAGGATAGTTTAGCTTGTTCCTCCTGTGCTTTCGCTGCTTTCAGCCGGGCAATGTTCTGTCCCCGGTAGAATAGAGGCTGCGTAAGTGAACCAATGGCGGAAGCCAACAGCTTTCCCGGATTGATAATTGCGCTACCGGCACTGTTGGTCCATCCGGCAGAGCCGCTAAGCGTGATTTGCGGATAGAATGCGGCACGTGCCGAATTAGTATTGTAATAGCAGCTTGCCAATGACATTTCAGCAGCTTTTACGTCCGGACGGTTGGATAGCAACTGGATAGGTACACCTGCGGAAAGTTCCGTCGGAAGTACTTGTGCCTCCAATACGCCACGTTTGATGGCGTGCGGAGCTTCGCCCAAGAAAGTAGACAGGGCATTTTCCGTCTCACGTATGCTTTGTTCAATGTCCGGAATAGTGGCAAGTACCTGCGCGTAAGCAGCCTTGCTCTGTTCTACACCGGCCGAATTGATATTGTACATAGCAGAGTTTTTCATCGCTTCCATTGTTTCGGCATTCTGTTTCAGAATTTCAGCTGTGGCTTTGGTTATTTCCAGCTGGCGGTCTAACATCATTAATGTATAATACATATTGGCGATGTTGGAGACAACCTGTGTCTGCACAGCCTGACGGTAAGCTTTCACTTGCTTCAGAGTAACTTGTGCATTTCGTTTGGAGTTGAGCAACTGACCGAACAAGTCGATCTGCCAGCTAGCTGTAACGGGCAATGAGTACGTTTTTGTTGCTGCGTTTTTATCAAAACTACTGATTGTTCCTTGCGGTGATAACCCCAGTGACGGAGCATAAGCCAGACGTGCAGACATCAGGGATGCTTCTGCTGCTTTCACATTCTGAGCGGCCGACAAGAGGTCAGTGTTTTGTTTCAGTCCCGCTTCGATGAGAGACTGGAGTTGCGGGTCGGTGAAGACTTCTCTCCACGGCAGATTACCGAAGTTGGCTGTATCCGAAACCAGTGTATCATTATTCGCTACCGGATCGCGATACAGGCCGGAAGTGGTGATATCTTCGGGTCTGTCATACGACTTATAGATGTGGCAGCTGCTCAAGAGAGCAGTTGCACACAACATATATAGAATCTGTTTCTTCATATCGAATTTCATTATTTAGCGTATTGTTCAATCTCTGTTACAGCATCTGTATTGTCAATATCTTCCCATTCCATCGGTTTTACTTTCTCTTGCAGATATTGGAAGATTACGAACAAGGCAGGAACGATGAAAATCTGGCAAATCATACCGATCAACATACCACCGATAGAAGCAGTACCCAGTGTACGGTTACCGTGAGCACCTACACCAAAGGCAAACATCAACGGAAGCAATCCGACTACCATTGCCAATGATGTCATCAGGATCGGGCGGAGACGGGCACCGGCGCCCAATACGGCTGCCCATGTGATACTCATACCCATCTTGCGGCGGTCAAGGGCGAACTCTACAATCAGGATGGCATTTTTCGCCAACAGACCCATCAACATGATCAACGCAATCTGCATATAGATATTGTTGGACATTGTCCCCAGAATCATCTTCAACATCGAGATATTACCGATAGCACTTACTCCGTTCACAAACAGGAAGCTGCCTAGCAGACCGAACGGAACGGACAATAATACGGCTAACGGAAGTATGTAACTTTCGTATTGTGCACTCAGCAACAGATAAACGAATACGAAGCAGAGGATGAAAATCAATCCGGTAGCGCTTCCACTGCTCTGAGCTTCTTCACGCGCCATACCACCCAACTCGTAGGTGTAACCGGTCGGAAGATTCTGCTTGGCTACTTCTGCCAGCGCAGCCAATGCCTGTCCGGATGTATAACCACTGGCAGGAGCCACCATCACTTTCATGGAAGTGTAAAGGTTGAAGCGGCTGATGATATCCGGGCCATACACTTTATCAATCGTAATGAATTGAGAGATAGGAGCCATTTCACCGGCACTGTTACGAACCTTGATATTCTTCAAAGATTCCAGATTCTTACGTGATAACGGGTCCGACTGAATCATTACACGATACATCTTACCAAAACGGTTGAAGTTGGATGCATACAGACCACCATAATATCCTTGCATAGTGGTAAGGATGTCGCTCGGGCTGATGCCTGCCTTCTTACAAGCTGCCGCGTCAATATCAATCATATATTGCGGGAAGTTCGGGTTGAACGTTGTTTTGGCAGAATTGATTTCAGGGCGGGCTTCCAGTGCGGCGGTATAGTCGTTGACTACATCGAAGAACTTGTTCAAGTCACCGCCCGTCTTATCCTGCATATTCACCTCAATATCCGTAGATGCTGAATAACCCGGGATCATCGGCGGAGCAAAGAACAACACCTGTGCTTCCTTGATGATCTTCTGTGCACGCATATATAAGGACCCCACCACAACGTCAGAGTTTTGTATCATCGAACGTTCATCCCAATCTTTCAGTTTGATGATGAAAGAACCGTAGGACGGTCCCTGTCCACCGATGAAACTGAAACCGGAAATCAATGTGCGCGAAGATACGGCCGGATCAGCGGCAATCAGGCTGTCTACACGTGCCAGAATCTCTTCCGAGCGGTCTTGTGACGTGCCCGGCGGCAAAGTCACAGCTCCCATCAGTGTACCGGTATCTTCGTTGGGCACCATACCTGTCGGAGTGGTGTTCATGAAGAACATAAGCAATACAATAGAAGCAACGACCAACCCCATGGACAACCATTTCTTCTGGATGAAGAACAGTACGTGCTTTTTATATCGTTTCAGGATAGATTCATAGGTATCGTTGAATCTGTTCTTGAATTTATTCGTGCTCATTCCGATTAGTGCCAAAATACTAAGAAGTATGAGGATGGCGGTAATCACCGGATTGATACTGAAGAATCCGAAAATCATACCGAGAATGGCAACAAGTGTGAATGTGAGTGTGATTCCCGGATGCAACATCTTTCCGATTGCTTCGGTATATCTGTTTATCATTGTTGTATGAGCCGTCTTGTAGGCTGTTTTCATACGCTCCTTCAATGGAGGAACTTCTTCGGAACCTTCCTGCTTGTGCGGTTTCAGAAGAACGGCACACAAGGCGGGGCTTAATGTCAAAGCGTTCAGAGCGGACAGACCGATGGCGATGGCCATAGTCATACCAAATTGGCGATAGAATGTTCCCGCCGTTCCACCCATGAAACTTACCGGGATAAATACGGCCATCATGACCAGTGTAATGGATACGATAGCACCGCCCAATTCGTTCATTGCGTCGATGGAAGCCAGACGGGCGGAAGTATAGCCTTGGTCTAGCTTGGCGTGTACACCCTCGACGACCACAATGGCGTCATCGACCACAATGGCGATGGCGAGTACAAGCGCACATAACGTCAGCAAGTTCAAACTGAATCCTACTAAGGACAGGATAAAGAATGTACCGATAAGAGCTACCGGGATGGCAATGGTCGGAATCAATGTAGAACGTAAGTCCTGCAGGAAGATATATACTACGATAAATACCAGGATAAATGCCTCGATCAATGTTTTCAATACCTCATGGATAGAAGCGAACAAGAAGTCGTTGGCATTCATGGATACGTTTATCTTCAAACCGGCAGGCAGTGATTTGGACGCTTCATCCAGCAACACCTGAATGTCGCTGATGGTTTGTGTCGCATTTGTTCCTGCCATCTGATAAACGATACAGGTTACAGCCTTATGTCCGTTTACACGGTTGGTAAAGTTGTATCCCAAACGGTCCAGTTGGATTTCTGCAATATCGTTCAGGCGAAGCACTTCACCGTCGGGCAAAGATTTGATGACGATATTTTCGAATTCCTCCGGTTGTTGCAGACGTCCTTTGTAGCGGATGGTATATTGGAAAGTCTGGTTGCTGCGTTCACCGAATTGTCCCGGAGCAGCTTCCACGTTCTGTTCTGCCAAGGCTGCGGATACGTCGCCCGGAACCAGCTTGTATTGCGCCATTACGTCCGGACGTAGCCAGATACGCATAGAGTAGTCCTGTCCCATCACAGAGGCATCACCCACACCCGGTACACGCTGAACTTGCGGAATCAGGTTGATCTTAGCATAGTTTTCGATAAATGATTCTGTATATGTATCACTTTCGTCGTAAAGAGAGAACACCACTAGCATGGAAGTCTGGCGTTTCTGAGTTGTCACACCGACTTTGGTTACTTCGGCAGGCAGTAATCCCTGTGCCATAGAAACACGGTTCTGCACGTTAACGGCAGCCATATCTGGGTCTGTTCCCTGTTTAAAATAGATGGATATATCACCTGCACCGGTGTTGGATGCGTTGGAGGTCATATACATCATATTTTCCACACCATTGATTTGTTCCTCTAGCGGGGCAATCACGGAATTCAATACGGTCGACGCGCTGGCACCCGTATAAGTGGCCCTTACCGATACGGTAGGAGGCGCAATGTCCGGATACTGGGTGATTGGCAGTGTTGCCAGTCCGATAGCACCCAGAATGACTATCAAAATAGAAATAACCGTTGATAGTACCGGACGGTTAATAAATTTATCTAACTTCATACGATTATCTAAATTATTAATTGAAAGCTGTAGCTAAATTACCATCGTGCTGGTCTTTCAAATGCTGTTGATAGTTCGCTTCTTTTTGAGCAGGTGTGATAGGCTGTATGCTCTGGCCATCTTTCAGACTCTGCACGCCTTCGATTACAATTTTATCTCCAGGATTCAGACCTGAAGTTACGAGATATTCTTTTCCGTTGTCTAGATTGAAGATCTTGATTTCTGTATATTTCACCGTGTTATCCGGTTGCAAAACGTAAACGAACTTCTTATCCTGAATTTCTACTGTTGCTGATTGCGGTATCGTAATCACATTTTCCATCGTGTAAGGAATCAGTACGTTTGCTGTTCCGCCACTGCGTAAGATGTGTTCTTTGTTCGGGAAAAGGGCACGCATACTTACCGAACCGGTTGACTGGTCGATCACTCCTGTAATTGCGTCTACTTTACCCTCGATGCTGTACTCTGTACCGTCGATCAGCTGCAATTTGATAGCTGGAATTTTGCTGATTTCTTCTTTGATAGTACCTCCGGTTTTAGTCATGGCCAACAGCTCTTTTTCTGTCATGGAGAAATATACATATACTTCATCAATTTCAGAAACAGTAGTCATCGGAGTAGAGATGGAAGGGCTTACCAATGCTCCCAGACGATACGGAATATCGTTGATTACACCGTCAGAAGGACTCTTCACTTGGGTGAAAGAGAGATTCTGCTGTGCAGTGGTAAGCTGTGCTTTTGCTTGTGCCAGTTGTGCCTGTGATTGCGCCAGCGTATTTTCTGCCATTGACAAGTCGTAGTCACTGATGATGTTCTTCTTGTTAAGCTCACGCTTATTGTCTACCGTCATTTGTTGAGTGCTGACAGCAGCTTCGGCTGTAGCAACGGCAGCTTTTGCTGTGCGCACTGCAGCTTCGTATTGTGTAGGATCAACAATGAACAATACTTGTCCCTTACGGACAGTTGCTCCTTCATCCACGCATAGTTTCGTGATGAAACCCGATACCTGCGGACGGATTTCTACGTCTTGTTTACCTTTGATTGTAGCCGGATAGGCAGTTGTTAAATTGGCAGTCGTCTTTTGTAACTCTTGTACTGCATATTCAGGAACCTTTCCTGTTCCATTGCCCTTATTGCCACAACTAGACAAGAGGGCTACGCAAAATGCAAATAAAACAATTCTACTTTTCATACTTATAAATATCTGTTTTTTAATTTAATGCGTTTGTTCCCAGTGTGCTGTTCATTCATATAGTCAAGGGTTTTAAGGAAGAAAAGCCGGAAACTAATTTAGGCAAATTAGTTTCCGGCTGCAAAAGTACTTTAAATTCGGTATTCTTGTTCTCTGATACCGTGTTTTTTAACTATGTTTTTTACTTTAGTTTATGATATACAGGAGTCATAATAAAACTTAACTCATAATCTTGGTAAGGAAGACGGTATTTTTCCAGTGGTATAGCTCCCCAACTGTTGACACAGGCAAGACCTGCTTGCGCCTTGTCGATACAGAAATTGGTGAAGTCCGCCTTTTCTACTTCCGGTGAGTGACGCTGGTCTTTACCGTCACCGTCATCCAATGATTCGATGGTATAATTCAGTGCAGAAGCAGAGAAAGGAGCATCCGATACGAATTGTAGTCCGTTGCCGCTGATATTCAGAAGTCTCCACCAACGGATGTCCGTTTTTGTTCCGGTTTCCTGCGGGCGGATGTAAGGATAGAATTGTTCTTCTACCGTTTGGCGGTATTTGCCCAACATGGCTCCGTGGTTACGGTCGGCATAGTTCTCTCCCGGACCACGGCCGTAGTATTCTACCTCGTTGAAGTTGACAGGCATACGCATTTGCATACCGAAGCGGAACATTTCAGAAACCTTCTTGCTCTTGTCTGCCACCATCTTTTGAGTAACCTTCACTGCACCTTTATTATTAATGGTATAAGTCAGCGACAATGTTCCACCTATCGACTTCATGTCATATTCAGCACGAACCACTGCCTGATCGTTTTCAATCGCGTGTTTCAGAGAAGTCAGTTTCAGTTCCGGATTCTTCCATGCAGCGTATTTGTGTTGCAGTCCGGCTCCGAAATCATTGTCGGTCGGTGCACGCCAGAAGTTAGGAGTCAGTGTGCTGCCGTCTTCCATCATTTGCATACCGTTGACGTCGTAACGGCAGAGGTAACCGTCCTGTTTGTTGAAATCCATGGAGAAGTTCTCACCTTTCACGATCAGGTAATTGCGGTCGTTATCCAAAATATCGGGTACGATAACCGGAACGTTGGAAGCCTGTTGGTTTTCCAGTTTCAGTTCCGGTGCTTTGTAGTCGCGGATGCTTAACTGGTCGTAAGCGATAGTCGTTCCTGCCGGCAGCAGTGTTTCGGCAGCTTTCAGTTTGTAGCTCACATTGAGCAATAATTCCTTGCAAGGGCAGATATTCTTCACGTCAAACGGAATTTGCACTTTGACGGTTTGCTGGGGCGCAACTTTCAGGTCGGGCACGATGCCTGTTTGCACTACTTCCCCGTTTGCCAGTAATTGCCATTCCATATAGTATGCAGAGAGGTCGCGGAAGAAGTTCTCATTGAAAATATTGATTTCACCTTTGGCAAGATCCGCAGGAGTAGTCCATATATCCTGATAGAAATAAGCAACTTCATAAGCATGTGGATTAGGCACGCGGTCGGGGCTGATTAAGCCGTTGTCGTTGAAGTTATTGTCCGAAGCGTCGTATTTGTTGAAATCGCCGCCATAACCATAGATACTCACTCCGTCTTTATTTTTCCAGTGGCAGGATTGATCTACGAAGTCCCAAATAAATCCACCCTGATATTTCGGATATTTACGGATGATGTCCCAGTATTCTTTGAATCCGCCTTCCGAATTACCCATTGCGTGTGCATATTCGCATTGGATTAACGGTTTCTGGATATTACCTTCACTATATTTGATACAAGCGTTGTAGTCATAATACATTGGGCAGAAAATATCGGTGAATTCGCTGGTTCCTGCCTGTTCGTATTGTACGGCACGCGTCTTGTCTTCGTTCTTGATCCAAGTGTAGCATTTCTCAAAGTTCGGTCCCATGCCGGCTTCGTTACCCAGTGACCAGAAGATGATAGACGGATGGTTGTATCCGCGTTGTACATTGCGTTGGTTACGTTCCATGTGAGCTTTGGCATAACTCGGGTTCTTTGCCAGTGTCTGATCGCCGTAACCCATTCCGTGAGATTCTACATTGGCCTCGGCCACTACATACAGACCATATTGGTCACAAAGGTCATACCAACGGTTGTCGTCCGGATAATGGCAGGTACGCACAGCGTTGATGTTCAGTTCTTTCATCACTTTGATATCCTGTAGCATACGTTCGAGAGAAACGACATAACCACCGTCCGGGTCCATTTCGTGACGGTCGGCTCCTTTGAAGAGTACCGGTTGTCCGTTTACGAGTATCTGTCCGCCTTTCAGCTCAATCTTGCGGAAACCTACTTTAACGGGGATTACTTCTACTACATTATTGCCGTTTTTCAGTGTAGCGGTCAGCGTGTAGAGGTTAGGTGTCTCGGCAGTCCATTTAGCCGGATTAGAGACAGACAAGGTTGTATTTAATTTGCCCGAACCCTTCAAGTCGGCAGTCGCTACACTGTTGCCTTGAGTATCTGTCAAGTTTAAAGCTACTGTGCCGCTTCCTTTCAGGTCAACGGCTATATTCAGCATACCGTCTTTATATTGGCTGTCCAGATCGGGAGTGATACGAATGTCCTGAATGTATTTTTTGTCGCGTGCGTAGAGATAACAGTCACGTCCTACGCCGGAGTAGCGGAAGAAGTCCTGATCTTCCAGATAACTGCCGTCGCACCAGCGGAATACCTGGAAAGCGATCACGTTTTTACCCGGTTTCAGATAGTTGGTCAGGTTGAATTCAGCTTCCAGTTTACTGTCTTCGCTATATCCTACGTAGCGTCCGTTCACCCAAAGGTACATATTGGAAGTTACCGAGCCGAAATGTGCAAAAATCTCTTTGCCTTTCCAGTCGGCGGGAAGGATAATTTCTTTGCGGTAAGAGCCTACATGATTGTTTTCTGTCGGCACCTGCGGAGGATTGTTTTTGAATTGGCTTCTCCATGCATATCCTACGTTGACGTAGATAGGATCACCGTAACCGTTCAATTCCCAAACGCCGGGCACCTGAAGGTCGTCCCAACCTTTGTCGTTGAAATTAGTTTGATAGAAGTCAGTCGGGCGTGCATCTGCATGTCTCACCCAGTTGAATTTCCAAGGACCGTTCAGGGTCATGAAATTCATTGAATTTTCTTTGATGCCGGCTTTAGCTTCATCAGCCGATGCGTAAGCAAAGTAATTAGCGTGCATGGCGGAGCGGTTTACGGAATTCACTTCCGGGTCTTTCCACTCATTGAAGCTTTGTGCTTGAATTGCTGTCAGTCCCAATGCAGCCAAGCAGCAAGAGAGTAGTTGTTTCTTCATGGGTTTTTTGTATTAGGTTTGAATTTCGGGAGTCAAAGATAGGGAATAATTTGATTAATGAAGGAGAATAATAAGTCTAATTAGGTATGGCAATAGTTCAATTTTAATTTATTTATGAACTATCCAATGAAGGCTGATAATGATATGTGGAGTTGGTATAGATTTACGATGAGAGAAGAACTTGGTAAATTAACTTTTTGAAAACGACTTTTCGAGTATGGTAAAATCAATAAGAAACGATGAATAGGCTGTATTTCTCTAGTGTGATGCCCTGATATTATGGATAATACAGCTAGATTTAAAGCTTTACATTTCTTGTTATGTACTATTTTGTATCTTTTTAGTATGATAACTGTATCTTAAAAACTGTCATATTCACTTAATTTGCGACAAGTGTTTTTAACAAACCTATTTCAAATTCTTAAATTTATTATTATGAACAAACTGACGAGACTAAAAAGATGCAAAAGGTGCATCAGTACGTTAATGCTTATGTGTTGTTCGCTCTTGGTATGGGCGCAAAATACAGTGACGGGAACTGTATTGGATGAATCTAACTTAGAGGTGATTGGTGCTAATGTAAAAGAAAAAGGCACGGCTAACGGTGCTATTACCGACATGAATGGTGTTTTCCATTTAAAAGTAGGCAATCTTCAAAAGGCAGTTCTGCAGATTTCGTTCATGGGATATGAACCTCAAGAAGTGCCATTAAATGGTCGCAAACAACTGAAAATTATTTTAAAAGAAACGGCAAATGAACTTCAGGAAGTTACAGTTGTGGCCTATGGTACACAAAAGAAAGAAACTCTGACAGGCGCTATTTCTGCTGTAAACAATGAGGCGCTGATACGTTCGCCAAATGCAAGTGTGGCCAATTCGCTGGCGGGCCAGATTACAGGACTCTCATCCGTCCAGACTAGCGGTCAGCCGGGGCAGGAAGACCCTAAGGTGTTTATTCGCGGAGTGGGGTCTTTGACAGAAAGCGCTTCCTCTCCTTTGATTTTAGTGGATGGTATAGAACGTTCATTTTATCAAATGGACCCGAATGAAATAGAGAGCGTGACGGTTTTGAAAGACGCTTCTGCTACTGCCGTGTTCGGTGTGCGTGGTGCAAATGGTGTAATTTTGGTGACTACACGCCGTGGTAAGGAAGGCAAAGCGAAAATCTCCGTGAATTCTTCGGTTGGTATCCAGATGCCTACCCGCATGCTTGAAATGGCAGACAGCTATACGTATGCTACTTTGAGGAACGAGATTATAACGAATGATAAACCAAATGCTACCGAAAATGATTTGGTTTTTGATAATTATGCAATTGAACGGTTCAGGTTGAATGATGAACCTGTTATGTATCCCAGTATCGACTGGAGAAAGTATTTGCTAAATAAAACGTCTGTGCAAACACAGCATAACCTGAATATTTCCGGAGGAACAAAAGATATACGTTACTTTATATCTTTAGGTTTCTTATATCAGAATGGCTTGCTGAAACAGTTTGAAGGAGTGGGGTATGATAACAATTATAAATACAAAAGATACAATTATCGCGCGAATTTAGACTTTAATGTAACTAAGACTACCACGTTGAAGATTGGTATCGGTGGCATTGTAGGTAACCGGAATGAGCCGATGATTAATGATGCGACTAATTCGATCTGGACACTGATTAATCAGACAACTCCGTTCAGCAGTCCGGGTGTACTTGACGGACAACTCATAGTTACTCCCGAAGAACGTTTTGATAATAAAATTAATCTGGGCAACAGTGCTTTGCCTAAGTGTTATGGGACGGGTTACTCAACTGCTATTAATAATACGATGAATCTGGACCTTCTGTTGAATCAGAAGTTGGACTTCATAACCAAAGGGCTGTCGGCGGAAATAAAAGGTGCTTATAATACGAGTTATGGCTTTACCAAAAAGCGTAAAGGGCAAGTGGAACAATTTATGCCTTTCTATCAGTCTTCTTTGGAAGACCCGTCGCTTGGTTATGATTCGCCGGATTTCAACAAGAATATTGTTTATAAGATCAAAGGAGAGAACAAGAGCTTGCAATATGAGGAAACTTCTTCGCGGGCACGAGACTGGTATCTGGAAGCAAGTCTGAGATATAACCGTAAATTTGGTTTTCATAATGTCGGGGGATTGTTCTTATACAATCAGAGCAAGAAATACTATCCCACCCAATGGGTGGGAGTACCGTCTGCTTACATCGGTTTTGTAGGGCGTCTGACATATGATTACAAATCCCGCTATATGGCAGAAGTTAACTTCGGTTATAATGGTTCTGAGAATTTTGCTCCGGGTAAGAGATTCGGTGCGTTTCCTGCCGGTTCTATCGGTTATATTCTGTCGGAAGAGGCTTTTATGAAAAAACAGAAGGTGGTTGATTATCTGAAATTCCGTGCTTCTGTCGGCTTGGTCGGAAATGACAATCTTGGAAATAACCGCTTCTTGTTCCTGCCGGATTCTTACGATGTGAATCTGAGCGGAGTAGATGGATGGAATAACAATAAGTATGGATTCAACTTTGGTTATAACAGCAAGGCGTTAATTCTGGGTGCATTGGAGAAGCGTCTGGGCAATCCGAACGTGACTTGGGAAACTGCGCTGAAACAGAACTATGGATTGGACGTTCATTTCTTGAAGAGCCGTCTGAAAATCTCTTTGGATTATTTCCTCGAAGAACGTAAGGATATTCTTATCAATCGTAAGACAATACCTTTATTAACGGGGCTGACTTCATCCATTCTACCTGCCGTAAATATGGGTAAAGTGAAAAACCATGGATATGAAGTAGAAGTGAGGTGGAATGACAAGATCGGGCAGGTTCAGTATAATGTTCAGGCAAATGTTTCCTATTCAAAGAATAAGATTGTTTTTCAAGACGAGGTTGAGCCTAATGAGCCTTATATGTGGCGGACAGGAAATCCGGTCGGAACGCTTTTCGGATATGTGGCGGACGGTTTTTATACAGAGGCGGACTTCGGGGAGAACGGCAAACTGTTGGCAGGTCTGCCCGATCCGGGTGTGTCTGTGAAGCCGGGTGATGTGAAATACCGGGATTTGAACGGTGATGAGGAAATTACTTCCGACGACCAGACTATTATTGGAAACCCGACTCGTCCGGCCTATACATTCGGATTGAATTATGGTATTAATTACAAAGGCTTTTTCCTGACAATGAACTGGACTGGTGCTGCACAGCGCTCTTTGTTGCTGGACGGGGCTTTCAGAGAACCTTTTGGAAATGGTAAAATCCGTGGTTTGATGCAGTTTCATGCAGATACGCGCTGGACGCCGGAAACTGCAAACACAGCTACTACACCGCGGTTTACCGAGACAAATGCAGTCTATAATATGCGTTCCTCCTCTTTGTGGGTGCGAGACGGTTCTTATTTGAAGCTGAAGAATGTGACGATAGGATATAACTTCACAGATAAGAAGATGTTAAAGAAGCTGGGTATTCAGCAGTTAGGTATAAAACTGACCGGTTATAATCTGTTGACCTTTGATAAGTTTGACATCATGGACCCTGAATGTAATCCGAATAATGCGGATTCTTACCCTATCATTAAAATATATAATTTAGGTATTAATCTAACCTTTTAATAGTGCTGACAATGAAAAACTATAAAAAGTATATAGGCTGTCTTTCTCTCTTTGTATTGACACTGATAGGGTGTGAAGACCTTAAATTTGGAGAGAAATTTCTGGATAAGCCGATAAGTAACGAACAGAATATCGATTCTGTTTTTAACAAAAAGGTATATGCTGAGCAGGCGTTGGCGGAAACTTATCATTCTTTACCGGATTATCTGCCGATGCAAGGACGTCTGGGATATGGCGTTTTGGAGATGCTTACCGATCTGGGTGACTGGACGAAAAAGGGGGCACCTAAATTTTATACAGGGACGGTGGACGGAACAAATACATATCTGGAACATCTTCCATATCGGTTGGATGTTGCCAGTGCTACAATAGGAGTAGGACCGATTTATGGTATCCGGAGAGCCTACATCTACATTGAAAATGTGGATAGAGTGCCGGATATGACTGCGGATGAGAAAGCGATAGGAAAAGCGGAAGCGCAAGTAATCATTGCCTATCATTATTCTCAAATGCTCCGTTATTATGGTGGCATGCCGTGGATAGACCATGCATATACGGCAGAAGATGCGATGAAATTTCCCCGTATGACAGTGGAGGAAACTGTACAGAAGATCGTTGGACTACTGGATGCGGCAGCCTCTGTACTACCTTGGCAGGTTGATGCAGATAATGACGGGCGCATGACGGCTGCTTCTGCTTTAGCGTTAAAGTCCAGAGTGCTTCAATTTGTGGCGAGTCCTTTATTTAATGCTGATAAACCCTATTTGGAAGGAGATGCTTCGTCTCAATTCCTTACTTGGTATGGCAACTATTCACCAGACAGGTGGCAAAAGGCGTTGGATGCCGGATTAGAATTTATGCGGGCTAATAAAAAGAACTCGGACGCTTATCAGTTGGTGAATACAGGTAATCCTCGCGATGATTTTGCAGCAGGATATTTCAATCGCCATAACGGTGAAGTCTTGATTTCTTCCAGAAGATTCACCACCTATGCTACGGGAAAGCTTCCGTTTGCCCAAGTACGTTACGGGGTCGCTTCTCCTACATTGACCTATGTCGATATGTTTCAGATGAAAGACGGAACAGAATTCGATTGGAACAATCCGGATCATAATAAATTTCCCTTCTTTGATAAGGACGGAAGCCCCAGAAGAGATATCCGCTTGTATGAAACGGTTGCTGTGAATGGAGATAAGTTTAAGGGCGCCCAGAAAGTGCAGATTTACGAAGGAGCCACCCAAGCGCCTTATAAAGACGGACGAATGAGCTACAATGGGGTTGCTATGAGAAAATTCATACGGAACTTCAATGACGAAGTGAATGGTAAGTTTTATTCTTGCCCGTTGATTCGCCTTCCGGAGGTTTATCTGAATATGGCCGAAGCGATGAACGAACTGAATAAGGCGGAAGTCCGTGATGAGTTTGGCAATACAGCTTATGATTATTTGAATAAAACCAGACTGCGTGCAGGTATGCCTGCGATATCGGCAACAGATGTTCCGGCCGGCAAACCGTTGCGTGAAGCGATATTACGCGAAAGAGCCATTGAATTCGGCTATGAAGAAGTACGTTATTTCGATCTGGTACGTTGGAAACGCTCAGATATATTTACCGGACAATTGTCACGTCTGATTATTAAAAAAGCGGCCGGTGAGCCAAGCGGCTTTTCTTATACCGTATCTCATGCAATGGCGGAAACACGCCAGTATGCGAAACCCGAAAAGTGGAACGACAAGTATTTCCTGTTACCTCTGCCTGTAGATGAGATAAACAAGAAATATGGATTGATTCAGAATCCGGGTTGGTAATAATCAAATCGTTGAATAATAAGAAGAATGATTATGAATAAATCACTTTATATCGTAGCTTTCTCGTTGGCATTTGCCACTACGGGTATAGCGCAAAATAATGAAGGACAAGATAAGGTAATCGATCTGGGCACGCAGACGACAACCGAATTACGGAAGACACAGGCTGTATCTACCATTTATTCGGATGAATTAGATAAAAATGCCACCACTAGTCCTTATAATGCCATTTATGGTCTATTGCCGGGATTGAGTGTGATGCAGAACACTAGTTGGGGCACAGATAAATCTCGTCTCAACGTGCGGGGGCGCGGTTCTTTGAATGGAGATACGCCTTTATTTGTAGTAGATGGTTTTGCACGCCCTCTCGAATATATCAACCTTTCGGAGATAGAATCGATATCCGTTTTGAAAGACGGTGCTGCTACTGCTCTCTGGGGAGGCAGAGGTGCTAACGGAGTAGTATTGATAACTACCAAACGTGGTATATATAACAAGAAAGATATAAAAGTAGACTACAAGTTCGGTTTAGGCTTGCCTGTCGATCAGCCGGAATTTGCCGATGCTTATACCTATGCCAAGGCCCGTAATGAAGCATTGAGATATGATGGCTTGCAACCGGATATGGATGAAGCCTCTTTCCTGTCCGGAGCCAATAGCGATCTTTATCCGAATGTGGACTGGCAGAAAGAAGCGTTACGCAATCATACGACCAGTCATCAACTGGACATCACTTTCCGCGGAGGTGGCAAGCGGCTTCGTTATTTCAGTGTCCTCAATTACAAAAATGATATGGGACTGCTGAATAGCAAGTATACCGATTATACAGATCGTTATAACTCCCAGATGAAGAAATACTTCCTCAATCTTCGCATGAATCTGGATGTGGATATCACAGACGCGACGAAATTGAAATTGAGTATGCTCGGTATGCTGCGAGAGAGCAAGCGTCCCACTACATCGGAAGCGACTTTGTTTGAGCAGATTTTCAACACCCCGTCCGCTGCATTCCCCGTGCAGACAAAGAATGGGTTCTGGGGTAGTAATAATGTGCTGAAAACAAACCCGATAGCCAATCTGGCGGACGTAGGTTATTATAAACTGAATCAGCGTATGTTGCAGGCGGACTTGCGGTTGGTGCAGGACTTGTCTGTATTGACACGCGGGTTGAGTGCGGAACTCGCTATTGCTTATGATAATAATGCGACCTATCAGGAAACAGCCAAGAAAAGTTTTATGTACCAGACCATTGAAAAAGGTACAGACGGAGAGCCGGTTTACACAAATTACGGTAACCCTAACGATGAACTGGAAATCAGCAACAAAGGATTGGCCAATCAATACATACATGCCAATTTTGAAGCGAAGGTCAATTATCACCGGACATGGGATAAGCATGATTTTACGGCCAGTGCTATGTTCCGTCAGGAATCAATGACATTGACAGGAGCTAATAATAGTCGTTACCGCCAATACATCATCGGAACTGCAGGTTATAATTTTGACAACCGTTATATGGTGGATATCGTAGCCAACTGTTTTGGCAGCAGCGTGTTGGGGAAGAACGACAAGTATCGTGCATATCCCGCCATATCTGCCGCCTGGATACTTTCGAACGAGAATTTCATGAAAGGAATTTCCGCTTTCGATTATCTGAAACTTCGCGCTTCTTACGGACGTTCCGGATATGATATTTATGATTATGACATGGATAAGCAATATTGGATAGGAAGCGGTTCTTACTATTTTCAGACCGGAAATACTTCTGCCGGGAGCAGTCTGAAGGAAGGAGTGCTTGCAATGGAACAACTGGATCTGGAAGTTGCGGATAAATATAATATCGGTTTGGATATGAGCCTGTTTAAGGGACTGACTTTTTCTATTGACGGCTTTTATGACAAGCGTACCAATATCCTGATTGACGGAAGTGGGCTGATTTCATCTGCAATCGGCGTTACTATTCCCAAAATGAATGCAGGGAAAGTGGAAACAAAAGGAACGGAGCTCTCTGCTATGTGGAAAAAGGAATACAAGGACTTCAACTACTATATCGGAGCCAACTTCTCCTATGCTAAAAGTAAAGTCATAGAAAATGGTGAGGGATATCAGCCGTATGGCTATTTGTCTAAAAAAGGTTACCCTGTCGGGCAATGTTTTGGCTGGGAGGCTATCGGTTATTTCAGAGATGAGGCGGACATTAAGAGCAGTCCGGTACAGAAATTCTCGGAAGTACGTCCAGGTGATGTCAAGTACAGGGATTTGAATGGTGATAACGTGATTGACAACAATGACCAGAAGGCGATAGGATATTCCACTGCCATACCGGAGATTTATTATGGCATTAACTTGGGATTTGAATATAAAGGTTTCGGTGTGGATGCTTTGTTTCAAGGAGTAGGCCATTATAGCGTGATGTTGAATACTGCTAGCGTATATTGGCCGTTGAGGAACAACACGAATATTTCCAGCTGGTATCTGAACGACAGAATCCGCTGGACGGAAGAAACGAAAGATATCGCAAATGTTCCCCGCCTGACCACGCTGGATAATGCCAATAACTTCAGAAACAGTACACAGTGGTTGGAGAACGGGAGCTATTTCAAACTTCGTAACCTGAATGTCTACTATAACCTTCCTTCTTCTTGGGTGAAGAAAATGAGAATGGAGAAGATTCAGGTATATGCGAGAGCTAATAATCTTTTTTCGCTCGATCATGTGAAGTATATGAATTGTGAGGATTTGAACATCAATTATCCGGATATGACTTCCGTTTATTTCGGGTTGAATATTAACTTCTAAAATGTGAGATGACCATGAGAAAATATATCATACTATATACAGGTTTGCTGCTATCCGTATCGGGGTGTAGCTTGCTCGAACTGGACGAATCGACAGGCTTGGACAGAGAAGAGGCCTATTCCTACTTTAGCAATGTGAAAGGTTTGGCTACCTATGTTTATAGCCAGTTGCCCGGAGATCTCGGAGTGCTTGACGGGGCTTTGAGGGAGTCTGCGACGGATAATTCTGTTTATGTCTGGAGTGATAATAGTGTTCATGACTTTTATAACAATGCCTGGAGCCCCAACAATGCAGTTGATAATATGTGGTCGAAGTGCTATGGAGCTATCCGTTCTGTCAATTCATTTCTTGAAAACTATTCACAGGAAAGACTGGAGCGCTTCCGCTGGAATGACACGTATGAAGAAGACATTGCCAAGGCTACTATGTATCGTGAAGAATTACGGGTGCTGCGGGCTTTCTATCTGTTCGAACTGGCTAAACGATACGGTGATATTCCGCTCTTGACACGTACATATGCATTGGATGAAATCAACGATGTGGAAAAGACTTCTTTCAATGAAGTGATAAAATATATCTGCGACGAATGTAGTGACGCGGCCAAGACACTGCCTGTCAGTCATCAAGACTTTTGGGCGGAGACGGGACGTGTGACCAAAGGCACAGCGTTGGCATTGAAATCCCGCGCTCTTCTTTACGCGGCGAGTTTGTTGCATAATCCCGCCCGGGATGCTGATAAATGGAAAGCGGCTGCCGATGCGGCTTATGCTATCATAAAAGAGAACTGGTACAGCTTGCCGAAGACGAATGCTGATCCTCTGTATGACAAGAATGGTGGGAACGATGTGTTGAAATCTCCGCAATTAATTTTTGAACGTAGAAATGGGGAAAGCTTTGATTTTGAAGCAAACAATTTACCTATCAGTTATGAAAAGGGTAAAACGGGTAACGTGCCCACCCAGAATTTGGTGGATGCTTTCCAAATGACCAATGGAAAAGACTTTGATTGGGAACAGATTGCGCCGGGGCAGAATCCGTATGAAGGCAGGGACCCGAGATTTTATAAAACAGTACTTTGCAACGGTGATACATGGATGAACTCGACTATCCAGTCTTATGAAGGAGGAAAAGACGGTGCCGGAACAGCTGGAGCAACTACCACAGGTTATTATTTGAAGAAGTATATGAATGAGACTGTCTCTCTAGCTCCTTCCAATGAGAAAAAGAAACCGCATCATTTTATTATATTCCGTTATGCGGAAATTCTCTTGAACTATGCGGAAGCAATGGATGCTTGGAAAGACGCCGATTATACGGATAATGATCATCCGTTGTCTGCACGTACGGCACTGAATCAGGTGCGTGCTGCTGCTGATATGCCTGCCATTGCGACAAGTGGCGACGCGTTTACTGAAAGTGTTCGTCGTGAAAGACGAGTGGAACTTGCGTTTGAAGATCATAGATTTTGGGACATCCGCCGTTGGAAGATCGGCGATAAAACCAAAGCTATTTATTGCATCAAGATCATTATGGAAAACGGCTCTCCTGTTTATAAGAAAGAATTGCTTGAAACACGTAATTGGGATGATAAGATGTACTTATATCCTATACCGCAGGCAGAGTATTATAAGAATCCTAATTTAGGTCAAAATACAGGCTGGTAACTATGAATAAGCGAACCCTAAAAGTTAGACAAAAACTTTTAGGGTTCATGTTTATGGAAGGAAGTTCTGGGAAACGCTTGAATATAGCGAGTCAGGCAAAGACTGGAAAACCTATGAAATAGATTCCCAAAGAGTCTGGGCTCCACGAGACGAAGGTGGTGTCCTCTTTCTAAATCCTAACATTGTTACTTGCTATGTATGCTTTCTTGTTCCGGTTTTATGCTGCAGGATCGGGAGCTTCACCGCTACCGCCTTCATCCGGATTTTCCGGTTCATTGCCCCCTCCATTTCCTGAAGAGGTGCTGCCGCCATTGCCTTCCGTCTTGTAAATGCTTACGTTATTCAGCATATCCTTAAATTTATATCCCGGAGTAAATACTATTTTCACTCGGCGGACGGTATCGGCATCCACATCTTTTTCCTCATCCTGACTTTTACAGTTCATGCCCGGACGAAAACAGCCGAAATCACCTAGTTGTACAGACAATCCTTTGTTGAGGTTCGTGTTCAACGCGTCAATCAGTGCGTCAATCACGTGTTTCACCGCACCTTCGGGAATCATACCGAACATAGATACTTCTTTGCATAAATCTCTGAAATTTACCGTATTGGTAATCACGTTCTGTGCTACATACTTTTCAGTCTTTGTTTTGTCAAAGCCGAAAACTCTTTTCTTGACAACATACTTTAGTGCCATAATCTTTCTTTTTTTAATAGTTAGTTAATCTGTTTTATTATTGTTTTGTGATCACGATGCAAAGATATGGTTTCCAAAATTAATGGCCAAGCTAAAAAAGAAATGTGCGTTAATAAATTAATTAATAAGTGGAAAGCTGCTGTATTGGGGATTTTATGTAAAAAAGATTCGGAAAAAAAGTAGAAGAAGAGGATGCCGATTGATATATTGGGGTATCAGGGATAGTGGGAGGCATCCTCTTCGAAGATAGAGCGAAAGGCCTACTTTCACAAGCAGTCTTTTTCGCTTTGCTATCTATCTTCTATATGTACTGGTTAGGGTTATATTTTGAATATATTGGTTAGGATTATGATTCTGAATTATTCCGTGTCTTCTTTGGTTCGCAGACTGACTAACTCTGTCCACTTATTTATACTTAAGTCGATCCCTCCTCTCTCCAAATATTGGAGGGCGGTTCTAAAATGGCGGATCACTTTTTCTGTATCATTTGTTGTTCTATACTCAAGTTCTCCAAGTGCATATTCAAGACGTGCCATTTGGATGTAATCTAATAAGGTATAGTTTTCGTCAATGGATAAAGTTGAAAGATAGTTTAACAAACAGAATGCTTTTTCTCGTTCTTCATCTGATAAGTCGGAGATGGGGCGGTGCGCGATGGGGTGTTGCATTAATAGGATAATGTTTTCTTTCAGGTCGTCGTACATATCTTTGTTATGTTTGTCGCATCATTTCCCTGTGGTGCGCGGTTAAAAAAAGAGAGCGTGGGAAACTACCACTGTATGCGAACATAAGGTATCCAGCTAAGACCCTCCAACAACATAAGTGATAGCCCCACGCCCATTTGAGTATATAAACAAATTATATATACGGAAGTGTGCGCGAGACCTGACATCACTTATTGCCATTCGTTGGAAAGTTTAGCTGAATTTCTATGTTCGAATGCAATAAATAATCGTTCTCAATAAAAAAATAAAGTCTTCCTCTCTACGTATGAAAGGAAACCGCTACAAAAGTAGCAATAAATATTGATAAAGCAAGTGATCTTATTCTATAATTTCATAGATAACTTTGAATCAATAAAAGTTAGTTTGAATATGATTCATTGTTATGGATAAATGACTATTTTTGCATTATATTTATAGATGTCTATGACAAATACAGAAACCACCATACAATCACTCATCGATAGCGGAGAAGGCTATAATGTAGAGTTCAAAGTTCGTGTTCCTTCAAAGGTTCGTGAACTAACAGAGGAAATTTGCGCTTTTGCTAATGCCGACGGAGGATATTTACTCATTGGTGTAGATGATAACGGGCAGATTATTGGCACAGATTTAGAGAATGACAAACGTTCAGCCATTCAAGGCTCTATCAGTGAAATATCTCCGGCTCTTCATTGTGATATGTATGCGGTGAATATCGAAGATAAGACAGTTTGGGTAATTGATGTTCCGTCAGGGAAAGATAAACCTTATATATTTTCCGGTTCTATCTTTGTGCATGAGGGAGCAAACTCACAGAAACTTCGTACTGTTGAAGAAATGCGCAGCTTCTTTCAGGAATGCAATAAGATATTCTTTGATGCTATTCCTTGCTTATGGTTCAATATCTACACAGCTGCAGACGAACAAGCAATAAAAGACTTCCGCACAGAAGCAAGGTTAAGCCCATCAACTGCTGACAAGCAGATATTTGAGAATTTGGAACTGTTTACAGATAAAGGAATAGCCAAGAACGGGGCAGCCATGTTCTTTGGAAAACAACCTGAACGGAAGTTTCCACACGCAGTAACAAGATGTGTCCTTTTCAAAGGAACAACCAAAGTATATATCATAGATGATAAGACCTTTGGCGGTCCACTATACCAGCAATATTTGCAGGCTATGGTATGGCTGGAAAGCAAACTACAAGTCGCTTATAAAATAGAGGGAGCAGGACCGAGAGAAGAAATTTGGGAAATTCCTCTTACGGTATTTAAAGAAGCTATTATTAACGCCCTCTCTCATCGGGACTATTACGAACAGGGAGCAACCATTACTATAGAAATGTTTGATGACCGAGTAGAGGTTTCTAATCCCGGAGGACTTTTGCCTATCGTAGCTAAAGATTTCGGACACAAGAGCATGACACGCAACCCATTAATCTTTGGATTGTTTACCCGTATGCATTTGGTTGAAAGGGTGGCATCCGGCATTCCCCGTATGCAAGAAGCTATGAAAGAAGCCAATCTTCCTGAACCTGAATTTCATACGGACGGAATGTTTACGGTAGTGTTTAAAAGGGCTGTCAATATCAAGCATAAGACAGAAAATGTCCTAAGCCTGTCCCAAGCTTGTCCTAAGCTTGAAGCGCGGTACATACCTATAGCAGAGCAAATTATTTCGTATTGTTCAGAGCCTCGTTCTATTCAAGAAATAATGGAAGTTGTAGGACAAACAAACCGAAGTAGATTCAAAAAGAATATTATGAATCCTTTATTAGAGGCTAATATTCTTACAATGACTATTCCCAATATTCCCAATAGTCCACTACAACAATATGTAAAAACAACTTAAGTAGATGACAAAAAATAATCATATCTCCATAGAAGAGATATTCTTAAATAAATGATTAAAGATTCATCATCTTGGGTGGTTGCCAGATAGAAGATGAGAACTGTCTCATTCTTCCATTATTTACTTTTCTGTCTTTTTTGCATATACTACCTGTTGGCCTGCTCCATAACGAATCAGCACACCGCGTTCGATAAAAGCATTCAGTTCTTTCAAAGCCCGTTGTTTGTCATGCCCTGTCAATCGGCAATAATCTGCACGGGTCAGACAGGGAAATCGTTGGAGGTGTTCGTTGATGATAGCCAGACACTCTTTTTCACTGTGCCCTTTCCCGTTAGGACGGGTGAACGATTTGCCGCGCTCCGGTCTCATTTGCTGGCCTACTTCTTTTTTGAACTGTTTGCCTGCCCGGAAATTGATGTTTTTCAGGCTGATGGATTGTGCGTGTACATCTTTCTTTTTCATCACTGGAGGTCCTTGCAGAGAGACGGAAAAATATCCGATATCTCCTAGCTCCACAATCCATCCGTTTGCAAGCAGATCTCTTAATTCATTTTGAAAAGACTGCATGGCACCTACCAATAAGCTACGGCTTATTCCGGTGAATTTGTGAACACGATCCAGAAATTCTTCCTGATCGATTGTTCCGTTGAAAACAACACGGGGATGAAGTGGCTGTTCTTCGCCTTTCTTCTGAATGTCGGGCGTGTCGTAAAGGTCGTAATGTATACTCATAATCAGAATTGTTTTATACCGGTACTTTTATTTATCCGATTGCCTGTGAGGATTTGTTTTATTAGCTATTCTTACTTCGTATGACTATAGTCTTTCTTTCGTATAACTATAGTCATACGCAAGGGAGACTATAGTTATCTTTTCGAATAACTATAGTTATACGAAAAGATATCAGGCAACAAACAGGGCAGACGCATTATATTTTTTACTATCCCACTCCTGTTTTCATTCTATTTATATAATTGATTATTAACTTATTAATTCTTTCTTATTTCGACTATTTTCCTTATCT
>NZ_JBCGVL010000013.1:0-76003 GCF_047310725.1 Bacteroides sp. 90-K9/2
GGAAGCATCAGCACAGGCAGTCTTGAATGAGGTGGGTGGTGATTCTAAAACTACTGTGATAGAAGAAAATGAAGGTACTGATGATGGTCTTTCGGAAGAAGAGCCGATTCAGGAAGAGCAAATAGCCAGTCAGCCACCTGTGGAAGAGTCTATTGAAAAACCTGCTATTACTGAGGAATCTGCAATAGCACAGGAATCGACAGAACAGACGTCTCCTAAAGAGCCCGAAGAAGCCATTACAGAGACTGATATCGAAGAAAAGATAGAACAGCTGGAAGATGAAGAGGTTCCGGAAGAGGAAGTGATAATCGATGAGCAGCAAGCAGCATCTATAGAAGAAGAAAAAGAAGAGATCACTGCCGAAAAGATTATAGAGCAAGAGCTTCTAAAAGCAAATCTGCAACCTGTGACTCCCATAGTGCCTCCTGCTGAAAAAGAAATGATAAAACCGGTCCAACCGGAACAAGTATCCCAACCGGTTTCTAAAAAGACAGCCCCAGTGAAGGAAAAATCTCCTGTACCTTATTTAATAGCTGTTATTGTAGTCGTTTTGCTATTATGCGGAGGTGTCATTCTTTTTATTTATTATCCGGATTTATTTTCTTCTTCATCTGACAAGAATGCAATGGATATGCCGCCTGTAACCACCCAACCCGTTCAACCGGAAGCGCAGCTTTCTGATACGATTGCACATAAGGATACTGCAAAGGCAATAACGCCTGATGTATCCAAAGTCGCTACCACGACACAACCGGTTACCCCAAAAAAAGAAGAAGCTGTTCCTGTTAAAGCAGAACCTCAAACGGTCACACAACAACCTGCTACTCCTGTCTATCTGGATTCAGCATCTTATAAGATTACAGGAACTAAGACGAAATATACAATCAAAGAAGGAGAAACTTTGACTAGGGTTTCCTTACGTTTTTATGGTACAAAGGCAATGTGGCCATACATTGTGAAACACAATCCGAAGGTTATTAAGAACCCCAACAATGTACCGTATGGCACAACTATTGAAATACCGGAACTTACAAAAGAATAAGTAGTTATAATCCATTCACCCGACCATGCAAATCCTGTATTGGTCGGGTGAAGTGTTATGGATGTACAAAAGCGTATGAAAGTACCTTAATCTAAAGATTTCGCATTGTTTTTTAATAAAAATTAGTTGCAATCGTTAATTATATGGCGTACTTTTGGGGCAAAATAAAAAGCCTTATGACACAGGCAAGGCTTACATAAAATTAATGGGATTTAAATAATAAAATATTAAGTATTTATGGCTGAATCAATTGATATCCGCGAGCTAAATGAGCGGATTGAAAGACAAAGTGCTTTCGTTACCAATCTTACGACAGGTATGGACCAAATCATTGTTGGTCAGAAACATTTGGTTGAATCACTGCTTATCGGATTACTTTCCGATGGCCATGTCCTCTTGGAAGGTGTGCCTGGTTTGGCGAAAACTTTGGCTATTAAGACACTCGCTTCTCTGATTGATGCGAAATATAGCCGTATCCAGTTTACGCCGGACTTATTGCCTGCAGACGTTATCGGTACAATGGTTTACAGTCAGAAAGATGAATCTTTTAAAGTGCAGCGCGGACCTATTTTCGCAAACTTTGTATTAGCTGATGAAATTAACCGTGCTCCTGCAAAAGTACAAAGTGCTTTGCTGGAAGCAATGCAGGAACGTCAGGTTACTATTGGTAAAGAAACATTCATGTTACCGGAACCTTTCCTTGTATTGGCAACTCAGAATCCTATCGAACAGGAAGGTACTTATCCGCTTCCTGAAGCACAGGTTGACCGTTTCATGCTGAAAGTAGTCATTGATTATCCGAAGTTGGAAGAAGAAAAATTGATTATTCGTCAGAATATCAATGGTGAGAAGTTTAATGTGAAGCCTATTCTAAGAGCGGATGAAATTATTGAAGCACGTAAAGTTGTTCGTCAAGTTTATCTGGATGAGAAGATCGAGCGTTATATTGTAGATATTGTATTTGCAACTCGTTTCCCTGATAAATATGACCTCAAGGAACTGAAAGATATGATCGGATTCGGAGGTTCACCTCGTGCGTCTATCAATCTGGCATTAGCTGCTCGTACGTATGCATTCATCAAACGTCGCGGCTACGTTATTCCGGAAGATGTACGTGCTGTAGCACATGATGTTCTTCGCCACCGTATCGGATTGACCTACGAAGCTGAAGCTAACAACATGACTTCGGACGAAATTATCAGTAAGATTCTGAATAAGGTTGAAGTGCCCTAATTTGTAGTTATAATACAGTCAATAAGTAGTCATAAGTATCTATGCATGACTACTTAACTACCTACTAATTAACTACTGTATAAATGGAAACAAGTGAAATACTAAAAAAAGTTCGCCAAATTGAAATAAAGACACGAGGATTGTCTAACAATATCTTTGCAGGCCAGTATCATTCGGCTTTCAAGGGTAGGGGTATGTCATTTTCGGAAGTCCGTGAATATCAATTCGGTGATGATATACGTGACATAGACTGGAATGTGACTGCGCGCTTCAATAAACCTTATGTGAAAGTGTTTGAAGAAGAACGTGAACTGACAGTTATGTTAATGGTTGATGTTTCCGGAAGTTTGGAATTTGGTACGATCAAGCAGCTAAAGAAAGATATGGTGACGGAAATCGCTGCTACTCTTGCTTTCTCTGCCATCCAGAATAATGATAAAATAGGTGTGATTTTCTTTTCAGACCGGATAGAGAAGTTTATTCCTCCCAAGAAAGGACGTAAACATATCTTATATATTATCCGAGAATTGATTGATTTCCAACCGGAAAGCCGTCGCACAAATATTCGTCTTGCCTTGGAATATTTGACAAACGTAATGAAAAGACGTTGCACTGCATTTATCTTATCAGATTTTATTGACCAGGAAAGCTTTAAGAATGCGCTGACCATTGCTAACAGGAAACATGATGTAGTAGCATTGCAAGTATACGACAGGAGACTTAGTGATCTTCCTCCAGTAGGACTGATGCGAATCAAAGATGCAGAAACTGGGCATGAACAATGGATTGACACCTCTTCCAAAGCTGTACGCCGGGCACATCGCGACTGGTGGATACAAAAGCAGACTGAACTGAACGATACTTTTACCAAAAGCAACGTAGATGCTGTATCCGTCAGAACCGATCAGGATTACGTAAAGGCATTGTTGAATTTATTTGCCAAACGAAATTAATGGAATCAAAGATGAATAGAAATATTATTCTGATAGCATTATTAGGTCTATTGTTTGTCAGTAAAGCAGTAGCGCAGTCTGTTACAGTAGAAGCAAAAATTGATTCATTGCAGATACTGATCGGCGAACAGGCGAAAGTGCAATTGCAAGTAGCCATGGATGCCAAACAGCGTGCTATTTTTCCTGCTTACACTGATACGTTGGTAAGAGGTGTGGAAATTATAGAAACAGTCAAACCCGATACCCAATTCCTGAACGATCGCCAGCGGATGGTGATTACGCAGGAGTACATTATCACTTCTTTTGACTCTGCTCTATATTATCTGCCGCCAATGCCGGTTACCGTAGATGGGAAAGTGTACAACTCCAAAGCTTTGGCATTAAAAGTATATTCAATGCCGGTTGACACCTTACATCCTGACCAGTTCTTCGGACAAAAACCTGTGATGAAAGCACCTTTCGCATGGGAAGACTGGTATGGATTGATCGCTTGCTCATTCCTGGCTTTACCTTTGCTTGGTTTACTGATTTATCTGATTGTTCGTATACGTGATAATAAGCCGATTATCCGTAAAATTAAAGTTGAACCCAAATTGCCGCCACATCAGGCTGCAATGAAAGAGATAGAACGTATCAAGACAGAGAAGGTATGGCAGAAAGGGCAATCGAAGGAGTACTATACCGAACTAACCGATGCTATTCGTACATATATTAAGGACCGTTTCGGATTTAATGCATTGGAAATGACTTCTTCTGAAATAATCGATCAGTTATTGGAAATGAATGATAAAGAAGCCATATCAGACCTAAAACTATTGTTCCAGACTGCTGATTTAGTGAAGTTCGCGAAGCATAATCCTCAGATGAATGAAAACGATGCTAATTTGATCAATGCCATTGATTTTATCAATGAGACCAAACAACCGGAAGAGGAAAATCAGAAACCGCAACCAACGGAAATCACTATTATTGAGAAACGTTCTTTACGTGTTAAAGCTATGCTGATTTGTGGAATTGCATTGTTATCAGCAGCATTGATCGGTACCTTTATATATATAGGTCTACAGTTATACAATCTTTTTGTATAAAGGATGTATAGCTTAATACTAAATAGTAAACTGTTAAATCATAAATAAAATGGTTTTTGCCAATATTGAATATCTGTTTTTGCTATTATTGCTTATACCGTATATTGTATGGTATATCCTGAAGCGAAAGAAAAGTGAAGCAACTCTTCAAATTTCGGATGCCCGGGTATATGCACATACACCTAAAAGTTATAAGAATTATTTGTTGCATGTTCCATTTCTATTACGCTGCCTTGCTTTAGTACTGGTTATTTTGGTTCTTGCACGCCCGCAAACTACTAATAAGTGGCAGAACAGTGAGATAGAAGGAATTGATATTATGCTGGCTATCGACGTTTCTACCAGTATGCTGGCTGAAGACTTGAAGCCGAACAGACTGGAAGCTGCTAAAGACGTAGCTGCAGAGTTTATCAATGGACGTCCCAATGATAATATCGGTATTACATTATTTGCAGGAGAAACTTTTACCCAATGTCCGTTGACTGTAGACCATGCTGTATTGTTGGATATGATACATAATATCAAATGTGGTCTTATCACTGACGGTACTGCTGTCGGTATGGGTATTGCAAATGCTGTAACCCGCTTAAAAGATAGCAAAGCAAAATCCAAAGTTATTATCCTATTGACGGATGGTACTAATAATAAGGGAGATATTTCGCCAATGACAGCGGCAGAAATAGCAAAAAGCTTTGGTATTCGTGTATATACCATCGGAGTAGGTACCAATGGAATGGCTCCTTATCCTTATCCAGTCGGAAATACGGTGCAATATGTAAGTATGCCGGTAGAAATTGATGAAAAGACATTGACAGAGATCGCCGGAACGACAGATGGTAACTATTTCCGGGCTACTAGCAACTCGAAGCTTAAAGAAGTATATGAAGAAATTGATAAACTGGAAAAGACTAAACTGAATGTAAAAGAGTATAGTAAGCGGGACGAAGAATATCATTGGTTTGCTTTAGCAGCTTTCCTCTGTGTCTTGTTGGAAGTACTATTACGTAATTCGGTACTCAAGAAAATTCCATAAGGATGTTTGTCAATCGTTATTTGCCAATCATAAAATAGTAAGAAGATGTTTCGATTTGGAGAACCTACATATTTATATTTATTGCTGCTATTACCTTTTTTAGCAGCTTTCTACTTGTATTCCAATTACAAGAGGAGAAAGAATATCCGACATTTCGGAGATCCGACTTTGTTGGCTCAGTTAATGCCTGACGTATCCAAATATCGTCCGGATGTAAAATTCTGGATTATTTTTGTTGCTATTGGTTTGTTCTCCGTATTACTGGCACGCCCTCAATTCGGTTCAAAACTGGAAACGGTTAAACGTAAGGGAGTAGAGGTAATTATTGCTTTGGACATTTCAAACTCTATGTTAGCGCAGGATGTACAGCCTAGCCGTTTGGAAAAAGCAAAAAGATTAATATCCAGGTTAGTAGATGAGCTTGATAATGATAAGGTAGGTATGATTGTATTTGCCGGTGACGCTTTTACACAGCTGCCAATTACAAGTGACTATATTTCCGCTAAGATGTTCTTAGAATCCATTAGTCCTTCGTTGATTTCTAAACAGGGTACAGCTATTGGGGAAGCAATCAATCTGGCAGCCCGTAGTTTCACCCCGCAAGAAGGGGTAGGTCGCACCATTATTGTCATTACTGATGGTGAAAATCATGAAGGTGGTGCAGTGGAAGCTGCCAAAGCTGCGGCAGAAAAGGGTATTCAGGTAAGTGTATTGGGAGTAGGTATGCCTGATGGCGCTCCAATACCGGTGGAAGGAACGAATGATTACCGCCGCGACCGGGAAGGTAATGTGATCGTTACCCGTTTGAATGAAGCTATGTGTCAGGAAATTGCAAAAGAAGGAAAAGGTATATATGTACGAGTAGATAATTCTAATTCAGCCCAAAAGGCCATCAATCAAGAAGTAAATAAAATGGCGAAGTCTGATGTAGAGTCGAAAGTATATACGGAGTTTAACGAACAATTCCAGGCTATTGCATGGGTTATTCTACTATTGTTATTGGCAGAAATCTTAATTCTGGATCGCAAAAATCCTTTATTTAAGAACATTCACCTGTTTTCTAATAAGAAATAGTTATACGTATGTTAAAAAGTAAATATATTCTATTCGCTGTATTTCTGTTAGCGGCAGCTGGTGTATCGGCTCAGAAAGCAGAACGCGACTATATCCGTAAGGGAAACCGTCTGTTTAATGATAGCGTATTTGTTGATGCAGAGGTGAACTACCGGAAGGCCTTGGAAGCTAATCCCAAGTCTACGGTATCCATGTATAATCTAGGAAATACCCTTTCGCAACAGCAAAAGTTTCAGGATGCCATGGAACAATATGTATCGGCCAGCAAAATAGAAAAAGATAAAATGAAACTCGCCCATATTTACCACAATATGGGAGTAATTTTCCAGGCTGGTAAAGACTATGCCAAAGCTGTAGATGCATATAAAATGTCACTGCGTAATAATCCTACCGATCATGAAACCCGGTACAATTTGGCTCTCGCACAGAAAATGCTGAAAGACCAACAAAATCAGCAGAATCAAGATCAAAATCAGGACCAAAACAAAGATCAGCAAAAGCAAGATCAGAAACAAGACCAGAATAAAGACAAACAGAAGGATCAGAAACAAGATGAAAAGAAAGATCAGCAGCAACCACCGAAATCTGAAAAGAAACAAGACAATCAGATGTCGAAGGAGAATGCTGAACAATTACTGAATTCTGTCATGCAGGACGAGAAAGATGTGCAGGATAAAGTGAAGAAACAACAAAAAGTTATGCAAGGCGGTCGCTTGGAAAAAGATTGGTAATATAAAGTTGATGATATAAATTTCATAAGCAATGAAAAAACTGATTATTATATTGATGGCATTGATAGCATATAGCACTCATGTGTTTGCTGATAAGGTGTCTTTTACTGCTTCTGCTCCTGATGCAGTGGTAGTAGGCGAACAATTCAGGCTGTCGTATATTGTAACTACACAAAAAGTGAAAGATTTTCGGGCACCATCAATCAAAGGTTTTGATGTATTGATGGGTCCAAGCCGTTCACAACAAAGTAGTACTCAAATAGTGAATGGTAATGTTACATCTACTAGTAGTATTACATTTACATACATATTAATGGCTAATAATGCCGGAGAATACACAATACCCGGTGCCTCCATTGTTGCCGATGGTGACCAAATGGTGTCAAACTCAGTAAAGATTAAGGTATTGCCACAAGATCAAGGTGGCAATAACGGGCAAAATAATAGTAGTAGTGGTTCTATACATTCCTCATCTAGTACAAGTGTCTCTAATCAGGACCTTTTTATTATGGCAAGTGCCAGTAAAACAAATGTGTATGAACAGGAGGCTTTTGTCCTGACCTATAAAATATACACCAGAGAATCCAACTTACAACTTAATAATGCGAAATTGCCCGACTTCAAAGGTTTCCATTCTCAAGAAATAGAAATGACAACTAATGCAAGATGGACTCCGGAGCATTATCAGGGACGTAATTACTATACAACGGTTTATCGCCAGTTTGTTCTCTTCCCGCAACAATCAGGAAAGCTATATATTGATCCGGCACAGTTCCAGATGACTATCGGAAAACCTGTGCAATCAGATGATCCTTTTGATGCCTTCTTCAATGGAGGAAGTAATGTCATTGAAATTAAAAAAAATATTTCCACTCCTAAGATAGCAATAAATGTCAATCCGCTTCCTACGGGTAAACCTGCAGATTTTTCAGGTGGAGTGGGAGAGTTCAATATATCTTCTTCTATCAACAGTAAGGAACTGAAAACCAATGATGCTATTACTATTAAACTGGTAATATCCGGTACAGGTAACCTGAAGTTGATTTCTAATCCGGAAATTAAATTCCCGGATGATTTTGAAGTATATGATCCCAAAGTAGACAATCAAGTCAGATTAACCCGGGAAGGACTCACAGGCAATAAAGTTATTGAATATTTGGCAATTCCGAGACATGCCGGAACATATAAGATTCCGGGAGTATCTTTCAGCTATTTTGATATTCGCTCCAAGTCTTACAAAACACTGAAAACAGAAGATTATGTAGTAAATGTTGAGAAAGGTGCAGGTAATGCGGATCAAGTAATTGCTAACTTCACGAATAAAGAGGACTTGAAAGTATTAGGTGAAGACATCCGTTATATCAAACAGAATGAAGTTACTCTCCAACCTAAAGGAAGTTTCTTCTATGGTTCAATGACATATTGGTTGTTCTATATCATTCCGGCTCTTGCCTTTATTATTTTCTTCATTATTTATCGTAAACAAGCTGCTGAAAATGCAAATGTTGCTAAAATGCGTACGAAAAAAGCAAATAAAGTGGCAACGAAGCGAATGAAGCTTGCAGGAAAATTACTCTCCGAAAATAAAAAAGATGCTTTCTACGATGAGGTATTAAAGGCATTGTGGGGATATATAAGTGACAAACTGAATATTCCGGTATCTCGTTTATCTAAAGATAATATTGAAGAGAAACTAAGAAATCACGGAGTAAATGAGGAACTGATCAAAGAATTCCTGAACGCATTGAATGATTGTGAATTTGCCCGGTTTGCTCCAGGTGATGAGAATCAAGCTATGGATAAAGTTTATTCTTCTTCAATAGAAGTAATAAGCAAAATGGAGAATTCAATAAAACATTAACCCAGAAGAGATTATGTCATGAAAAAGATATTATTTTTTATATTATTATCAATGTCGCTTACTTGTTTCGGACAAGATTCGTTAAGCATTGATACTAGACAAACGAATGGAGTTGATTCTATCCACGCTTCGCATACCACATTTTCCAGTAATACACTGGAAGATGCAACAAAAGCTGAAGGAGATTCCGCATATATAAAAGAAGATTATGCAGCAGCTATTCAGATATATGAAGCATTACTGAAAAATGGAGAAGCTGCCGATGTCTATTACAATCTGGGAAATAGTTATTATAAAATAGGGGAGATAGCGAAAGCTGTTTTAAATTATGAGCGTGCTCTGCTATTACAACCAGGAAATGGTGACATCCGTGCTAATCTTGAAGTGGCACGTGCAAAAACAATAGACAAGGTTGAACCTGTTCCTGAAGTGTTCTTTGTTTCATGGATCAAGTCTCTGACAAATAGTATGAGTGTAGATGCATGGGCCACATGGGGGATTGTCTCCTTTATTCTATTGATTATCGCTCTCTATTTCTTTATATTCTCCAAACAGATTATGTTAAAGAAAATAGGATTCATATCAGGAATCATTTTGCTGATTGTCACCATTTGCTCTAATCTTTTTGCTTCGCAACAAAAAGAACATTTGGTTAATCGAAGTGAGGCGATAGTAATGAATCCGAGTGTAACAGTACGGAGTACTCCAAGCGAGAGTGGAACTAGCTTGTTTATTCTCCATGAAGGAAGAAAGGTAAGTGTCAAAGACAACTCCATGAAAGAATGGAAAGAAATTCGACTGGAAGATGGAAAAGTCGGGTGGGTACCTGCTTCTGCTATCGAGGTGATATAAAGGTCATTAATAGATTTTATATATTCAAGAAAAAAAGATAAGCAAATAATTTGTTTTATCTTTTTTTTTGCTTAAGTTTATAGCGTGATAAAAAAATCACATAGTATTAACCATTAAATTTATGAGACATGAGAACAATAACGTTTAATGAACTTCGTAAAATTAAAGATTCATTGCCTAGCGGTAGCATGCATAGAATAGCAGACGAACTTGGTTTGCACGTAGATACAGTGCGAAACTTCTTCGGAGGACACAATTTCAAGGAGGGAAAAAGCGTCGGAATACATCTCGAGCCCGGTCCAGATGGTGGGCTTGTAATGTTGGATGACACGACCGTTCTTGATCGGGCTTTAAAAATCCTAGATGAATTGAATATGAGTATGCAAAAAGAACAGGCTACCGAATCTGTGCAAGTTTAAAATATAACAAACTGAATCCCAATTGAATCAAACAATTGGGATTTCTTATTTGTTTTCACCTTATAAAATGTACATTTATGGAAGACAAATTAGTAACCCTGGCCATTCTGACATACACCAAAGCGCAGATCTTAAAGAATGTCTTGGAAAATGAAGGTATAGAAACCTACATTCATAACGTTAATCAAATACAACCGGTTGTTTCATCGGGAGTGCGTTTAAGAATTAAAGAAAGCGATTTGCCACGTGCTTTAAAAATAACAGAAAGTTCTACATGGCTGTCTGAAAGTATAGTGGGAGAGAAGGAGCCCAAAGTGAAAGATAAATCAAATAAGATTTTAATTCCTGTCGACTTCTCTAATTATTCGATGAAAGCATGTGAATTTGCATTTAACCTGGCAAAAATAGAAAATGCGGAAGTCATCCTGTTGCATGTCTATTTTACGCCTATATATGCTTCGTCGTTGCCTTATGGAGATGTTTTCAATTACCAGATTGGAGATGAAGAATCTGTAAAAACGATTATCCAAAAAGTCCATTCTGATCTCAATGCTTTATCAGAGAAGATAAAAGAAAAAGTTGCATCAGGCGAATTTCCCAACGTTAAATATAGCTGCATCTTACGTGAAGGTATTCCAGAGGAGGAAATCTTAAGATATGCCAAAGAACAGCGTCCTATGGTTATCATTATGGGTACCCGAGGTAAAAATCAGAAAGACATTGATTTAATTGGCAGTGTAACCGCTGAAGTTATTGACAGAAGTCGCACGACTGTATTGGCTATTCCAGAAAATACACCATTCAAACAGTTTAGTGAAGCAAAACGAATTGCCTTTATTACCAATTTTGATCAAAGAGATCTAATTGCTTTCGAGGCATTCTTTAATACTTGGAAATCATTCCATTTTTCTGTATCTTTGATACACCTTACAGATTCTAAAGACACCTGGAATGAAATAAAACTGGCAGGTATAAAAGAATATTTTCACAAGCAATATCCGGGGCTTGAAATTCATTATGACGTAGTGATGAATGATAATTTATTAAAGGGACTTGATCAGTATATCAAAGATAATCATATAGATATAATCACTTTGACTTCTTACAAAAGGAATATATTTGCTCGATTATTTAATCCAAGTATTGCCAGAAAAATGGTTTTTCATTCAGATACACCATTGCTTGTTATTAACAGCTGATCAGATCAGGCAAAAAATAAGCGTCTAAGATTAGGGAATAATTAATATTATGTTTAATAGAAAAAGGAGTAATATAATGACCTTACTCCTTTTTCTATTTTTATTTAAATGAAGAAAATTATCTGTTCCACTCAAGTCCATATCAAATATAAGATTTTTCAATTACTACTTTAAATTATATGAATAAAAAAGAAGACTACTATTTCTAGTAGCCTTCTTATATTTTTTCAGAAAACGATCTTACTTCATCATCTTATCGATTTCTTCGAATTCAGGTCCCATATTCAAGTTATAGTAAACTCTGTAAAGACCTTGCAACCATAAATCTTGTTGATCGGGTTTCAAAGCTCTGGCTTTTTCATAGAATGGTTTAGCTTCTTCGTAGAATTTCTTAACCACAGCCTGTGCTTCAGCATACTTAGGATCATTGATGTCCGTTGTTGCTTTATCAGCATAATCCTGTGCTTTCATCAAATATACCAAACCTACATTAGAGTATGCTTCTGCATATTCCGGATCAGCAGCAATAGCTTTTTTGTAGTATTCGATTGCATTATCATATTCTTTCATATTATGATAAAGATATGCTTTTACATACAAATACAACTTGTTATTAGGATCATTAGCTAACATTCTATCAGCAAACTCCATAGCTTTAGAAGCTTGATTAGAACTATTATAATAATCAACCAAATTAGCGAAGAAATAATCATTTCCAGGGAACTTAAGGATGCCCTCTTCCAAAGACTTAATCCATGCAGCAGTATCCCCTTTAGCCTTGTAAGCATCAGCCATCAACTGCATTGCAAATTTGCCACCATCTTTATCAGATAAAGCCATAGGAGCATATTTGATAATTGCATCTTTATCACCCACTCTATCAGCAGCTAATGTTGCGTAATAAGCAATTTGCGGAATAAGAGTATCATTTTTAGCCAATTCTTTATCAGCTAACATCGGATAAGAAGCTGACTCCACATAGGTTGCAAAAAACTTCAAAGCTTCTTTATTCTTGTCCAGATTGAAATACTGAATACCACCATTAATCAAATTTGGACGTTCAGCCAACATACTGGAAGCATTAGCCTTCCGATATTTGTTTTTAACTTTTCCCTTTTCATTAGGTATTTCCGCTAATTCATCACACTTATTATAGTACTCATACATTTTCAAAATACTATTGTATACTTTCAATGTATCATACGGCTTTTTCAAAAAAGCATTTTTCATTTGCTCCTCGTTGATACGTCTCTGAATAAATCCAGCAACGTCCCATGTGTCAGCAAGATCCTTCGTTTCAGGATTCTTCATAGCTTCCTTAATAAGCTGTTCAGCCTGCTTAAAATTAGGTTTTACGTCATTAGCCATACTCTTTGCTTCCTTTACATTCTTCATTTGTGCGAATGAGAAGCTAACAGCCATCAATAAAACCATCGAAAATAATACTCTTTTCATGATTGTTGTTTGATTAATTATTAATATTATGTCTATTCCTCAATTTCGTTATTGCTTTCGTTTTCATTTACGTCCGCTACATCATCAATATCAGGAGCATCAGCATTCGGATCACTCACGATTGTACCCTCTGCCTCTTCTGCCGGAATTTCATCTTCAAGACTTTCTGTCATAACCTTACATACCGAACCAATCTGGTCGTTACGTTTTTCAAGATTTATCAGACGAACGCCTTGAGTAGCACGGCCCATTATACGAACATCCGCTACCTTCAAACGAATAGTGATACCAGACTTATTGATAATCATCAAGTCATTTTCATCGGTTACTGATTTGATTGTTACCAACTTACCTGTCTTTTCGGTAATATTCATAGTCTTCACACCCTTACCTCCACGGTTCGTTTTACGATAGTCCTCAATTTCAGAACGTTTACCATATCCTTGTTCAGAAACTACCATTACAGATTCTGTCTCCAAATCTTTAATACAAATCATTCCTATTACTTCATCCTGACCATCATTATCCAACGTAATACCACGTACACCTGTTGCTGTACGTCCCATTACACGAACTGCTGCCTCATGGAAACGAATTGCACGTCCATTGCGGTTTGCAATGATGATTTCATTATTTCCATTCGTCATACGAACTTCAATTACGCTATCATCTTCACGGATAGTTATAGCATTTACACCATTCTGACGGGGACGAGAATACTGTTCAAGCAATGTCTTCTTTATTACACCTTTCTTAGTACAGAATAATACATAGTGACTATTGATGAACTCTGAATCCTCTAAACTCTTCACACGCAAGTATGCAGTTACATTATCATCTGAATCAATATTCAACAAGTTCTGAATAGCACGGCCCTTAGAATTCTTCGTTCCTTCAGGTATTTCATATACTTTCAACCAATAACACTTACCCTTTTGTGTAAAGAACATCATGGTATTGTGCATAGTAGCAGGATAAATATGCTCAACAAAGTCTTCATCACGGGTTTCCGTTCCTTTCGAACCTACTCCACCACGATTTTGTGCACGGAATTCGGTCAATGGTGTACGTTTAATATACCCCATATGAGAAATTGTAATAATCATCTGATCATCTGCATAGAAGTCTTCCGGATTAAATTCCTCTGAAGAATAAACAATTTCAGAACGACGTACATCTCCATATTTCGCTTTAACTTCTAACAATTCCTCTTTCATTACCTGACGGCATACTTCCTCATCAGCCAGAATACTTTCCAAATAAGCTATTTGCTTCATTATTTCTTCGTATTCTGCATGAAGTTGATCCTGCATCAGACCAGTTAACTGACGCAAACGCATTTCTACAATTGCGCGAGCCTGAATTTCTGTCAGGTTAAATCGCTCAATCAAGCCTGTTATAGCATCATTCGGAGTTTTTGCAGCACGAATGATACGAATTACTTCATCAATATTATCCGAAGCAATGATCAGACCTTCAAGAATGTGCGCACGCTCTTTCGCCTTACGAAGATCGAACTGAGTACGACGAATAACAACTTCGTGTCTATGCTCAATGAAATATTTAATTAAATCTCTTAGATTCAACGTTTTTGGACGTCCATGAACCAAAGCCACATTGTTAACGCCAAAAGAGGTCTGCAAAGCTGTCATTTTATAGAGTTTATTCAACACTACACTTGCATTTGCATCACGTTTTATGTCAATAACAATACGCATACCATCACGGTCAGACTCATCGTTGGCATTTGAGATACCTTCTATCTTCTTATCATTTACAAGATCAGCAATATATTTAATCAGTTCGGCCTTATTTACATTATAAGGAATCTCTGTTATTACGATCTTGTCATGTGTTTGTCCGCTTTCAATTTCAGCTTTCGCACGCATAATTACACGTCCGCGACCTGTCAAATATGCTTCGCGTACCCCACTCACACCATATATATATCCGCCGGTAGGGAAATCCGGTGCTTTGACAAATTCCATCAGTTCCTCTACCGTAATTTCCGGATTATCAATATATGCATCACATGCTTCAATCACTTCCGAAAGATTATGAGGAGGCATATTGGTAGCCATACCAACAGCAATACCGGATGCTCCGTTCACCAAAAGGTTCGGGATACGCGTCGGCATCACCTTAGGTTCCACCAGTGTATTATCAAAGTTAGGTTCAAAATCAACGGTTTCCTTATACAGGTCATCCATCATTGCTTCACCCAACTTATTAAGACGAGCTTCTGTATAACGCATAGCAGCAGGGCTATCACCATCCACAGAACCAAAGTTCCCCTGTCCATCTACCAAAGGATAACGCATTGCCCATTCCTGCGCCATACGTACCATTGCAAAATAGACAGAAGAATCCCCATGAGGATGATACTTACCAAGTACCTCACCCACGATTCTCGCTGACTTTTTATAAGGTTTGTCTGAAGTATTGCCTAATTCCATCATTCCGTATAAAATTCTACGGTGAACAGGCTTAAATCCATCTCTAACATCCGGAAGGGCACGCGAAACGATGACCGACATGGAGTAGTCAATGTACGATGACTTCATTTCCTCCTCGATGTTAATCTTTATAATTCTGTCTTGTTCAAGCATTTAAAATGATTATTAATTATACATTCTACGGTTTGTGAAAAACCACGCTAAAGTACTACTTTTCCCCGATATACGAAAGTTTTTAGAAAGAAAGTTTTATCATGACCGGGACGATAACCCACTAAACTTTAAAATACGAAAATAAAAAGATAAAAACGATAAATATAATATGGAAAGATAAATAACATCGGCAAAAAAGAGCCTGTTATTTGTTATACCTTATATATATAATACAAATACACTGTTTTTATGGCACGCCATTTGTAGATATAAGAAATAAAGCAAATATTGCAATACAAACTTGATTAAATGCGTATATTTGCCAGTGAATAACCCTTAGAAGAAGAGGAAAAAAGTATGAATAATCAATTCTCACAAAGAGTTTCCGACATTATCGTCTATAGTAAGGAAGAAGCGAATCGGTTGAGAAGTAGGTATATAGGTCCCGAACACCTGCTTCTGGGAATACTCCGTGACGGTGAAGGAAAAGCTATCGAGATATTGTCTAAACTCAACACCAATCTGGCTGCTATAAAGCAACAGATTGAAGCTCAGCTGAAGGCAGAAGCTGATGATATGTTATTGCCTGATGCAGAGGTACCGTTATCTAATGATGCGGCAAAAATATTAAAAATGTGTATTTTAGAAGCTCGTGGAATGAAAAGTAACATCGCTGATACAGAACATGTATTATTGGCTATTTTAAGAGAAAAAAACAATATGGCGGCTTCCGTACTTGAAGCAAACGATATAAACTATGTGAAAGTACTGGAGCAAGCTACATTGCAGCCGGATATCAATTCCGGTATGGGCTTTTCGGAAGACGATGAGGATGACGAAGAAATGTCTTCTCCTCGTTCCGGCAGAGGTGGTTCGGATGAACGCCAACAGGCGCAAACCGCTTCCAAGAAGCCGTCTAATGATACGCCGGTACTTGACAATTTTGGTACTGACATGACAAAAGCGGCAGAAGAAGGGCGGTTGGATCCTGTCGTGGGCAGAGAAAGAGAAATCGAACGTTTAGCGCAGATCTTAAGTCGGCGCAAAAAGAATAACCCGATTCTGATTGGTGAACCCGGTGTAGGAAAATCAGCGATTGTTGAAGGCCTTGCATTGAGAATCATTCAGAAAAAGGTTTCACGTATCCTGTTTGATAAACGAGTCGTTGCTCTTGACATGACTGCTGTTGTAGCGGGAACAAAGTATCGTGGACAATTTGAAGAACGTATCCGTTCCATTCTCAATGAATTGCAGAAGAATCCGAATGTTATATTATTCATTGATGAAATTCACACGATTGTTGGTGCAGGCTCTGCAGCAGGTTCTATGGATGCTGCCAATATGTTAAAACCAGCATTGGCAAGAGGAGAAATACAATGTATCGGTGCCACCACTCTTGATGAATATCGTAAGAATATTGAGAAAGATGGCGCTTTGGAACGCCGTTTCCAGAAAGTAATCGTAGAACCGACTACTGCTGCCGAAACTCTGCAGATTTTGCGTAATATCAAGGATAAGTATGAAGATCATCACAATGTGTATTATACGGATGAAGCATTGGAAGCATGTGTCAAGCTGACAGACCGCTATATCACAGATCGTAATTTCCCTGATAAAGCCATTGATGCTTTAGATGAAGCCGGCTCACGTGTACATCTTACTAATGTCAATGTACCCAAAGAGATAGAAGAACAGGAAAAACTGATCGAAGAAGCTAAAAATAAGAAAAATGAAGCTGTAAAATCGCAGAATTTTGAACTTGCAGCTAGCTTCCGCGATAAGGAAAAAGAGCTTTCTATCCAATTGGATGAGATGAAAAAAGAATGGGAAGCCAATCTAAAAGAAAACAGGCAAACTGTTGATGCAGAAGAAATTGCCAATGTTATCTCAATGATGTCAGGCATTCCAGTACAACGAATGGCACAGGCTGAAGGCATCAAGTTAGCAGGTATGAAAGAAGATTTGCAAGCTAAAGTCATCGCACAAGACACAGCGATAGAAAAGTTGGTCAAAGCCATTTTGCGAAGCCGTGTAGGACTCAAAGACCCCAATAAGCCCATTGGCACGTTTATGTTCTTAGGTCCGACAGGAGTTGGTAAAACTCACTTAGCAAAAGAATTGGCCAAGTATATGTTCGGTTCTGCCGATGCACTGATTCGTATCGATATGAGTGAATATATGGAAAAGTTCACTGTTTCACGTTTGGTTGGAGCACCTCCGGGATACGTAGGATATGAAGAAGGTGGCCAGCTGACAGAAAAAGTGCGCCGTAAACCATACTCTATTGTATTGCTTGATGAAATAGAAAAAGCACATCCGGATGTATTCAATATCCTGCTTCAGGTAATGGATGAGGGTCGTCTGACTGACAGTTATGGCAGAATGGTAGATTTCAAAAATACCGTTATTATCATGACTTCCAATATCGGAACCCGCCAGCTGAAAGAATTTGGACGTGGTGTCGGTTTTGCGACACAAAGTCGCCTGGATGATAAAGAATTCTCGCGAAGTGTAATACAAAAAGCTCTAAATAAATCATTCGCGCCTGAATTCATCAATCGTGTAGATGAGATTATCACGTTTGATCAACTTTCTCTGGAAGCGATAACAAAGATTATAGATATAGAGTTAAAAGGATTGTACAATAGAATAGAATCTATTGGTTACAAGCTTGTTATTGAAGATAAGGCGAAAGAATTCATCGCTAGCAAGGGATATGACGTACAATATGGCGCCCGTCCTTTGAAACGCGCAATTCAAACCTATCTGGAGGATGGTTTATCCGAGCTCATCATTTCCTCGTCTTTAAAAGAGGGAGATACTATTCAAGTAACCCTTAATGAAGAAAAAGGCGAATTGGAGATGAAAGTTGTTTCTCCGAAATAGAGTTATTTCCTGAATAAGAAAATAATTTTATATGCCATAATGTCAGACCTTCGGGTCTGGCATTTTTTTTGTCTCTATATGGACAAACATCAATTAAAATTAATCAATAGATAAACTAAAAAATATACGTATTATGCAAAAAGGTAATATTGGGGTTACAACAGAAAACATTTTCCCTATCATTAAAAAGTTTTTGTACAGTGACCATGAGATTTTTCTGCGCGAGTTAGTATCCAATGCGGTAGATGCCACTCAGAAGTTGAATACGCTTGCTTCTATTGGCGAATTCAAAGGTGAACTGGGTGACTTAACTGTTCACGTTGAATTAGGCAAAGATACTATTACCATTTCTGATCGTGGTATCGGTTTGACTGCAGAAGAAATAGAGAAGTACATCAATCAAATAGCTTTCTCCGGAGCTAATGACTTCCTGGAGAAGTATAAGAACGACGCAAATGCCATTATCGGACATTTCGGACTTGGCTTCTACTCTGCCTTTATGGTTGCAAAGAAAGTGGAGATCATCACTAAATCATACAGAGACGATGCAAAAGCCGTAAAATGGACTTGTGATGGCAGCCCTGAATTCACTATTGAAGAAATAGAAAAAGCCGACCGTGGATCAGATATCATCTTATACATTGATGATGACTGCAAAGAATTCCTCGAAGAAGCACGTATCTCCGAACTTCTGAAGAAATATTGCAGCTTCCTTCCTGTTCCTATTGCATTTGGAAAAAAGAAAGAATGGAAAGACGGCAAACAGGTAGAAACGGCTGAAGATAATATAATCAATGATACCACTCCTTTGTGGACACGCAAGCCTAGCGAACTTTCGGATGAAGATTACAAATCATTCTATAGCAAGCTATATCCGATGTCTGATGAACCACTCTTCTGGATTCACTTGAATGTGGATTATCCATTCCATCTGACTGGTATCCTCTACTTCCCGAAGGTAAAGAGCAATATTGAATTAAATAAGAACAAGATTCAGTTATATTGCAATCAAGTATATGTAACAGACTCTGTTGAAGGCATTGTGCCGGACTTCCTGACTTTGTTACATGGAGTAATAGATTCTCCGGATATTCCGTTGAACGTTTCCCGTTCATACTTGCAAAGCGACTCAAACGTGAAGAAGATTTCAACTTATATCACCAAGAAAGTTTCCGACCGTTTGCAGTCTATATTCAAGAATGATCGTAAGCAGTTTGAAGAAAAGTGGAATGACTTGAAAATATTTATCAATTATGGAATGCTCACACAAGAGGATTTCTATGATAAAGCGCAAAAATTCGCCCTTTTCACCGATACAAATGACAAGCATTACACATTCGATGAATACCAGACCCTTATTAAAGATAACCAGACAGACAAAGATGGAAATCTAATCTATCTGTATGCAAATAACAAGGACGAACAATACAGCTATATTGAAGCTGCAACCAACAAAGGCTACAATGTCTTACTCATGGATGGCCAGTTAGATGTAGCTATGGTAAGTATGTTGGAGCAAAAACTTGAGAAATCCCGTTTCACTCGTGTAGACAGTGATGTTGTTGACAATCTGATTGTAAAAGAAGACAAGAAAGGTGAAACTCTGGAAGCCAACAAACAAGATGCAATCACAACAGCCTTCAAGAGCCAATTGCCTAAAATGGATAAGGTTGAATTCAATGTGATGACGCAGGCGTTGGGAGAAAATTCGGCTCCGGTCATGATTACTCAAAGCGAATATATGCGTCGTATGAAAGAAATGGCGAATATTCAAGCCGGAATGAGCTTCTACGGCGAAATGCCTGACATGTTCAATCTGATCCTGAATTCAGACCACAAGTTGATAAAACAAGTATTGAATGAAGAAGAGAATGCCTGTCAAGCAGAAGTAGCTCCGATACTCTCCGAAATGGATAACGTCAACAAACAACGTAATGAGTTGAAAGACAAACAGAAGGATAAAAAAGAAGAAGACATCCCGACAGCTGAAAAAGATGAATTAAACGATCTCGACAAGAAGTGGGATGATCTGAAAAGCAAGAAAGAAGCTATCTTTATCGGCTATGCAAGCAATAACAAAGTTATCCGCCAGCTTATCGATCTGGCCTTACTTCAAAACAATATGTTAAGAGGTGAAGCTTTGAATAACTTCGTAAAACGTAGCATTGAGCTGATTTAATATCGCCCCTTTAAACATAACACATACTTCAAGAAAGAGCATTCAACGTTAAATACACGTTGTAATGCTCTTTTTCAATTTAAAACGATCGGCAAAATATCGATTAATTGAAAAGTATTGTATATATTTGAACACTTAATAGACAAAAAATTCAATTGTTTGATTTGGGTTATGAGAAAGATTTTTTTAGTGTTCATTACTTTATGGCTGATTATTCCGGCTATCCATGCCCAAAAAGTAGGACTTGTATTAAGCGGTGGTGGCGCCAAAGGAATGACACACATTGGTATCATTCGCGCATTGGAAGAAAATAACATCCCTATTGACTACATTGCAGGTACTTCCATGGGAGCTATTATCGGCTCTTTGTATGCTATGGGGTATTCTCCTGATGACATGGTAGAACTGCTCAAATCGGAGGACTTTAAACGATGGTATTCCGGAGAGGTGGAAGAGAAATATGTATACCATTTCAAAAAGAATCTTCCCACTCCCGAATTTTTCAATATTCGTTTTTCATTCAAAGATTCACTGAAGAGTTTAAAACCTCAATTCCTGCCTACCAGTGTTGTCAACCCGATTCAAATGAATCTCGTATTTGTTGACCTATATGCACGTGCTACGGCCGCTTGTAAGGGAGATTTTGATAAACTTTTTGTTCCTTTCCGTTGCATTGCGTCCGATGTGTACAATAAAAAACAGTTAGTCATGAAGGAAGGAGATTTAGGAGATGCCGTCAGAGCTTCCATGAGCTTCCCTTTCATGTTTAAACCCATTGAAATAGACAATGTACTGGCCTACGATGGAGGTATCTATAATAACTTTCCCACGGACGTCATGAGAGATGATTTCCATCCGGATGTCATTATAGGAAGCGTTGTATCCACCAATCCCACTAAACCCAAGGAAAATGACCTCATGAGTCAAATTGAGAATATGGTGATGCAGAAAACCGATTATTCTATTCCGGACTCTATGGGGATTTTAATGACGTTCAAATATGACAATGTCAACTTGATGGATTTTCAACGCATCGACGAATTACATGATATAGGATATAATCGAACCCTCAGCATGATGGATTCTATCAAAAGCCGTATCCATCGGCGTGTGAATCTGGACAATATTCGTTTAAGGAGAATGGTATACCGTAGTAATTTCCCGGAACTACGTTTTAAAAATATCATCATTGATGGAGCTAATCCACAACAACAAGCATATATAAAGAAAGAGTTTCATAAGTCAGATAACAAAGAATTTACCTATGAAGATTTAAAACAAGGTTATTTTCGATTGCTATCAGATAAAATGATTTCAGAAATCATACCGCATGCAATTTATAATCCGGAAGATGACACCTATGATCTGCATTTAAAAGTCAAACTGGAAAACAACTTTGCTGTACGGCTGGGAGGTAACATATCCACCTCTAATTCGAATCAGATCTACCTGGGACTTAGTTATCAGGACTTAAACTACTATGCCAAAGAGTTTATTCTTGACGGACAGCTTGGAAAGGTATATAACAACGTGCAATTTATGGCAAAAATAGACTTTGCCACTGCCATTCCTACCTCTTACCGTCTCATAGGTTCGATCAGCACTTTCGACTATTTTAAAAAGGACAAACTTTTTTCGCGAAATAACAAACCAGCCTTTAACCAAAAAGACGAACGTTTCTTGAAATTACAGGTTGGATTACCTTTCCTTTCGAGCAAACGAGCAGAGTTTGGAGTAGGAATTGCAAGAATAGAGGATAAATATTTTCAAAAAAGTGTCATTGACTTTGGAAATGACAAATTTGATAAAAGCCGCTATGATTTGTTCGGTGGATCAATTAGTTTTAATGGAAGTACCCTTAATTCCAAACAATATCCTACACGTGGATACAGAGAAGCCCTTGTAGCCCAGATTTTCGTTGGAAAAGAACGATTCTATCCGGGCGAAGGAAGTACGACCAGTAACAACAAAGATCATCACTCCTGGCTGCAATTATCTTATATGAAAGAGAAATATCATAATATGAGTGAACATTGGGTTTTAGGATGGTATTTGAAAGCCCTGTATGCCTCCAAAAACTTCTCCGAGAACTATACGGCAACAATGATGCAAGCCGGAGAGTTTTCCCCTACATTACATAGCAAATTGACCTACAATGAAGCCTTTCGTGCCAATCAATTTGTCGGAGCCGGCATTCGGCCTATTTACCGTTTAAGCCAGATGTTCCATCTCCGGGGAGAATTCTATGGTTTTATGCCTATTTATCCAATCGAAAAAAACTCGTTGAATAAAGCATATTACGGAAAAGCTTTCTCCAAGTTTGAATATTTAGGAGAAATTTCTGTTGTATGTCAATTGCCTTTTGGAGATATCTCTGCATATGTAAATCATTATAGCTCACCGAAAAGGGAGTGGAATGTCGGACTAAGTATAGGTTTACAACTATTCAATTATCGGTTCATAGAATAATTTTCTACAAAAAAAGTCGGTGAAAAGCTTGCTAATTCGGGAAAAGTCCGTATCTTTGCACCCGTTAAAACAAAATAACGGTCGCGTAGCTCAACTGAATAGAGTAGCTGACTACGGATCAGCCGGTTACAGGTTTGAATCCTGTCGCGATCACTTTTTTGAATTAACAGAATGGCCGCGTAGCTCAACTGAATAGAGTAGCTGACTACGGATCAGCCGGTTACAGGTTTGAATCCTGTCGCGGTCACTGAAAAATTTACAAGTTATATTATTTGAGGTCGCGTAGCTCAACTGAATAGAGTAGCTGACTACGGATCAGCCGGTTACAGGTTTGAATCCTGTCGCGATCACGAAATCCTCTGCATTTGATGCGGAGGATTTTTATTTTCCCCCATTTCATCGAAGAAATTAGCTATAACTAAACTAAAAGATTCAAAAGTCAGCCATTATAAACAAGCAATACATCCCCTCATATCCCTTGTTTTCAATACCCTCTTCACCTTCACCTTTCTTCCGGGCTCCCTACAAATAAGTCGTTTACGGGTGAAGGGCAACTCTTACACAGCCTTTTCACCTTGTTTGGAAATGAAATATGTCAATGGCTATTAGAATTCTTATCAAGCCCTCAAATAGCTATGCTTTAGAAAGGTGAAAAACCTGTATCAAAAAACGTAATTAATAAGAAATATACCTCTTTCACAATAGACAGCGGCCGTTTTAAAATAAATCATAGGCTGATTTAAAATAAATATCCCAATGATTGAATTCAATCATTGGGATATTTATTTTAAACACTTAGATGTTTATTATGAATTCCTCGCTGAAGAAGCATTAGCATTTAATATTCAACTCATTCAAAACCTTGCGTATTGCCTCAAATGTGGTAATACGAGTAGGAACCAGTGGCAACCGAAGTTTATTCTCGATCATACCCATGGCATTCAACATTGATTTTACTCCTGCCGGATTTCCATCAACAAACAATAAATTGAATAATTCCGTGAATCGATGGTGAATGGTTAATGCATTGGCAAAGTCTCCTTGAAGCGCCAGGCGCGTCATACGGCTAAATTCACGAGGAAAAGCATTACCGATTACTGAAATCACACCAACGGCTCCCAATGTAATAAGCGGAAAGGTTATACCATCATCTCCGGAGATTACATTGAAATTTTCCGGTTTATTTTTAATAATATCATCCATTTGCGTAATATTGCCGGATGCTTCTTTAATAGCAACTACATTCTTAAAATCACGGGCAATCCGCAAAGTAGTTTCAGCAGTCATATTTACCCCCGTACGTCCCGGAACATTATACAATACGATGGGGAGCTCCGTAGCTTCCGCAATCGCTTTATAATGCTGATAAATACCTTCTTGAGAAGGTTTGTTATAATACGGCACAACAGACAATATAGCATCAACTCCTGTGAAATCATCGTTTTTCAATGTTTCTACAATAGCACGAGTATTATTACCACCTACACCCAACAGAATAGGAATTCTTCCGTTAACGCGGTCAATTACCATCTTTTTTATAGTTTTCTTTTCTTCCTCGGTCAGAGTCGGTGTTTCAGCTGTAGTCCCCAGCACACACAAGAAATCCGCATTATTCTGTAATAGATAGTCCACCATACGCATCAACGCGTCATAGTCAACGCTCTCATCCTCTTTGAAAGGAGTAATCAGTGCTACCCCCATTCCTTTCAATTTAGTCTGTATCATGAGTTTTAATTATAATCTCTAATTTATTTAGCCGCAAAAGTACGAATATTTTTCTTATCTTACGATATAAGTTTCAGAAATTCGTCTTCGCTTAATATGGTTATTCCAAGTTTTTTTGCTTTTTCAAGCTTTGCAGGTCCCATATTGTCCCCAGCCAGTATAAAACTTGTTTTCGCAGAAATGCTTCCTACATTTTTCCCTCCATTTTTCTCGATAAGCTCTTTATATTCGTCACGTGAATGATGGACAAACACACCGCTGATAACGATAGACTGTCCCGCTAACTTATCCGTATATCCTTTTAAATCTTCCTCGGTACGATAAAGCTGTAGTCCAGCCTCCTTTAGCTTGCTAACTAACTCACGATTAGACTCATTCGCAAAATATGCAAGTATACTCTGGGCTATTTTTTCTCCGATTTCATCGATACTTACCAATTTTTCTAGATCTGCCTGTTGCAAATCATCTATATTCTCAAACGATTTTGCTATCTTTTTGGCCACAGTCTCACCAACAAAGCGAATTCCCAAAGCAAAAATAACACGTTCGAAAGGAACGGTTTTGCTTTGTGCAATCCCCGTTATAATGTTCTCCGCCGATTTTTCTCCCATACGATCCAAACCTTTGATATCATCAGCTGTGAGTTTATATAAGTCGGCCGTATTTTTAATTAATCCCAAACGATAGAACATATCCACAGTTTCCGGTCCCAATCCATCAATATTCATAGCCTTTCGACTAATAAAATGCTCGATTTTGCCTTTGATTTGAGGAGGACACGCTGTTTCATTAGGGCAATAATGAGCGGCTTCCCCTTCATACCTGACTAATTTACTACCACATTCAGGACAATTGACGATGAATCGAACCTTCTCCCCAAGCATAAAACTACGTGCATCTTTATCTACCCCCGTAATCTTAGGAATAATTTCACCACCTTTTTCCACATAAACCATGTCTCCGATATGCAAATCAAGTCCTTCGATGATATCCGCATTATGTAAGGATGCACGTTTTACGACAGTTCCCGAAAGCTGTACAGGGTCCAGATTAGCTACCGGAGTGACTGCTCCGGTTCTTCCTACCTGATAGGTCACCTTATTCAATCGGGTCAATGCACGTTCTGCCTGAAATTTATAGGCAATAGCCCATCGGGGAGACTTAGCCGTAAAACCCAAATTTTTCTGTTGTCTCAAACTGTTCACCTTTAAAACAATCCCGTCTGTGGCAACCGGTAGATTTTTACGTTCTACATCCCAATAGTTGATAAATTCAAAGACCTCCTCCAATGTCTGGCACTTACGCGTCAAATCAGAGATTTTAAAGCCCCATTTTGCCGCTTCCTGAAGATTTTCATAATGTCCGTCACAAGGCAGATTATCTCCCAATAAATAATATAAATAAGCATCCAGCTTGCGAGAAGCTACAATAGAAGAATTCTGCAACTTCAATGTACCGGACGCCGCATTTCTCGGATTGGCAAAAAGCGGTTCTTCACGCGCCTCTTTTTCCCGGTTCAACTCTTCAAACACTTCCCATGGCATAAGAATTTCCCCACGTATCTCAAAAGAAGCGGGATAATTATCACCATGTAATACAAGCGGAATAGAACGGATTGTTTTCACATTATCCGTCACATCATCGCCTTTTTCTCCATCTCCACGGGTGACGGCACGAACCAACTTCCCATTTTCATAGGTCAACGAAATAGAAGTACCGTCATATTTCATTTCACAACAAATCTCGAAATCCTCATTTAGCGCTTTACGGACACGATCGTAGAAGTCCGTCACTTCCGCTTCCGAATATGTATTTGCCAATGACAGCATAGGATATTTATGGGCCACTTGCGTAAAATTCTTGTTCAAGTCGCTCCCCACGCGCATAGTGGGTGAATTTTCATCTTTATATTCCGGATGTGCTTGTTCCAGATCCTGAAGTTCACGCATCTTATCGTCAAACTCTTTATCCGAGATTTCAGGAGCATTCAACACATAATAATTATAATTATGCCGATGAAGTTCGGCACGCAATTCCTCTATTTTTTCTTTTATATCCATATTTCTTCGATTGTTTAAGGCAAAAATACATGTTTATCTTTGAATATTTGTACTTTTGCGAAAAATTAAAAGATTATGCGCATTGATATTATAACAGTTTTACCCGAAATGATTGAAGGTTTCTTCAATTGTTCTATCATGAAACGAGCTCAAGATAAAGGACTTGCAGAAATACACATTCACAATTTACGTGATTACACCGAAGATAAATATCGCCGTGTCGATGATTATCCTTTTGGAGGATTTGCCGGAATGGTGATGAAAATAGAACCTATCGAACGCTGCATCAATGCTCTAAAGGCAGAACGTGACTACGATGAAGTTATCTTCACGACCCCTGACGGAGAACAATTCAACCAACCGATGGCCAACACACTCTCTCTGGCACAGAATCTCATTATTCTTTGCGGACACTTTAAAGGCATTGATTACCGTATCCGCGAACATCTGATTACCAAAGAAATCAGTATCGGCGATTATGTATTAACAGGAGGAGAACTGGCGGCAGCAGTGATGGCAGATGCTATCGTACGTATCATTCCCGGAGTCATTTCCGATGAACAATCCGCACTTTCCGATTCTTTCCAGGATAATTTGCTGGCAGCACCTGTATATACACGACCTGCTGATTATAAAGGCTGGAAAGTTCCCGATATTCTATTATCCGGGCATGAAGCAAAGATCAAAGAATGGGAACTGCAACAGTCCCTGGAACGCACCAAAAAACTTCGTCCCGACCTATTAGGGGAGTAAAATAAAGTGTAAATAAAAACGACGATGAAGATTACGTAAATCCTCACCGTCGTTTTTATTTTGTCTTCAATCTAAAGATCCTATCCGTAGACAATTCCTCTAAACACGAACTTCTTTTTCATCTGCTATTACCTGCCTGTTTATCCTTTCTCTATTTAAAAGAGAAATAGCATTTTTCTTGCAGACTTAATGCGAAGGGTTATTGTATGTTTTCAATTATACCTCAAGCGCACCAATTATTTCCTTTACAGACTTACATCCGTGTCTTTCCAGGTAATTATTTATACCATCTTCCACTTTAATAGTAACAGCAGGATCTATGAAATTTGCCGTACCAATCTGGATGGCTGTCGCACCTGCAAGCATGAATTCAACAGCATCCTTCCAATCCATAATACCTCCCAATCCAATGACAGGAATATTTACCGCATTGGCAACTTGCCATACCATACGTAATGCGATAGGTTTTACGGCTGCTCCCGACATTCCGCCTGTTATAGTTGACAAAATAGGACGTTTACGTTCCGCATCAATCGCCATACCCAGCAATGTATTGATTAATGACACGCTATCCGCACCACTTTCTTCTGCTGCGCGAGCTATTTCAGTGATGTCCGTAACGTTTGGGGAGAGTTTTACGATAAGTGTCTTTTTGTAAGCTGAACGCACTGCTTTTACTACTTCTGATGCCCCTTTTGCTGACACACCAAAAGCCATACCACCTTGCTTTACATTAGGGCAAGAGATGTTTAGTTCTATAGCAGGAATTTTGTCAAGTTCATTAATGATTTCAGCTGTTTTTACATAATCTTCGATGGCAGATCCCGAAACGTTTACAATCATATTCGTTTGGATGTCTTTTATACGGGGATATATATGCTCCACAAAGTAATCAACACCCTTATTTTGCAGTCCCACAGCGTTTAACATCCCAGAAGGAGTCTCTGCCATACGCGGATAAGGGTTTCCTTCACGTTTGTGAAGAGTAGTTCCTTTTACAATAATACCGCCTATTCGCGCTATATCAATGAAGTCGGAGAACTCTTCACCATATCCAAATGTACCAGATGCTGTCATCACCGGGTTTTTCATTTGTAATTCACCAATGTTTACACTTAAATCTGCCATAGTAGTTTATTTATATTAAAAACAGGACCTTCTTTACATACACACAAATGACCTTCTGTCGTATTTTCCACACAACATAAGCATGCTCCGATACCACAAGCCATTGTATTTTCCAAAGATACTTCACATTCTATCTGATTACTTTTGGCATATTTTGCCACAGCCACCATCATCGGTTTGGGACCACAAGTGTAAATCTGCTCAAATCGTACCTTATTTAATATAGAATGTTGGGTAACATATCCTTTTTCTCCATGGCTACCATCTTCCGTAGTAGTATATACCTCTCCATATTTGGCAAACTCTTCCAGCTGCAACAGATCTTTGTCGCTACGGGCACCTAACAGGAACGTAGGTTTATGGCCTTTTTTAGCCAACTGCTCACCTAAATAAAGCATAGGGGCTGTTCCGACACCTCCACCAACTAATAAGAGCTTATCAGAAGCCTCCAGAGGCATTGTATATGCATTTCCCAACGGAAGCACTACATTTATTGTTTCACCGGGATTAACCTCTGCCAAACGTCTTGTTCCATCACCAACCAGCTGGATCAGAAACCATACCTCATTTCGCTGTTTATCTACAAAGTTAATAGAAATGGGACGCCGTAAAAATGTAGTAGGCGAACCGTCCACCCGGAGTTCGGCAAACTGCCCAGGTAACATTTCGGGCAGTAATGACTGAAAGGTCAATTTTAGCAATACATAGTTTGCATTCAATCTGATATTCTCAGTCACTGTCAGATCTAAAATAAATTTCTTCATGTATGGATATAAAAGTATAAATTCGTATTCCGGATGCAAAGATACAGGAAATTGCTCAAACCACCGATTTTACTCTTCATTTTTCAGGTCGAAACGTCTCATAGGTGTTATCATCGAAAAATATTCTTATTTCCGTGATTTTCCTGGCAGGCTTTTCTATATACCTAATCTCTTGTTTTACAATCTCTTTGGGGGCATTTTCGGCGTTTCTTAACGGCATTTCCTTGCGATTTTCCGGAAGAGTCGGCTCTTTGGACGGATTTACGGGATTCTCGTCGAATAAAGAAGGCAGGTAATCGTGGTTAGAAGAAGAAAAGGAAGTTCCTTCTTCAGACACCATCATTTCGCCTTTACCATAAAGCAACCATTCAAGATTTACATAGTCATACTTTTGATGAACCTTCATAACGACCTCTAAGCTGGGTTTATTCCGATCGTTTAAAATATGAGAGAGAGTAGATTGTTGCACTCCAATTGTTTCAGCAAAAACTCTAGGAGGAACTTTTTCTCTTTCCATTATCATTCTGATTCTGTCTTTTATTTCCATACTACCTTCTTTATATTACAATTGTATGTGTTATGTATCTATTTCACAAAAATACGCACGATCTCATTGATTATACAAAGGTAAATATTTAGATTCACAAAAGCAAATTACAAATATAAAAATACTGATATTACAAAAGTATAGAGCATTATACAAATCGAATATTACGCTTGTATATAGAATAAAACGAGCTATTATAAATATATAGTTTCAGTTTAACTATAAAATGCAAAACACAGATATACAGCTACATATATAATATAAATAAACCTCAAATAGGAGTATTCACAAATATACATACCACATAGAGAAGACTTTTATAGTACAAATTGACATAATAAACTATATAACGCTGGCTTACAATAAGATAATAGATATAAAAGCATTTGTTAATGCCCCAACAACTACATTTGTATATCAGGTATTATTTTTGTAAATACACAAATATATTATTGTAAACACTAACCATTGATCACATTTGGAATATGTTCACATAAATATACTACACATTTGTAATTACATATATACACAAAAGTAAATATTGATAGTTGCAAAAGCAATAAAAGGAAGGGAGCCACTCATACTTTACCAATGTATATTGCTATTTTTTTCTAATCATCCTTTACAATCTTCTCTAAAAAGAAAATCCTTGCAATATTTCCGTACCGATCTCCACTTATTTATTTTTTTTCAATTCTAGGAGGTTCATTTTTAGCATAAATAAATGAAAGACAAAGACTTACCACTATAATTCATATTCTATTTTTCTATTAAACTAGAAAAAATAGGCTTATAGTAATCAAATATACTCCTGGATTATCAAAATGACACTAATGGATGATTTTAGAGAAAAGAAAAAGTTTCCTTGAAGGTAGATCAATACAAAATTCTAAAAATAGACTTTGTGTAGTTCGTTAAATGGGTAAATCTATAAAACTATAAAAGGAGTAAATCTATTTGTAAAATAATCACTGGTATTGTGAAAGTCTTTTTTATAATGGAAGTAATTGCGGGAATACCAAAAAAAGACATATACTTCCCGTTTCTATCTACGGTAAAAGTATATGTCTGATTATATAGGTAATTCTTAATCCTACTTAATGCAAAATTTTGAACACTAATTCACGAAGAATATCTCCATCTGTCATAGAACTATTTTGGACTCCTTTGGATTTTGCATCAGCATATCGTATTTCTCCAACAATTTGCATGGTCTTTACTCCGCTATATTTTCGCATTGCTACCATATAATCCCGAGCCTGCCAAGGAGTTCTTAACCCTAGCATATTTGCAATCCCTTGCTCTGATTTATCCGGTGCATAATAAGCCAACATTAGGTTGGAGTAAAAGCTGAATAATAAAGACAGCGTCATTTGGATCGGATTAGTTTTCGGATTTTCCTCAAAATATTTTATTATCTTATTTGCTTTCAATATATCCTTTTCCACTAAAGCACTGCGCAATTCAAAGTTATTATAATCTTTGCTTATGCCTATGTTTTTTTCTATCTGTTCAGGAGTTACGCGTTTTTGTCCGGCAGGTAAAGTGATAATCAACTTTTCAAGCTCTCCGGTCAGACGACTCAAATCTGAACCTACAAAATCAGCAAGCATAGCAGTTGCTTTAGGTTCCATATCAACTCCTTTCCGTTTCATATATGAAGCTATAAAACCGGGGAGTTGTGCATCCTTTATTTTTTTAGATTCAAACAGCACACCAACTTTGTCCACCTCGGCAGCCAGCTTCTTTCTACGATCCAACGTTCCATGCTTATGGCATATCACTAAAATGGTGGAAAGCAAAGGCTTTTGAAGATAATACGACAACTCTTCCATATTACGTACCGCCTGCGCTTCCTTTACTACTACTACTTGGTGTTCCGACATCATGGGATAACGCTTTGCAGCATTTATAATCGTTGCCACATCCACATCAGCCCCATACACAACAGTCAGGTTGAATTCTTTTTCCGTCTCACTCAACACATTATCCGTTATGTAATCTGCAATCAAGTCGATATAATACGACTCTTCTCCCATCAGGTAATAGATAGGGCGATACTGCTTTGCTCTCAGTTCCTTGAGGATGTCATCACAGGTCAGTTCTTGTTTTGCCATATATAATTTTCAGAAAGACCGGATTACCAGTCAAATTTCAAGTGTTTAACAGTTTTCTTTTCATCAATAATCATACGCAAAGAAGCAATACCAATTTCAACATGCTCTTCTACATAATTTCTGGTAACCAAATTATCACTTCTATCTGTTTTTACTCCGTCGGGGGTCATTGGCTGATCGGACACTAATAATAATGCGCCGGTAGGAATATGATTGGCAAAGCCACAACTGAACAAAGTTGCAGTTTCCATATCAACTGCCATAGCCCGGGTCTTTTTCAGATATTCTTTGAATGCATCATCATGTTCCCAGATACGGCGGTTGGTGGTATATACGGTACCGGTCCAATAGTCACGGCCTTTGTCACGGATGGATGAAGAAACGGCACGCTGCAACATAAATGCAGGTAATGCAGGAACTTCAGGAGGGAAATAATCGTTGGAAGTTCCTTCTCCACGAATAGCTGCAATAGGGAGAATCAAGTCGCCAAGCTGGTTTTTCTTGTCGATGCCACCACATTTTCCCAAAAACAAACAAGCTTTGGGTTGAATAGCTCCCAGCAAGTCCATGATGATGGCAGCGTTGGGACTTCCCATGCCAAAGTTAATCATAGTGATACCTTCGGCAGAAGCAGAAATCATATTTGCATCCCTTCCTAAGATGGGAACATTAAACTGATTTGCGAAAATCTCGACGTACTTGTTGAAGTTAGTCAACAGAATATACTCTCCAAAATCCTCCAGGTTACGTTTTGTGTAACGGGGCAGCCAATTAGCTACGATTTCTTCTTTTGTTTTCATAATTATCTATTAAATTTGTGCTCCCAATAATGGGAACCATTATTTAACTTACAAAAATAATAAATGTTATCGTTAAACCTACCAGTATTCGACACTAAAATAAACGTACGAAACGGAAAAAATGTAATTTTCGACGTAATTCGTAAACGATATGTCGCCCTTACCCCTGAAGAATGGGTACGGCAACACTTTGTTCACTTTCTTATTGCACACAAAGGATATCCGACTGCCCTCCTGGCCAATGAAGTAATGGTAAAGTTGAACGGTACTACCAAACGATGCGACACCGTACTTTATCGGAGGGATTTATCAGCCCGGATGATTGTGGAATATAAAGCACCCCATATCGAAATCACACAGGCTGTTTTCGATCAGATCACCCGGTATAATATGGTATTGAAAGTAGATTATCTGATTGTCAGCAACGGAATGCAACATTATTGTTGCCGGATGGATTATGAGAATCAGAGTTATACGTTCCTTCAGGATATTCCTGATTACAAATCTTTATAAAAATGTTCCGCTTCATTTGCCACAAAAAAACGTACTTACCTGCAAGAATAAAATAGCGTCACTATCCATTCAAGATAGTGACGCTATTTGCTTACTATGGTGACACCATCCCAAACAGATAGCGTCACTATATCAACTACCCTTTCAGATAGCCTTCAAACAGTTTTTTACTTCTATATGACAGTATCTTTCCCACCATCCTCATTTCCTTTCTTTTTGCTGAACCGCTCTTGCAATTTCTGCATCAATTCGTAGAAATTAGGAATATAAATGGTAGCCAATAAAGTGTTCATGGCCATACCGAATACAACAGCAGCACCCAATGCTATACGACTTTGTGCACCTGCACCGGTGGCGAATAACAAGGGCATCACTCCTAATACAAAAGCAAAAGAAGTCATCAGGATCGGACGCAAGCGGACATGCCCCGCTTCAAAGGCAGCTTCCCTAATTGAATTACCCTCGGCACGGAAATCACGGGCAAATTCCACAATCAAAATTCCGTTCTTTGCAGAAAGTGCAACCAACAGAATGATACCGATTTGCGTATAAATACTGACTGGAGTTCCCATAATCAGACAGCCAATCATGGCACCTAATAATGCCACCGGCAATCCGATGACGGCTGCTACCGGGCTGGTCCAACTTTCATACTGTGCAGCAAGTACCAGAAAAGCAACAATTAACGCCATAATCAGAACAATGGTAGTCGTATTCCCAGCCTGGGTTTCCTGATAGGCAACGGAAGTCCATTCATACCCAAACTCATCTCCCAGCTGTTCTTTAAACAATGCTTCCACTTCTTGAATAGCCTGCCCGGTACTACTTCCCGGAGCAACATTACAAGTCAGAGAAGCAGTCGAGTACATATTATAGCGGTTAATCTGGTCTTGGCCTAACTGTTCCTCCACTTTGGTGAAAGAAGAAAAAGGCACCATCTCTCCTGCCGAATTCGGCACACTTAGCTTCAAGACATCATCAATTACCCGCTGTGCCTGGTCGCGTGCCTCAATCTTCACTTGGTAAATACGTCCGAATTCAACAAAATCATTCACATAAGCCGCTCCCATATAATAGCCTAATGTAGAGAAAACATCGTTCAAGGCAATTCCCATGAACTGGACTTTGTCACGGTCGATATTCAAGAAATATTGCGGAACATTTGCCTGATACTGGCTGGATACAGATGCTAAAGCCGGTTTCGAATGATAAGAAGCAAGCAAGACATTGATGGCCTGCTGCATTTCCGTCGGTCCCAGATTACGCCGGTCTTCCAACTGAAGCTGTAAACCACCGGATGCACCCAACCCCGGAATAGCCGGAGGAACCATAGCAAACACTTCCGCAGCCTGAATAGTCATATACGCTTCACCATTAAAACGATTGACTATGGCAGCAGCCGTATGCTCCTTCCCTTTCCTCTCACTCCAGTTTTTCAGCACCACAAAATAAGTTGCGGAGTTACTCTGCTCGCCGCCACCCATGATAGAAAAGCCGGAAATACCAATATAATTTTTTACTTCCGGATAAGAATCCAAAATACCGTTTATCTTTTCTCCCACTGCTTGCGTACGCTCAAGGCTGGCGGCAGGCGGAAGTTGAACAACAGCAATAAAATATCCGTCATCCTCGTCCGGGATAAAAGTTGACGGCCAATGCATAAAAAGCAATAGAGCAATAACAGTCAAAGCGCCATAAGAAGCAAGAGCCATTCCCGGACGCTGAAGCAACCATTTGACAATTTTGTCATATACCCCTTGCGTCTTGTCATAAGCCTTATTGAAACCTTTGTATATAAAGAAGTTAGAAGGTTTACTCTTTTCAAGAAACAGTGCGCAAAGCGCAGGAGTCAATGTCAGCGAATTGAAACCGCTCAATACGGTAGAAGCGGCAATAGTCAGTGCAAACTGCTTATACAGCTGACCTGAAATTCCACTAATCATCATCGTCGGAATGAACACGGCAAGCAATACGAGAACCACCCCGACAATCGGGCCCGTGATCTCTCCCATCGCTTTTGTCACCGCTTCACGAGGTGAGTACTGCCCGGTTTCCAATAACCTCGAAGCGTTCTCCACCACCACTATCGCATCATCCACCACAATAGCAACTGCCAAAATCAGTCCGAACAATGTTAATGTATTGATAGAGAAACCAAATGCCGCCATTACGGCAAATGTACCGATCAACGATACCGGAATAGTGATACAAGGAATAATCACTGCCCGCCAATTCTGCAGGAACAAGAAAATAACGAGTATCACCAGCAAAGTTGTTTCAAAGAAAGTAACCATCACTTCATCAATGGAAGCATGGATGACGTCAGTCGTATCCAAAGTGACATTATAGGCCACTCCTGACGGAAAACTTTCCGCCAGTTCTTCCATCTTAGCTTTCACTCCTTTTGAAACATCCAGCGAATTGGAACCCGGTTGCTGGTAAATAGCAATAGCAGCCGTAGGTTTTCCATTCAATCGCGACACTACATTGTATGAAGCAGACCCCAAATCAATACGTGCAATATCTTTCAGACGAAGCATCGCTCCGTCCTGCTCACGGCGAATAATAATATCTCCGAACTGTTCAGGAGATTTCAATCGTCCCTGGACATTCAAAGTATACTGAAAAGCATTCTTATTATCCTGTCCGATAGGCTGACCGATATATCCGGCAGATACTTCCACATTCTGCGATTGGATGGATTGATAGACTTGCTGCGGTGAAATATTCCGTATACGCATAGCCTCCGGATCGAGCCAGATGCGCATCGAATAGTCCCCTGCTCCCATCACATTCACAGCACCCACTCCGGGCACACGTGTCAGCTGGTCCACTAAATTCAATTTGGCATAATTAGTCAGATACAGGCTGTTGTACACAGAGTCCTGCGAAGTCATTGTCAAAAACATCACAATGTTTGAAGACTGTTTCTGCACAGTGACTCCTTGCACCACCACCGGTTCCGGCAGTGATGATTGTGCGATACTGACCCTGTTTTGTACCTGCACAGTTGCCATATCGATGTCCGTACCAACAGCGAATGTAATAGTCAGAGAATATGCTCCCGAAGATGAAGAATTGGAAGACATATAAAGCATGCCGTCTACACCATTCACCTGCTGTTCGATAGGAATACCCACTGTTTGAGCAACAGTTTCAGCATTTGCCCCGGGATAAACGGCAGAGACCTGCACCGTTGGCGGTGTGATCTCCGGAAATTGCGCCACAGGCAATATATTGAGTGTGACCAGACCGGCTACTACAATAAGCAGGGCAAGGACAGTAGCAAATATCGGTCGGTTGATAAAAAACTTAGAAAACATAATGTATAGGTTTAAAAGCAGCCTCTCTACAGCCTTCTCCCAAAGAGAGGGAGCAGAAAGTTACTTTTGTTAATTAATCGGTTTTAAGTACATCACCTTTATTGATTGCATTTGTTAATCAATCAGTTATCCAAAAGACCTTATTTCCCTCTTTTAGGGAGGGAATCAGGAAGTGGCTTTACTTTCATTCCGTCTCTGACTTTCATCAAAGCCTCCGTGACATACTGTTCCTGCGGGGAAAGTCCACCCAATACCTGCCGTAAAGTGCCGTCGACCAACTGCCCTATTTCAATATGCCGGTAATGAACTATATTCGAATCATTTACAACATATAAGTATTTGCCTAACTGGTCGGTTCCGATAGAACCCTCTTTCACCAGCATGGCATTTTTAGCTTCTCCATAAGGTAAAGTTATGCTTACATATAATCCGCTCTTCAATACCCCTTTCGGATTATCAAAATTGGCACGAACCATCAGTGTTCCTGTATTCACATCTACATTTGGTGAAAGATAATCGAGCGTAGCCGGATAACTTTCAGTTCCCCCCTTTCCCAGTTGAACCATTATTTTTTTAGGAAGATCAGTCGGTAACTGCTGGGTATCCATCGTCATTGCCAACCATTGATTATCAGCAACATTAAAGTAAGCATACATCTGATTATCTTTATAAATAGTAGCCAATGTGACTGGTTGCAATGAACCGCCTACATAACTTCCTATATCTACAGTCGCTTTACTTATGGTGCCGTCAAACGGTGCACGGACATAACAATATCCCAAGTTTGTACGGGCGGTGCTCAAAGCTGCTTCCGCGTTGCTGACAGCTGCAACACCTTCTTTCACAGAAGATTCAGCCTGAAGTACCTGTATCTGACTGACCGCATCACTCTTTACAGCCTCTTTCATACGGCTATAATTATTACGGGCATATTCCAATTGCGCCTGGGCAGTTCTCAGTTCTGCTTCTGCTTGCTCCACCTGATCTTTGTATAAGGTTGGTTCGATGACAAACAACAGTTGCCCCTGTTTCACCCGTCCACCTGCGACATAAGAGGTAGATTGCAAGGTTCCGTTCACCCTGGCTACAAGATTCACCGTCTTTTCTGTTGTCAGATAACCCGGATAATCTTTCGTCAAAGTAATATCCTCCACTATGGGTTTGGTCACGCTAATTTCCGGAGTTGGCATACCTCCCATCGCTCCTGCACTTTTCTTCTCCTTGCAACCCGTCAATATAGGCAGTGCAAGAAGGATATACATCAGTTTTTTCATATCTGTTAGGTTATATATTTTATAGATTGATTTTTATTCTCTCCAACCACCCCCTAAAGCCTTGTAGAGGCCTATCAGTTGCAAAAGCGAACTACCTTGTGCCTGTACCAGCTGATTCTCATAAGATAACAGAGAACGTTGTGCATCAAGTACGTTTTGGAAAGGCGAAAGTCCCTGTTTATAAAGTTCCAGTGAAAGTTTCAATGTCTCAATACCTTGATTGCGCACTTCCCGCAGGGCTACAATCTGTTTGATTGAATTCCGATAGGAATTCATAGCATTGTCCGTTTCCTGTACGGCAGTTAAAACCGTCTGATTAAACTGGTTGATCGCTTCATCCAGTTGTGCTTTTGCCAGCCGTGTTGCATTCACCAGCTGTCCTCCATTGAAAATAGTCCAGTTCAATGACGGAGCAATTTCATAAGTCATACTTTTACTTTTGGTGAGATCCTTCAGGTCACGGGCGGCATATCCAAATGAACCTTTCAAGAAAACTTTCGGCAGCCAATCCGCTTTCGAAGCTCCGAGCAATGCTGCCTGTGCATTTACGCTCAATTCCGCACTTCGTACATCAGGCCGTCGCAGCAATAAATCGACAGGCATTCCCACTCCGATAGGTTCCATATAATCGGGCAATGTGCCACTGGATTCAAGAACAGGACGAATGTCCTGGGGATACATTCCCAATAAGACAGCCAATGTTGTAATATACTGATTGATACCCGCTTCCAGCTGGGGAATGGAGGCTTTTGTGCTATATAATACAGACTTGGCCTGTGCCACATCGAGTTTAGCAACCAGCCCGGTGTTATAGCGTACTTCCGTGATTTTCAGGACTTCTTCCTGCGAAGCACTGTTTTTCTTTACCACTTCAAGCTCTTGTTGCAACTCCCTTAGATTGATATAAGCCGAGGCTACTTCTGCAGCTAACGAGACCATGACTCCTGTGTATTCTTCCTTGCTGGCAGCAAAATTCTCTTTCTGCGCTTTTACCCGTTTCCGAATACTACCGAAAATATCAAGCTCCCAGCTCATGCTTAACGAAGCATCATAATAATGATCGGTTGTTTGGGGCAGTGAACTCGTATTTCCACTGGTTTCCTGACGGGTCCATCCTGCATTCAATCCGATGGAAGGAAAGAAGTTACTGCGTTCTATCCAAAGATTGGCACGAGCGGCAGCTATACGGTTGATTGCCATGGCAACGGAGTAATTACGATCTACTGCCAAAGCTATCAAAGAATCCAGTTTGGTATCTTGGAATGACTTCCACCAATGGTCATCCACCGGAAGTATCTGTTGAAACACTTCCCCGCTCTCTTCCCAATCTTGAGGAAGCGGAGCTTTCAAATAACGGTTTGCAGTCTGTCCAACCGCGGTCACAGTTGAAAGAAACATAAGGAGCGATGTGCCCCACACTCGTATATTCATATCAGTTCAGGTTTTTATGAAATGAAAAGATAACAACTAAAGGGTAAGTTTGTTTATCGATTCTTTTTTATACGAGCACTTGCTAAAACAAAAAAAAGCCCTGCATTACTGCAGGGCTTACTATATATCAAAAAGTAACTTTACTTACTTCACTGCTTTCCTTATTCAGCAGTTTTTCTTCTGATAGCTCTTTTGGTAGTAGCTACCGGAGCTTCTTCCACCTTGTGTTCGATTTGTACGCCAGCCAATTCCGGGTCAATCATAATACGTCCACAATATTCGCAAACGATTACTTTCTTACGAGAACGGATATCCAGTTGTCTCTGGGGCGGAATCTTGTTAAAGCAACCACCACAAGCATCACGCTGTACGTATACAATACCCAATCCGTTGCGAGAGTTCTTACGGATACGTTTGAACGACTGCAATAGACGCGGTTCGATCTTAGTTTCCAAATCTTTAGCTTTGTCTCTCAATTTCTCTTCTTCCTGTTTGGTTTCAGAGATAATTTCATCCAGTTCGCTCTTCTTCTGCTCAAGGTCTTTCAGTCTTTCGTTAAGAATCTGATCGTTCTTCGTTACTTCAGCCTCTTTTTCTTCTTTATCAGCAGAATATTCCTTGATTCTCTTTTCGCAAAGTTCAATTTCCAATGTCTGGAATTCGATTTCTTTCGTCAAGAAGTCATATTCACGGTTATTGCGAACATTGTCTTGTTGTGACTTATATTTTTCTACTGAAGCCTTTGCTGTTTCGATTTCTACTCTCTTGCCGGCAATAGCAGATTTCAGTTCATCCACTTCAGCTTTGATCTTGTCGATACGGGTACTCAAACCAGCAATTTCATCTTCGAGGTCTTGCACTTCCAACGGAAGTTCACCTCTCAATGTCTTGATTTCATCAATCTTAGACAACATCGTTTGCAGTTGGAACAGTGTCTTCAGTTTCTGTTCTACCGTCAACTCATTCGGATCTTTTTTTGCTTCTCTAGCCATTTTACTTATAAATATTTTATGGGATTCGTATTTATTTTACTCAATTGGAGTGCAAAATTAGGAAATAAATCCCGGATTATGGAATAAAAAATTTCTTTTGTATATTGTTCGCTTTCGTAATGACCAATCTCTGCCATCAGAATATCACCCTCGTGGCCGAAATAATCATGATATTTGATTTCTCCCGTAATAAAGACATCCGCACCCGTCCGAATTGCCTGTGGAAGCAGGAAAGCTCCAGCACCACCACATAAGGCAACCTTCTGTATTTCTCTCCCTGTCAGTTTGTTATGACGTACACAACCCACTTCGAAGATTTTCTTGATACGTTTCAGAAACTCGAGTTCCGTTTCCGATTCATCCAATTCACCTACAATTCCCGAACCTGCTTGCGACCAGTTATTCTGCAACGGATACAAGTCGAATGCCGGTTCCTCATAAGGATGTGCAGACAATAAAGCCTTTATAACTTCCGCTTTCTTATATATAGGAAGAACGGTTTCAATCCTTACTTCATTTTCATGATGTAGCTCACCGATTGTTCCACAGAAAGGATGCGTTCCCTCTTTTGCCCGGAAAGTTCCCTCTCCTTTCAGATTGTAACTGCATGAATCATAGTTGCCTATATTTCCGCATCCGGCTGCAAACAGTGCTTCACGTACACTATCGGCTTGTGCATCAGGCACGAAAGTCACCAGCTTAATCAGACTGTTCTCTTTCGGTTCGAGCACTTTCAGATTCTTCAACCCTATTTTCTCTGCTATCTTATAATTGACTCCACCCTGTGCATTATCAAGATTAGTATGTGCTGAATAGATTACAATATCATTCTTTATTGCTTTCAGCATACAGCGTTCCACGTAATCTTTGCCCGTGATAGATTTATAGCCTTTGAAAATGAGCGGATGATGCGATATAACGAGATTATACCCTAACGCGATAGCTTCATCCAACACAGCTTCGGTAACGTCAAGACACAACAAAGCCCCTGTTGCTTCCGCTTCTGTCAATCCGATTTGCAGGCCGGCATTATCAAATCCGTCTTGCAATGGCAGAGGCGCGAATCGTTCAAGGGCGCTTACTATTTCCTTAATTTTCATTATTAGTAGAAAATTTGGTTGCAAAGATAATAAATAAAATAGGAATTAATATACTAAGTGATCGTTTTTTAGAGAATTTATCGTTATCCATTTTTTGAGACCACCGTAAAAGATATAAAATACCACCCAGAAACTATCAAAAAGGACCTAAAAACTATCTGTTGATAGAAATTCCCCTAAATTACGTCTGATTCCCCCCTACCAAGGTCGACAAAATATCTTAAAATTGCATCATCAAAATTTTTACAACGAATACTCACATTTTAAAAACAACACATATGAAAAGTTTAAGCTTCAGAAAAGATTTGGTAGGAGTTCAGGAAGAATTACTACGTTTCGCATACAAACTGACAACAGACCGCGAAGAAGCAAACGATTTGCTGCAGGAAACCTCATTGAAAGCATTAGATAATGAAGATAAATATACACCCGATACAAATTTCAAAGGATGGATGTATACCATCATGCGCAATATCTTTATCAACAATTATCGTAAGGTAGTTCGCGACCAGACATTTGTCGACAAGACTGACAATCTCTATCATCTTAATTTGCCGCAAGATGCAGGGTTTGAAAGTACTGAAAGGACATACGACCTGAAAGAGATGCACCGTGTAGTCAATGCTCTTCCGAAAGAATACAGGGTTCCGTTCGCCATGCACGTTTCCGGATTCAAATACCGTGAAATAGCAGAAAAACTAAATCTTCCGTTGGGTACTGTAAAAAGCCGGATCTTCTTTACCCGTCAGAAATTACAGGAAGAACTGAAAGACTTCCGCTAAACCGTAACTATTTTCAGATTAAACAGTTAATTTCATTTTTCAGTTTTATCAATAGGCAAAAGGCAAAAAGAGTTTATATTCTTTTTGCCTTTTGCCTGTTTTCATCGGATAAATTCGGATAAAAACCGGTTCCGGAATAAAAACTAATTATAATTTTTCGCCTAAAACTTCCGTTATTTATTGAAATTCTGTACTTTTACTTCATCTAAATAATGAATACGATGAAAACAAATTTGACTTTACTGTTCCTACTAGTTATGATGGTTTCTTGCCAGCCCAAGAAAAGTGATAGTATCGAAATGTCCGTAGCCGAGGCTGCAAAGATTGACAGTATCGAAAATTGTGCAGCAGATACGGTCAAAGCTACCGCTATCTTCTGGATTGATAAAGTAGAAACCAAACACTGCAAAGAGTACGGTTTTCGCACAATCAAAGCTAAGGTGCTCATTCGCAAAGACGGGAAGGTTGATTTGCTGTCATTCGTCAAGAAACAATCGCCTGATGTAGAGAAGTATATACGCCATCACCTCTCCAAATTTCAAGTAACGGAAAAGATGTTTGAAGGTGGTTATGTGCAACCCGGAGAGCAATTCGTGCAGCTTCGCTGCTTATGGGGAATGTTGAAAGGCAAATAACAAAAACGCTAAAACCGGTTAGCTTTTGCTTTTCATTTGCACCTTATTTATCATTTGTACCTTGTTTTTCAGTGCATACCGTTCGTCTACGACTCTGTCCGTAGGGAAGAAAGTGAAAATAAGCCGCCACTCTCCTTCCTTATAGATAAATTTACGTCCACTGGCTCCACGAAGAATTGCTTCGTATTTTTCCTGCAAGAAAGCTTCGATATGTTCCGGCATTTCTGTGCCGGATGCTGAAAAATCCACTGTTATAAAGAAGTGTGGAATAGCTATTTCAGCTACTTTATGGAATATCTGGTCAATAACAGTCATTTCCTGGGTTCTTTTGTTATCTCCAGCAGCTTTCCGTATGCATCAAAAGATCGACGTGAAGCCAATGAAATAGTAATCATCAGCGATAGCATAGATGCTGTGAAAGTAATCACCATAATCATCATCTGATACTTGATAGCGACATTCGGGCTGCTTCCTCCCAGAATTTGTCCGATCATCGTGCCCGGAAGAGCTACCAGTCCCATCACGGCAATGTTCGCAATCAGGGGACTAAACGATTTAATGATGGCCTGCCGGATAAATGGAGCCTGTGCTTCCTGCCTTGTCGCTCCGTTTCCCAATAAATACCGATATAGTTGCTGTTCACGTTTCAATCCGCTATAATAAGTATTCAAGGCTATTACATTGCTCGACAGCATATTACCCATCAGAATTCCGAATATTGGAATAAAGTATTGAGCGCTAAATATATTATCCAGCTGGAGAACAATACCGATAAAATAGATGCCTACCAATACAACGCTACAAAGAAATCCTACCGTAATAGGGATTAATAAAACACTACGTTTCAACTGGGTGCGTACCAATGCGGTCTGCCCGGCCACGAATACCATAATTATCACCCAAAGGAAGTTGATCCAGGGATTGTTCCATAAAAAGAGATATTTCAGATACATGCCGATAAAGAACAGCTGGATAATCATCCGTAGTGTACCAATCACGGCAGGTTTCAGCAGTCCCGTTTTAAATTTCCAAAGGTAAAAAAACGGAATGGCAAGCAATAGTAACCCTATAAAGAGATTATAATATGATATATCAATCGTTCCCACAATTTATTCTTAACAATTCTATCCGATTTGCGTTACAGTTCAATTAATTACAGTTCTATTAAATAATGGCAGCCCAAAGCAAAGTCATTATCATGTGATACGGCTAACACAGCTGTTCCCTTTTCTGCCTGTCTCCGGAAAAAAGACAGGACTTTACCGGTCGATCCGGCATCTAAAGCAGAAGTCGGTTCATCTATGATAATGAGAGGTTTGTTGAGCATTGCAGCCACAGCCAGCATAATACGTTGGCGTTGACCACCCGATACTTCATTCACTCTCTTTGTATATAATTCGTGTTCCAGCCCCAATTCATCGAAACAAGTGAAAAGTCTTTCTTCTGAAAAAGGTACAGAACGATTCACTTTCAGTCCGAACGGGAGAGCCACCATCTCTTTGACCCATTCAAAAGGTAGCGCTAATTCTTGAGGAATCCATGCAATCTGTCTGCGGACACTATCGATAGTCGATATATCAAGCAATGTTTCCCCTACCTGTATAGATCCTTCTTTCAAAGGCACAAACCCCATTACCGCATTCAGCAACGAAGTCTTTCCACAACCGGATTGACCGACAATGCAAGCCGTTTCTCCCCTTTCCAGCTTCATATTGAAACCGGAGAAAAGCACTTCCGTACCAAAAGCAATACAGGCATTATTAATATGTAACATCTATTTGTTCTCTTGAAAATCTTGCCAAAATTGTTCTGTCATCTTAAACATTTGAGTATCCAAGCAGTCTTATCTATATAACAATAACCTCCTTTGCGGATTTTCTCGAAGTTCTGTATGCCGATAGGATAAATTTTATTACTCATATACTCATAACTTTATAAGTTGACAAATACAAAGATAGCCTTTTCCACCCAATAACACAAAGCCCGATACGAAAGTTTTTTCATATCAGACTCAAATGATAGCCCCTATTTATTTCATCATCTAGTGTGATTTTGCCAATTTTCATTTATCTTTGCCTTACTAATTAATTCAAGAAAGTTATGATGCTGAACGAAAGAGACACTCGTCACGAGCATATATTGCAGGTAGCCCGCCAGATGATGACGGCTGCACGCACTGCTCCCAAGGGAAAAGGAATCGATATTATTGAAGTGGCCCTAATCACTGATGAAGAGATTAAGCAATTATCGGACACTATGATAGCTATGGTAGAAGAACACGGAATGAAATTCTTCCTTCGTGATGCCGACAACATCCTAAGTGCCGAATGTGTTGTATTAATAGGAACGCGCGAGCAGACACAGGGCTTGAATTGCGGCCATTGCGGATTTACCACCTGTGCCGGACGTACTGATGGAGTTCCCTGCGCATTGAACAGCATAGATGTAGGTATCGCAATAGGTTCCGCGTGCGCCACGGCAGCCGATTTACGCGTAGACACACGCGTCATGTTCTCCGCCGGATTGGCAGCACAACGCCTGAACTGGCTGAAAGACTGCAAGATGGTAATGGCAATCCCCGTAAGCGCATCCTCCAAGAATCCGTTCTTTGACCGGAAACCGAAGCAGGAAACCAATGTATAACAGTCACATTGATGCAGAAAACAAACAGATTTTAGATGCAGACAATAAACTGATTTTATAAATAACTAAATATATATAGTCTAATGGGAATCATGGTTGGACTCCCCAGCCCAAGCGGCTCGGAGAAAGATTTGCAGTTGAACTTCGGCAAAAATATGACCGTGCAGGTAGAAATGAGAGCACCTCATTTGCCTGCCGAATGGCATATGCAAAGCGGTATACAGTTGACATGGCCACATGCCGGTACAGATTGGGCCTACATGCTAGCAGAAGTGCAAGAGTGTTTTATCAATATTGCCAGAGAAATAGCAAAGCGTGAATTATTATTGATCGTCACTCCCGAACCGGAAGAAGTGAAAAAGCAGATAGCTGCCACTGTCAATATGAATAACGTCCGCTTTCTGGAATGTGCCACTAATGATACATGGGCACGCGACCACGGAGCCATTACAATGATAGATACCGGCACCCCTTCCCTGCTCGACTTCACCTTCAACGGCTGGGGACTGAAATTTGCTTCCGAACTGGATAATCAAATTACCAAGCATGCCGTAGAAGCCGGAGCCTTGAAAGGCCAGTATATAGACCATCTTGACTTCGTTCTTGAAGGAGGTTCTATCGAAAGCGACGGAATGGGTACATTACTCACCACTTCCGAATGTCTGCTCTCTCCCCAACGAAACGGACGACTGAATCAGGTAGAGATAGAAGAATACCTGAAATCAACCTTCCACCTGCAAAAGGTGCTTTGGTTAGATCACGGTTATCTGGCCGGTGATGATACCGACAGCCACATCGACACTTTGGCACGCTTCTGTTCTACGGACACCATTGCTTACGTGAAATGTGAAAACAAAGAAGATGAACATTACGAAGCACTGCTCGCAATGGAAGAACAGCTGAAAACATTCCGCACCTTAGCAGGAGAACCCTATCGCCTATTGGCCTTACCCATGGCAGACAAGATAGAAGAAGACGGTGAACGCCTGCCTGCAACTTACGCCAATTTCCTGATTATGAACGACGTTATTCTCTACCCGACATACAATCAGCCGGCGAATGACAAAAAAGCAGGAGAAGTATTGCAGCAAGCCTTTCCAAGCCATCAAATAATTGGAATAGACTGCCGTGCCCTGATTAAACAGCACGGTTCCCTACACTGCATCACCATGCAATATCCGCTGGGTGTTATAAAGGAGTCATAAAGGAATTACAAAGGAGATATAAAGGAATTATAAAATAATGAATGAATCAACCCACTAATTATTCATCATGAGAAAGATAAAAGTCGGAATCATCCAACAATCCAATACCGCAGATATTAAAGCCAATCTGATGAACCTCGCAAAGAGTATCGAGGCTTGTGCCGCTCACGGTGCACAACTGATTGTGCTCCAGGAGTTGCACAATTCACTTTATTTCTGCCAGACAGAAAACACTAACCTGTTTGATCTTGCCGAACCAATTCCCGGGCCTTCCACAGGCTTTTATTCCGAGTTGGCAGCAGCTAATGAAGTAGTCCTTGTCACCTCTCTTTTTGAGAAACGTGCTCTCGGACTTTATCATAACACCGCTGTCGTATTCGACCGAGACGGAAGCATTGCAGGAAAATACCGGAAAATGCATATTCCCGATGATCCGGCTTACTACGAAAAGTTCTATTTCACTCCGGGAGACATCGGTTTTGAACCGATTCAAACTTCTTTAGGAAAACTGGGCGTATTAGTATGCTGGGATCAATGGTATCCGGAAGCTGCCCGTCTGATGGCACTGAAAGGTGCAGAACTTTTAATTTATCCTACCGCCATTGGCTGGGAAAGCAGCGATACGGACGATGAAAAAGCCCGTCAACTCAATGCCTGGATTATTTCACAACGCGCTCATGCCGTTGCCAATGGACTTCCTGTTATCTCCGTCAACCGTGTAGGACACGAGCCTGATCCATCCGGACAAACAAACGGTATCTTATTCTGGGGAAACAGTTTTGTAGCGGGACCACAAGGGGAATTTCTGGCACAAGCCGGAAACGATCACCCGGAAAACATGGTAGTGGAAATAGATATGGAACGTTCGGAAAACGTTCGCCGTTGGTGGCCTTTCCTTCGTGATCGCCGGATTGACGAATATGATGGGCTAACCAAACGCTTTCTGGATTAAAGATTGCTCCAACATAACTTTACTGCAAAAAGTTTATTGTAGGAAGTTTATTACAGGAAATTTATTGCCTGAATTTTATCACATAAAGTTTCCTATATAAAGTTTATCTAATAAAGAAAAAAAGAAAGGCACAGAGTTCAAATCTAATTTTAGAACTCTGTGCCCTTTCAATATATTATCATAAATAACTATTTCATTGAAACGTTATTTTTTTGTTGGCTAGGAAATTAGCCCCTCCATAAATAAACAATCCCAGGAATTGGGCCAGATATTCATTCACGTCCAATCCTTCTACCAATAACACAAGAAATAAGAACTGTGCGGTGTAAGCCACGGCAAAAGCAGAACAAAAGAGCAGTATCTGTTTCCAGATACTATTCTTTTTATTTTCTACGGGGAATATCCAGTATTTGCACCAGATAAAGTTATGGATTTGAGCTATCAGATACGCTGTTATATTAGCCACCATATAGTCACCGTCGAATGACATTTCTTTCATCATTAACCATACAACCAACGCCATAATTAAGGCGTTCATTGTACCGATGACTATAAAACGGAATATACGTACAGATTCTTTCACTCGCCCTCTTTCAGATCAACGATCAAATTCAGTTCATCAAGTTGAGTCTGGTCGATTGCAGACGGTGCATCCAGCATCACATCACGTCCGGAATTGTTTTTCGGGAACGCAATACAGTCGCGGATAGAATCCAAACCAGCGAACAAAGATACCCAACGGTCGAGTCCGTATGCCAAACCACCGTGAGGAGGTGCACCATACTTAAAGGCATTCATCAGGAAGCCAAACTGTGCTTCTGCCTTCTCCGGAGTGAATCCAAGAATCTCGAACATCTTCGCCTGTAATTTCGCATCGTGGATACGGATAGATCCGCCGCCAACTTCCACACCATTAATTACCATATCATAAGCATCTGCACGTACAGCTGCCGGATCAGTGTCCAACATAGGAATATCTTCCTGCTTCGGATGAGTAAACGGATGATGCATAGCCATCAGACGGCCTTCCTCCTCGCTCCATTCGAACATCGGGAAGTCAATCACCCAAAGGCAAACAAACTTATTCTTATCACGCAATCCCAGTTGAGCGCCCATTTCCAGACGAAGCTCACAAAGTTGTTTACGTGTTTTCATCACATCGTCGCCGGACAGGATCAGAATCAAGTCACCCGGTTTAGCACCGAATGCCTCTTTCATTTGCTGAAGCACTTCCTGCGTATAGAATTTATCCACGCTCGATTTCACAGTTCCGTCCGCTTCTACACGGGCATATACCATACCTTTTGCACCAATCTGCGGTTTCTTTACGAATTCCGTCAATGCATCCAGTTGTTTACGGGTATAGGTTGCAGCACCTTCGGCACAGATACCACCCACATAAGCAGCATTATCGAAAACAGAGAATCCGTGACCTTTCATAATATCCATCAATTCCACGAATTTCATGCCGAAACGCAAGTCCGGTTTGTCGCTACCATAATATTTCATGGCATCCGCCCAAGACATACGCTGGAACGGTTCAGCCAGTTCCACACCACGCAGTGTTTTGAACAAATGTTTAGCCATTCCTTCGAAAGTAGTGATAATATCTTCCTGCTCAACGAAGCTCATTTCGCAGTCAATCTGCGTAAATTCCGGCTGACGGTCAGCACGCAAGTCCTCATCGCGGAAACATTTTGCGATCTGGAAGTAACGGTCGAAACCGGAAACCATCAGCAATTGCTTCAATGTCTGCGGAGATTGCGGAAGTGCGTAGAACTGTCCCGGATTCATACGTGACGGCACCACGAAGTCACGTGCACCTTCAGGAGTAGAACCGATCAAAACAGGCGTTTCCACTTCGATGAAGCCCAGACTATCCAGATATTTGCGAACTTCAATCGTCATTCTGTGGCGCAGTTCCAGATTAGAGCGGACAGCGTTACGACGCAAATCCAGGTAACGATATTTCATGCGGATATCATCACCACCATCCGTATTATCCTCAATGGTGAACGGGGGAGTCATTGCAGTATTTAGTACGTTCAGTTCGGAAACGATAATTTCAATGTCTCCGGTAGGAATGTTTACATTCTTGCTGAAACGTTCATTAACCGTTCCTGTCACTTGAATGACGAACTCACGTCCCAATTTATTAGCACGTTCACAGAGTTCAGCATTAATTTCTTCGTTAAAGACCAACTGGGTAATTCCGTAACGGTCGCGGAGGTCAATAAAAGTCATTCCTCCCATTTTACGGCTGCGCTGTACCCATCCGGACAGCGTAACTTGCTTGTTTACATCAGAGATTCTTAGTTCTCCACATGTGTGCGTTCTGAACATATATTTTTTATTTAAACGATTATCACTCGCGTTTTTATTTTGATTGAACCAAAACTGCGCAAAAGTACGCAATAATTTGTAATTCGTTGTCAGTAATCCGTTATTTTATCAGACTTTCTTTGTCAGCTTTTTCAATATTTTCTTGTTTCTGTCTGTTATATTGTCAACGATGGCTTCATTCATCAATTTGATGCCATTCATATATTCCTGCGCTCTTTGGAGCACATTGGCAGCATCCTTTTCCGACGCTTGCGGCACCACTACGCGCAATCCCCTTTGGATCAACTCAATGTTCACATTAGCGTCCGTTTCCATGGGGTCGCCGTCAAAGTGCACTACTCCCGGAGAAGTGCGGCGGATACACAACTGCTTGCAACGGAAAGTCTTGATACGGCTATTCTGATCGATTGTCTTATTGAATAACTGGAAAGCCAATGAGGGGACATCCAATACGGTGAATGGTTCAAGAATGGTCACATCCAGCAAGCCATCCGTCAGCGTAGCTTGCGGGGCGATATAAGCATTGTTTCCATATTGCGACGCATTTCCGCAGGCAATCAGGAAAGCCTTATACTTGGAAACTCCGTTTTCCGTTTCCAGTTCATACGTTTCCGGTTCATATTTAAGACTCTCTTGCAGGGTCTTTTCCAGATAAGTCAACAGCCCGCGTTTACCGGCATGTGCAAACTTCAGACTAACAAAAGCATCGAACCCCAATCCGCAAGTGCAGAAAAAATCCACACCATTAATCTTACCATAATCTATAACATCCATGCAACCTTCATTCAGCACTTCCAGCGCCCTTTTCGGTTCCATCGGTATATGCAAATGCCGCGCCAGTCCATTGCCCGATCCGCAAGGAATAATTCCCAGTGCGGTATCAGTATGCACCAACGAACGAGCTATTTCATTGATTGTCCCGTCCCCGCCGATAGCCACTACTATATCAGTTTTCTCTTCGGCAGCTTTGGCAGCTATTTCTACTGCATGACCGGCTCTTTCCGTATACACTACTTCCCAAGAGTATCTCGCCTTGTCTATTTTTTCGTCCAGCAAGTTAAGAATCAATTCTTTACTTTGTGTTCCCGAAATAGGGTTGACGACGAATTTTATTTTTTTCATCCTTTCGTTCATGCCATTTTTGTCAATTGTAGACGACAAAAGTAATATAAATATCTTAAATTTTAATCTATTAGAGGTTTCTAATCACATGCAAGCAACTTTTTTCTCTTAAAAAGAACAGATAAAAGCAAATTTTGTTATCTTTGCCCCCTGTTTTTAAACACTTGTTAAGATAAAAAGATGCTAGATCGTCAGCGAACGATCTGATTATGAGTATAATAAATTATAATTCATGGGATTATTACAAGAGAAGTTAGCTAAGTACGACCTGCCACAAAAGTTTATGGCACAGGGCGTTTACCCATATTTCCGTGAGATAGAAGGAAAACAGGGTACAGAGGTAGAAATGGGCGGACACGAAGTGTTGATGTTCGGTTCCAATGCATACACTGGCCTTACGGGAGATGAAAGAGTGATTGAAGCAGGTGTCAAGGCCATGCATAAATATGGTTCCGGATGCGCAGGTTCGCGCTTCTTGAATGGTACACTTGACCTGCACGTTCAGTTGGAAAAAGAACTGGCTGCCTTTGTAGGCAAAGATGAAGCGCTCTGCTTCTCAACCGGTTTTACGGTGAATTCCGGAGTTATTCCTGCTTTGACAGATCGCAATGATTATATCATTTGTGACGACCGCGACCATGCATCTATCGTAGATGGCCGTCGCCTCTCCTTCTCTCAACAACTGAAATATAAGCATAACGATATGGCGGATCTGGAAAAGCAACTTCAAAAGTGCAACCCGGATTCAGTGAAGCTCATCATAGTAGACGGCGTGTTCTCTATGGAAGGCGACCTGGCAAACTTGCCCGAAATCGTACGCTTGAAACATAAATACAACGCTACTATCATGGTAGACGAAGCTCATGGATTGGGGGTATTTGGAAAACAAGGACGTGGCGTTTGCGACCATTTCGGTCTGACTCACGAAGTTGACCTGATTATGGGTACTTTCAGCAAATCGCTGGCTTCTATCGGTGGATTCATTGCTGCTGATTCTTCTATCATCAACTGGTTACGTCACAACGCACGTACTTATATATTTAGTGCATCCAACACTCCGGCTGCTACCGCATCTGCTCTTGAAGCTCTCCACATCATCCAGAATGAACCGGAAAGACTTGAAGCGCTGTGGGAAGCTACCAACTATGCATTAAAGCGTTTCCGTGAAGCAGGTTTTGAAATCGGTGCAACAGAATCACCTATCATTCCTCTTTATGTACGTGACACGGAGAAAACATTCATGGTCACTAAATTGGCTTTCGACGAGGGTGTATTTATCAATCCTGTTATTCCTCCGGCATGTGCACCGCAAGATACTTTGGTGCGTGTGGCATTGATGGCTACTCATACAAAAGATCAAATTGACCGCGCTGTAGAGAAGCTGGTTAAGGCATTTAAAGCACTGGATATTTTATAATCCGATTTATATAAATCATCTTAAAAAGTCTGGTACAGTAATGTATCAGACTTTTTTATTATCTTTACGCCTACAACAATATGTGTGATTATGCAAGATATAGTAAACGGACGCTGCGGTTGGTGCGGAACTGACGAACTGTATGTGAAATACCACGATCAGGAGTGGGGAAAGTTAGTGACCGACGACAAGACACTGTTTGAGTTTCTTGTGCTGGAAAGTGCTCAAGCAGGATTGAGTTGGATAACTATCCTTAAAAAGCGAGAGGGATATCGCAAAGCCTTTTGTGATTTCGACCCTGAACGAGTGGCACAAATGAACGATGAAGATATTGAACGACTGATGCAATTTGATGGCATTGTGAAAAACCGTCTGAAAATCAAAGCGACAATTACAAATGCAAGACAGTTCTTAGCCATACAAAAAGAATTCGGTAGTTTTTACGACTATACACTGTCGTTCTTTCCCGAAAGAAAACCGATCATCAATACCTTTCAGTCATTGAGTGAGATTCCGGTATCATCTCCCGAATCTGATGCCATGAGCAAGGATATGAAGAAACGAGGATTTAAATTCTTTGGAGCTACGATTTGTTATGCTCACTTGCAGGCAGCAGGGTTTATTAACGACCATCTGGCAGACTGTATTTGCCGGTAGGAGAAAGTTACCTTAGCGTTAACATCAATCGTCTTATCTTCTTTGAATGTCGGACTGGTAAGTTCTACACCCCAGGGAGTAGCAGCTGCACGAGTGGTAACTTTTACAATAGCTACTTCCATTCCTTTACTGCTGGTCAGCTCGGCCTTGATAGCGGCATAATCACCCTTTTTCACGTTAAGCGCTAGTGTGAGTTCATATTTTTCGCTGTTCACTTTAAACTCGTTGAACTTATCAAGACAGCGATTTCTTCCATAAACGAAATCAAATCTTCTTTCTTCATCAGCTTTTTTAATAATTATTGTTTACTGATTTAACAGCCGAATTTATTCGACAAAACAAAACTAAAAATAGATTTTGACACACCTAATTTACGTCCTTAAAAATCAATTTATTTTACAGTTATAAATCAATTCCTTTTCATACTTTTGCGGGAAATTAAGCCGACAGTACAGGTTTGATATACAATTTAATTTTTTATAATGAAAGAAGACAAAACAGGCACGGAAACCTACATCATCAATGGCTTCAAACCGTTCTCGCAATTTGCGACGGAATATTTTCCGTGTCCTTCGCAATGCGTTCAGGAAAAAGACGCTTTTTTATCCCCTAAATGAAGGCTCCAAACCTGTGCGGAAGAGGCTCCGTTTGATACATTCAGAGGCTTCGTTTCAAGCAAACGGAACCTCTGTTTTTTACCTCACCCCTCCTATCCAATTCTCTACTACCCAAACATCCGGTTCGGGCATCGGATTGAGCCTGTGCAAACAAATCATAACTTTGCATGACGGAAGTATCAATATAAAATCGGAATCAGGGAAAGGAAGTTATTTTATTCTTACTTTCCCTAAATGAGAATCACTGAAAGCCTCCTGAACCTTTGAGACTGATGTAATAATCAGGGTAACAGCAGAGGAATTATCCTCTGCTCCCCAAGCTATTCGCATCGGGATTCAGCTCCTTTACAGCCTCTTTGACTGCTTTGTTACTCGGCTTGCGGTATGCTTCCCCCTGTTGTACGGGGACAATCTCATTCACCATTCTTTCATATCCTTTTTGCTCTAACAAGTGCACTTCTTTTTCACTTGCTTCGTTTTGTTTTTTTGTTTTCATAAGACTTTTCATTTTAAATTTCTTATTTAGAGAACAGAAAACAGCAAAAGATGGTTCATACCCGCAGATTATTTATGTATATCTTTTCCGTCATATACAAACTAAATCTTATATTTGTACTTTCATTCCACTTATCCTCTTAATAAATTATGAAAGAAAACAAATACGATAATAATCGCTTCTTTAGTCAATATTCGCAAATGTCCCGTTCGGTGGAAGGTTTGAAAGGTGCTGGAGAATGGCACGTATTACAGAAAATGCTCCCCAATTTTGCAGGAAAAAGGGTGTTGGATTTAGGCTGCGGATTCGGATGGCATTGCATTTATGCAATAGAACATGGAGCGACACACGTTACCGGAATTGATATTTCTGAAAAAATGCTCGAAGAAGCCCGGAAAAGAAACCTGTCTCCACTCATTGGATATCAATGTATGGCTATTGAGGACTTTGATTTTCAGCCGGATTCTTATGATATAGTTATCAGCTCATTAGCTTTCCATTACCTCGAATCTTTTATAGATATATGCCGGAAAATTAATCATTGCTTAACTCCGGGAGGGGCTTTTGTCTTTTCTGTCGAGCATCCTATATTTACAGCTTACGGCAATCAGGATTGGCATTACGACCAGGAGGGGAATCCTATCCATTGGCCGGTAGATCATTATTTTACAGAAGGTAAACGCACGGCAGTCTTTCTGGGCGAAGAAGTGGTCAAATACCACAAAACATTGACTACCTATATAAACAGCCTCCTTCAAACCGGATTTGAGATATGCGAACTGATAGAGCCACAACCCGACGAAAAGTTGTTGGATACTATTCCGGGAATGAAAGATGAACTACGACGCCCCATGATGCTTCTGATCTCTGCCAAGAAAAAAAAGTGAAGCCGCAAAGCAATGAGATTCAAGGTATTGAAAAATAATAAATAAAAAACATTCGCTTAGCTATTGTTAATTAAAAAATACTCCCTATCTTTGCACCGCTTTTGGAAATAATAACCCCAAAGTTTTCGGGGTGTAGCGCAGTCCGGTTAGCGCACCTGCTTTGGGAGCAGGGGGTCGTGGGTTCGAATCCCGCTACCCCGACTACAAAAAAGAGGGTTATTAAGTTCAAAGTTTTTCGGGGTGTAGCGCAGTCCGGTTAGCGCACCTGCTTTGGGAGCAGGGGGTCGTGGGTTCGAATCCCGCTACCCCGACGAAGAAAATCGAGTCAAGATTCACAAAATAAAGCCAGTACAATTAGTATTGGCTTTTTATTATATATAGGATAAGTGCAATTATCCCTGTTTGGGGACAAATAAAAAGGGCAATTCTTTGAAATATCTTTGAACAGATTCCTAGCATTATCTTCATTTTCTTATTTAATTTAGAGTAAAAATCTATTTTGTTAACTTTATTCCCCTTTTATATTGGCGTTATCAATGTTTTGCGTTAACTTTATAGCGGAAATACAAACATTGTTTATAGAGAAAACGATAACAAACAAAATACTTAAACACATGAAGAAAACTCTGCTGATGCTCGTTGTTATTTTCATTTCATTATATTCGCATTCACAAAGTCCCTTTCTGAATTTTAGAATTCCAGAAAAATCAAATAAGCGTATCATTGGATATTCTTCAAGTAATAAAATAGATGTTTTTTTTGAATATAAAATATCAACCTTGTAATACTCTAATACAGTATTACAAACAGGATTCCAATAAATTGATTGTATAACAAAAGTAACGATATGATGAAAAAGTTTTTTTATTTGAGTGCGATACTAGCCATCGTTTTGGCTTCATGTAATTCAGAAAAGGAGTATATAGCAAAGCTCTCTAATACCGCTTCCATGATTGAGAAAGAAGCTGATTTAAGTGAAGCAATAGCTCTTCATTATTGTGATACTTGGAGAAAAGTGATTTATGATCATGAATACAATGGAGAATATTGTACTGATTTCAATGAAGCCTTAGCGAAGCATCAGGAGTTTATAATCACAACAGACACCTATAAGAGGCTCAAACAAAAGAAAGATTCAATTGAGGCTATAATGCCACAACTAAATGATTATCCTTCAAATTGTAAAGATGCTTATAATGAGTTAGTATCAATATATGCAGATGCAGATGAATTATTCAGATTTGCAGATGAGCCTAGGGGCTCTTTATCTACATACTCAACAAAAACGACAGACCTTTATCAAAAGATAGAAAAGTCACTGAAAGAATTTAAAATAAAGCATATACAAAACAAATAATTTAAGAGAGTAGTTTAGTTATTGCAGCAGCTTATTGAATTTAAGACTATCAAAAGACAAAATAATAATTTCACTTCGAGAGCAACTTCAGAAAGTACTGCTAAAAAATAGTGTTCAAAAGCTAGAAATTACTCTCTTGAATTATGAGTTAGAAAGGAACAAAACAAAGATCTCAAAATAGCGTATTTGAACCAGCTTTGAAAGAGTGACGGTATATGCTCGCGATAGTGACGGTATCGCTGTCATATACCGTCACTATCTTTACCGGATAGCGTCACCCTTTTACATATTCAAATAATAATCCCGGGTTAGCGTCATATATTCCTCACTATATTGATGACGAGCCAGTTCTGTCAATAGTTCTTCTACAATACACTCTTGATTGGAAAAAGAAAAAGTAATCAAAACACGTTTCGGAATACCGCCGGGCTTAGTGATTACATTCAGTTGACGGACTGCATATAGCTTTCTCATATAAGCTATCTTTTTTACCCGTTCAGCTACATCTGCCGGAATCACCATTGTGAAAAATCCGTCTTCTGCCAATAATCCGCTTACTCCTTCCAACAAATCTTCATAAGTCAAAGAATCATTGTGACGAGCCGCGGCTCTCTGACGATCCGGACATTCCAGCGAATCGACAAAATAAGGAGGATTAGAAACAATTACGTCGAATTTATCCGAAGACCTGTATTTCTTAAAATCAGCCTGCACCACTTCTACCCGCTCCTTCCAAGGCGAACGAATGATATTTTCCCTGGCTTGCCCGACAGCCGCTTCGTCTATTTCCAACGCTACAATATTTACATCCGGCAAACTGCGTTGCGCCAACATTAAAGCCACCAACCCAGTTCCCGTCCCAATGTCCAGAATCCGGTGCGCACTCTCAACGAGAGTCCAAGCCCCCAGAAGTACTCCATCCGTACCGACTTTCATGGCACATTTATCATGCCATACCGTAAATTGCTTAAATTTAAAATAAGGATTCGACATTTTATCCGTTTATCTTAAAGCCGTTTTATACTATTATTTTATTGCAAATCGCCAAAAATAAATAATAATTATGGAATACTCCCTTTATAAGCCGATATTTTGGCATTGTTTTTGTGTTTTTATTCTGCGCAGTGCTTTATTATTAGAGAGAATCAATTAACTTTGCAAACGATTTATGCATATCAGTATGACATAAACTAAATTAAAACGAAAAGATGAAAGAAAGATATTTATTGGAAGATGGAGGCGATAACAGCTTCTCGCTAATCACAGACTATGATGGGAACGATGAACAAGCATTTGATGTAAATGTGAAATCTGGTGAAATTCTTCCAGTACTCCCCTTACGTAATATGGTGTTGTTTCCTGGAGTATTCCTGCCGATCACGGTAGGCCGCAAGTCTTCTCTGAAACTCGTACGAGATGCCGACAAGAAACATAAAGATATTGCAGTAGTATGCCAGAGATCGGCACATACAGAAGATCCGAAACTGGAGGATTTACACAATATCGGTACCGTAGGACGAATTGTGCGGATATTGGAAATGCCCGATCAGACAACAACTGTCATTCTTCAGGGAATGAAACGTTTAAGTCTGACAAACATCATCGAAACTCATCCGTACCTGAAAGGTGAAATACAACTTTTGGAGGAAGATGTCCCAGGCAAAGATGATAAAGAGTTTCAAGCCTTGGTGGAAACTTGCAAGGACTTGACAATGAGATACATCAAATCGTCAGATGTGATGCATCAGGATTCGTCGTTTGCTATTAAAAACATCAACAACCCAATGTTCCTGGTCAATTTCATCTGCTCAAACCTGCCGTTCAAGAAAGATGAGAAGATGGACTTGTTGAGCATCAACTCATTGCGTGAACGCACTTATCACTTACTGGAAATTCTGAACCGTGAAGTGCAGTTGGCAGAAATCAAGGCATCCATCCAAATGCGTGCCCGTGAAGATATCGACCAGCAACAACGCGAATACTTCCTGCAACAGCAGATCAAGACTATTCAGGATGAACTGGGTGGCGGCGGCCAAGAGCAGGAAATAGAGGAAATGCGCCAGAAGGCAGAAAGAATGCGCTGGAATTTAGAAGTCAGAGACACGTTCATGAAAGAACTTGCCAAACTGGAGCGTACTCACCCGCAATCTCCGGATTACAGCGTACAGCTCAACTATCTGCAAACGATGCTCAATCTCCCATGGGGTACTTATACAACTGACAATCTGAACCTTAAAAACGCAGAAAAGACGTTGAACAAAGACCATTACGGACTGGAGAAAGTAAAAGAACGTATTTTGGAACACTTAGCCGTATTGAAGCTGAAAGGTGATATGAAATCACCGATTATCTGCTTGTATGGCCCTCCAGGAGTGGGTAAAACATCTCTTGGAAGATCCATCGCATCTGCGCTCAAACGGAAATATGTACGTATGTCTTTAGGTGGTGTGCATGACGAAGCGGAGATTCGCGGTCATCGTAAGACTTATATCGGTGCTATGCCCGGACGAATCATCAAGAGCTTGATAAAAGCCGGTGCTTCCAATCCTGTTTTCATCTTGGATGAAATAGACAAGGTCAGTGCCGACCGTCAGGGGGACCCTTCTTCTGCATTGCTGGAAGTGCTCGACCCGGAACAGAATACTTCTTTCCATGATAACTTCCTAGATGTAGACTACGATCTCTCCAAGGTATTGTTTATTGCAACAGCCAACAACCTGAACACAATCCCCGGTCCGTTGCTGGACCGTATGGAATTGATTGAAGTAAGCGGATATATCACGGAAGAGAAAGTCGAGATTGCCCGCAAGCATCTGCTACCCAAAGAATTGGAAGCCAACGGACTCAAAAAAACGGATATCAAGCTTCCTAAAGATACGCTGGAAGCTATAATCGAGTCATATACCCGTGAAAGCGGCGTTCGCGAACTGGAAAAGAAGATCGGTAAGATTCTTCGCAAATCGGCTCGCCAATATGCTACGGACGGTTATTTCGCTAAGACGGAAATCAAACCGACAGATTTGTATGATTTCCTCGGAGCACCCGAATATACACGCGACAAGTATCAGGGAAATGATTACGCAGGTGTAGTCACCGGATTGGCATGGACAGCTGTCGGAGGCGAAATCTTATTTGTAGAAACCAGTTTGAGCCGCGGCAAGGGCGGACGTCTTACATTGACCGGTAACTTGGGAGATGTGATGAAAGAATCTGCCATGCTGGCACTTGAATATATCAAGGCGCATGCTTCTGTCCTTAGTCTGGACGAAGAGATCTTTGACAACTGGAATATCCATATCCACGTTCCTGAAGGGGCTATTCCGAAAGACGGTCCATCAGCAGGTATCACGATGGCCACTTCACTGGCTTCTGCCCTGACTCAAAGAAAAGTGAAAGCCAACATTGCCATGACGGGAGAAATCACTCTTCGCGGCAAAGTGCTTCCTGTGGGTGGCATCAAGGAGAAGATATTGGCAGCCAAACGTGCCGGAATCAAGGAAATCATCATGAGTGCCGAGAACAAAAAGAACATAGATGAAATTCAGGATATTTATTTGAAAGGACTGACTTTCCACTATGTAAACGATATAAAAGAGGTATTCGCTATTGCATTGACCAACGAAAAAGTAACGGATCCTATTGATTTATCTGTTAAGAAACCCAGCCAGGAATGACATTTGAGTTACAATATACAGACACTAAAAGTAATGCCCGTGCCGGTCTGATAACAACAGACCACGGGCAGATACAAACACCTATCTTCATGCCGGTGGGCACACTGGGCACTGTGAAGGGAGTACATCTGACCGAATTAAAAGAAGACATTCAGGCACAGATTATTCTGGGTAATACCTATCACCTCTATTTGCGTCCGGGATTGGACGTGATCGAGAAAGCAGGCGGACTGCACCGCTTTAACGGTTTCGACCGCCCCATGCTGACTGACAGCGGTGGTTTTCAGGTATTTTCATTAGCCGGAATCAGAAAGCTGCGTGAAGAAGGAGCTGAATTTCGTTCGCATATCGACGGAAGCAAGCACATCTTCACTCCGGAGAAGGTGATGGACATTGAACGGACTATCGGTGCGGATATTATGATGGCTTTTGACGAATGTCCTCCGGGCGACTCGGATTACGAGTATGCCAAAAAGTCATTAGGATTAACCCACAGGTGGCTCGACCGTTGTATACAACGTTTTAATGAGACAGAACCTAAATACGGTTACAACCAGTCTCTCTTCCCCATCGTCCAGGGATGCGTTTATCCTGACCTGCGCAAGCAATCTGCAGAGTTTGTAGCGTCCAAAGGTGCTGACGGGAATGCTATCGGCGGTTTGGCGGTAGGTGAACCGGTAGACAAGATGTATGAAATGATCGAGATTGTCAATGAAATACTTCCCAAAGACAAACCCCGTTACCTGATGGGGGTCGGAACTCCTGTCAACATTCTTGAAGGAATAGAACGCGGCGTGGATATGTTCGACTGCGTTATGCCTACAAGAAACGGACGAAATGGCATGTTGTTCACCAAAGATGGCATTATCAATATGCGGAACAAAAAATGGGAAACAGACTTCTCTCCTATTGAAGCCGACGGAGCCTCTTGCGTGGATACATTGTACAGCAAGGCTTATTTGCGCCATCTTTTCCATGCACAAGAGCTACTGGCTATGCAAATCGCTTCCATACACAATCTGGCATTCTATCTGTGGCTGGCAGGGGAAGCAAGAAAGCACATTATTGCCGGAGATTTCTCGACCTGGAAGCCGATGATGGTTAAAAGAGTATCAACTAGATTATAAGAAATGAAAAGCAATCGATTTATAAAACGGCTGGACTGGTATATCATCAAGAAGTTCTTGGGGACATACGTATTTGCTATTGCACTAATCATTTCTATTGCAGTGGTATTCGACTTCAACGAAAAGATGGACAAACTAATGGAGCATGAAGCTCCATGGGATAAAATCATCTTTGAATACTACATGAACTTTATCCCCTATTTCTCCAATCTGTTCAGTCCATTGTTCGTATTCATTGCTGTTATTTTCTTTACCTCCAAACTGGCAGAAAACTCCGAAATTATCGCGATGTTCTCCACCGGCATGAGCTTTAAAAGGATGATGCGCCCTTATATGATTTCTGCCGCTATCATCGCATTGGTCACCTTCACACTAAGTTCGTATGTGATTCCGAAAGGAAGTGTTACGCGTCTGAATTTTGAAGATCGGTATATCAAACCAAAGAAACAAAACTCGGTAAGCAATGTGCAGCTGGAAGTGGATAGCGGAGTGATTGCATATATCGACAACTATAACAACGCAATGAAAACCGGTAACCGCTTTTCATTGGATAAATTTGTGGATAAAAAATTAGTTTCGCATTTAACTGCACGACGGATTACCTACGACACCACCACCGTTCATAAATGGACGATCCACGATTATATGGTACGCGAACTGGATGGTTTAAAGGAAAATATCACTAAGGGAGACCGAATAGACTCTATCATCAACATGGAACCTTCTGACTTTCTTATCATGAAAAATCAGCAGGAAATGCTGACCAGTCCCGAATTGAGCGATTATATCGCCAAACAGAAACGAAGAGGATTTGCCAACATCAAGGAGTTTGAGATTGAATATCACAAACGAATCGCTATGTCGTTCGCCTCTTTCATCCTTACCATCATCGGTGTATCGCTTTCGTCCCGAAAAACAAAAGGTGGTATGGGACTCCATCTGGGCATCGGATTAGGGTTAAGTTTCTCTTATATCCTGTTCCAGACGATTACTTCCACCTTTGCCGTGAACGGAAATGTGCCGCCTGCCGTTGCAGTCTGGATTCCTAATATCCTCTATGCGGGTATCGCATTCTTCTTGTACCAGAAGGCGCCTAAATAAAAGGTAGGCAAGCCTTCCGCAGTCTTCACGGATTCGTGCCTTTACTTTATCATCTAGTGCATTCAGTTTCTTCTTATGAACGTTATTTCACGAATCCAACCTTGTCCGCTTCGGTTATTTGCTTGATGATACGACAAGGATTGCCTGCAGCAAGGGTACGGGGAGGAATATCATGTGTGACAATGCTTCCACAACCGATGACGGCTCCTTCGCCTATAGTTACACCTGCCATGATTTTTACATTGCCGGCTATCCACACCTTGTCACCAATGGTGATGCGACCGCCTATGAGTGCTCCCAGAGCACGCTCCTCGGGATCAAGACTGTGGTTGGCACTGTACATACCTACATTAGGACCTATGAGAACATGGTTGCCGATGGTGATACGTGAGCAATCAAGTAACACAGCACCGAAGTTGATGTAAACGTCATTGCCGATGTAAATGTTCTTACCAAACTCACAAATAAAGTTTGGCTCAATATACACATTTTCTCCAATACTACCAAATAGCTCTTTCAACAGCTGCTTACGCTCTTCGGGTTGTTCATCGGTTGTTTGATTGAACTTCTTGAAGATGTTTTTTGCCTCTACACGGCGTTTAAACAAATCTTCATCGAAGTCATCGTAAATCATGTCAAGTTGCATCTTTTCCCATGCAGAGAGGGTGGAGTCATTAGATTTCATACCTTTTCGTATATAACGTCAGTTCGACGAATTATAATTATTTGATTATTTGGAGAATAACAATAAAAGTAGCATATTTATAGTGTCTAATTATAAACACATACCAAACCTTTATCACTATATTTACAGAATGCAAAGTTATTGAAATATTTTGTTTGGCAGATAATTTCTGTAAGTTTTCTGATTCCTTACCCACGGCTTTTTCATTTAAGAAATAGTATTTTAAGATACAAGATCTTAGTGTTTTGGATGCACCGGATAAACGAAAAATATAAAAGAGAAGTTCCGCCTATTCTTGCTAATGCAAGTGCAGGCGGAACTTTTTTGTTGTATCCATTTCCTCTTTTGTCTATTCTCCATTATTTTCACCTGACGGTGATTTGGAAAATCCCTCTTTCTCCTTACATTCTTAAAATCGTTAACCGACTTCTTTTACATAAGCAGAAAGATCTGCAGCAGAGATGTTTTTGGCTATAATTACACCATTTCCATCCAATAAATAGTTTGTGAATCCCCGGTTTAAACGGTACTTCTTAAATAAGCCGGAATCCTCGCCTTCTGTTTCCACGAAACAAGTGGGCGTAACTATTTGATCCTTACGAACGGTTTCCTTAAATATTGACTGATATTCGTCAAATGAAATAGAAACCATTTCCACATTATGAGAAGAACGAAGCGCATTGCTCAAACTTACATTTTGCATCCGGGACTGCGCGTCATAACTTGCCCAAAAACTTAGCAACACATATTTACCTTTCAAATTTCCCAATTTAAAGGCGGGTTGCCCGTCAGACGTAGATTCGATTTTAAAATCAGGGGCTACGTCACCCTCACTCAAACCTCCGGTAGGTTTGTCTTTCTCAACGAAAGCGGTCAAGGAACAAATCAGTAATACAACAAAAATCCATTTTACATGCTTCATGTAATTAGGTTTTAGTTAATACTATCCGGGCCTGTCCTTAAACAGTGGTTTCTTCCCGAAACGTTGTCTTTTCAGGCATCAGGCGAAGAGGAATCCGCTGATTATCAGAGCCTTTATTTTTGAAACCGGGTGCAAAGGTAAGTAAATATTAAATTAACTTCCAAGCAAATAAGCAAAAATCTCACTTTTGGGGTATAACTTTTTATGTTATTTAGCATAAAAACGAACTTTTTTCTCTACTTTTGCAGAGTTAAAGTCTATTTTTTATGCAACCATCAAATACTGAATTGATTCTGATTCGAGTTACCGGCGAAGATCGCCCGGGACTGACTGCTTCCGTGACCGAAATCCTTGCCAAATATGATGCCACGATTCTCGATATCGGCCAGGCAGATATTCATAATACATTATCGCTGGGTATCCTGTTCAAGAGTGAAGAAAGACATTCCGGATTCATTATGAAGGAACTGTTGTTCAAGGCTTCTTCTCTGGGAGTGACCATCCGGTTTGAACCTATCACCACCGAGCAATATGAAAACTGGGTAGGTATGCAAGGGAAAAACCGTTATATCCTGACGGTTCTGGGACGCAAGCTTTCCGCCCGACAGATTTCTGCCGCTACAAGCATCTTAGCCGAGCAGGGCATGAATATCGATGCTATTAAACGTCTGACAGGTCGTATCCCGTTGGATGAATGTCAGGCAGATACACGTACCAGGGCTTGCATTGAGTTTTCAGTGAGAGGTACTCCGAAAGATCGCATTGCGATGCAGGAGAAGCTGATGAAGTTGGCCAGCGAACTGGAAATGGACTTTTCTTTCCAACAGGATAATATGTACCGTCGTATGCGCCGTCTAATCTGTTTTGATATGGACTCTACATTAATCGAAACAGAGGTGATTGACGAACTGGCTATCCGTGCCGGTGTAGGCGACGAAGTAAAGGCCATCACAGAAAGCGCCATGCGTGGAGAAATAGACTTTACAGAGAGCTTTACCCGCCGTGTAGCACTATTGAAAGGGCTGGACGAATCGGTAATGCAGGAAATAGCCGAGAGCTTGCCTATCACAGAGGGTGTAGAGCGGCTGATGTATGTATTGAAGAAGTACGGTTACAAAATCGCCATCCTTTCGGGAGGATTCACTTATTTCGGTCAATACCTGCAAAAAAAATACGGTATAGATTACGTCTATGCCAACGAACTGGAAATTATTGATGGCAAACTGACCGGACGTTACCTGGGAGATGTAGTAGACGGAAAACGGAAAGCTGAATTGCTCCGCCTCATTGCACAAGTGGAAAAGGTGGATATTGCACAGACCATCGCTGTAGGAGACGGAGCTAACGACCTCCCTATGCTAGGGGTTGCCGGACTGGGAATTGCCTTCCACGCAAAGCCTAAAGTGGTGGCAAATGCCAAGCAATCGATCAACACCATCGGACTGGATGGGGTGCTCTATTTCCTCGGATTCAAAGATTCTTACTTGAATATGTAATTAGACAAAAAAATAGATTATCTTTGCTGACAAATTAAATAAAAGAATGAAGTTTTCCGAACTACAATTAAATGCAAATGTGCTTGAGGCGCTTGATGCCATGCGATTTGACGAATGTACGCCTATACAGGAGCAGGCAATTCCAATCATACTTGAGGGTAAAGATTTGATCGCAGTAGCACAGACAGGAACAGGTAAAACGGCTGCATTTCTACTGCCTGTATTGAATAAATTATCTGAAGGTAAACATCCGGAAGATGCGATTAATTGTGTCATCATGTCTCCTACCCGGGAATTGGCCCAACAGATTGACCAGCAAATGGAAGGGTTTTCTTATTTCATGCCGGTATCGAGTGTTGCCGTATACGGTGGAAATGATGGAGTATTGTTCGAACAACAGAAAAAAGGGCTCACTTTAGGAGCTGATGTTGTTATTGCTACTCCCGGACGTCTGATCGCCCATTTAAGCCTTGGATATGTAGATCTTTCCAAGGTTTCTTATTTTATTCTGGATGAAGCAGACCGGATGCTCGACATGGGATTTTATGAAGATATCATGCAAATTGCGAAATATCTGCCGAAGGAACGACAGACAATCATGTTTTCTGCAACAATGCCTGCAAAGATTCAGCAATTGGCAAACACAATCTTAAATAATCCGTCAGAGATAAAGCTTGCAGTTTCTAAACCTGCAGAAAAGATTATTCAGGCGGCATATGTTTGTTACGAGAATCAAAAGTTGGGAATTATACGCAGTCTTTTTATGGATGAAGTTCCGGAGCGTGTGATCGTCTTTGCTTCTTCCAAAATCAAAGTCAAAGAAGTGGCTAAGGCCTTGAAGTCCATGAAACTGAATGTAGGGGAAATGCATTCGGATCTGGAACAGGCTCAACGGGAAACTGTTATGCACGAGTTTAAAGCCGGACGAATCAATATATTGGTAGCTACGGATATCGTTGCACGTGGTATCGACATTGATGATATTCGACTGGTTATCAACTTCGACGTGCCTCACGATAGCGAGGATTATGTACACCGCATCGGACGTACGGCACGTGCCAATAACGATGGTGTAGCACTTACGTTTATCAGCGAGAAAGAGCAAAGCAACTTCAAAAGTATTGAGAACTTCCTGGAAAAAGAGATTTATAAAATTCCTATTCCTGAAGAATTGGGAGAAGCTCCGGAATACAAGCCACGTTCTTTTAGCAAGGGCAAGGGTGGCAACTACAAAAGAAAAGATTTCCGGGGAAAAAGGAATAATAATAACGGAGGAAAGAGAAATAACCGTCCGTCTCCCCCCAGACAAAATTAAAGCAAGGCTTTTTAATCCGGCACTATACGATCTGAATGTATGGTGCTTTTTTTATTTGGATGAAATGATAGTCAAATCTCCTTTAAAACTTACTTCCATATTTACAATGCTATATATGGAAGTTTCCGGAATGGCCAAGACAGCCTGATAATGAAAACCGTTCCGGTCTACTTTCACAAACTTTGTATCTGACAGGATGGATTGCTCCAGAAAATCGACAGGAAGTACTTTGTCAAACATCTGTTTGGTAACATCGCTGGCAAACAGGCTCTTTTTACCTTCATACACACAAATGTGCATCACATTATCATAGTATACATTATCCATGCTAATCCCGTCTTCGGAATAAGTCGTCTTGATGACTCTCATTTTAGAAGGATTAATATATACGTATGCACGATAGCGAGTGCCATTATAAGTCACCACACTATCACGTTTGGTTACTTCCGTATATGCCGGAATTACTAATTCCTGACGGACAAAATAGATTGAATCATTGGCATCTTCGGATTTATGTAGCTTAATCACATCATCCGTTATGGAATGAAACCAGAATATATGTTCTGCCTGCTTATCAATCTTGTAATAAGTAGTATCATTTCCATAAGTATAAAGAGTATCCCGTATTATTTTAAATGCAATGGGAGTACTTTGCACATCTGCATAGTAGATCGTATCTCCTTCTACACGCATCAACGGGCTCTCCGTTTCATCGTCCAGCCAAATTCCCTGCAGTAGCCCTTTTGCACTAAGATCCTCCTTCTCTTGTTGAAGAGAATGGGGATTCTTATTGCCGCTACATGCCGCGAAAAAGATTGCCATTAACGATACAGCCACATTTTTCATCATCTATTTTAGTTTTGTATAAAGATACTCTTATTTTTTTATTTACCAATACAGTGATAAATAAATCCGAGTTCTTCCATCTCTTTTTTATCATATATATTACGCCCGTCCAACACAATCTGCCGGGACATCGTTTTCTTGATAACGGCCCATGAAGGCAGACGGAATTCTTTCCATTCGGTAACCAGCATCAACACATCAGCATCCAGTACGGCATCGTACATATCGCAAGCATAATAGATGGTGTCGCCAATCCTACGCTTACATTCTTGCGTGGCAGCCGGATCGTATGCACGTACTTTACAACCAGCTTTGAGCAATCTATCAATCAGGACTAATGCCGGAGCCTCACGCATATCATCCGTTTCCGGTTTAAATGCCAATCCCCACAAAGCAACTGTCTTACCTTGCAAATCACCATTAAACTGCTTCACTAGCTTTTCGAACAAGACGCTTTTTTGGTTCTCATTCACTTCTTCCACAGCTGTAAGTACCCGCATGGTATAACCATTCTGTTCTGCCGTTTTAATCAATGCCTTCACATCTTTTGGGAAACAAGAACCACCATATCCGATGCCCGGATACAGAAACTTACGTCCGATACGGGTATCCGAACCTATTCCGCTACGCACCATATTCACATCCGCACCAACAATCTCGCACAAGTTTGCAATATCATTCATAAAGCTTATACGGGTTGCCAGCATCGAATTTGCCGCATATTTAGTCATTTCCGCAGACGGAATATCCATGAAAATCACACGGAAATTATTCAATAAGAATGGTTTATATAGTTTGGACATCAATTTCTCCGCACGTGCCGACTCCACTCCCACTACCACGCGGTCCGGGCTCATAAAGTCACTGATAGCATTTCCTTCTTTAAGGAATTCCGGATTAGAAGCCACATCAAAATCAACCTTCACGCCTCTCTTATCCAGTTCTTCCTGAATAACCGCACGAACCTTACTGGCAGTGCCTACCGGAACGGTGCTTTTGGTAACTACCAATTTATACTGTTTCATGTTGCGACCAATGGTACGGGCCACCTCCAATACGTATTTCAAATCAGCGCTGCCATCTTCATCCGGAGGAGTCCCAACTGCACTGAATATAACTTCCACTTCATCCAAACAACTTTCCAATGAGGTAGTAAACTTCAATCGCTTTGCCTTCATATTACGGAGTACCATCTCTTCCAATCCATTTTCATAAATTGGGATGTTCCCCTTTTGCAAAGATTCAATTTTCTCTTTGTTCGTGTCTACGCACGTTACATTCACGCCAATTTCGGCAAAACATGTGCCTGACACCAGCCCCACATACCCTGTTCCCACGATTGCAATTTTCATACTTAATCTATTGTTTGTTTAGAAATTCATTCAAAATAAACGGCGTCTTTGAAAGCAGTTCCCTCTCTGTCTTTCGCAGATAGTAACATTTGCGACTCTGCCAACGGCCAGTCGATCCCCAATGTTTCGTCATTATATAAAATAGAGGCTTCTGCCTGCGGAGCATACTTGTTATCTACCTTATATGTAAAAACAGCTTCTTCACTCAAAACTGCAAATCCATGAGCAAAACCGCGGGGAATAAAAAATTGTCTCTTGTTTTCTTCACTAAGCAATACACAAACATGCTTTCCAAACGTAGGCGATGATTTACGCAAATCAACGGCAACGTCCAGCACTTCTCCTTTAAGAACACGAACCAATTTCGCCTGACTATGTTCTCCTTTTTGATAGTGCAATCCGCGCAATACACCAAAAGACGATTTCGACTCGTTGTCCTGTATAAAGTTTACGGGACCAATATTGGCTTCAAACTCTTCTTTCTTATAGGCTTCCATAAAATAGCCCCGTTCATCGGAGAAAACTCTAGGCTCAATCAGCCATACTCCGTCTATTTCTGTCTGTATATAGTTCATTATTGATAGTGATAAATAAAACGATGCAAAAGTAGTGAATTTTTCGAAGTTTTCTGGGATATATTCAATTTATCTCTTAATTTTGCAGACATGATTGAATTGGCACAACATATAGAGACTTTACTACTGGAAAACGACTGCGTCATTGTTCCGGGATTTGGTGGTTTTGTAGCGCATTATTCGCCCGCAACCCGCGTAAAGGAAGAAAATATATTTTTACCTCCTACCCGTACAATCGGTTTTAATCCTCAATTAAAACTAAATGACGGCATATTGGTGCAATCTTATATGTCAGTATACGACACAAGTTTTGCTGACGCCAGCCGTATAGTAGAAAAAGAAGTAAACGAATTTATCGGTCTCCTTCATGAAGAAGGGAAAGCCCATCTGGATAATATAGGCGAGATTCATTATAATATTTATGGTAACTACGAGTTCGTTCCTTATGATTATAAGATAACAACTCCTTCATTATATGGTCTCGACTCTTTTGAAATACATGAACTTTCGGCTCTGCAACAGAAAGAAAAAGTATTGGTACCGACTTATCAGGAAAAGGAAAAGAAGACTTTTGAAATTAGTATCAACCGCGCGTATCTCCGCAATGCTGCAGCAATGATTGCTGCCATCGTACTGTTCTTTGCCTTTTCAACTCCGGTAGAGAATACCGACGTTCAAAAGAACAATTATGCACAGTTATTGCCCAGCGAGCTTTTTGAGCAAATAGAAAAGCAATCGGTTGCAGTAACTCCTGTTTATGTTAAGAACGATGCTGCGCAACAAGCAAAGAAGCTTTCTGCTTCTTCCGCTTCAACCAAAACTTCTTCTGCTAAAAAGCATACAACGGATAAAGCTAAGACTTCCAAACCGATCGCAGTAAGAGAAGTGAAAGTGGTAAAACAGGAAACAGCGGCTCCTGCTCCTGCAGTGAAATCTCAAGAAAGTGTAAATCATCCTTTTCATATCATAGTGGCAGGAGGAATCAGCTTGAAAGATGCAGAAGTTATTGCGAACCAATTAAAATCAAAAGGATTTACAGATGCAAAAGCTCTGAACACTGATGGCAAAGTACGTGTCAGTATCAGTTCATTCAACAACCGTGATGAAGCGACCAAGCAATTACTTGAGCTAAGAAAAAACGAAACTTATAAGAATGCCTGGTTACTGGCTAAATAAAAATCCCTTTTAAAAAGCATGAAACGAGTTCTTTGTCCTAAATGTGAGAATTATCTTTATTTTGATGAAACCAAGTATAGTGAAGGCCAATCACTGGTATTTGAATGCGAACATTGTGGCAAGCAATTCAGTATCCGGCTAGGAAAAAGTAAAGTTAAGGCTCTTAGAAAGGAAGAAAACCTGGAAGAAGAAGCTGAATCTCATAAAGAAGAGTTCGGATATATCACTGTAATCGAAAATGTATTTGGTTTTAAACAGTTACTTCCCTTGCAGGAAGGTGACAATGTCATAGGCCGCCGTTGCGTAGGAACAAACATTAATACTCCCATTGAAAGCGGTGATATGAGCATGGATCGACGCCATTGCATCATTAATATAAAGCGTAATAAGCAAGGAAAGCTAGTCTACACATTACGAGATGCTCCTAGCCTCACAGGCACTTTCCTTATGAATGAAATTCTGGGAGATAAAGACCGTGTACGTATTGAAGATGGCGCTATTGTGACAATTGGAGCTACTACATTTATTTTGCATACGGCTGAACAAGAACTATAAATAACTGATAATAAAAAATAGCGCCACTGTTCTCTGAACAAGTGGCGCTATTTTTTATTTAGTCTTCTAATTACAGAATACCTTTCACAGTTTCAAGCATTCCTTTTTCCTGGATAGAATCCAAATCAGCTTTTACGGCTTCTGTCAATCCCGGGATCTTATTCAAATCTTCTCCCCAGATAAAATCTGCAGCCAGAACACCTTCGGCAACTTTCTTTGTGCAACCTGTTGCCCAAAGTTCTTTCAGCAGGTTCATGATTTCAGGAGCATCATTCGGAACAATTTCAGCACCATCAGCACGTACACCACCTTTATAATAAGTAATGATAGCAGCTAAACCAAGCACCAGTCCTTTAGGAAGTTCACCTTTACGTTCCAGATAAGTCTTCAATCCCGGCAAATCACGAGTTTCGTATTTAGGGAAAGAATTCAGCATGATGCTGGTTACTGCATGATCCACGAACGGATTGTTGAAGCGTTCCAATACATCATTTGCAAATTTCTCCAACTCATCCTTCGGCAAGTTCAAAGTTTCCATCAGTTCGTCAAACATTACTTTGTGGATATATTTACCAATCACTTCGTGCTGGCAAGCATCACGCACAATATTCACTCCCGAGAGATAAGCAACCGGAGAAAGAACAGTATGCGGACCATTCAACAAAGTAACCTTACGTTCGTGATAAGGAGCTTCTGACGGTACAAACAATACATTCAAGCCTGCCTTGTCAGCCGGGAACTCTTTTGCAACTTCCTGCGGAGCTTCAATCACCCACAAATGGAAAACTTCAGCCTGAACAACCAGATTATCATCATATTGCAGTTTTTCTTTGATAGCAGCAATATCCTTGCGTGGGAATCCCGGAACAATGCGGTCTACCAATGTTGCATATACACCACAAGCTTCTTCAAACCAAGTTTTAAACTCGTTTCCCAGGTTCCACAATTCAATATATTGATAAATTGTTTCTTTCAACTTATGACCATTCAGGAAAATAAGCTCGCAAGGGAAAATAATCAAACCTTTTGTCTTATCACCATTGAATGTTTTAAAACGATGATACAGTAATTGAGTCAGCTTACCCGGATAAGATGAAGCAGGAGCATCTTCAAGTTTACAAGCCGGATCAAAAGCAATACCAGCCTCTGTAGTGTTTGAAATAACAAAACGCATTTCAGGTTGCTCTGCCAACTTCATAAACTCGTCATTTTGAGTATATGGGTTTAAAGCGCGGCTGATTACATCAATCATTGTCAAGCTGTTAACCGCCTCTCCTTTATCCAATCCTTGAAGGTTTACATGATAAAGATCATCTTGTGCATTCAGCATATCGACCATCCCTTTATCAATCGGTTGAACCACTACTACACTGCTGTTGAAATCAGCTTTCTGGTTCATGTTATAAATAATCCAATCTACAAATGCACGCAAAAAGTTACCTTCGCCAAATTGGATAATACGCTCCGGACGTTGTGTTTTAGGAGCAGTTTCTTTGTTTAACGCTTTCATGTTAGTTGTAATTTATAAAGTTGATATTATACAAATTCAAAATAAAAATCAATGTTTTCCTTTATCAGGATATCAATAGGCATATATTTTACAGGTTCAACAGACTTCTTAAACACGACATGGTCGCACAACGCCTTCACCCCGCAATATCCTTGCAAACCCGGACGTTGCCCGATTAAATAATGCACATCACCGGATTTTAATAAATCTACGTTTGCTTTCAGAAGGTCATATCCTATCAATCCTTTCATGCTACGTCCCGCATGGCGAAGATACTCTCCCAACTGATACACTCTGGAATTAAATACAACTCCCAGTAAAGCCTTTGGATGTGCCTCAAAAAACTCATCTAATGTCTGTTGGTTACTTTCCTGATCGGATTTATTGAGTACTACCTCGTGGATTACCAAGTTATTATATTCTTCGGCAATGTAACTCATAAAACCGTTCAAGCGACGTTGCATCTGTATTTCAGCCGGATTATCTTTATTGTTACTTAAAAACAAAACCAACTCCTGGCCTTCTCCTGCCGAATAATTGCGCATCAATATTTTCGCTGCGATATATCCGCTCTTATATGAATCCTGCCCGATATATGTCAATGCTTTCGCTTCTTCCATATTGAAATCGACAAAAGCATAAGCAATCTTATTTTCCTGTAAATAGGCTGTCAGCGCCAGTGTCTCTTCCCGAAAATTCGGAGAAATCAATACCGCATCCACATTCTTTTCTTTTATGGAAAGGCAGGCTTCCTGATAACTCTTCTCATCCCCATGGTGATAGCACAGATAATCTATACTCACATTAAAAGGACGCAACTCTTGCCGGGCACGCTCAATCCCCCCTACTACCGAATGCCAATAATCATGCTCTATATAATAAGGTATCAAACAGAGGAAAGAATATTTCTTTTTAGCAGCCAAACCGATAGCAAACACATTGGGCTGATAATGAATCTCATCCAACACCTTTTGTACTTTGGCTTTGCTTTTGGGAGACACGTCACCGCGATTGTGCAACACCCTGTCAACCGTTCCGGCGGAAACACCGGCCATACGGGCAATGTCTTTAATGGTATAGTTCTGGTCCTCCATAGTGCTAAAACTTAAATATTATAAATAATCGCTGCAAATATACGAATTATTTTGTTACTCCAAGTAAATTTTCTATTTTTGTGTTCGATAACGGTTAATAAAACTAAAACGAGATTTACGCCTATTAGCTTTAAAATCAATACTATATAGGTATAAATACAGAAAGTAATAATTTTATATACTTAAAACACAGTAATAATGAAGAACTTTATGGACGAAAACTTCTTGCTGCAAACAGAAACTGCGCAAAAGTTGTATCACGAGCATGCGGCTAAAATGCCGATTATCGACTATCACTGTCACCTTATCCCTCAAATGGTAGCTGACGACTACAAGTTTAAATCACTGACTGAAATCTGGCTGGGCGGTGACCACTACAAATGGCGTGCAATGCGTACAAACGGTGTAGACGAACGTTTCTGTACGGGAAAAGATACTACAGACTGGGAAAAATTTGAAAAATGGGCGGAAACAGTACCTTACACTTTCCGCAATCCATTATACCACTGGACTCATCTCGAACTGAAAACTGCATTTGGTATCAATAAAATATTGAATCCACAAACCGCACGTGAAATTTACGATGAATGTAACGAGAAACTGGCTCAACCCGAATATTCAGCTCGTGGAATGATGCGTCGTTATCATGTAGAAACTGTTTGCACAACGGATGATCCTATCGATTCATTGGAATATCATATCAAAACACGCGAAAGCGGATTTGAAATCAAGATGTTACCAACATGGCGTCCTGATAAGGCTATGGCTGTAGAAGTTCCTGCAGATTTCCGCAGTTATGTAGAAAAACTGGCAGAGGTAAGCGGTGTTACCATCTCTAACTTTGATGACATGATCGCTGCTTTGCGCAAACGTCATGACTTCTTCGCAGAACAAGGCTGCCGTCTGTCTGACCATGGTATTGAAGAATTCTACGCAGAAGATTACACAGATGCTGAAATCAAAGCCATCTTTAATAAGGTATATGGTGGTGCAGAATTGACCAAGGAAGAAATTCTGAAATTCAAATCGGCAATGCTTGTGATCTTCGGTGAAATGGACTGGGAAAAAGGATGGACCCAACAATTCCATTACGGCGCTATTCGTAACAATAACACGAAGATGTTTAAATTACTGGGTGCTGATACAGGTTTCGATTCTATCGGTGAATTCACAACTGCCAAAGCAATGGCTAAATTCCTTGATCGCCTGAACACTAATGGCAAATTGACTAAAACAATCCTCTACAACTTGAACCCATGCGCTAACGAAGTGATTGCAACAATGCTGGGTAACTTCCAGGATGGTTCTATCCCGGGAAAAATCCAATTTGGTTCCGGATGGTGGTTCCTTGACCAAAAAGATGGTATGGAAAAACAAATGAATGCTTTGTCAGTACTCGGTCTTTTGAGCCGCTTCGTAGGTATGTTGACAGACTCTCGTTCCTTCCTATCCTACCCGCGTCATGAATATTTCCGCCGTACATTGTGTAACCTGGTAGGACGCGACGTAGAAAACGGAGAAATTCCGGCATCTGAAATGGATCGTGTAAACCAAATGATTGAAGATATCAGCTACAACAATGCCAAGAACTTCTTCAAGTTCTAACAGACAGTAGTTACACTATAAAAATACCGCTGCCCAAAGCCGAATATAGCTTTGAGTAGCGGTATTTTTTCGGACTGTCCCATTTTTTATTCCCACAACTGAACTGTAACAACAAAAGACTCTCAACAAAACAAAAAAGGAGAACTTTTTAAGTTCTCCTTTTAATAATCTTTGTACACCCTCAGGGATTCGAACCCTGGACCCACTGATTAAGAGTCAGTTGCTCTACCAACTGAGCTAAGAGTGC
>NZ_JBCGVL010000013.1:76103-127643 GCF_047310725.1 Bacteroides sp. 90-K9/2
TTTGTACACCCTCAGGGATTCGAACCCTGGACCCACTGATTAAGAGTCAGTTGCTCTACCAACTGAGCTAAGAGTGCTTAATTCCTCGTTTGCGGTTGCAAAAGTAGGTCTTTTATTTTATTTGACCAAACAATCATGCAGCTTTTTTACTATCTTTTTTTCGTCTTTATTCGAACACATAAAGCTCGGAAGGCGTATTTCGCTTTAAAGCAAGCAGTTGCACATCTTTGCCTACAATAACACCTTTGTTCTTTAATTTCCACTCCACCGTTTTATAAGCCAACTCCGGGTGATTATTGTCTTTACTTAAATGGCATAACCAGATATATCGCAAATGTTCAGTGATATTTTCCGCCAGAAACTCTGCAGTATCAGAGTTACTCATGTGTCCGGTTTTACTTGCAATCCGTTCCTTCAGATATTGAGGATAAGGGCCCATTTTGAGCATTTCCTCATCATAGTTAGCTTCAAGTATCAGATAATGGGCTTTACTGATATAATAAGCAGCTGTAGGAGTAATTTCTCCAAGGTCGGTTAAGAAAGAAAAGACTTTGCCATCAATTTCAATGCAATATCCCACATTGTCCGTTCCATCATGTGGCACTTCAAAAGATTCGATGTGAAAATCTTCCAGCGTCATAGGCTCTTGCTTTTCCAGATACCGAACTGACGAGCTAAGTTTCTCCGTCATACAATAGCTACGATTGATTCCAGCATGAATACGTGCAGTTGTATAAACAGGAATATTCATTTTTTCTCCCAGATTACCCACTGCTTTAATATGGTCGGCATGATCGTGCGTTATAAATACCGCACGAATACTATCCATCAAGATATTATAATCTTTCAGTGATTTTTTGATAGTACGTATGCCGATTCCGGCATCTATCAGTATCCCATAGGTTTCAGTGCCCAGATAATAACAGTTCCCACTACTGCCACTCGCCAGGCTTATAAATTTTACTTTCATGTTTTATCCTCTTTATTAAAATGCAAAATGCCGTCAACTTTTACAGCAAAGTGACGGCAAATATACATAAAAAAGCAGAGAATTACCGAGAAGCTTCCTTCTTTTTGTCGATGGATTCGGTGATTTTTGCAAATAATAGTAGCGCTACAGCGGCAATCAGACCTATAGCAGCAAAGTAATACCATATATAATGGGCATTTCCACTAGCTGCCTCCCATGCTTCCCTCGTCTCGAACAAAGCCGGATCCGGACAATATTTAGTGAGCAGAATTCCCGCCAGACCAAAACCGAAAATGGAGGAAAGGAATGAATGCAAATGACTGAATCCTAAATACATTCCTTCTTCTCCTTTAGGAGCCTGTAAAGAGAAATATTCCAGATAACGCGGTGAAATGAAACATTCGGCAAGCGCCTGTACAACTATACCCGCAATCATCATCAGAGTAATATTACTCATGCCTGTAATAAGATCATTACCCAGCAGATTTCCACATGCCATCAGTAATGCCGAAATAGGAATCAAAAACATTCCCACATTCATCGAAGTAATCGCACTGCGTTTGGCCATCAAACGGGTGATAAAACTAACGCAACAAACCACCACAAACGGATTCACATTGGCAATCCAACCCGGTTTTGCCGTCTCGCCAGCCATACGAATCACATATTTAGGCATAGTGGCATAAAGCTGCTGCTGCACCATCCAGAAACCAGTAACAATCAAAATAAGAATCAATAAACGCCAGTTTGTGATGATTCGCATAAATCCCTGTCCAATCTCATGGAGGCTTTTTCCTTCACCTGCCGTATGCGTCGATTTATAAAGAAGAATAACAGCAAGTAAAGCAACTATTGTCATCGCACCGGAGAAATAATTAATATAGATATACGCTTGCTCACCAATGACATTACGCAAAGGATCGATAATCGTTTTACCGGTGAAAGCCCCCACATTTACCATCATATAAAATATGGAATAACCACGGGCACGAGTTGCTTCCGTTGTTTCTTTAGCCACAGAAGCAGAGATAATGGACTTAATGAAAGAACCTCCCACCATAAGTACAAACAAAACCGGCACGATAATCCACCGGGTATAGCTATCAGGCAAACCATTAAATTGAGTAGTGGCACCATAGCTAACCAAACCGACAGCTTCCAGCAAAGTGGGCAGTACACCCAACCCTAAATATCCGATGGATAATAAGGAAAATGCTATAATCATTGATTTCCGGAAACCGATCTTGTCAGCATACGCACCGGAAAAAATAGGAAGCAGATACAATCCACCGGAAAAAAGCCCGGAAATCATACTTGCTTCGAAATCATTAAAACCTAAAATGGAAGATAGATAAATAGTGAGAACGATAAAAACGGCATAATATGCCATACGCTCAAACAGTTCGACTGTGTTGCTGACCCAAAATGCTCTCGTAAAGCCTTTAGCAGCACGCTGAGGGGAATTGTTCATGTATTTATATTTTTATTAAAATGTTAATTTGAGACAAAGATACGTTTTTTTGGCTTACTGTCCGTATCTTTGTTCCAAATTAGGTAATTAAAAACTATGATTATAGCTGTTGATTTTGACGGAACGATTGTAGAACATCGTTATCCACGCATTGGTGAAGAGATTCCATTCGCTATTGACACATTGAAGTTATTGCAACAAGAAAAGCATCGTTTAATACTATGGAGTGTGCGTGAAGGAGCACTTTTGGACGAAGCTGTCGAATGGTGTAAAGCCAGAGGTTTAGAATTTTATGCCGTTAATAAGGACTATCCTGAAGAGCAGAAAGACCATCAGGGATTCTCTCGAAAGTTGAAAGCCGATATGTTCATTGACGACCGAAACCTGGGTGGTTTGCCGGACTGGGGAGTCATTTACGAAATGATCAAAGAGAAAAAGACGTTTGCAGATGTCTATAGCCAAAGCGGAGAAGAAGAAAAAACATCCCTAAAAAAGAAGAAAAGGTGGCTGCCTTTCTAGGAAGCTGATAAATATCAAACTAATAAATAAAAATGCACTCTAATCATGTCAGATAAGAGTGCATTTTCATATTCATAAATGATTTATCATTCAACATTGAATCGCAATTTACTATGCTTCTTTATTTTCCCACTTTTCCCTAAACTCCCATAATTGCTCAATAGTAGGATGAAAAGTCGGATTCTCCCAGTTTCTCGAAATCATTGCAATCAAAGATTCCAAATACGATTTACCATCAATAATGGTAGTACATTTATTGACCTGATATCTTTCTGTTGGATAATTCTTTGTCTCAATCATCTTTTTTGCCCAGTTCAATAATTCCTGAACAGTTTCATTGTCATAAGTATGTTGTGCCATCTCTTTAGAATTTTCCGCAAAGATACAAAGTTTATTTATTCATAAATAAAGTTGTTCGTTTCTTTTTACTATAAAGATTCCATTTTAAATTTATACCTTTACGTCCAATATACTCAATTAGACTAACTAATAGAAGCAATAATTATGAAGAAATTTTTCATTTTAGTATGTTCATGTGCCCTTTTGGCAGCCTGCAACAATAGCGCGAAAACAAACAAGAGTGCCGGTACAGACAGCACCTCAATCGAAGCAACCGATATCCATAATGCGGAAAATTCACTTGATTACGAAGGGACTTATAAAGGAGTTTTCCCTGCTGCCGATTGTCCGGGCATTGAAATAACCCTGACATTAAATCCGGACAAAACATTCAGCCTCCATTCCGTATATATCGATAGAGACAGCTCATTTGACGAGAAAGGTACATATATTTTAAAAGACAATCTGTTGACTCTTAAAGAAGAAGGCGGAGAACTTTCTTATTATAAAGTGGGAGAAAATCATTTACGCAAGCTAACAATGGATAAACAAGAAATAACCGGAGAACTTGCAGACCATTATGTTTTAAATAAGGAATAAGGTCCAAACAAATTTTGCTATCAATAAAGAACAAATTCAAGATTTTTTATGTTTATATAAATAGATATAAACTTAAAAATAGAACAACTTATGATTTATAGTTTTTTATTTCCCACAAAATCGAATACAACGAAGGTATCTTTGTTGCTATTGGCTGTCCGGCTCATCTTCGGTATATTATTAATGAACCATGGTATCCAGAAATGGAGTAACTTCCAGGAGATGTCAGCAGTGTTTCCTGATCCGCTTGGAATAGGAAGTCCCCTATCTCTCGGATTAGCAATTTTTGGCGAACTCGTATGTTCGATGGCATTTATCATCGGATTCCTGTATCGCTTGGCAATGATCCCGATGATTTTCACAATGATAGTAGCCTTCTTTGTAGTTCATGCAAATGACGTTTTTGCAGTTAAAGAGCTAGCTTTCATCTATTTGGTCGTATTTATATTGATGTATATTGCCGGTCCCGGTAAATTTTCAATAGACCATATCATAGGAAACGAATTGTCACGGCGGAAGTCAAGAGCATACAAAAATTAGAAATAATAGTCCCGATTAATTAAAAAATATTATATTTGCATACACATAAGAGAGAAATTATCAATATTTTTTATTAATCAAAAACATTTTAACATGAAAAAAGGGAAACTGACTTTAGTCGCAGTAGTACTTAGCGGTAGCTTATTATTCAGTTCTTGTGTAGGATCATTCGGTTTATTCAACCGCCTGTCTTCCTGGAATCAATCAGTTGGAAACAAGTTTGTAAACGAACTCGTATTCCTTGCTTTCAACATTATTCCAGTTTATGGTGTAGCTTACTTGGCTGATGCTTTAGTTATCAACTCAATCGAATTCTGGAGTGGCTCCAATCCGATGGCTAATGTAGGTGATGTAAAGAAAGTAAAAGGAGAAAACGGCAACTACATGGTGAAAACTCTTGAGAATGGATATTCCATTACTAAAGAGGGCGAAACTGCTTCAATGGACCTGATCTACAACAAAGAAGCCAATACATGGAATGTCGTTGCAAACGGTGAAAGCGCTGAATTAGTAAAAATGAACAATGATGGCACTGCTGATTTGTTCTTGCCAAATGGCGAAAAGATGAATGTAACGTTGGATGCTCAAGGCATGCTGGCAGCACGCCAGGCTACAATGAGCAATCTTATGTTTGCCGCCCGCTAAAAATAAAAACAAATACGAAGGAGATGAAACATCATACGGGAGTTTCATCTCCTTTTTCAATCTTATCTTCTTCTATCAAGAATCTTTTGTACTATGAATAAACTACATACACTTATCTATTCTGTTCTAATCTTCACCTGCCTATCTTGTCAGCAACAAACTCCTCAAACTCAAATAGAACAGACAGCCATTGATTTCTGCGAAGCCTTTTATAATTTCAATTATCCGGTCGCCAAAGAATGGAGCACGCCTTCTTCCCAATCTTATCTTAGTTTCTTGGCATCCAATGTCGGTCAACCCCATCTGGAGCAACTCAAGACACGAGGCGCTGCAAAAGTTTCTGTTATTTCAAGTGAGGTAGATGCTAATTTAGAAGAAGCGTCAGTTGTCTGCCAAATCAAAAATGCATTCGTCATTCATCCTATCGGAGGAAAAATGGAATACGTAAGTTCCCTGCAAGATACGCTCGAGTTAGTAAGAGTAAATAATAAATGGCTGATTAGAAAGGATATCCCACAGCAAAATGGAAAGCAAAGTCACGACTGAATTTAGGATGGATGATGGGGAAATGCTCTTTCCTCGTTTCATAGGCGGGGTTGACAGCTTTCATACCTCCGTCAAAGCGCAGAATAAAGAAATCTAAATCCAAGCGAAGACCCAATCCGTAGGCCACTGCTATTTGCTTATAAAACTTATCAAACTTGAAAACCCCTCCAGGTTGATTGGCATAACTCCGGATGGTCCAGATATTACCGGCATCAATAAATACCGCCCCCTGAAACTTCCAGAATAACTTGCTTCGGTATTCAATACTGGCATCCAGTTTAATATCTCCGGATTGATCGAGCAAATTCCCATTTCCTGCAAAAGAGCCCGGTCCCAAATCGCGAACACTCCATCCGCGGACACTATTGGCTCCACCGGAGAAATATTGTTTCTCAAACGGAATAGTCTTCGCATTTCCATAAGGTACAGCTATTCCCACACCGGCATGAAACGCAAAAGAGTTACGATAATCAATTCTGATATTCTTAGCAAAATCAAACTCTCCCTTCAGATATTGAGCATATGGAATCCCTAGAATAGCATATTCACCATCACTGTTCTTCCGGATGTTTGCAGCCTTTGACAGAGCATACATTACATTTCCCGCCGATTCGAAATTAAAACGGATGGAATATGAATTAGAAACAATCGTATTATTGATAATCGATCCTCCTACACTATTATAATTATAGCTATATCCCATATTTATAATCAGCCGATCCTGATAATTATACTGGAATATATGGTTCTGTCCCTTATTTATATAGTCTTCCTTAAACCTTTCAGAGATACGGGGCAAATAAAGGAAAGCAATATTTATCAAATCAATACGGTGTTGTATCTTCTGACGCTGCGTCCACTTGTAACTCCAGTTAGCAGAAGCCATCGTGCGCAAGAACTCCGGTCGCAACTGATAATTATACTGTAAACCAAACTCTGTTGTAGCCCTGATTTTCCGTTTAAAATCAGAGGAAATGAATGGGAACAGGAAATTAGGAAAGTTGATACTCGTTTCCACCCCATACTCCGTATAGTTATTATTTGAATAACCAGCTTGAAGCCCGGAAATAACCTCATACGCTCCACGGAATTTTATCATAAACGTTTCCGATCCGCGAAAGAGATTCATATTCTGGAAAGAAACGGAAGCCGCCGCCCCCAAGTCACCGGCAGAATTGGTTCCCTCTACCTCGAAAGATACCGATTTATGTTTGCTCTTAGTCAACATCACATAACAATCGAGCATTGTTGAATCTCCAACTTGAGTCTCGATAAAACGGATATTCGTATATTTCAATGCAGACAAACGCCCGAAACTGGAATAGGTTTGTTGCACATCACGCTCATTAAACAAATCGCCGGAAGCAAACCGGAGGTTATCCGTAAGCACTTTAGGACGTAAATAGAGCTTATCCTTATAGTAAATCGGATATCCCTTATAATGAACCGAATCATTAATATCCACACTACTCAAAGCAGAAGACTGCAAAACGTCATAATCCGTAATAAAATTAATCTTATTGATCCAATATTGCTGATGTGCCCTTGCCGAATCACTCGCATGCACTTTATACATCTGCAAATGTTGAGTCAAATCTACATTATAAGTATTACGAACCGTATCGGCCGTATATCCGATATAATCCTTATTAAATTTATAGTAGCCATTCCGAAGCAACTTATTCGTGATGCGTTGCCTGTCCGCATCCAATACATTCACATCCAAATACATTCCTTCCTTCAGCAAGCTTCTGGCAGAATCCTGTTTGAGAAGAGAGGCTATTTTAGGATCATAAATATCATATTTGATAGATTGAACAACGTAAGGTTTGCCTGCCGTTACATCATAATACAGCTTAATCTTTTTCTTTTTTATTTTGGTCGAACGCTTCACGGTTGCCGCCATATATCCCATATTATGCACCGCCTTAGTGATCTCTTCTTCAGAGCGTTTCGCTTCGTCCTCGCTATATATTACAGGAGCATCCCCTATCCTTCTTAAAAACTTGTTTCCCCATTTGGTTGAATCACGTCCCGACAGATTGTAGACATAAAGTTGAGTCTTTATCAGGCTGAACCACTTGGCATTAGGATTTTGCCGAACATACATACGTAAGGAAGAAGGCCGTATGTTTTTCTGGTCCGTACGAATTTTAACTTCATCCAGCAAATAAGAACCATCCGGCACAAACTTAGTGGTAGTACACGAAGCAAGTGACAAGACAGCAGAAGAAGCAAGTAAATAAAGAAAATTTCTCCTCATACGGTTTTACATCGATAGCATAAAAAATGCGCTTACAAAGATAAATTATATTTTCTGACGGGAAAAATAAATTAAGAAAAAGAGAGGAAAGTAAGGATAGATTGGAAATATCTTTATAGCTTTGCAAAAGAATATCAAATTTATGGCATCACTAAGTAAAAACAAAATAAAGTATATCCACTCGCTGGAACTGAAGAAAATACGCAAAGAAGAGGGAGTATTTCTGGCTGAAGGTCCTAAATTGGTAGGTGATTTACTCGGACATTTTCCTTGTCGTTTTTTAGCAGCCACTTCCTCGTGGCTTCAAAAACATCCCGATATAGATGCAAGTGAACTGGTAGAAGTTTCACAGGAAGATCTTTCACGGGCCAGTTTATTGAAAACTCCCCAACAGGTACTTGCCATTTTCGAACAACCATCCTATACGTTGAATCCGGAAGTCGTGCGCCAATCACTTTGCCTTGCATTGGATGATGTGCAAGATCCCGGAAACCTCGGTACTATTATCCGTTTGGCCGATTGGTTTGGCATCGAACATATTATCTGCTCACAGAATACGGTAGACGTATATAACCCTAAAACCATACAAGCCACAATGGGAGGAATTGCCCGGGTGAAAGTGCACTATACTTCCCTCCCCGATTTTATCCGTTCACTCGGAGACACTCCTATATTCGGAACTTTTCTGGACGGAAAAAATATGTATGAACAACCATTGTCTGCCAATGGCCTGATAGTAATGGGAAATGAAGGGAATGGTATAGGAAAAGAAGTCGCTGCATTGATTAACAGAAAATTATATATTCCCAATTATCCGGAAGGTCAGGAGACATCCGAGTCTCTTAATGTAGCCATCGCTACCGCAGTAATCTGTGCCGAGTTCCGTCGACAGGCTGCATGGAAGTAAAATCAAAAGGATAAAATAAATAAGGAAATAGGGCTTCCCCCTTCTTTTCCGCTTCATGCAGATACTCCATCAAACATTGGGAAGATTGATTCGGAACATTGGGAAGATTGGATGAAAACACTGGGATGTTTTTAAAAATCATCCCAGTGTTTTTTATTTCTTCCATTTGGTTTTCAGAAAGCAGGGCAATCACTCCCGGCATCCATTCGACCGACTCAATCTCTTCAGTCAGTGGAAATACATCTCGGACAATTCCCTCACCGGTGATCTCCACCACCTGCTGCTTCATAAATCCTACAGCAGGTATCAGCAAATAATGAGAAGCAAAACGTTTCATTACAATCAGCGATTTTGACGTCTTTGTTGTTGCTGCCTGCGTTGATTCATCTGACGCTCCTTTCTTTGCTCCATTCTTTCCTTCTGGATATGTTGTTCCACTTCAATCTGTTCCGGTTTCTTCTCGCGATGAGTTCCCGTACGACGACGGTTCATTTCTTCCGGTGTCAGACGCTGCATGTCATCTTTCTCTTTGTCTATGATCTTATGCAAAGAGTCGGCATTTTCTTTAGCAGATATCTTCTTCAAAGAATCCGCTTTCAAAGCTTTTATCTTGTTCAAAGAATCGCGGACAGCAAACGAAACTGTGTCCGTACAATGATAACGAGTCATCATGAAACGGTCAGCCAATAATGCTCCTCCCTTTTCCAGACTATCTCCCGGATAATAAATGAAGCCTTTTATTTCTTTCATTGGACCTAATGTATCTGCAAACAAACGAATCTGTTGCACACCCGGTTCAGTCACCGTTTTCCAATGATTGATCGTATCTTTCTCATAAATCACCTGCATGGCCATCGTAACGCCTCTTAAAGAGTCGGCAAGCATCGGTTCGAGGAATCGATAGCGTACTTCCCATACCAGCGTATCACGGTCTTTGTAGTTAGAGTCGGTCGGCAAAGTGAATACATATTGATTATTCATCATTTCACCGGTCAAACGAATCATACGCTGCCACGACCAGACATCAATACTGTCACCCTGCTTAGTCATTTTCGGTTTCTTATCACGTTTGGCTATCAGGTCACCCACAAGTTCCTGTTCATCTTTCAAACGCTTCTTCACCTTATCATAAATTTTCGATAAAATCTCTGTGTTACGTGTATACCAAACCATAGACGAGTCAAATGCAGCCTGCGTAGTCCCGTATTTCTTAAAAACGGCGTCGATATACAATGCTTTCTTATAGTTCTCACTATAAGGCAAATTATCTCCCATAGACTTTGCCACATGATAATCATACAGCAAATTCTCCATCTTCGATTCCGAGATTATATCACTGGGTCTTTTCACTTTACACCCGGCTACTGCAAAAGCGAACATGCAGATGAGACACAGATGAAACCGAAATTTACTTTTCATGATCTGTAGCTTCCTTTTTATCTTTATCCAACGAATGATATGACTCATTCAAATATTTACTATAAAAAAGTAACAGGGCAATGATACCACAACTGATAGCGGCATCTGCAAAATTAAAGATCGGACTAAAGAATATAAAATGCTCTCCGCCCACAAACGGCATCCATGTAGGCCAGTTTGTATCTATAATCGGAAAGTAAAACATATCCACTACTTTTCCATAAAACCAGGTAGAATATCCACCGCCTTCGGGCATAAAGCTGGCAATCTGCGAATGAGTGCTTTCATTGAAGAAAACTCCATAGAACACACTGTCTATGATATTTCCTAAAGCACCGGTCAGAATAAGAGCCACACAAACAATGTAGCCTGTTTTGAACCCTTTCTTTATTATTTTATAAAGATACCATCCTATCAATGCCACCGCAACAATACGGAATGTTGTCAGGAACAGCTTGCCGAAAATTTCCATACCGAAAGCCATTCCGTTATTTTCGGTGAAATAGATATAAAACCAATCTGTCACACGTATGCTTTCATGCCAGTACATGTGAGTTTTAATCCAGATTTTGATGATCTGGTCAATAATCAATACGGAAAAGATAACGAACAGGGCAATTCTTCCCTTTGTGAATAGTTTCTTCATGTGTTTATTATAAATTAAACATAACGAGCTACAAGTGCCGTGCGTAAATTTTGCGCAGCTACTTGTAGCCCGTTACCTGTAGCCTATTGCTATCTGTTATTTTTTACCACTGTTCTTTGCTTCAATGCTTAACGTAGCGTGAGGAACAGCACGCAAACGCTCTGCCGGAATCAGCTTTCCGGTTTCACGGCAGATGCCATACGTTTTATTCTCAATACGTACCAAAGCAGCTTGTAATCCTTGGATAAACTTCAGCTGACGTTGTGCCAGGCGGGTTGTTTCTTCCTTGGAGAGCGTGTTAGCTCCTTCTTCCAATACTTTATATGTAGGAGATGTATCATCGGTATCATTACCGTCCAGTCCCATCAAACTTTTTTTCAACTGTTCATAGTCACGTTGTGCCAATTCCAGTTTCTCCATAATAATGGCACGGAATTCCTCGAGTTCCGCATCCGAATATCTAGTCTTTTCTGCCATAATTTTACAATTTAAAAAGGTTAATCAATATAGTATTAGTCTTTTATCACATTCACAAACAGCGAGAAGTCATCAAACTCCAGCATTGTTCCGTCTTTCACTTCATCTACAAGTTCCAGAGATGTGCCTAAAACTTGGTTACAAATATAAGTATTATATTCATTTACCGCATCATCTGTTTGCGTATTTTTCGAGATTGTTATTTTTATTTTGTCTGTAATCTCAAAGCCGCTTGACTTACGTATATTCTGAATACGGTTCACCAATTCACGGGCAATACCCTCACGACGCAACTCTTCGGTAATAGTAACTTCAAGTGCTACAGTCAGTTTACCTTCATTGGCAACCAACCATCCCGGAATATCCTCACTAAAGATCTCAACGTCTGATGCTTCGATAACAGCTTCTGCACCATCCAGATTTAACGTATACTTTCCGTTCTTCTCCAATTCACCAATTGCTTCCTGTGACATTTCAGCAACCGCAGCGGCCACCGCTTTCATCTGCTTGCCGAACTTCGGACCCAGTTTCTTAAAGTCACATTTCACTTTCTTCACCAATACACCGGCCGCACCATCAACGAATCTGACTTCTTTCACGTTCACTTCGTTCATAATCAGGTTCTTCACAGCTTCGATATGAGCTTTCTGCTCCTCATCCACCACCGGAACCATGATACACTGCAGCGGTTGGCGCACCTTGATATTCACCTTACGACGCAATGCCAACACCATGGATGTAACATCCTGTGCCATTTGCATACGGGCTTCCAATTCCTTGTCTATCATTTCTTCCTGATATTTCGGGAATTCGGCAAGGTGGACAGAAACGACACTGTCACGACCTGTTGCTGTAATCAAGTCCGTATATAACCGGTCTGCATAGAACGGAGATATAGGAGCCATCAATTTAGCAACTGTTTCGAGACAAGTATACAATGTCTGATAAGCAGACAATTTATCCTGTGTAAATTCACCACCCCAGAAACGTTTACGATTCAGGCGAACATACCAGTTGGACAAATTATCATTCACAAAATCAGAAATCAGACGTCCTGCCTTTGTCGGTTCATATTCATTATAGCAAGTATCTACCTCTTTTATCAATGTATTCAATACAGATAAGATCCAACGGTCAATCTCCGGACGTTCTGCCATCGGCACATCCGCTTCTTTATATTCAAATCCGTCTACATTTGCATAAAGTGCAAAGAATGAATACGTATTATATAAAGTGCCGAAGAATTTACGACGAACTTCTTCCACTCCTTCAACGTCAAATTTCAGGTTATCCCACGGAGAAGAATTGGTTATCATGTACCAACGCAACGGGTCGGAACCATACTTTTCAATCGTAGTAAACGGATCGACAGCATTATTCAGACGTTTAGACATCTTGTTACCGTTCTTATCGAGCACCAAACCGTTAGAAATAACAGCTTTGTATGACACACTGTCAAATACCATCGTAGCGATAGCATGTAAGGTAAAGAACCAACCACGTGTCTGGTCTACCCCTTCTGCGATAAAGTCGGCCGGATATACCTGACGGCTATCCAACAGTTCTTTATTTTCGAACGGATAATGTATCTGCGCATAAGGCATAGCACCCGAATCGAACCATACATCAATCAAGTCTGATTCACGCTTCATCGGCTGACCATCTTTTGATACCAATATGATGTCGTCTACATAAGGACGGTGAAGATCAATCTTATCATAATTTCCTTCGGTGTATTCGCCCGGAACGAAACCTTTATCCTTGTATGGATTGGATTTCATAAATCCGGCAGCTACCGATTTCTCGATTTCATTATAAAGCTCTTCTACAGATTCGATACATATCTCATCCGTATTATCTTCCGTACGCCAGATAGGCAACGGAGTACCCCAATAACGGGAACGGCTAAGGTTCCAGTCATTCAGATTTTCCAGCCACTTACCGAAACGGCCGGTTCCGGTAGATTCCGGTTTCCAGTTGATAGTCTTGTTCAGTTCTATCATACGTTCCTTACAAGCGGTAGAACGGATAAACCAGCTATCCAACGGATAATAAAGTACCGGTTTGTCTGTACGCCAGCAATGCGGGTAGTTGTGGACATGTTTCTCTATTTTGAAAGCCTTGTTGTCTGCTTTCATCATCATGGCAATGACAATATCCAAAGATTCGGCAGCCTGCGCAGCTTTCTCATCATATTTTCCATCTACCATGAATTGAGGATCATAGGCATTTTTCACCCATGCGCCCTGATAGTCCTTGTATTTGTCTACATCCACACATTCTTTTACGAAAGTAGCATCCAGCTCATCCAACAGATAGAATTTACCGGTCAGGTCCACCATCGGACGAGTTTCACCTTTCTTATTGATCATGAATAGTGACGGAATTCCTGCAGCACGTGCCACATTCGCATCGTCCGCACCAAATGTCGGTGCAATGTGAACGATACCCGTACCATCTTCTGTAGTTACATAATCACCCGGTATTACACGGAAAGCTTTATCACTAGCTTTCCAAGTACCGTCTTCAGATACTTCGACAGGTTTTACCCAAGGAATCAACTGCTCATATTCCATACCGATAAGATCAGTGCCTTTATATTCGGCAATCACTTTAAACGGCACAAGTTTATCTCCGGCTTTATAATCCTCCAACTTCAAATCCGCCGCTTTTGCATTGAAGTGTACATTCAATAAAGCTTTAGCCAGAACAACAGTAATAGGTTCTCCGGTATAGGCGTTGTAAGACTGTACAGCCACATAATCGATCTTCGGTCCTACGCAGAGTGCCGTATTTGAGGGCAATGTCCACGGAGTAGTTGTCCAGGCAATAAAATAAGGAGTTCCCCATTCCGTCATTTCCGGTTTAGGATTCTTCATTTTAAATTGGGCAACGGCCGTTGTATCTTTTACATCTCGGTAACAGCCCGGCTGATTCAACTCGTGTGAGCTCAATCCTGTTCCTGCAGCCGGTGAATACGGTTGGATCGTATATCCTTTATATAATAATCCCTTTTTATGCAGTTGCTTCAATAGCCACCACAGTGTTTCAATATAACGATTGTCATACGTGATATAAGGATGCTTCATGTCCACCCAGTATCCCATCTGGTGAGTCAGGTCTTCCCACTCCTTGGTATATTTCATCACGTCCTTCCGGCAAGCCGCATTGTAGTCGGCAACAGAGATTTTCTTACCAATATCTTCTTTTGTGATACCTAATGCTTTTTCTACACTTAGTTCCACAGGCAGTCCGTGCGTATCCCATCCGGCTTTACGCTTCACCTGATAACCCTTCATCGTTTTGTAGCGGCAGAAAATGTCCTTAATGGTACGAGCCATTACATGGTGAATGCCCGGCATACCATTAGCCGAGGGAGGTCCTTCGAAAAACACGAACGAAGGACAGCCATCACGTTCTGTCATACTCTTGGCGAAAACCTGGTTCTCGTCCCATTTCTTCAGCACATCTTTGTTCACCTGCGAAAGGTCAAACTGCGAATATTCAGTAAATCTCTTACCCATAGCTGTCTACGATTTTACTATTTACAATTTACAATTTGAGGGGTATCCCCATTTTTAAGGGTGCAAATTTACAAAAACATTTGTTTAGTTGAGCAAAAAGCTAAGACTTTTAATCGGATTCGTGTGAAGTTAACGATTATAAACCGCCTACAGCCTAAACAAAACAGGTATCTCCTTGTTTTAGTGGGAAACCTAAAAACACTTAACTTATGAATTATGGAATTAGTATTTTATTCAGGGCAATCCCTTTGTTGATGGCTGTTTTTTGCTTCGGATACGGAGCGTTCATTTATGATTATGGAGATGCCGGCGGTCGTGTTGTAGCAGGCCCTGTGATATTCTCATTAGGTATGATATGCATTGCGCTGTTCTGCACGGCTGCCACTATTATCCGGCAAATCATACATACATATAATCAAGCTGTGAAGTACGGTTTACCAATACTCGGCTATCTGGCAGCTATAGTGACTATAATCGGAGGTATCTGTGTTTTCAGTAATGCAGATGGTACTTCAGCTTTTGTGGCAGGCCATGTAATAACCGGCGTAGGTTTTATTACAGGTTGTGTAGCCACTGCTGCCACCTCCTCTACCCGTTTTTCTTTGATTCCGGGAAACTCCAGAGGCACGGGTAATGAAGTTCCTGAAGGAGCATTTACTTTAGGTCAGGAACGGGCATTGGAAATCATTGTCATTCTCATTTCTCTTATCGCATGGATATGGGCGTTTGTTTTATTGGCTAACAGTCATGTGCATCCGGCATATTTTGTAGCTGGTCATGTAATGGCAGGGCTTGCCTGCATTTGTACCAGTCTGATCGCATTGGTAGCTACCATAGCCCGTCAGATACGCAATGTATATTCGGAAAAAGAACGTTCACAATGGCCCAAACTCGTTTTATTGATGGGATCCATTTCTTTTATCTGGGGATTTTTTATAATCTTAGCCGATTCAGGCAGTGCCAACGGTACTACCGGATATATCATGCTTGGACTAGGTTTAGTCTGTTACAGTATTTCCAGTAAAGTCATTCTTTTGGCTAAAATTTGGCGGCATGAGTTCAAACTCGCCAACCGTATTCCTTTAATTCCGGTATTCACAGCATTGGCTTGTCTGTTTTTGGCGGCTTTTGTATTCGAGCTTGCCACTGTAAATACAGATTACTTCATTCCGGCACGTGTGTTATCAGGACTCGGAGCGATATGCTTTACGCTGTTTTCTATCGTTAGTATATTGGAGAGCGGCACGTCTTCCAAATAAAAAAATATTCTATAAAAAGGGCGTCACTATGTGCCCCGGATAGTGACGCTATCCAGGGCACATAGTGACGCTATCTTGACAGTATAGCGTCACTCTTTTATTTTTTGAATCTAACCTCATACAGGTCATTCCTGCGGTCTTTCAAGTTACGTACACTACCATATGTATGCAATTCGTTCAGCAAATCCAGATCAACATCCGATACCAAAATCATTTCTGTGTTAGGAGTTGCCTCCGCCCTCTTTCCGTCCGTTGGAAAAGCAAAATCGCATGGGGTAAACACACCCGATTGAGCATATTGAATATCCATATTGTGCACACGAGGAAGGTTTCCAACACTTCCGGCAATGACTACAAAACATTCATTCTCAATAGCACGCGCCTGCGCACAAACACGAACACGGGAGTAGGCATTCTGGGTATCTGTCAGGAAAGGAACAAATAATATCTGCATTCCCTGATCTGCCATCAGGCGGGAAAGTTCGGGGAATTCCACATCATAGCAGATTAAAACTCCGATCTTTGCACAATCCGTATCAAAAGTGTTCAGAAGTTTACCACCGTTCAGTCCCCAGCTTTTTATTTCATCGGGGGTGACGTGCAATTTCTCGTACATTTCATAGGTTCCATCCCGTCGGCAAAGGAAACCTACATTATAAAGCAGTCCGTCCTCTTTTACGTATGGCATACTTCCGGTTATAATGTTGATATTATAGCTAATAGCCAGATTCATAAACCGTTCCCGAATCTCATCGGTATACTTTGCCAATCCGCGAATAGCCTGTGATTCTCCTTTATCATTATACTTCGACATCAAAGGAGCATTGAAATATTCCGGGAAAAGAACAAAATCACTTTTATAATCGGATACTGCGTCCACGAAGAATTCTACTTGTTCGAACAGGTCGTCCAACGTTTTATAGCTACGCATCTGCCATTGCACTAATCCTACACGAACCGTAGTTTTAGGACTGATATATTCTTGCGTAGGTGGCTGATAATAGATATTATCCCATTGAAGCAAACAGGCGTAATGTTTCGATTCTTCGTCATTCGGCAGATAATTGGTCATCACCTTTCGCACGTGAAAATCATTCGATAGCTGGAAAGTTAGTACCGGATCATAAATCTCGCGTTGACGCACTCGTTCGATATATTCTTTCGGACGCATTTTGTCAGCATATTTATGATAATTCGGGATACGTCCGCCAAACATGATAGCTTTCAGGTTCAATGTTTCGCAAAGCTCCTTACGATATTCATACATACGACGTGCGAGACGCAAACCACGATAGCTCGGGTGGATGAATACTTCAATGCCATACAAGATATTTCCTTTGGGATTATGCGTATTGAATGTTTCCTTCCCTGTCACTTGTGCATACGTATGATCGTTCTTTACCTTATCATAATCAACAATGATAGAAAGAGCACAACCAACTATTTTATCATCGACTACTGTAACAATCTGGCCTTCCGGAAAAATCTTAATTAACTTCTGGATCTGCTCACGGGTCCAAAACACATCGCTACCATCTGAATAGACGCGGGTAAACGACTGAGATAACTGTACATAATCTTCTATTTGCAGATTGCGTATCTGCACTTTATTAATTTTAATCGGATGTTGTTCCATAACAATACGTGTTTTTATATAAAGACTGTGCAAAGGTACTGTTTATCTTTATATATTGTCATTGCAGAATTGAAAATACATTATACTTAATTTTAATACACGGTTCAGAAATGGCTACAGTGCTTTAACATCACATAATTTTTACACAGATTCTTGCACTATTTAATTTGCGACTTCCAAAAATTATCGTACATTTGCAACGCATAACATTTTATTCACAGAAGCAGTGAACCTGCTTCAACTCCAGTAGCAGGCATTTTTATGCCTGTTGCTGTCGTAGATACGCGGTTTCGTACCCCCGTGGGGAACGTTAATGCGTCCCCAGCTTCTGTGGAGTGTTATGCAACGGGAAAGGCGGAACCGTTTTTTTTATTCCCGCCTATCTTAAAACCGTTGTATCATGCATGAAGAACAAAACAGTGCACCTGTAAAAGCCGTTCGAAGCAATCGGCAGGAAGCAGAATTTCCTAATCTGGAAGAAAAAGAAAACCTAAAACAGTTTTATTTAGCCCAATCACGACGACTATGCCCTACCGTATCGGTCGATCGTTCTGAATCACAACGTCTGGGAGCGTTACACCACAAAATCAAGCATTTTATTAAGGCGTTGACCAACCTCGACCGTCCATGGGAAAATGGGATGCCGGAGATGCAAAAGGCTTGCCTGCATTTCTTTACTTTACAAAATTCACCTCGCACAGAGTGTCAAAAGATTTTTGAAGAATGGGCGAAATGGTCGAACTTCCTGATATCAGCTTCTTGCTATCGTGGTTTTGTCAGTCAGATGTTACAAGATTATCAACGTCAATTACGTGACTTGGAAAAGCTCTTGGGCGGCAAACCCTCCGAAACTTCGGAGAATATATCTGGCCGTTAAGTCATACAGATAGATGTTACATTTATCATTCCTATACTGTATCTATTTTAGTGTAGCATTAGGTGAAATAATCCATTTAAAGACATACGAATGCACACTTTATAGGATGATAACCTGTATTTGACAGCTTAATTATCTATGGGGAGCGGCAGTATTTCTATAGTTCACAAGTGTGTGCCGTACAGCCCACGCATGTAAACCATACAGCCTACATATGCAGGCTATACAGCACACACTTGTGGGCTATAAACTTATCGCCGTTTAAGTGGGATTTTTGAGCTGCGATATTCGGATTTATATGGCTTCATTGTGACAAAAACAAGCCGTTTTATGCTTATAGGATATTTATATGGCTATTTTGTAGATGATAGGTAACCCGTTTTTACTGATAAAAGTATGATAGATACATTTTTCAAAAGCTATCTATCATAGATACTACATTGATAATTAGAATATTACTAAAATAAATGATAGCATGATAGATAGTTTTTTCATTATGTAATGTTTAGTTCAAATCCGTACCATTTACGAATATATTCTTATGAGACAAAGTTTCTCTAGACCAAATCCCCTGAATTTACAACTACTCCTAAAAGCTTCAAATAAAAACAATTATGACACCATACCATTGGTACGATGTCATAATCTCAACAGAATCATGTCAGGAGGCCGAAGTCATAATGACATGATGAAATTACACTAACCTAATTTATTTGTCTTTCTTCCAAAGTTTGCTCATATCTTCCAGTGTCTTGCCCTTCGTTTCAGGTACCCAACGCCAAACGAAGATGGCAGCAGCTACGCAGATAATGCCATATAAACTATACGCAAACATCGGGCTGAAATCGTACAATGCCGGGAAAGTAGAAGATACGATATAGTTGAATATCCATTGGAAAGCTACGGCGATTGCCACTGCTTTACCACGGATGGTATTCGGGAAGATTTCCGAGATCAACACCCAGCAAATCGGTCCCCAGGACATCATGAAAAATGCTGCATATACAATCACTGAAAGTACCGGAAGGATACCCTTTATTGCCATGCTGTCACACATTGCTACTGCAAATGCACCAACAGCCATACCAATAGAACCGATTATCAATAGTGGTTTACGTCCGAAACGGTCTACAGTGAAGATAGCAACCAGTGTAAAGATAATGTTTACAATACCCATAATCACAGTTTGCATCATGCCACCTCCTTCTGCACCTGCATTTTCAAAAATACGAGGAGCATAATATAGTACCGCATTAATACCGATAGCTTGCTGGAATACAGAAAGCAAAATACCGATCACAATTACTGCCACTCCATAAGTAAAGATTTTCTCCGTCTTCTCATGAGCAGTAGCTTTAATATCATTAAGGATTTCCTGTGCTTTTGTCTTACCATTGATCTTTTCCAGAATTGAGTAAGCCTTTTCGTCCTGCTGTATCAATACAAGATAACGTGGGGTCTTCGGAACAAAGAACAACAACAGACCAAAGAAAGCGGCAGGGAAAGCTTCCGAACCAAACATGTAACGCCATCCTTCATACACAGTCCACATATCAGATTCAGAACTAACAGACAGTACACCGGCCGCATCTTTCAAAATAACAGGATTCTGATGACCGCCCATAATCAGGAAATTCACGAAGTACACTACCAACATACCAAAGATGATAGCAAACTGGTTACATGATACAAGCGTTCCACGAATATTGGAAGGGGCTATTTCAGCAATATACATCGGACAGACGGCAGAAGCCAGTCCTACTCCGATACCACCCAAAACACGATACAGATTAAAAGCAATCAGCAAATCCATGTTCGGCTTTCCATATTCGAAAAACAAGAATTCCGGATAATAGGAACCTAATGCTGAAAGGAAAAAGAGTACGGCAGCAAGCCTTAAGGAATTACGACGTCCCAAACGGGAAGCAAATATACCGGAGATCGCACCACCCAGTACACAGCCAATTAATGCACTGGAAGAAGTGATTCCATGCATTACTTTATTATATTGAAAATCAGAGGCCGAAAGGAAAAATGCCTCCAAACCTTTCTCTGCGCCCGAAATAACGGCTGTATCGTATCCGAAAAGCAGTCCTCCCAAAATGGCGACAGAGGTGATCGAATATAGGTAGAGTTTACTACCCTCGTTCGTTGTATTAATCATGGTTATAAGTAGATAAAGTAGTGTTGTAGTAGTTGGAAATCTCACCACAGAGTGACACAGAGTTTCACAGAGAAATACAATATTGAATGAAAATGAACTCTACGAGACCCTGTGCCACTCTGTGGTGAATTAATTATTAGCAATACATATTCAGAATTGCTTCATAAAGTTCTTGTTTACCGCTAGTCTGCTTCGGTTCACCGTTTGCTTTAGCATAAGCAACTACGTCTTCCAAAGTCAACTTGCCATCTTCAAATTCCTTACCTTTACCAGCATCGAATGAAGCGTAACGGTCAGACAACATTTTCTTATATGGAGATTCGTTCAACAGAGCAGCTGCACTTTCCAATGCACGAGCCATAGCATCCATACCTGCGATATGAGCAATGAAGATATCTTCCAGGTCAGTAGAGTTACGACGAGTTTTAGCGTCGAAGTTTGTTCCACCGTTACCCAAGCCACCATTACGGATAATTTGCATCATAGCTTGTGTCAGTTCGTAGTTATCAATCGGGAACTGGTCTGTATCCCAACCATTCTGATAATCACCACGGTTAGCATCGATAGAGCCCAACATACCGTTGTCTACTGCTACTGCCAATTCGTGTTCGAAAGTATGGCCGGCCAAGGTTGCATGGTTTACTTCAATATTCACTTTGAAATCTTTATCCAAGCCATGAGCTTTCAGGAAGCCGATTACAGTTTCTGTATCTACATCATACTGGTGTTTAGTTGGTTCCATCGGTTTCGGTTCGATCAGGAAAGTACCTTTGAAGCCACGAGCACGAGCATAATCACGAGCCATAGTCAGCATTTTTGCCAAGTGTTCTTTTTCACGTTTCTGATCTGTATTCAAAAGAGACATATAGCCTTCACGGCCACCCCAGAATACATAGTTCTGGCCACCCAGTTCGATCGTTGCGTCGATTGCATTCTTGATCTGAACAGCAGCACGAGCTACTACGTCAAAATCAGGATTAGTAGCAGCACCGTTCATATAACGTGCATGACCAAATACGTTGGCAGTACCCCACAACAGTTTGATGCCTGTTTCAGCTTGTTTCTGTTTTGCATAAGCTACGATTGCTTTCAGATTAGCTTCGTATTCTTCGATGCTTGCACCTTCAGAAACCAAGTCTACATCGTGGAAACAGTAGTATTCGATACCCATTTTCTGCATGAATTCGAAACCTGCATCCATTTTATCTTTTGCTGCTTGTATAGCGTCAGCACTACTATTCCAAGGGAATTGTTTTGTTCCGCCACCGAATTGGTCACCGCCTTCAGCACACAAAGTATGCCACCATGCCATAGCAAATCTCAACCAATCTTTCATCTTCTTACCGTTGATTACCTTTTCAGCATCGTAGTAACGGAATGCCATCGGATTCTTACTATCTTTACCTTCGAACTTAATCTTTTCAATTCCTGGGAAAAATTCTTTTGTTGCCATAATTCTTTTATTTTTAAATGGTTATTATTTAAATTGTTAATTATTTATCTGAAGAAAGAACCGGAGCCGGTATGTTACCGGTCATCGACTTTTCAAGGCGGTATTTCCATTTTGCATAGGCATCAGCATATTCCTGACGTTTCGCCACATTAGGCTCGATCACATCCAGTTTGTCAAGCGTAGCAAATGCTTCATTGTTATCTTTATAGATGCCTGCACCGATACCTGCACCTTTCGCGGCTCCTACTGAACCGTCTGTATCATAAAGCTCGATAGTGGCTCCTGTAACTCCCGCCAACGTATCGCGGAAGATAGAACTCAAGAACATATTAGCGTGTCCGGCATGGATCATCTTTACGGGAATTCCCATCTGCTCCATGATATCAATGCCATATTTAAAAGAGAATACGATACCTTCTTGAGCGGCACGAATTATGTGGTGTTTGCCATGTGCATTGAAGTCCAGTCCACGGATGCTGCAACCGATTTCTTTATTGTTCAACATACGTTCAGCACCGTTACCAAAGGGCAGAATACTGATTCCCGCACTACCGATAGGAGCTTTGGAAGCCAACACATTCATTTCATTATAAGATATTCCTTCGGGAGCAATGTTGCGTTTTACCCATGAATTAAGAATACCTGTTCCGTTGATGCAAAGCAATACTCCCAGACGTGTCTGGTCTATTGTATGATTGACATGGGCAAAGGTATTGACACGTGACTGCGGATCATAGTTCACTTCACCGTTCACACCATAAACCACTCCTGATGTTCCCGCCGTAGAAGCAATTTCGCCCGGGTTGAACACGTTCAGAGAGAGAGCATTGTTAGGCTGGTCACCTGCACGATAAGTAATAGGTGTTCCTTCTTTCAATCCAAGTTCTTTGGCAGTCATTGCACTGACGCGTCCTTGTTCTGCGAAAGACGGTTTAATATCTGCAATCAAAGAAGAGTCGAATCCGTAATAATCCATCAGGAAGTCAGCCACCCGGTTGTTCTTAAAATCCCAGAACATACCTTCCGAAAGTCCGGAAACGGTTGTGCAAATCTCTCCACTCAACTTCATGGCAATATAATCACCCGGCAACATTATCTTGTAAATCTGCTCATAGATGGCAGGTTCGTTTTCTTTAATCCATGCCAACTTGGAAGCTGTAAAGTTTCCCGGCGAGTTCAACAAATGAGAAAGACATCTCTCCTCTCCGATTGTTTCAAATGCTTTCTGACCGTATGGCACAGCACGGGAGTCACACCAGATAATAGCAGGACGCAATACACGCTGATTCTTATCGACACATACCAATCCGTGCATCTGATAAGAGATACCGATGGCTTTTATTTCAGCAGCACTCACTCCGGATTCGGTCATAATAGCCTGTGTAGCCAACTTTAAGTTTTCCCACCAACTTTCCGGATCTTGTTCCGCCCATCCGGGATTCACTGCAATAATATTCGCTTCTGTTTTCGGAAAAAATGCCGATGATACACATTTGCCTGTTTCAGCATTCACCAAACTCGCTTTTACAGACGAGCTACCTATGTCATAACCTAATAGAAACATAATTTTATTTACGATTAAACGATTTACTATTTACGATTTAACGCTCAATGTCCGACAATTAATGCTATAACATTCAACGCCTAATACTTAATACCTAATACTTGATACTTAATACTTGAATAAGGTCTACCTTCTCACCTTATTATATATCTTCTTATCAAATTTATAATAACGGGCAGCACGGTGAGCCACTCCTTGTTGTTTTTCTTCCAGAGGAACTACATATTCCATCATGGCTATTTTCTTATGGAAGTTGCGTACATCCACAGCTTTGTCGTATACTAATTCAAAAAGGGTTCTTAATTGTGCAGCTGTAAATTTGCGCGGAAGCAGTTCGAACAACATGGAAGGATTAAATTCTACAAACTGACGAATATAAGTCATAGCTTCCTTAATAATCAGATTATGGTCGAAAGCCAATGTTTTCACATCTTTCAAAGCAATCCAACAAGCCTGATGATCGTCCAGATTCTTATCCAGTGTGCGGTCAATCTTCACCATCGACAGATACGCAATAGTTACAATACGTTCCACTCTTGACTGCATAGCTCTTTCCAGCCAACGTACATCTTTCGGATTACTTGTCCTGTTTTTAGAACCGAATGCTTTAAACTGCATCAGATTCACATTTTTAAGTCCTGTCAGTTCATACAAAACTCGTTGCGCTGCTTCATCCAGGTCTTCATCCATATATATAAGACTTCCGGGAAGTTTCATATCGTGATATACTTCTCCATTATCTTCACCTGCACGTTTTACAAGCAACACTTTCAGTTGTTCTCCGTCAAAACCAATCACTACACAGTCCACTGATATATGATTGTTTGCTAAAGGTGTATTTTTCTGTAAATTTTGCATATCCATTTCTTTAAGACGGTGCAAATATAGAGGCTAAAACTCATCAAAACAAAAATAAGAACCATGCTATAAAACATTGTTTTTCATATAAATACATATCATACATTCTACAATATGAATAGTTAGTGTTATCTTACGAATTACAATATGTATTTTAGTATTTCCGCGAGTGAGTAATTGTACAAAGTACAAAAACTAGATGGACGCTTTATTATCAGTACTTTTCATATCATCTTCATCAGATACCGGCAAAGGTACTTATTGTATTTTAAACGATATGTCATTTTGTACCTTATCGTTTTTTATTCTATCTTTGTCGGATAAATATTAAAAAAACTAAAATGGAACGTCATCCAGTCATTTTATCCATTGCCGGCTCCGATTGTTCGGGAGGCGCAGGTATTCAGGCAGACATAAAAACAATCTCCGCTCTAGGTGGCTATGCGGCATCGGCTATTACTGCCATCACCATACAAAATACACTGGGAGTACGTGCCGTACAGTCTATCGCCCCTGATATTGTTCGTGGACAAATAGAAGCAGTGATGGACGACCTGCAACCGGTTGCCATCAAAATAGGAATGGTAAATGATATTCAGATTGTTCGTGTGATTTCCGACTGTTTACAAAAATATTCACCTGCATACGTCGTCTACGATCCGGTAATGGTGTCTACCAGCGGAAAGAAACTCATGACAGATGAAGCTATAGAAGAAATAAAAAAAGAACTTTTGCCGCTTGTGACATTAATCACTCCCAACATCGACGAAGCGAAGGTGCTTACAGGCAAAAGTATTCACAACATTCAGGACATGCAGGCGGCTGCCAAAATGCTGACGGACGATTATCATACTAGCATCTTGTTAAAAGGCGGACATCTGGAAGGAGACAATATGTGCGACCTTTTGCACACGTCCGAATCTATCTACCATATATATGAGGAGAAAAAAATAGAAAGCCATAACCTGCATGGAACGGGGTGTACCCTCTCCTCTGCCATTGCTACTTACCTGGCCAAAGGATACCCCATGAGAGAATCCATCCAGCACGCTAAAACGTATATCACGCAAGCTATTATCGCAGGAAAAGAATTGAATGTCGGACACGGCAACGGCCCTTTATGGCATTTTCCGGACTCCGTTGCACAAATGTGTATATTTTGTGCGGTTGTATCATAAAAATACGTAACTTTGCACCCGCAATTAAAAATCAATTAAATAATAAAAATATGAAAGCATTTGTATTTCCCGGTCAAGGCGCTCAATTTGTAGGAATGGGTAAAGACCTGTATGAAAACTCAGCTTTAGCAAAAGAATTGTTTGAAAAAGCAAATGATATCCTCGGATATCGCATTACAGATATCATGTTCGATGGCACAGATGAAGACCTCCGTCAGACAAAGGTTACCCAACCTGCCGTATTCCTTCATTCTGTTATCTCCGCTCTTTGCATGGGCGATGATTTCAAACCGGAAATGACAGCCGGCCACTCACTCGGTGAGTTCTCTGCATTGGTAGCTGCCGGTGCATTGAGTTTTGAAGATGGACTGAAACTTGTTTATGCTCGTGCAATGGCTATGCAGAAAGCTTGTGAAGTTACTCCTTCCACAATGGCTGCCATTATTGCATTACCTGATGAGAAAGTAGAAGAAATCTGCGCAGCAGTAAATGCCGAAGGTGAAGTTTGCGTACCGGCTAACTACAACTGCCCGGGACAAATCGTTATCTCCGGTTCTGTACCAGGTATCGAAAAAGCTTGCGAACTGATGAAAGCTGCCGGAGCTAAACGCGCTCTTCCGCTGAAAGTAGGTGGTGCTTTCCATTCTCCATTAATGAACCCTGCCAAAGTTGAATTGGAAGCTGCTATCAAGGCTACGGAAATTCATACTCCTAAATGTCCGGTATATCAGAATGTAGACGCACTTCCTCACACTGATCCTGCAGAAATCAAAAAGAACCTGGTTGCCCAGCTGACTGCTTCCGTACGTTGGACACAGTCTGTTAAGAATATGGTTGCCGACGGTGCTACTGATTTTACAGAATGTGGCCCGGGTGCAGTACTTCAAGGACTGATTAAGAAAATTGACGGTACTGTCAACGCTCACGGTATTGCATAAGCATCCGTAAGAAAGAGTTTATCTTTAAATATATGAAGCGTGTTGGTAACTATTGCCAACACGCTTTTTTATATTAAGCCTATTCATTGCATACGGACTAACATGTTGTATAACACCCCGTTACTTTTCTTTTCCGGCAAACTTTCCGTATCTTGCTATTGTTTTTATTACAGGAATCATTTACTCAAATTTATGAGCCATGAAAATACATGAATATCAAGCGAAAGAGATTTTCTCCAAGTACGGAATACCTGTCGAGAGGCACACTTTATGCCGTACAGCCGCAGGTGTCATAGCCGCTTACCGGAGGATGGGAACAGACAGAGTGGTTATAAAAGCACAGGTATTAACCGGAGGACGGGGAAAAGCCGGAGGAGTGAAACTGGTAAATAATACGGAAGACGCTTATCAGGAAGCTAAGAATATTCTTGGAATGAGTATTAAAGGACTTCCGGTCAATCAAGTACTGGTTAGTGAGGCGGTAGATATTGCTGCCGAATATTATGTCAGTTACACCATCGACCGGAATACACGTTCTGTCGTTCTGATGATGAGTGCATCCGGTGGTATGGATATCGAAGAGGTAGCCCGTCAAACACCGGAAAAAATCATCCGATATTCAATCCATCCATTTATTGGTCTTCCCGACTATCTGGCAAGGCGTTTTGCTTTCTCCCTCTTTCCTCAAATGGAGCAGGCGGGTAAAATGGCGGCCATCCTTCAGGAACTTTATAAGATCTTCATGGAAAATGATGCATCATTAGTGGAAGTAAATCCGCTGGCACTAACCAAGAAAGGTACGTTGATGGCTATTGACGCAAAGATTGTTTTTGATGACAATGCGCTCTATCGCCATCCGGAGGTACATGCTTTATTTGATCCGACGGAGGAAGAAAAAATAGAAGCAGACGCTAAGGATAAAGGATTCAGCTATGTCCACATGGATGGTAACATCGGCTGTATGGTAAATGGTGCCGGACTCGCTATGGCTACTATGGACATGATTAAACTTTATGGAGGTCAGCCAGCCAATTTTCTCGACATTGGTGGTAGTTCCAATCCTGTCAAGGTAATTGAAGCCATGAAACTTTTATTGCAGGATGAAAAAGTGAAAGTGGTCCTGATTAATATTTTCGGAGGAATCACCCGCTGTGATGATGTAGCAATGGGGCTTCTTCAAGCATTCGAGCAGATAAACAGTAATGTACCTGTTATCGTACGGCTTACAGGCACTAATGAGCATATCGGACGGGAACTGTTACGGAATTACAGCCGTTTCCAAATAGCCACAACGATGAAAGAAGCTGCCCTTATGGCTCTGAAAGCGTAATAAGTACCCAAATCATTAATAAATAAAGCAATTATGAGCATATTAATAGATAAATCCACCCGCCTGATTGTACAGGGAATTACTGGGAGAGACGGACTTTTCCATGCCAAGAAGATGAAAGAATACGGAACCCATGTTGTTGGAGGAACTTCTCCGGGCAAAGGAGGAACAGATGTAGACGGCATCCCCGTATTCAACACTATGTATGACGCGGTTGAACAAACGAAAGCCAATACTTCTATCATTTTTGTTCCGGCACGTTTTGCGGCAGATGCCATTATGGAGGCAGCAGATGCGGGCATCCGGTTAATTGCCTGCATTGCTGAAGGAATCCCCACGCTGGATGTGATTAAGGCGCACCAGTTTGTCGAACAAAAAGGTGCTATGCTGATCGGCCCCAACTGTCCGGGACTGATCTCTCCGGGAAAAAGCATGATAGGCATTTTACCGGAACAGGTCTTTTTAGAAGGAAATGTCGGAGTTATCAGCCGTAGCGGAACACTTACTTACGAAATTGTGTATCACTTAACGGCGAATGGCATGGGACAATCCACTGCTATCGGCATCGGAGGTGATCCTGTTGTAGGTCTTCATTTCCGTCAACTGCTGGAGATGTTTCAAAATGATTCGGAAACAGAAGCGATCGTCCTGATTGGAAAGATTGGAGGAAACGCAGAAGAACAAGCGGCTGAATATATCCGCAATAATGTAACCAAACCTGTAGTGGCATTTATTGCGGGGCAATCAGCTCCTCCGGGGAAGCAGATGGGACATGCAGGAGCTATCATTTCAGGAAGTTCCGGTTCGGCAAAAGAGAAGATTGAATCTTTAAAAGCTGCCGGTATCCGGGTGGCACAAGAGCCTTCGGATATACCGAAGCTATTGAAAAGATAAAATCCAAAAGAGAAATAAAAGACAAAAGTAGTCATATCATAATAGATGCAGATTCACTCCCTCAAATAAGTAATTACATACTTATCGTTTAGAGTAAATCTGCATTTATTTTACATACCTTTCTTTATACCTAATTTTATAAGAAGAGCATTCATAGGATATGCACAGAAGAAGCCGAAAAGCATAGCCAACTGCATCATAAACCAGAATATCCATGTGTCTTTGGGTAATGGCTCATTGATGAACAATACAAAATAGACAATCGCCATCCAGCCATACATTCCGACCTGCCAGGATAAAAGAGAAAAGAAATCCGCTTTGAAAGCACGAGCCAAGGCATTACCTACCGATATTTTTTCCATCTCCCGAATAGCATAGAATTGGAAATAAACACCAATAATCAAAGCCAGGATAAAGTCAAGTACCCAATTACCAAAGAGCTGACTTCCTGCCACAGTTACAGGAACATAGTTTGTAAACCACTCTCCTATGATATCTGCCAATGTACATCCTGCACCACAATGAAGCGCTGACAAAGCTACCGATTGCCAATAAGGACGTTGCATTCCTTGCATCGACATTTCTCCCGGCATGACCATATCCATCGCCATATTATCTTTCATACCGGACATATCCATTCCCTTCATATCAGACATATCCATTTTCATCCCATCATCCTCAACTTTCATCGGACCACTCCGTCCAAACTTATTATACGCCCATAAAGCTAAATAACTTCCCCATAATGCAGATAATATCCAGACTGCATTCATTATCTTCATTGATTGCGGACGATGTGTCAGGTCTATGGCAATATGTACTGCAATTCCGATACCTGAACATACTAAGAAAACGGCTATTAAATTGAGCATGACTGTATGTTTTTTAAAGTTTCAGATTACAAAACATCCTTTATTTGTGAATAGTTCATCCCATTACTTTTAATTTTATCATATCGAACTATTCTACACACGAGTTGTTATCATTTCATAATCAAAACAATAGAAATATGAGCAGACGTAGACAGTTAGAGCATGAAGTATCTGTTGCTCAAGAAAGAATAAAGAAAGCTGCAAAAGATACACCGAAGGATATCCTGAAATTATGGGAACAAGAGCTGGTAGACCTGGAATTGGAACTCAATAATATGGTGGATGATGAAGAAGATAACAATGAGGATTAACAGAAGAAAGGCGCGCTAGTTTCCTAGTGCGCCTTTCTCTATTACTGTATATGTATTCAGTATTAATTCTTTGGCAATGCTTCTTTTACTACCATTGAACGACCTACATATTCTGCACCGTTCAATTGTTCGATAGCTTTAGCAGCTTCTGCATCATCCGGCATTTCGATAAACGCAAAACCTTTTGATCTTCTAGTTTCACGATCTGTGATTAACTTTACTGAAGCAACTGTTCCATACTCTTCCATTACATGTCTCAAATCTGATTCCTTAACATTATAGCTAAGATTTCCAATGTACAAATTCATAAAATACAAATATAAAAAATTAATAATTCAATAAGAAAGTTTTAGGAAGATCTTAATTAGAGATGGATATGCTCAAATAAATGAGAAGATTCACGTAAAAAAATCAAATCGTAATAAACCTCTTTATTGTTGTTGGTACAAAGAAAAGCATTATTTGGGGATATTGCACTATATTCTCTCCTTTTTCTTCTTGTAAAACATATTTTTTATGAAAATAGGCCAATACTTAACGTTCTTATTCTTTTATATCAAGCCATTCCATATAAACTACCGGATTAGTCTTTCTGTAGATTCTTCGCTACAAATTCCTCAAAAAACGTTTTCTTATAGTTTCCACCTCCTATTCCTATCTCATAAGACTTAATAAAAATATCATTGGTATCAAAAGAGTCAATCCGTGAGGTATTGACAATATAGGACTTGTTTATCCGGAGAAACTGTTTAGCGGGCAGTTGCTCATGAATATTTTTCAGATTCATCTTAGTTATCACCCGCTGATCTTCCAATTGGAGAATGGAATAATCCTTTAGTCCTTCAATAAAAAGAATATCACTGAAGTTTATCTTGATATAGCGTCGTTCCGATTTGATGAAAATATATTCTTCCTGTATCTCCTCCACTCTTTCGGCTGTTTCCGACAATAACAGTTTATGATATGCTATTGCCTTATTGACTGCTTTCAGAAAACGGTTCATTTCAATAGGCTTCACCAGATAATCAATGGCACTTACTTCGTAACTATCGAGTGCATATTCCGCATACGCCGTTGTAAAGACAATCAATGTATTCACGGGAATACTTTGCGCAAACTCTATTCCGGTAATTCCCGGCATCTGAATATCAAGGAAAATCAGATCAACCGTATATTCATTTATATAAGCGGACGCTGCGATAGCGTTATTAAAGCTACCCACCAATGTCAGTTGTGGAATCTGTTCCACCAATGACTTCATACCTTTGCGAGCTACCGGCTCGTCATCAACAATAATACAATTCATAAGTTTAGATGTAAGTTGACATTATAAGTTGTTTCTTTATCTTCTATCTGTAACGTGTACCGTGATTCATAAAGTAAATCCAGTCTGCGTTTCACATTGGCCAACCCTATTCCCCCTTCCCGCTTAACAGGAACACGGGGCTTAGAATTCTCGCAACGAAACGTCAACTGTTTATTATGCACAGAAAAATACAGGTGAATATAAGATAAATTGTCGCTATCCAAATTGTGTTTCACTGCATTCTCTACAAAAGGGATAAACAACAACGGAGGAATACAGATATTTTCCATATTTCCCTCTTGAAAAATAGTATATTCAAAATGATCCCTTCTCACCTTCTCCAATTCAAGAAAACTGGTGAGAAACTGTATATCTGCAGTAAGAAAGACTTCTCTTCTTGTACTGTCATTCAACTGATAGCGAAGTAGATTGTCCAGTTTCTCCAATATCTGCGAAGCCTCATCCGGAGCATCCTTTACCAAAATATTGGCATTATTCAGCATATTAAAAAGAAAATGCGGATTGATCTGTTTCTTTAATTGTTGCAATTCTGCCTGCTTAGTTGCCTTCTCCAATTCAAGAATCTTTTTATCGGAGACAACCCAGCGGCGGAATAGTTCAAAGCTCGTACAGCCACCTGCACTTAATAGTAGTACTAATACTCCATAAGCAATACTATCAAAAGAAACAGCATGGTTATCCTGTATACAAAACCCACGAATACCGTACCGTTGATATAATGGAGACAGAAATATAAATCCTAATAATACACTCACTAAATTGACTCCGAGAAACGAAATCCAATAACACCATAACTTGCGCTTGGCCTTATACAGGAAACGGGGCACTAACCAATATATATTCAGATAGATAGGAAACGCAAAAACCAATATACTAACCGGATATGCATATCGGAAACCTTCTCCAGTAAAATCTCCATATACATTCTGAAAGCCCAAAAAGAGTATAATAAATAGCAATAGTAAATTACTGATAAGCCTGAAACGGTCATTTACCAGATTCTTCCCCCAATCGTATACATTCCAGGTATCTTTCATAATTCCAACATTAAACTAATGGTACACAACATTCCATCATTATAGCCACTTTTTAATTGATAACCTCCCGGATATAACAAGTCCAATCGTTGCCGTAACTTGTCAAAAGCAGGTACTATTTGCAGACTTTCCTTTTTTCGCAGACAGTATGTACAAATGAATCGAAGCTGATTCTCTTCCATTTGAAAATCGATCCTTATATTTTCTCCCTTTCCATTCTCTCCACATACCGTTGTCCGAATCACATATTCTATCACAGGCATAAACAATAAAGGAGGAACTTGTATATATCGCACTTCATTCAGGATGTTGACTTCAAAATTAAACTCCGGATTGCATAATTTCTCCAACTTCATATAATCAGTCATAAAATCGATATCATCTCCCAACAATACCTGTTGCCGTTCACTTTCATAAAGTTGGTATCGAAGCAACCGGCTTAATTTAAAGATAAGCAATGATGCCTTTTCTCCATCTTCCTCCAACAAGGTTCGCACCTTATTCAATATTCTCGAAAAAAACTCCGGTTGAAGTTGATCTTTCAAATGATTTAGATCAGTCTGTATGCTAATATTCTCCAATTCGTTTAATCGTTGTTGATAGGCCACCCAGCGATGCAGAAAAATAGTAAAAGAAAAAGCCAGAAAATAGAGTATCAGCGCCAATGCATTTATCAACAGAAAGAAAGGGAGATCACTGTTTAGTCTTTGCATCTGTTCGGGTATAACATAATATTGCCCTAGAAAACAAATAGCACCAACCATGGCGGTCAGCATAAATCCAACAAGGCAACTCAAATATATGATATACTTTTTATATCTACGCTGAAACAGATAACCGGGAATTAACCAGTAAGTATGCAGATTTATGATTCCCCATAAGATGACAGAAAGTAAAAGACTAACTCCCGTAGAAAGATTTAGCCCTAAACTATCGCTTTCGACAAAAGTGCCTCTGAACACTAAAAAAGAGACTACAAGAAATATCCCTATTTGCTTCAGTAACGTATATAATAGCATCTTAACTGACATCAGGCGATAAAGTTACCATTTTTTTAGAACTTATACTTCATTCCCACCGAAACATACATTGCCGGTTTAAAATAAGGGTCAGTCTCTCTGGACATATCTGCGAAAAAGGCTTTTAAAGTGCGGGTAGTGTAATAAGCTATTCTGCTGCACGATACACCGGCAGTAGCAGTAACAGAAAAAGAGTTCCCGATGCTTAACTCCGGCTGTAAACCTGCAATAATGAATTGCTGGGAAAACATAGTATCTTTCCCCTCCTTCTCCAACAAGGCCAGTGAACCGTTCATTTCCGCCAACAATCTTAGATTCAGAAATTTATTCATTCTCATTCCGACCGACACTTCCATGGCATTCAACATAGATACTTTTATTTGATAGCGTCCTTCAGTAGTCCAATCAAAATAAATAGCCGGAAATACCATCGGATAACCGAATGTGTTATTTACAGCCAATCCGGCTCCAAGAGATAAATTAGGCTTGAACTGCCGGATAAAAATAACTCCCCCCTGTCCCAGAACATTCTTCAGTCTTACATCAGAAGCCGTATAGACTCCTGCGCCAACTGTCATTAACAATAACCATTTCTTGCTGATGGGACGAATATGAATGACGCTCAATTGCAAATTTATAATCTGATCTATATCTATATAAGATTGAAGGTTCTTATTGTTCATAGCTGTATAACTTCCTCCCGCTGAAAGCATCCAAGAAGTAGGCTGGCTCCTTTCATTCATTTTCTGTGAAACCGGAATGTTGACGTTTCCTTCAACAAACCGCATATCGCCTTTACCGTCTGTTTCCTGATTCTCTTCATTCTTATATCGTGAAGAAGAGATATATCCCGTTCTGACCGTCACTTGCGCATACGCATCTTCCGGCAACAATAAAATCAAAACAACCGCACTTAATAAAATACACTTCATCTTTTGTCTACTTTTAGGTTTGAATGCAACAAAAATAGAGCTAAACTAGTCACCGCCGGGAAATTGTAGACGAAACCCTGCATTCTGTATACAAAACTATTGATAAAAGACAATCAATCATGAACGCAACCCAATCATCCTTTAACGACTTTATCGGACTGGATGGGAAGTTGGCAGATAAAAACAGAAATCCTGATTCATCACGAACCAGGATTTCTTTATGAGTATTACTACATTCGAAGTTTTATTTTATTCTTTTACTTCTTCACCTTTTTCGTTCATCAGCACTGTCAGTACCTGAACATCTTCCGTAGTAAGGACTACCTTATAAATCTTACCGCTTTCTTTTTCAGCGACATAAGCTTCCGTAATGGCAGCACCTTCATAATTTTTAGCGATCGCCTGTACTACTGCCTCCGGCAGTTCTTTAACATCAATCTTTGTAAACTCATCCTGTGGAGCCTGTACGTTAGTTTCTACAGTTGTAGCGTTACTAACTTCCTGTGCAAATGCTACAGAGCTACCCAATCCCATCACCAATGCTACTGCTACTAATACCTTTTTCATAATCGTAATTTTTTTAAGTGTGAACTACTAAATCATTATTAACTTGTTTCTTACACTTAATAGGTAGCAAAAGAGGTACCAAAGTTCCAGAATGAGCATACATCATTAGTAATCAATCAAATACAAGATACACTCATTTATTATATTGTAGAACTAGTGTGGAATTGTGTAGAAAGTGACGGCAATAATTGGGGAAAATATGCCGATTTACCACTGGCAATCAAAATTATATTCTGAACACCCTGCACATTTCGCCGACACACCATCGTCTTTCAATCATCCACAATGGAAATACTTATTTACTAAATCCAGCATTTCCATCGGCTTTCCTTCCAGATCCGCACGCAACGTTTTATCTTCGTAACTGCGAAGTCTGCGGATGATACCGTCAATCATTGCCGGACTAAACACGTTATATTGCTCAAAGATTGCCCGTTGTTGTTGCAAGCAATCGGCAGAAGCTTCACAGCTATCCGGCAGTTGCGCCAGTGATTTCAGTTTATCTTCATTCTCTTTCTGATGGATATTCACATTTACATAAGTTTTTTCAGCAATATCCAGCGCATTTTCAATCTCAAAACCATGACGGCAGGCAACAGCCAAACCAGCCAATAATTGATATAAATCTGCCGAACCATCCGGAGAGCGCATTTCTACCGTCTGCTTCTGACTGGTGTCAAAATGACTTTCAGCTTCCAATGGGTTTGCCAATGTACACATATCTGTTTTTGCAGCCCATCCCAGAGGTACGCGCACTAATACAGAGCGGTTGCGGTCTCCCCAACAAACATTGGTAGGTGCTTCCTGATGAGGAACGAGACGGAAGTAAGAAGTAGGATTGGTATTTCCGAAAGCAGTAATTGACGGAGCAAGTACCATCATTCCGGCAATTGCCTTGCGTGCTGTATCCGACAAAACACCGTCTTTCAGCATCTGGTTCTTTCCATCTTTCATGATACGCATGTGGACATGCAAGCCCGAACCGGCTTTACCTGCCGTAATTTTTGGAGCAAAGGTTACATTGTATCCATATCTAAATCCCAGGTTACGAATCACCCATTTGGCAATCATTAATTGATCTGCTGCCTGCGATACAGGGACCGGCAGGAATTCTATTTCATTCTGCTCATAGATATAACCATCCAGCGTGAAATTACCGACTTCAGAGTGTCCATACTTTATTTGTCCGCCTGTCTGTGCGATGTAAGACATACATTGAGTACGGAATTCATTGAATTTAGCATAAGGACCCGATTCATGATAACCACGTTGGTCGGTTGCCTGAAACATACCGGTGTCCGGGGCTATTACATAATATTCCAATTCGCCCATTGCCTGAAATTCCATTCCGGTAACTTCTGTAAAAGTCTTGCTTGCTTTGTAAAGAGTATGTTCTGGTGCACTTTCAAGTGGTTCGCCGTCTTTATTGAAGAAAGAGCAAAGCATGGACAGCGTCGGAATCTCGGCAAACGGATCAACGAATGCAGTGCAAAAACGGGGAATCACATAAAGGTCACTACTGCCCGCTTCTATAAATGAGAAAAGGCTGGAACCGTCTACCCGTTCTCCACATGTGAGAATAGCTTCCAAATAAGCTTGATTGTTGATGACAAAGTTCAGAGTTTTCAAACGCCCGTCTCCCGCCGGATACATAAAATTAACCATGCGGATATCTTTTTGCTGGATAAATGAGATAATGTCAGCTTTTGTAAACTCTGAAGTTGGTTTTTGAAGGAATGCCACCAACTGGTTAGCATTCATTGATAAATCATAATTCATAATCGGTTGTTTTTCGTTGTTGTATGATTAAAACGGTTTGTTGAATGCCAAAGATAATGAAAAGATAGAAAATTAAGTAAGAAAAGATTTAATTATTTCTTTGTTATGTTGCATTTACGTCTATTCTCCTATTTAAAACGCTTCAGGTCTTTCTTCTCAAAAATCCATTCCGGAGTGTATAGTTTCCCTGCATCCGTTTCCGTCAGCTCATACCAGGGAGAAAGGTCGCGGCTGGTTGGATTGACCAGAATATGAATCTGTTGGGCGGGCATATAGCCTTGTGCCAGGAGGCATCGGCACACTGCTGCAAATCGCGGTTGCCTATCTCCATATCTACGACTGCAAATGCAGCTGCCTGATTGGCTTTCTCTTTTCCATTGTAGAGTAACACTTTACTGCCTTTAGGCAGCATTGGCAAATTGCGCAAATAAGTTGTAAACGAATTAGCAGGGCAGGTCTCTCTGACATATCCTGACGGAGGAGCGATTCTATCTGCAAGCCTCTCCTGTCCCCATGACTGAAAGACTGTGAAAAGTAAGCCTGCACACATTAACAAATATTTCATATCGGTTCTTCTTATTTCATTCCGGACAAATATAAGTAATTATTATTGAAAACGAAGATAAATCACTTGCGCTTATCCTTTTTTATTCTAACTTTGTAGAAAGACGTGCAACAGAACTAAAATTGATAAGCTTATGGATATCCAAACTTTTATTCAAAATTTCAAAGAGGCATTCGGAGAAAAAGCTGAATTGCCTCTTGTTTTCTGGTACTCAGATGAGCAAAAAGGAGAGACAGAAAAGATAAACGGTTGCTTCTTTAAAGGTATGAAGACGGCAAGAGATGGTGGTATTATCAGCCTGAATGCCGAAAACATCGGCTGTGGCGGCGGTAAATTCTATACTGGTTTCACCGAAATGCCGGAACATGTGCCGACTTTCGTTTCACTCAAAGAGAAATACAAACAGACTCCCGAAATGGTCATCGACTTTATACAGCAAATCAGAGTTCCCCGAACAGAAAAAAAGTATCTTCATTTTGCACGTATAGATAAGGTAGAAAGTCTTGAAGAGATGGAAGGAGTTGTATTTCTGGCAAATCCGGATATGCTTTCGGGATTAACCACTTGGGCTTTTTACGATAATAACGCAGAAGATTGCGTCGTTTCTACCTTTGGTTCCGGCTGTAGTGCCGTAGTGACACAAGCCACGATAGAGAATCGTAAAGGAGGCAAACGTACTTTCCTCGGTTTCTTCGACCCATCGGTTCGCCCTCATTTCGAAGCTGACAAACTAAGCTATACCATACCTATGTCCAGATTTAAAGAGATGTATGAGACAATGCGGAAAAGCTGTCTATTTGATACGCATGCATGGGGAAAGATTAAGGAAAGGATGAATGGGTAGTCCTGCTTGTCTTTGGAAGTTTCCCATAAGGCAACAGTTTGCATACGGGGAAACTATGGTTATCTACGGGGGAATGAATTCTTTTCCTACGGGATTAAAATAATATACCAATCAGATTAAACCTTTTATCAGGAGAAAAGTCTTATTATTAATATATTATCGTTCTATTCAACATTAAAGTATCAACGAAAATGGAAACATCCGCCAAACTCTATTCGCTGAAACACAGCAATGTGAAAACCTACCTGTTCGCCTTACTGTTCGTAGCGGGTAACATTGCACTTCCACAATTATGCCATCTTATACCTTATGGTGGTCCTACCCTGTTACCTATTTACTTTTTCACGCTGATTGCGGCTTATAAATATGGTTTTCTTGTAGGATTATTGACTGCTATCCTTTCACCAGTCATCAATCATTTATTGTTTGCCATGCCCTCGGAGGCGGTACTTCCCATCCTATTAATCAAATCATCCTTACTCGCCGGAGCTTCAGCTCTTGCAGCACGTACTATAAAATCGGTTTCATTACTGGCCATTCTTGGTGTCGTACTCACTTATCAGGTCATAGGCACTGCATTTGAATGGGCCATCGTCGGAAGTTTCTACGAAGCAGTACAGGACTTCCGTATCGGTATTCCGGGAATGTTACTGCAATGGTTCGGCGGATACGCCCTCCTGAAAGCAATTGCAAAACTCTAAACTAATATAGAAAGATGGACAGAAGGGACTTTTTAAAAACAGTAGCTATCACCGGAGCCGCCCTGACTATACAGCGTTCAGAGGCTATGGAGGTGTTAACTCAAACAATCAATAAAGCAAACGGAAGCAATCCTGATCTGGTGGCCGTTATGGGTGGAGAACCCGAAGAGATGTTCCGCCGTGCCATAAGCGAACTGGGGGGTATGAAGCAATTCGTCAAACCGGGACAGAAAGTGGTTGTAAAACCTAATATCGGTTGGGACAAAGTGCCGGAACTGGCGGGAAATACGAATCCGAAACTGATTGAAGAAATCGTCAGACAATGTTTTGCCGCCGGAGCTAAAGAAGTGGTCGTGTTCGACCATACTTGTGACGATTGGCAGAAATGCTACAAAAACAGTGGTATTGAAGCTGCTGCCAAAAAAGCCGGAGCCAAAGTAATGCCTGCACATCTGGAATCGTATTACAAACCAATCGATCTGCCGAAAGGCAAAAAGATGAAGAAAGCCAAAGTGCACGAAGCGATTCTGGATTGTGATGTATGGATCAATGTTCCTATTCTGAAGAATCACGGAGGTGCGAATCTGACTATCTCCATGAAAAATCACATGGGGATTGTGTGGGATCGCGGATTCTTCCACCAGAACGATTTGCAACAATGCATCGCAGATATCTGTACATTACAGAAGAAAGCTGTACTCAACGTAGTAGACGCCTACCGGATCATGAAAACAAACGGTCCCCGGGGACGCTCTGCATCCGATGTTGTACTGGCAAAAGGATTGTTTATCTCACCGGATATTGTAGCCGTGGATACGGCTGCTGCCAAGTTCTTCAATCAAGTACGTGAGATGCCACTGGATACAGTAGGACATCTCGCCAATGGGGAAGCATTGAAAATAGGAACCATGAACATTGACAAATTGAATGTCAAGCGAATTAAGATGTAAAACAACCATGTTAAGAAGGCTACGTATTGGAATATCAGCACTTTTATTTGTGCTGATTTCTTTCTTTTTTCTCGATTTCGCAGAAATATTACCGAACAGTTTCCATCGGCTGGCACATTTGCAATTTGTTCCAGCTTTGCTTTCACTAAGTATAGGTATCTTATTATTTCTTATTGCGTTAACGCTTTTATTCGGGCGTGTATATTGTTCTACAATCTGCCCTATGGGTATCTTGCAGGATGTGATTGCACGCATTTCCAAAGCAACGGGAAAAAAGAAAAAAAGATATAGTTACAGTCCTGCAAAAAACAAATTGCGCTGGGGTGTGCTCGGACTGACAGTGATCGGGTTTCTATGCGGATTTACATTTATTGTTGGTTTGCTCGATCCGTACAGTGCGTATGGACGTGTAGTAGTGCACATATTCAAACCTATCTATATGCTGGGGAATAATCTGCTGGAATCACTCTTTGCCAGATTTGACAATTATACATTTTATCAGGTAGACACCTCCATCTTGAGCATTTCTTCCCTTCTCATCGCTATTATTACTCTTGCAATCATCTTTGTAATGGCATGGAAACATGGACGGACATGGTGCAATACGATTTGTCCCGTAGGAACAATATTGGGATTATTGAGTCGATTTTCATTATTCAAAGTCCGTATTGATACTACCAAATGTAATGGATGCGGGCTTTGTGCCACCAAATGCAAAGCAGCTTGCATCAATAGCAAAGAACACGCTATTGATTATAGCCGTTGTGTAGATTGTTTCAACTGTCTGGGAGCATGCAAACAAAAAGCATTAGTCTACGCCCCTTCTTTCAAAAAACAGTCTGATGTAGAAACTCCTGCACCATCATCACCGGATTTGGATTCATCCAAACGCCGTTTTTTGGTCGCCGGTCTTGTTACTGCCGGAGCAACCCCCAAACTCATCTCCCAGGCCAAGGAATCTGTAGCAAGTCTGGAAGGTAAGAAGGCATACAAAAAGGAGAATCCGATCACTCCTCCGGGGTCTATCAGTCGGGGACACTTCCAACAGCAATGTACATCCTGTCATCTTTGTGTCAGCAAATGCCCTTCTCATATCTTGAAACCGGCTTTCATGGAATATGGCTTGGCAGGCATGATGCAACCTACTGTTAGCTTTGAGAAAGGATTTTGTAACTTTGACTGTACTGTCTGTGGAGATGTCTGTCCCAATGGAGCAATTCTTCCCATAAGTGTAGAGCAAAAACATCTTACACAAATGGGATATGTTGTTTTCATCAAGGAAAATTGCATTGTTTATACTGATGGAACCAGTTGCGGAGCCTGCTCCGAACACTGTCCCACGCAAGCAGTGGCGATGGTGCCGTATAAGGACGGATTGACAATTCCTCATGTAAATCAAGAAATATGTGTAGGTTGTGGAGGATGTGAATATGTTTGCCCCGCCCGTCCATTCCGTGCCATCTATATCGAAGGAAATCCTGTACAAAAAGAAGCAAAGCCATTTAAAGAAAGCGAAGAGCACAAAGTTGAGATAGACGATTTCGGATTCTGACCGGCATGGTGCCGGAGCAGAGTTTCCATCCGTATTTTATGTTCTATGCCGGTTTATTTCAAATGTGAATAAGACAGATGGTATGGATTTTAAAAAAAACTATCCATTATATTCCTCCTACTCTCAATAAATTCACTAAATTCGTGGCGAACTAAAGAAAGCAATTCATGGAGGTATTCACAAATAACTGGAATAGCCGGAAATATCAGATTGGCTATGCACTAAGCGGAGGATTTATTAAAGGATTTGCCCATTTGGGAGTCATGCAAGCTCTTCTGGAACATGATATTAAACCGGAAATCATCTCTGGAGTAAGTGCAGGAGCACTTGCAGGTGTCTTTTATGCCGACGGCAACGAGCCACACAAAGTACTTGATTATTTCTCCGGACATAAATTCCAGGATTTAACCAAATTGGTGATCCCCAAGAAGGGATTATTTGACCTCTGTGAATTTATTGATTTTCTCCGGACTAACTTAAAAGCAAAAAAACTGGAAGAGCTACAACTTCCCCTGATTATCACAGCAACTGACCTCGATCACGGTCGCATGGTTCACTTTCATCGGGGAAACATAGCGGAACGGGTCGCAGCTTCCTGCTGTATGCCTGTCATGTTTTCTCCGGTCAACATAGAAGGCACTAACTATGTGGATGGAGGATTGATGATGAATCTTCCGGTCTCTACCCTGCGCAGGATTTGCGATAAGGTGGTAGCTGTCAACGTAAGTCCCATCATGGCACAGGATTACAAAATGAATATTGTAAGCATTGCTATGCGCTCATTCCATTTCATGTTCCGCGCCAACACCTTTCCCGAAAGAGAAAAATGCGATTTATTAATCGAACCATACAACCTATACGGATACAGTAACACAGAACTGGAGAAAGCTGAAGAAATCTTCGAGCAAGGATATAATATGGCTAACGAAATACTTAATCAACTGTTGGAAGAAAAGGGGAAAATATGGAAATAACCTCCTATCCATCAGAAATAAGAATGAAGACGAATATTAATAATCTACTCTATATGAATGACGAAAATAAAATAATTATCTACCAAGTATTCACCCGCCTGTTTGGAAATAATAATAACCACTGTGTCTACAACGGAGACATTGCTACCAATGGCTGTGGGAAAATGGCTGATTTCACACTCAAAGCACTTGGTGAAATCAAGAAACTGGGTACTACGCATATATGGTACACAGGCATCATTGAGCATGCCACTCAAACGGATTATCGCCGTTATAACATCAGACCGGATCATCCTGCCGTTGTAAAAGGAAAAGCGGGTTCTCCCTATGCTATCAAGGATTATTATGATGTAGATCCTGACTTGGCTAACGATGTGCAAGGACGTATGAAGGAATTTGAGAATCTGGTACATCGCACACATCGCACAGGTTTGAAAGTGATTATTGATTTTGTACCTAATCACGTAGCACGCCAATATCATTCGGATGCACAACCGGACGGTACGACCGAATTGGGAGCTAATGATGACTCCAGCCAATCTTTCAGCCCATATAATAATTTCTATTATATTCCGCAAGCGGAACTTCATGCCCAGTTCGATATGAAAGACGGTGCAGCAGAGCCTTACCGGGAATTCCCGGCGAAAGCCACCGGTAACAACCGTTTTGATGCTACTCCCAATATCACCGACTGGTATGAAACAGTGAAATTAAACTATGGAGTGGATTATCAGAATGGCGGTACCTGCCACTTCTCCCCGACTCCGGATACTTGGATAAAGATGCTGGACATTCTTCTTTTCTGGGCATCAAAAGACATTGACGGTTTCCGCTGCGACATGGCCGAAATGGTTCCTGTTGAATTCTGGGAATGGGCTATTCCTCAAGTAAAAGAGGCTTATCCTGAAATACTTTTCATCGCAGAGGTTTACAATCCCGGTGAATACCGCAACTATCTGTTCCGCGGCAAGTTTGATTACCTGTATGATAAGGTAGGGCTGTATGATACATTACGTAATGTAGCTTGTGGATATGAATCTGCATCTGCTATCACTCATTGTTGGCAAAGCCTGAATGGAATAGAGAAAAAGATGCTCAACTTTCTTGAGAACCACGACGAACAGCGCATCGCTTCTAATTTCTTTGCCGGCAACCCGCGTAAAGGAATTCCCGCACTGATTGTTTCCGCCTGTATGAACACTAATCCTATGATGATCTACTTCGGTCAGGAGTTTGGAGAACTGGGCATGGATAGTGAAGGATTCAGCGGAAGGGACGGACGGACTACCATATTCGATTATTGGAGCGTAGACACCATACGACGCTGGCGCAACGGAGGCAAATTTGACGGGAAGATGCTTACTGAAGAGCATAAGCACCTCTACTCTATCTACCAAAAAGTACTGACTATTTGTAACAAAGAGCAGGCAATCAGCAAGGGAGTATTCTTTGACTTAATGTATGCCAATATAAACGGATGGCGTTTCAATGAGCATAAGCAATATACTTTTATGCGAAAATATAAAAATGAGATTCTGTTTTTCATTATTAATTTCGACAGTCAACTGGTAGATGTTGCTATCAATGTGCCTTCACATGCTTTCGACTTTTTACAGATTCCTCAAATGGAATCATATCAGGCCACTGATTTGATGACGGGTGCTAAAGAAGAAATCAGCCTATTACCTTATAAACCCACGGATGTTTCAGTAGGAGGCTATAACGGAAAGATTTTGAAGATTACTTTTTAAGTAAAAAGACTAAGACCTGTATACCCTTCATCCCTCGGTCACTTATGAATGACCGGGGGATTATTTTATGCACATCACTCAAACAAATATTCTCAAAGGCTGTTTAGTTAGATAAATAATCCTCTAAACTCAAAGCTTATGAAGAAATTTATGATTTGTGCTATCGCATTGTTTCTACTATTATCTACATCTGCCTTTGGAGATACCCCTCCCGGCAATGTACAGTCAACTTTCAAGAAAATGTATCCCAAAGCAAATGGCGTCGCCTGGTCACAAGACGATGGATATTATTGTGCCAACTTTCCAATGAATGGATTTACTAAAAATGTGTGGTTTGACGTCCGGGGACAATGGGTGATGACGCAGACAGATCTTGTCAGTCTCGACCGGCTCACCCCAACAGTCTATAATGCCTTTGTATCCGGGCCATACGCAAATTGGGTGGTAGATAATGTGACAATGGTGGAGTTTCCCAAATGGCAGGCCATTATAGTAATTAAGGTAGGGCAAGATAATGTTGACATCAAATATCAGTTATTCTATACTCCACAAGGGGTATTGCTCAAAACGCGCAACGTTAGTGATATGTATGACATTCTCGGGCCAAGTACCTTTCTGGAAAACTAGGAACTGAATCATAGAACAGGGTAATAAATGAGAAAGCCCCCACAAATATTATTGAATATCTGCGGGGGCTTCTTGATTTAAAAATAAAATTATTTTTTCTTTCTAAGTACTACGGCGGTACGGGCAGGAATATAGAGTTTCAACCACTCTTTCTTTTCCTTCTTGTACAACGGATCGGTAATAGTGAAATGCACGACAGAGTCGTCTGCCAAACCGTTTCCTCCAAATGCAACATCGTCCGTGTTCAGTATCACTTCATAAGCTCCCGGAGTTACCAGGAATCCATAATCAGTGAACGACTGCTTCGGATTAAAGTTAAAGACAAATATAAGGTCCTTACGTTCGTATGCCAATACCTGATCGCCATCATTATGCCATATTTCCTGAACTGGTGTTGCCTGGAAATCTTTCACACTCTTGATAACTTTCAGCATTTCTTTATCAAAATCACCCATATAGTGATAGGTCAGATTTTTGTTGTCCACCAAATCCCATTGGCGGCGGGCATATTTGCACGACCATCCGTTACCTTCACGCGGGAAATCAATCCATTCGGGATGCCCGAATTCATTTCCCATAAAGTTCAGATAACCTCCGTTGATAGTCGAAGAGGTCAGCAAACGAATCATTTTATGCAAAGCAATACCACGGTTGACAACATAATTTTCGTCTCCCTTCTGCATGTGCCAGTACATATCGGCATCAATCAGGCGGAAGATAATCGTCTTATCTCCTACCAATGCCTGGTCATGACTTTCTGCATACGAAATGGTCTTTTCATCCTGGCGACGGTTGGTTACTTCCCAGAACATGCTGGAAGGTTTCCAGTCTTCATCGATCTTTTCTTTGATTGTCTTGATCCAGTAGTCCGGAATATTCATAGCCATACGATAATCGAAGCCATAACCGCCATCTTCCACTTTGGCAGCCAGTCCCGGCATACCGGAAACTTCTTCCGCAATGGTTATCGCCTTCGGATTTACCTGATGAATCACTTCATTAGCCAGTGTCAGGTAACAAATCGCATTATCATCCTGATGACCGTTGAAATAATCTCCATAGTTACAGAAGGCTTCACCCAATCCGTGGCTGTAATATAACATAGAAGTCACTCCATCAAAACGGAATCCGTCAAACTTATATTCTTCCAGCCAGTACTTGCAGTTTGACAACAGGAAGTGGATTACTTCATTCTTGCCATAATCGAAGCAGAGAGAGTCCCAAGCCGGATGTTCGCGACGAGCGCCCGGATAAAAATACTGATTCGGATCACCGGCAAAGTTTCCTAATCCTTCTACTTCATTCTTCACTGCATGTGAATGAACGATGTCCATAATCACAGCAATCCCCATCTCATGAGCAGCATCAATCAGTGCTTTTAATTCATCGGGGGTACCAAAACGCGAAGAAGCAGCAAAGAAACTGGATACATGATAGCCGAAGCTTCCATAATATGGATGTTCCTGAATAGCCATAATCTGGATACAATTATATCCTTCTTCAGCAATACGAGGAAGTATTTTCTCGCGGAATTCGTTATATGTGCCCACTTTTTCCTCCTGCTGTGCCATTCCGATATGACATTCATAAATCAACAGCGGATTCGTGTCGGGCTTAAATGTTTTCTTCTTGAATTTATAGGGGTTCTCCGGAGCCCAGACTTGTGCACTGAATATTTTGGTCTGTTCATCCTGTACCACACGTGTAGCCCATGCAGGAATACGCTCGCCTTGTCCGCCTTCCCAATATACATTCAGTTTGTAGAGATCGCCATGATGAATGGCATCCGCCGGCAGATTGATTTCCCAATTGCCATTCTTTTGTTTTTCCAGCTTATAAGCAGCTTTCTCCTCCCAGTTATTAAATGTACCCACCATATAAATATGAGTAGCATTGGGGGCCCATTCACGGAAAGTCCACCCCTTATCGGTGCGATGCAATCCAAAATAAAGATACCCCGATGCAAAATCTGAAAGGGTTTGTTTCCCCTTATTCGTCAATTCAGCTTCTTTGTCTAATACATACTGATGACGCCCGGTAATAGCACCGGCAAAAGGTTCCAGCCAGGGATCGTTTTTTATGAGATTAAGTGTCTTTTCCATATCAGAATTGAATTAGGATTATGCTTTTACTTTTACAATTACTTTCTTCACACCATCCGGAGTGATACCGGGAGCATGACCGTCTTGCGGGAAAAAGATAGCAAACATTCCCGGTTTCACGGCAACGTATGTTTCTGCTAATCCTTCGAAGAAAGTAATATCTTTTTCTGCGTTATAAGGTGCATCTGCCGGAACACAGTCTTTAGCAGCAGTATACCCCATTATTTCTGTTCCCGACAATGGGATTTGAATATCAATAAATTCGTTATGAGTTTCCAGTTTGGCTTCCTCTTTTGTTTTAGGTTTGGTTTGTGCAATATTCACCAACAGATCTTTTCCTTTCAGTTCTGTCTTACCAACTTCCATGGCTTGGAGGTCATGAGACTTCAAGAATTCAATAGCTTGTGCAAACAGAGGGTTTAAAGACGCATATTTCTCCAGATTTTCTAAAGTATCTACTACCATATAAGTTAAATTTTAAAGTTTATATTCTAGGCATTATTTATTCAAAATCATCAATTGTATAATTTATAAAATCGGCAAACCGTTTGAATTGCCGGAACACTTTGTCTATCTGTTCCAACATATCCGGTCGGGTGAAGAAGTTATCGGGAACATTATAAGAGCAAACATATTCTTTACATTTCAAATAATCAATGTACTTGAAATCTTTCGGAAAACCTTTCGGAGCTGTTTTCAGAAAATCCTCTCCTATCACCGGAAAGTATTTCTTAAACTCCGGATCTTCTACGATCGCAACAAACTCTTCGATATTATCATAGATAGATTGTCGCACTGCTTTCAGGATATTGGTAGGCAGACACAGGCTTCCTCCGGCAAGCATAGAACCATCCGGCTGCAAGTGTACATAATATCCACAATGATCGGACTTCTTTCCTTTGGCATTGATATAACCTCCGAAATGTATTTTATAAGGTGTTTTATCCGCAGAGAAGCGGGTATCCCGGTAAATACGATAAGTACAGTCTTTGGGCTGAATCCCCCGGATAGTTTCATCAAACAAGGAAATACGGGCGATCACTGTTGCCAAAAAGTTGTCGAACTCGGCACGGGCTGTTTCATATTCTGCCTTATGCTCATTAAACCACTCACGATTATTATTCGCGGAAAGATCTTTTAAAAACTGAAAGATAACGGGTATGTTCATCTTTATCATTTTCTATTATTACTCTACAAACGTACAAATTTTATTTCATATAAACTACAAAAGGGGGTAAAAGGACATAAAAAAAGCATCGGCCTGGTAAAACCGATGCTCTAACACATTTATCAAAAAAACAGACTCTTCTGTCTCTGACGTACTTTAGCTTTCACAAGTGAAGTACAATCTCTTTAATTAATCTTATATCTAATACTATGAAAAACACATAAATATAACAGAACAAAAGAGACATTTGTTCAGCAGTTCTCTGTATATTTCAGTTAATTATAGTTTATAGAATTAAATGTTTCTCATTTATAGGCAATATAATGCGTTTCCAGTCAATCATTGCGTTGAATAACATGATATGGGAATAGTCTTTCAAACATATTTGCGGAATGTCTTTCTCAACAATGAGCTGCCTGTCCAAAAATTCGCTTCGTTTCGTCCCACGGAGTAACGGATGAGCCGGTGTGAACCAAGTATCTCCGTCATAGAGAGCAACATTAGCTATAGAGGTATCTGTCAGATAGCCATTTCTCACAATTAAAACATCATCCGCCATTCCTCTTTGAGCGTACAAAGCATTCAGTTCTTCCCGATGCGCACTTTTATAAGTATAATCAATGGTATCAGACACAACCAAATGCAAAGAAGAAACCTGTCGCATCTGATAAGGCGCATACGTAACTTCTTCCACTTCTTTTCCATATACAATCCGGCATTTATGAATTCCATTTAAAGTGGGCGGAGATATAAATTCCCGTAAATCCAGCGGAGTGCAGTCTTTCCAAAAAGCTGCACGGGTTTTATTAAAGCGCTCTGTGTGATAATCAAGATTATAAATCTGTCCATCCTCTATCCGGATAGTCTCAATAAATGGGTACATATACTTTCTGTTTCATTTCATTATACTCACTTTCCACATCACTCTGGCAGGTAATCCCACCTCCACTTTTAAAATACATCTTTTCCCCTTCCTGTTCTACAAAACGTATCATAACAGCACTATCTAAATCAATGCCATCAGAATATCCCATAACTCCTGTATAAAATCCTCTGTCGTAGGTTTCAGCTTCCTGGATAATCTGCATCGTCTTTTTCTTTGGAGCACCGGTAATAGAACCGGCTGGCAGTAATCTGAAAATAATATCTCCCAAATGCTCCTGATAATTTTCGGGCAATATACCCTGAATTTCAGAACTCGTCTGAAAAATGGCTCCCCGATTAGTCTGTAACCTATCCATATACCGATACCGGGAAACTGACACTCGGCTGGCAACCATACTTAAATCATTACGAATCAGATCTACAATGGTAGCATGTTCGGCAGTCTCTTTCGGATCATTCATTAATAATTGAGCAGCGGAGGGAATTGAAGCATCAATGGTTCCCTTCATCGGATATGAGCTAATTTTTCCCTGATGAATTCTAATAAATATTTCAGGAGAGAAAACCGTAAAACGGTCTTTAACCCATAACTTATAAATCGCTTTTGAGCGAAAATAAATATCTTTCAGAGTGAGATTGGTTTCTACCGGAGTGCGACACGTCAAATTTGTAAGGAAGCTATTTCCTGCCAGGATGTTCTGTCGCACGATATTAAACGAACGTTGATAGGAAAAGAAAGATTCTGCAAAAGGCTGCCAATGTAGTGAAGGCATTGCTTTTGCAGAGTAAGTAGCCATGTCATCTTCATCTGATATGGTCTGATTGGTAAATCCATTCAGATTATACAAAACTTCAGTAGAATCAACAGCAGCAACCTCCTCTATATAAGACACATCTTGTAGATAATTTATAATGAAAATGAAAGGACGATGGAGTTGTCCCAACTGATTCATTCGTTTGATAGCCTGTTCCTTATTATATAAGTGCATAAAATACTTCTACGTTTAGAAAAGCAAATGTACACAAAAAGTATAGATTAGAAAAAGATAGCAATAAAAAAGGGTTGTCCGACGTGTCATATCGGCAACCCTTTATCATTTACAAGATTGGTCAAATTACTTCATAACAGCTTTTACTTGAGGAAGCATCTTCTTCACATTTTCATTTTCCGGAGAGATCTTAGCAGCTTCTTCCAGATAGTCTAATGCTTCTTTAAATCTACCATCAGCTTTTTCTTTTTCTGCAGCATATTTATCTGCATCAGAATTTGCCAAAGGAGCAGCTTTCTTCAGGATATTAGCGCCATCATTATAGCACAGAACTCCTAAACTGTACAATGCATTTGTTTTATACTGCTTGTGATCCAAAGGAATTACTTTCTTAAAACAGTCTTCTGCTTCTTCTGCTTTTCCGGCTTTCTGTGCAGCAAGTCCTGCTTTCAAATAGTGAAGGCTATAATTCTTTACCATTGTTGTATTCTTAGGATCTACTTTCAATCCTTCTTCCAATGTAGCTACATATTCAGCAGTCTTCTTTTGTGCATCTAAAGCCAAAGCTTTGCGAGCATAAGCATTTCCGATATTGAACTTCTTTTGAATTGCTATATCAAAAAGACTCACAGCTTCCGGATACTTCTTCACAGCATCGGCAGCTATACCACAATAATAAGCGGTTGCAGAATCTTGATTATTCGTTTGTTTCAAATATTCACTGAATTTCGCATACGCTACAGGATAATTTTTAGCATTAAATGCATCATTTCCTTCTTTTTTCAATTGCTCTGGGTCGGTTTGTGCAAAAACATTAGTCACTACAATACAAAATGCAAATAAAAAAATCAATTTCTTCATAACTTTATGTGTTTTTTAGTTGTTTATCGTTCAAAAGTAGAAGTTATAATAGAAAAACACAACCCTATTTTATTTTTTTGAGCTTTTTGAAACCTATATAACGTTCGTTATTCTTCGTAAAAATGGCGTTTTTCTATTTAATACTCCCAAACCATATAAATAAACAAAATTCATCTCTATTATAAACTACTGATTCATAGTCACAAAGAAATATATGAATAAAAAAATGCCGGAAAGTTTTTGAATTTTCATAAAAAGCACTACCTTTGCATCCGCAAATAAGGCTGGTTCCGTAGCTCAGCTGGATAGAGCAACGCCCTTCTAAGGCGTGGGTCAAGCGTTCGAATCGCTTCGGAATCACTTAAAGGATTGATAATTCAAGAATTATCAATCCTTTTCTTTTTATCTAAAGAGTCTCGAATTTCATGCAAACAATTGGAGGGTCACCCCGAAAACGGGGGCCGTTTGAAAAGTTGGGGAATGTGTTTCATTCATTTCCGTACCAGATTTGAACTAATTCATTGTATAGGGGTTTAAACTAAACATTACATAATAAAAAAACCATCTATCATGCTATCATTTATTTTAGTAATATTCTAATTATCAAAAGAATAAATATGATAGATCGCTCTAAAAAAAATGTATCTATCATACTTTTACCAGTAAAAACGGGTTATCTATCATCTACAAAATAGCCGTATAAATATTCT
>NZ_JBCGVL010000014.1:0-120121 GCF_047310725.1 Bacteroides sp. 90-K9/2
AGGCTAAAAGCTGGGTGGGATGAAAAATATTTATCAAAACTTTTACAGGATAATGATTTTTAATGCGTCTGCCCTGTGTAGTGAACAGGCCTGTGCACTGTAGTGGAACGATTGGTATGCTCTTTCAAAGATACGACATTATTAGGTGAAAAACAAGTAATTAACTAGTTGTTTGCATGAAAGAAATAGCTAGATGTTTTGTAAGATAAGCTTGGTGGATAAATAGGAGAATAGCTGTAACTGACTATGAGAAATACCCTGAAATAGTATGAGAAATAGCGTTTTTTTGAAGAAAATCGATGAGGGCAGTATGAGAAATGCCTATTTTAAAAACGTTTCTCATAATGTACTTCTTTGATTATATGTGCTTTATCTTAAATCTATGAGAATATGAGAAATGAAATTGAAAAATCTTTTCTAGTAGAGAGGTGTAGTAAGTATTTCCGGAAAAGTTGTTTGTATGTAATATTTACAGTATCTTTGTATCATAATAATCGCCCTACAAACACATGCAGGACAAATAAATGAAGTAATGAGAATAACACTGGTAAGAGACGATGGCAAGGTGAACACTATGCGTACGTTAAGAATTGAACAGCTCGTGGAGCAAATGAAAGTGGAAACCAAAGCACAGCCTGTCTCAAAAATGAGAGAAGTCCTGTCTTTTATGCTTCCGGGTGATAAAAATGACTATGTACAGAATGTACCGAAGTTGATACCCGCAGCCGCCTTTTTTCGCAAAGGTGGTATCACGACGATGAGTGAATACAACGGAATTGTGATGATTCAGGTCAACAACTTGTCCGGGCACATGGAGGCGGATGAAGTGAAAGAACGGGTAAAGGAACTTCCGCAGACTTACTTAGCTTTCACCGGTTCTTCCGGAAAGTCTGTGAAAGTATGGGTACGTTTTACTTATCCCAATGATCTTCTGCCGACAACTAGTGAGGAAGCAGAGCTTTTTCATGCGCATGCCTATCGGTTGGCAGTGAAATATTATCAGCCACAACTCCCTTATGATATTGAACTGAAAGTGCCTTCGTTGGAGCAATATTGTCGTTTAACTTTTGACCCGAACTTGTATTTTAATCCCAATGCAATGCCTATTTATATGAAGCAGCCTGCGGCTATGCCGGGTGAGGTGACTTATCGCGAACGGGTGCAAACGGAAACTTCGCCGTTGCAACGGCTTGCGCCGGGATATGAAAAATGTAATGCGCTTTCTGTACTTTTCGAAGCTGCTTTTGCACGTGCGCTGGATGAAGAGACTGATTATCAATCGGAAGGAGACAAACAATCGCTTTTGATTAACCTTGCGGGACATTGTTTCCGTGCCGGTATTCCTGAAGAAGATACAGTACGATGGTCTCGTGCCCATTATCGCTTGCCGAAGGACGATACATTGGTTCGGGAAACCGTACGAAATGTATACCGCACTTGTGAGGGATTTGCGAGTAAGAGTAGTCTCTTGCCGGAACAATTATTTGTCATGCAGATGGACGAGTTTATGAAACGGCGTTATGATTTTCGTTTCAACCAACTGACATCACAAGTGGAATGTCGCGAACGGAATAGCTTTAATTTTTATTTTCGTCCGGTGGATAAACGGTTGATGGCAAGCATTACAATGAATGCACAATATGAGGGACTTAAACTTTGGGATAAAGATGTCGTGCGTTACCTGAATTCGGATCATGTGCCGCTCTATCAGCCAGTCGAAGAATTTCTTTATGACCTTCCTCGCTGGAACGGCAAAGATTATATTGGTAATCTTGCCAAACGGGTTCCTTGTGATCATCCTTATTGGACTCAATTGTTTCGTCGCTGGTTTCTTAGTATGGTTGCACACTGGCGTGGGATGGGTAAGAATCACGCGAACAGTACTTCGCCAATATTAATCGGTCCGCAAGCCTATCGTAAATCTACATTTTGCCGATTGATCTTGCCCCCGTGTTTGCAGGCGTATTATACGGACAGTATTGATTTCAGCCGGAAACGGGATGCCGAACTGTATTTGAATCGTTTTCTATTGATTAATATGGATGAGTTTGATCAGATTGGCATCAATCAGCAGTCTTTTCTCAAGCATATTCTGCAAAAGCCTGTTGTCAATACGCGACGTCCGAATGCTTCGGCAGTGGAGGAGCTTCGCCGGTACGCTTCTTTTATAGGTACGAGTAATCATAAAGATTTGCTGACGGATACTTCCGGCAGTCGTCGTTTTATCGGTGTCGAGGTGACGGGAGTGATTGATGTGGTCCACCCTATTGATTATGAACAATTGTATGCGCAGGCAATGGCACTGCTGCGTAGTAATGAACGCTACTGGTTTGATGAGAAGGAAGAGGCTATCATGACGGAAGCTAATCGGGAATTTGAACAGTCTCCGGTGATTGAACAATTGTTTCAGGTATATTACCGGGCAGCGGAAGAGGAAGAAGAGGGAGAGTGGTTGCTTGCTGCAGATATCCTTCAGCGGATACAAAAAGCAAGTAAAATGAAATTTTCTTCCGGGCAAGTTAATTATTTCGGGCGTATCTTGCAGAGATTGGGAGTAAAGTCGTTCAGGAAAACGCGCGGGGTTTATTATCATGTGGTGCCTGTTGAGTAAGGATGATGATGAAATAATGTATAGTAGATAGCTTTTATTATTTTATAATAATTATCTTTGCGTAATAACGTGAGATGTATGAAGACTATGATAAGGAATCCTTTTATAACAAGCGGATATGTCTCTGCTGATTATTTTTGCGATCGCCGTTTTGAGAGCGAACAGTTGGTGCGCGAGGTGATGAATGGGAATAATTTGGCTCTTGTCTCTACCCGGCGAATGGGAAAGACAGGGCTGATCCGTCATTGCTTTCAGTTTCCTGAAATTAAACAGGGTTACTATACCTTTTTTATTGATATATATGATAGCCGTTCATTGCGTGATTTGGTCTTTGCACTTAGTAAGGAGATTCTGGAAGTGCTGAAACCTGTGGGGAAGAAAGCTTTGCAGAGCTTTTGGGAATGTGTGAAATCTTTGCAAGCCAGTATCTCTTTTGATGTGAATGGTATGCCTTCTTTGAATTTGGGGCTAGGGGATATACAAGCTCCGGCTACTACACTCGATGAAATCTTTCGGTATTTGGAACAGGCGGATAAGCCTTGTCTGGTTGCAATTGATGAATTCCAGCAGATTTCCGGATATGTAGAGAAAAATGTGGAAGCTACTCTTCGGACCTATGTGCAACATTGTAATAATGCACGTTTCATTTTTGCAGGGAGTCAGCGGCATGTGATGGGAAATATGTTTTTAACGCCTTCCCGGCCTTTTTATCAAAGTGTATCAATGATGCATTTGGAAAGTATTCCTTTAGAAGAATATATTCGTTTTGCAGGTACTCATTTCAAGCGTGCGGGCAAAGAAATAGAAGAAAACGCTATTATTTCGATTTATCAACAGTTTGAGGGAATCACATGGTATATACAAAAAGTGTTGAATACGCTTTATGACATGACTCCGGAACAGGGAGTCTGTAGCGTTGAAATGGTACCAGGCGCTATTCGGCAGATTATTGATTCATTCAGATATACTTATTCGGAGATTCTTTTTCGTTTGCCGGAAAAACAAAAGGAGTTGCTGATTGCTATCACTAAAGAGGGAAAGGCTAAAGCTGTCACTTCCGGTGCTTTCATTAGAAAATACAGACTGGCTTCTGCTAGTTCAGTCCAAGCAGCACTAAAAGGGTTACTGGAAAAGGATTTCGTGACTCAGGAAATGGGAATCTGTCAGATATATGATCGTTTTTTGGGAATTTGGCTGAAAGAGAGTTATTAAGTCATTTTTCATTTATTGAAGTGAAGAACGCTTTTCGATAAATCGCGTTAATAATTAGCTGAAACTGCTGTCTGTTAATCAGTTTTATTGTATCTTTGCGGTCTTAACTTTTTTAATGGTAAATAATGAAGGAATTTCTACAACTAATGCGACGTTTTGTGTCGCCTTATAAGAAGTATATCGGCTGGGCTGTTTTGCTGAATATTTTGTCTGCTGTATTCAATGTATTCTCATTTACTTTTTTGATTCCTATCTTGAGTATTCTGTTTAAAACAGAAGGAGCGGATAAAGTGTACCATTTTATGGAATGGGGTAGTGGAGATTTAGCGGATGTTGCCAAGAATAACTTCTATTATTACATATCTCAGATGATCGTGGATAATGGTCCCACTATGGCTCTTATATTCTTGGGACTGTTCCTGATGGTAATGACATTGTTTAAAACTGGTTGTTACTTTGCTTCTTCAGCCGTGATGATTCCATTGCGTACAGGAGTGGTACGTGATATTCGTATTATGGTGTATGCTAAGGTTATGCGTCTGCCGATGTCTTTCTTTTCGGAAGAAAGAAAGGGAGATATTATAGCTCGTATGAGTGGTGATGTGGGGGAAGTGGAAAATTCCATCACTAGCTCATTGGATATGTTGATGAAAAGTCCAATTCTGATTATTATATATTTTGTGACATTGGTTACGGTTAGTTGGCAGTTGACACTCTTTACTATCGTTGTATTGCCGGGAATGGGTTGGCTGATGGGAGTAGTCGGAAGAAAACTGAAACGCCAGTCATTGGAGGCGCAGTCGAAATGGAGTGATACGATGTCGCAATTGGAAGAAACACTGGGAGGCTTGCGCATCATCAAGGCTTTTATTGCGGAAGATAAAATGATTAACCGCTTCACCAAATGTAGCAACGAGCTCCGGGATGCGACAAACAAGGTTGCCATACGTCAGGCTATGGCTCATCCGATGAGTGAGTTTTTAGGAACAATCCTGATTGTAGCCGTATTGTGGTTTGGAGGTACATTGATTTTGGGACAGAATGCAAGCATCGATGCTCCTACATTCATCTTCTATATGGTTATCTTATATAGTGTAATCAATCCGTTGAAAGATTTTGCAAAAGCTGGATACAACATTCCGAAAGGTTTGGCTTCCATGGAACGTGTTGATAAAATCCTGAAGGCAGAGAATAAGATTAAGGAAATTCCGAATCCGAAACCGTTGAAAGGTTTGTTTGATAAAATAGAATTTAAAGATATCTCTTTCAGCTATGATGGTAAGAGAGAGGTGCTGAAACATGTAAACCTGACAGTTCCTAAAGGGAAGACGATTGCACTGGTTGGACAATCGGGATCCGGTAAATCCACATTAGTCGATTTGTTGCCGCGTTATCACGATGTGCAGGAGGGTGATATTACCATTGACGGAACAAGTATTCGTGATGTACGTATTGCAGATTTGCGCAGTTTGATTGGTAATGTAAACCAGGAGGCTATTCTGTTTAATGATACATTCTTCAATAACATTGCTTTTGGTGTGGAGAATGCGACAATGGAACAAGTTGTAGAAGCGGCAAAGATAGCCAATGCGCATGATTTCATCATGGAGAAACCGGAAGGATATAATATGAATATCGGTGACCGTGGTGGAAAATTGTCCGGTGGCCAGCGCCAGCGTATCAGTATCGCGCGTGCTATTCTGAAGAATCCTCCGATTCTGATTCTTGATGAGGCTACTTCTGCTTTGGATACCGAATCAGAACGTCTTGTGCAGGAAGCGTTGGAACGTTTGATGAAAACACGTACGACGATTGCTATTGCCCACCGTCTTTCTACAATTAAGAATGCAGATGAAATCTGTGTGCTGTATGAGGGTGAGATTGTGGAACGTGGTAAGCATGAAGAACTCATTGAGTTAAACGGTTACTATAAACGTCTGCATGATATGCAGCAGTTGTAATTCTTGATATTGCAATGATATTATTAAGTTTTGATACGGAAGAATTTGATGTACCTCGTGAGCATGGTGTAGACTTTCCGCTGGATGAAGCAATGAAAGTGTCAGTCTATGGTACGAACCGGATACTGGACTGCCTGAAAAACAACGGGGTGAAAGCTACTTTCTTTTGTACAAGCAATTTTGCAGAAAATGCGCCGGAAGTGATGCGGCGCATTATGGACGAGGGACATGAAGTTGCTGCGCACGGATGTGACCATTGGCGGCCACAGGCTTCGGATGTCAGTCGTTCAAAAGAAATTCTGGAACGCCTTACCGGCAGGACGATACAAGGCTATCGCCAGCCGCGTATGTTCCCCGTATCAGATACGGAACTTGAACGGATGGGGTATGTATATAACTCCTCATTGAATCCCGCATTTATCCCCGGAAGATATATGCATTTGTCGGAGCCGCGTACCTGCTTTATGACGGGTAAGTTACTTCAAATCCCGGCTTCTGTAACTCCGTGGATTCGCTTCCCGCTATTTTGGTTGTCTTGTCATAATCTGCCGATGTGGCTGTATCAACTCTTGGTAAACCGGGTATTGAAGCATGACGGATATTTTGTGACTTATTTCCACCCGTGGGAATTCTACCCGTTGGGTGAACATCCTGAATTTAAGATGCCTTTTATTATCCGCAATCATTCCGGTAAGGGAATGGAGGAACGTCTGGATAGGCTGATCCGCAAACTGAAAGAAAAAGGATATGCTTTTATGACTTACTCGGAATTTGCACAGATAAAACTGGCTGAACTGAATAAACCGGACGAAAAATGATAAAATTGGCTATTGTATCCCCCTGCTATAATGAGGAGGAAGTGTTGGAAGATTCGGCCGCCCGTTTGACAGCCTTGTTTGATGAACTGGTGGCGAAAGAGAAGATCAGTGCCGACAGCTTTGTGCTCTTTGTAAATGATGGCAGTAAAGATCGTACATGGAGCATCATTAAGAAACTGCACGGGACGAATCCTTATATAAAAGGAATGAATCTGGCACGGAACGTAGGACATCAGTATGCAATCATGGCGGGTATGATGACCGCTAAAGACTGGAGTGATGCCGTTATTACCATGGATGCCGATTTGCAGGATGATCTGAATGCGATTGAGGAGATGATCGATGCCTATACGGAAGGATATGATGTAGTATATGGGGTGAAAGTATCCCGTCAGGCAGACCCGATGCTGAAACGTCTTTCCGCAACTGCTTTTTATAAACTACAGCACCGGATGGGAGTAGAGACTATCTACAATCATGCGGATTTTCGTTTTCTAAGCCGGAGAGTGCTGGAACAGTTGTCTCATTATCAGGAACGCAATGTCTATCTGCGTGGTATTATCCCGTTGCTCGGCTTCCCTTCTACTACGGTAGATGATGTGATCCGGGAACGGACAGCCGGAACTTCCAAATATACAGTGAGAAAGATGTTCAGTCTGGCTTTGGACGGGATAACCTCTTTCTCGGTAAAGCCTATTTACGGAATTGTTTATCTGGGAGGTATCTTTGTTTTTATCAGTATTTTGATTGGAATCTATGTTCTTTACGCATTGATTTCGGGTACTGCGGAACATGGCTGGGCTTCTTTGATGTTATCAATCTGGTTTGTAGGCGGAGTTGTTTTATTATCCATAGGAGCTGTCGGACTGTATATTGGCAAGATTTATAAAGAGGTAAAACGTCGTCCGCTCTATAACGTGGAAGAAGTGTTGTACGATGATCAGAATAAGTAAGGCTATACTTGAGAAGCACCCGGATTGGCGGGATAAGTTCTGGCAGTTTGTTCGTTTTGGAGTTGTCGGCACTATATCTTCGGCCATTCATTACGGCGTATATTGCCTGGTCTTGTTGGTTGCGAATGCCAATATCTCCTTTACGGCCGGTTATGCTGTGGGATTTGTCTGCAACTACTTCCTGACAACTTTCTTTACCTTTCGTTCCAAGCCATCCTCGCATAATGCGATTGGCTTTGGTTTTAGTCATCTGATTAATTACCTGCTTGAGATCGGTTTGCTGAATCTCTTCCTTTGGATAGGCGCGGGTGAACTGCTTGCACCGATACTGGTAATGATTATCGTGGTGCCTGTCAATTTCCTGATTCTTCATTTCGTTTATATCTATAAAGGGAGGAAATAACACTATTCAACCCCTTTTATTTAATTCATAAAAAGAAAAGGCTATTATGAAACGTTTTCTAAATCTTGTTGTATATATACTTGCCATACATGTTTCGGCTTTGCTGGTCGCAGGACTGTTTCGCCTGGTACTTTTCATCTCATCTTATCATCAGTTGACCTCTGAAGCCTTGTCGGATAAGACACTTTCGATACTTGCTTTTGTGCATGGTGTCTGGTTTGACAATGTGATAGGCTGTTACATACTTCTGTTGCCTCTGGTAGTTGCAGTGGTGTGTGGAGTTTGCAACTATTATGGGAAAGCGTTGTTCCGTTTCTTTACGATCTTTTTCAGTGTCTTTTATGGATTGGTTTATTTAATCAGTGCGTCAGACATTCCTTATTTTGCCTATTTCTTTAAACATATCAATTCTTCCATATTCGAATGGTTCGGTTATGCGGGAACTACCGCCGGAATGATATTGGGTGAAAGTGCCTATTATCTGTCCATCGGATTATTTCTTCTCCTTCTGGGCGGATTCGTAGCTTGGCTTATCTATCTGGCGCGTTATTTCCATCATCGTAGCCTTACCATTTCCGCTCCGTTTCCTTATTGGAAGCGAGGAGGGGCGGTTCTGATCGGAGCCTGTTTAATCGGACTCTGCATCTTTGGAATCCGGGGACGTACAGGGTATAATCCGATCAAAGTGAGTGCGGCATATTTCTGTCAGGACGCTTTTCTCAATCAACTGGGAGTAAGCCCTACCTTTAATCTGCTGACAAGCGTGATGGATGATATGCGGCCTGAAAATAAATACTTGCATCTGATGGATGAACAGGAAGCAATCACTAAGGCGCAGGCTCTGCTCAACCGGCCGGGGGAAGCGAATGTGTCACCGCTGGCTGTTTATAGGCATCCTTCGATGACGGATAGCGTACAACGGCACCGTCCTAATGTTGTATTGATTATGATGGAGTCTATGTCCTGCAAGTTTATGAAGCATTTCGGGCAATCGGAGACCTTGACTCCTTTCCTGGATAGCCTGTATACCCGTTCTATCAGTTTCCGCAATTTCTATTCCGCAGGAATCCATACGAACCACGGTTTGTATGCTACCTTGTATTCTTTTCCCGCTATGATGAAACGGAACCTGATGAAAGGCTCTGTCATTCCCCGCTATTCGGGACTGCCTACCGTATTGAAAGAAAACGGCTATTACAACCTTTTCTTTATGACGCATGAAGGGCAGTATGATAATATGAACGCTTTCTTCCGGACAAACGGCTATGATGAAGTGTTCTCACAAGAAAACTATCCGGCTGATAAGGTGGTGAATAGCTTTGGAGTGCAGGATGATTTCTTGTATGACTACGCAATTCCGGTATTGAATCAGCGGGCTGCTACCGGACAACCGTTTTTTGCTACGTTACTGTCCATCAGTAATCATCCGCCGTATGTGATACCTCCTTTCTTCCATCCGAAAACAAGTGAACCGGAGACGCAGATCGTTGAGTATGCGGATTGGGCTTTGCGCCAGTTCTTTGAAGAGGCGCGTAAACAACCCTGGTTTGATAATACGATATTCGTATTGGAAGGGGATCATGGCAAACTGGTGGGAGACGCCGAATGTGAATTGCCGGAGTCTTATAACCATATTCCGCTGATGATTTACTCCAGCCGTATTCAGCCGGAAGAGAAAACTACATTTGGCGGTCAGGTAGATATACAGCCAACGATATTAGGGTTGTTGAATATTGATTATTTACAGAATAATTTTGGGGTAGACTTGTTGAAGGAAGAACGTCCCTGTATGTTCTATACTGCTGACAATATGGTGGTGGGACGCAATGATACGTTACTCTATCTTTATAATTACGAGACTCAGCAGGAACTTACTTATCATATAGGTAACGGCAAATTGAATGCTGTTCCGATGGATGATAGCTTTTTGCCTTTGAAAGAATATAGTTTTTCCATGCTCCAATCGGCGGAGTTCCTTGTGAAGCATGGAAAAACGCTTAATTCTATACCTTTCACTCAACAATAGGAGTAGTCGTTTCGGTATTTTCAGGCTGTTGTTTTTTAACGAACTTGTATACCTTGGCTATTTGCCGGAGTACTCGTTTGGGAGATTCATACACCTGCTCAAACTGATACCCTTCTTTCTCGAATTCGGGAAGATATTTCTCTGCATCATTCGTGCCGATTAACAAGAAACCTTCCGAAGGACGTTTCCGGTAGAAGTTGTCGAGACGGTTGCGCAGATAGAAGTTGAGTTCGAAGTAATGTACGGGGTCACCTGCTGCATGCAGACTTTCTTCAATGAACTCATACATAGTCCCTTCGTTTTCCGGCGCAACCTTTTCTATTTCTGCAGCGATGAATTTCACCGATTTCGAATTTAATGCCGCCGGTTGGTAAGCACCGTCCAGTGCAAGGTATAATCCCATTGTTAGCACAACGAGGGCATACAGGAAGCGGTTGCTTAATGCATTTTTCCGTTGATAGAACCACCAGTAGATACCGAGAATGGTAGGAATGGCAATCAGTATCAAGGCTCTTGCTCCGTTGATATTCTGTATGGCACGCATGAAATTAATGTTGTCTTGTGCGTGGCGACCGTGGAAAATCGTTTCGGGGATGAGTCCGCATTTTAATACGATGAAGCAGGTGAACAGTAACAGGCTGATTACTGCAAGAATACTTCCGTATACCTTGATGACTTTGGATTGCTTCTTAACCAGATAGAATAGATATTTGGCAAGGAAATAAGCAATGAAAGGATAGATCGGCATCAGATATACACTACGTTTGCTCTGCGGGATACAGTAGAAGACGAAGATTACGACGATGCTGGTGAAAGAGAATAAATCCACCGGGTCCATATTCTTTATCCATGTGGTGAAACGTTTCCACCACGCGGCAGGTTGGATGCTGAATTTATGGTAAGTCAGGCTGAACAGGGAGAGCACGACTAACAGTGTCCAGGGAACGTATCCGGCAAACAAGGTCACAAAATTATAATGCCAGGGGTTCACACATGAATCATAACTCATGGTATTGGTCATACGACCGAGATTTTCTTCCATAACCAATGCCAGAAATTCTTCTCCGCCTTGTTGGTAAGCAGCGACATACCAACAGAAAGGCAGGATGAGTGAAAGAATGGCCCAGGCGGAAAGTAACAGGAATGCTTTGAAGAAGTTGACACCCCGGAGTAATAAAAAGATGCCTACAACCAAACATGGAATGATAGTACCTACCGGCCCTTTAGTCAGTGTGCCGCAACTCATCAGGAGAATGGCCAGCCAGGGAATACCTTTAAGCCCCTTCTCATACCATTTGTAGAGACAATAAAGAGCGCCAACGGTGAGAGCTGTCAATACCATGTCTACCCGGCAGTTTGCTCCGGCCCGATGCAGTTCAAAATTAGTCAGGGTAATAAAGGCGGCTAACAGCGCCAGTTCCACTCCTTTTCTTTTGGCAAAGAACAGAAAGCCGCAGAGAGTCATGGCAATCAAGGCGATGGCAGACGGCAAGCGGGAGGTCATTTCTGTGACTTGCCCTCCGTTTACTGCTGCCGAGACAGCAGCAATGCTCCAGTGGAAGAAAGGCGGTTTGTAAGCCATTTCTCCTCCGTTGTTTCTGGGTAAAATCCAGTTTCCGCTATCCAGCATGGAGTAGGAGACGATAGATTCGCGAGGCTCCCCTTTGGTGTGGTACTCCGATAAACCGAGGAAAGGCAGGATGGTAACTACGCAAATGACTAGTAACAGCCAGAAAGCTTTGCTTGAAGTCAATGTTTTCATCTTTTTCTTATATTGAAATTTATGTTCTTTTATTTTCTGCCGAAGTCGGCCGGAATCTCTCCCCATTCTTTGGTTTCCCATTTCAGGATACGAGTAGTATACGTGTTTCCTTGCAACCATTTCTCCGCCCGTTCAATTAGTAGAAACAGTTCTTCTGTTTCCGGAGTCCGGGGAAGTTTGGTCTTGCACTTTTTCTGTCGCACCCAGCTGATGGCATTCACGCTGTCGCTGTAAATGGGCATATCGAAACCTTTCTTCTTCAACAAAGCCAAGCCGTGTACGATGGCTAGAAACTCACCGATATTATTTGTTCCCTTCATCGGGCCGAAATGAAAAATCTCCTGACGGCTGGCAATGTGTACGCCGCGATATTCCATCGGTCCCGGATTACCGCTACAGGCCGCATCGACAGCCAGGCTATTGTCGATCACACAAGAAGGTAAAGTATCTGAAGAAGGTTTGGGACCTCCTGATTTAGCCTTTGCGTTCTTGCCGATATAAGCATAGGGAGACATTGTCAACGCGCGTTCCGCTTCTTCGCGCGTGTCAAATGATTTGTATTTGGCAGCTTCATATCCTTTGATTTGAAGTTGGCAGTCTGTCCAGGAAGTATAAACTCCGGGTGTGACACCTTCCCATACTACATAAAATTTCTGTTTAGCCATTTTTTCCGACGATAATTTTAGATAGTCAATGAATTGACGCTGCGAAGGTACAAATATATTCTCTAACTGAACAAGTTAGGGGGGCTACTTGTTATAAAAAAAAGAGAGTTTTAAGAATATAAAATAAGAAAGGAACCATGATGGAAAGATCTTTTAGTGAAGCTTTGAAACAACGTCGAACTTACTATTCAATTACTAATCAGTCACCTATATCCGATCAGGAGATCGAATGTATCGTTAATATGACTGTGCGCCACGTGCCGTCGGCATTTAATTCGCAATCTACCCGTGTGGTACTTCTATTGGGAGAATCGCATCAGAAATTGTGGCAGATCGTGAAGGATGCATTGAAGAAGATTGTGCCGGCCGAAGCGTTTGTCAAGACAGAAGAGAAGATAGATCATTCGTTTGCCTGTGGTTATGGCACTGTGTTGTTTTTTGAGGATCAGAAGGTTGTGAAAGGGCTTCAGGAGGCTTTCCCGTCTTATCAGGAGAATTTCCCGGGATGGTCATTGCAGACTTCTGCCATGCACCAGTTAGCTATCTGGGTAATGCTTGAAGATGTAGGTTTCGGAGCATCGCTACAACACTATAACCCGTTGATTGATGAAGAAGTGCGCCGTGCATGGGATTTGCCGGAACATTGGCATCTGATTGCGGAAATGCCGTTCGGACTTCCTGTCGGCAAACCGGGTGAAAAAGAATTCCAGCCGCTTGAAGAACGGGTGAGAATCTTTAAATAAATCGGAAATAAAGAAGGAATAATGAAGAATTGGATGACATAATGGCTAAAATTCTTTATTCTTCATTCTTCATTCTTCATTAAATGATTAATTTTGTGAGCAAAATTAATCATTTATGGTTCGTATCTTCCTTACCGGCTATATGGGTGCCGGAAAAACGACGTTGGGTAAGGCTTTTGCCCGACATATGGATATACCGTTCATTGATCTGGACTGGTATATTGAAGAGCGTTTTCACAAAACCGTTGGAGAATTATTCATTGAACGAGGCGAAACAGGATTCAGAGAGCTGGAGAGAAATATGCTCCATGAAGTAGCCGAGTTTGAGAATGTGGTAATCTCGACGGGAGGTGGAGCGCCTTGTTTTTATGATAATATGGAGTTTATGAACCGGACCGGAAAGACGGTTTTTCTCGATGTGCATCCGGATGTGCTTTTCAGGCGTTTGCGTGTGGCTAAGCAGCAACGTCCTATTCTTCAAGGGAAAGAGGATGAAGAACTGAAAGCGTTTATTATTCAGGCACTGGAGAAGCGGGCTCCTTTTTATCACCAGGCTCAATATATCTTTAATGCAGACGAATTGGAAGACCGTTGGCAGATTGAAACATCGGTGCAACGGTTACGACAACTTTTGGAATTATAAAATAGGCACGGATTACACGGATTTCACGGTTCCTCTAAATATCTGTATGATAGAGTAACAGTGCAGTCCGCGTAATCCGTGCCTAAATAGTATATCAGTCTTATCTTTTTTAAGACTCTTGTTTGTGCATTCGGTCAATATTTGTACCTTGCACTCGTTATGAGATTTTTATTGACTAGTGACACAAAATTAAGGTAAAGTCTATATCATGAAAACTTTAAAAGAGAAATTTGGGGAGTTATCCGCTAAAATTAAAGCATCCGGACAACCTGCAAGGGGATGGTTTCCGCAGTATACACCGGCTTCATTATTAAGTGCGGAAAACTGGTGGGAAGCATTGGCTGTATGTGAATATGCTTTGGACACAAAAGAAGACGAGAAATTAACAGAAGATTTTTTTGAACTGATATTCAGTGCTTTTGACTGTAACGTAGAGGTCGGTCTCAATGCGGAAGAATATGAATTCTGGTGGGAAAAGGTGATGCAGGTATGCGACCGTGTAGCAGAGTTTAGCGGTGCGGGATGGGCGCAGAAAGGTGCACAATATTCTGAAGCCCGTTATGGAAAGCGGGATATGAGTTATTTGTTTCCATACTACGAGAAAGCTGCCGATATGGGGTGGGCTGAAGCGGAAGCAACTGTTGCCTATTGGCGATACATGGGATTTTATTGTGAACAAGATAAAGAAGAGGGGGAACGGCGTTTTGCCGCTCTCACTTCTCCCGAAGCTATTTGGTGGGGAAAGCATTATCGTGCTTTTGTCGAAGAATTTACAGGAGATAAAGCAAAGGCATTACAGATACGGAATGACCTGCTTGCCGAATTGCCTGAAGGTGAACGTTTGCGTGCTCATGTATATGCATCGTTGGGAGATGCGCTCGACAGGGCGGAAGGTAACGTGGCAGAGGAAGCTGCTTACTACGAAAAAGCTCTGGAAATTGTTCCCAATCTTTATAGTCTTAAAAATCTGGCTACGCTTTATTTCCGTTATCCGGAACTGAATAAACCGAAAGAACTGAGCTTCGAACTTTGGGAAAAGGCCTGGCATGCCGGTGTGTGGTCTGCCGCCAATTTCCTGGGATATAACTATCAGGAAGAGGAATGGCTGGATATGCCTAAGGCGATTGAGTGGCTGGAAAAGGGCATGCTTTATTGTGAACCATACAGTGCGTATGAACTGTCATTGATCTACCTGTATAATGATGAATATAAGGACGTGGAACGTGGACTGATGTGTCTGAACCGCTGCGTGGAGGATGATTACATACAAGGTATCGAAGGACTGGCCAATATCTATTTCAACGGTGATTTGGTGCCGGAAGACATGAATCGCGCGAAAGAGTTGTTGGAGAAAGCCATTGAATTGGGTTCGGGAAGTGCAGCTTATCGTTTGGGCTGGATGTATGAACGTGGCTTCTTGTCTGAAGAACCGGATTATGTGAAGGCATTGGAGTATTATGAAAAGGCGGCTTCGCTGAATAATGCCGATGGGTATTGCCGTGTGGCTCTTTATCTGGCTAATGGATATAGTGGTGTGAAGGACCCTGTAAAATCAAGGGAATATTATGAAAAAGCGGCCGAACTGGGTGCTTGCTTTGCCCTTGTGGAACTGGCATTCTTATATGAGAATGGCGATGGAGTGGAGAAGAACTATGAAAAGTCTTTTGAACTGATTAGCAAGGCGGCCGAACAGGGTTATCCTTATGCAATGTTCCGTGTAGGACTTTATATGGAAAAGGGTGTTCTTGGCGAAGTGAAACCGGAAGAGGCTTTCGCTTGGTATACAAAGGCGGCTGAAGCGGACGATAATGATGCGATCTTTGCTTTGGGACGTTGCTATAGAGAAGGTATCGGGACGGAAGAAAACTGGGATAAGGCACTCGAATGGTTTAGTAAAGGGGCGGAAAAGAATGAAGCCCGTTGTCTGACCGAATTGGGGATGGCTTATGAGAACGGCAATGGCGTGGAAGAGAATCCTCAAAAGGCAGTGGAATATATGATGAAGGCTGCCGAGCAGGACTATGGTTATGCGCAGTTTAAGATGGGAGATTATTATTTCTTCGGTTGCGGTCCCTGTCTGGAAGATAATAAAACGGCTGTGGAATGGTATGACAAGGCGGTGGCTAATGAGATTCCGATGGCTATGTTGCGTATGGGTGAGTATTATCTGTATGATTATGACAGCCTGAATGAGTCGGAAAAGGCTTTTGCTTATTTCAAGAAAGCTGCCGAGTATGAATGGTACAGTGAAGGACTGGGTATCTGTTATGAAATGGGTATCGGAGTGGAAGATAATGAAACGGAGGCTTTTAAATATTATACACTGGCTGCGGATAATGGGAATACGATGAGTATGTATCGTACCGGACTTTGCTATTATAACGGAGTAGGTGTGAAGCAGAATTATGCCGAAGCTTATCGCTGGTTTACGGATGCGGCGGGGCATGAGAATATCGCTGCGACTTATTATCTGGGTAAGATGATGATGTATGGCGAAGGTTGTAACCCTGATCCGGAAGCTGCGGTGCAATGGTTGCTGAAAGCTGCCGAGAAAAACAACGATAAAGCACAATTTGAACTTGGAAATGCCTATCTGACAGGAAATGGTGTGGAAGAAAACGATGAAATAGCCATGGAGTGGTTCGAAAAGGCCGCAGAGAATGGCAATGAGAAAGCTCTTAAAATCACCGGAAGGAGGAGGAAGTAGAAGAGGAACATGGAAAAAGAAGGAAATAATCTGTTTCAGGTCAATCTTAAAGGTATGATTGCCCTGTTATCAGAGCACATTTATAGTAATCCGAATACTTTTGTTCGCGAACTGTTGCAGAATTGTGTAGATGCCATCACGGCACTACGCAATATTGACGAGAATTACAAAGGTCGCATCGATGTCTTTCTGAATGAGGACAAGACAGTGGTATTCCGGGATAATGGTATCGGACTGAAAGAGGAGGAAGTTTATCGTTTTCTGACTGTTATCGGGGAGAGTTCAAAGCGGGATACTCCCGATGCGGACGATTTTATCGGAAGGTTCGGTATCGGATTGTTGTCTTGTTTTGTGGTGACTAATGAAATCACCGTAGAGAGCCGTTCGGCAATGGGCGGACAACCTGTTTGCTGGTGTGGAAAAGTGGATGGGACGTATCAGTTGACTTTATCAGACGAAGAACGGCCCATCGGGTCGCAGGTGGTATTGCACCCGAAAGGAGACTGGATGCATCTTTTTGAATATGAAACGTTTAAGAAGATACTGGTGAGTTACGGGGAAGTGTTGCCGTATCCTATCTATCTGCATTATCAGGGGGAGGAGGAGTTGGTAAATACGCCTTCACCTGTATGGCTTGACCCGAAGGCGACTCGTAAGGAGTTGCTGGATTATGGGGCGAAAGTGTTTCAGTCGTCTGCTCTCGATGCTTTCCGGATCTATACTGAAAGCGGCAAAGTGGAAGGGGTGCTTTATGTCCTGCCTTTCCGTACGCAATTTTCAGTGCGTAACTCTCATAAGGTCTATCTCAAGCGTATGCTGTTGAGCGAGGATGATTGCAATCTGTTGCCGTCATGGGCTTTCTTTATCCGTTGTCTGGTGAATGCGGACGGGTTGCTGTCTACTGCTTCCCGGGAGTCTTTGGTGAGTAATGACCAGCTGAAGGATGCCCGAAAAGAAATCGGGGTGGCTATCAAGGATTATCTGCGGGGATTGGTGCAGAATGACCGTGCCATGTTCAACCGGATTCTGGATGTTCATCACTTTCATATCAAGGCGATTGCTTCGGAGGATAATGAATTGCTCCGTTTGTTTATGGATTACCTTCCTTTTGAAACCAATAAGGGGTTGCGTAGCTTTGGAAATATTCGTTCGGCAAGCAATGTGATATGTTATACCAAGAATCTGGAGGATTTCCGGCAAGTGCGGCGTATAGCCGGAGCACAGGGTTGGCTGGTCGTGAATGCTGCTTATACGTTTGATGAAACTTTGTTGAAAAAGTATGTCCGTCTGAATCCGGAACTTACTTTGGATGAAATATCTCCTTCACGGTTGCTGGAGCAGTTTGGTGAAGTGGAGGCGAACCAGGAATCTCAGGCTTTTGAGGTGAAAGCGAACGAACTGTTGAAACGGTTTGGCTGTATCTGTCGTCTGAAGCATTTTACTCCGGTAGATATTCCGGTTATTTTTGTGGCGGAGGAAAAGGAGAATGCCGCTAAAAGTGCTAATAACCCGTTGGCGGCTGTGTTGGGGGCTGTGAATACTGCAAAGCAGATTCCGCCGACACTCACTTTCAATGCGGATAATGAAATGGTGCAGACCTTATTGCAAATACAAGGAGACAATAAACTGTTCCGGCATGTGGTGCATATATTGTATGTACAGTCGCTTCTGCAAGGTAAATATCCGGTAAACAGCGAAGAAATGGAGCTTTTCAACCATTCGCTAAGTGAACTGATGACTTCGAAAATGAATGATTTTATAAATTTCCTGAATTAAAGAAAGAGAATGAGATACACACTTGAAATACAAAAATTGCTGTTGCAGACACAGAATAAGAACCTGCATCCCCGCGAAAAAGCCAATCTGTTGAAAGAAGCCATCCGTATCGCTGATGAGAACGAAGATGTGGAATGGGCTACGGAGATGAGACTGGATCTTATTTATGAACTGAATCTTCTCTCGGCGGATGCTGAGGAGATTACCGTGTTCTCTAAAATTCTGGATGATTACGAGAATCACAAGGATGTGATCAAGGAAGATGACTTGTTGTGGAAATATAAGTGGATATGGGCTTGTACGTTCGATCTTCCGGAGATTCCGATGGAACAGGTGCAGGCAGTCGGGGAGGATTATAAAACCCGTATCCTCCGGAACGGATATTCTTTGCGGAGCTATTATCACCGCTGGTCTGTGGAATGTGTCTGGATGCGGCAGTATGACAAGGCGAAAGAATACATTGATAAAATGTTGAATGAGAAGATAGACGATCAGTCGTGTGAGGCTTGTGAATTGAACTTTATGCTGGATTATTATCTGGAAACAGGACAGTTTGATGAGGCTTACAGCCGCGCGCAACCGTTGATTAATAAGCAGGTCACTTGTTATGAGGCTAATCTGCGGGCCTACTTGAAACTTTCTTATTATGCGCAGAAAGCAGGTAAACCGGAAATTGCCGCTGATATGTGTGCACGTGCCGAAGAAGCGTTGGTGGGAAGGGAGAAGGATGAATATCTTTTGCTCTATCTGGGATTGTTTATTGCCTATTATATGATGACGAAGCCGGAAAGGGCTTGGGAATATGTCGAACGGTGTATCGGTTGGAGTTTGCGTACGAATACGTTGAAGAGTTATCGTTTCTCCTGTGATATGGTAGAGGCTTTGAAGTATGAAACTCGTCCGGAAGTCTCGTTGTCTTTGCCGGAAGAGTTTCCTCTTTATCGTCCGGATGGAATTTATCAGGTAAACGAACTTCGCAATTATTTCTATCAACAGGCAGAGGAGCTGGCACATCGCTATGACGCCCGTAACGGAAATAGTGGTTATCTGGACCGTTTGAAAGATTTAATGTCTAATTAATTGCCAACATGTAGATTAATCCGTATTTTTGCCGTCCAATTATTTACTAAAAACACTGAATAACAGAAAATGAGAAAGTGGCGTATTGAAGATTCTGAGGAACTCTACAACATCACAGGTTGGGGCACCTCGTACTTTGGTATTAATGACAAGGGTCATGTTGTTGTTACACCTCGTAGAGACGGGGTGTCTGTCGATTTGAAAGAACTGGTCGATGAGTTACAATTGCGTGATGTGGCAGCTCCCATGCTGGTGCGTTTTCCGGATATTTTGGACAACCGTATTGAGAAGATGTCGTCCTGCTTTAAACAGGCAGCCGAGGAGTATGGTTATAAAGCCGAGAACTTTATTATCTATCCGATTAAAGTCAACCAGATGCGCCCCGTGGTGGAAGAGATTATCAGCCATGGAAAGAAGTTCAATCTCGGACTGGAAGCCGGTTCCAAACCGGAACTCCATGCGGTGATTGCTGTCAATACGGATTCTGACTCATTAATTGTATGTAACGGATATAAAGACGAAAGCTATATTGAACTGGCTTTGCTTGCCCAGAAAATGGGTAAACGTATTTTCCTCGTTGTAGAGAAGATGAACGAACTGAAGCTGATTGCAAAGATGGCAAAACAGCTGAATGTGCAGCCTAACATCGGCATACGTATCAAACTCGCTTCTTCCGGGAGCGGAAAGTGGGAAGAGTCGGGAGGGGATGCCAGCAAATTCGGCTTGACTTCCAGTGAACTTCTCGAAGCACTCGACTTTTTGGATAGCAAAGGGCTGAAGGATTGTCTGAAACTGATTCATTTCCATATCGGCAGTCAAGTGACAAAGATACGTCGTATCAAAACGGCTTTGCGTGAGGCTTCACAATTCTATGTGCAGCTGCATTCGATGGGATTCAACGTCGAATTTGTCGATATTGGTGGTGGACTGGGAGTGGATTATGACGGAACCCGTTCGTCTAATAGTGAAGGTAGCGTGAATTATTCCATTCAGGAATATGTAAACGACTCTATTTCTACTCTGGTGGACGTGAGCGATAAAAATGGCATCCCACACCCGAATATCATAACGGAGAGTGGACGTGCACTGACGGCACATCATTCCGTTCTTATCTTTGAGGTACTTGAAACTGCTACCTTGCCCGAATGGGATGACGAGGAAGAGATTGCTCCGGATGCTCATGAACTGGTGCAGGAACTGTATGGTATCTGGGATACACTGAATCAGAACAAGATGTTGGAAGCATGGCATGATGCGCAGCAGATCAGGGAGGAAGCGCTGGACTTGTTCAGTCATGGAATCGTAGATCTGAAAACCCGTGCACAAATTGAGCGTCTGTATTGGTCTATTACGCGTGAGATTAATCAGATTGCCGGTGGTTTGAAGCACGCGCCCGATGAATTCCGCGGACTGTCTAAATTGCTTGCCGATAAATATTTCTGTAACTTCTCGCTCTTTCAGTCGCTTCCCGACTCTTGGGCGATCGACCAGATATTCCCGATCATGCCTATCCAGCGACTGGATGAGAAACCGGAACGTTCGGCTACTTTGCAGGATATTACCTGTGATTCGGACGGTAAAATTGCTAATTTTATTTCTACCCGTAACGTTTCCCATTATCTGCCCGTACATACACTGAAAAAAACGGAGCCCTACTATGTAGCTGTGTTCCTGGTCGGTGCTTATCAGGAGATTCTGGGAGATATGCACAATTTGTTCGGTGATACGAATGCCGTGCATGTTTCGGTGAATGAGAAAGGATATAATATCGAACAGATTATTGACGGAGAAACGGTAGCGGAGGTGTTGGACTATGTACAGTACAATCCGAAGAAACTGGTACGTACACTCGAAACCTGGGTGACGAAGTCTGTGAAAGAGGGAAAGATTTCTTTGGAAGAAGGAAAAGAATTCCTCTCCAACTATCGTTCAGGGCTTTACGGATATACTTATTTGGAATAGATAAGTAGGCACGGATTACACGGATTTCACGGTTTTAGTTGTGTGAGAACGTAAAGCCACCGTGAAATTATGCGAAGCCACCGTGAAATCCGTGTAATCCGTGCCTAAAAATAAGAATAGGAAATGAGAGAAAAACTAACAGTTATTAAGGTGGGTGGCAAAATCGTAGAAGAGGAAGCCACCCTTCGTCAGTTGTTAAATGACTTTGCCGCTATCGCTGGGCATAAAGTATTGGTTCACGGCGGCGGCCGTTCGGCTACAAAGATTGCCGCACAACTGGGTATTGAAAGCAAAATGGTAAATGGTCGTCGGATTACCGATGCCGAAACCTTGAAGGTCGTAACGATGGTATACGGCGGATTAGTGAATAAAAATATTGTGGCAGGCCTGCAAGCGCGCGGAGTCAATGCACTCGGATTGACCGGAGCGGATATGAACGTGATCCGTTCGGTGAAACGCCCGGTGAAAGAGGTGGACTATGGTTTTGTGGGTGATGTGGAAAAGGTGGATGCTACTTTGTTGTCGGATTTGATACATAAGGGAGTGGTTCCGGTAATGGCTCCATTGACACATGACGGACACGGTAATATGCTGAACACGAATGCAGATACCATTGCCGGGGAGACAGCGAAAGCGTTGTCCACGCTGTTTGATGTGACATTGGTATATTGTTTTGAGAAGAAAGGCGTGTTGCGTGACGAGAATGATGATGACAGTGTGATTCCCCAAATCACCCGTGCCGAATTTGAACAATATGTAGCTGATGGCGTTATTCAGGGAGGTATGATTCCCAAGTTGGAGAATTCTTTTGAAGCAATAAATGCAGGAGTCTCTGAAGTGGTAATCACCTTAGCGTCAGCGATTAACGATACTGGTGGAACAAGAATAAAAAAATAATTCAAAAAAAAGTAGTGGGCGACTGTAACTTTTCATATCCTAGCCCGTCATTATTATAGAGATGCAAGAAATCAGCTTCCGAAACGATATTTTGCCGTTGAAGGATAAACTCTTTCGATTGGCTCTCAGAATCACCCTGGATAGGGCCGAAGCCGAGGATGTCGTTCAGGACACCATGATAAGAGTGTGGAAGATGCGTGATGAGTGGTCTCAAATTGAATCGGTCGAAGCTTATTGCCTGACAGTGGCAAAGAATCTGGCGATAGATCGAAGTCAAAAGAAAGAGGCTCAAAACGTGGAACTCACCCCCGAGATGGAGGAAGAACCTGATGCAAACAGTCCGTATGACCAGATGATTCATGATGAGAGAATGAACATTATTAATAGACTGGTAAACGAACTTCCCGAAAAACAGCGGCTTATCATGCAACTGAGGGACATTGAAGGTGAAAGCTATAAGAAAATTGCAGGGTTGCTGAATCTGACAGAGGAACAAGTCAAAGTGAACCTCTTCAGAGCCAGACAAAAAGTAAAACAAAGGTACTTAGAAATTGACGAATATGGATTATAAGGATATAGAACAGCTCCTGGAGCGATACTGGCAATGCGAAACTTCCGTTGAGGAGGAAGCAACATTGCGCGACTTCTTCGCAAAGGAGGAAGTTCCGGCTCATTTGCTTCGCTATAAAAACCTGTTTGTTTATCAACAGGTTCAGCAGGAAGTAGGACTGGGCGAAGACTTTGATGCACGTATTCTGGCAGAGGTGGAGCCTACGGTTGTAAAAGCGAAACGCTTGACGCTGGCCGGTCGTTTTATTCCTCTGTTCAAAGCCGCTGCCGTGATTGCAATCATCCTTTCTTTGGGGAATGTGGCACAACATTCTTTCTCCGGAGATGACGGAAGTGTATTGGCAACGGATACCATTGGTAAACAAGTAACTGCGCCGTCGGTCGCTATCTCGAATGATGTGAAAGCGGAACAGGTTTTAGCCGATAGTTTGGCGAAGATCAACCACAAGGTGCAAGTTATAAACGAATAGACATTTTCATTTGCTTTAAACATATAATATAGTTAGTGTGCTTAATTAAAACAACAACGAAGGCGAAACTGTGAAGTTTTCAATTCTCTCAAATTTTTAGATTAAAACTAACTAAATAAATGGGCTACCGCGCGATGCAGTAGCCCTTTTATGTGTTTTAGACTGTCTTTATTTGATTTGCCGTATGTTTTTCCGTGGAGCATCCACTTCTTGTGGATTGCCTTTATAGGCAATATCGCCACTTCCTTTCACGCGGGCAACCAGCTTCTGACTTGCATGGCAACTGATGTTTCCGGATCCACTGATGCTTGCATCCGTATTTTCTGCTTCTAAATCTGCAGCCTGAATGTTTCCCGATCCGCTAATAGAATATTTTGCTTGAATGGCTTTGCCTTTAAGATTGATGTTGCCCGAACCGGAAATTCCTGCCTGACATTCCTGACTCTCAATTTGTTGCAGTCTTACATCTCCCGATCCATTAATTGAAACAGCCATTCTTCGGCAGTTAAGTCCTTCTCCCTGAATGTTTCCCGAGCCGTTTATATGGAACTCGATATCTTTAGGAGTTTGTATTCCATTGATTAATTTTATATTTCCCGAACCATTGATCGTTAGCTTATTCAGTTCCGGAGCAAAAACTTTTATTTCCAGTTTCCCTTTCCGGATACTGACATTCTTCTTGAATTTAATAATTAATGTATTGCCGTCTACATACGTTTCTACAAGTGGTATAATGTTATCGGAGCCATGTATCTCAACGTGGCTGAGTGTATCTTGGTGATAACTGATATTGGCACTTCCCAATAGTTTGATTTCATTGAAGTGGTCGGCTTTTACTTCTTGGGAGATGTAGTTCTTGCTGCCTACTACGTGTTTTCCCTGCAAGCAAGAGCCGGCAGTAAGTACTAGAGACAATCCGGTGACTAATACGAGCAATAAACTTGTTTTCATAATTATGTTTTTCTATGATTGATATGGCAGTTAGACGGAAGAGTCTGATATAAAGTTGCATCTTACGCGAAGTTTTTCATTAGAATCTTCTTTTTTATTACTTTTGTGCCTGTTGATAGGAGGATTATAATGGATAAGATCATAGAAGATGACGAATTGGGACGTCTGATAGTGCGCGTCAATTCACGTGCGAGGAGTCTTGTATTCCGTACAAAGAGTGATGCTGTTTATGTTTCGGTTCCTCCCGGCACTACATTGAAAGAAGTGAAGCAGGCGGTCGAGAATCTGCGTGGTAAACTTCTGGCCTCCCGACAAAAACTAGCCCGGCCGTTGATTGATCTGAATTATAAAATTGATGCGGAGCACTTTAAACTATCCTTGGTTTCCGGTGAAAAAGATCAGTTTCTGGCTAATTCCCGGTTGGGAGTTATGGAAATAGTTTGTCCGCCTCATGCGGATTTTACGGATGAGAAACTGCAAAGCTGGTTGCATAAGGTAATCGAAGAATCGTTGAGGCGGAATGCGAAAAGTATCCTTCCTTCACGTTTGGCCTCCTTGTCCAAGCAATGCGGACTTCCCTATTCAAGTGTGAAAATAAACTCCAGTCAAGGCAGGTGGGGAAGTTGTTCGGCTCGAAAAGATATTAATTTATCCTATTATCTGATTTTACTGCCTTCTCATTTAATAGACTATGTGTTGTTGCACGAATTATGTCATACGCGTGAGATGAATCATAGCGAACGATTTTGGGCGTTGCTAAATCAGCTTACAGAAGGAAAAGCATTGGCTTTAAGGGGAGAATTAAGAAAGTACCGTACGGAAATTTAGAATGTTTCATTGCCGGATTAGTGGCATCGTATTGTCACACTTGTGCCACCACGTTGGCACAGTCGTGCCAATGCGATGGCATAGTTGTGCCAACGTGGTGGCACAAACTTAGTTAATATGCCCTTATTGTTTGGCTAATTGTTTAATTCCGTCTGATTCTTTTTCGAACTGATAAGTCCCTCCTTTTTCACTAAGATCAAACGTAGACACTAATTCTGTGTTATTATCTACAATCAGCAAGGCGCTCTGTTCGGCAAAACGTCCCACTTCTACTGTGTAAGGTTCTTCCGACATGGTTTTGTTGGAGATCAGACTGTCATTGACAAACAAAGAGATGGAATCTCCGGCAAACCCCTTTACCAGACTGATTGTATAGCTCTCGATAAAATGACGTTCTTCCTGCTTTTCCCGTTGTAGTCGCATGCTCATATAGACAAAAATAACTACGACAAAAATGACGGCAAAAGCAAGCAGCCCGTTACCTACCATGAACTGTTTATTTGTGTTGAGACGATGTGCCATAGTCGTTATTTTTTGAATTACGGCGTAAAGATACGAATATAGCACTGTTAATTCATACTTTTTTTCTTTAATGTTTTGTAGTCGAACAGATTATTTATATCTTTGCAACCGAAAACGGATGAAAGGTGGAGGGGCAATTAAGCTCCTTTTTTTGTTCTTATATAGCTAATAAATGATAGAAAAGAAAACTGTTTGTCAGATTGTAGAAGAGTGGCTGGAAGGAAAAGACTACTTTTTAGTAGAGGTAACCGTGAGCCCGGATGACAAGATTGTGGTTGAAATAGACCATGCAGAAGGTGTTTGGATCGAAGATTGCGTGGAGCTTAGCCGCTTCATAGAGTCGAAACTGAACCGCGAAGAGGAAGATTATGAACTGGAAGTAGGGTCGGCTGGGATCGGACAACCCTTTAAAGTTCTGCAACAGTATTATATCCACATCGGACAAGAGGTGGAAGTGCTGACCGGAGACGGACGGAAGTTGGCCGGCATACTGAAAGATGCCGATGAAGAGAAGTTTACGGTAGGCGTACAAAAGAAAGTAAAACCCGAAGGATCAAAGCGTCCGAAACTGGTAGAAGAGGACGAAACCTTCACTTATGAGCAAATAAAATATACTAAATACTTAATTAGCTTTAAATAGTTATGGCCAAAAAAGAAGAAACAATCAGCTTGATTGATACATTTTCGGAATTTAAGGAACTGAAGAATATCGATAGAACGACGATGGTTAGCGTACTCGAAGAGTCGTTCCGTAGCGTAATCGCGAAAATGTTTGGCACCGATGAAAATTACGACGTGATCGTGAACCCGGACAAGGGTGACTTCGAGATATGGCGTAACCGTGAAGTTGTGGCCGATGAAGATCTGACTAACCCGAATATGCAGATCTCGTTGAGCGAGGCACAGAAAATTGATGCTTCTTACGAAGAAGGTGAAGAGGTGACTGACGAGGTGATCTTTGCCAAGTTCGGACGTCGTGCGATCCTGAATCTTCGCCAGACGCTGGCTTCCAAGATTCTGGAACTCGAAAAAGACAGTATTTATAATAAATATATAGATAAGGTAGGTACTATCATCAATGCGGAAGTATATCAGATCTGGAAAAAAGAGATGTTGCTTTTAGACGATGAAGGAAACGAATTGCTGTTACCTAAGACCGAACAAATCCCGAGCGACTTTTATCGTAAAGGTGAGACGGCCCGTGCAGTAGTTGCCCGCGTGGATAACAAGAATAATAATCCTAAGATTATCTTGTCACGTACTTCTCCCGTTTTCCTGCAACGCCTGTTCGAGATGGAAGTACCCGAAATTAATGATGGTTTGATTACCATCAAGAAGATTGCCCGTATCCCCGGCGAACGTGCCAAGATCGCGGTGGAATCTTACGATGACAGAATCGACCCTGTAGGAGCCTGTGTAGGTGTAAAGGGAAGTCGTATTCATGGCATTGTTCGTGAACTTCGCAATGAGAACATCGACGTAATCAATTACACATCGAACATCTCATTGTTTATACAGCGCGCTTTAAGCCCGGCTAAGATTTCTTCTATTCGTCTGAACGAGGAAGAGAAGAAAGCAGAGGTATTCCTCAAACCGGAAGAAGTTTCGCTGGCTATCGGTAAAGGCGGTTTGAATATCAAACTGGCCAGTATGTTGACTGAGTACACTATCGACGTGTTCCGTGAGTTGGATGAGAATGTAGCTGACGAAGATATCTATCTCGACGAGTTCAGAGACGAAATCGACGGATGGGTGATCGACGCTATCAAAGCTATCGGCATCGATACAGCGAAGGCTGTGTTGAATGCTCCTCGTGAGATGTTGATTGAAAAGACGGACTTGGAAGAAGAGACAGTGGACGAGGTAATACGCATTTTGAAATCGGAGTTTGAAGAAGAAGATCCTTCTTCAATTGAAAATTAAAAATTAAAAATTAAAAATTTGCGATGCAATACAACGCAGCAGACTTTTATTTTTTAATTCTCAATTCTCAATTTTCAATTAAACAAGCTCCATTTATTCATTAATTTTAAAATATGACGATAAGGTTAAACAAAGTTACAAGAGATTTGAACGTAGGAATCGCGACGGTAGTTGAGTTCCTGCAAAAGAAAGGGCATACCGTTGAGGCTAATCCTAATACCAAAATTAGCGAGGAGCAATACGCTATACTCGTAAAGGAGTTTAGTACAGATAAGAACCTTAGACTTGAATCGGAGCGTTTCATACAGGAACGTCAGAATAAGGAACGTAATAAGGCGTCGGTATCGATTGAAGGCTTCGAAAAGCAGCCCGAAAAGCCGAAGTCGGAAGATGTGATTAAGACAGTCGTACCTGAGGATGCACGTCCGAAGTTTAAACCTGTCGGAAAAATTGATTTGGATAAATTGAACGGTCGTAAACCTGAAAAGGTGGAGAAAGCACCGGAACAGAAACAGGAAGAACCTGTTGTAGAACGGCCTGTCGTTAAACCCGAAGTGGAAAAGGAGCCCGAGAAGAGAGAACCCGAGGTGAAGAAGGAAGAGGTGGTGACACCTCCTGTTTCTGTTGTAGAGCCTGCTCCAGTGGTGGTTGAGCCCGTAGTAGTGCCGGAACCTGTAGTGGAGACGAAGCCGGTAGAAGTTGAAAAAGTAGTGGAAGTAGTGAAAAAAGAAGAGCCGAAGGTAGTAGCAACTGCACCTGTGAAGGCGGAAGAACATAAAGAAGAAAAAAAGGTGGAAACTGCACAGGCTGAAGTAACCCCGGTAGCGGAAAAGGCTCCGGAGGATGATGGTGTTTTCAAAATCCGTCAACCGGAATTAGGCGCAAAGATTAATGTGATCGGTCAGATCGACCTGGCTGCATTGAATCAGTCTACTCGCCCCAAGAAGAAATCGAAGGAAGAGAAACGTCGCGAACGTGAAGAAAAGGAAAAAATCCGTCAGGATCAGAAGAAGTTGATGAAGGAAGCTATCATCAAGGAAATCCGTAAGGATGATTCTAAATTGGCGAAGAGCGGACCTAAGGACAGTGCGGAAGCAGCTGCAAACAAGAAGAAACGGAACCGTATCAATAAAGAGAAGGTGGACGTTAACAATGTTGCAACTTCCAACTTTGCTGCTCCGAGACCTAATGTACAGGGTAAAGGCGGCAATGGTAACGGTCAGGGCGGTCAGGCCAACGGACAGGGAAATAACAACAGAAGAAATAACAACAATAAAGATCGCTTCAAGAAGCCGGTTATCAAACAGGAAGTGAGCGAGGAAGACGTAGCAAAACAGGTAAAAGAAACCCTTGCACGTCTGACAACCAAAGGTAAGAATAAAACGTCCAAATACCGTAAAGAGAAACGTGAAATGGCTTCCAACCGTATGCAGGAACTGGAAGATCAGGAAATGGCAGACAGCAAGGTATTGAAGTTGACCGAGTTCGTTACGGCTAACGAATTGGCAACGATGATGGATGTTTCGGTTAATCAGGTTATCGCTACTTGTATGAGTATTGGTATCATGGTTTCCATCAACCAGCGTTTGGATGCGGAAACCATCAATCTGGTGGCTGAAGAATTCGGATTCAAGACTGAATATGTAAGTGCGGAAGTGGCACAAGCTATTGTTGAAGAAGAAGATGCTCCGGAAGATTTGCAACCGCGTGCTCCGATTGTAACGGTGATGGGACACGTTGACCACGGTAAGACTTCTTTGCTCGACTATATCCGTAAGGCGAATGTAATTGCCGGTGAGGCCGGAGGTATTACCCAGCATATCGGTGCTTATAACGTGCAACTGGAAGACGGTCGTCGTATTACATTCCTCGATACTCCGGGTCACGAAGCGTTTACCGCTATGCGTGCTCGTGGTGCCAAAGTAACGGATATTGCTATCATTATTGTGGCTGCCGATGATAACGTGATGCCACAAACGAAAGAAGCGATCAATCACGCGATGGCTGCCGGTGTACCTATTGTATTTGCAATCAATAAGGTCGATAAACCGACTGCAAATCCGGATAAGATTAAAGAAGAACTGGCTGCGATGAATTACCTTGTTGAAGAATGGGGTGGTAAATATCAGTCACAAGATATCTCTGCCAAGAAAGGTATGGGTGTGGAAGACTTGCTGGAAAAAGTATTGCTCGAAGCAGAAATGCTCGACCTGAAGGCAAATCCGAACCGTAATGCTACGGGGTCCATCATCGAATCTTCACTGGATAAGGGACGTGGATATGTAGCTACTGTATTGGTATCTAACGGTACTCTGAAAGTGGGAGACATCGTATTGGCGGGAACCAGCTATGGACGTGTGAAGGCTATGTTCAACGAACGTAACCAACGCGTCAAGGAAGCAGGACCTTCCGAACCGGCATTGATCCTGGGATTGAATGGTGCTCCTGCTGCAGGTGACACATTCCATGTAGTCGAAAGCGATCAGGAAGCTCGTGAAATCACTAATAAACGTGAACAGCTGGCTCGTGAACAAGGTTTGCGTACGCAGAAGATCCTTACATTGGATGAGTTGGGTCGTCGTATCGCTTTGGGTAACTTCCAGGAATTGAACATCATCGTTAAGGGTGACGTGGATGGCTCTGTGGAAGCATTGAGCGATTCGTTGATTAAGTTGTCTACGGAACAAATTCAGGTAAATGTTATCCATAAGGGTGTAGGAGCTATTTCTGAATCTGATGTTTCTTTGGCTGCCGCTTCGGATGCGATTATTGTCGGATTCCAGGTACGTCCTTCGGGTGCTGCCGGTAAGATGGCCGATCAAGAGGGTGTTGACATCCGTAAGTATTCTGTCATCTACGATGCAATCGAAGAGGTAAAGGCTGCTATGGAAGGTATGTTGGCTCCGGAAGTAAAGGAACAGATTACTGCAACCATCGAAATCCGCGAAGTATTCAATATCACGAAAGTCGGTCTGGTAGCCGGAGCGATGGTGAAGACCGGAAAGGTGAAACGCAGCGACAAGGCTCGTTTGATCCGCGATGGTATCGTAATCTTTACCGGAAATATCAACGCATTGAAACGTTTCAAGGACGATGTGAAGGAAGTAGGTACAAACTTCGAGTGTGGTATCAGTCTGGTGAACTGCAACGACATGAAGGTAGGCGATATGATCGAGACATTCGAAGAAATAGAAGTGAAACAGACACTGTAATAGGCAGTGCTGAATCAATATCAGGCACGGATTACGCGGATTTCACGGTTCTTTAATAAATCCGTGTAATCCGTGAAATCCGTGCCTGAATTATATCATAGAATAGAAGAATATGGCAACGATTGATATAATTATCCTTATTGTAATAGGCGCCGGAGCGATTGTAGGTTTTGTAAAAGGCTTCATTCGTCAGTTGGCTTCTATTTTGGGGTTGATAGTCGGTCTGATGGCAGCGAAAGCCCTGTATGCCTCTTTGGCGGAGAAGCTTTGCCCGACAGTGACGGATTCAATGACAGTTGCGCAAGTGTTGGCTTTTATCATGATCTGGATTGCCGTACCATTGATCTTTGTATTGATCGCCTCGCTATTGACAAAAGCAATGCAGGCTATTTCGCTGAACTGGCTGAATCGCTGGTTAGGAAGTGGGCTGGGAGCACTTAAGTTTCTGTTGTTAACGAGTGTAGTGATTGGTGCGATAGAGTTTGTGGACAGCGATAATAAGTTAATTAGTGCAACAAAAAAGGAGGAATCTTTGTTATATTATCCGATGGAAACGTTTGCGGGGATCTTTTTCCCTGCTGCGAAGAATATGACGCAACAATATATATTAGAGAATAAAGATAAAGATGCAACAAGAACCCAATAAAATGAAACCCAATCAGAAAGACGAACTTGAAAAGAAGACTGATAATGAGTTTGTCCGGAAATTTGCGGAGGAGAAATATAAATACGGCTTCACCACAGAGGTGCATACGGACATCATTGAGCGTGGACTTAATGAAGATGTCATTCGTCTGATTTCATCGAAAAAAGACGAACCGGAGTGGTTGCTGGAGTTTCGACTGAAAGCGTATCGCCATTGGCTGACGCTGGAAATGCCTACCTGGGCACATCTCCGTATCCCTGAAATTGATTATCAGGCAATTTCTTATTATGCCGATCCGACAAAGAAGAAAGAAGGACCGAAGAGCATGGAGGAAGTCGATCCTGAACTGATAAAGACGTTTAATAAACTGGGAATTCCTTTGGAAGAGCAAATGGCTCTTAGTGGAATGGCAGTGGATGCCGTTATGGATTCTGTTTCCGTAAAGACTACCTTCAAGGAAACGCTGATGGAGAAAGGAATTATATTCTGTTCGTTCAGTGAAGCCGTGCGGGAGCATCCGGATCTGGTGAAGAAATATATGGGCTCGGTAGTAGGTTATCGGGACAATTTCTTTGCAGCGTTGAATTCCGCAGTGTTCTCTGACGGCTCTTTCGTGTATATTCCGAAAGGAGTGCGTTGCCCGATGGAGCTTTCCACTTATTTCCGTATCAATGCCCGTAATACGGGACAGTTTGAGCGTACGCTGATTGTAGCGGATGATGATTCGTATGTTTCTTATCTGGAAGGATGTACGGCTCCGATGCGGGATGAAAATCAGTTGCATGCCGCTATCGTTGAGATCATTGTGCACGACCGTGCAGAAGTAAAATACAGTACCGTTCAGAACTGGTATCCGGGAGATGCGGAAGGCAAGGGCGGTGTATACAACTTTGTGACCAAACGCGGTAACTGTAAAGGAGTGGACAGTAAATTATCCTGGACACAAGTGGAAACCGGTTCGGCAATCACCTGGAAATATCCTTCCTGTATCCTGACGGGCGATAACTCGACTGCTGAATTCTATTCCGTAGCTGTAACGAACAACTATCAGCAGGCAGATACCGGAACGAAGATGATTCATCTGGGTAAGAACACCCGTAGTACGATTGTAAGTAAAGGTATTTCCGCCGGACATAGTGAGAACTCCTATCGTGGGTTGGTACGCGTGGCCGAGAAAGCGGATAATGCCCGTAATTATAGCCAGTGTGACTCTCTGTTATTGGGAGATAAGTGTGGTGCACATACCTTCCCGTATATGGATATTCACAATGAGACGGCAGTGGTAGAGCATGAAGCTACGACGAGCAAGATCAGTGAAGACCAGATATTCTATTGCAACCAGCGCGGTATTCCGACAGAAGATGCTATCGGACTTATTGTGAACGGATATGCAAAGGAAGTGTTGAATAAACTTCCGATGGAGTTTGCGGTAGAAGCACAGAAGCTGCTTACCATCTCATTGGAAGGAAGCGTGGGGTGATTTACTATTTGACAATTTACGATTTACTATTTGGCTGTGTGCTTATTGGAGGTAAATTGTCGGTAGTATAGGTTTTTAATAGTAAATAGTAAATGAAAAAATAGTAAATATAATCATGTTAGAAATAAAAGACCTGCATGCCAGTATTAATGGCAAAGAGATATTGAAAGGTATTAACCTGACGGTGAATCCCGGTGAGGTGCACGCTATTATGGGACCGAATGGTTCCGGTAAAAGTACGCTTTCCTCCGTATTGGTGGGTAATCCGGCTTTTGAGGTAACAAAAGGTTCGGTCACTTTTTATGGAAAGGATCTATTGGAGTTGAGCCCCGAAGATCGTAGCCATGAAGGAATCTTCCTTAGTTTCCAGTATCCCGTAGAAATTCCGGGTGTGAGCATGGTGAACTTTATGCGTGCTGCTGTGAATGAGCAACGCAAATATAAAGGTCTGCCTGCACTGACCGCCAGTGAGTTCCTGAAGCTGATGCGTGAGAAACGTGCGGTGGTGGAGTTGGATAATAAACTGGCTAACCGTTCGGTGAATGAAGGCTTTTCCGGTGGTGAGAAGAAACGGAACGAGATTTTCCAGATGGCTATGCTGGAACCGCGTTTGAGCATCCTCGATGAGACAGATTCCGGTTTGGATATTGATGCACTCCGTATTGTTGCGGAAGGGGTGAACAAGCTGAAAACTCCTGAAACAAGTACAATCGTTATTACCCACTACCAACGTTTGCTCGATTATATCAAGCCTGATATTGTGCATGTCCTTTATAAAGGTCGTATCGTAAAAACTGCCGGACCGGAACTTGCTCTGGAACTGGAAGAAAAAGGATATGATTGGATCAAGAAAGAAGTAGGAGAATAATTTTAGGCACGGATTACACGGATAACGCGGTTTTGCTCATGTATTTTAAACTGTGAAATCCGTGTAATCCGTGCCTGTAAATAAAAAAATATAAGCTATGATGGTTGAACAACAATATATAGAACTTTTCTCACAGACGGAAGCGATGATCTGCAAGCATAGTGCCGAAGTGCTGAATGCGCCTCGTGCATCAGCATTTGCCGATTTTGAGCGACTCGGATTTCCGACCCGTAAGATGGAGAAGTACAAATATACGGATGTGAGCAAGTACTTTGAACCGGATTTCGGTTTGAACTTGAATCGTTTGGCTATTCCGGTCAATCCGTATGAGGTGTTTAAGTGTGATGTGCCGAATATGAGTACCTCCTTGTATTTTGTGGTAAATGACACATTTTATAATAGAGCACTTCCCACAGGAAATCTGCCGGAAGGTGTGATTTTCGGCAGCCTGAAAGAAGTGGCCGAGCAACACCCGGAGTTGGTGAAGAAGTATTACGGTCAACTGGCAGATACTTCCAAGGATGGTGTGACTGCTTTCAATACCGCTTTTGCACAAGATGGCGTTGTCTTTTATGTGCCGAAGAACGTGGTGGTGGAAAAAACGATCCAGTTGGTAAATATCCTGCGTGCAGATGTTAACTTTATGGTGAACCGTCGCGTACTGATTATTCTGGAGGATGGCGCGCAAGCCCGTTTGCTGATTTGTGACCATGCAATGGATAATGTGAACTTTCTGGCGACACAAGTCATTGAAGTGTTTGCAGGTGAGAATGCGGTATTCGATATGTATGAACTGGAAGAAACACATACAAGCACAGTTCGTATCAGTAACCTGTATGTAAAGCAAGAGGCCAACAGCAATGTATTGCTCAACGGAATGACTTTGCATAATGGTACTACCCGCAACACGACCGAAGTGCTGCTGGCAGGAGAAGGAGCCGAAATAAATCTTTGTGGTATGGCGATTGCCGACAAGAACCAGCATGTAGACAATCATACAAGTATTGACCATGCCGTACCGAACTGTACCAGCAATGAGCTGTTCAAGTATGTGCTCGACGACCAGTCGGTAGGTGCGTTTGCCGGATTGGTACTCGTGCGTCCCGATGCACAACATACGAATTCCCAACAGACTAACCGGAATCTGTGTGCTACGCGTGATGCAAGAATGTATACACAACCTCAATTGGAAATTTATGCGGATGATGTTAAATGTTCGCATGGAGCAACAGTAGGTCAGTTGGATGAAGGCGCATTATTCTACATGCGTTCGCGTGGTATTGCAGAGAAAGAAGCCCGTCTGCTGCTGATGTTCGCATTTGTCAACGAAGTGATCGATACCATTCGTTTGGAAGCGCTGAAAGATCGTTTGCATCTATTGGTAGAGAAACGTTTCCGTGGCGAGTTGAATAGATGTCAGGGTTGTGCCATTTGTAAGTAACCACTAAAAAATAATGAACGTGGATATTCAAAAGATACGTGAAGATTTTCCGATATTGAGCCGTACGGTTTACGGTAAACCTTTGGTTTATTTCGACAACGGTGCGACAACACAGAAACCCCGTCTGGTGGTTGATGCGCTGGTGGATGAATATTATTCCGTCAATGCCAATGTGCATCGCGGCGTACATTATCTTTCCCAGCAAGCTACGGAACTGCATGAGGCTTCCCGTGAAACGGTACGTCAGTTCATCAATGCCCGTAGCACGAATGAAGTTGTCTTTACACGCGGAACAACAGAAAGTATCAACCTGCTTGTTTCCAGCTTTGGCGACGAGTTTATGGAAGAAGGGGATGAAGTGATTGTTTCCGTGATGGAACATCATAGTAACATCGTTCCCTGGCAACTGTTGGCTGCCCGCAAAGGGATTGCCATAAAAGTGATTCCGATGAATGATAAAGGTGAGCTTCTGCTGGATGAATATGAAAAACTATTTTCCGAACGTACGAAAATAGTCAGTGTGGTTCATGTATCGAACGTACTGGGTACAGTGAATCCAGTGAAGGAGATGATCGCAACAGCTCATGCGCATGGTGTACCTTGCCTGATAGATGCTGCACAGTCTATTCCTCACATGAAAGTGGATGTACAGGAGTTGGATGCCGATTTTCTGGTATTCTCCGCCCATAAGATATATGGTCCGACAGGTGTCGGAGTGCTTTACGGAAAAGAAGAATGGTTAGATCGCCTTCCACCTTATCAGGGAGGAGGAGAGATGATTCAGCATGTCTCTTTCGAGAAGACCATTTTTAATGAACTTCCTTTCAAGTTTGAAGCGGGTACGCCCGACTATATCGGAACTACCGGATTGGCAAAAGCCCTTGATTATGTGAACGGACATGGCATTGAACAGATAGCCGCCCATGAGCATGAACTGACAACTTACGCTTTGCAACGCTTGAAAGAAATCCCCCATATGCGTATATTCGGTGAAGCAGCCGAACGGGGAGCAGTCATTTCCTTCCTGGTGGGAGATATCCATCATTTCGATCTTGGTACGTTGCTGGATCGTTTAGGTATTGCCGTGAGAACGGGGCATCATTGTGCACAACCTCTCATGCAACGTCTTGGCATAGAGGGAACTGTACGTGCTTCGTTTGCCATGTACAATACCAAATCGGAAATAGACACATTGGTGGCAGGGATTGAACGTGTCAGCAAGATGTTTTAAAGATATGAGCTGCTATTCCTGCGGAGTAGCGGCTTTTTTATTCTTTAACTAAAAAAGATGCAGTCAAGTGCAGTGATTGGGACTTTCGTGCGTCTAATAAGTAAAGAAACAAAATGTTCATTGAATATCAGGAGGGTCGTGAGACCATGCTTATATTATATTAAATTCTCTCTCTTTAACATTAATCGCAGCTATATCGTAAAAAAATACGGTGTAGCTGCAACTTTTTTAGGGGACTTCCCCGTCTAATGGAATAGTTGTAACCATTGAAACAGCTGTTACGATTGAAGATGAATTGAATATTATTGTGTGTAAAAAGAAAGGGGAAACGCTCATAACAGCGAATCCCCTTTTTTATTGATTACTTCATTTCTTTTTATTCGGCAGTCAGCTCAATTACGCGGCTGAAAGCCTGATTTGTCGTGAAAGCATTGATCCCCACTTTCATCAGATAATCTCCTGAATAAGTATTCTCATTGGCAGCCAGATTCGATTTGGAATTCGGCATCAGGTTGATTTCTTTCACCTTATACATTTTCTTCACATCCAGTCCCTGAAGTTTTACCGGGAGCAGTTTCTCACCGAAACGTGGGTGGATATCGTAGGTATAAAGTACAGCCTTGTTCTTATCCGGTGAGGTATACATGAGAGACATGTGATTGCCATCGTAGGGAGAAACCAATCTGTATTGATCGCCGTCCAGAATCACTTTTTTCAGACGCGTCCAGTTGGCAACCGCATTCTGGCAATAAGTCTGTTCATCTGCATTCAGTTCCTTCAGTCCGAGGTCAAAGCCCAGTTTGCACATACTTGCCACATCCGTACGGAACTTCACGCTTGTCTTCTTGTTCCAGCTGGTTACGTGTGCACACATGGCCTTTGCCGGGAAGATTTGTGAGAATCCCCACTGGATAAACAGACGTTCTATCGGGTCTGTGTTGTCGCTGCACCAGAATTCTGTGTAATATTTCAGAGCTTCATAGTCGCAACGGGCGCCACCGCCGGAGCAGAGCATCATTGGCACGTTCGGATATTTGTCTTTGACACGTTTCAATACATTGTATATACCACGTACATGGTCGATATAAAGTTGTCCCTGCTTATTTTTTAAATATGGAGAATAAATATTCGTAATTGGAGAGTTACAGTCCCATTTAAAGAAAGCCACTTCCGGATTCTCTGTCAGGATCTTATCCACTACGCCATATACAAAGTCCTGTACTTTCGGATTGCTAAGATCGAGTACCAGCTGGTTACGGTAATAGTATGTTTCGCGGTTAGGCAGCTGGATAGCCCAGTCGGGATGCTTTTCGAACAACTCACTTTTAGGGTTGACCATTTCGGGCTCAATCCAGATACCAAATTTCACTCCGGCTTTTTTGGCAGACTGTACAAGGGCAGGAATACCGCCCGGCAGTTTGGATCTCATCACTTCCCAGTCACCCAGTCCGGCATTGTCACTGTTGCGTGGGTGCTTGTTGCCAAACCAGCCGTCATCCAACAAGAACATATCTACACCAAGATGTTTAGCTTCTTTCATCAATTCGGCAAGCAGTTCCTCATTGAATTTGAAGTAAGTATTTTCCCAGTTGTTTAATAAAGTCATGCGGTCGCCTTGTCCGTCTTTCAGCTGGTAGTTGCGTGCCCATGCGTGAAGGTTACGGCTGGCTTCGCCCGTGCCGTTGTTGCTGAAAGTAAAGATGAATTCAGGAGTTGTAAACACTTCATTCGGCTTCAGTTCATAATCAGATGCATAAGGATTGATGGCAGGGATTACACGGAGATTACCTACGTTGTCCACTTCGAAAGTGAACTGGAAGTTTCCTGTCCATCCGATAGTACCTAGCATGGCACGTCCCTGTGCTTCCTGTGCCGGTTGTTCAAAACCAAGCTCGAAGAACGGGTGGGTGTGCATGGCAGCACGGCTTCCCAATTTGGTGTCGATCACCTTTTTACCAAACAACAGAGGTTGTGTGCTCATTTGTGCTTCTTTTGCCCAATCGCTACTGAATTCTGTCAGGTAATATTCGTTTCCGGAGAAATAAAGCATTGTGGAAGCATAACGCCATAAGGTCACAGGCTTTTTTTCTGCATGTTTGATTTCACTCCACGTCTTGATGACGTTTTCTTTCGGATAAGCGATGTAATGCAGTGTGACTTCCACCGGGTATTGATCGTCTTTTAGTTGAATGATCGTTTCCGTTCCGCCCGCCACTGCCTTCTGCTCGGATGATATATAGCGGAGAATCGTACTCGGGTTCCCGTCATTGTGCGTGATGGCTACAGCCGGTTCAAAATAATCTTCGGCGCCGGAGCCCGGATATACTTCCCATCCGCGGGTGGATACGCTACCGTCACTTCCTCCTTTTACGTAAGGAGAAAAGTTGTTGATGTCTTTCTCGTTCAGTAACTTATCGCCCAGATAAGCCTGATAGAGTCGTCCGTTAGGAGCTACTTGGAGAATTAAGTCAGTGTTGTCCGTTGCGATGCGGATAACGTTCTTTTCTTGGGCGTCCACTTGCGCCAGGGTAAACAATGCCATAAGTAATACGAAAAGTTTCTTCATGGTTTTTTAATAATTAATCAGGTATTAGTTAGTTTGTGGGCATAGAATGCCGCAAAGATAATTATAATGGCATAGAAATGAATCATTTCGCCACAGATTATTTCTTTCCTCTGTATACTCGGTGTCCTCTGTGGTGAAATAGAAATGTTCATAACCAGTGCGGAAATAAGGGATAAAGTAAATAACCACAGCATGTTCATTTGTTTAAAGAGATGTATAAAAGATAGAATGATTCAGCTTTATAAATTCTTTCTTTTTTACTTGCTTATTTCGTTTGATTTCCATACTTTTAGCCTTCGTAAACCCTTTAAAAATTGATCCTATGGACAACATTCTTTTCTGGCTGGTTCCAGTCGCTTCCGTGTTAGCCCTCTGCTTTGCTTATTACTTTCATAAGCAAATGATGAAAGAGAGCGAAGGTACACCCCAAATGATAAAGATAGCTGCTGCTGTGCGCAAAGGAGCTATGTCTTATCTGAAACAGCAATACAAAATAGTAGGCTGGGTATTCTTGGGGTTGGTTATTCTGTTTTCAATTATGGCCTATGGCTTTCATGTACAGAATGCATGGGTTCCCATTGCTTTTCTTACAGGCGGATTTTTCTCCGGACTTTCCGGATTTCTAGGGATGAAGACGGCGACTTATGCATCGGCTCGTACCGCTAATGCTGCCCGCACTTCTCTGAATGCAGGGTTGAGGATTGCTTTCCGAAGCGGCGCGGTGATGGGATTAGTTGTAGTTGGTCTGGGATTGCTCGATATATCTTTCTGGTATCTGTTGTTGAATGCAGTGATTCCTGCTGATGCGCTGACACCTACTCATAAACTCTGTGTAATTACTACTACCATGCTGACTTTCGGTATGGGTGCTTCTACGCAAGCACTCTTTGCCCGTGTAGGCGGTGGTATCTATACGAAGGCAGCCGATGTTGGAGCCGACTTGGTAGGTAAAGTAGAAGCCGGAATTCCGGAAGATGACCCTCGTAATCCTGCCACCATTGCCGATAATGTCGGTGACAATGTCGGTGACGTAGCCGGTATGGGAGCCGACTTATATGAATCTTACTGTGGCTCGATTCTGGCAACAGCTGCACTGGGTGCTGCTGCTTTTATCCATTCGGCAGATACAGTGATGCAATTCAAGGCGGTTATTGCTCCGATGTTGATTGCAGCTGTTGGTATTATCCTTTCTATTATAGGTATATTTGCTGTCCGTACTAAAGAGAATGCAACTATGAAAGATTTGCTCGGTTCGTTGGCTTTCGGTACGAACCTTAGCTCCGTGCTTATTGTTGCAGCTACATTCTTAATCCTGTGGTTCTTGCAGCTTGATAACTGGATTTTGATTTCTTGTGCCGTAGTAGTCGGATTGTTGGTAGGTATTGTCATCGGACGTTCTACGGAATATTACACTTCCCAATCCTATCGCCCTACCCAAAAACTAAGTGAAAGCGGTAAGACTGGACCTGCTACCGTTATTATTTCCGGTATTGGTTTGGGTATGCTTTCAACGGCTATTCCTGTGATCGCAGTGGTTGTCGGTATCATAGCTTCCTATTTGTTAGCTTCCGCAGGTGATTTTGCCAATGTCGGTATGGGACTGTATGGTATCGGTATTGCAGCTGTCGGTATGCTTTCTACCTTAGGTATCACATTGGCAACGGATGCTTACGGGCCGATTGCGGATAATGCGGGAGGTAATGCGGAAATGTCCGGCCTGGGTGCTGAAGTTCGCAAACGTACTGATGCGCTCGATTCATTGGGTAATACAACTGCCGCCACGGGAAAAGGTTTTGCTATAGGTTCCGCTGCACTGACAGGTTTGGCTTTGCTGGCTTCTTATATTGAAGAAATCCGAATCGGTCTGACACGTCTTGGTAATGTGGACCTGACTTTTGCAGATGGAAGTTCTATCAGCGTAGCAAATGCCACTTTTATCGACTTCATGGATTATTACGAAGTACACTTGATGAATCCGAAAGTACTTTCGGGCATGTTCCTCGGTTCAATGATGGCTTTCCTGTTTTGTGGTTTGACAATGAATGCAGTAGGACGTGCGGCAGGACACATGGTTGACGAAGTGCGCCGCCAGTTCCGTGACATAAAGGGTATTCTGACTGGAGAGGCCGAGCCGGATTACGAACGTTGTGTTGAAATATCGACAAAGGGTGCGCAGCGTGAGATGGTTATTCCTTCCTTGATTGCTATTGTTGCTCCGATTCTTACAGGATTTATCTTTGGTGTTCCCGGCGTACTCGGTCTGCTGATTGGTGGCTTGAGCAGTGGTTTCGTATTGGCTATCTTTATGGCTAACGCCGGAGGTGCATGGGATAACGCAAAGAAATATGTGGAAGAAGGTAACTTTGGTGGAAAAGGCGGTGAAGTGCATAAAGCAACCGTAGTAGGAGATACAGTAGGTGATCCGTTTAAAGATACCTCCGGTCCGAGCTTGAATATTTTGATAAAGCTTATGAGTATGGTCGCCATTGTGATGGCAGGACTTACTGTTGCTTGGAGTTTATTCTAAAAAAGCAGAAGAGAAATAAGAAAAAGGAGACAAAACAAGTCTCCTTTTTCTTATTTGAATTACCTTTGTGTCAAAATAGAAGCAATAAATATGTTATTACCTTATTTGAACGAGAATCTGATTGAGGCCGGATGTGATGAGGCCGGTCGTGGGTGTTTGGCGGGAGCGGTATATGCTGCTGCAGTTATTCTTCCGAAGGATTTTAAGAATGAACTGTTGAATGATTCCAAACAACTGACGGAAAAGCAACGTTATGCATTACGTGAGGTAATAGAGAAAGAAGCGATTGCTTGGGCGGTTGGCATTGTGTCACCGGAAGAAATTGATGAAATAAATATCCTGCGGGCTTCTTTTCTGGCGATGCATCGTGCAGTGGACCAGTTGTCCACCCGTCCCCAACATTTACTGATCGACGGTAATCGTTTCACTAAATACCCCGGTGTTCCTCATACTACAGTAGTGAAAGGAGACGGGAAATATCTTTCAATAGCAGCAGCTTCTATTTTAGCCAAAACATATCGAGACGATTATATGAACCGCCTTCACGAAGAATTTCCGTATTATGATTGGGACCACAATAAAGGTTATCCAACTAAGAAACATCGTGCCGCCATTGCCGAACGTGGCACTACTCCTTACCATCGCATGACGTTCAACCTGTTGGGAGATGGACAGTTGACTTTGAACTTCTAAGGTCGCTTTATTTCATTTTGCACATATTTTCTACATTTTTTTGCAGAATAAGCACGATTTTGTTACGGATAACCGTGAAATTGTTCCGTTTAGGCTAAAAAAGTGTTGCCTAGTGCTTTTATTTGTTATTGAAATGCTATATCTTTGCGAACAATAATAAGAATTAAAAAGTTTAAAATCATGGCAACGAACAAGCTATTATGGTCTTCTAAGCTCATTGGGGTATTTTTTATTATGTTGGTTTGCACTCTTTCTGCAAATGCACAGTTTTTACGTACTTCCTATTTCATGGAAGGTACTCACTATCGTCAACAACTGAATCCGGCTTTAACACCGACTAAAGGTTACTTCAATCTTCCGGTGATCGGTGCTGTCAATGCAACGGTTGGTTCTACTTCGTTAGGTTATCAGGATATCATTGACATTATTGATGATGGCGATGATTTCTACACTAAACCGGATTTCATGAATCGTCTGAAAGATAATAATAAACTGAATGTAAACTTCAGTACAGAAATTCTTTCTGCAGGATGGTATAAAGGAAAAAACTTCTGGTCATTCAATATTGGTCTTCGTACAGATATTGGTGCTAACCTGACAAAGAATATGTTTACCTTCTTGAATGAGATGGAAACAGTTGAAGAAAACTGGAGAAATAGTAACTATGATATTAGTGGTCAGCAATTGAATATCAATGCTTATACTGAAGTTGGTTTAGGACTTTCACGTCAGATTAATAACCGTTTGACGGTTGGTGCTAGAGTGAAAGCTTTATTGGGTATTGGCAACATGGAGTTGAAACTTAATAAAGTTGCGATGAATGCTAATTTGCCTAGTGATGCCCGTATTAATCAATTACAGGATCCAGCATATTTATCTAGTTTGGGTGTTGACGATATTACGAAGTTAAGAAGTGAAATTGAGGGCTACCATGCTAATCTGGCAGTAGATGCTCATTTGGAAAGTTCTTTCAAAGGATTGAATTTGAAAAAGGAAGATGGACAGGATTATATTAGTGATTTCGAATTTGAGAGCAAAGACATGGGAATCGCAGGTTACGGCTTCGGTATTGACTTGGGAGCGTCTTACAAGATTATGGATAATCTGACTGTATCTGCTTCTATTTTGGACTTGGGGTTTATATCATGGTCGAAAAGTAGCACTCAAATAGCTAATGCTAAAGCAGCAGGCATTGATATGAAGGGAAGTGACTACACATCAGGTATTGATCCTAATAATATCCCTGGAAGTATTACTGCTATTGAAAATAACATAAAGGATTTGCAGACGGATGCTAATGGATATATGGAGCGTGTTAGTGGCGGTGACGTACTTGACTATGAAATGTTGCAACTTAGAACGGAAGAAGCAAGCAAGTCCCGTAAATCTCGTCTTGCTTCTACCCTAGTATTAGGTGCAGAATATGGATTCTTCAATAACAAATTAGCAGTAGGTGTATTGTCAACAACTCGTTTTGTACAGCCTGATGCTCTTACAGAATTAACATTCTCTGCAAACTACCGTCCGAAAAGCTGGTTCAATGTAGCACTTAGCTACTCAGCTATCCAGTCAGCAGGTAAATCTTTCGGTCTGGGTCTGAAATTAGGTCCTCTGTTTGTCGGAACTGACTATATGTTCTTAGGTAAGAACTCTAACTCTGTGAACGGATTCGTTGGAGTTTCTATTCCGTTGGGCGGAAGAAAAGCAAATAAAGAAGGATAAGATATTTTAATTTCTCTCTCTAAACATTCTCTTTTAATTAATTCTCTATCGAATAAAAAACGTATAATTTACAGCTTACCGTCTTAGAGTCCTCTAAAGGATCACAGATGGTGAGCTGTTTTTTTGTATTAGAACCATTTTATCTTCCGGAATATCACAAATGCAAGAGTTGACAATCCAATGGAGAAGAGTACAATCAAAGAGAAAGCGAAGGGTACCTCTTCCAGATGAATATCCACATTCATACCATAGAAACTGGCAATCAATGTCGGGAGCATCAGGACGATGGATAAACTTGTCATACGTTTCATGATCGTATTCACGTTATTGGAGATAATAGAGGCAAAAGCATCCATTGTTCCCGTGAGAATATCACTGTAAATATTCACCGTGTTAAGTGCCTGTTTCAATTCGATAATAACATCCTCCACAAGTTCTGTGTCCAGATAATCCGTATCCTGGAAGATAGTTCTTAACTTTCCTATCATTACTTCATTTCCGCGGATGGAAGTGTTGAAGTAGACAAGTGTTTTCTGCAGTCTCATCAGCCGGAGCAGGTCCTCGTTGCGGATGCTTCGCTCCAGTTCCTTTTCTGCGGCGCTGATGTCTATGTTTATCTGCTTTAGATACTTCAGGAACCACACGGCAGAAGAATAGATGATCCGGAGAATCAGATCCAGTTTGTTGCGCACAACAATCCCTTTTCGGCGGGTGTGTTCAATAAAATCCGGTAATAGATCAGTGTTATGATAACAGACGGACACAATGATCTCATTGTTGGTGATGATACCAATTGGTACGGTGCTGAAAGGCAGAGTGCTGTTTTGCGCAATCTGTACAGGGATACGAAGAATGGTCAATAGCCAGTTACCTTCCGTATCCGTACGCGGACGTTCGTCCGTATCGGCTATGTCATTAAGAAATGATTCGGGTACGTTGAGAGTTTGAGTTAGAAATTCAAAGTCATCGTTATTCGGGCATACTACATTTACCCAGCTGTTAGGAAGCCATTGAGCTTTTTCCACAAAGCCAGCTTCACAATAAAGATACGTTCTCATCTTATTGCCTCCTTTCGTTTGTTTGACACGAGCAGAGGCATCAGGTTTCAATGACTCTGTTCGCTTTAATTAATACTAGTTGTGCACGTTCGCGGGTTTGAATCGTCCATATTTCTATGATTTTATTTTTAAAGCGATGCAAAGGTACGGAAAAATGAAGTAGGTTCCGCCTTTTGTATCGTGTTTTTCGATCAATATATTGAAAGTACTTTTACAAAGTAAGAAAAACATCCATAGCCTGGTGCACTTCTGCCCTGTAACTTAACATAGATTAAACGTTTACGTAACCATCTTTTTTGTACCTTTGCGCCCGAAAATCAGAGTGATAATTTAAATATTGAAATATTATGAGTAAGAAAGCCCTTTTAATGATCCTCGATGGTTGGGGATTAGGTGACCAAAAGAAAGACGACGTAATCTTCAACACGCCCACTCCTTACTGGGATTATCTGATGACTACTTATCCTCACTCTCAACTTCAGGCAAGCGGTGAAAACGTAGGTTTGCCCGACGGACAGATGGGTAACTCGGAAGTAGGTCACTTGAATATCGGTGCCGGACGCGTGGTTTATCAGGATTTGGTAAAAATCAATCGTGCATGTGCTGATAATAGCATCCTGAAAAATCCTGAAGTCGTTTCTGCTTTCTCTTATGCGAAAGAAAACGGAAAGAGTGTTCACTTTATGGGGCTGACTTCTAACGGTGGCGTACACAGCTCACTCGTTCATCTCTTCAAACTTTGCGATATCGCTAAAGAATATAACATCGACAATACATTTATCCACTGCTTCATGGATGGTCGTGACACTGACCCGAAGAGCGGTAAAGGCTTTATCGAAGAACTTTCTGCACACTGTGAGAAATCTGCAGGCAAGATTGCTTCTATCATCGGCCGTTATTACGCTATGGACCGTGACAAACGCTGGGAACGTGTAAAAGAAGCTTATGACCTGCTTGTAAACGGCATAGGTGAGAAAGCTACCGATATGGTTCAGGCCATGCAGGACTCTTATAATGCAGGTGTTACAGATGAATTCATCAAACCGATTGTGAATGCCAACTGCGACGGAACAATCAAAGAAGGTGATGTGGTTATCTTCTTCAACTACCGTAATGACCGTGCCAAAGAGTTGACTGTTGTATTGACTCAACAAGATATGCCGGAAGCCGGTATGCACACTATCCCGGGCCTGCAATATTACTGTATGACTCCGTACGATGCTTCTTTCAAGGGTGTTCATATCCTGTTTGACAAAGATAATGTATCTAATACATTGGGCGAATATCTTGCTTCTAAAGGCTTGAGCCAACTTCATATCGCTGAAACAGAAAAGTATGCACACGTAACATTCTTCTTCAATGGTGGACGTGAAACTCCGTTTGACAAAGAAGATCGTATTCTTGTTCCTTCTCCCAAAGTGGCTACTTACGACTTGAAGCCGGAAATGAGCGCTTTCGAAGTAAAAGACAAACTGGTGGCTGCCATCAACGAGAACAAATATGATTTCATCGTAGTGAACTTCGCTAATGGTGACATGGTAGGTCATACCGGTATTTATGAAGCAATCGAGAAAGCTGTTATTGCTGTAGATGCTTGCGTGAAAGATGTAATTGAAGCTGCCAAAGCACAGGATTACGAAGCAATTATCATTGCTGATCATGGTAACGCTGACCACGCTTTGAACGAAGACGGTACTCCGAACACTGCTCACTCTTTGAACCCTGTTCCTTGTGTTTACGTAACTGAGAACAAAGCTGCGAAAGTAGAAAACGGTCGTCTGGCAGATGTTGCTCCGACTATTCTCAAGATTATGGGGCTGGCTGTTCCGGCTGAAATGGACGGAAAAGTGTTGATAAATTGAGAATTGAGAATTAAAAATTAAAAAATGATAGCTAAGAATAATGCTATTCATGTTAAATCGTATGCGTTTGCTATTCGTATAGTAAACGCATACAAGTTTTTAGTAGGATCTGAAAAAGAGTTTGTTTTATCAAAACATTTATTTCTCAATTTTTAATTCTCAATTTAAGATGATACAAATAGGTGATGTAGTAGTATCTCTTGATGTATTTCAGGAGAAGTTTCTTTGCGATCTGGGTGCCTGTAAGGGTGCTTGTTGCATTGAAGGTGATGCCGGTGCTCCGGTAGAGCTGGATGAGGTGATGGAGTTGGAAGAAGTTTTGCCGGTTATCTGGGACGAACTGGCTCCGGAGGCACGTGCGGTGATTGAAAAGCAAGGGGTGGTATATACGGATCAGGAAGGTGATTTTGTGACTTCTATTGTCAATAATAAGGACTGTGTGTTTACTTGTTATGATGAGAACGGTTGTTGTTATTGCGCAATCGAAAAGGCCTATCGAGCGGGAAAGACTGCTTTCTATAAACCGGTGTCCTGCCATCTTTACCCTATCCGGATTGGAGATTACGGACCTTATAAAGCGGTGAATTATAATCGTTGGGACATATGCAAAGCAGCGGTTTTGCTGGGAAAAAAAGAGAATCTTCCCGTATATCAGTTTCTGAAAGAGCCTTTAATCCGTAAGTTCGGTGAAGAATGGTACAAAGAACTGGTTACTGTTGCCGAAGAACTGAAAAAGCAACAATATATTTAAATTCTCTTCCGGTTCTTGCGTATGCAATATACTTGATATAGTAAAATACACAATGCGATTATTATTCCGCATGCCGGTATCATCCATACTTCCGGATGAATAATAATCAAGAAGATACAAGTGGCGATCACACAGGAAGTCAATACAATAAGAAACAACCTGATCTTTGCAAATAACGGATTAGGAGCAGTAGTTTTCATTTTCATAGTTATGTTTTCTTTGCTTTTTATGCAAGATAGTGATTTTGTATGGAAAACGTTTCTGCTGTTAGCTTTTATTAAGAGATAGGCAGTTGAACTATTCGAACATAAAGAGCCTTTGGGCAAAAGAAAAACGCCGATCGAAGGATGTTCCTTCGCCATCGGCGTTTCCTCGTTGTAAGATGTGAGGTTGGTTTATAAAACGTAATTATTTAAATTATGTGTCGATATTTGCATACGTTGCATTTTCTTCAATAAACTCGCGGCGTGGTCCTACATCTTCACCCATTAACATAGAGAAGATATAATCGGCTTCTGCAGCGTTGTCAATATTTACTTGTTTCAACATACGGTTTTCGGGGTCCATAGTTGTTTCCCACAATTGCTGTGCGTTCATTTCACCCAAACCTTTGTAGCGCTGTGTATGAACAGCACTTTCCGAACCGCCACCGTAAGTATCGATAAACTTCTGGCGTTGTGCATCTGTCCAGCAATACTCTTCTACTTTACCTTTTTTGCAGAGGTAGAGCGGGGGAGTAGCGATGTATAAATAGCCATTCTGAATAATCTGTGGCATATAGCGGAAGAAGAACGTCATGATCAGTGTGTCGATGTGAGAACCATCGACGTCGGCATCGGTCATGATGATGATCTTGTGATAGCGCAGCTTTTGGATATTCGCTTCTTTGCTGTCCTCGTCAGTTCCGATAGTAACACCGAGGGCTGTGTAGATGTTACGGATTTCATCACTTTCCAAAGCCTTGTGATACATGGCTTTCTCTACGTTCAGAATCTTACCGCGCAATGGGAGGATAGCCTGGAACATACGGTTACGTCCCTGCTTGGCAGTACCACCTGCCGAATCTCCCTCGACGAGGAATAATTCACATTTCGTTGCATCCTTATCCGAACAGTCAGCCAATTTACCTGGTAGACCGCCTCCTGACATTGGGGACTTGCGTTGTACCATTTCACGGGCTTTTCTTGCTGCATGACGTGCGGTAGCGGCGAGAATCACCTTGTCTACAATCGTTTTTGCTTCCTTCGGATGCTCTTCCAGATAATATGCCAATACTTCCCCCACTGCCTGGTCGACAGCACCCATCACTTCGTTGTTACCCAACTTCGTTTTAGTCTGTCCTTCAAACTGTGGCTCTTGCACTTTTACGGAGATAACGGCAGTCAAACCCTCGCGGAAGTCATCTCCCGAGATTTCAACCTTCACTTTTTCCAGCATCTTGCTGTCTTCGGCATATTTCTTCAACGTACGGGTCAGCGCACGGCGGAAACCTGCCAGGTGTGTACCACCTTCAATGGTGTTGATATTGTTAACGTATGAGTGAACGTTTTCGGAGAATCCGGTATTGTACATGATAGCCACCTCAATAGGGATTCCCTGTTTTTCCGAGTTCAGATAGATAACGTCGTTAATCAAGTGCTCGCGTGAAGACTCGATAAAACGTACAAACTCTCTCAAGCCTTCTTCTGAATAGAACTGCTCACCCTTGAAGCTTCCGTCTTCGTTCACAACTCGACGGTCGGTCAGGGAAATACGGAGACCAGCGTTCAGATAAGCTAATTCACGCAGGCGTGAAGCCAGAATCTTGTAATCGTATACCGTTTCTGTAAAGATGGTATTGTCCGGCCAGAATTGTTGGCGGGTTCCCGTGATGTCGGCTGTACCGACTTCTTTTACAGAGTAAAGCGGTTTACCGATCTCGTACTCCTGCTGGTAGATTTTGCCATTACGGAATACTTGCGTAGTCATGTGGGTAGACAGCGCATTTACGCAAGACATACCTACACCGTGCAAACCTCCGGATACCTTGTAAGATCCTTTGTCGAATTTACCTCCGGCGTGCAGTACAGTCATGGCAACTTCCAGTGCCGACTTCTTTTCTTTCTCGTGATAGTCCACCGGAATACCGCGTCCGTTGTCCTGTACTGTGATTGAATTGTCTTCGTTGATTATTACTTCGATATGGTCGCAATATCCGGCCAATGCTTCGTCGATAGAGTTGTCAACGATTTCGTATACCAAATGGTGAAGTCCCTTGACGCTGATGTCACCAATGTACATCGCAGGGCGTTTTCTTACTGCTTCAAGACCTTCCAATACCTGGATACTATCCGCAGAATAAGACCCGTTATTGGGAGTGATTTGTTCTTCGCTCATAATTGCCTTTCTAACTTTAATAACAGAGCAAATATAGTGAAAATTGTCGACTTGACGAAGAATAATCAGTGAAAAATAAAGAATGTGAGTGGATTCTCCGCTATCTTGATAAGTTTGATATTCAATGGGTTCTAAACAAGAAAGGCCGAACTTAAAAGTTCAGCCTGGATGCTATGTAGAATTATAAAATTCTTTCTATTAAGCGAGCTTGTTGATGTAAAGAGCTAACTTAGATTTCAGATTGCTGGCTTTGTTCTTGTGAATAATATTCACCTTAGCCAACTTATCCAACATCTTTGTAATGCCTGGGTACATTGCAACTGCTTCTGCTTTATCAGTAGTTGCACGAAGCTTTCTAACAGCATTTCTCATGGTCTTGCCATAATATCTGTTGTGAAGTCTTCTAGTCTCTTCTTGTCTGATTCTTTTCAGTGATGATTTATGATTTGCCATCTCGACTAATCTATTTTTTTAGTTCTTTATTCTTTTAACTTGTAGCCCGTGGGGGAATCGAACCCCCCTTTCAAGAATGAAAATCTTGCGTCCTAACCGATAGACGAACGGGCCATCCTATTGTTGCATTTCTGCGTTTTGCTTTCTCGAATCTGTGTTTGTTTCTCGATTGCGGATGCAAAGGTAGGAACTTTTTTGAAACTGACAAATGATTCATAGGAAAATTTTCGTGGAATATGCGTTTTTTTCAAATTGACCATTCTTTTATCTTGATATTCAATGAAATAGAATGCTTTACTTTTTATAAAAAAACTTCTTTCCGGTAAAAAAACTGGAAGGTGTCCTCTTTCATATACCTTATTATATTATAATGAACTAAAAAGGCTACTTATTTGTGATTTCTCTTGTAACAAAAAAAAAGTGCATTCTCTCCTCGCTTGGACAGAATGCACGAAACACAAACAAAACAAACAATTTTAATAAAACGATATTTTCTTTGAAAAATCGTTTTATTAAGATGCTACATGTAGTGGGAAACATTACATGAGCAGAGGGCAAAAGAGCCCGCTAGGGTACTTCGCAGTAGCCTTTGTAAATACATCTCACCTAAATATTGTTCACATACTATTTCGCCATACGTTTTTAAGACTCCAGTTCAGAGTTGTTCAGGCGTATAATCCATCCGTTAACTTGCATTCTTGGGCATATCTTCGGAATCCCGGTATCCGATGACTGGATAAAGAACAAAAGCGTATATGAGTCCTGACGGTCGAGATACTCCTGGTCACTCATTTCACCTATATCATTGTAGATTTTGGATAACAACAGATATTGGGTGAGTGGGAGACGAAGAATGTTCTGGCCGCTTGGTATATGTTTGATCGATAAGGTTGTCTGATCCCCTTTCATGATACGTAATGTATTTAATCTCGCATGAATGACCGGAGTTTGCTCGGACATTACAGCCACTTCCTTCTGATATGGAAGATAGTAGACTGGAGTTGTACCGACCGGTGTGTTTGTGTAGTCTATTATTCCGTTGCCAGATTCTAGCGTAAAGGAAAAGTCCTCTTGGCGTAGAGGAGCATTTGCTTCATCTTGAAGAATGCATGAGAAATAATTAGTATCTTTCACTAAATTGGCGGTAATAACCTGATATTTTTGACTAATAGTAATATTTTCAAGGCTACTGTAAAAGAGTGCATTCAGTTTCCTGTCCGACTGGTTCTTATTGTCGCATGCCAGTGATATATTCAGGGACCTTCGTTCCGTTTGTCCGGCTTTGAGATTAGGGAGCTGGTACATATGGTTGGATGTCCCTCCCCATATAAGCAGACGATAAGTTCCTTCGGGAAATGGTACTTTTACCATACAGTAGCCTTGATGTAATGTAATGCTGTCTACGTCCACTCGATCCACATATTTATCATCCTTGTCGAAAGCAAGGATGGTAATATCGCTTACTTGTGTGGAGGCAGCGTCCACATCTAGTATATTATAGGTATACGAGATTTTCAGCCAAGTCCCGGAAGGGCAGTCTGACAAGTCGTCGTTCACCCAGTCACAGGATGAGAACAAGGCGATGGCACTGATAATATAGAGTAAAAATGGACGCATTTATAATAAATTTAGTTCGGGTGGCCAATACTTATTCAAGTTCTACATCTTGATTACGTACGGCCCACGGAAAAACATTGAAATTGATGTCTAGTTCGGCTTTATATTCATCCGGCTGATCCGGGTCGATGAAAGGTTCGCCGCTACCGAGTCCTGCAATTTTGTTGACTGACAATCTGTATATATTGTTGCGTACGATACCGAATTCCATAACACCCATTTCCGGAGAATTATTATCAAGGTGTTTGATCCAGTAATTGTAATAACAAGAGTAGTTTTCCGTTTTCTTGAAACGTTTGATACTATATCGGGCTAGTTCTTCTGTTGTCGAGTTGTCAGTGACATCATTGGGCAAATTATTAAGGACTAGTTTACGGATTGCATCTACGCTGGTATAAAAGTTGTAATTGAAGTAGAACATATTAGTCGGCCAGTTGGACTGATTGCTAACTACATCGCCATTTTCATTGAAAACGCGGTCGGGGGCAATATCCATGTTGGCTTTGAACATAACTCCCGTGCTGTATGCATTCAGTTGGGCGTCAAGGAACATACAGTTTTCCAGGCAGTAGATATGTGACCAACTGTTAGCTTGCGCCATACCTGCCCAGTTGCCGTCGTTGATATCCAACTGTACTAGAGCTTGTGCAAAGAAACCATCGGCGTTTGTAAAGTCCCCGGCATTCTCCACTGTTTTCTTGAAGAAATAGGGATCGATAACATAACCATTGTTGTCGTTGATATCACCGAAGTTTTCATCAGTATATGAATCTGGTTCCTGGAAACTGTTCAGTACCGCTGTATGGCGGAAAGTATAGAACTGGGTTGCCAGGTTCAACATTCTGAAATTGTTCAGTTTGATTGTACAGTAGGTCTTTCCGGCTGGGTCTGTTAGCGGGAAAATTTCCTGTGTTTGAGTCAGTTCGACTTTGGCAACCACGCGTTCGAGACCAATAGATACACTGGTCACTTTATCGGAATCTGTAGGTTTCTTCACTTCAACGTTCAGATTGGCAGCTCCACGATTGGTCATAACGAAACCGTTTTCGGGTACGCTTGGAATTTTTCCTGCACTGTAAGTAACGGCATCAACTGCATTCAGAAAAGCCTCTTGTGTGCTGATATTTCCAGTGATTGCTTTTCCGTTAGCTATGGCAAAGATGTTATAAGTTCCCGGATTTACAGTGATTTTGTCAGCGGTGTACTGTATGTTTTGACCGCTCGTAATTGTCCGGTTGATGTTCTTCAGTTCCTGCTGATCTTTGAGCGTTTTTGTGGTCGAGTCAAATAGATAAACTGTGAGACTCTTTACCGCATATTCTTCTTTCGAACCTTCGGTGGTAACGCCGGATGATTCGGCACTTCGGCTGGTAGCAACGTTTGGAATCTCGAAGAACAAGGCGAGATTACCATTTGACTCTGAATGAGTGTCATCGGCGATGACCACATCTGCATCATTGATGCAACTGTACTGTGTGACTGCCGCGAATAAAAGCAGTGACATTAATTTACTGAATCTTTTCATTTTACATTTGATTTTAATGAGTATTTATTTTAATTCAAGGACTAATTGCAGATTATTATCCGCTTGTGATAGTCCTGCTTTTTGAGCTTGTCTGAATAAGTACTCTGCTTCCTCATAGTTATTTTTGAGAAAGCATAGAACTCCTTTTGCTAATATTGTTTCCGGTACTTCCGGAGCTTTTTCCAGATAAGTGGCAGCTGTTTGGACGTCTCTTTGCATCAAGGCTATACAGGCGGCATTCAAGTTGGCTGTGGGATTATCGGGAAATAGTTGTACGGCAGTCATGAAAATCTGATTATAAGTTTCGCTTCCAGGTGTACTGGCAAGTGCGAGACGAAACATTTCTTCAAGACTCAAATTTTTAGGGTTTGTAGTAAAGACTTTCCGGGATTCTGCAAGAGTAAACGGGCGTACACGATATTCAATAGTGTAGTCGGAATGTCTAAGTAGAGTAAACCAATGCTTCAGGACAAAATCGTAGAATGCAGGGAAGTGTTTTTTTAACTTTCTCTCCTTGCTGTCGGGGTGAATGTCGCTTGTTATGGTTTTTATTATCGCTTCTTTCTCTTGAAAAGTCGTATCACAGAGAAGAGCTTCAAATCCTTCCCAATCTTCGGGAGTATAGTCTGTCCGGATATGCGCTCCGTCGAATGCATATAGCTGATTTACATACTCTTTCACAGATTGAGTACGTTCACGGGCCAACTTCTCATTGAGTCGGTAAGGTCCGTCGGGTGAAGCGTAGCCGTGAATGCTGATGTGTGTGATGGTAACGTTGGTGTCATTTTTAATGGTGTTGATTGTTTCAATAATTTTATTCAGTTCTACTGTATTGTTGCTGTATGTTTCGTATATAGCAGTCACATTGACAGGAAAATCAATAAACGCACACCCTTTTTCTTCTCTGATTTTCGAGGTTTCCACTTGGGGAGTCAGGAATACGAGTTGTGGAATAGGGGTTGGCTGTGGGTGTAAACGGGCGATACAAGTGAAATTTTCTTCACCCGGAATCCCACAGCCACAGCTTTTCTCAACGAGTGAGAGAGTGGCATGATTCATCCAACTTTCGAAAGGTACAGATTGCAGATAATGTATTGTCTGCCGACTTCCGTTTTTTCTTTGCAATGCTTCGGCTTCTTTTTCCTTCTTGCCGGCTTCGCGCAAAAATATGATGTGTTGTTTTCGGCTGTTGATATAGATCGGTGGTAATTCCAACCGGTGTTCCAGACTGTCACTGACAACAGGTATCAATGTCATTGATTCATTGGGCAGGAAGTCACGAGTGACTTCTATTCCAATAGAAACCAGTAATTCTTTCCCGGCCTTGTGCAGGCTGGAGGAAGTGGCTCGAACAGTGCCATCATCTCCTGCTACAGGTGTCTGTGCCTGAAGAGAAAGAGATAAGATGGCTGCAATGATAAAAGTTCCTCCTGTTTTCATATTTTTATAACTAAATGACTCCTTATCCGTAACAAAAGCAATCATAACTCACCATGGATAAATTCGTGAAATGATTCCTTGCTGCTGCAATGCTTTCAATATCTTCATGTCCTTTATTGATCTGCTGATGCCTCCATGTCCTAGATAATATACTCTCCATGGGGTAGAACGGCATTGACGTGCTATTCGTATGTAGATACTTCTTTTTCTGGAGAACCAGACTTTCCATAAACTTTTCATCCTGTTTTATTTTAAAATAGATAAACTAAACTTATTGAAGCCTTACTAGGCCCTATGTAATGATAATCACCTTTGTCCCGTAATCCGGCGCATTTCTTGACGCAGTTGTATTGCTTGTAGCGGATAAAATCGTATCCTACTCCCAGACTTGTTTCTATATTCCAATGATCATTCAGCATCCAGTGATATCCGGCACTGATACCTCCGCCTGCCAGCCATCCTTCATATCTGTACTTTTTCAACCCGGCGAATATACCGAAAGGCAGTTTTTTCCCTCCGATATTGAATTGTGCCCCATTGAGGTAAGTACCCCAGAAAAAGCCGTTAAACTTCTGGCAAGTCCAGTATTTATATTCTGGTTGTATCAGCCAATAGCGGTTCACATATTTCTCTTCCCGTTTCCATGGTCGCAGACTGCCGGTCAGTTCAACTGTGCTTTTATTTCCGATGGCATATGAGACTCCGACCTCGAGAGCCCCATCTATTGCAGGAAGCGCATTCACCCTGACTGCTACTTTCTGTGAGTGACAGTGGAGCCAACCAACTGATAAGAACAGGAATAAGAATAAGAAATATTTCATTGTATCTGCTCGTTAAGGACGTTTATTATTTTCAAAAAATACATTCAGATTGTAAGAAGCCTCTTCTGACCCTTCTGTCTTAGCGGCCTTTAACATACGAATGCCTTCGTATGTGTTTCCAGTCATTAGCTCATATACACCCCGGCAATTCTTGTAAGCAAGGTTGTCATGAGGAGCCATCGATAAAAACTTGCTTATTGATTGAGTATTTCCTTGTTCGATGGCGGCAGCGGCAGCGTTCAGGTTGGCGATGGGGTGTACAGGATACAGTTTGACACTGATGTTAATAATTTGGTAAAACTTGGCTTTGTTATCTGCATACGACAGAGCTACGGTATAGAGTTCGCGGAGCGACAACATTTGTGGATTGACGTCAGCCATAATCTTAGCCTCTTCAAGATTAAAATTCAACTCTTTCTGATTTCGTATATCTACATCATCCGTAGCCGGAGAAACATACGAACCTTTATATTTCATTTTTGTGGTTGTCGTATCGGCCTGAGACGTGTTTTCTGCTGTTGACGTAGCCTCGTCCGGATTCTTTTGGAGGGATGGGAGTGCAGCAGGTTGAGATGTAATGAGTAAAGTGTCTTTCAACGCTTGTTCGCTTTCAGGACGGATGATTGTTCTCCGAAGGAGGAGAGTTGCGTGGTTCATCCAATCTTCTGCGGGCAACGAAGTCCGGTAAGCGATGGTGCGGGAATGACTTTCGCCGATACCGGCAACGAGGTAGGTTGCATCCTCTTCTTTATGCCCGCTTTTTTTTCGTAATATCTGGTTGCGCAGATATAATTTCTGTTTTTGTTTGCCGTTCAATAGGATGGAAGGCAGTAAGATTTTCTTTTCCTGTCCGGTTAAGATGGGCGTTAGTCTGACGGCATTTTTAGACTCCATATTTTCTATTTCTACCGATACATCCATGGAGAGTAGTAATGAATCTGCCCGCACTCCGAGAAAGTGTGGAGTAATATCCAGTTTAATGTTTTGTGCCGGGAGTAGATTGCATATCAATAAGCTGAAAAATATGAATGCTTTCGTTTTCATTTTATGTGGTTATTATTAGGTTGATTTATCGGATGAAATATATGATTGATATCCCTGCTTGTGTAGGTCCCCAGTAGTTGCAGCTTGATTTTTCCAATAGGGCTGCACCTTCAGACTGTCCGTAGCGTTTATAATTAAGGTGTGCATATCCGAGTGAGATTCCTGCTTCCAGGTTCCATTGAGGGCTGATCATCCATTGATAACCGTAGGAAATGCCAAAACCCGCCAGATTGCCTTGATATCTGTTATGAGCAATCTGCCTGTTCTCAATACCCAGCATTTTCCCATCGCTGAATCCCCAAGGGAGCATTCCTCCATAATTGAACAAAGCATAGTGTAGCTGAAAGCCGATAAAATTTCCTGTGAATGCTTCATTAAACCATTTACGGTATTCCGGCTGCAACAGGAAATGCTTCATCTTTTTGTTCCCTCCGAAGTCCCAGGGATTGTAATTGAGAGAAAGGCTGATGGTATGTGTATCGTCACATCGCACTTCTCCTCCCATGTTGAGAGTAGTGGTTAGATCGTAAAGCAGATTGCTTTTAAGGGCTATATTTTGTCCGCAAAGGTTTGAAGCAGGCAGAATACATGTAACAAAGGCAATGATGGCTAGCCCATGTTTAATGTTTGCCGCATATCTCCACCTGTTGCTGGCAGCAGGCCTTTCATTTTTACTGATATCGGGTTTGTGTGTCATAATTATTTGTTTATGTGTATCTGTTACTTCTTAGGTAACGGAACTCCTGTTTAATGACAGGAGCACATGGGGGAAAAGTAAAAAAGACAGTGGTCTTTTATTGATATACGTCTCTGGAAGCTTTCGGACAGAAAAAACGGTCCGATGATTGGCAATAGATAGTTGGAACATGAACTAAAAGTGATTCGTGTTCTCATATCTTATTTTATTCTTCGGAAGAAGTTGAATAAAATAATCTATAATTAATTTGGAATGTAATACTCTTTTTATATATCTTTGTGCAGTATTTATATCCGTTACCTAAGAAGTAATGGATAAGGTAGATTGCTGATAGATAGCTGCTTATATTTTATTGATGACTTGTGCTGTAAGATTCTACGTAAAAACAATTCAATTGGTTGGCTTCTGTTCTTTTCTTCAAACCAAAACCTTTCAGATAAGTTTGTGTGGTTTTTATTGATTTATGTCCTAATGATTCACTGATCATTTCAATAGGGATTCCCTGGTATTTGGCATTTGTTGCCCAAGAATGCCGGATGGTATATGAACTGACAGGTGATTTTAGGTTTAGTTCTCTTGACAGGCTTTTTAATTGATTGTTGAATCGGCGGAGGGCTGACTGATATTCCTTATATATGCCTTCTTCTTTTCGTCTCTTATCTCCTTTCATTATATTAAATAGGTAGTCTGGGCAATCTTCTCTCGGCGGATTGTTGTTACGCAGTCTGTTTATCTCTTTCTTGGAGGTGTCCAGGATTTCAAGGCTTATTGGTGTGCCTGTTTTTATGCGATTGTATCTAAGGATTCCGTGTTCCAATGCCGATTTTTCTAAATGTGCGAAATCAGAGAACGGCATACCGCAGAATTGGAACATCAACCGTGCGATAGCTTGCGTACGACTTAAGTGTTGGGATTGAGGAGCTTTGTAGAGAAGTGTATGCAGTTCGCTGACAGGGAGTGCCCTTTTCTGCCGTACATCTACGCCAGTGTATACGTCGCGAAACAACCGGGGGATGAAGCGGGCTATACCTGCCTCCACACCACGGTTATAGATGCTGCGCAACATACGCATATAGGTCGAAACAGTGTTTGGTTTCAACCCATGTTCGTGGAGATGCTGTCCGTATCGTCTCAAACTATCGCGGGTGACCTGTCCGAAAGCTATGCCGGGAGTACCGCAGAACCTCGTGAATGACAGAATTGCATTCTTATACACATGTGCTGTCGAATAACGACCTTCTTCCTGTAAATTCCGGATATATGCTTTGGCGCATCCGGTAAATCCGTTTTTATTACTTTTTCGTTTCATAAGCTTGTTTATCTTTACTTGTTATTCAGGGACTATAACAAAAGTAGTTATCTTTTTTGTTGTTAATGCCTTTAAAAACTCTCTGATTACTATCTATTTTTTGTAGTTTTGCTTCGGATTGGAAACGAGGTTATTTGGTTATGTTGCAAAAAACGAAAGGAATAGTTCTTCATACATTAAAATACAATGATACTTCTATCATTGTAGATATGTATACAGAGTTGTCCGGCAGGGCTTCTTTCCTTGTAACAGTACCCCGTTCACGGAAGGCGGCTGTAAAATCCGTACTTTTCCAACCGTTGTCTTTTATCGAGTTCGAGGCCGACTATCGGCCCAATGCAACACTCTATCGTGTGAAGGAAGCGAAATCCTTTTATCCATTTTCTTCCATACCTTATGATCCGTATAAGTCTTCGATGGCACTTTTCCTGTCGGAGTTTCTTTACAGGGCTATCCGGGAGGAGGCGGAGAACCGTCCGTTATTCGCCTATCTGCAACATTCTATCATTTGGCTGGACGAGTGTGGAGAGGGATTTGCCAATTTCCATCTGGTTTTCCTGATGCGTCTTTCGCGTTTTCTAGGGCTTTACCCGAATCTGGAAGATTATCATACCGGCGATTACTTCGATTTATTGAATGCCTGTTTCACTTCCATTCGTCCCCAGCTACATTCTTCTTATATCAATCCTGAAGAGGCCGCCCGTCTCCGTCAGTTGATGCGCATGAACTATGAGACCATGCATCTTTTCGGTATGAGCCGTGCGGAGCGTACTCGCTGCCTGACGATCATGAATGATTATTATCGTTTGCATCTGCCGGACTTTCCGGCATTGAAATCACTGGAGGTATTGAAAGAACTGTTTGATTAATTAGTAACTTCTCTCCATCTGCTTGCTATATATTGTTTTAGCTCCGTTTTAGCGTCCGCCACTGTATATGGTAATTAATCAGGTGATAATAACACTTCTTAATGTGGGTTTGTATGCTGTTCCTGAAAATATATGTTACTTTTGTCCGTAGAGAATAAAAGAGCATGAACAAGAGAGAAAACAATATGAAAAGATTCCTATACCTGACAATCTGTCTTCTTATCCTGGGGGAGTTTTATGGTTGTAACGGAGACGTATTTGTCGACGACTTCCGTCCTTCCGATTCCGAACTGATGTTGGACGGGAACGGGGATGTTGCCACTATTCAATTTGCAGCTGCCAATTGGGATTGGTTAACAATGTATACAGCTTCCGGTTTTCCCTTTCAATATAAAGTATATGATGCGGACAATCGCCTGGTAACAAATGATCAAGGTCCATTGCTGAACGGATTAGGCAAGATTGTGTGTGTCGGGGAGATGATTGATTTCACCATCGAACGTGTTCATCCCGAAGAAGTGAAGATAACGGTGGGCGAGAATGCCCTTTCCGCTCCTTTTCAATTTCAACTCACGGCAAGCAACGAGTATGAGTGGCAGGAGATACACGTCGAGATCTCTCCGGCAGACAGATATGTAATGGACAGTATTATTTATTCTTTGGATGCATATTCTTACGATCCGGAAAACAAGATAGAGAAAAAAGAAGGCGTCTCCTTTCATAACTTAACAAGTGTTTCGTCTACATACACGTTTTTTCCTTTCGAGTCTTTTTACCATTTTATAAAATTCAAAAGCGATGTGCCCGAAGCTTTTCAGCTACTGGGCGAAGCCGGTCTGACAGTGGAAATACCAAGTATGAAAGACGGATATTTAGTGATGAACGGCAAACGGGTGCCATTCATTTCTGAGCAACAAATGTTGCCTTCCTCCAATACGGAACAGAAAGAAGACATAATTCCTCCCCGAACTTCTCGATATTACACTTTATTGATGATGTATGACTGGCTGGAAACCAGATATACCCTCTATGTTTCTCACTCCAAATCCAAGAAACAACGAATCGTAACCGGCACGTTACAAAGCAGAATGCCTGTAAAATATAACATAATACACAAGGATATCCCTTTCAATAACTAGCATATCAATGATTAGAAATAGGAACGCCATACGGTTGCTGTGCCTCCTTTGCCTCCTGGTACATCCGGCAATCAACGTAAATCTGGAAGCCCAGACAATCATCGGACAACGGAACGACAGCGTCAGCCATCCCTTGATCCGCCATCAGCTCGGCTTTGACATCCGTCCGGGCTATATCGTCTCCACCCATAGTTTTCTGCAAGGAGACAATGCGCAACAAAAGAAAATCGACCAATCGCTTTCTTTCCATTTCAAGTACGCTTTCAGATTCGGCAAAGAATCCAATCTAGGCAGGCTCTTTCCTCATACCTATCAGGGTATTGGCGTTTCCTACCATACCTTCTTTAGTCCCGTTGAATTGGGAAATCCGGTGTTGGTATACGCTTTTCAAGGGTCACGTATCGCGCAACTGTTGCCCCGCCTATCGCTCGATTACGAATGGAACTTCGGAGCTTCTTTTGGCTGGAAGAAATATGACGAACTATCCAATCCGCAAAACGTGTTGGTTGGCTCCAAGATCAATGCATACATCAATCTCGGCTTTTTGCTGAACTGGCAAGTTCACAGGTATTGGAAACTGGCGGCAGGCGTAGATCTCACCCATTTCTCCAATGGAAACACGCATTATCCTAATGGCGGTCTTAATGTTATTGGAGGAAGAGTCGGCATCGTACGTACTTTGGGCGCGGATGAGGCGCCCGGTTCCATCACTCCCGGACGGCTCTTTATAAAGCCTCACGTCAGCTATGACTTGGTAATTTACGGAGCCACCCGCAAAAGAGGACTGATTGGAGACGATGTGTCGAGTCTGATTCCCGGTTCGTTCGGCGTGGCGGGCATCAATTTCGCCCCGATGTATAATTTCAATAACTATTTTCGGGCAGGGCTTTCTGCAGATGCGCAATATGATGAGAGTGCCAATCTTAAGGAGTATAGAGTGGGCGAGTTCTACTCGGGTGATTTGAAGTTTCATCGTCCTCCTTTCCGTAAGCAATTTGCCATGGGGTTATCTCTTCGGGCAGAACTGGTGATGCCTGTTTTCTCTATCAATGTCGGCGTCGGTCGGAACCTGATATACAGTGGGGATGATACAAAAGGGTTCTACCAGATTCTGGCTCTCAAAACTTATGTCACCCGGCATTTGTTTTTGCACGTGGGATATCAGTTGAGCAAGTTTAAAGACCCCAGCAATCTGATGCTGGGACTTGGATATAGATTCCATGACAAACGATGAAAGGGCAATCTTCGTTTGTTAATAACCTCCTTTTTTCAATTTGATTAAAATGTAAGTCCTCCTAATTGGATTATCCCATTGTCCTTCCAAACATGATTCACTTTTACTTCTGTGATACCGGCGTCAGGATATCGTTGCTGATATTCTGATGTTTTATCACTCTGTAGAATATATCCGTATGACATTTTTGTAGCAAATTTAAAACCGAATTTCTCTGTTTTATCGTCATACATTAGGGTTAAAGAGGTAATCTTTTCAGGTTCGTACGACTGCTCTTCAGAACAACTGTATGAAGATACCAATAATTAAAGAGATGTTTATTCCTCTCCTTTTCCCTTAGTTCTACTGGATAATAAAGCTCTTATTTCACATTCACTTCTACGACTGTAAAGACATTATTTGAACGGATATAAAGGTCGAATGTTCCATAAGGTCCGTAGACTATGTCAGGTGCTTTAGTTAGGGTTATTCTTAATTTGTTATTGGCAGATGTTACATTTAATCCTTTTTTTCCTGCACTATGTTCTTTCAAGAAAAACTCAATATTTTGGGGTAATGCTAATTCAACCGTTTCACCTATGTAGTGAAGGCTTCCAATATTATACTTATATGCAGGCAGTTCATTATTGTCAGGGACAATTGGTATGTATTTTACAATTGCACCGATAGTCATGTCGCTATTTAATATTTTAGATACAACATAGGCTTGGTAATAACTTGCTTCTACTTGAATAGCACGATTACCTGACGGAAAATCTATAAGTGTATTTTTATCCAAAATCTGATAAATATGCCCCGGCGTAACCGCTACTTCGTGTGTGAGGTTGGTTAGCGAGGGTAGAATATTTGCTCCAACTCCTGCGCCATTTCCTACGTCAGAAATGAAATTAGAAGATGTGACGAAGTTATTAGCTTCATTGATATAAGTTCCTGATTCGCCTAAATAAGTTTTTCCATTGTGCTCATTAAGCATATCTTATAGTATGAAAAGAGATCGTTCATATAAAAAATGGTATCATTTGTAATTTCAGTATTCAAGAATCCGTCTTTTGAACAAGGGTCTTGTAATAAAAAGTAGACTTTTATATTCTCATTTTTTCTTGTGATCAATTCTTTCCCTTGCATTTGTTTTTCTTCTACAATCGTTTCTCCTGGCTCGATGGAATGAATGAAATGTGATATATCCATTTTATATGAATTTAGAGAGTCGGCATTATTTTCATATTCAAGATTTATAGTGTTTCTTGAATTATTTGTTTTATTATGACAACTGATTAGTGTGAATAAAACAAAGCCAATTGTTATCAATGTAGATATTAATTTGAACATAATTTTAATATGGAATGAGCATTCAGTTTTGATGCTATATTATCAACCTTATCTATTCTTTCAGTACGGAAATGGATTAAACTTATCCTCCGCTTGGCTTTCATTATATATTTCCTTTGTCCCATATATTGTGGGAAAAGATTCCCAGTCAATTGGGAAAGTATTCCCTTATTTTGTGGGAACAAATTCCCTAAATATATAGGAATACTTTCCCACAATATATGGGACAATCAGAACGAATGCTTATCTTGAACCAAGAAGAGGAAAGGGATGGTATCTGACTATGAGAAAAACATAAGGCAGTTTATTTCAATCTTGCAAAAAATGCGGTGAATCGGGTGAAACCTATGTGAAAGGAAGCCCTTCACCCGAAATCCCTTTATTCATCGATGTTTCAGAGTGGTGAAGGAGGTGAATGCCGTATTTAAAGAAAGTTGCAGATGTGTGTAAGATAAAACATCTTGCACACATCTGCAACGGTATCGTGAAAGTTCCGGAAGTTATCCCAAAAGCTCTTTCACTTTTGCAGAAATGGCACGTCCTTCTGCAAGACCTGCTAACTTCTTGGAGGCAACTCCCATTACTTTACCCATATCTTTACCGCTTGTTGCACCTGTTTCAGCAATAATTTCCTTTAAGGCAGCTTCCAGTTCTTCAGCGGTCATTTGTTTCGGCAGGTATTTCTCCATAACGGCTACCTGGCCTAATTCTACGTCAGCCAAATCCTGACGACCTTGTCCGATATAGATTTCAGCAGAATCTTTTCCTTGTTTCACCAGTTTCTGGATAATCTTCAGAGCAGCATCATCTGTCAATATATCGTTAGCTCCCGGGGCTGTTTTAGCTTCGAGGAAGAACTTCTTTATATTTCTCAAAGTTTCAAGGGCTACTTTGTCTTTCGCCTTCATTGCGGTTTTAATGTCTTCGCTGACTTGATCGAATAAATCCATACTATTGTAATTAAAAATTAAAGATTAAAAATTAGATCTGAAGCCTGATTTTGCGAGTTTATAATTTTCGTTCTTAGTTCTTTGTTTAGAACGTAATCACACCGTTGTCATCTGTAGCTTCTTCCGTGGCTACTTCCTCTTCCAGAGCGGCTTTCGTCCGGATTTTGGTAAGAGTAGTCTTGTCACGCATATAGGTGGGAGAATCTTCTACCATGGCGATGATGTCGTCGTTGTCCAGATCTTCCGTGTTGAAAAGATAGATGTGGCGGCGTTTGCGGAGGCTCTTGCTTCCGATGTTGCTGGCACTTTCACCGTATGCCTTGCGGATACGTTCCTTGTTCTTTTCTTTTTCCTCTTCCAGTTGCAGTTGGCGTTCTTCCTCTTCCTGGCTGCGTGCAGCGTGCAGGCTGTCCATTCCGGGAACGTCTTCCACACCGAATCCTGTTGCCAATACGGTGATTTTTACTCTTGTTTCCAGTGAGTTGTCGATGGCAACACCCCAAATCACTTCCACCCCTTCGCGGAATTTGCTCATGAACTCGTGTATCTCGTTCATTTCCTCCATCATCAGTTCGGACGACGGGCAGAAAGATACGTTCAACATTACTTTCTTGGCATTGAAGATATCATTGTTGTTGAGCAACGGAGAATGCAGGGCATCGTCGATTGCTTTCGTCACACGATTTTCTCCTTCACCGAATCCGGTACTCATGATTGCTACTCCACCATCTTTCAGGATGGTTTTCACATCAGCGAAGTCAAGGTTGACCGTACCCCGCATGGTGATAATCTCGGCAATGCTCTTGGCAGCAATGGAAAGAGTATCATCGGCTTTGCCGAAGGCGTTCATAAAGGTAAGGTCGGCGTATATTTCACGCAGGCGTTCGTTGTTGATAACCAGTAGGGCGTCAACGTGCTGGGCGATACGTTCAACACCGTCCAATGCCTGGATAATTTTCTTTTCTCCTTCGAAGATAAAGGGAATGGTGACGATACCGACAGTCAGAATATCCATTTCCTTCGCAATGCGGGCGATGACCGGGGCAGCTCCCGTTCCGGTTCCTCCTCCCATTCCGGCGGTGATGAATACCATTTTGGTGCCGTCGTTCAGCTGGTTTCTGATATCTTCTATACTTTCTTCGGCGGCGTCGCGTGCCCGTTCGGGACGGTTGCCGGCTCCAAGCCCTTGCGTGATGCTACGACCCAGTTGCAGTTTCACCGGGACAGGTGATTCGGCTAGTGCCTGGTTGTCCGTGTTACAAAGAACGAACGTTACATCATGGATGCCTTCCCGGTACATGTGGTTTACAGCGTTACCACCACCACCACCTACACCAATCACTTTGATGATCTTCGGTGAATCTGTCGGGAAATCGAATTGTACTATCTCGTCCATATCTTGATTGAATTATGAATTACGAATTATGAATATTGATTAACAAGCTGCTGAAGGTTACTTCATATCGTCGTCGGAGAAGATTTCTTTCGTCAACGAATCGATCTTGCGTTGAATCCAGCTCGGACCCGCTTCTCTTTTCCGTCTTTCTTTCTCTTCCTTTTCCTTTTGCTTGCGAAGTTTTTCCGCTTCTTTGGCGGCTAACTTGGCTTCCCGCTCTTCTTCCTCTTTCTTGAGACGGGCGATGCGGGCCTGTTCTTTCAGTTCCTGATCGTCCTCAAACATATCTACTGTATGCACTTCCGGCTCCGGTTTGGAGACTGATGGTGCAGGAGCTTGTGGAGCAGTTTCGGTCAGGCAGCAGTTCTGGTTACCTTCAAACAGGAGTCCGAACAAAGTGTTCTGCGAACCGTCTTTCTTCAGTATGTTGCTGGGCGCATGAACCGTATTGCGTGGGAGTTTCGCCATCCGTATCTTTTCTATCTTGCTGCGTTTGCGCAAGGTTTCGTCCAGATTCTTCAGGTTGGCGGCTCCTCCTGTCAGGATGATTCCTGCCAGCAGTTTGTCCTCGTAGCTCGATAGTTGTATCTGGTTCCATACGTTGGCAACGATTTCCTCGACACGGGCTTCGATGATATTGTTAAGATCCGCCACTTTGATGATACGGTTGTCATCATCCAGTTTGCAGGTTGCTTCTTCCTGTTCGGGGTCCTCTTCATAGAGGGCGTCACCGTAGGCTTTTTTCAGGCGTTCGGCTTCTTCTTCCTCCATTTGCAGGGTGGTGATGTCACGCGTGATGCTGTTGCCTCCCAAAGGCAATACAGTCAGGAAGCGGAGAATGTTATTCTTGTATACAGAGATGGTAGTTGTGTCTGCTCCGAAGTCGATCAGTGCACAACCCGAACGGCGTTCGCTTTCTGTCAGTACGGCATTTGCGGTTACTAACGGAGCGATCAGTTGGTCGGCAATATCAATTTTAGCCTGTTGGAAACAGTGCTCCAGGTTCTTACGTACGGAAGCACGGGCAACGATATTGAGGAAACGTCCTTCGATGTGGCTTCCTACCAGACCTACCGGATTGGCTTGCAGGTTATTGCCCACCTTATATTCTTGTGGAGCTACGTCCAATATATCCATATCGACCACCGGGATGGCAATGTTCTCATCACCGATAGCGCTTACAAGCTCTTCGGATATGATAGCTTCTTCCTCCAGGTCGCGGCTTACTACATTGCGGACGGTGCGGAGTGATTGTCCGCCGATGCCTACATATACCTTGGCTATTGAGTTTTTCAACTCACCTTCCAGTCTGTTGATGATTGAAGTCAGGCTTTGCGCTGTCTTGTCCAGATTAAAGATTACTCCTTTACGAATGAACGTAGAAGAGTCTTCTTGGGCATACGCTAATACCTGCATGCTTCCGTCACTGTTCTTTCTTCCGGCCACACCGGTTATCTTCGATGAACCAAGTTCAATAGCGGCGATAAATTCTGTTGTTGCCATATATATTTATTTACGATTTTACGATTTACAATTTACGATTGAAAAAAGACTATTCACTCATCACCTATCATCTATCACCTATCATTTATCATCTACTCTCGTTTTGTGCAGATAATCTGGTTGCTGAATTCGAGGTTGATACGTGAATATTTGTTCCAGCCTACCCGGTTGAGTCCTTTTTTGTAGAACTCCTTCAAACGTGCCAGTTTATCTTCAAAATTCTCCAGTTTTCCAAGATAGACCAGATGATCTCCCACACGCGGCACCAATTCGATATTCTGGTCGGGCAACACATGGATCTGCTCTATCTGGGCGTCCCAGAATTTATTATTATGCAAAAATACACCAAACTTATATAAATCCTTCATTGCAAACGACTTTTCTACGTTTCCGGTGACAATTACCCGATGAGCGACACATTTTGCTTCCGGTGGCATGATAGTTCCTTTGTTGTCAAGGTAGTAGTTTTGGCCGTTGGCACTCATGACGCGAAGGATAGGAATACGCTGTGTCACTTCCACGCACACTTTGCCACTGGGTGTTTTGTAGCATTCGGCTTCGTCAATCAACGGATGTTTGCTTAGTTCCCGTTCCAGTGACTTGGTGGAGATGCGCTCCATCTTCTTCCCGATGGGATAGATCCCTTTCTGCTGAAGGATACCTTTCAGCTCTTCTTTGGTGATGAAGCCGGCGTATGCGGTATCCTTGATAACCAATTCCATGTCACGGCAGGTCTGGTCGGCAGGCTTGCGGTTGAAAGCGGTGATAGCTACGGCAAGGTAGGCTATGAGCACCAGCATGACGATGGATAGAAGGATTCTTTTAATCATAATCAAAAATTAAAGATTAAAAATTAAAATGCTTGCACTGTTTCGGACAGGCTGCCGGATGATTATTCATTTATTTATCTTTTTTCTAATAGTTCCTTTATTTCGGGGACATAGTTGTCGATGTCTCCGGCTCCTAAAGTTATTAATACTTCAATGTTTTTATCTTTCAGAATGTTCAGTATCTCTTCCTTTTTGCACATACTTTTTTCGATACCCGGACGGAGATTATCATAAATCAGTTTGCTGGTGACGCCCGGGATTGGTGCTTCACGTGCCGGGTAGATGTCTACCAGAATCACCTCGTCGAGTAGCGACAGGCTATCGGCAAAGTCCTGATAGAAGTCGCGGGTACGGGTATAGAGATGAGGCTGGAAGATGGCTGTGATCTTCTTGTCCTTGTAAAGTTCGCGCATAGACAGCACGCTCTGTTTGATTTCAGAGGGATGGTGTGCGTAGTCACTTAGAAAGACAATCCGGTCGTTCTTGAGTTTGAAGTCGAACCGGCGGTCTACTCCGCGGAAACTTGCCATACCTCTTTTTATCTCTTCATCGGTCACCCCGTTGAGGTGTGCCAATGCCATGGCGGCTACGCCATTTTCTATGTTGATACTTACCGGAATTCCCAGTTGGATGTCGTTGATACGGGTGTCCGGAGCAACAAAGTCGATGAATATCTCTCCGTTTCCGATGCGGATGTTTTCTGCATGGAAGTCGCCTTCGTCACGTGAGTAAGTGTAGACACGAACGCCCGGCTGCACTTTGGGTTGCAGGGAGATGCCTTTGCGGATAATCAGTGCGCCACCCGGTTGGATTAGCGTGGTGTAATGTTCGAAACTTTCCAGGTAGGCTTGCTCTGTTCCGTAGATGTCCAGATGATCGGGGTCGGTAGACGTGATTACCGACATATAAGGCGACAGCCAGTGGAAAGAACGGTCGAATTCATCCGCTTCAATCACTGTGTAAGGGCTTGCTTGAGAGAGCAGCAGGTTGGTGCTGTAATTTTTCGAGATTCCTCCGAGAAAAGCGGTACATTCCACATGTGACTGGTGAAACAGATGGGCTGTCATAGTCGATGTGGTTGTTTTCCCGTGAGTGCCTGCCACACACAGACCTTTGCTCGAGTGGGTAATTGTTCCCAATACTTGGGCGCGTTTCTGTATTTCGAATCCGTTGTTACGGAAATAAACGAGTTCTTCGTGTTCCTGCGGAACGGCCGGAGTGTATATGACTAACGTACTTTCCTTGTCTTTGCAGGCTTCGGGAATCAGGTCGACGTTTTCTTCATAATGTATTTGTGCGCCTTCGGCAATCAGCGTTTCAGTCAATGGAGTAGGAGTGCGGTCATATCCGGCCACTACCTTTCCTTTGAAAAGGAAGTAGCGTACAAGTGCACTCATACCGATGCCGCCGGCACCTACGAAATAGACTGATTTTATCGTTTCTATATTCATTTCTTTTTATTTTTTTATTTTAGGCACGGATTACACGGATTTCACGGTTTCATGATGTGTCAATATTTTACGTTTAATCTCTGCTGTTACACCAAAATTTAGTAGTAATCCAACTTCTATTCCTGTTGCTTTTAGATAATTTACTAATTGCCATTCATGTTCTGGACGAAGAGTTGTTACTGCTTTTAATTCAAGAATGATTTCATTATTTACTATCATATCTGCAATATACCTTCCTACAATTTCACCTTTATAATATACTTTCATCTCTTTTTGAGTTTGGCAGAAGAGTCCTCTTTTTAAGAGTTCCTTATAAAGTGCATTTTGGTAGACCTGCTCTAGGAATCCGAATCCTAATGTGCTGTGTACTTCATAAAAAGCACTTATAATCTCTTTTGTCAATTTCTCGTGTATCATTCTTAAACCGTGTAATCCGCGTAATCCGTGCCTAATTGTTATTATTGTTTTTTGCTTCCGCCAGCTTAATGACCTCTTGTGCGATGATTCTCGCTGAATCGGGTAAAGCCAGTTTGGCGATATTCTCTGTTAGTTCTTTCAGTTTCTGCTCGTCGTTGACAGTGGACAGGGCTACGTCCATCAAAGTGGTTGCCGCTTCACTGTCTTTGACGTAGATAGCTGCCTGCTTGTTCACCAACGCCAAGGCATTCTTCGTTTGGTGATCTTCCGCCACGTTGGGCGAGGGCACTAAGATAACAGGTTTGTGCAGCAGGCAGAATTCAGAAATGGAACCTGCTCCCGCACGGGAAATGACCAGATCGGCGGCAGCATAAGCGGCTGCCATATCTTTGATGAAATCCGTTACATATAAATTCGGAAGTGCTCCTGCCGCTTTTACGGCTTCTGTCACTTGCGGGTAATAGTATTTGCCCGTTTGCCAGATGAATTGCACGTCCGTGTTTTCCTTGATAATTGCCAGACCGGCTGTCAGCGTATTGTTGATGGTGCGTGCACCCAAGCTGCCACCTACAATCAGTATTGTCTTTTTGCCGGGCTGTAAGTGGAAGGAACGTAACGCTTCTTCTTTGGACGGCATATCCTTTGTCAGGTTTTGGCGGACGGGATTGCCCGTCATGATGATCTTGTCGGCGGGGAAAAACTTTTCCATTCCGTCATAAGCGACACAAATCTTACGAGCTTTCTGTGCCAGCAGTTTATTGGTAACTCCGGCATATGAGTTTTGCTCTTGGATTAATGTGGGGACTCCCATCATGCCGGCAGTCTTTAGTGTCGGCCCGCTTGCATATCCGCCTACACCTACCGCCACTTGCGGACGGAAGTTTTTGATTACTTTGCGCGCCTTCCATTGGCTGCGCATCAGTTTAATCAATACGGATACATTTTTCCATAAATGTTTGCGGTCGAATCCGGCTATCGGAAGTCCGATAATCCGGTAGCCTGCATCGGGAACCCGTTGCATTTCCATACGTCCTTCAGCGCCTACAAAGAGAATCTCTGCGTCGGGGCGTAGCTCTATTATAGCGTTTGCGATAGAGACGGCAGGAAAGATATGTCCTCCTGTTCCTCCACCGCTGATGATAATTCTAAGTTCTTTTTCCATCATACTGTTTTCTTCTGTTCGTTCTTTCTCAACATTTACCGTTCGTTGTTTCTGCTATCATGCTCATCTTCAAATTCAGCGTCGCTGTTCAGAATCTGCGCTGTCGGTTCGGCTGCAGCCTGTGCTTCGGAATTGGCTGCGGCATCCGCCTCTATTTGCAGTTGGATCTGTGCATCGTGCGCTTTCTGTTCTTCCAGATGAGCGGTATATCGGCTTACGCTTAATATCATTCCGATATAAGCGCAGTTGATTAGCGTACTTGTACCTCCTTTGCTGACCAGAGGCAGAGGCTGTCCTGTGACGGGGAATAACCCGACGGCAACCATCATATTCAGTATTGCCTGTGATACCAACAACAGCGCAATACCCATAACGAGAAAGGCGGGGAAGGTTCGCTCGCACTTCTGGGCGATTCGTCCGGCTCGCATCAGCAACCATAAATAGAGGAACACCACAAATATTCCTCCTACCAATCCCATTTCTTCAATCACAATCGCGAAGATAAAATCGGAGAATGCCTGGCTAAGGAAGTCACGCTGTATCGAGTTTCCCGGACCTTTGCCTACTACATGGCTGGTAGCAATGGCGATTCGCGCATGTGCAATCTGTGCGTCTTTGTCAATATCAAATTTGGCTGCCGGCACTTCTTCCTTCTCAAAGAAACCGGAAACACGATTCTGCCACGTCTCGAAGCGGTGAAGTCCCGGAGTGCTATGCAGTGTTTTGGCGGGAATAGCCATCAGTACACCTACCGCAACCCCACCTATAAGTCCCAATATTCCCAACAGTCCGACCAGCTTCTTGGAAGATACCCGCCCGATGAACATCATCATGCATACCACTCCGAACAGCAGCATTGCTGTTGAAAGGTTTTCCGGTGCGATGAGCAGAAATACCAGTCCGGTAAGGATCATGATATATTTAAAGGCTTTCGGATTGGCCCCGTATTCGTCCTGTTTTTTGGACAGGATGAATGAGACGGCAATGATTACCGCCATCTTTGCCAATTCCGATGGCTGGAATTGCAATCCCATAAAGGTCATCCAGCGGGCTGCTCCGTTGACACGGTCGCCTGTGATGATACCCATCAGCGTGACAAATGCCAGTAGAACCAGAGATACCGGATATAGAAAGACCGGAAATACCTGGAACCATTTGTAGGGAACATTATGCAGAAATACGACTACCACAGCTCCTACCATCAGAATGATGGAGTGTTGCGTAATCGGTCCCCAATGGTCGCCGCTTTTGTAAGTCAGCGTCGACGCTGCCGAAAACACCTCGATGATCGAGATGAGGCAGAGACAGAGGAAGATAATCCAGATTACCTTGTCACCTTTGAATATGTTCTTTAATAAATCCACTTCTTAAATTGAGAATTGAGAATTAAAAATTGAGAATTAAAGGGCACGGACACATTCTTTAAATTGATCGCCACGGTCTTCGTAACTCTTGAAGAGGTCGAAAGAAGCACAGCAAGGACTTAATAATACCGTTTCACCTTTCTTTGCCAGTTTATAGGCTGCTTCTACGGCATCTTTCATGCCGGTTTGCACATCGGCTACCGGCAGGCCGAAACGGTCGAAGAACTCGTGGAGCTTTTCGTTATGAAGTCCCAGATATACCAGTGCTGAACACTTTTCGCGTACCAGGTCTTCAATTTCAGTATAGTCGTTTCCTTTATCTTTACCACCGAGAATCAATACCGTTTTGGTAGTCATGCTTTGCAGGGCATACCAGCAGGAGTTGACATTCGTGGCTTTAGAGTCGTTAATAAAATCAATTCCGCGCACACGTGCCACCTTTTCCAACCGATGTTCCACTCCCTTGAAGTCGGAGAGGGCTTTCCGGATGTTTTCTTTGGCGATGCCGGCAAGGTTTGCCGAGATACCGGCGGCTAAAGAGTTGTACAGGTTGTGTTGTCCTGTCAGGGCCAGTTCCTCCTGCTCCATGTTGAAGGCAATCGGTTCGGTGATTTTCACTTCGTGATCTTCTACGTATGCAATCGCTCCATCCTCTTTTACAGCGGCAAAAGGATACAGGTGGGCTTTCAGACCATGTTTCGCCAGTTCTTGTCTGATGATAGGGTCATCGTTCCAGAAGATGAAAGCATCGTCCGGTGTTTGGTTCTGGGTGATGCGAAATTTGGCGTCGATGTAATTCTGCATACAATGGTCGTAGCGGTCAAGATGGTCCGGCGTGATGTTCATCAATACGGCGATGTTCGCACGGAAGTTATACATATTATCCAACTGGAAAGAGCTAAGTTCGATAATATAGTAATCGTGGTAATCTTCGGCTACCTGCAAAGCAAGGCTTTTGCCGATGTTGCCTGCCAAACCTACGTTCAGACCTGCGCTTTTGAAAATATGGTAGATCAGGGAAGTTGTTGTTGTCTTTCCGTTAGAACCTGTAATACAGATCATTTTGGCATCAGTATAGCGTCCGGCAAACTCTATCTCGGAGATCACCGGTGTGCCTTGAGCTTTCAGTTTCAGGATGATCGGGGCGTCATTCGGGATACCGGGGCTTTTGATCACCTCGTCGGCATTCAGAATGAGTTCTTCGGTATGGTGTCCTTCTTCCCAGGCAATCTGATGGCTGTCGAGAAGTTCCTTATACTTGTCCTTGATGGCGGACATGTCCGAAACAAACGTCTCAAATCCTTTGACTTTAGCGAGTACGGCTGCACCTGCACCGCTTTCGCCAGCTCCTAAAATTACTATTCTTTTCATCTACAATAATGTGCCCTTATTTTCTAATTGATTGATCTTATTAGCTGTGCACATCTTTAAAAGTTAATAATCGGGTTAATACTCTCTATATCTTTAATTAGGCACGGATTACGCGGATTTCACGGTTTTAAGGGATATGCAGTTAAAACCGCGTTAATCCGTGTAATCTGTGCCTTCTTTTTATCTTATTTTAAGCGTTATAATTGTTATTGCTGCCAATACAATCGTTACAATCCAGAAACGGACGGTAATCTTTGATTCATGAAACAGTTGGTCGGGTTTGGTGAATTTCACCGTGCATCCCGGTTCAATCAGGTTCATCGAAGTGCGGAAGTGATCGTGAATCGGTGTGCGCTTGAACAATCGTTGTTTCACACCTTTTCGTTTTCCCGCCTTATAATAAGCCCGTTGCAGGATGACCGACAGGTTTTCTACCAGGAATACACCGCAAAGAATCGGTATCAGCAACTCTTTGTGGATGATGATGGCAAACACTGCGATAATACCACCGATAGTAAGACTGCCTGTGTCTCCCATAAATACTTGTGCCGGATAGGCATTGTACCATAGGAAACCGATCAGTGCACCGATGAAGGCGCAGATATAGATTACCAGTTCTTCCGAACCCGGAATATACATGATGTTCAGGTAGCCTGCAAATTCGATGTGCGATGATACATACGCCAGTACCCCCAGCGTTGCACCGATAATTGCCGAGTTCCCGGCTGCCATTCCGTCCATACCGTCATTCAGGTTGGCGCCGTTTGATACGGCGGTAACTACAATGATGGTGACAATGACGAACAATATCCATCCGGCTGTTTGCGCATGTTCTCCCATGAAAGATACCAGATCGGCATAATCAAGGTTGTTGCTCTTGAAAAAAGGAATCGTTGTCTGGGTAGATTTCAGGTCATTCGTTCCGTGTATTACTTCCATCTCCTGTCCCGGATTATGAACTTCGATATTTTCGCGGATCACTACGTCCGGACTAAGGTATAAAGTCATTCCGACAATTAAGCCTAAACCAACCTGACCGATGATTTTGAACTTGCCATGCAAACCTTCCTTGTCTCTTTTGAAGATTTTGATATAGTCGTCTGCGAATCCGAGTGATCCCAACCATATGGTGGTGATCAGCATCAGTATCATATATATATTATGCAGTTTACCTAACAGTAAACAGGGTATCAGGATGGCTACAATGATGATAACACCACCCATGCTCGGGACGCCTACTTTGTTGACTCCGAACGGGTCGGTTTTAGCATCACGTTGCGTTTCTGTGATTTGTTTCCTTTTGAGTAGGTTGATGAACTTGTCTCCCCAGATACTTGAAATCAGTAACGCGAGGATAACTGCCATCAAAGCACGGAATGAGGTATATCCGAACATTCCCGCTCCTGGAAAATTGAGCTTATGTAGCCATTCAAATAGATAGTATAACATAAATAATTTGCCAATTTATTGATGTGTTGTTATGCCGGTTGCTGTCGGATAGATAACGAAGCCGGTCGGCATATTAGCACAGTCTATTCATTATTTAAAAATTTCTTTGAGTACTTCTTTGTCATCAAAATGATGTTTCACTCCTTTTATCTCCTGGTAATTCTCATGTCCTTTTCCGGCAACGAGAATTACATCTCCTTTCTCTGCCAGCATGCAAGCCGTGCGAATTGCTTCTTTACGGTCGGCAATGCTTAGTGTTTTCTTCATATCTTCCGCATCCAGTCCGGCAAGCATATCATTGATGATGTCTTGCGGCTCTTCAAAGCGCGGATTGTCGGAAGTGATGATGACGCGGTCACTCGCTTTGGCAGCTTCTTTTGCCATGATGGGGCGTTTGCCCTTGTCGCGGTTGCCGCCGGCGCCTACCACAGTAATCACTTTTCCTTTTCCTTCAAGCACTCCATGAATAGCGTTCAGTACATTAATGAGAGCATCCGGGGTATGTGCATAATCAACAATCGCCGTAATTCCCTGCGGTGAGCGGACCGCATCGAAGCGTCCGGCTACCGGATGAAGTGTGCTAAGAGCTACAAGCACCTCTTCCTCTTTCTTACCTAACAGAACTGCCGCCCCGAATACCGCCAACAAATTGGAAGCATTGAACTTTCCGATAAACTGAACTGCCAGTTCATGATTGTTGAAGTCGAGCAGCATCCCTTCAAAATGAGACTCCAATACCCGTCCTTTAAAGTCGCTAAGACTTCTCAATGAATAAGTATAGACCTTCGAACGTGTGTTCTGCGTCATTACCAGTCCGTTTTTATCGTCCAGATTGGTCAGGCTGAATGCATTTTTCGGCAGATCGTCAAAGAACTTTTTCTTCGCTTTCAGATAATTCTCTACTGTTTTATGATAGTCGAGATGGTCGCGGGTCAGATTGGTAAAGATCCCTCCTGCAAACTTTAATCCACTGATACGTTTCTGTGCAATCGAGTGGGAGCTGACTTCCATGAAAACATATTTGCATCCTTCATCTGCCATCCGTCCCAACAGACAGTTCAACGTGATTGGATCAGGAGTAGTATGTTCTGTCGGAATCGGTTCGTCATCGATATAATTGCAAACGGTAGAAATCAATCCTACCTTATATCCGAAATAACGGAATGTATTATATAATAAGGTAGCGATTGTTGTTTTTCCGTTCGTTCCGGTAACACCGACCAGTTCCAACTTGGAAGTCGGGTCTCCGTAAAAGGTAGTGGCAATCTTTCCTACCGCATCTTCGCTGTCTTTTACTTGTATATAGGTGATCCCCGCTACGGGTTTTTCCGGCATATCCTCGCAGAGGATGGCGATCGCTCCTTTTGCAATGGCAGCAGGTATATAAGCATGGCCGTCGGCTTGTGTGCCACGCATTGCCATGAATAGCTGTCCGGCTTCCACTAGACGGGAGTCGATGTTGACACCGGTGATTTCTATGTTTGAATCTCCGGCTATCTCTACCGGTTGGATTGCTCTCAGTAACTCATTTAATAACATCACTCTATTCAATTTTTAATCTTTAATTTTTAATGAAGCGTAAGCGTCACCGTCTGTCCTTTCTTTACAATCGTTCCGTTGGCTATCGACTGGCTTTTTACTTTGCCCACGCCGACCAGGTTGACTTTCAATCCTTTGCTTTCCAACAAGTACACAGCGTCTTTCGCTCCCATACCTATCACACTGGGTACAAAATTCTGCATATTGCTCCGGCTTTCAAGAACTACAGCTTGTGGGGCAGAATGGGTATTTCCCCAAACTTCTTTGCCCGAATCAGCAATTTTGCCTTGTACATTAATCTGCAGCTCTTCCAATACCCGTTGCGCTTCGCGCATCTCTCCGGCTTTTACATTCGGAATGACTACGGAATTAGTATCAATCGCATTGGTCAGCGGTAACCGCAGGTCTTTGGCATACACCCTTTCTGCAATCTTGCTGAACACACTACCTGCCATCAAACCTCCCGAAGCCGGTAATCCCGGTTTCTGGATAGAGACAATCATGCTATATTTAGGCGCTTCTGACGGGAAATATCCGCAAAAACTAACCAGATAATTCGTTCTTCCCGTTTTGTATCCGGCTGCTCCCTGTGAGATCTGCGCCGTTCCTGTTTTTCCTGAAACGTGGAACTGCTTGCTTCCCGCAGGTTTGGCAAGTCCTTCACCGACCACTTTCCGGAGAATCTCACGGATCTGTGCCAAAGTCTTATCCGAACAAATCTTGGGATTGATCACCTCTGTCGGATATTCTTTCACGATTTCCCCATCTTTCACGGCAGCTCTGACAAACTTCGGACGTACGGTGACTCCATTGTTGGCTATCCCATTATAGAATGTGAGAATATTGATCGGCGGAACCTGTGTCTCGTAGCCGATACTCATCCACGGCAAAGTTGTCTTTGCAAAATAACGTTCTTTCGGACCGCGTATATTCGGTTTTCCTTCTCCCGAAATTTGCAGGTGTAACGGTTGGTCGATGCTCATCCGTTTCAATCCGTCTACAAATTTCTGCGGGTTGCTGCCGTAGAAATGGTCTATTATATAAGAGGTACCGACGTTGGACGACACTCCCAGGATTTCCGTGACAGTCAGTTTTCCGTATCCTCCGCGATGCCAGTTGTGGTCTTTCATGACACGTCCGTACATCGGCATCTGTCCGTTACCGGTGTCTACCACATAGTCCGGAGTGATCTTTCCGTCTTCAAGAGCTACCATGATAGAGGCAGTTTTGAAAGTAGACCCCGGCTCAAGCATATCGCTGATGGCATTGTTGCGCATTTCGTAGTATTCACCATCTTTGCCTTGCATCATGTTGACGATGGCTTTCACCTCTCCGGTAGCTACTTCCATCAATACCACCACACCCACACTGGCATTCAATTCTTTTAGTTTATCCACCAACGCTTTCTCGCAAATATCCTGCATACCTACGTCGATAGTACTAATCAGATCGCAACCGTCAACCGGCGGCACATCGACAATGTTCAGGTATTTGTTCATCACCTTTTGACGGTGTGTCAATCCGTCCCGTCCTTTCAGGATGGTGTCGAAAGCAAGCTCGATACCATTTCTCGCTCCTTTGGCTGTGTCTGCATACACGTCTCCCAATGTACGGGCAGCCAGTGAACCGAACGGTTTCTTACGCTGATTGTAAGCCTGTTCTTTGAATCCGCCTTTATACCGGTTCAAACAGAACACAGGTAGTCTCTTTACCTCTTTATATTGTATATAGGAGATACGTTTCGGATAAATCAGATAATTGCGGCTTTTTGCCTGGCGTCCTTTTTTGAGATGTGCCTTGAATTGTGCCACGCTCTTGTCCGGGAATATCTTGTGAAGTCCGATACAGATAGAATCCATGTTCGCGTTGAGGATAGAATCACGTCGTGCCTGATCTTTCTGCCTGCGTTTTTCATCTTTTTCACCAGACATAAAGTCCATATATATTCTGTATTCGGGCAGAGAACTGGCCATTAGTTTACCGTCAGAAGAAATAATGTTTCCACGATTGGGTTTCACCGTCACATTTTCTTTTACGAAACGATCAGCCACATCCTGCCAGTATTGTCGTTCGGCAAACATGGTGATGCCCGCTTTTACAACAATAGCTACTCCTATTAACGCCATCAACAGGATGACGAAGAAGTAACGGGTCATTATGTTCTTTTTATTAACTGCCACAGCGCCTTTCTTTTTTAACTATCATTTATCAACTATCCACTCTCACTTATTTAATAAGGTAGGGAGGATTCGTCGATGTCTGCAAATCGCTTTCCTTACTTGATATATAATCTTCAATGCGCGACTGGCGGCTCTTTTCCATTAGCTCCGAACTGCGTGTCAGCGCGTCATATTTAATATCTGTCAATTCTTTTTTCAGCCGGTCTATTTCGATCTGCTGTTGTTGACTGGCATAGCGATTATGAATATAGAAGATGATAAATACCATGATAAGTACCAGCAACTTCGTTTGACGGCGGAAAAAATCGGTAGCCAGAATGTCTCCACCCAGAATACTCTTCAGTGAGGTACGTTTTTTCTTCTTGCCCTCTTCTGCTTTCTTATTTACTACTTCTTCTTCCATATCTTTTTACTTCTTTTCTGCAATTCGTAATTTGGCACTTCTCGACCGCGGGTTTCGTTCTATTTCTGCTTCGTCGGGAACGATTACCTTATTGTTGACAAGGCGGAAAGGTGTTTGCAGATTGCCGAAGAAGTCGGTTTCCGCTTTTCCTTCTACATTGCCTGTCTTCATGATGTTTTTCACCATACGGTCTTCCAACGAATGATAGGTGATAACTACCAGTCTGCCGCCCGGCTTTAATGCCTCCGTAGCAGCCTGCAACATCTCCTTCAATGCTTCCATCTCTTGATTTACTTCAATTCGCAGTGCCTGGAACACTTTTGCCAACTCTTTCTTTTCGCGTTCACGACCGAAAAGCGGTTTGATGATTTCCAAAAATTCACCGATGGTCCGGATATACTGTCCGCTTCTGGCTTTAACGATGACAGAAGCCAGTTTGCGGCTATTCTTTAGTTCTCCATACAGGTAGAGGATGTTTGCAAGGCGTTCTTCATCATAAGTATTCACGATATCTGCTGCTGTCATTCCGGCACGCTTGTTCATGCGCATATCCAGTGCCCCGTCAAAACGGAAGGAGAAGCCACGCTCGCTATCGTCGAAATGATGGGAAGATACGCCGAGGTCGGCCAGAATCGCATCTACCTGCTCGATGTCGTGATAACGCAGGAAGTTGTGCAGATAGCGGAAGTTACTGCGCACGAAGATGAAATGAGTATCGTTGACAATGTTCCGTTCAGCGTCCTCGTCCTGGTCGAAACCCAGCAGACGTCCGCCTTCTCCGAGCCGTGAAAGGATCTCGCGCGAATGTCCCGCTCCTCCGAATGTGACGTCTACATACGTTCCATCCGGTTGGATATTCATACCGTCAACGCTTTCTTTCAGCAATACAGGTACGTGATATGTCAATTCATCTTTCTCCATCTTGTCTATTATCATCGTTCATAATTTCTTCTAATGCTGCACCGAACTCTTCGGGTGACATGAAAGGCTGTTCTGCCCGTTCTTTCGCCCAGATCTCTATCTTGTTGTCGATGCCGATAAAGCGGATATCCCCATGGATACTGCAAATCTGTAAATACCGTTTCGGAATTAATATGCGCCCATTGCTATCAGGTGTCACTATTTCAACGTCGCTCACGAATTGCCTGAAAATAAGTTGGTGTTTGCTATTCCATTTGTTAAGTCTACTACGTAGCTCGTTCAACTCCTCGTTCCACACGCTCTCGGGGTACAGGGTTAAACAGTCCTGAAATACGTCTTTACGCATAATAAGCCTCTCTTCAGAAGCGGCTTGTAATTGCTTCCTGAAGGTGGCGGGTATGAACACCCTTCCTTTGGCGTCCGCCCTGGCTTCAATATTTCCTAAAAAACGTATCATTACCTTATTATAATAAGCGACCGTAAAAGTATGAAATTCCCCACAATTCCCCACAACTTTCCATAAAAAAACTTCAGAGAAGTTTTCAACAGAATGTTAAATGTCTATTTGCTTGAAAATGATGTGCCTTCGAGAATGCTTTACTGGTGGGGAGCTTGTGCCCGCAGAACGAAAAAAATGTCTGTATAGGTAAAATTTGATAATATAGAGAAAAGAGTTTTATTTCTATGCAATAATAAATAGACTGACACCCGGGTGTCGGACAACTAATCTTTGCAATAAAAGAAAAGGCAGAATATACCGGAGTATTTCTGCCTTTTAATCATTATCAAAACTAAAAATCTGTATTAAAGAAATATGTGACTCAAAATCACTAAGTTTTATATAGTTAAGGTTTAGCGGAAGTCTTTCAATTCTTCCTGTAATTTCTGGCGCGTGAAGAAAATACGGCTTTTCACTGTACCCAACGGCAGGTTCAATTTTTCCGCAATTTCACGGTATTTGAATCCTGAAACGTGCATCGCGAACGGGACCCTGTATTCTTTGGGGAGTTTGTTGACTACACGGTGCATCTCTTTCAGGTCGTATGCTCTTTCTGTATTTTCAGAACTTCCGTCCTGTGGCAAATTCAGATGATAAAGATTGTCAGTCTGGTCGATGAATGTCTGGTCGCGGACTACCTTGCGGTAGTTGTTTATGAATATATTGCGCATGATGGTATACATCCATCCTTTGAAATTTGTATCAGGGGTATATTTATCTTCATTATCTAATGCTTTTAATGATGTCTCCTGCAACAAATCGTTTGCTTCTTCACGGTCAGTTGTCAGTTTATAAGCGAAGCGTAGTAATTCATCTTGTACTCCTACTAAATCTTTTCTGAAGCTTAAACTTTTCATAATGTGTTGCTTTTTAAAGGTGAATATTCGTTTGTTATTTTCGATGTTGCAAGTTTACATGAATTTCTGAAACCCGGTAGGGGAAAAACAGACGTCTTTTTACCCGAAAACTATCCGCGGATAGTTTTTAGGTCATTTTTGATAGTTTTTGGGTGGTGTTTTTTTATCTTCTGAACTTAAATCCTGCATTTTCTACCAAATTATTGCGATTAATAAAAAAGAACCGTTAATTTTGTGCCATCATTTTTATTTGAAAAGAATGACTGATGACTCTTTATTTTTGATCGATGTCGATAAGATACTTCGGACAAAGGCTCCGAAGCGTTATAAGTACGTCCCTAAGTTCGTGATTTCTTACTTGAAGAAAATTATTCATCAGGATGAAATTAATGTATTCCTGAATGAGTCGAAGGATAAACTGGGAGTGGACTTTCTGGAAGCGTGTATGGATTTTCTGGATGCGAAAGTGGATGTAAAAGGCATTGAGAATTTGCCTAAGGATGGTCTGTACACTTTTGTTTCCAATCATCCGCTGGGCGGACAGGATGGTGTTGCGCTTGGTTATGTGTTAGGAAAACATTATGATGGGAAAGTGAAATACCTGGTGAATGATTTGTTGATGAATCTACGCGGGCTGGCTCCCCTTTGCATACCTATTAATAAAACCGGCAAGCAAGCAAAGGATTTCCCGAAGATGGTGGAAGCCGGATTCCATTCCGACGATCAGTTGATTATGTTTCCTGCCGGACTGTGTTCGCGCCGTCACAATGGAGTCATTCGTGACGTGGAATGGAAAAAGACATTTGTAGTAAAGAGCATACAAACAAAACGTGATGTAATACCCGTGCATTTTGGGGGTAGGAATTCTGACTTCTTTTACAATCTGGCAAATGTTTGCAAGGCACTGGGCATTAAGTTTAACATTGCTATGTTGTATCTTGCGGATGAAATGTTTAAGAATCGCCACAAAACTTTTACTGTCACTTTTGGAAAGCCCATACCCTGGCAGACTTTTGATAAATCGAAAACTCCTGCGCAGTGGGCTGAATACGTAAAGGATATTGTTTATAAACTGTAACTGATAGAACAACTATAACAAGGAATATGGAAGAGATTATTAAACCGGTAAGCAAAGAACTGCTAAAAGCAGAATTGACGGAAGACAGGCGCTTACGAATGACGAATAAGAGTAATAATCAGATTTATATTATTACTCATCAGAATGCTCCTAATGTAATGAGAGAGATTGGTCGTTTGCGTGAGATAGCTTTCCGTGCTGCTGGTGGAGGTACAGGTCTGTCAATGGATATCGATGAATACGACACGATGGAACACCCCTATAAGCAGTTGATTGTATGGAATCCGGAAGCGGAAGAAATTCTGGGTGGTTACCGGTATTTGCTAGGTACGGACGTGCGTTTTGATGAAAAAGGTGCTCCGATTCTGGCTACTTCCCATATGTTTCATTTTTCTGATGCTTTTATTAAAGAATACTTGCCGCAGACAATTGAATTGGGGCGTTCGTTCGTTACGCTTGAATATCAGTCTACCCGTGCCGGAAGCAAAGGTTTGTTTGCCTTAGATAACTTGTGGGATGGATTGGGAGCGTTGACCGTGGTTATGCCGAATGTGAAATATTTCTTTGGTAAAGTGACCATGTATCCGAGCTATCATCGTCGTGGGCGTGATATGATTCTTCATTTCCTTAAGAAGCATTTTTATGACAAAGAGAAACTTGTCACTCCGATCGAGCCTCTGAAACTTGAAACTTCCGAGGCAGAGTTGAAATCTCTCTTCTGCAAGCATTCTTTCAAGGAAGACTATAAAATATTGAATTGTGAAATCCGTAAACTGGGGTATAATATACCTCCGTTGGTAAATGCATATATGAGCCTAAGCCCTACGATGCGTATGTTCGGAACAGCTATCAATTATGAATTCGGCGATGTGGAAGAAACCGGTATTCTGATTGCTGTAGACGAAATTCTCGAGGATAAACGGATTCGACACATCCAGACGTTTATTGAAAGCCATCCGGATGCGTTGAGATTGTCTTCTTGTGGAGGGGAAGAAGTGTTTACTCCTAAAGTGGTTACACCGCAGGCAGACTGTTCCCGTTAATTTTACGATAAAGATCAAGAGCAAAGACATCGGTCATTCCAGATATATAGTCAAGTACCGCCTGTATTCTTTCATAGAGTACGGGCGATTTTATATTGTATTGGCTGGAAACCCGGTCGATCAGGAGTTTGGAATAAGCCTTTTCGGGTGAAGTTACGGCATCTATCATCAATTCTAGTAAGGTGCTGATGATGCGGAACCCCGCCAGCTCGATGTCCAGTACATCCCGTGAACGGTAGATTTTGTTGATAGATACTTCGACGCTGTGTTTATAGGCTGCTGCCGGACGCTCGGCTATGCGCTTGATCAGTGATCCTTCGAACGTGCCGGACAGTATTTCTTGTTCATGATCTAAAAAGACACGGGTACACTCCCGGATTAATAAACCGATGACGGAAGAACGCAGGTAGGCGATTTGCTCGTTGACATCGTTGACGATCAGGAATGTTTTCCGGAGATGTTCCTGTCGTTCTTCGCTGAAATAGGCCATTAATAGCTCCTTGGTTTCTTCTGTGGTAAGAATCTTCAGTTTATATGCATCCTCAATATCCATCATCTGATAGCAAATGTCGTCTGCTGCTTCAACCAAATAAACTAACGGGTGGCGCGCATACTTCAAAGGATGTTCGTTGAGCAATATCAGTCCTAATTCTGTTGCAATTTTGTGGAAGCTTTCTTCTTCGCTGACGAAAAAGCCAAACTTGGATTTTGTTCCTGCAAGGCTCGATGAAAAGGGGTATTTTACAATAGAAGCCAAGGTGGTGTATGTTAGAACGAATCCGCCTTTGCGACGTCCCTCGAACTGATGTGTAAGTATCCGGAAGGCATTTGCATTTCCTTCAAAATGTGTCAAATCTTCCCATTCCATCGGAGAAAGTTGCTCTCCGTCGGGCTGTTTCTCTTTCAGACGAACTCCTTTCCCTTCAGAGAAAAAAGTGGAAATGGCCTTTTCGCCTGAATGACCGAAAGGCGGGTTGCCCAAATCGTGTGCCAGGCAAGCGGCTGAAACGATAGAGCCGATCTCCGGCAGGAAAGAATCCTGAAGTTCCGGATGACGTTCCAGAAGTGCTTTGGCAACATCGTCCCCGAGTGAACGACCGACGCTGGCGACTTCGAGACTGTGCGTAAGGCGGTTGTGTACAAAAACGCTGCCCGGTAGAGGGAATACTTGCGTTTTGTTCTGTAATCTGCGGAAAGGAGCCGAAAAAATAAGACGGTCATAGTCCCGTTGGAATTCGGATCGGTTTTCCTGTCGTTCCTCATGGAATTCTTCCATTCCGAAACGTTTCGCTGATATTAATTGGTTCCAATTCATCATTTTATTTACGATTTGACTATATTTACTATTTACAATTTAGGGAACGGTACATTATTTAACTGCAAACTTAACTATTTTTCAGTTCAAAATGTGTATTTTCGCCCGTTAAATAGTAAACATGCATTTATGAATATTCAAGTTATCAATAAATCGAAGCATCCGCTTCCGGCTTATGCCACTGAATTGTCCGCAGGAATGGATATCCGTGCTAATCTTTCTGAACCTATCACACTGGAACCGTTGCAACGTTGTCTGGTGCCGACAGGACTGTATATCGCCTTGCCGAAGGGATTTGAGGCACAGGTTCGTCCACGTAGCGGACTGGCAATCAAGAAAGGGATTACGGTGCTCAATTCTCCGGGTACGATTGATGCGGATTATCGTGGGGAAGTTTGTATCATTTTAGTCAATCTCTCCTCTGAAACGTTTGTGATTGAAGACGGTGAACGTATCGCGCAGATGGTGATAGCGAAGCACGAACAGCCTGCATGGCAGGAAGTAGAGGTGCTGGATGAAACAGAACGGGGAGCCGGTGGTTTCGGACATACCGGAGTATGATGAATGCTTAATGGAGAAAATAGAATGAAGATAAAAATAGGATGGCTGTTCGTGACGGTATTGATGCTCACTTCGTGTGGGGGAATCCGGTCTGTGCGTACAGCAAAAACAACAGCGAAAGCAGATGGAGCTTCTTTGATGAAGGAAACATGGCTTTCTGCTGAACAACAGCGTAAATATGACTACTTCTTCTTGGAAGCCATGCGGATGAAAGGAAAGAATGAGTATGATGCGGCATTTGGATTGCTACAGCATTGTCTGGATATCAACCCCACTGCTTCTTCTGCGCTTTATGAAATATCGCAATATTATATGTTCCTTCGCCAGGTGCCGCAAGGTCAGGCTGCTCTGGAGCAGGCAGTGGCTTTTGCGCCTGATAACTATTGGTATAGTCAGGGATTGGTCAGTCTGTATCAGCAACAAAATGAATTGGATAAGGCTGCGGCTTTGCTTGAGAAGATGGTCACCCGTTTCCCGTCGAAACAGGACCCTTTGTTCAGCCTTCTTGATATTTACAGTCGCCAGGAGAAGTATAATGATGTCATTTCCACATTGAACCGTTTAGAGAAACGTCTGGGTAAGAATGAGCAGCTGTCTATGGAGAAATTCCGGATTTATCTTCAGATGAAAGATGATAAGAAAGCATTTCAGGAAATAGAAAGTCTGGTACAGGAATATCCGATGGATATGCGTTATCAGGTGATCCTGGGAGATGTATATCTTCAGAATGGGAAAAAGCAGGAAGCTTATGATGTATACCAGAAAGTTCTGGCTGTAGAACCTGATAATCCGATGGCTCTTTTCTCGATGGCTTCTTATTATGAACAGACCGGTCAGAAAGAATTGTATCAACAGCAACTGGATACGTTGTTATTGAACAAAAAGGTGACTTCTGATACTAAAATCAGTGTCATGAGACAGGTGATTGCGGAAAATGAACAGTCATCCGCTAAAGATAGCACTCAGGTGATTGAGTTGTTTGACCGGATGATGAAGCAGGATATGGATGATCCGCAGATACCGATGCTTTATTCTCAATACCTGTTGTCGAAGAATATGGAACAGGAAGCTGTGCCGGTATTGGAGCAGGTGGTTGATCTGGATCCTACTAATAAGGCTGCCCGTTTGATGCTAGTCAGTGCGGCGGTGAAGAAGGAAGATTACAAGCAAATTATCAAGGTCTGCGAACCGGGCATTGAAGCCACTCCGGATGCGTTGGAACTTTATTATTATCTGGCTATCGCTTATCATCAGGCAGAACAGGGAGATAGTGTATTGAGTGTTTGTAATAGAGCATTGGAACATATAGCTCCTGATACGAGGAAAGAAGTCGTTTCAGATTTTTATTCTATCATGGGGGATATTTATCATACCAAGAAACAGATGGCGGAGGCTTATGCTGCTTACGATTCGGCTTTGGTATATAATCCTTCCAATATTGGCGCATTAAATAATTATGCTTATTATCTGTCTGTGGAACGTCGTGATTTGGACAAAGCGGAGGAGATGAGTTACAAAACGGTGAAAGCTGAACCTAATAATTCAACCTATCTCGACACTTATGCCTGGATTCTTTTCGAAAAGGGAAACTATGCCGAAGCCCGTATCTACATTGATAATGCGATGAAGAACGATGGTGAGAAAAGTGATGTGATTGTGGAGCATTGCGGAGATATTTATTTTATGACCGGTGATGTGGAAGGTGCGTTGAAATACTGGAAGAAGGCACTGGAAATGGGTAGCGAGTCGAAGATGTTGAAACAGAAAATAGAAAAGAAGAAATATATTGCGGAATGAAAAGAATAGTTTATCTATTGTTGGTGGTGGTAGTGTTGGCAGGCTGTAAGAGTTCGAAGCATTTAGCGACCTCGGAAACTAAGACTTCGACAAAGACGCAGACCTCCAGTTATTTGGCTTCCAAGCTTCAATTGACCATTCCCGGTAAGAAGGGGAGTATGTCTGTAGGGGGAACCCTAAAAATGAAAACTCATGAGCGGGTACAAATCTCCTTATTGATGCCTATTCTCCGTACGGAAGTGGCACGTATAGAAGTAACTCCCGACGAAGTGCTGCTTGTAGACCGGATGAATAAACGCTTCGTTCGTGCAACAAAGGCTGAATTGAAGAATGTGTTATCGAAGAATGTGGAATTCTCCCGTTTGGAAAAGATATTGATGGATGCTTCTCTTCCTGGCGGAAAGACAGAACTGACAGGAAAGGATATAGGAATCCCCTCATTGGAAAAGGCTAAAGTTCAACTTTATGAGTTTTCGACACAGGAGTTTTCAATGACTCCGACGGAACTGACGTCTAAGTATAACCAAATTCCTTTGGAAGAATTAGTAAAAATGCTGGTAGCTTTATTATGATGAAACGTTTCTTTGTTATTCTAATCAGTTGCCTTTGGTTGGCAGTTCCTCTTTTCGCTCAATCGAACAAGTTGATTCGTGAGCTGGAAAGTAAACGCGGCACGCTGCAAAAACAGATTGCCGAATCGGAATCTATATTGAAGAATACAAAGAAAGATGTGGGAAGCCAGTTGAACAGCTTGGCTGTGTTGACGGGGCAGATTGAAGAACGGAAACGCTATATCATGGCTATAAACAATGATGTGGAAGCTATCCAGCGTGAACTGGCGTCATTGGAACGTCAGTTGAGAGGGTTGGAGAAGGATTTGAAAGATAAAAAGAAGAAATATGAAGCTTCTGTCCAGTACTTGTATAAGAATAAGTCGATAGAGGAGAAGCTGATGTTTATTTTTTCGGCAAAGAACTTGGGACAGACTTACCGCCGTATGCGCTATGTCCGTGAATATGCTACTTATCAACGTCTGCAAGGGGAGGAAATCCTGAAGAAACAAGAACAGATACGCAAGAAGAAAGCGGAACGGCAACAGGTGAAAGCTGCCAAGGAGAGCCTGCTGCAGGAACGCGAGAGCGAAAAGGTCAAGCTGGAGGAACAGGAAAAGGAGAAGCGTACGTTGGTGACTAATCTGCAAAAGAAACAGAAAGGATTGCAGAATGAGATTAATAAAAAACGCAGGGAAGCCAATCAACTGAATGCCCGTATTGATAAATTAATTGCGGAAGAAATAGAACGTGCCCGTAAGCGTGCACAGGAAGAAGCCCGTCGTGAAGCCGCTGCACGTAAGAAAGAGGAAAGTAAGGAGGGGAAATCCACTGCAACGGAAGCGGCTGCGAAATCGAAACCTCTTGATGCTTATACCATGAGCAAGGCGGATCGGGAATTATCGGGTAATTTTGCTGCTAACCGCGGAAAACTGCCAATGCCTATATCCGGAGCTTATATCATTACCAGCCGTTACGGGCAATATGCTGTAGAGGGCTTACGCAACGTGAAACTGGATAACAAGGGTATTGATATTCAGGGAAGACCGGGTGCACAGGCACGTGCCATTTTTGATGGAAAGGTGGCGGCTGTATTCCAATTGAACGGATTATTTAACGTTCTCATTCGTCATGGTGATTATATTTCTGTTTATTGCAATCTTTCTTCTGCCTCCGTTAAGGCTGGTGATACGGTGAAGACGAAGCAGTCTATCGGCCAGGTCTTTTCCGACGCTACGGATAATGGGCGGACGGTATTGCATTTCCAGTTGCGCAGGGAGAAAGAAAAGCTGAACCCTGAACCTTGGCTGAATCGATAATTGAATTAAAAACACACACAGAGAATGAAGTTAACTAAAATACTAATATGCTTGCTGGTCTTCTGGGCCGGAACATTATCTGCGTCTCCTTATTTTTCATTCAAGAAATACCAGGTGGAGGATGGGTTGTCTCATAATACCGTGTGGTGTGCCCTTCAAGACAGTTATGGCTTTATCTGGCTGGGTACCAGTGACGGATTGAACCGTTATGACGGACGAGGCAATAAAGTGTACCGGAATGTTCTCAACGATAAATTTTCATTAGAAAATAATTTCGTAGAAGCCTTGATAGAAGTGGACAAGACTATCTGGGTCGGAACGAACTCCGGACTTTATATTTATGACCGCGATACCGATCGTTTTTCTTATTTTGATAAAACTACGCAGTATGGTGTATATATCAGTAGTGAGATTAAAAAGATTATAAAGACGGAAAATGGTCTTATCTGGATTGCGACTTTGGGACAGGGATTTTTTATTTATGATCCGAAAACAGAGGTGTTGACTCAAAATAGTGTCCAGACTTCTTTTGTGTGGGACCTTTGTCAGAGTGCCGATCAAAAGAGGGTGTATATCTCTTCTCTACAGGAAGGATTGTTGTGTTTTGACGAGAATGGCAAGTTTCTCCGGGCATACGAAATCTCATTGGAAACAAATGCCTCCGATAGTTATAAGGTGAACTGCATTCAGAATATCGATGGAGAAATCTGGATTGGTGCAGGAAGCAATCTGCTGAGTCGCTTGGATGAACGAACCGAAGCTATAGATAACTACAGTGGTTCGGCGTTTAATTTCGGAGCTGTTCATTGCTTGTTGAAGTATACGGACAAAGAGTTGTTGGTAGGGACTGATAACGGGCTTTATCTGTTCAATCAGAATACAAACACATTCCAGCGGGCGGATAATCCGGCGGATCCGAGAAGTTTGAGCGATCAGACCATCAATGGAATGATGTGGGATGCTGAAGGAGCTCTTTGGGTGTTGACCAATCTGGGAGGAATCAACTATATGTCCAAGCAAACTAAACGCTTTGATTATTATTCGCCTGCCTATTTGTCCGGGGTGCCGGGAGCAGGGGAGGTGGTTGCTCCTTTCTGTGAGAGTAAAGATGGGAATATCTGGATTGGAACTCAAAGCGGTTTGTATTTCTTTAATGCTGCTACCCAAGAGCTTTCTCCCTATGCTATTGGAGGAGCTAAAAGTCAGAAATATGATATTCGTTCTTTAATGTTGGACGGCGACTACCTATGGATCGGGACTTATGCCGGAGGAATACGGGTTGTTAATTTGCGCACAAGAGCAGTGAAGGCTTATACTCACTCTCGTGGAATCCCGAATACAATTTGTAGCAATGATGTGTTATGTATCTATAAAGGACGGAAAGGAGATATCTATGTAGGGACGAGTTGGGGATTATGCTGTTATGACTCTGCGAAAGATAACTTTATGACTATCACAAGTGTCGGTTCAATGGTTTCTGTTGTCGATATATATGAGGATATGTACAATCATCTTTGGATTGCGACTTCCAATAGTGGTGTGTTTTCTTACAACACGATGAATGCCCATTGGAAGCATTATCAGCATGAACGGGAAGACTCGACCACAATTACCAGCAATTCGGTCATCACTCTGTTTGAAGATGCGAAAGGAACCATGTGGTTTGGTACTAATGGAGGAGGGTTGTGTTCCTTTGATCCTAAAACGAAAACATTCATTGAATTTGATCCGCATAATACCTTATTACCTAATAAGGTTATTTATGCGATTGAACAAGATCAGGGAGGTGATTTCTGGATATCCAGTAATGCCGGAATTTTCAAGATTAATCCTCTCACTAAAGATCATTTCCGACAATTTACGATTAATGATGGTTTGCAGGGAAATCAGTTTATGGCTCGATCTTCATTGAAATCATCCGAAGGAAAATTGTATTTTGGTGGAATAAATGGCTTTAATGTATTTCAGCCCGAACAGTTTGTGGATAACAAATACATTCCTCCGGTTTATGTGACCGACATCCGGTTGCCTTATCAGACTGATGAACTGGAAGTAAAGAAACTGCTTCAGTTGGATAAACCGCTTTATATGGCCGATAAGGTGACTTTATCTTATGAGAACAACAGTTTCTCCATCCGATTTGTCGCTCTTAGTTTTGAAGATCCGGCAAAGAACCGATATTCTTATATACTTCGGGGAGTGGATAAGGAATGGATTATGAATACCGAGAATAATGTGGCTTCTTATACCAATTTGCCTCCCGGTGAGTATCTGTTCGAAGTCAGAGGTTCTAATAATGACCGTCAGTGGAATGAGAAGACTACTACTTTAAAGGTGGTGATTACTCCTCCCTGGTGGCGTAGTACTTTGGCTTATGTTGTTTATGTTCTCATGTTATTGGGATGGATCGGCTGGATGGCCTGGCGATGGAATCTCCGCGTTAAACGCAAATATAAACGGCGGATGGAAAAATATCAGACTGCCAAGGAACAGGAAGTTTATAAGTCGAAGATTAGCTTCTTCATCAATTTGGTGCATGAGATACGTACTCCGCTTAGTTTGATACGTCTTCCCTTGGAAAAACTGTTGGAGAAAGAGCGTGAAGGGAAAGATCTCAAGTATCTGTCTGTGATAGATAAGAATGTAAATTATCTGTTGGGAATTACTAATGAATTGCTTGACTTCCAGAAAATGGAGAGTGGCACGCTGCATTTGAATTTGAAGAAGAGTGATATTAAGGAACTTGTCAGTGATGTTTATAACCAATTTACAAGCCCTGCTGAATTAAAGGGAATTGATTTACAATTGACTGTTCCAGAACAAGAGCTGGTGTCTACGGTGGATCGGGAGAAATTAAGTAAGATTCTTGTTAACCTGATGGGAAATGCCATCAAATATGCTCATGCGCATATTGAATTGAAACTAGTTGTCACTGATAAAGGATATGAGATACAGGTGAATGATGATGGTCCCGGAATACCGGATGAACAGAAACAAAAGATATTTGAAGCTTTCTATCAACTGCCTGATGATAAGGTGGCTACGGCTGTAGGTACCGGTATCGGATTGGCTTTTGCAAAGTCTTTGGCGGAGGCTCACCAGGGAGATTTGTACTTGGAAGATAATGTTGGAGGCGGTTCTTCATTTATATTGTCTCTTCCGGTCAAAGAGTGGGAGACGGAGAAAACGGCTGATATTGTAGAAATGCATCCGGAACATGTGGATGTTTCTGATGCTGTATCTTCGGAGTATTCAGGGAAGAAGTTTACGGTTCTGCTGGTTGAGGATAATGTTGATTTATTGAATCTGACTCGCGAGTCGTTGGCAGAATGGTTCCGTGTGTTGAGGGCTTCCAATGGTCGTGAAGCACTTGAAGTGCTTGCGCAGGAAAATGTAGATGTCATAGTAAGCGACGTTATGATGCCGGAGATGGATGGTCTGGAACTTTGTTGCAAAGTGAAGTCTGAAATCTCTTATTCCCATATTCCGGTCATTTTATTGACGGCAAAAACCACTTTGGAGTCTAAAGTCGAAGGACTTACATGTGGAGCAGATGTATATGTGGAGAAACCATTTTCTATCAAACAACTTCATATGCAGATCGAGAATTTGCTGAAGTTGAGGCAGTCTTTCCATAAATTGATGGTGAGCCTGGCTGGGGATACGGTGGCTGTTTCGACAACGGACTTTGCGATGTCGCAGAAAGACTGTGAATTCATTGCGAAGATACAAGGGGTGATAGCCGAACAGCTGGCAGATGAGAACTTTTCGATAGATACCTTGTCTGAACAGATGAATATGAGCCGTTCCAATTTCTATCGGAAGATCAAGGCTTTGTCCGGAATGTCACCTAATGATTATTTGAAGACACTTCGTATGAATAGAGCTGCTGAACTGATTATGAGCGGTACCCGGATTTCTGAAGTGGCAGCACAGGTGGGATTTACTTCTTCTTCTTATTTTGCGAAATGTTTTAAAGCGCAATATGGCGTATTACCTAAAGAATATAATGGTCAGCCTCCGGTTTCAGGTGAGGAGTGATAGATTGCATAAAGCATATAAAAAGACTCCTGCCGGGAAATATCTTATGATATTGCGGCAGGAGTCTTTTATAAAATAATCAATTGAATGCTTTTTATTTCTTTTTTTGTCCCGGATAAGGTTCTACCATACAACGTTTCGCCCACGCTTCGTAAGCTTTTGTCATTTCCGCTACTTTTTCAGGGTGTTGCGCTGCCAGATTATGCATTTCGCTCCGGTCTTCATTCAGGTTGTATAACTCCCATTTAGCGTTTTCTCCCGGACGAACCAGCTTCCATCCATCTTTAGAAAGAAATGCACGTTCATTGTAATGCTCGAATCCCAAATAGTCGTGTCCTTCACGATGTCCGTTCTTGAAAATAGGAACCAAGCTCTTACCTTCTAATGGAATGATGTCGTTTCCTTTGTATTTGGTAGGATAAGTAGCTCCCGCCATATCGATACAGGTTGCCATAATATCCATCACATGCCCGATTTCAGGAGTCATCTTGCCGACATTCTTCTTGATACCTTTCGGCCAGTGAGCAATCATCGGAGTACAGATACCTCCTTCATAAGATTTAGCTTTCCAGAAACGGAACGGTGTATTGGCTACGTTTGCCCAACGTGCTCCCAGTGAAGCATAAGTTGTTTCCGGTCCGGGTAGTACTTCTTTGTTATGAGGATAAACCATTTTCTCCCCTTTACGTGTCATGTCAGGACGGTCGTTTTCTCCAGGAGAGTAGTTCTGACAATTTTCATTGCTGCATCCGTTATCGGAAAGGAATAGAATCAATGTGTTTTCAAGCTGTCCTGTCTTTTCCAGAGCATCGATTACTTGTCCTATTCCCTGGTCCATACGGTCGATCATGGCTGCATGAACAGCCATGGCGCGAGCATCCCATTCAGCATGTGGATTATCTTCCCATTTATCTTTGAACTGTCTGTCAGACAGGAAATTATCCATGTCAGGGAATATACCCAGTTGTTTCTGACGTTCGTAACGTGCATTACGAATGGCTTCCCAACCTACTTTATAGGTATCCTTGTATTTCTCAATATCTTCCGGCAATGCGTGCAACGGCCAGTGTGGTGCTGTGTAAGCCAGGTACATAAAGAATGGTTTATCGTCTTTGGCATACTCTTTCACTTCTTTCACTGCACGGTCTGAAAGTGCCTGTGTGATGTAATATCCGTCGGGTACTTCTTTTACGGGTACTTCTCCTTCTACTAGACTGAATGGATCAAAATAATCTACCACTCCATAAATCGTACCATAATGGGTGTCAAATCCTCGATTCACCGGATAATGACAGAGGTCAGAGTAGGTTTCGTGGTATACGTGGTGTGCGAGCCATTCGCGTTGGTCTTTGCGTAAGGGAGTCTCGGCGATATGCCATTTACCTACCATGCTGGTTGCATATCCTGATTCTTTCAATACTTCAGCAATGGTAACTGCATTGCGTGATAGTGTACCCCGGTATCCCGGCAGGTGGTCATCGAAAGTCATTCGTCCGATTCCTGCCTGATGTTGATAAAGTCCTGTTAATAAGGAAGCGCGTGTCGGACAGCTCCGACTGGTGTTATAGAAATGATTGAAACGTACTCCTTGTTTTGCCAGTTTGTCCAGATTAGGTGTGTGGATTTCACTACCGTAGCATCCCAAGTCGGAATAACCGAGGTCATCCGCCAGAATTACCAGGATATTAGGTCTCTGATCAGACTTTTTTCCTTTGGCGTTTGCTGCAGTGTTGCCGGCTATCATTAGCGCCGCCGGCAGAATAAAAGCTTTAGAATTCATGAATATTATTGTTTAATTAGAGGTTTGTAGTCCTTTGTCTTTGTTTTCGGCATACCATTGGCATACCTTTTTGCTCAACTTGGTAACCAGATCAGGATGCTCACTTGCGATATTGCTCTTTTCAAACTTGTCCTTTTCCATGTCATATAGTTGTGCATCACTTCCGTCGCCATTCACTAATAATTTCCATTTTCCGCTGCGTATAGCTAAATGAGGGCTTCTGTCATAAGGATTTCCTGGAAAGCCAAAATGTTTGTTTCGTCCGAAGTCCCACATTAAATCAGTCTTGCGTTTAGCTTCCGATTTACCGAGAAGAATTTTTGCATAGTTCTGTCCATCACCTTTGTAACCTTTTTCTGTTTTGATTCCGGCTACAGAACACAAAGTCGGATATAAATCTACAGCGCATAATACGGACTCGTTATTTACCTGTCCGGCTTTAATTTTCTTTGGATATCTAACGATGAACGGCATACGGATACCTCCTTCATAAAGACTATTTTTAGTTCCTCTCAAATATGCGGAACGTACAGATTTAAAGCTAGGTGCGGGACCATTGTCGCTAGTGAAAATAATGATTGTATTTTCTCCCACTCCCAACTCATCCAAAGCTTTGATGAAACGTCCGAGTTGTTTGTCCATTTCTGCAAGTACAGGAGCAAACGCTTCTTGTGTTTCCCAGCTTTTTCTTTCCTTTTGTTTGAATTCCGGTACCCAAGGGGTATGCATATCATCCGGCCATAGGTTTAGGAAGAATGGTTCGTCTTTGTGCTTTTTTACAAACTCAATACTTTTATCTACAAAGTATTCAGTACGTCTCCAACGTTTTACGCTGTCTTTATCCGACCATATCCACTTGGTTGCAGTGATTGTCGGGTCCGGGTCCGGACTTTCGTAGGTTGATATGTATTCGTCAAAACCGTAATTCTTAATAGAAGGAGCATTGTGCACGTCACGTCCGCCTCCCATGTGCCATTTTCCGATGTGTCCGGTTGAGTAACCTGCATTTTGGAAGGCACGTGCCATTGAAGGCAACTTATCATCAAGAAAATTACGTTGTTCGCATCTCTTATTAGCAGCTTTGTCGTTCAGGAAAGTGTTGATTCCCACTTCAAGAGGAAAGAGACCTGTTGTCAGTCCACAGCGGGATGGAGAACTAACTGGTGCAGAAGAATAGTACTGGTTGAATAATAGTCCATCCTGTGCCAATTTATCAATATTAGGAGTAGGAGCGAATTTTCCTCCATAACAACCTATGTCACCGATACCCATATCATCGATATAGATAATTACTACATTAGGTTTTGTTTCTGCTTGTGTGTTAGCAATGGGGAGTAGGGCTCCCAGCCAGGGTAAATGTTTTTTTAGGTTCATAATTATTGTGATTTAATTAACTTTGTTTTTCATGATGTTGCACAAAAGTAGGGAAGATATCAGAGAAGGAAGGAAAAATACTAATCAATAAAGGAAAAAAAATGGTAGAATGATAGATTTCTCCTTTCTTCTGTTAATAAAACAGGAATAGAGAAGCTTGTAGAAACCAAAAACTTCTCTATTTTTCTAATTATTCTATGATACTATCATTGGAGAAAGTATCTTAAATGGGAACTTTACTTTACCATGGTTTTAGTCAGTAATTGTACCCATGAGTATTTTGTGTTTTCTACCCAATTATCCGGTGATACTTCGATCGTACCTGTTTTTGCTGTTATTTTTTGTATGCAAATCAATCCTTTCTTTCCATTGGCTGTTTTGAACAGGTAAACTTTATTTGCTTGAATAGCTAAAACTTCGGAGGTCGGATCTGCCAGACTTTCTATTGGGGTTGCATCTACCTGTGAGATTGCATTAAACTCCGCTTGTGATAAAGAGGTTTCAGCAAATAATGTGTGTTGCAAGCCGCTAATTGTCATCAAACCATACTCACTTCTTTTAGCTGGTGAAACAAAGGCAGGTACTGCTTCACTTCCCGAAGACAGGATAACATCTCCGAGTGAGAAATCTACTTCGTTTGTATATTTCATGGCATCAGCAGCTATATAGGTGCGTCCAAGAAGCCATGTTGCATAATAACAACCATAGTAGGCCGAGGCTGTTTCCACTATTTCTCCATCTTTTCCGTAATCCGGATCGGAGAATAAGACAGAAGGAGTAATCTCTACCAATAAGTTACGTTGGTACGTATGACCGTCAGCACCTAGAACGACTACTGTAATACAGGCATTTTCTTTTAAAGAAGTAAACTGGTAAGTTGTCTCATAATTAGGGGTTCCGTCTGCAAATGACTGGGCAGTTTCTTCTATCAGACTTCCTTGCATTCCGGTTTTAGAATCTGCCTGGTAGATTTCAAAACTCATGATTTCTCCCTGAACTTTGACAGTTGCTGTGTATTCTGCAACTCCTTTCTCTAATGATACTCTATTGTTCTGATCGACACCTGCAAATTCAATCTTAACAGGTGCTTCATAATCAACTTCATATTTATCTGCACAGCTAAATAGTCCGAATGAGCTGATTGATAAAATTAATGCAATTATACTATTTGTTTTCATGACTTTATTTTTTTTAAGTAAACATTCTATTTAGATTAGTATCCCGGATTCTGGTAGATATTCGGGCAGTTATTAACTTCATCCTGTGGTATTGGAGCCAAGTTCATGCGCTCGTTATAATTACGTGTATCCAAAGTTACCCGTTGATATTCACCGTTAATTTTCTTTATTCCGACAGCCGGTAATCTCATTACATCTTTTGCTATCAGCCATCTTCTTATATCAAAGAATCGATGATCTTCAAAACAAAGTTCTACACGGCGTTCTTTGCGTATGCGTTCCCGAAGGGTTGCCTGATTATAATCTGCGGCCAGTAAGTCTGTCGTGATACCGGCACGGCGACGGATCCTGTTAAGTTGGGCTATTGCTTTCTCTCTGGCTGTGTTCGTATCTTCAGCTTCATTCTCGGCTTCTGCATAATCAAGCAGGATTTCTGCATATCTCATCATTGGAAAGTCCATGTAAGTGGTACCACCTTTTCGATGATCGATACGGTCATCCAGGAACTTTGTCAGGAAGTATCCGCTTCCCCATCTATATGATTTTGACAGGTCTATTGTAGCTGGCTTACCGTTGACCAGAGGCCAGGTAGCACCATCACATAGAATGCTTTGCGCCAAACGGGGATCCCTGTTAGCATAAGGAGAATTTTCATTGTAACCGGAATTCGGGTTGATGATGGCTTTCGTATTTGATTCGTAACCGAGAATGGGCTGTGAACCGTCGAGCATATCATAACAATCTACCAACCATTGGTCCGGGCAAGTCAGTAGCTCCTTATTTACATTCCAGGGGTCAAAGGCAGGCATCATTCCGTAAAGATCATTTGCCGGTGCGCGGAGAAATCCCATGATTACCTCACCATTGGCACGAGTATTGAATAATCGTGTGTAGCTCTTTTCCGGAGTGGTCGGATCTTCATATAAACGATAGAAATCTCCGTTGTCAGAATATTCAATCATATCGTAGGCAGCATCAGCAGCTTCCCTCCAGGTCACTCCGGACGCATTGTGTAAGGGACTTGCTGCATAAAGTAATGTGCGTGCCAGATAGCCTAGGGCTGCTCCCCGGGTAGCTCTTCCGTAGTCTGCCGCATCGTATTTGTCCGGCAATACTCCCGGTTCTGCAAGTTCTTTGAATTCATTAGTAATCCAACGGACGGTGGTCTCTAACGATTCACGTTTGATTTCATCATAAAGCAACGGATCGAGTTCTTTGTCTCCGATTACTAATGCTCCGTAGAAACGAAACAGTTCGTGGTGATACAATGCACGCAGAAAACGTACTTGATTTTTCAAGGAGATCTTCTCTGCATCCTCCAGAGGTGAACGGTCTACGTTGTTTAGGAAGGTGTTTGCAGAACGAATGGCCTTATAGTAGAATATCCAGGGATGGTCACCGCCAATCAAACCTTTGGAAGCATCAATTCCTCCCTTGATAAATTTTTCGAGTTCGGGAATGACTGCACCTCCGGCACGGGTTGTATTTCCGGCTCCATCGTCTGTTGCGTTGTCAAGCATACAAGGTGAACCGCCAATGTTTGCCAAAAAGCCAAAGCTGCCCAGGCGGTCTCTCCCCATGCGCATACGTGCATACAAGTCGTATGCAACTTTGCGGGTCAAGGTAATGTCCGAATAAACTTTCTCTGTATCTGTAAGATCCAGTTCGGTTTCTTTCATCAGGCTATCTGCACTACAACTGGTAAGCAGGACAGCCGTTACAAAGGATATAAATAGTTTTCTCATAAATTATTCATTTCAAACATTAGAAATTCAGGTTGATACCAAAATTTATTACTTTTTGTTGTGGATAGAATTGTCCATTGCTATTGTTCGATGATTCAGGGTCTACCTTTTTTACGTTATCCCATGTAAAGAGATTGTAGGCATTCGCATATACTCTAAGTGAACGTACTCCGAATTTTTTCAATAGTTTGCGAGGTATAGTGTAGCCTAACTGAATGTTTTTCAGACGCAAGTATTTGGAGTCTTTCAACCAATAGTCGGATTTATAATAATTAGGATGTGCGGCAGTGGCTGCTTTTGTGAAACGTGGATATGTTGCTGTTGCCGCTGTCTCCGGTGTCCATCTTCCGATATGCTCTTCGTAATAATTCCCCCAGAAATTATCCCATGCAATATCTTGTTGCAGATAGATAGATGAACGGGCAGCTCCCTGAAGTAATATGCTAAAATCAAATCCTTTCCAGTTCAAACCGGCGGCAAGAGAGAAGGTCATCTCGGGCACCGGATTGTAACCGATAGGAGCCTGGTCGTTGGAATCGATCACTCCGTCATGATTCAAATCTTTGTATTTAATATCTCCTGGTCGGCTTACTTGTCCGAATTGAACGGGAGAACTTGCTATGTCTTCATAAGAACTGAAGAATCCGTCGGAAATATAGCCGATAAACTGTCCGATAGGATTGCCGGTTTGTGACATATAGGAATAGGGTTTCACTGATTCACTTTTCTCTACAATCTCATTGTGGGCATATCCGTAAATCCCTTTTACGGAATATCCAAAATCTCCTTTTTGATCTTGATATCCTATTTCCAGATCATATCCCTGATTTGTTACGACACCATAGTTTATGGGAGCCAGTCCGTTTGAACCGGCTGCCTGAGAATATCTTTCCGGTTCACATAAGATGTTACTGCGACGTTCTTTAAAAAAGTCGATACTGGCAGATATTTTGTCTTTCAGCCATTTTGTCTCAAGTCCTAAGTTGTATTTCCGTGCAACTTCCCATGTGATGTTTTCATTGGCACTTTTTCCTTGAATCAGACCTTTAATCGCAGGATTGTGTGTCTCTCCAAAAGTGTACCCTAATCCTTCATCATATCCTGAACGATAATAGTAAGAGAAGCCTCCCAGCTTGTCATTACCAACTTCACCATAAGAGAAGCGTAGTTTAGTAAAACTTAAGATAGGGTTTTCTTTAAAGAAAGGTTCATTAGTCAGTACCCATCCCATTGATGCTGCAGGGAAGAGCTGATAACGGTGTCCTTCCGCAAAACGGTTTGAACCGTTATAACCTGCGTTAACTTCGAGCAGATAGCGATTTTCATAATCATAGTTTACACGTCCTACTAAAGCCTGATAGATATGAGGCACGTAAGAATAGCGTCCGCCGGGGGTGGAGGTGTAACTCATATTATAAAGTGCCAGTCCGGATACGTTATGTCCGGAGAAGGACTGTTTATAGCGAACTGCTGCTTCAATATACTTACGGTGTGTAGCTGCCGTTTTGTTAGTGGCTTTTGTTGGCAACACCATTTCAAGCCCTTGTTTATAGGTTTCGTTAACAGGATTATATTGATAGATATTGGGACGCTGCTGTATGCTGCGGTTATTGCTCCAACCGGCATCGTAAGAGAACTTTCCGTCTATACTTAATCCTTTTAACAGTTTTCTTAGGTTATATTTGAAAGCAAAATCTGTCTCAAGCTTATTGTTGAAATCAAGAAAAAAACCTGTATAACATAACGTTACGAGTGGATTTTGTCTCCATATCCCATCGGCAGCGGCATAGGTACCATTCGCATTCAAGATGGGGAATGCTTGAGGAGAATTGCGGTAGAACATACCGAACAAACGCATGGCTTCCTGTCCATCAGCATCGTAGCCATAGGGACGGTTCTGACTTCCGAAACGATAAGCAAGATTCACGGATACTTTAAAATCTTCAGTCAGATTGATATCGATATTTGAACGGGTAGTGAGCCTATTGTACTTGTATTCTGAATTATAGCCTTCTTTGTACAAGCCTTTTGCTACATCTGGTGAGGCTGCTAAAAGAGCTTGTATCGTTTCGTGTTCTTTAATTTTGTCCACATCTGTCTCAAACATACCTGTTTGAGTAAAGTATCCCACAGAGACAAAGTAGCGTACTGTCTTGTTTCCACCGGATAAGTTGACGTTGTATTTTTGTTGGAAACCATTCTTCGTAAACATATCTACAAAGTCATTGTCCGGGTGTGTGAACGGACTTTTTTGGGTACGATAGAGATAGTTATCGTATTCTGAAAGAAAAAGGCTTCGGGTATTACCTGTATCGGAAGGGTCAAAGCCGTCATTGATAGCACCTTCACGCATGAATCTTGAAACGGATTCTGCACTTAGAGTTTGAGATATACGATTGAAGGAAGTAACACCGAATTCAGACGAGAAAGAAATTTGAGTTTCTCCTTCACGACCTCGTCGGGTAGTCACCAGTATCACACCATTTGCTCCTCGTACACCGTATACCGCCGTTGCAGAAGCATCCTTTAACACGGAGATGGTTTCAATATCATCAGGGTCGATTTGTGCCATAGGGCGTTCTACCCCGTCAATCAGTACCAAGGGGCTAGAATCGTTCAATGAAGCGCGACCACGAACAAACATCGTAGCCTGATCGCCACCGGGACGTCCGCTTTCCTGTCGGGTTACTAGTCCCGGGATGCGGCCGCCTAAAGCATTTGTGACACTTGATACAGGCATACTTTTCAAGTCTTGCGTCCCGACATTAGAAATGGAACCGGTGAGAGATACTTTTTTCTGTGTGCCATATCCTACAACAACGACTTCATCCAATTGCGCAACATCTTCTTCTAAAGTGACATTGATAAAAGGATGATTCTTTTTTATGGCAATAGATTGTTCAATAAAGCCAATCATTGAGATAAGAATTGTCTGTTCTGCTTCGTTGGACAATGTAAGAGTAAATTTGCCATCCAAACCAGTCACTATTCCATTATTAGTCCCTTTCTGAAGGACAGTAGCGCCAATCATCTCCATTCCTTGGGCATCTTTGACAATTCCGCTAACTTTGGTTTGTGCATAGACATGCCAGATGGAACTGGTTAAGCATATGAATAATATTATTATTTTTTTCATGTTTTCTATCTATTAAATAGTTTTGATCCCCATTACCAACCCGGATTTTGTTGAATGGAAGGGCTTTCCTTGATTACTTTCAGAGGAATGGGATGATAATACATGTAATCCTTAAAATTGCGTGCTTCATCTACTGTAAAGCGAGTATAATGAAGTCCGGAAACATTTTCTTCTACTTTCATTCCGACAATAGGTTCTCTTAGTTGATTGCCATCCATCCAACGTCGCAAATCAAAGTAACGATGTTCTTCAAAACAGAGTTCGATACGACGTTCTTGCTTCACCTTTTCCATGAAGTTATCATCTGTCACCCCATTAAGAAATTTATCATCTGTTCCGAATCCGGCTCTGGAACGTATTTTCTGTACGGCTTCTATTGCTGTCAAACCATAGCCTTCAGGGTCCGCATTCATGCCGTAAGCGTGATGCATGGCTTCTGCGTAGGAAAGTAGGATATCAGATAAGCGAATCATCGGGAATAAGTGGAAAACAGTACCTACATTAGCCTGTCCGAAGTTCAGGGTTTTGTCCAGGAACTTAGCCAAATAATACCCAGTATTGGTCGAACGGTTTTTCACTTGGTTGAGTCCGTCTATGGTTGTATTATCACTAATTCGCGTATAGATGGTATTCTTTCCATAAACCGAACCGTCATATCCAATAATTGCTGCCAGACGTGGGTCTCTGTTATTATACATGTTCTCGCCATCAGAAGAATGGGTATAATTACTTCCATCTTTCATAGTAAATGCATCGATTAATTGCTGTGAAGGTACTGTACCTCCTCCCTGATCTTTGGAAATAGTAGGGGGATAATGCCTGTTTTCCAGAGCATTGTCTTTGGCAGCTGTGTAGAACAATATGTATTCCTGATTAGGGTTAGCATGGATAAAGATCTTATCATACGTTTTAGCAGCAGTAAGAGCTATCAGGCTATATTTCTTATTTCCATTTGGGTTTATAGTTCCATCTGCATTCAGGTTAATTACATCTGCACAAGCTTTGGCGGCAAGTTGCCAGCGTTCTGTCACATCCGAGCCGTCAGTATACCCTAGTACTGGGTCATTATTATCTGTTCTGTTATAGAGTGGGCTTGCGGCGTAGAGTAACGTCTTGGCTTTAATGGCAAGTGCCATTCCTTTAGTCATACGGCCATAAGAACCATTCCCACCTTCCGGGTCAACTTTCAACACAGCGGCAGCACTCTCACACAACTGTACGATGTGATTGACACAGTCCTTGAAAGAGTCTCTTGCTTTTGTTTGCAGTTCAGGATCGTCAACTTCATAAATACGATCGACAATAGGAAAACCTCCGTAGTGTCTTAACAGGTTAAACTCAAATAAGGCCTGTAAACATTCAGTTTCCGCACAATAAGTGTCCTTAAATGCCTGGATATCTTCTTCTGTCTTATTTTGTAACACCAAGTCGGCTTCACGCAAATACTTGCGAGCAAAAACAGCTTGTTGGATTCCCTTGTATGAATTATTCCAGCATTCTTCAATCGGATTTGAAGAAGTGATATATCCACGAGACAACTTATGGATATCCGAATCTATGATTGTGCTTATTCCATCATTAGTGGCTGCATCTAAAAAGGCATTTCCTACGTGGTTGAAGCCTTCGGGAATATATGCATAAACCTGATTGATAGGTTTCAGATAGTTCTGCTCATTCGTAAAAATATCATCAGGTTGTGCCCAGTCATAGGGCATGTCATCCAGATAATCACAACCGGAAAGTGTAAGTGTTACGCTTATTGCTAAATAAATTATCGATTTTTTCATGCTATCAGAATTTTAAGGAACAACCTATACTCATGTTTCTCGTCAAAGGAGCCGCCAGTGAAGGCGCTTCAGGATCAACCCATTTATATTTTGTCCAGGTAATCAGATTCGTTCCGCTAAGGAAAAGTCTCAATCCCTTAAGATGGATTTTCTGTATCATTTTTACAGGAAAGTCATAAGAAACTTCCAACGTTTTCAATCTTAAGAAATCAGCATCTTTCACATTTAATGTACTTATCTGCCTGTTGTTAAGATTGGCATTGTCCAGTGTTGTTAAACGTGGGAATGCTGCATTCTGGTGTTCGGGTGTCCAATAATCAAGTTGATGCTCAAATATGGTTCCGTTGTCTGTAAAAGGATTCATTACGATGTCCGAATATTGATGAGAGACTTTTGCTGCTCCCTGAAACAATGCGGTGATCGAAAATCCTTTGTAGCCGACTCCTAGATTAATGCCATACATCATTCTGGGAATATCTCCATATCCGATAGGTATCATATCGTTTACATCGATCTGTCCGTCTTTGTTTATATCTTCATAACGTACATCGCCTGGTTGGACATCAGAGAATGTTTGTACAGGAGAGGCTGCTATTTCTTCCCAAGAGTTAAAAAAGCCTTTTGCGATGTATCCTCGGTTTTCTCCCAAAGGACGTCCCTGATTCTTCAACCATTCGTATGGCTGATCTACTTCGCCATTTGCAATCAGCTCATTCGTGGAATAAGAGAATGTACCTCCTATGAAATAGCTCCAATCTGCGATATTTGAATTCCACATGGCAGATAAGTCTACTCCATGGCTATTGATCTTGCCTATATTCTGCTTAAATTCTTTTACATTACCGACAAGAGAGCTGATTTTATTATTAACTACGTACATATCATGACGGTTGTCCTTGAAAAATTCAGCTGTAACAGATAGGTGGTCTGAAAATAGTCTGGTATCTATTCCGATGTTCAGAATTCTTGCTTTTTCCCAAGTCAGTCCGGGATTTGGAAGTATATCCTGAATATATCCTCCAAGTTTTGTTCCCATGTTTACCCCTGTGATGTAGACATCGTTTTGCGGCCACATACGTCCCCTGTAATAAAAGGCATCTACACCCGATGAGTTGCCGACTTGTCCATAAGATGCTTTTAGTTTCAGGTAGGGCACTAATTTTTGGACATCTTTCCAAAAGGATTCGTTAGAAACAGTCCATCCGGCAGATACTGTAGGGAAGAAACCGAATTTGTGTCCCGGCCCAAATTTGTGAGAACCTTGATAAGCTCCGATAACATCGATGCCATATCTTTTATCATAATTATAGCCGAACCAACCGTTTACGCTTTGGAAGCGGGTTGGTAATACCATTTCATCATTGCTTTCATATTGTTCATAGAAAGCTAAAGCCGAAACTCCATGTTTTCCAAAGGTACGGTTATAATCTAATTGAGCCACGATACCGGTCCGGCGGAAAGAACTGGTATTATCTACCTTGTTTATCATCGAGTCATCCTCGCGGGTCCGGCGGAGAACGTTCTCATTCGTGGCGTCCTTTTCGTAATATGCGAAAGTTATTGTACGTCTGATAGAAGAAACTGTGCGTGAATCCATAGATAAAGCAATAGAAGCTTTTAATCCCTCTGTTATGAAGGAAAGATCCTGTGAGAGTTTCGTACGGAAAGAACCATACAATTGTTTGTCCTGGAAGTAACCGGAGCGGTTTAGCATTGCCCATGGATTTTCACGGAATGCATTTCCTGCTACAATTTTTCCATCTTCTGTATTGATAATATTGCCGTATTGATCTGTATACCCTTGATCACTGTACCATTCAGGGAAGATTCCTTGCGGTAATGTGACCAGGTTTTTATAAATGTTTTCGGCTCCACTGCCAGGCCCGTTCTGGCTTTGATACCAGCCATACAAATTTACGTCCAGTTGGGTGGTGCGAGTTACAGCAAAATCAATATTGGAACGGATATTAAACCGTTCGGCAGAGTGATTGGTACTATAATCATGTGAATCATCCGTATTGAAGTAGCCATTGTTACGAGTGTACATTGCATTCACGAAATATGTACTTTTTTCAGTCCCTCCTTGGATATTAAGATTATAGCGCTGGCTCCATCGGGTATCTTTCAAGTATTTATCGGCCCAATCTACATTGGGATACAATATGGAATTAGGGTCATTGTTTGCATAATTCATAATGTCATAGTTGGAATACAGTGGATCCATATTGTCATTGTGACGGGCAATGTTATGCTGTCTTGCGTAATCGGCTGCATTTAATGACTCTAACTCTTTAAGTGGCTGTTGAGCTATTATTTGAGCTGTTAATTCAACCTGTGGTTTCCCTTTTATTCCTTTACGGGTTGTAACCAGAATAGCTCCACTGCCTGCACGCATTCCATATAAAGCTGTTGCTGCAGCATCTTTCAATACGGTAATTGATTCTACTTCGTGTGATGACAAAACAGCAAAATCCCGTTCTTGTCCATCAACCAGTACTAGCACATCGGATGAATTACTTCTCTGTCCTCTTATCCAGAATGAATTCTGTTCATTCACCAATCCACCACCTTGGACCTGCCGGGCAAAATAACCAGGTACCAATCCTGCTAATACTGCCGAAAGATTTGTAACGGGTAGATTACGTAACTGTTTACCCGAGATAGTGTAGGCTGAACCGTTATAATCTCCCATAGGAAGTACACGATAACCTAAATCTAAAGGTAAATCTTCTTTGTTTTGGACATTTTGTGCCTGGCTTATAAGAAAACCGGGTAATAGTCCAACTAACAAAATTTCTCTTAAGAACTTCATACGTATAAATTTTGAGTTAACACCATAGTAGTTTTATTGATTATTCTGAACTTTGTCCATTAATATTTTCATCAATATATTTATAGACAGGATCAGAGGGTTTCCTTTTCTTTTGTGAAATGGTAATTAAAAGGATTTCTTTTGAAATGATAACGATTCCGTGGTACTGGCAACGGGTCTTGCATACGTAACTCCCAAGTCATCAACTCTTCCAGTAATTCCATTTGTTTGGAAGTATATTTCTTTTTATTATAAAGATTATTAATCTCGGAAGGGTCAGTTTTCAAATTATACAATTCGCCACGACCATAGTTATCAAGCACTAATTTCCAGTCGTCTTTGCGAACCATTCGTTCTGTTCCGCTCTGAGTCCAAGTATTCAGTTCGTCAAAGTGTGCTATTTTATTGGGTTGCAAGGCACCTTCTTTAACAAATGTTAGAGGTTCATCCCGAGTGAAATCTTCACCGCCAAAACCCTGTTGAACTATTATGCTCGAAAATTCTCTCTTTGGGTATGACTTGCCAGTCAACATAGGCCAAAGGCTACGTCCCTGCACTCCGAGTGGTATATCCGCACCAATAGCCGTGCAAATGGTAGGAAAGACATCGGCAATAGAGACATGTGCATCCATAGGGGCACTTTGAGGATGAATACCACATCCCGCCCAAATCATCGGGATACGAGTCAGACATTCAGGAACTCCGGCACCTTTACGAATCAAACCGTATTCCCCGCAATAATCTCCATGGTCCGACAAGATTACAAAAATGGTATTTTCATAAAGCCCGGCAGCTTGAAATCCTTCAATCAGACGTTTAGTCTGATCGTCAATTAGGCGGAGCATCCCCAAATAATTACCACGCAAACGAGGAAGATCTGTCGCAAGGTTTGGACAAGCAGTATCTTCCAATTCTGCCAAGATAGCATATTTGTCTCCTTTTTTAGACAGGTCTTTCCGGCTTGTCAAAGTTGCAGGTATCTTTTCCGGAGAAAACATCGAAAAATAAGGTTCCGATATCTGATAAGGGTTATGCGGTTCAGGCATTGAAACCCACATAAAAAAGGCTGAGTCTTTTTGCGCTTCCGCCCAGGCTAAAGCTTTAGTGACAATTTTTACCGGGTTCTGCGCTTCTGACGGGAAAGGAGTGGCTTCCAAATATTGTCCACGAGCTTTGTTATTTAGGAAGAATGCAAAATCCTTATCTTCTTGTGTATCTCGCTGATTTTTTCCCCAATGGAAATATTCCTCACAATAATCGAAATCTTTTCCTTTCACATGTGCATGATTCTTACCTACTAGTGCAGTCTTATACCCTTGTTCCTTAAATACTTCAAGCATATCTTTCTTGTAATACATGTCGGGAGTGTTGTGATTGGTACGGACATGAGTGGCAGTAGGAAAACGTCCTGTAAACATGGAACAACGCGCAGGCATACTGGCAGGAGCCACCGTATATGCCTTGTCAAACCACACATTACTCAATGCAAGAGAATCGGTAAAAGGAGTTACAGCCATTGGGAAGCCTTCACGACCACATAAATCTGCCCGTTGCTGGTCAGTCATGATAATAACAACATTGGGTTTGTTAGTTTGGGCAACTCCTGTGGTTATACAGAGTATGCTGGAGACAACTGATACAGCTAATTCTTTTTTCATATACTTTTTTGCTTTTACTGTTATCTTTTTGAGACATGAAAAACCGATATAGTTCCTCATGTCTCAAGTTTTAAATTACTTCCATGATTCTACTCGTAAATCGTTCACAGGATCGCGACGTAACACTAATTGTTCTTTCACTTTATAACGTTTGCCTGCTAATTCATAGGTGTAATTCAAGTTGATTTCCGGACAAGGTTTGTCTCCACTATTGAAGGTGTAAGTCGGACTTTGGGCAATGTAGCTGCCATTTCCTTCAACGATTGTGACTCCTCCTTCTATACCTTCTATTTGAACATTGTAGTCCGGACCTGATTCGCTGTTGTTGTCGATTGTCAATTGGAAACGATTGGCATTGCTTTTCGTTAAGTTCGCTACTCCGGGTCTTAATAATTTATTTTGGGCGAGAGTGCTTAGTTCCAGAGTATTATTATTTATCAAGTCTTTTTCTTTATACACCACAGTGGTACTTTCTATAATATTTCCATTATCATCCACTTCACTTACTTCACCTTGAAGATAGTAAACGCCGGAAAAGGAACTGACATACTTTATTGCTACAATAGAATAATCCGCTCCTTCGCGAATAGAGTTCATGGAACTTTCTATAACTCTGAAAGGGAGGGCATAATGTGTAGTCAGACTTAATGGATCTGTATAAAAAGCATCTGTAAACTTGATTTCAACATCTGCTACAGGTAAATTAGATTTCCGCACTTTAAATATCTCCGGATCTTCCAATGTATAATATTCTTCGGGGAGAAGTGTAAGAGGAGTACCCTCTAATAAAGAAGCATCCAAGGTAAATTTAGCCCAATCATTCATGTCAACTTCCCGTTTACCTCCTAATGATACTCCCACATATATAGGCATATCACGGTCTGATATAACTGTACGCAATGGGTTTTGTAAAGCAAAACCAACATTTGTTGTTTCATAATCATGGGTATAATCTTCATAGCAAGACACTAAACAAGTCGTCAAAGCGAGCAATATTATTTTTGCAATTTTCATAATCGTATATAATATTAGTTATTATTCCACCCCATATTATTTTTGAGGTTTGGATTCTTTAATAATTCGTCGTTAGGTAACGGCAAATAGTAATAGCGAAGTGCATCCAACGGACGTTGTTCTATTTCTTTTATTTCATAAGAAAGACCATTATCCGTTCTTGTCACTTGTATTCCTTCAATAGTGGTATCTAGGGGAAGTAAACAGCGGCGTAAATCCCAAAAACGGTGATCTTCGAAAGCAAATTCTATACGACGTTCATTTTGGATTAATTTCCGGAATGCGTCTTTACCTTCAGAAGCTACTTCTGACAAATAGGTAGCATCTGTGATACCACCTGATTTTTCACGTATGATTTTTAAGACATCATAAGCGCTATATTTGCAGTCGTCACCTTTACCTTCAGGTCCCCATGCTTCATTGGCGGCTTCTGCATAATTCAGCCAAACTTCTGTTTTACGTAATAATGGGTTAAAGTGCCGAGAATTCAATGTTTGAATCGGATCCAGCATATTTTTTTGTGTAGTAGACAAGAATTTGGATAAATAATATCCCGAACGACTGGCATAAATGTGAAAACTCTCTGAATCTTTTCCACCTTCAGATACATCAATGTTTGAGTTATAAGCTCCAAACTTTTTTCCTTGATAATATAGATTCATATTGAATCGGTTATCTCTAGCTATCAGATACGGATCTTGCTCGTCATATAATGAACGTGAATCTGTTATTGGATAGCCATTTTTGGCGGGAAAGGCGGCTGCTAAATTATGGGAGGGAATTGTTTGTGCATTTCCCAAATAAAAAGGAGGATAGTGTCGACTCTCCATACCATGTACAAGTCCCATGTAGGTGCGGAAAATAAAATCGGCCGGGGTATCACTGCCAGCATCAGCCAAGTCTTTAGCAGCCATCGCTGTAAAGGTATAGTTTATCCCTGCGTTTTTGAGCACTTCATTGGCAAAAAGAGCAGCACGCTCCCAACCTGCTTGATAAGTAGCTTCATTCAATACAGTAAAATTACCCATGCCATTTATTTGAATCACATCTATGTTCTGATAAGCCGGACTTGCTGCATAGAGCAAAGTTCTTGCTTTAAGAGCATTTGCCGCTAATCCGCAAGCTCTACCAATTTTAGATTTTCCGACAACTACATCATCTCCTGTGTAAGTTACAGGTAAACGTCTGGCAGCTTCTTCACAATCGGAAACAATCTGGCTGACGCAATCTTTATACGAGTCACGTTTAAACAGACTTGGCTTTGCAGATTCCTTATCGCTAATGAAATGGTTGGTGATCGTATATCCCAATGCTTCTCCTTCGTCTGTTCGTCCTCCATAAGTTTGTAACAATTTGAAGCTACACCATGCTCTTAAAAAATAGGCTTCACCAAGTAAACGAGTCTTTATTGCCTGGTCAGTTTCTTTACTTACACGATTGTATATCACATCATCTGTAACTCCTTTTTCTATGAATAGATTGATGCTTTGTATCTTATCATACATATTGTCCCAATTTCCAAGTGGATTTGTTGATCGGCTGAATGCTCCCATACTAGCTCGGTATACACTCGAACCATAATTTCGGGTTAGTGCATTGTCTGTTGCAGCATCTAAGAAATTATCATCATAATGATCCGGAACAACCATTAAATCAGCATATGCTTGAGTCAAAACGGCTTGTGCCATATCTGGATTAGTCCATACGGTCTCACTGGACCATTCATTCGTCAATTTAGGGTCAAGCAGATCTTCACAAGAAACAATACTTCCCCAAACACAAGTTAACAGTATTAATTTGCTTATTTTCATATTTTTATATTTTTTAAGTTTAGAAAGAGACGGATAAACCGCCGGTTAGAGTCATATAGGCTGGATAATTTGTGATTCCGGCATTTAATCTTTCCGGATCCAGATCCTTTATTTTAGAGAAAGTAAGCAGATTTGTACCACGAACGAATAGTTTACATTTATTTGCAAAGAATCTACCAGCTTTATTTTCAAATGTATAACTAAGTTCTACATTTTTCAAACGGAAAAATGATCCATTCTCTGTCCAAAAACTGGAATCACGAAAGTTATTGCTTTCTGTCGTTGTTGTTAATCGGGGCATTGTACCTGAAGGATTATTAACCTCATGGTAGCGATTTAATGCTAATTCAGAGTATCCATTCAGACCATTATTCCAATAATAAGCGTTTGTACATAATTGAGTAATACCTGTATGAAGAGTTCCTAACATATAAAGTCCAAACCCTTTGTATTTGAGGTCTACATTGATTCCCCAAGTAGTTACAGGAAAACTTTGTCCTAGACTCATACGGTCATTATCATCTACAATCCCATTGTTGTTTAAGTCAGCGTATGCAATATCGCCATTTTGATATATACCGTATGATTGCAATGAGTGACCTTCTAATGGAATGTCTTTTCCAAATAATCCTAGTGCTTGTAAGCCAAAAATAGTACTAGTAGGTCGCCCAATGGCTTTACGATAGCTTTCCACTCCTTCTATTTCATTCCATTTATCTAATTTATTTTTCGAATAAGTCATATTGGCTCCGACTGTGTATAAAAAGTCTCGCCCGATATTTCCTTTCCAGTTGATTGCAATATCTATACCTTGATTAGTCACCTGACCGATATTTTCATATATTGTATAATTCCCTGCTGTAGCGGCATATTGGGCATTATTCACTCCAATGATGTCTTTTCTACATTCATGGAAATAATTAAGTTCTGTGCTTAAACGATTATTAAAGAATAACCCTTCGATACCAATATTAAACTCTTGAGAGTATTCCCATGTTAAATCAGGATTTCCCCAACGAGCTAAACTAACTTTATGATCTGTTTGATCCTGAAAGAAATTATAGTTGCCATTATTATTCCAACCAGTTTGATACAAGAAGAATCCTGTATTACCTGTATAGCCTAACACACCGTAACTTGCTTTTAGCTTCAGGAAGTTAACTGCCTTTACTTCTTTCATGAAACTTTCGTTAGAAATTATCCATGAAGCTCCTATAGCCGGAGAAAAGAAAAAACGATCGTTTTTATCAAATTTGTTAGACCCCATACCAGCCAGAGTAAGCTCGGCTAGATAACGTTTGTCATAACTATAGTTTAGACGCAGAGAGATATTGGCATCTTTAAAATCTTGTGTCATTCCTGTCATCTCATTCTTTGTATAGCGGAATGCTCCAATTGCTGAAAAGTCATGCACTCCTAATGTACGTTCATATCCTATATCTGCACGCATACCAAAATAGCGGTAGGTATTATTGGAGGCTATCTTTTGCGTTTTGGGCAAATCCAGCTTTTTCATCTGTGTATATCGGGTGATAGTTTCACCGTCTAAATCACTATAAGTGTCAATAGCATAGGTTGGATAAGTATTCCTTAATTCTTGACGTAAATAACTATAATTGTCAAAAGTTACATAAGCATTAAATGTCAATCCCTTAACGTATTTATTGAAGTCAAAATTTGCTCCAAGGTTTGTCTGGCTATTTACATACCTTTCGGAAGTGTCACCTCCATAAACCATATCTGCATATAAATTGTCTACTATCCGTGTGCTGGCTCCGAAGAATGGCGTCCCGTCTTCATTGGGGGTAAACTGTCCCGATAATGTTTCATTAGGAATGATGAAAGGGTACTCATTGGGACGATTAGAAGATAATGTGCTGAATATACCTGCGCCATCTTTGGCACCCCAGTTTTTCAGTTCCACACGAGCTGCAACATCTGCTGTTACAGTAAGAAAATCTGTGATTTTAATATCCAGATTACCACGTGCATTCATGCGGTGTAAGGCCGAACGTTCTCCAACTTTTTCTAATCCGGAACCGCCGGTATATCCACCAACTAACGCGTATTTCACACCTTCATTACCTCCATTAAACTCAATTGTACCTTTTCGGTAGATATTTTGGTTCAATAAGAACTCATTGTAATAATCAACATTTGGATACAATACGTCATTGATTCCGCTACTATTTCTATATCCTTCTAATTGTGTGTCAGTGTAGTAGGGATTCATACCATCGTTTATACGAGCTTCGTTAAACAGTTTTGAATAATTGTAGGAATTCAGATAGCTAGGTACACGTGTAGTGGGTTGTACGCCATATTCTACCCCGACACGTACAATTCGTTTATGTGCCTCTCCTCTTTTTGTACGTACTAAGACTACTCCGTTTGTGGCAGCTGCTCCATACAGGATTTTGGCTGTGGCATCTTTTAAAACTTCGATGGATTCTATTTCTTCCGGTAAAATATCATCTATTGGGCGTTCTATTCCATCAATAATGACTAAGGCTGTATTTGTTCCATTATTGTGTTGTCCGCGGACATATAATGTTGATGCGTTATAGCCCAAGCCGCCGTCACCGGAAATAGCAATTAGTCCGGCAGCTTGTCCTTGTAAGGCATTGGATAATTGTAAATCAGGGTATTTTAATACATTCTCCATAGATAACTTGGATACTGTACCTACCAGATCCCGCTGATACGTTTTTCCACCGTCTGCACGTTCGTGTATGTCTCTTTCTGAAGCATATAGATCTTCATTTTGTAATTTAATAACAGTGGGTTGTTCTTTTGCGAGGTTTATTACAACATCTTTATAACCGAACGCTTCAATTAATAAGGTTCCATCAGCTTTTGTTTTGAATGCAAATTTTCCATTTGCATCTGTATAGTTAATAATAGAACCTTCACCGCTCAATACTGTTACTCCGCTTAGCGGTTTACCACTGTTGTCTGTCACCAGCCCTTTCACTTCAATAAGGGCTGTTTTTTTCTTTTTGGGTTTATCCTGTGCTTCTAGCGAAGTGGCTATGCCGGATAATATAGCAGTGACAAACAGAATAAATATGAATTTATTATATCTTTTCATTTGATTAAGCCATTTTAATTACCAATATGGGTTTTGTTGCAAATTATTCAATGCGTCTACATCATGTTGAGGCAAAGGATACCAGTAATTCTTCTTTGTAAAAGAACGCACTTCCGGAGTTATATCGATTTGTTCATAATCATAAGTCAATGTAGACTTGTCCGTGATACTTCCATGATTGGATTCTCGTGGTGTGAATAATGCTCCCTTAATAGGATAAGTATCCTTGAATGTTTCTTCTAAGATCATCCAACGGCGGATATCCCACCAACGATGATTTTCAAACATTAATTCTACAGCACGCTCACGGCGATAAGCTGCACGGAATTTATCAGGATCGGCTACAATATCTGATGGCAGATCTGTTAAGCCAATTCGTCTGCGGAGAATATTAATAGCTTCTGCTGCTGATATGGGACATCCCTCAATAGTTGCCGTAGCACTTCCACAACCCTCGAATAGTGCTTCTGCATAATCTAAATAAATTTGCGAAGCACGGATATATATGGTGAGGAAGCGATAGTCCCACCAACAATTCGGATTGTTCTTTTCAAGATATTGGTTACATTCCGGCCACATGAACTTCTTACACATAAATCCTGTAAACATTCGTTTGTTACAGTCTTTTTGAGTTAGCATGTGCTGATAGGCTGCTCCTCCTTTGTAGGTTGTAATGTAATAGGTACGTCCATCGGCGTAATGTCCCCAAGTTGTTCCTGGTAAAAGGATATTGTTATAGAAACGGGGATCACGATCCTCAAATGGTTTATGATCATAATCAAGCGCATAGCCGCTTCGTGGGTCATCAATCGGGTAATAAATACCGTCTGCTCCCTTTTTGTCAAACATGTTGACGATATTCAAACTTGGGCAGCACATGGAATTTCCATCTGGTCCCGAACCGAATGCAAGATCCTCATATTGCCAGAATGTGCGGATAGTACGTTTTTGGTTTTGATTAGCAGCATTAGGAAATTGTCGCTTGACCCAAATGTACTCCGGTTGATGTACTGGTGGATATTTAAAATAGAAAACATTCGTATATTCTTCTTTACTAGCCAAACCATAAGGATAAGGGGCAGACTTGCTTCCATCCATATAACGTATTACTTCATAAGCTGATTTTGCTGCTGATTTTGCGCGTTCCGTGTCATAGCCTTTGTTTTCTGTAGAATTTAAATCATTTTGCATCAATGGACTTGCATCAAATAACTGTGCCCATTCTTTAAGTGCCATTGCTGCAATTTTTGTGGGTCTTCCATAGTTTGGATCATCCCAACTGTCTGGTAGCATGTAGATTGCTTTTTGTATATCTTCCATCATCCAGTCATGTGATTCATGGTAGGTTATACGGGAAATATCATCATCTCCACCTTCAAAGACCTTGTCAATAATAGGCATCCCCCCATATCTTTTAATTATCTGAAAGTAGAACCACGAACGATAGAAATAAGCTTGTCCCAGAATCTCGTTTTTTTGTTCAGGTGTCAAAGGAGCCTTATCGATATCATTAATTATGCGATTATTGATACGTAGCGCTTTATAAGAACGAGATATGGCTGTACTTCCACCGTTGCCAATCTCAAAAGTTGTACTTGATTTGGCATTACTTAACCAGTTTCCGGAATGTAAGGTAAAAACGGCAGATGAATTATCCGTGGTTGCCATCTCGTCTGCAAAGAGACCGACAAATGCGCGTCCATTTTCCCAATTATCCATTACCATAACATTTTCCAATTGGTTGAAAGATTGATCTAAGAAACCTCGTAAAGAATAGTAGTCTCTGAAGATATCATCTTCTGTCAATCCTACATCTTCCCTTTTGTCTAAGAAGTCTTCACAGCTTGTCATCCCGCCAAGAATGAAAACTGAACAGATATATAATAATACTTTTCTCATCTTTATTTCTTTTGAATATGATTAAAATGAAACTCTTAGTCCTAAGGTATAAGTACGGACAATCGGATAGCTACCTACACCTCCTGTTTCTGGGTCTACTCGTTTGTCGCCTTTCCAGAAAGTCAGTAAGTTATTTCCATTCATGTAAACTTGAAGATTGGAAATATGTGCTTCACTCAACCATTTTTTAGGGAATGTATAACCTATCTCCATATTCTTTAATCGTATATATGAATAGTCGGAATAACGATAAGTACTTTCCACTTTATTGTATGTATTGTTCAAGTGTGTAGTAGGTCGCATAACACCCGATGAGTTAGCTGTTTCCGGAGTCCATCGTTCCATAGACTTTGGTTGAACGCGTATATTTGAAGCGGGAAAATCCCACAGATATTGGTCAAACTGTAACTTGTATATATTGCGTGGCGAATAGAGCATTGCACTGAAGTTAAGTCCTTTCCAATTGAAGCCGAAAGAAAATCCGATAGTAGTCAATGGGTAATTCAATTCGTCTACAACTACCTTGTCATTTGAGTTGATTATCCCGTCTCCATTGAAGTCTATATAAATAAGATCTCCAGGAATTACTTGCGATGCTGTAGTACCATTTATGGCCGTTTGTGCGTAATTGAACACATCGTCTATCGAACCATAATTACCGATCGCAATAAAACGGTTTTGATAATCAATCGGTTTACCTGCGGCTTTCAAGTGCTCATCCGCATTTCTTGGATCATCCTTATAGACAATCCGGTTTTCGCTGGTTGCAAAAGTTAAAGCTCCCCAGTAATTAAAATTACGTCCGATTTTATCATTCCAGCGTAACTCTAATTCTAAACCATGATTTTTCGTTTCTCCTCGGTTGATAGCGTTAAAAGTAGCTCCTACAATAGAAGATGTGGTTTGTGGGGTCATTAGAATATCTTTACGATTCTCTTTAAATAAATCCAAAGTTAAGTCTAACTTATTCCATAAGCCAATTTCTATTCCGAAGTTATGTTTTGTTGCTTTTTCCCAAGTTGAAGTCAAGTTAGCAATATCTCCTTCAGTATAGAGCGGGCTATGTGTAACTCCTTGTGTATTTCCTAATTCAATACTTCCTAGTGAATTAAATAATTGGATGTAATTCCAACGTGCAGCGGCTGCATCACTGCCGACTTTGCCGTATGAATATCTGAATTTTAGGTTAGTCAGCACATCTCCAACATGTTTTTTTATAAAAGGTTCTTCTGAAGCACGCCATCCCAAAGAATAGGAAGGGAACAGACCGAAACGTTGTCCCCGGGCAAATTTTTCCGAACCTGTATAAGAGATATTCATCTCTGCCAAATAACGTTCTTTCCAATTATAAGTAACACGTCCTACCCATTCTTCACGATAACTTGGGAATTTGATAACTTTATCATCTTTTGAATCGGACACTTGACGATTCATCAGAGCTAATGCTGTTATATTATGACTCCCGAATGAACGATTATATTCTACGGAGAATTCGTAATATAACTTACGGTTATAACCATCCAAATTATCATAAGAAACGTTGGGAGGGAGTTCAATATCCTCATCATTTGGCCATCGTTTCTCCAAAATCATGGGATAAGTGAGGGAACCATCTGCATTGACTATCGGATTAGAATAATCGTATTCGCGATGGTATTTAATAATACTGTTTCTGGATTCAAAATCATTGTTACCCCAAATTTCACCAGTCTTTATACTAGAACGAGTAGTGGAAGCAGAGGTGTATGAAACTTTAGCGGCAGCTTTCAGCCCTTTAGTTAGGAAGTCCAGTTTTTGTTCCAAACGAACATCATACCATCCCTGAAAGGTTTTATACAGTTGTGACCCATTTGTATTCATATTACAAACAGGATTATAGCCGGCAGTAGATCCATCTCCCCAATAGCCATCACTATACTTTATCGGGAAGGAATTAGTTGGTGCCGCAATGATTCTAGTGTATACATCATCAGCAAAGTTGTCATTGCGGTATCCCATTTTTCCGGCAATATTTACTGATAAGGAAGTTGTTTTAGTTAGATTAAAGTCTAAATTTGAACGCCAGTTATAACGGCGATAGTAGTTCCTTGGATCAAAATTCTCCTGTTTCTGTAAATCATAAATATCACCGTCATTTTGATAACCGATGGAGGCGAAGTAACGCATGAAATTGGTTCCTCCGCTGATATTCACATTATATTGCTGGGAAAAACCTGGTTTAACCAATTCATCCCACCAGTCTACTTGTGGAAAGACATCATTATAAGGACCGTAGTTGCCTGTATCAAAAGCATTTGACCAAGCATTGATAACGGATTGTTTAATTTGTTGATTCCAATTATTATCATTAGCTACAGCTTCATTATACATTTTCATGGATGTAACATAATCTGCCCATTCCATATTTGCAGTAGTCTGTTTAATACCAAAGCTTGTAGAAAAATTGATGTTTGGTTTCTTATCTTGTCCGCGTTTGGTTGTTAACAATATTACACCATTTGCACCTCGAACCCCATATACGGCTGTAGCAGAAGCGTCTTTTAGAATAGATATAGACTCGATTTCATTCATGTCAACATCATTCATGTCTCTTTCTATACCATCTACCAAGACTAAAGGATCAGAGTTTTGCCAGGAAGCCTTACCACGAATGTACATTTTTGTATCACTTGCTCCAGGCTTGCCTGAAGTATTGATAGCTACCAAACCATTTAGTTTACCTTGTAAAGCCTCTGATACAGAAGTAATATTACCTCCTTTCAACAATTCTTCTCCTTTAGTTTGGGTAATAGCGCCTACGCTTGATACCTTTTTCTGAATGCCATAACCCACTACCACTACTTCTTCTAGTTGCTTGCTATCTTCCTCCAGAGAAATGATAGTCTCTTTTTTCAGATCATTCACTTTGATTTTCTTTTCTTGATAGCCGATATAAGAAATTTTAAGTACGGCATTAGTAGCTACAGATAGCGTAAACCGACCATCTATATCAGAAATGGTACCATTCGAAGTTCCTTCAACAGTAATGTTTACTCCTATTAAAGGTTCATTGCTTTTTGCATCTACAATTTGCCCTTTAATGCTATGATTCTGTCCCCAAAGTAAAGGAGGAGAAAGTAGTAGAGCTAGAAAAAGTAGACACATCCACTTAAATTCCAAGTTTTGATGTTTCATAGTAATAACGTTAAAAAGTTGTGTGTATAAAAAACATTCTTATTTCTTTTTTTCTGTCCTGAATAAAGTTCTACTATACAGCGTTTAGCCTATATTTTGTAAGCCTTTGATTTTATAGTAATATTCTTTAAAGATCTCCTCTGTATAAATTTGAAATAAACGTCATGATAACTTTATTGATTATTCTGAACTTTATCCATTAATACCTTCATCCAGTATCCTCCGATTACTGAACGTGCTCTGAAGCCGACCCATCTGCCGCTGTCTGTATG
>NZ_JBCGVL010000015.1:0-73279 GCF_047310725.1 Bacteroides sp. 90-K9/2
GGAGCTGTATGCGGTGAAAGTCGCACGTACAGTTCTTAATGGGGAAAGCGGCAGCAATGCCGCCGACCTACATAACATTCATGTTATATGGATATACACGAGATTATCAATAAGATATACCCGATACCGGAAGCTTCGATGGATAAATTGACAAAGCATCTGTCTAAAGTGACGTACCCCAAAGGGTATCATATACTGGAAGCCGGTAAAACTGAAACGAATATCTTTTTTATCGAGAAAGGGATTGTCAGAGCTTATATTCCTGTGGATGGGAAAGAAGTTACATTCTGGATCGGGAAAGAGGGTGCTGCCATTGTCTCGCTGAAAAGTTATGTGGATAACCAGCAGGGATATGAATCGATGGAGTTGATGGAAGAGTCGGAGTTGTATTTACTGAAGCGTAAAGACTTACAGGAATTATTCAAAGAAGACATTCATATCGCCAACTGGGGACGTAAGTTTGCCGAATCCGAATTCATGCAAACGGAGGAAAGACTTATTTCCCTATTATTCACCAATGCATCCGAACGGTATATGAAGCTGATCCGGAACAATCCGGAGTTATTGCAGAGAATGCCATTAGAATGCCTTGCTTCTTATCTGGGAATAACTCCGGTAAGTTTGAGCCGGATCAGGGCAAAGCTGAAACGAATGCTCTGAAAAAGAACAAAGAGGGAAATCATGAATATAGAGGAGTATAGAGACTATTGCCTGTCTGTTAAAGGAGCAACAGAATGTATGCCGTTTGGTGAAAATGTCCTGGTTTTTAAGGTCATGGATAAAATGTTCACTTTTGCCACATTACAACCAAAGAACGGAAGATTCTGGGCTGATATGAAATGTGCTCCTGATAAGGCAGAAGAATTAATAGAACAGTATAGAGATATTTTTTGGGGACCATTTTCTGATAAGAAACATTGGATAACCGTATACTTAGAGGGAGATGTGCCCGACAAACTTATCAAAGAACTGATTAATCATTCGGTAGAAGAAGTCATCAAGAAGTTGTCCAAGAAAAAACAGGAAGAATATTATAGAATATGCGAAAGATACAGAATGCCATAAACTCTCGTTGGCAGGTATCAGAATTACAATTTAGTATTCTAACAATAAATATCCGGTTCTACTGTCATTGCAGAATGTAGAACCGGATAAGAATCCTCCCTTTTCAGAAACGTATGTCCCAAATGCCACAAGCCTTTTCCAGTTCTACCAACGAGACAGCATATCCTTTCATCGTTTCAAGATATTCTTGCTGCACTTCATTATAAGTACGCTGGGCGACTAATACATCCAAAATGTTGGTTTCACCGCGTTTGTATTTATATACCATCCCATCCATTACTTTTTGAGCATCTCCAAGCATTCCCGACTTAAATTGAACCACTTTCTTTTTCTCTGCTTCATAACTGAACCATGCCTGCATAATCTCTGCCTGTATTTGTTGTTCTATATCTTTCTCCTGAATTTCGGACTGGGAAATACGAAATTTAGCAGCCTTAACGGCCCCTTTATTGATATTCGAGAAAGCCAAAGGAACAGACACTCCTACCGTAGCAGAACGAGCCGATGGAAAAAAACGATTCCAGTCTTTTTCATAAGAAACGGACAGACCAATATCCGGGCGACGTTCTGCCCTCGTCAGTTTATACGCACGGGAAGTAATTTCCGTGTTTTTTTGAGCCGTAAACAAATCTATGCGATTATCCAGACCTACTTTAATCAACTCCGAAAGATTAAACTCACGGTTTAATTCATCCCAATTACCCAACGGAATATAAAGAGTGTCCGCAGCCATTCCCATCTGTCTATTCAGCACGACCAATGCCGACTGATAGGCAGCTTCCTGACTATAAACCGCATTGAGCAAAGTGACAGCTTCCAACTTTGATTGCCGGGCATCATTCTCTGTAATCTCTCCCGCTGCATAACGTAAACTATCTGACTGGCTCAATTGCAACATATACTGGTAAGAACTTTGCTGTACTTCAAGCAACTCTCTTTGAAGAATTGCCTCCAAAAAAAGACTGGCAGCTTCGGCCCTCAAATTCTGAAATGACTGTTCCAGGATTAGTTTTTCAAGCTCCATCTGACTACGTGCCAACTTTATCCGTGCCCCTCGTTTGTTTCCTAATTCCAGTGAATAGGAAAGCCCTAATGAAAAAGTCTCATGACCGGCTTCAAATCCCACTTCCGGATCAGGAAGCACTTTTTGCGCAATCATCTCCGCATCAGCTATACTTACATTCAATTTCTCTGCCAGATAGTTTAGATTACCTTCCCCTACCCGTTTCAGATACTCATCGAGAGAGATACTCTGATAGAGAGTACTGTCCGGAATTTGCGCCACTGCACGAACAGATATTGCTTCCACAAGCAATAAAAGGAGCAAGATATTAAAGTGTATATTCCTTCTCATCATTCTTCTTTTTATTTAAAACGTTATTCTCAATCAGATAGTAGAAAACCGGAAGCACAAACATAGAAATGAGTGCGGAGAACATCAATCCATATACAATAACCGTTGCCAGAGGACGTTGCACATCACTGCCGATTCCGGTTGCCAGAGAAGCGGGAAACAGTCCGAGTACCGTAGTGACCGAGGTCATCAGAATGGGACGGAACCGTTGACGTGCCCCTTCGATAACAGACTTCCGAAGTTCCATTCCTCCTTTACGCAAGTTATTTATCTGAGATACCATAATAATTCCGTTTTGAATGGAAAGTCCGAACATGGCAATAAAGCCCACGGCAGACGATACATTCAATGTCATACCGCGTACATTGAGTGCAAGCATTCCGCCAAAAAGAGCCAACGGCACGATGGACAATACCAGACCGGCTTGCCGGAACTTCCCGAACGTAGCATAAAGCAAAATAAACATACACATCAGCGTCAACGGAAGAATGACAGAAAGACGGGTATAAGCCCTGTGCTGGTTTTCGAAAGCCCCTCCCCACTTGACTGTATATTTGCTTTTATCATAGTTCACTTTCGCATCGATCACATTCTGCGCTTCTTTTAAGAAAGAAGCCAGATCGCGTCCACGCAGATTCAACTTTACCGTCAGGTGGCGTCTGTTCATTTCACGAGTGATCGTACTTTCCCCGACACTCAACTTCACTTCGGCTACCTGCGAAAGGGGTATTTTAGCTCCGGTAGAAGAGGTCAGCATCAATCCGGCTATCTTTTCGGGTGTATCCCGCATTTCTTCTTTATATTTACAGGTAATGTCATACTGACGGTCTCCCTGATAAAGCTGAGCAATAGCTTTCCCTCCGATTGCCACCTCTATCAAATCAGCCACATCAGACACGTTCAGACCATATCGGGCAATCGCATCCCGATTCATAATGATTTGCAGTTGAGGTAATGGAGGTTCCTGGTCAATATCCAAATCAACGGCACCTTTCACCGTTCCCAGCGCCCGGGTGATTTCTTCCGCAATACGACGTGTTTCCCGAAAATCCTCACCATATACCTTTACAACCAATTCACTATGCGCACCGGCTATTTTATCCATCACCCCGTCTATCATCGGTTGGCTGAATCCGACCCTAAAACCGGGTAGTGTCTTATATTCTTCTTCCAGTTCATGAATCAAATCTTGCTTGGTCTTTCCCTTCGGCCATTCATCATAAGGCTTTATCCCGATAGATACCTCAAAATGCGAAGGGGTGAACGGATCTGTACCATCGTCATTTCTCCCTGCCTGAACCATGATATAAGTTACTTCGGGATACTTCATCGTACGGAAACGAAGGGTATCGGACATCTCTCTCGATTTCTCAACAGAAATGCCGGGAGGAAGATTCACCTGCAACCAGATCGAACCCTCATCCAATTCAGGAAGGAAATCTTTCCCTATAACACCACTTAACAAGCTACCTGCAATCAGAATCAAACATGAAAAGAGTATGGTCTTTATTGGTTTTTCTATGAGTTTCACTATTGCGCCAGTATATTTCTCCTTCAATTTTTCCAGCCATTTATTCTTATAGACCTTGCGCGGCTTACGATAAATAGCATAAGCCAGTCCCGGAATCAGCAGAAGAGCAACCAAAAGTGCTCCGATCATTGCATAACTCATCGTAAATGCCATAGGAGTAAACAGTTTACGTTCCACACGTTCGAAAGCGAATAATGGCAAGTAGGCTGTAATAATGACTATGGTGGAGAAAAGAATCGGGCGTCCTACCTCTTTGGCTCGTTGTGCGATACTTTGTTCTTCGATGTACTGTTCGGGATAATCCTCACGTTTCTTGAGAATAGTTTCCAGCATAACAATGGCACCATCTACTATGATTCCAAAATCTATGGCTCCGAGTGACAGAAGATTGGCAGGGATATCCGTAAGATGCATCAGGATAAAAGCGATAAGCAAGGATACCGGAATGGTGATTGAAACCAGTAATGCTCCACGCCAGTTGCCCAAAAACAAAATAAGCACAATAACAACCAATGCCATCCCCATTAAGAGCGTATGGGAAACAGTATCCAAAGTTGTATCCACTAGGCTGGTACGATCCAGAAAAGTATGTATACGCACCCCTTCCGGCAAAATTTCATGATTCAATTCATCCACTGCTGCATGAATGCCATCCAATACCTTAGACGGATTTTCATGTTTCAGAAGAAGCACAATCCCTTCCAAACTTTCCGAATAATCACGGGTACGATCGGTATATCCCAATACACCTTTCCTCTCCAGATTACCGTATTTCAAAGAGCCTATATCATTTAAAAAGACAGGAACTCCGGAAGTTGTAGTGACCACAATATGCCCCAAATCGTCCAGATTCTCTATCAAACCTATACCGCGTACCACATACCCCAGATCTCCCCTATTCAATATGCTGCCTCCCACATTGGCATTGTTATTTTCAATAGCCTCAATAACCTGACTAAGGGATAAGTGATATTGTTCCAGTTTATAAGGATCTATTTCTACTTGAAACTGGGTGGTGATACCTCCGAAATTTGTCACATCCGCCACTCCTGAAACTTCTTTGATACGGGGAATAACCACCCAATTCTGGAGGTCGGTCAGTTCACGAAGTGAATGTTGGTCACTTTCTATAATATAACGGTAGACTTCTCCCACAGGTGACGTCAACGGATCGAGTCCGGGGACTGCCCCATAAGGTAGTTCCACTTCATTCAATCTTTCCTGTACCCGTTGGCGGCTCCAGTAATCTTCTGTCCCATCCTTGAATACAATCGTAATCATAGAAAGTCCGAACGTACTTTTGCTACGCATAACATGCATACCGGGCAAACCGTTGATGGCACGTTCCAAAGGAATAGTGATCTGTTGTTCCACTTCTTCGGCAGCCAGTCCCGGCACTTGGGTAACAACCTGCGATGTGACATCTGCAATATCCGGATAGGCTTCTATTGAAAGTTGTGTCCATGAGTAATATCCGAACACACACATCATCACAAACAGACAAAGCATGATCCATCTTTTCTGTATAATTGAAAGCATCAAATCCTTCTTCATAATCTCCTATTTTAAATAATATCCTCCTTCACTGATGACTTTATCTCCCGGATGCAATCCATCATTTATCACAGCAAATCCATCTTTGGTCGCTTCTACCTTCACCGGTGTTCTTACAAAGATATCCGGAGTAACCTGCACATACACATAACTGTCTTTCTCTCCCTGCAACAATGCGCTCTCCGAAATCTGAATCTGTTCAATGGGAGCACTAAGAAAATGGACGGTAGTATACATACCCAATTTCAAATGTTTCTTCGAATTATCACAAACCGAAAGTACTTTGATAGACCTTGTATCTTCGTCAACCGCCTCTTCCACATGATAGACGTTACCTTTAATCACCCTCCCCGGTAAGGCCGACACTTCTATATCCAGACTACTGCCTGCATTGATAAACCGAATGTCTTTTTCTTTCACTTGGGCGGCAATCCATACTTCCGACAAATCTGCCACTATCGCAACAGGTTCGATATCATCTTTCAGGTATTGTCCGGTCACAATATTATTCTCTATAATTTCGCCCGAAATAGGCGAACGCACCACAAGGGGCTGTCCCAGTGTCATATTCTCCGGATGCTCTACCTGATATACTTCCAGTGCAGCAGACGCATTTTCAAACTCTTTGTCGGCAATAAGCAAAGCATTTTGTGCTTCTTCCAGTTCTTTCTGCGAACTAACTCCGTTCTTTATCAGGTCTTCTTTGCGCTTTAAATCTTTCTTAGCCAGCTCACGTGACGATAATGCCTGGAAGTATTCTTTTTGTGCCGTAGTAAAATCCGGTGAGCTGATTTCAAACAAAGGGGTTCCCCGGTTCACCTGTTGTCCGATTTGTATATACGATTTTATAACTCTTCCTGCAAAAGGGGAAGCAATGCAGGCATAACGGGTAGGAATAGGACGTACCACACCGGAAGTAATCACTTCTTTGGAATAAGGTTCAAGTCTGGCCTCAGCCACTTTTATCTTTTCAGATAAAAAACGGTCTGTGATCTGTACTGTGTCACCTTCCATACGATAACCACTCTGTTGTTCTTCCTTTGATTTACTCTTGCATGCGGTAACTAGCAATGCACCGCAAATTAAAAGCATTTGCAAATTTTTCTTTTTCATCATCATCCATAAAAATATTGTTAGCATTCTTTTTCGGATGCAAAGGTAAGTGGAGGTATTCCGGAAGCCTGTTAGAGATTTGTTAGAACGCTATTAGAATTTTATTAGAGTCATGCTATCGGTATAGCCAATCTCTTTGCTATATGCGGTATTGCAATTGTGATAACAGGGACACTCGCATTCTTCATTCCATCGATCATGAATCTGAAGAAAAAATAAATGACTAATTTTATTAACTAATCCTTTTTTAGAAGCTTTTTTTTAGGTTATTTTGCGGAACAAATATCACGAACTCATCAAATTATGGATTGGATTGGCCTTGATTTAACATTCCCTATCACCGACCCTACATGGATATTTCTCCTTGTACTCCTAATTATTTTGTTTGCTCCGATATTATTGAATAAGCTGCGCATTCCTCATATTATCGGTATGATCCTGGCGGGATTGGCTATTGGCGAACATGGATTTAATATCCTGGCACGTGATAGCAGTTTTCAGTTATTCGGCAAAGTCGGGCTTTATTACATCATGTTTCTGGCCGGTCTGGAAATGAACATGGGAGACTTCAAAGAGACGCGAAACAAAGCATTAGTACTGGGATTACTGGCTTTCATCATTCCCATCGGGATTGGGTTCGTGGCAAATATATCTTATCTGAAATACGGCGTAATCACTTCTGTGCTGCTAGCCAGTATGTATGCCTCCCACACACTCGTTGCCTATCCCATCGTCACCCGCTTCGGTATATCCCGCCATCGTAGTGTAAGTATTGCTGTAGGAGGAACGGCGGTGACGGATACGCTCACGCTGTTGGTACTAGCCGTTATAGGCGGATTATTCAAAGGAGAAACCGGTGGTTTATTCTGGATTTGGCTAGTAGTAAAAGTAATCTTTCTAGGAGCACTTATCATTTATTTCTTCCCACGCATCGGTCGCTGGTTCTTCCACCGATACAATGACAACGTGATGCAGTTCATTTTTGTGCTTGCAATGGTCTTTTTAGGAGCAGGACTGATGGAACTTGTAGGTATGGAAGGTATTTTGGGAGCTTTCCTCGCCGGATTAGTACTCAACCGACTCATTCCGCACGTTTCTCCATTGATGGATCATTTAGAGTTCGTCGGTAATGCCCTCTTCATTCCTTATTTCCTTATCGGAGTAGGAATGTTAATCAACCTACGGGTTATTTTCGGACATGGGGATGCTTTAAAAGTTGCTGCCGTAATGATAACCATGGCACTGACAGGCAAATGGATTGCGTGCTGGCTGACACAAAAGATATACAAGATGTCTGTTCTTGAACGAAACCTGATGTATGGTTTAAGTAACGCACAGGCAGCAGCCACATTGGCAGCCGTATTGGTCGGATATAACATTATTCTGCCCACCGGCGAGCGCTTGCTGAATGATGATGTACTAAACGGCACAGTCTTGCTTATCCTGGTCACTTGCGTAGTGAGTTCACTGATTACCGAACGGGCAGCCAGAAAAGTGGCAATGGATGACTCACTATCGGAAAATGAATCTTCAAAAGAAACAGAGAAGATTTTAGTATCCATAGCCAACCCGGACACTATCGAGGACATGGTGAATCTGTCTCTAATCATACGTGATTCTAAATTGAAAGATAATCTACTGGCCCTCAATGTAATCAACGACAATAATAATTCCGATAATCTACGACTTCGAAGCAAATATTACCTGGAAAAAGCGGAAATGACAGCAACAGAAGCAAATGTACCACTGAAGAAAGTCACACGGTATGATTTGAATATAGCTTCCGGCATTATACATTCAGTCAAGGAAAATGAGATCACAAGTATTATCACCGGTCTGCATCGTAAGAAAAATATCACAGACTCATACTTTGGAATACTTGCCGAACATTTATTGAATGGATTAAACTGTGAGATAATTATTTCTAAGTTTCTAATACCAGTCCATACAATCAAACGAATTGTCATTGCCGTCCCTCCTAAAGCCGAATACGAATCCGGTTTTCCTCATTGGATGGAACATTTCTGTCGAATGGGAAGTACCCTCGGATGCCGGGTACATTTCTTTGCCAATGAAAAAACAACCATACGCCTGCAAACGTGGATAAAAAAGCGGCATAAGCAGACACTTACCGATTTCTCCCTTTTGGAAGATTGGAATGACTTGCTGGTGCTGACGGGACAAGTAAGCTACGACCATTTATTAGTTATTATCAGTGCACGACCGGGAACTCTCTCTTACGACAGTTCTTTTGAGAAACTACCGAGACAGCTTAGTAAGTACTTCTCCAACAATAGCTTAATCGTATTATATCCTAACCAATCGGGAGAACCATTAGATACATCATTCTTCTCTAAACTATACACTGATACCGAAACCCGGCATTATGAAAAGGTGGGTAAATGGGTTTACAGGTGGTTTAAGAAAGACTGATATTTCATAGTGCCTACCTTGTTAAAATTACAGGCTGCTTATACTAAACAAGAACAGACTAATTTTGTATAGTTGTCAATTTTCCATTCTCAAAATACAAGTATTGTCCCATTCCATATACCCATTGTTCATGTGTCCCCCATGCACCAGTAGTTTTATTAATGCCACCCGAAGGATGCCCCCATGATTCCAGAACCATAGCCTTAGTCATCCCAATACACACTTGGCCTTTTAATATCAAGTCCGCCGTAGCTTTTCCGTATTTCTTATATAATTCTTTAGTTCTCTGTTGTCTTTTTATACTAGCTAACTTCTTTGCCTCTTCTTGTGCTAACTTTTCCTTCATCAATAATTCCTCTTTAGCAAGTCTTTCTCTTTCCATTGTTTCCTCATAAACGTCTGCTTCGACAACATCCAAATTATAGAAATACATCTGAGTCATTCTTTTCTGATTATCAAATATGCTTACTTCGTATGAAAATAGAGATGGACTCTCACATAATGGCATTATCAAATCGGCACTATCATTCTTCAGAACAAATGAAGGAACCATATAAGTATCTTCACTGCCTGAATAGGCTATTTCCATACATTTATATTTATTAATCGGATGAATATTTTTAATGTATATGTCTTTATTCAAATACAACTGTTTCATTTTATCCATAAATCCTAATACAATGACAGGATAGTGTTGCCTAGTATAATTGAATCCATCATACTCACCACGTTTAGCATACCAATAAAGAGTATCACCTTCTTCAGACTGTAGTGCAAAAATTGTGTTTTTTTCAACTCCGGCATCAGACAGCTCTATATCTAAAATTTTAAAAGTCCTGCCTTCTATCTCATTATAAGGTGTGAAAATGCCATCATGTTTTTCCATAGAATGATTCGTTGCTCTATATATTTCAAATGGAAAAATCCTATATCCTTGTTCAAGTATATCGTGAAAAGAAGCACATAAAGTAACATAACCATCCTTCACCAACTGAGGTTTATATCTCTTGGAGGTTATTTGATTTAATTTATAATCTTTAGGTTTAGGGTTAGATCTTTTTTTTCGCCAAATAGTGTCAATGGCAACAACCTGCTCATTAGAAGTTAGAAAATTAGCATAATACTTAGGTAGTGATTCCGAAGAATTTGGATTCCGGGGATAGAACAAAATACTTTGCCCAACAAATTGTTTATAATAGGAAGCATCTTTATAAGGGCGTATATTAGTTAACGAATCATATTCAACTACCACAGCCTCCTTTTTATCTTTTTTAGGCACACTAGTATCAATCATTTTCATATTCTGAGCATAGGAAACAGTATAGAGCGTAAATACAATGGCAGATAGCAAGACTTTCATTTTCATAATTCTTTGTTTTATTTCTACAAAGCTAACTAAAAATACAATTTGTCCATAATGATTTCAGATAAAAAGTACCCTTTTATTTTCCCGTATTATCCTATCTGTTTATATTTGTAGAATTATGTAATTCACAAAGAACATTTAAAGAAAGGAAGCACCATGCCAAATTCCGAAGCTATTGGTGCGACTTCGATTCATGAATTGGTTAATTCCTAAATACACCGATATGGCAACTTACACTCATTTCGCAAAACAACCCGATGTCTTGAAACATCTGATACTCTGTGAAGTACTCAAGAATGAAACTCCGCAAGTATATGTAGAGACCAATTCGGCATGTGCCATCTATCCGATGACACAAACCCCGGAGCAGCAATATGGCATCTATCATTTCCTGGAGAAAGCGGATGAGGTCCCATCTCTAAAGGATTCCGTATATTACCAACTGGAAAGCGGAGAGATGGCAAAAGGAAATTATTTAGGTTCACCTGCCTTGGCTATGAATGTATTAGGGAAGCAAGCAAAAAGGTTTGTATTCTTTGATTTAGAAAAGAGTGCACTGGAGAATGTGGGTACCTATGCCAAACAAATCGGATTAAGTGCCTCTGTAGAGATACATCATACCGACTCTTCGAGAGGTACCATAGAGCTACTGCCTTCACTTCCCACATCCTCTTTCATCCATATCGATCCTTACGAAATAGACAAGAAAGGAAATTCTGGAGTAACCTATCTCGATGTCCTGATACAGGCTACTCTATTAGGAATGAAGTGTTTATTATGGTATGGATTCATGACCGGAGATGATAAAGCATCTTTGGACAACTATATTACATCCAGTCTGGAAAAGGCCGGCATCAAAGATTACACAGGTGTAAAGCTTACCATGAATTCAATAAGGAAAGACAGTGTATTATGTAATCCCGGTATTTTGGGAAGTGGTATTCTGGCGACCAATTTATCCCAAACCTCCACAGATATAATCCTTGATTACAGTAATCAACTGGTTGATATATACAAAGATGCTAAATACAAAGATTATGATGGGAGTTTATATATTCAGCATCTTTGATATCAACTTATTAACAATTTTGTTTTAATCCATCTATTATCAATCAGTATCCTCCTCCCAATGCATGATAAAGATTAATAACTCCCTGTATTTCATCAAAATGATTGGAAGCGACGGATAATTCCGCCTGCAAAAGAGTCTGACGGGCAGTAAGTACTTCCAGATAGTTTTGCGAACTGTGCCGCATCAACAGTTCGGAACTACGCACCGCGGACTGAAGCGAAGTGACCTGCTGTTTGGAGAGTGCCAAACGGCCTTGCGCCTTCTGCCATTGCACCAACGCATCGTTTACTTCCGTTCCTGCATCAAGCAAACTTTGGCGGAAGGTGAGTAACGCCTCTTCCTGTTGTGCTTTCGCTACTTTCAGATTAGCAATATTCTGCCCGCGATTGAAAAGTGGCTGAACCAATGAGCCGACAGCGGAAAGCAACCACTGTCCGGGATTGGTTATAGCGCCACCTGCCGAGTTTGTCCATCCTGCGGAACCACTCAACGTGATAGAGGGATAAAAAGCAGAACGTGCCTGATTCGTTGCATAAAAAGCCCCAGCCAGTTCAGCTTCCTTTTGACGAATATCCGGACGACGGTGCAACAATTGCAACGGTACTCCGGTTGAAAGGGATTCCGGGAAACGCTGGTTGTCAAGCGTAGAACGTGTTATCAGCTGCGGAGCCATACCCAACAGGGCGGAAAGAGAATTCTCCATTTCACTGATTTGCTGTTCAATAGAAAGTACAGAGGCATCTACCGATAGCTTGCTCGCTTCTGTTTGGGCAACAGCCATTTCCGTCGTTTGCCCGGCTCTTTTCAATGCTTTCATTGCACGCAGGTTCTCATCCCATGTTTCAGCCGTGCGACGGGTGATATCCAGTTGCTTATCAAGCATCAACAGGGTATAGTAACTATTGGCAATCGTTGCTACCAGTTGTGTCTGTACCGCTTGCCTATAGGCTTCACTCTGTTCGAGGGCGGCTTTGGCTCCTCGTTTGGCATTGGTCAACTTTCCGAAAATATCCAGTTCCCAGTCTGCCGATGCTGCCAGATCATAGGTCTTGGAGGTTTTCGAACCATCCACGCTACTCAATGTTCCTTGCGGAGTGAGCGATACAGAAGGCAAATAAGCCAACTTGGAAGAAAGCAGTAATGCTTCTGCTTCTTTCACTTTCAAACGGGCGATATTCAAATCGGTATTATTCGCGATACCCGTTTCAATCAGTTGTTGCAGTTGCGGGTCGGTAAACAGTTCCTTCCACGAAAGGGAAGCAATGGAAGCGGTATCCGCTGCAACCACCGGCTGCCGGTAAAGACTGTCGGTAACCGTCATATCCGGACGTTCATAAGTCCGGTACACATGACAACCGCTCAATCCGGCCGACAGGAATAAACATATTATTATCTTTTTCATACACTTCAACAATTAAAGATTCTCCAACTCTTCCGGTTTACGTGCCGGCATCAGTTTTTCCTGAAGATACTGGAATACGATAAACAATACAGGTACGATAAACAACAGAGCAACCGTACCGATCAACATTCCACCTACGGTTCCTACACCGATGGAAATATTACCGTTTGCTCCTACTCCCGATGCAAACATCATCGGTAGCATACCGAATATCATCGTAAGAGAAGTCATCAGAATTGGACGCAGACGGACTTGTGCAGCCGAAACAGCCGCTTGTGTGATTGTCATTCCCTGACGGCGGCGTTCGGAAGCATATTCCGTAAGCAGAATAGCTGTCTTCGACAACAAGCCGATCAGCATAATCAAACCTGTCTGTAAATAGATATTATTCTCCAGCCCGAACATCTTGGCGAAAAGGAAGCTTCCGGCAAGTCCGAATGGTACAGAAAGAATCACCGCAATCGGAATGAACAAACTTTCGTAGAGCGCACAAAGAATAAGATAGATAAAGACTACACAGATGATAAATACCAGTGTGGTGGTATTCCCTGTGGAGGATTCTTCACGTGACATACCTCCGAACTCAAAGCCATAACCTGCCGGCAACACTTGTTCCGCAACTTCACGTACCACCTGAATAGCTTGTCCGGAACTGTAACCATCTGCCGGAGCACCATTGACGGAGATGGCAGAGAACAGATTGAAACGCGTCAGCGACTCTGCACCGTAGACTCGTGTCAAAGTGAGATACTGACTGACAGGAGACATCTCTCCGTTGGAATTGCGGACAAACATATTATTCAATGCTTCGGTATCCAAACGGAATTCCGGTGAAGCCTGCACCATTACACGGTAAAGTTTGGAGAAACGGTTCATATTGGATGCATAGTTACCACCGATATAGCCGGACAAAGTACTCAATACATCCGAAGGTGACACTCCATTCCGCTTACAAAGGGCGGCATCCACTTCTACCAGGAATTGAGGATATTTTGTATCGAACGAAGTCGAAGCACGTCCGATTTCAGGCCGGGCATTCAACGCGTCAATCATCTGACGGGTGTATTTCAGCAAATCTTCTACCGAACCGCCTTTCTGGTCCTGGATATAAATTTCAAAACCACTACTTACCCCATACCCGGGAATCATCGGTTGTGCAAAAGCCATAATTTGCGCAGAAGAAATGTCATCCGTACGCCGGTAAATCTCGTTAATAACAGCATTGATACCGTCTTCCTTTTCCGTACGTTCATCCCACGGTTTCAGACGGACGATAAACATACCGTTCGATGCCCCCTGACCGCTTATCATACCGTTACCCGTCACTTTAGAAAACATTCTGACTTGCGGTATGTCATGAATACGCTTATCTATTTCGTCCATTACACTTTTGGTTTCTTCCAGACTGTTTCCGGGTGAAGTACGCACATCTACAAAGATAGTTCCCATATCCTCTTGAGGAACCAACCCGGTCTTGGTGGTTTTCATCAGAAGGAACAATCCCGCACAAGCGACTAACAACAATGCTCCTGCCAGCCATTTACGTTTCAACATGAAAAATACGCCACTCTTGTATTTCAGTACCAACCGATGAAAAGCACTATCAAATGCCATGTGGAAACGGGATGAGAAACTCAACTTCTCCCCTTTCGCAGCCTCCATGTGCGGTGTCATTATCAGTGCGCAGAGAGCGGGACTTAAAGTTAACGCGTTAATTAGAGATATTGCTACGGCAACAGCCATGGTCAGTCCGAACTGGGTGTAGAACGTTCCGGTAGTTCCTCCCATAAAACATACGGGAATAAATACCGCCATGAAGACAAAGGTGGTAGTTACCAGTGCCGAGGTGATGCCCCCCATGGCATCAATGGTGGCCCGGTAAGCCGATTTATATCCTTCATCGAACTTTGCCTGCACCGCCTCCACCACAACAATAGCATCATCCACCACCGTTCCGATAACCAACACCAGTGCAAACAACGTCAACATATTCAGACTGAAACCTGCGGCATAGAGAAAAGCAAAAGTACCCACAAGGGAAACGATGATAGAAATGGCCGGAATAAACGTAGACCGCAAATTTTGCAGGAAAACGTAAACCACAAGTACCACTAACAGAATGGCTTCAATCAAGGTTTTGATCACATTCTTAATGGATGCATCCAAAAAATCTTTCGAACTCATCAGGTCTACCAGCTCCATTCCTTTAGGCAATCCTTGAGCGATCTCTGCTGTCACCTTATCTATTTCCTTAATAATCTCATTGGCGTTCGAACCGGAAGTCTGCGCAATCATACAGTTGGAGCCGGGATGCCCGTTCACTTCACCGATGTATGTATAAGAGTTGGCACCCAATTCGATACGTGCCACATCTTTCAGCCGTAGCACCTCGCCTCCTGCCTGCGAACGGATTACCAGATTGCCATAATCCTTTTCTTCTTCATAACGTCCGCGATATTTCAATACATACTGAAAAGTATTCTTCGATTCGGCGCCAAGCGTTCCCGTAGGGGCTTCCAGATTCTGTTCGTCAAGTACCGTCGTGATGTCGGACGGAACCAATCCATATTTAGCCATCTTGGCAGGATCAAGCCAGATACGCAACGAATAGTCCGCTCCCATCACATTCACCTCACCCACACCGGCAATACGTGAAAGACGGGGTTCGATATTGATTTTCAGATAGTTATTCAGAAAGCTTTCATCGAACGTGTTGTCGGGGCTATACAATGCCAATGCTTTGATATTACTTGTCTGGCGCTTACGGACGGTGATACCGCTGCGGGTGACTTCTGCCGGTAATAATCCTTGTGCCGTAGCAATACGGTTCTGCACATTAACTGTCGCCATATCGGGGTCGGTCCCTTGACGGAAGTAAATGGTGATTCTCGCTGAACCGTTATTGGTAGAGGAAGAGGTCATGTACATCATGTTCTCTACCCCGTTGAGCGCTTCTTCCAATGGCACGACTACACTCTTCTGTACTGTTTCCGCATTAGCACCGGTATAGGTAGCGGAAACGCTGACGGTAGGAGGTGCAATTTCAGGAAACTGTTCAACAGGAAGCTGCGAAAGTCCTATCAATCCGATGATAAGAAAAACGACCGAAATTACTCCTGCGAGAATAGGCCGGTCTATAAATGTTCTGATTTTCATAACGGCATCTTATTCTTTAGTCGGATCACTCTTGATTACTGTTCCCTCACGCACCAGTCCGGCACCTTCGGCTATAATAACATCACCCGGCTCAAGTCCTGTTTCAACGATATATTCAGTACCGTTATTCAACCGGAACACTTCTACCGGGGTTGATTTCGCTTTACCGTCGACCACTTTATATACAAATATACGATTCTGCAATTCGTAAGTAGCCGCTTGCGGAATAATGATACATCCTTTCTTTATAGTAGGAACTACTACTTTACCACTTCCACCGTTACGCAGGAACTGGTCGGGGTTGGCAAAAACAGCCCGCAGTCCAACAGCACCGGTTCCTTCATCCACCGTACCGCTGATAGCGTCTACCTTTCCGGTATGGGAATAGGTTTTTCCATTGCTCATAGTCAGCTCCACTTCGTCCATGTTTTCTATCGCTTTTTTAAGTGAGCCATATTGTTGTACAAAGTCGAGTATCTGATTCTCCGTCATGGAGAAATAGGCGTATACTTCGCTGTCGTCCGAAACAGTGACTAACGGCTCGGTGATACTGCTGCTCACCAACGCCCCTACCCGATAAGGAATCATGCTGGCGACTCCGTTCACCGGACTTTTCACTTCGGTATAAGAAAGGTCATTGCGCGCATTCACTTCCTGTGCCTTAGCCTGTGCCAATGCCGCTTCTGCCGCCGCTTGTTCATTACGGGCTGTTTGCAGATCGAATTCGGACACAATCTGTTCTTTGTAAAGTTCAGCTTTACTATCTGCTGTCAATTTAGCAGTGGCAAGCTTGGCTTCCGCGCTTTTTACATTGGCAACTGCTGTTTCCAACGCTGCTTTATAAGGAACCTGGTCGATAATGAAAAGTGTCTGCCCTTTATGGACAGGATCCCCTTCATTGATACATATTCCGGTAATAATGCCACTCACCTGCGGACGAATTTCAACATACTGCCGCCCTCGTAACGTAGCTGTATAATCGGATTTTAAAATCTGGTCACTTTGTGTTACGGTAAGTGTTTTGTACGTGGCCTCTGCCTTTTTCTGTTGCGAACCTCCACAAGCACATAACAGAGGCAAACAAACCAAGGCAAAAATGATTAGTTGTTTCATTGTAGCTATATTTAAATGATTGTTAATGATTTATAACCCATTATTCCATAAAAAACGCGACTGACCAAATCTAAGAATTATCAAACAATAAAATAAGAATGTAGTGACGAACGGCAAGAATATGATGACGAACGACAAAAGGGAATGCTTGGGGTTTCAGAACAATCTTTTATCTTTGCAAAGAAGTGAGAAAATATACTTCCGGGAGTTAAACGAGCAATGAGAAGAATATGAAACGTACTAATATACCTGTTTACATCGACTTGCTTTTCTGTCTGGTAATCATGCCGCCCATCATCATGCTAGTGCCGGTAGACAAATGGATTGTACACCACACGGTCTTTATGCTGACCCTGATTGCCTATCTTTACGGTCTGTACTTCATCTACCGTAAAGTGAAACTACCGATGCTTTTCATGCAACGGAAGTTCGGACATATCTTACTGCTCATGCTATCGCTTATCTTCATCACATGGTTGCTAACCCACTTTCCATATCCACCGGAACCCGACAATATAGATCCGATAATGCATAAAACCCGGCAACACATGCGGGCGCAGACTGTGTGGTTCTTTTTTCTGGTAGTGACGGGGTTCAGCCTTTCCATAGAACTGATCTTTGAACTTTTCCGGCAAATTCTTTCCAAACAGGAGATTGAAGCAGAAAAGAACAAGGCGGAGCTGGCTCTCTACAAGGCACAAATCAATCCGCACTTCCTTTTTAATACATTAAATGCTCTCTACGGGCTGGTACTTACGAAGTCGGACAAAACAGAATCCGCCTTTATCAAATTTTCCAATATTCTGAAATATATGTATGCCCAGACTACTTCAGATCTGATTTCCATAAGCAATGAAGTAGAATATATACGCCAATACGTTGACCTGCAATCTTTGCGTTTAAACAAGCATACGAAAGTGGTATTTGAAACCGAGATGGATGACGAACAGATACAGATTCCTCCGATGATTCTCATTACTTTTGTCGAGAACAGTTTCAAATACGGCGTTTCGTCCGACACGGACTGTACAATTCTTATTCGTATCATTGTAAAGGAGGGCCTGCTAAACTTTGAAACCGAGAATATGATTATGAAGAAGAACCACAAAAATCCTCATGCCATCGGAATAGACAATTGCCGTAAACGACTGGAGCTTCTTTATCCCAGCCGCTTTGCATTGATTACAAAAGAAGAAAACGGATGTTTCAAAACCTATCTTAACATTCAACTACGATGAAAAAGCTTACTTGTATCGCTATTGACGACGAACCGATTGCATTGCTCATCATCAGCCAGTTTTGCGAACGAAAAGGAGGACTGGAACTTACTACTTTCAGCGAACCGCTGACCGGACTGCGAGAAATAGCCCGGCGCAAACCGGATCTGGTCTTTCTGGATATTGAAATGAACAGTACCAACGGACTAGATATTGCCCATGCGCTTCCTCCCGAAAGTTGCCTTATTTTTACGACAGCCCATGCACAGTATGCACTGGATGGCTTCGACCTCGATGCCGTGGATTTCCTGCATAAACCCTTTGCTTATGAACGATTTGAAAAAGCTGTTGAGAAAGCGATTGTCCTTATTGAAGCACGCCAGCATAAAGTACCGGAAAACATCATAATCAAACAAGAATACAATAACATATCCATCCCTATCTCCGATATTCTTTATATCGAAGCAATGGAGAATTATACGAAAATATTCCGTATAAACGGCAACTATATATTATCGCGCACAAGTCTGAAAAGTATTCAGGAGATGTTACCCGAAAAGGCTTTTCTACGTACGCACCGCTCCTATATCATTCCGGTTAATAAGGTGGAACGGTTCTCTAAACGGGAAATAAACCTGACCGGATGCCGGATTGTAATCCCCATAGGAAGACAATATGCAGAAAATGTCTATGCCACATTGACGGCCAGGAATATGACGCTATAAACAAATCTACAGAATACCGGAGCTTTTTAAATCAGCTCCCGGCTTTCTGGGTATAAATTAATTTATCTCTTTGGCTGATTGTCCACAAGCCATCTATCAAGCGTACATTTTTCGTATCATCGTCTTCCACGTTCCATGCATAACCTCCTGAAAGCAGTCCACGCCTTTCCAATATTTCATTGGGCTGATTATTGGAGAAGAAAAGTTCCAGCTGTGTAGAATCGGGACCAAAGACAATGAAAGCTGAAATGCCGCTGCCATCCACCGCTTCTGTACGAATCCCTTTCTCAAATAAGCGGATACAGTCTTTTTGCACTTCACACCATACGTATCCGGCAGAGCCGATACAGCCATGTTCATCCCGGTCACCTCCCACAAGCGGAGATTGCGGATACTGAACTAGTTTGGAAGCCGACATCCCCGGTGTATATTTTCCTGTATAAAACACTTCCAGCGTATCATTCAGAAGTAAACCGTTGACTTCTTCTTTATTCGCATCCATCGTACTGAATGAAAGGGTATCATTCTTATCGGTGACAATCGTTACCGTATTCATGGTTGCATCACTTACAATTCCTTTAGAACTGCTCATTTTCGACGAGCAACCTGCCATGAGGCACAGAGTGCCTACCGCTAATAGCATTGTTTTCATTTTCTTTAAATTTTGCTTTGTTTTAAATTAATGCAAAGATAAAGGTTATACATCAATATCCCACTTCTACAAAATAAATTAATTTCGGGACAGTTTGTTCAGTTGCACTGCCTAAAATGCCTATATTGGACAACGATCTATTAGAAATTCAGTCTACCTTTGTGATGTAGATAATCAAAAGTAAATACGGAATGCCATGAAAGAAACTTTTCAAATCCCAACTCCCGAAACTTTGGAAGCCTTGACAGGTAAGGAACTTTATGATCTATGGACTTCACTTCGCCAACTTATCGAACAGAAGTACAATATGGAACAAATGTGGAATCATGGAGGAAAAAAATGGACCTACGAATACAAATATCGCAGAGGCGGAAAAACTCTATGTGCCCTATACGCCAAAGAGCAAACGATTGGGTTCATGGTTATTTTAGGTAAAGATGAACGCACTAAATTCGAATCCATGCGAGAAATGTTCTCCAATGCGGCTCAAAAGATATATGATGAGACGACCACTTTCCATGATGGGAAGTGGCTTATGTTCGAATTAAAAGATACTTCTTTATTTAATGATATAGAGCGGCTCCTATCTATCAAACGAAAACCCAACCGATGATTGAATCAGAAATAAATAAGAGGTATTGTCAAAGTTGCGGGATGCCTCTCCGCTTTGATGTAGAGAAATATCTGGGTACTAACTCCGACGGTTCGCGAAGTGATGAATATTGCTATTACTGTCTGAAAGACGGAAAATATATCGTTGACATTCCGATGTCGGAAATGATTACAGACTGACCAATTACTCCAAGCAACATCATAAAGGTACCTTTAGTTTTGAGATGTATATGAACCGTCCCACCTCTACTCTTAGGTTTGAGTTAGAAAGTTGGAAAAGGAAATTAATATACCGACTTCTAACAGAGAAGACAGTGGAGAGAATACGTGCCCTTTATTTATAGAGGAGATATAGAACTTTTTGAAAAAAACAGGGTATCCTATAAATTTGGTGCAGTTGACTTGGTTCACGAAAATTATAACTATATTTGCAAAATAAAAGAAAAATACTATGGAAACAAAACTGACAAAACTTAGTTTATTATTTATTCTGCTATGTTCTTTACCTGTATTTCACTCATGCAGTGATGATGAAACTGACAAGTTTTTCGTATTTGAATATTGGGAAGTACTCACAGAGACTCCCGTAAACAATGTCAATATATCAATCCTAACAGGTACTAAACTAGGGATTATAGGCGGCACAATGCCTTTCACCGTTGAAATAGACGATAAGCAAATAGCGACCGCCTCTTTAGATGAAAGTAATGACATTCATATCAGTCCTGTAAAACTAGGCACAACCTCATTGATAGTGAAAGATGCTGATGGAAGAAGAATAAAAATAGGTGTACAGGTTGTCAATGCCAGACAATCTTTCGCTGTACAAGATGTAAAAGGAAGAATCACAGGAATAGATGATAGCGGACTGACTGATCAACAGAAAGAGACGATAAAAAAGTTGGAAGAAGAGGTTATGGATAAGATACAGGAAGAATCATCCATCATTGTACAACCTACAGGACGCATAACATTTTCCTTTGATACGAAAGAAGCTGGTACTGTGAAGATTATTACTTCCGCAACAGAAACTGCCTCACCAAAACAGGGAACATTCGTCCGCTTATTATCAGAATCCGGTTATTCCTTTCAAGTTACTATTGATAATGGAAAAACATATAATTTAAAACTCCAATCTCCTGAACGCCCCGATACCTCCAAAGAAAAGAAAACGACGACACGAGATATAGGTCCGGTTCCTTTTTGGATGATAGAAGACATGACAGAACATTATAAAACATTTGTAGAAGAACAGTTGGAAGCAGAAAATATTAATGCTGGTTCTCTTCTGAAAATAGAATGTATTTATATCGGTACACTAGCTCATTAAGAATTAGATTAGTAGTTCAATCTCTTTCCACAAGAAAATGCGACAAAAACACTCATTTTACATACTAATGTCCCATTCTTAAGATTATCCTAAGACATCGTTGTGTGAAAAATGACAAACTGGAAAATAAATTGCATAAGCAAGTGCAATAATATGCAGAAATGCAGCCTCTTTTTGTATAAAAAAGCATGAGATATGCATCTTCCCTTACTAAAGAAACGTCTATTGGTTTTAAACCAACGAGAAGTCCCTCACCGAGGAACATGTCTTTTCTCACCGAGGAACGTGTCTTTCATCGGTGAGAAACCCATTAAATGTCAATTTTGAATCTTTTTTCTCCTAGTTTATCATAAATTCAAATGAGAAGACAAATAGCATAATGATTAAAATCACACGAATAAATCTCTCATATAGAATAAAAATGATGAAATAAAAATCATTGGGGTTACAATTTACCTGAAACAAAATAATAATAAAATTCACACCTGCAAATGCTGCGTTTTTTCTAGGCTTCCCGTAATTCGGATCACATTTATTGCCTTCTCGGCTGTTTAAATATTCCATTCTTCAGAAAGGATAGCTATATGAAGTTAATCTCCCATATTACTTATTTCGTCATGAGAAATCAGGGCGTTCGTCGAATAATCCTATACAGAACCCTGTTTAAACTTACCTTTGCACAGAAAACAAAAGTAATCGATAGTAACTATGGAAGAGCAAATACTAATTTTTCGCACCTCGGTAAAGAATGTACGGGATATCAAACATATCGCAGCGCTTTTCACCCTATGTCCCCAAATCTACAAATGGAATGTAGATATGGAGGATTGGGAAAAAGTGTTGAGAATAGAATGTCAGGGGATCACCCCGACTGAAATATTAAAGGCATTACGCGCCATCAACATTTATGCACAGGAACTGGAATGAAGCAGAGAGAAAGCCATAAATTAATAGCGAGGTAAATCCCTTACCTCTTCATAATATTTTTCTATTCCAATCTCTTGCATCCGTTTGTTGATGACTACAAATCTCTTATATAAATGTTCATCAAAACCTGTATTCTCGCAAGGAAAACAGCTACACTGGAAGCAATAATCCACTTGCTTCTCTTCGCTGCATACACGAACATTACAGTTTTTGAACAACTTGCATTTTTCTTTTCTGCACCCCTGACAAGTCGCCACGGACAAATGATTTAAAAACTCTTTAAAATCGGGGTACTTTGCAAAGACAGGCTCATCAAGCATCTCTACAAAACGTTGTGCATAGACATCAAAATTGCCTAATGCCTTCTTGAGTTCACCGCTGTGATAAGAAATATCTCCATCGGCAAAAGCAAAGCATTTTCCGCAATGCAGTCCACAAGGGGCAATGCGCCCCTTAATAAATTCACCATCCACCTTTTTCATTTTCACTCTTCAATCATTAATTCCATCTGTATATCTCCTCTTTCATAAGTCGTGTGATATTCGGGAAGTTCCTTGAAGCCTAACTTATGATAAATATGGATAGCCGGTTTCAGACGCGTATTGCTCTCTATAAAGATTCTTTTACCACCAAGCTCCTTCGCCTTATTGACAACGGCTTCGCAAAGTAGTACTCCGAGACCTTTGCCCTGAACCTTAGGGCTGACAGCCAGTTTGGCCAACTCATAATCATAAAGCGGATGATCCATCTTGCACAAAGCACATACACCGACCGGTTCATCTTTATAAAGAGCCACCAAAATAACTCCTCCCTTATCCAGAATATATTCCTTTGGATGATCTAAAGCCTTGTAATCGGCCTCTTCCATCCGAAAATAAGCAGTTATCCACTCTTCGTTAAGAGTCCGGAAGGCAGATTGATAGCAAGGTTCATAAGGAACTATTTGGATGTCCTTACTCTCTCGTTCCTTTTTCGCTTCCTTCACCCGCTCCAACAGGGATTTATCCGACAAAAGATTCTCCCATTCTTCGATAGCTTTCCAAAGATCATTCCGGGTTTGCTGCGTGATTTGCTCAATAGCTGCCGTAACATCTATGCACTGTTCCGAAAAAGAGTCGGACATTCTTTTTCCTTTGGCAGATAACATGACCATGTTTCTTCTCCCGTCGGATTTGTCCTTTGTCTCTTTCACTAATCCTTTAGCTACCATTTCTTTAATAATATTACTCACGGAAGGATGAGAATGACCAATCTCTTTGGCTATGGACGTAATGGTTTTTGCCTCCCCACGCGATAATACAAAAAATACAGGAAACCATTTCGGTTTGAGGTCTACTCCAAACATTTTATAGATGGCGGCCGCATCTACTGTTATTTTATCGGTCAACATGCGTAATCTGCTACCGATGGCTAATTTGCCCGTCTGATTAAAAAAGTCCATGTTTTTATTAGTTGCGTTACTAAATACGTAATTGATTACGCAAATATATCAGCTTTTCATCATATGAACAAACATTTTCCGTAAAAATACGTAAGCAGTTACGTAATTAGTTCTGTTTATGGATAAACATCAGGAAATAGTGAAAAGAATATTTGCCACTCCCCTTTCCCAATTTGGCATACGTGTTTCCATGAGCCCTGTTTCTTGAAGTATCAAAAAGGCAAGTTGTAAATTCTGTTTGTGAGAAACAAGAGAGTGCTGATAATAAAAGAACAAATACAATAATTAGTTTCTTCATGTCTATGATGTAACATTTATCTTTTTATCAGTTCTTCAATCTTTCCACCTGTAATATAAGGTATACATTCGGATATCTTCTCAATACTCCAATCCCACCATTGCAATTTCTGCAATTGGGCAATCGTATTCTCATCAAAACGCTTCCGGATTTCTTTGGCCGGTGTCCCACCTACTATCGTATAAGGAGGAACATCTTTAGTAACCACTGCCCGCGACGCAATGACTGCCCCATTTCCAATATGTACTCCTGCCATGATAACAGCTTCATATCCAATCCAGACATCATTACCTATTACTATATCTCCTTTATTATCCCAGGCAGAAGTTACATCTCCCTTATCTAAATTCCATTCCTCAAAAAAGATAGGAAATGTATAATTGGATAAAGAATTCAATGTGTGATTTGCACTGTTGAAAAGAAACTTAGCTCCACAGGCTATGGAGCAGAATTTTCCTATTATCAAGCGATCTTTATTAATCGGATAATGATATAAAACATTGTTCTTCTCAAAAAGAACCGGATCATTTACAAAATCATTGTATATTGTATAATCACCTACGATAATAGCAGGATTCTTAATCACCGTATTCAGGTAAATAGTCTGAAAATCATTGGTACGAGGATATATGTTCGAATTCATTGTAATAGCTACTTTTATATGGTTTATTGAATAGAATAAATAAAATAACTTGTGATTTACGTTAAATCACAAACAGTTGTAACAGCAGAACTTTCTATTGTTACAATCCGTATGGGCGAAGCTATTTACAAAGTTGCCATTTCATTGTGTCAGCAGAAAAGGATTTATATTACATAGCAAATATACAAGATAAATTTCATACTATTACACAAAGAATTAAATATGTATTCCATATTGATGCTTCACTTCCGCCATCACAAACGTACTTTCCAATGATCCCAAGCTATCAATCGTCCCCAACACATTCAGAATAAACTCCTGATAGTATTTCATATTGGGAGCATGAATCTTCAACAGGTAATCATAACTACCTGATATGTTATAACATTCGGTTACTTCGGGAATATCCTGTATGATCCGCGTAAACTCGGCTGCTATATCCCTGTTCAGCCGTCTAAGCTTCACACTGCAGAATACAACAAATCCCTGATTCAGCTTTTCCGCATCCAATACGGCAATATACTTCTTTATATATCCTCCACTCTCCAACCGTTTAAGACGTTCAAAAACAGGAGTTGAAGAAAGACTCACCCGTGCGGCCAACTCTTTGGTTGTCAATCGGGCGTTTTCTTGCAAAGTACGGAGTATTTGCAAATCGACTCTATCCAGTTTATCAAAAGTATCCATAAGAAAAATATTCTTCTAAAAGGTGATTTTTAGGAATAACGCAACTATATTATTCTATATAACGGTACAAAAATAGCATTATTTTCTGTATTTTATCTATATCTTGTTCGATATATCTCCATCCCATAACTTTGCAAGAAAATAAGGAAAGAATATTAAACTTAAAAAATATACGATTATGGCAACAAAGAATTTACATTTCGAGACTTTACAAGTTCATGTAGGACAAGAACAAGCAGATCCGGCAACAGATGCCCGCGCAGTACCTATTTACCAGACTACTTCTTATGTATTTCACAACTCCGCTCACGCAGCCGCACGTTTCGGCCTGCAGGACCCGGGAAACATCTACGGTCGTCTGACCAACTCCACTCAAGGAGTTTTTGAGCAACGCGTAGCTGCTCTTGAAGGAGGAGTAGCAGGACTGGCAGTTGCTTCGGGTGCTGCTGCCATCACTTATGCTTTCGAGAATATCACTCGTGCAGGCGATCATATTGTAGCAGCCAAAACGATTTATGGAGGAAGCTATAACTTACTGGCTCATACCTTACCCAGCTATGGCATCACAACAACATTCGTCGATCCCAGTGATTTATCGAACTTTGAAAAAGCCATTCAGGAAAATACGAAAGCCGTATTTATCGAGACGCTGGGAAATCCGAACTCAAATATCATTGATATAGAGGCAGTAGCTGAAATAGCTCATCGCCACAAAATTCCTTTGATTATTGACAACACATTCGGTACTCCGTATTTAATCCGCCCTATCGAACACGGAGCAGATATCGTCGTACATTCCGCAACAAAGTTCATTGGCGGACACGGTTCCTCATTAGGAGGAGTCATTGTAGATTCAGGCAAATTCGACTGGGTGGCTTCCGGCAAATTCCCACAACTGACCGAACCCGATCCAAGCTATCACGGAGTACGTTTTGTTGATGCGGCAGGTCCGGCTGCCTATGCCATCCGCATCCGGGCTATTTTGCTACGCGACACAGGTGCTACCATCAGTCCATTCAATGCTTTTATCCTGTTACAAGGATTGGAAACTCTTTCCTTGCGCGTAGAACGTCATGTAGAAAATGCGTTGAAGGTAGTGAATTTCTTAAACAATCACCCGAAAGTGAAGAAAGTGAACCATCCGTCATTATCCGATCATCCCGATCATGCGCTGTATCAGCGTTATTTTCCGAACGGCGCCGGTTCTATTTTCACTTTCGAAGTCAAAGGCGGACAAGAAGAAGCACACCGCTTCATCGACAGCCTGGAGATTTTCTCCCTGCTTGCCAATGTTGCCGATGTGAAATCATTGGTGATCCACCCGGCAAGCACTACCCACTCACAGCTCAATGCACAGGAACTCGCCGAACAAGAGATTTATCCGGGCACTGTACGTTTATCAATTGGAACGGAACATATTGATGACCTGATTGCGGATTTGGATCAGGCGCTTGCCAAAATCTAACATTCAATCATTGAACTTTCCATGACTGCAAGATGTTATACCTATATAACATTAAAACATTGCAGTCATGGAAAAATATTTAATACACAGCAACGAACTGCATCTGATAGACGCAGAGAAAATCCATCAAGCCGTAGAAAAGATGGTGGAATCACTCGATTTAGCCGCAGGATCAACCACTAACTTCGATCTCTATCAGGTTGTGGAAAACTACTTTAAAGATCTCGAGAAAAGGAGAAAAATCAATCATGTACTGGGAATCAAAGAAGATAGATATGAATTAGCCGAAGATTTCGGTATAAAATAAAAAAGAGATTTATTCAATCACGCCAGACAAGTTTTCCAAAAAATAAGGGAGTTGCACGTTAAGTACAACTCCCTTATTTTTTGAATTATCAGAGTATAACAATCAATTTCCCTGATGCACAGTAAGCTGTGGGAAAGGGAAGTTGATACCTTTTTCATTGAAGGTTTCGTAAATTGCTTTATTTGTATCGAAATAGACACCCCAGTAATCTCCGCTGTTTACCCAGACACGTGCCACTACATTCACACTGCTGGCATCCAGGGCATGAAGAGCTATAAACGGAGCTGGTTCATTCAGGATACGTTTATCGGCGGCCAGAATATCACGAACTATCTGCTGAACTTTATTGTAATCTTCCCCATAATCTATACCAATAATCCATTCTACACGGCGGGTTTCCTGATGACTGTAATTGGTCACTACTCCACTGCTCAATGAACCATTTGGGATATAAATCAATTTATTATCCGCAGTCGTAAGGATGGTGTGAAATATCTGGATTTCTTTTACCGTACCGGATGAACCTTGCTGTGTTTCTATCCAGTCACCCACTTTATAAGGTTTGAACAAAAGAATAACCAATCCTCCGGCAAAGTTCTGCAAATTACCGGACAAAGCCATACCGATAGCCACACCGGCAGAAGCCAGTAAAGCTGCGAACGAAGTAGTTTCAACTCCCAAGGCGCCGACAACAGAAATGATCAAAAGGATCGTCAACAGGATATTTACCAGACTTTTAACGAAAGTTTTGATACTTACATCCACTTTTCGTTTATCCATCAGACGTCTTATAAACTTATTAAGTAGCGAAATCAAAAAACGTCCGACGATGAAGACAATGACCGCAATCAGTATACGTTCTCCGGCACGAATACCAAAATCTATCAGTTGTTGAGTAATTAGCGAAAGCTTATCCAATCCGTCGGCATTGGCAATCGCCTCTTTCATTAATTCATCTGCGGCCACTTGCACAGAATCCGCAGCTTGTGTTGCTTGAAGTAAGAGTAGCATAATTAAATTATATATTAAATGAATAAACTGTTGTATTGGTATTTCAACAATCTACAAAGTTATATTGTTTTTAGTAAATCTAAAAGTTTTTTTTGCTTTCCTCCTTCAAAAGCCGTATTTTTGCAGTCGATTCACTGGTAGGGGTGCCTTAACATGACGGGCTGAGAACATACCCATAGAATCTGATCCGGGTAATGCCGGCGTAGAGAACTAATTAATAAGCAAAATGAAAAGAATTGTATGGATGGCCGTCGCCTTATCGGGCGCAGGCATCACTGTTCATGCACAGACGAGTGCAAAGGACAGTATGAGAGTAGTAAACCTGCAAGAGGTGCAGGTAGTATCCACACGTGCCACAGCCAAAACTCCCGTGGCATTCACCAATATAGATAAAGCAGCACTCAAAAAGGTTAACTTCGGACAGGATATCCCCTATCTGCTAAGTATGACTCCTTCCACACTGACCACGTCGGATGCAGGAGCCGGTATTGGCTATACAACGCTTCGCGTACGTGGAACCGACGGCACACGAATCAACATCACGGTAAACGGCATACCGATGAACGATGCCGAAAGCCATAACCTGTTCTGGGTGAATATGCCCGACTTTTCTTCTTCCGTAAAAGATATGCAGGTGCAGCGCGGAGCAGGTACATCAACAAATGGAGCAGGTGCTTTCGGAGCCAGTGTCAATATGCAAACCGAAGGTGCATCTATGAAACCATACGCCGAATTCAATGGTTCATACGGTTCGTTCAACACGCACAAGGAAACAGTGAAAGTGGGAACCGGCTTACTCAATAACCACTGGACGTTTGATGCCCGCCTTTCCAATATCGGTACGGACGGATACATAGACCGTGCTTCGGTGGACTTGAACTCTTACTACCTGCAAGGAGGTTATTTTGCAGAAAACACCTCTGTGAAACTGATTGCATTTGCCGGAAAAGAAAAGACATATCATGCTTGGGGATACGCAACAAAAGAGCAAATGGAAGAATTTGGCAGACGCTACAATCCTTGCGGGGAAATATACACCGACGCCAACGGCAAAAAACATTATTACGACGACCAAACAGATAATTACTTGCAAAAGAATTATCAACTTCTCTTCAACCATACTTTCTCAACGGTTTGGAATCTAAACGTTGCCTTACATTATACTAAAGGTGACGGTTATTACGAAGAGTATAAAGATGACAGATACCTGATAGAATATGGTTTAAAGCCATTTACAATAGATGGAACCGAAATAGCTAAAAGCGATCTAGTCCGTCAAAAGAAGATGGACAACAAATTTGGCGGTGGTGTTTTTTCCCTCAATTACGCAACCAACAGACTAAGTGCATCTCTGGGCGGCGGATTAAATCAATATCGGGGCAATAACTTCGGAAAAGTCCCCTGGGTGAAAAATTACGTGGGTACTCTATCGCCCGACCATGAATACTACCGCAACAAATCCAAGAAGACCGATGGCAATATTTATCTGAAAGCAAATTACGATCTTACCAGAGGACTAAGTGCTTATGCCGATCTCCAGTATCGCCACATCAACTATACCATCGACGGAAACAATGATAAATATGACTGGAGCAAGAATGCGCTGCGCCCACTGGCAGTAGACAAAAAGTTCGATTTCTTTAATCCGAAAGTAGGATTAAACTGGAACATTACTTCCAACCATCGTGTCTATGCGTCTTTCTCGGTTGCTCAAAAAGAGCCGACAAGAAACAATTATACGGATGGTGATCCGGATTCGTACCCCAAAGCAGAAAAGCTGCTCGACTATGAAGCGGGATATACCTTCGCCAACCAATGGCTGACGGCAGGTGCAAACTTCTACTACATGGACTATACCGACCAACTGGTTCTGACTGGAGCCTTAAACGATATAGGTGAAGCACTGACCGAAAATGTGCCGGACAGTTATCGCATGGGAATCGAAATCATGCTGGGAATCAAACCGTGCAGATGGTTTCAATGGGACATCAACGCTACATGGAGCAAAAACCGTATTCAGGATTTCGTAGAGAGCCTGCCGGGCTACCACTATAATGACGACGGTAGCTCTACTTCTCTCCCGACTATTCAGATAAAGCATAAAGACACTCGCATTGCTTTCTCACCGGACTTCCTACTCAACAATCGTTTCTCATTCAAATCTAAGGGATTCGAAGCTGCCCTGCAATCACAGTTTGTAAGCAAACAGTATATGACAAACGCAGAAGTTGAAGAACTGACTCTTGATAAGTATTTTGTCAGCAACCTCAATCTGGCGTACAGCTTCCGCCCCAAGAAAGTACTGAAAGAAGTTACGGTAGGATTTACTGTATACAATCTGTTTAATGAAAAATACGAAAACAACGGCTGGGCGTCAAGTGACTACACCGATACGCTGGAAAATCGGGGAAACTATGCCGGATATGCCGCACAAGCAGGGACAAATGTTATGGGACATGTTTCTTTCCGCTTTTAATCAAACAGAGTTATGGAATTGAATTTTCTGGAAATATTCGGTACGATTGTCGGGCTGGTCTACCTTTGGTTAGAGTACCGGGCAAGTATCTACCTTTGGATAGCGGGCATCGTGATGCCTGCCATCTACATCTTCGTATATTACAAAGCCGGATTGTATGCTGACTTTGGCATCAATATCTACTACCTGATAGCTGCCATCTACGGCTGGGTATTCTGGATGTGGGGAGGGGAAAAATCCAAAGATCTTCCTATCATACATACTCCGGGAAAATGTTACTTACCTCTTTTTCTGGTATTCGTCGTTTCTTTCCTCGGTATTGCATGGATACTGATAGCATATACGGATAGCAACGTTCCCTGGCTGGACAGTTTTACTACAGCATTAAGTATTGTCGGCATGTGGATGCTGGCACGCAAATACATCGAACAATGGTTTGCCTGGATTCTTGTGGATATTGTCTGCTGCGGACTTTATATCTACAAAGACCTTTATTTTACTTCCGCCTTGTACGGACTTTACTCCATTATAGCTATCTTTGGCTACTTTAAGTGGAAAAAATTAATGAGCATACAATGATAAACGAACACTATACTCCCGAAGCCGTGATACTAGCCAATGGCGAATATCCCAGCCATCCTCTTCCCCTGCAAATACTGGAAGAAGCAGAATTCGTGATTTGCTGCGATGGAGCAGCCGATGAATATATCTTACGTGGACATACTCCCAATATTATTATTGGCGACGGAGATTCTCTTTCGCCGGAAAACAAAACACGCTTTTCAGAAATTATCCACCATATAGCCGATCAGGAAACGAATGACCAAACCAAGGCCGTCCACTTCTTGCAAGAAAAAGGCTACCGGAAAATAGCCATCGTCGGTGCTACCGGAAAACGGGAAGACCACACATTAGGAAATATCAGTTTGTTGCTAGATTATATGAAAAGCGGTATGGAAGTACGAACCGTTACCGATTATGGTATGTTTATTCCCGCCAAAGACACGCAAGCTTTCGCCTCTCATCCGGGACAGCAAGTTTCTATTTTCAATTTCGGAGCGAAAGGATTGCAAGGAGATGGACTGGTTTATCCTCTTAGTGATTTTACGAATTGGTGGCAAGGAACGCTTAATGAAGCAACAGCTAATGAGTTTACTGTTCATTGTACGGGAGAATATTTAGTGTTCTTAGCTTCTATATAAACGATATGGCAATTACCCGGTTTATGCCACCCTATTGTCACAACTGTGCCACCTTGTTGGCACGACCGTGACACTTCGATGGCACAACCGTGCCAACAAGGTGGCACAAATTCATTCATAGGAAGAAAAGGATTAAAGCGTCAACAAGTACTTCTTGAAGTCCGCAAAGTCTTTTGTCATTTGCAAACTTTTCTTCTCGCCTTTCATAAATTCCTGCAATTTGGCAGGGATTTCTACCGCTTCTCCAATAATACTTTCCACTGTTTCGAGGAATTTGGCAGGATGAGCCGTTTCAAGGAATACACCTGTTTCTCCCTCTTTCAAACCTTCTACCAACGCACGATACCCACAAGCACCATGAGGATCAAGGAGATAATGATGTTCTTTCCAAGTTTCTTTCACCGTTTCACGGATTTGCTCATCGGTATAAGTTGTTCCTGAAATCTCGGCAGAGATTTCAGCATGTGAACCGCTATATAAATCAAGTACGCGGGCAAAGTTACTCGGATCGCCTACGTCCATAGCATTAGCAATTGTTGCGACAGACGGACGGGGATTGTACTTACCTGTTTGCAGGTATTGATAGAAAATATCGTTGCGGTTATTGGCAGCAATGAAACGCTTCACAGGCAATCCCATCTTCTTACCAAACAATCCGGCGGTGATATTTCCGAAGTTTCCACTAGGCACACAGATCACGGCATTATCGGCTTTTCCGGCACGTTTCAACTGTGCATAAGCATAGAAATAATAGAATGCCTGCGGCAGGAAACGGGCTACGTTGATGGAGTTGGCAGAAGTCAATGAAAGGTGTTCATTCAATTCTTTATCCATGAAAGCAGATTTCACCAATGCCTGACAATCATCAAACGTTCCGTCCACTTCGAGCGCAGTGATATTCTGTCCGAGCGTAGTGAATTGCTTCTCCTGTATTTCGCTCACTTTTCCTTTCGGATAAAGCACATACACATGAATACCTTCCACACCGAGGAAGCCGTTGGCAACAGCACTTCCCGTATCACCGGAAGTAGCTACCAATACATTGACATTCTTTTGTCCTTCTTTCTTAATGAAGTATCCCAAGAGACGTGCCATGAAACGACCGCCTACATCTTTAAATGCTAACGTCGGTCCGTGGAATAGTTCAAGTGAGTAGATGTTATCTGCCACCTTAACCAAAGGTACATCGAAACTTAATGTATCATATACAATCTGTTTCAGCGTATCGGCAGGAATATCCTCACCGAAGAAAGCATCGGCTACGCGATAAGCAATTTCCTGAAAGGATAAACTATCAATCGTATCGTAAAAGTCCTGTGGAAGAGGTTTGATAGACATAGGCATAAACAGCCCTTTGTCGGCAGCAAGCCCTTTTACCACCGCTTCTTGCAGTGAGGCAACAGGTGCTTGTTTATTCGTACTATAATATTTCATAATCTGTGGTGACTTATTTCATGAATTCTTTTATAAACTCGTCTTCTTTCAGAAGTCCGTAACTACCGTTGCAAGCGGCTACTTCATCATACGTCTGCACTTCGTCCGGCTCGATACCCGGATACCAGATAAGGAACGGAATGGGATCGGATGTATGGGTACGAAGCTCACAGGGAGTAGGATGATCGGGCAATACAGCGATGGCTACCGGTTCGTCCCAATCTTTCACTGCTTCGTAGATAGGACCTACGGCACGTTTATCGAGATTCTCGATAGTGAGAAGTTTCAAGTCGATGTCTCCCTCGTGTCCGGCCTCATCACTGGCTTCGATATGCAGATAAACAAAATCATCCGTCTTCAATGCTTCCAAGGCAGCGGCCACTTTGTTTTCGTAGTTCGTATTATAAAGTCCGGTGGCTCCCTCTACTGCGATGCGACGTAAATCAGCATAGTAACCGATTCCGTTTATCAGATCGACAGCCGAGATGACTGCTCCTTTCTTTACCTGCGGGAAAGTCTCGGAGAAAGTAGGCATCTGCGGACGGTAACCGGGGCTCCAAGGCCAAATACTGTTCGCAGGATCTTTACCTTCTGCCATACGTTTCAGGTTCAACGGATGATCTTTCAGCAGTTCCTGTGATTTCAGAATCAGGTCGTTAATCAGATCTGCCGTTTCTTGCGCTTCCGGAACCAATGGTTTTACCATCAACGGACGGAAAGGTTTTAAAGGTACATCATGCGGAGGTGTACAATCCAGTTCTTTATTACCTCCCTTGATAACCAACAGATGGCGGTACTGAACTCCTGTGTGGAAACGTACGCGGTCATTGCCCAGTTTTTCTTGCAGATATTGAATCAATACATCCGCTTCTTCCGTAGATATATGTCCGGAGGAGTGATTCTTCAGAATTTCTCCTTCCACACAAATCAAATTACAGCGCATTGCCATCTCGCCCGGTTTCAGATCCACACCGATACTGGCAGCTTCCAGCGGTCCGCGCCCTTCATATACCTTTGGCAAATTATATCCCAACACGGACATATTGGCAACTTCACTACCCGGATGGAAACCTTCCGCCACAGTAATCAGGCGGCCGTTACGTCCCATGCGGGCTAGCTTATCCATATAAGGCGTCTTTGCATATTGCAGGAGCGTCTTGTCCCCTAATGACTTCACAGGCCAATCGGCCATTCCGTCTCCCAATATGATGATATGCTTCATAAATTGAAAATTGAGAATTGAGAATTAAAAAATGAAAGAAAGCCTAAGATCCGTTTCGGAATGGTATTTCTCAATTTTTAATTCTCAATTTTTAATTTATTAAACGTTTGCGATGCTCATGATGTCGGCAAATACTCCGGCAGCCGTTACGCCGGCACCGGCACCGTATCCTTGAATCATCATCGGATATTCTTTATAGCGTTCCGTAGTGAGCAGGATAATATTGTTACTGCCTTCCAGACCGTAGAACGGATGGTTGGCTCCTACTTCCTGCAGGCCGACGGAGGCTTTTCCATTCTCCAGTTTGGCAACGAAGCGCCAGTGTTTGTTTTCTTTTTCCAATACCTGGCGACGGGCTTCAAAGTCTGCATCGAGACTTGGAACACGTTTCCAGAAATCTTCGAGAGAACCTTCGAAGAAGTCATTCGGTACAAAGAGGTTCTTTTCAACATCTTCCTGTTCCAGACGGTATCCGGCTTCACGTGCCAGAATCACTAGTTTACGGATCACATCTTTTCCACTCAAGTCAATGCGTGGGTCCGGTTCAGAGTAGCGTTCTTCCTGTGCCATTTTGATGGTACGGCTGAAAGGAATATCGGCACTGATTTTATTAAATATATAGTTCAGCGTACCGGAAAGCACCGCTTCAATCTTCAGAATCTTGTCACCGCTATGAATCAGGTCATTAATTGTATTGATGATCGGAAGACCTGCACCTACGTTGGTTTCGAACAGATACTTCACACCACGTTGGCGGGCAATCGTTTTCAGTTCACGGTAGTTTTCATAAGCGGAAGAAGCCGCAATCTTGTTGGCTGCTACCACAGAGATATTGTGTTGCAGGAAATCTTTGTAAAGCGATGCTATGTCAGCACTGGCCGTACAGTCTACAAATACGGAATTAAAGATATTCATTCCGATAATCTCGTCGCGGATGGTTTGCAGGCTGCTGTCCTTGCCCTTTTCCAGCAGTTCTTCACGGAAGTTGGCAAGGTCGAAACCTTCACGGCTGAACATTGCCTTGGAGGCATCAATGATACCTACCACATGAAGTTTCAGTCCGTTTTCCATCATCAGCTTCTGTTGCTGGCAACGAATCTGTTCTACCAAGCTGCCACCTACCGTACCGACACCACAAATAAAGAGGTTCAATACCTGATATTCGGAGAGGAAGAAAGAGTCGTGGATTACGTTCAATGATTTACGCAAGGATTTGAAATCGACAACAAAAGAGATATTGGTTTCCGAAGCTCCCTGTGCGCAAGCGATAACGTTGATACCATTACGTCCCAGTGTACCGAAAAGTTTACCTGCGATACCCGGTGTATGTTTCATGTTCTCACCTACGATAGCCACTGTTGCCAGATTTCTTTCCGCCAGAATCGGAGAAATCTCGCCCATCTCTATCTCTTTCGCAAATTCCTCGTTCAGCACTTCACAAGCCAGGTCGGCATCGGCATTACGCACACCGATAGAAGTACTGTTTTCCGAGGAAGCCTGTGACACGAGGAACACGCTGATTCCGTTCTTTGCCAATGCTTTAAAGATACGGTAGTTCACACCGATCACACCTACCATACCAAGCCCCTGAACAGTAATCAAACTTGTGTCGTTGATGGAGGAAATACCCTTGATAGCCTTGCTCTGCGGATTGGAAACTTCTTGTTTGATAACCGTTCCCACTCCATCCGGGTTGAATGTATTCTTTATTAGAATAGGGATATTCTTGTGACATACGGGATAGATAGTCGGCGGATAAACCACCTTTGCGCCGAAGTTACAAAGTTCGGTCGCTTCTACGTAACTCAATTCCGTAATGGTATAAGCAGTCGAAATGACACGCGGATCAGCCGTCATAAATCCGTCTACGTCTGTCCAGATTTCCAGGCTTGCCGCATCCAGCGCCGCAGCAATAATGGCAGCCGTATAGTCCGAGCCACCGCGTCCGAGGTTTGTTACATCCCCTGTTGTTTTATCCGAAGAGATGAATCCCGGTACCAGTGCTACTTTAGGAATAGAATGGAAAGCCTCTTTCACCAATTTATTAGTCAATTCTGTATCTAGCGTGTGCTTGCTATGTTTTCTTTCCGTCTTGATAAAAGTGCGCGAATCAAACCATTTTGCTCCCTCAATCAGTTCGGTGACGATGATCGATGAAAGGCGTTCACCATAGCTGACGATTGTATCCGAAGTCTTCGGAGAAAGGTCTTTAATCAGGTAAATTCCCTGAAAGATATCCTTCAATTCGTTCAGCAGCTCGCCAACCTGACGTTGCAACGATACTTGCTTTTCTCCGGCAGGAATCACCTCCTTAATCATCTCCACATGACGGTAAACGATTTCACGGAACTCACCCTCATAGGCTGAATCTCCCACTGCCGCCATCTTCGATGTATTTATCAATTTGTCAGTGATGCCTCCCAATGCGGAAACAACTACGATTACCGGCTCATTTGCCGACTCTACAATTCTCTTTACGCTTAAAATGCTGTTCACGGAACCTACGGATGTTCCGCCGAATTTCATTACTTTCATGAAGATACTTATTTAAATGCAATGTCCTGCAGTTTGCTTTTTACAGAACGATTGGTTGTTTACGAATAAAATTCAAATTCAATTTTATTCGTATATACAAGCGTGAATCACGTAGATACACAAAAACTATCCATTAACCCCTAAGGGTCATGGTACACATGGATGTGACTGTATGCGGATAGTACTTCATCATAGTCCTTGTTTCTACTCTTGTTTTTGATAAGTGTCGCAAAAGTAATAATAAAAACGTTCAATCTATCACTTTTTTCGGTTTTTTTCTGATAAAAAGAATCTTCCGCCTTTTCTTTATCCGGTCATTCGCCTTTACTTTTATGACATTTTGTTACTTATTTATCAAATCTATTCTTATATTTGCGAAAACAATCGCACAAAATCAGCTTATGAACCCATTAAATACTTCCGTATTGTTAATATACACCGGTGGAACAATTGGTATGATTGAGAATGCCGCGACAGGTGCTCTGGAGAACTTTAACTTCGAGCAACTGCAAAAGTATATCCCCGAACTGCAAAAGTTCAATTTCCCAATTGACACCTATCAGTTTGATCCTCCGATGGATTCGTCGGATATGGAACCGGATATGTGGCGGAAGCTGGTACGCATTATTCATGACAACTACAATCGTTACCACGGCTTCGTCATCCTGCACGGAACGGACACGATGGCTTATACCGCTTCCGCACTAAGTTTTATGCTGGAAGGACTGGACAAACCTATTATCCTCACAGGCTCACAGCTTCCCATCGGCGTACTCCGCACGGACGGAAAGGAAAATCTGATGACCAGTATCGAGATTGCCATCGCACGAAACAAGGAAGGAAGGGCGCTAGTGCCGGAAGTATGCATCTTCTTTGAAAATCACCTGATGCGGGGAAACCGTACAACAAAGATGAATGCGGAAAACTTCAACGCGTTCCGTTCTTTCAATTATCCGGTATTGGCGGAAGCGGGAATCCATATTAAATATAATAATGTGCAGATTCACGGAAATGGGGAAGAGCGGGAATTGAAACCGCACTATTTGCTGGATACCAATATAGTGGTACTGAAGCTCTTTCCGGGCATCCAGGAAAATGTAATTGCCACCATTCTGGGGATTGAAGGTTTAAAGGCGGTGGTGCTCGAAACATACGGCTCGGGGAATGCTCCCCGGAAGGAATGGTTTATACGCCGGCTCTGTCAGGCGAGTGAGCGTGGAATTGTGATTGTCAACGTGACACAATGCAGCGCAGGAATGGTAGAAATGGAACGTTACGAAACGGGATATCAGTTGTTGCAGGCAGGCGTTGTCTCCGGATATGACAGTACAACAGAATCGGCAGTCACCAAATTAATGTTCTTACTGGGACATGGATATACCCCGGATGAGGTACGCGACCGGATGAACCGTTCGATAGCAGGAGAGATAACGCTGTAATCTTCTATTTGTTTTATACGTTGAACAGATTTAATCTGAATTTGTTTTGCACGTTGAACAAATTATGTCTATTTTTGTCTTCCATAGAAAACATATTAAGATATGGATACACTCATCAGAAGATACAAAAGGCTATTAACGGCTACTTCTACCGCATATATCAGGAGCTTGATGGATACAATCAACTGGGATAACCGCCTGATTGCTATCCGAGGAGCCCGTGGAGTCGGAAAAACTACTTTAATGCTTCAATACTTAAAACTTCATTATGCGAATGATAGCCAAAGTGCCTTATATACGAGTTTGGACAGTCTATATTTCACGCAACATTCTCTTAGCGAACTTGCCGAACAGTTTTACCTGAAAGGAGGAAAGTGCCTCTTTCTGGACGAAGTACACAAATATCCGTCGTGGAGCAAAGAAATCAAAAACATATATGATGAGTTTCCTGAACTGAAAATAGTATTTACCGGTTCATCCTTACTACAACTTCTGAATGCGGAAGCCGACTTATCCCGCCGATGCATATCATATAATATGCAGGGGCTATCCTACCGTGAATATCTGCACTTATTCCATCAGATTCAAATCCGCCCTTATACACTGGAAGAGATACTGGACAACAGTGATGGAATCTGTAATGCAGTAAATTCCCAATGCCGCCCTCTTGCCTATTTTGAAGATTATTTGAAACATGGATACTATCCTTTTTATCTGGAAGGAAATGCGGAATACTATACACGCATCGAAAATATAGCAAACCTGATACTTGAAATCGAACTTCCACAGCAATGTGGAGTGGATATCAGTAACGTACGTAAACTAAAAAGCCTGCTGGGAATCCTCTCCTCCGAAGTGCCCTTTATGGTGGATATCACCAAACTTTCCGCCATGGCGGAACTTTCACGGACTACTATTCTGGCTTATCTACAATATCTGGACAGGGCTAAATTAATCCACCTTCTTTATTCGGATAATGATTCTATCAAGAAACTACAAAAGCCGGATAAGATTTATATGGAAAATACCAACCTGCTTTATGCATTGACCTTTAAGGATGTAAACAAAAGTACATTGAGAGAAGTGTTCATGGTAAACCAACTCTCCTATCAACATCGTGTAGAATATTGCACACGCAGTGCAGACTATACAATAGACAGCAAATATACGATAGAAGTCGGAGGAAAAAGTAAAGACGGGAAACAGATAGCCAATAGTCAGCAGGGATTTATCGCTGCAGATGATATTGAATATTCCGCCGGAAACAAGATTCCACTTTGGACATTCGGATTTTTATATTGAAGGAGCAAGAATATGGCAAAAGAGAAAACCGTATATGTATGCAGTAATTGCGGACAGGATTCACCGAAATGGGTGGGTAAATGTCCGTCGTGTGGAGAATGGAATACGTATGTTGAGGAAATCGTACGGAAAGAACCCACTAACCGCCGTCCGGTGTCGGGCATTGAAACACAGAAGCCCAAGCCACTGGCGCTTAGCGACATAGAGGCAGACGACGAACCACGCATCAATATGCACGATGATGAACTGAATCGTGTATTGGGGGGCGGACTTGTACAGGGTTCTCTTGTCTTGATAGGCGGCGAACCGGGAATCGGTAAATCGACGCTCGTCATGCAGACCGTACTGCACATGCCGGAAAAGAAGATTCTTTATGTATCCGGTGAAGAGAGTGCACGACAGCTGAAACTTCGTGCCGACCGTCTCTCTGACACTTCCAGCGATTGCCTGATCGTTTGCGAGACTTCACTCGAACAGATTTATGTGCATATCAAGAATACGAATCCCGATTTAGTGATTATCGACTCTATACAGACTATTTCCACCGAAAGTATCGAATCGTCTCCCGGAAGTATAGCGCAAGTCAGAGAGTGTTCGGCGTCCATTCTTCGTTTTGCGAAAGAAACGCATACGCCTGTATTGCTGATCGGACACATTAATAAGGAAGGAAGTATTGCAGGACCTAAAGTGTTGGAACATATCGTAGATACTGTTCTTCAATTTGAAGGCGACCAACATTATATGTATCGTATTCTACGCAGTATCAAGAATCGTTTCGGTAGTACGGCAGAATTAGGTATTTATGAAATGCGTCAGGATGGGTTGCGCCAAGTGAGTAATCCTTCCGAACTTTTGCTAAGTCAGGATCATGAAGGGATGAGCGGGGTAGCCATTGCTTCCGCCATTGAGGGGATTCGACCGTTCTTGATTGAGACACAGGCTTTGGTAAGCTCTGCAGTCTACGGAAATCCGCAACGTTCGGCAACCGGTTTCGATTTGAGAAGAATGAATATGCTGCTGGCTGTTCTCGAAAAGCGCGTGGGATTTAAGTTGGCACAGAAAGATGTGTTTCTGAATATTGCCGGAGGACTGAAAGTGAATGACCCGGCTATCGACCTGCCGGTTATCAGTGCGATCCTTTCTTCCAATATGGATGCAGCCATTGAACCGGAAGTTTGCATGGCGGGAGAAATCGGTCTGTCGGGAGAGATACGTCCTGTGAATCGGATTGAGCAGCGTATTGGTGAGGCTGAAAAGTTAGGTTTCAAACGTTTCTTGTTGCCGAAATATAATCTGCAGGGGATTGATACTCAAAAGCTTAAGATTGAATTAGTGCCGGTGAGAAAAGTGGAAGAGGCGTTCAGGGCTTTATTCGGTTAGATTCACCACAGAGGACACTGAGGACACAGAGGAGTGATTAATCAAGTAAGTAAATGATGATAGAAGATATTAATAATTTAACGAGTAGAGTGCCGGGATTAGCTTTTGAGGTGCATACTCAATTGGGAGCAGGTTTGCTTGAAAGTACATACGAGAGCTGCTTATTTTATGAATTGAGAGCAAACGCCATAGATGTAGAAAGGCAAAAGAAATTACCTATAATCTATAAAGGAACCCAATTAGATACAGATTACAGAATAGATTTGTTGATAGATAATCAACTCATTATAGAACTGAAAAGCGTGGAAACACTGCAACCGGTACATTCTGCCCAATTACTAACGTACATGAAACTTAGTAACCTGAAATATGGATTATTACTAAATTTCAATGTACCCCATTTAAAACAAGGAATCAAACGTTTTATTATCTAAAAAATTAAACTCTGTGACCTCTGTGTCCTCTGTGGTAAAAAATATATGATACAAGAATACCAACTCCGTATACTTCCCGAAATTGCTGCAAACGAACAGAAATTAAAGGAATATCTTTCTAAAGAAAAAGGTCTGAATCTGCGTGACATCACCGCTACCCGAATTTTGAAACGGAGTATTGACGCACGCCAGCGGACTATCTTCGTCAATCTGAAGGTGAGGGCATACATCAAGGAAATGCCGCAAGAAGATGAGTACGAACATACTATATATAATAATGTAGAAGGAAAACCGCAAGTGATTGTCGTTGGCGCAGGTCCCGGCGGGCTATTCGCTGCCTTACGCCTCGTTGAACTCGGATTACGTCCTATTGTCATCGAACGTGGAAAAGACGTGCGCGAACGTAAGAAAGATCTGGCACAAATCAGCAGGGAACACACTGTTGATCCGGAATCGAATTACAGTTTCGGAGAAGGAGGTGCAGGAGCTTATTCGGATGGGAAACTCTACACCCGGAGCAAGAAGAGAGGAAATGTAGATAAGATTCTGAATGTATTTTGCCAGCATGGAGCTTCGACTTCGATATTGGTGGATGCGCATCCGCATATCGGAACAGACAAATTGCCACGTGTCATTGAAAATATGCGGAATACCATTATCGAATGCGGTGGAGAAGTACATTTCCAGACACGAATGGATGCATTGATTATTGAGAACGGTGAAGTCAAAGGTATCGAAACAAATACAGGAAAGACCTTTCTCGGACCTGTGATACTGGCAACCGGACATTCGGCAAGAGATGTATATCGTTGGCTGGCTGCCAATAATGTGACGATTGAGGCGAAAGGAATCGCTGTCGGAGTACGTCTGGAACATCCGGCAATGTTGATCGATCAAATACAATACCATAATAAGAATGGACGGGGCAAATACCTGCCCGCTGCTGAATACAGCTTTGTAACACAGGCAGAAGGCAGAGGAGTATATAGTTTCTGTATGTGTCCCGGAGGTTTCATCGTTCCTGCCGCCAGCGGACCGGAACAAGTGGTAGTGAACGGAATGTCTCCTGCCAACCGTGGGTCACGGTGGAGCAATTCGGGAATGGTAGTGGAAATTCAACCGGAGGATTTGGAAAATGAAGAATTAAAAATGAGGAATGAAGAGTTGGCTGCGAAACAAGATGAGCAGCTGATGGCACTGAATCCGAATTTGAAAAGTTCACAACTTTCAGAGATTAATTCACAGTTACTATCTGTTCTTCACTTTCAAGAGGAATTGGAACGTCAATGCTGGTTGCAGGGAGGCAGACGACAGACTGCTCCAGCACAACGCATGCTGGATTTTACCCGCAAGAAATTGAGTTACGATCTGCCCGAGTCATCCTATAGTCCGGGATTGATTTCGTCTCCACTTCATTTCTGGATGCCATCATTTATTAATAAAAGGCTATCTCTTGGTTTCCAACAATTCGGACGAAGCAGTCACGGGTTCCTGACTAATGAGGCAGTAATGATTGGTGTGGAGACACGAACTTCTTCTCCCGTTCGTATCATACGCGATAAGGATACTCTGCAACATGTCACCGTTCGCGGATTATTTCCTTGCGGAGAAGGCGCAGGCTATGCCGGAGGAATTGTGTCTGCCGGGGTGGACGGCGAACGATGTGCGGAAGCAGTAGCCAACTATTTCAATCATTAATTAAAACTAGACTAAAATGAATTATCAACCCGAAATAGCAATTATAGAAGCCAATACATTGACCTCTCTCGGTCTGAAAGGAATCTTGGAGGAAATGATTCCTATGGCGACCATACGGACTTTCCATCACTTCAGCGAACTGATGGACGATACTCCGGATATGTATGCCCACTATTTCATTTCCGCACAGATTTACGTGGAGCACAACGCTTTCTTTCTCCCCCGGAAACGAAAAACGATTGTATTGGCAAGCGACAGTCCGCAATTCCAACTGTCCGGCGTACCTGTACTCAACATTCACGAATCCGAAGAAGAGCTGGTAAAAAATATATTGAAACTTCACCAACATGCTCACCACGACGGTTATCCGGTAAAAGATATGCCGCCCATGCCTCCGATGCAGCCTCATCAGGAAATTCTATCTGCCCGTGAAATAGAAGTGCTCGTACTGATAACCAAAGGATTAATCAACAAAGAAATAGCAGATAAACTGAATATCAGCCTGACTACCGTTATCACTCACCGAAAAAATATCACGGAGAAATTAGGCATTAAGTCCGTCTCCGGGCTGACTATTTATGCTGTAATGAACGGATATATCGAAGCCGACCGAATCTGATTCACCACAGAGGACGCAGAGGACACAGAGGATATAAAATTTAAGAATCATACCTTCGTGTCCTCTGCGTCCTCTGTGGTGAATCAAATCCTAATAAATGAGGATTGACCGTCATCTATATTTGCCGTTACTTTGCACCAGATAAATTAACAGCAGATGAAGACAAAAAAGATTATGATTGCCCTCATGCTCCTGACGACAGGGACAGCATGGGCTGAAGATTTCCCCAAAGACTCACTAAAAATAGTAGACATCGAAGAGGTGGTAGTGATTGCTACTCCGAAAGAAAACCGTAAACTGCGTGATCTGCCGGTAGCCGCCACCGTCTTATCACAGGAGAATATGCGCGCCAATCAGGTAAATTCCGTAAAGAACCTGACAGGTATTGTTCCCAATCTGTTTATCCCTGACTACGGTTCCAAACTGACTACTTCGATTTATATCCGCGGAATCGGCTCACGCATCAATACTCCGTCCGTAGGACTTTATGTAGACAATATCCCTTATATCGACAAATCCGCTTTCGACTTCAACTATGCTGATATCGAACGTATTGATATTCTTCGCGGGCCACAAGGTACCCTCTACGGACGTAACACGATGGGAGGACTTATCAAGGTGCACACAAAATCGCCTTTCACTTATCAAGGTACCGATATTCGCATGGGAGCAGCAACTTACAATAATTATAACGTTTCACTCACCCATTATCACCGTATATCCGACCGCTTTGCTTTTTCTACCGGAGGTTTCTACGAACACACGGGCGGCTTCTTTGAAAACTCTGCACGGAACAATGAAAAAGTCGACAAAAGCAACGCCGGAGGCGGACGTTTTCGTGGGATTTACCTGCCGACATCTAATCTGAAAATAGACATGACCGTGAACTATGAATATAGCGACCAGGGCGGGTATCCGTACTACTATACCGGGATTACTCAAAACGGCATAGCCAAAGCTAAAGAAAAGGGTAAAGAAATTACAGAGGACCGGGCAGACTACATCGGTAAAATTTCATATAACGACCGCAGCAGTTACCGCCGTGGATTGCTCAATTCTGGTGTCAACATCGAATATCAAGCCTGTAACTTTATATTGAGTGCCGTGACAGGTTATCAGAACCTGAATGACCGTATGTTCCTCGATCAGGACTTCACAGAAAGAGATATCTTTAATATCGAGCAAAAGCAAAGGGCAAATACCATTTCCGAAGAAATTGTCTTGAAAGCCAAACCCGGAAAGAGATGGCAATGGACTACGGGAGCTTTCGGATTCTACCAATGGCTACATACCACAGGTCCCGTTCTGTTCAAAGAAGAAGGAGTGAAAACGATGATTGAAAATAACGCCAATTCCGCTTTTGAAGAGATTGCCTCCAAACCCGGTGCACCTACTATGGGAATGACCGTACATAACCCGACACTAAGTGTAGGAGGAACCTTCGATACCCCGACTCTTAGCGGCGCACTTTATCATCAGTCTACTTTCAACAACCTATTTATCGAAGGACTGTCCGTTACAGCGGGACTCCGACTCGATTACGAAAAGATCAGTATGAAGTACAATTCCCTTAGTACTCCTGTAGACTTTGGCTTTGATTTTCACTTAGCTATGGGTCCCAACTCAATAAACTTGTCCGATCAGAATATGAAAGCTCCGGCCTCTTTCGTAGGCAAGCTATCGACTGACTATGTACAACTTCTCCCTAAATTCGCTATTCAATATGAATGGAAGAACCAAAATAATGTGTATGCCACCGTTACCCGGGGATATCGTTCGGGAGGATATAATATCCAGATGTTCTCTGACTTATCACAAACAGAATTGACCAACTCGATGATGAATGCCATTAAAGAAAGTCCGACAATAGGGCAAGATGCCACATGGGGGGCAACCATCATAAAAATGATGGACCAAATGGTACCGGCCAAAGAGATTAATGTAAAAACGTCTACTACGTACAAACCCGAATATTCGTGGAACTACGAAGTGGGCAGTCATCTTACGTTGTGGGAAGGTAGGCTTTGGGCTGATCTTGCAGCATTTTATATGGACACCCGCGACCAACAACTCTCTCAATTTGCAGAAAGCGGTTTGGGACGTATTACCATCAATGCGGGAAAAAGCCGTAGTTATGGTGCAGAAGCATCTCTTCGTGCCAGCGTGACTAAAGAACTTAGTCTGAATGCCAGTTACGGATATACCTATGCCACCTTTACTGATTATGTAATTACAGAAGGACAAAAAGATGGCAGTTCCAAAGTAACTGCGGATTATAATGGCAAATATGTCCCTTTCGTTCCCAAGCATACATTAAATATCGGTGGAGAATATGCGATCACCTGCAGCCCACGTTCTATCTTCGACCGGGTTGTGCTCCAAGCGAACTATAATGCTGCCGGACGTATCTACTGGACTGAACAAAACGACGTCAGCCAATCCTTCTATGGCACGCTCAACTGGAGAACGAATCTGGAAATCGGTGATGCAATGATTAGTTTCTGGGCACGCAACTTCCTGAATAAAGACTATGCGGCCTTCTATTTCGAAACAATGAACAAAGGTTTCATGCAGAAAGGACGCCCAATGCAATTTGGAGTAGATCTTCGCTGCCGCTTCTAATCATTTTTACTCATAAGGATATTATTTAGTCTTTTTATTGTCAGCCAAAGGTTTTTATCCATACAGAGCAATGATTTTCAGTACATTAACGGCTGACAATAAGCGCTGACAATAACCAAAAACAGGCTGACAATAAAAGATTCGGACTTTTATTGTCAGCCTGTCTCTTTGTAGATTAACAGCATAAAATACGGGATAGAAGAACGTATGTCCCTATGAAGTTTGCATTATAAAGCCGTTATACTTAATTTACCCAATCGGTATTGTTCTGTCAGACCTACGCTATCCTTAACTCTCCACAGCCGTGGTCGCATCTCTCCACGGCCGTGGGAGGATCTCGTCACGACTGTGGGAAGAAGTTACCACGACCGTGGGAAGGTAAAGATAGCGGCACCTTACCACAACTATACCGGCACCTTACCGGAACTTTATCAATGCTTCGGCATTAGTTTACCTACTGCTTGCTATCAGTTTGCTTATACCTAAGACTGCTTCGTTCATCATCCAACGTACCTGACCTATACTTCAGTACGATCAGATTCCTCCACCCCACCATGCAAACGCTTCATCTGATAAACAATACGTTCCGTCCCATTCTTAACATAAATGATGCCGCAACGTTGAAAGCCATACTTCGTCAGTATATGTTGCATGACCTTATTATCCCGATGAGTATCTACCCGGACATTAGGCCAACGTTGAAAACACCAGTCCAGACAAGCTTCCGACACCCCTTTCTGCTTTCCGTTCGTTGCCAATCGGTGAATTACTCCATAAGGTTCGTCATTGAGCCATGCACCTTCATAAATCTGTTGGTAAGTAGGATCCTCACCTAGTATGAAACAAAAAGTTCCCAAGATTTCTCCTTGTTCACCGACACAGACAAAGCTATGGCTCTCTTCAATTTCCTGACGAATCAATGCTTCAGACGGATAGCCGTCAATCCATTGGGTCGTGTTCCCGGTTGCACGCATAAAAGCACGGGCATAGTCATAAATCTCCATCACTAAAGGGAGATCTTTTATTTCAGTAGACCTGATTTTCATCATTTGAAAAGTTATTCAGAAATAAAACAGATAATAAAATCACTCGTTAATCGCTCCACAATGGGGGCATATACCTTTTTGCTTCATTTTTTCCCCGCAACGTCCACAACGATACTTATACCCAATGTTCCGACAGACTTTCTTCGCAAAAACCAGCATAAAAAAGGCAAGAAACAGATAACCGATATAAATATGTGTCATCAGGATAAAGAAGAAATAGCAGAAAATACAGCAGGACATCAACCCTAGCAAATAAAAAATAGCCGCAGCGGGAGTCAACTGTCGAAACAAATCATCCAGCACCGCCAAAGCGACTATCAAAAACAACCAGATGCTCAACAAGAAGACAGAGAGAATAAAAGGAACTTTGAATGGCGACAAAGTAGGATTGAAATAAAAATGCTCCCACGTTTCCGGCACAAAGACCTGCATTGATTCGTAAATCGTTGCACTGAAAGCCATCAACAAACAGAGAAATAATGGATAAACACTATCTATATCATTAAAATAGACCATCTGCAATTGCTTTCGACGAAAAGCACGAAACAGATATACACCAACGAATAAAGCGAAGATTATAATAAAATAAGAAGCATGTGTATCACTGAAAAGATGAATGGCCTGCGAAATACTATCAGTCGGCACAAATGATGTTTTGAGTTCTTTTTCACGTATCCAGCCCTGTTCATCCTGTGTATGAGCCAGCTTCACCCAAATACTGTCTACACTATCGGCAGGATGAACCGCAAACTCTGCCACCACTACCCTATCCCCTTTATTCAACTGAATAAAAGTATCTTTTATCGGAAGACATTCCAAAGAGATGGAATCATCGACTACTTCCAGATTTGTATTCCAGGTATAATGCCGCTCGTACAAGTAGGTCAACGAGTCTTTCGTCTTCTTCGACAGTTCTTCCGAATCCAGAGCCGGGGCTTTATAATAACAGGATGAGAGCAAAAATAAACATAGTAGTAAGTTCATCACAGTTTTCATCACAGTTTTCACCACAGAGGACGCAGAGGACACAGAGGGTAAAAGGGGAAAAAAAGGAAAAGAGAGAAACTTTCTACACTTTTTCCCAAAAACACGCAAACAGTCTGTATCAGAAGAATGAGTGAAGATGTTACCTTCACTATATCCTCTGTGTCCTCTGCGTCCTCTGTGGTGAAAAATGATTCTCATTGCGCAGCCTTTACTTTCATTTGACAATTCTTACAATCAAATTCCAGACGAAAACGTTTGCCGTCATTCGATACCAGATAGTAAGGCTCTTTATAAGGTGAACGTACCCGTTGATGGATAGGACACCAGCCCATGCTATAACGCAAACAATGTTTGCAGAACATCAGTACCGCATCTTCCACTGCTTCTTTTTCGTACGCTGCGGCTACCTGTTGTACCCCATGCTCCTGATAGAAAGAAGCTGCACGAGTATTCATTACATTCCCCAGATATGTTAATGTCGTTTGCGGGAAAGCATGACTCGTTGGCTTCCATACTGCCAATTCCTGACGATAATTGATTCGACGGGCAGTTATTAACCGGTCGATTGCCTGTCTGCGGAAATCAGCTAACACTGAAGCCGGCAAAAACCAGTTCCCGGTAAAGGATATTTCTATTTCTTTTGCTTCAAAAGGTGTATTCCCCAGTTTGGACAGTTGCGTTTTCAGATTGTCCGTCTGTGGAGTCCGGGCAAGTTCTTTCTCACGAGGGAGAGTGATTGTAACGCTATTATCATCTTCGTCAGTCAATGTCAGAGAGAAACCGAAATTGTTGTCGGCAAGCAAGATTTTCACTGCGATCTTCCTTTCGGCAGATTTGCGGGAAAGGATTCGCTCAAATTCCTGATCGAAATTACGGTACAATGTAGTGCGAGGCTTGATACGGGGCATCTCCTGCGGATAGAGTTTGTTGCTGTCCACCCGGTTGATGCGGAAACCCTGCAAGCGACCCTGTTCGTCGATATAGCAGACACCGTCTCCATTGTTAAAAGATTTAAGTCCGGCAACTGTCAGATAGTTGCCACGGGACTCCTTCATGGTTCCCATCTCTTCGCCCAGCGATTTAGGAGTGTCGAAAGAGAAAATCTCTTTATCACGTCCGTGCAAGAAATAATGAGTAAATCCACGACTAAAACTCTTGTCGAGTTGTGGTTTAAATTCGAAACGACACGTACCCGAAGAAGCACGTACATATTCCGGACGACGGGCAAAGATTGCATCCAGCTTCTGACGATAAGCGGCCGTTACATTCTTCACATAAGATACGTCTTTCAGTCGTCCCTCTATTTTGAATGAAGAAGCTCCGGCATCCAGTAGTTGTTCCAGTTCGTCGCTTTGATTCATATCTTTCAGGGAAAGCAGATGTTTGTCTTTAACAATCACTTTCCCGTCCGCATCTACCAGACTAAAAGGTAGACGGCAGAATTGTGCACACTCTCCACGATTGGCACTACGACCGAAACAGGCCTGACTGACATAACATTGCCCGCTATAGCTGACACAAAGCGCCCCATGTACAAATACTTCTAAAGGTACTTCCGGACAGCTTTCATGAATCTTCTTTATTTCACGCAACGATAACTCCCGCGCCAACACCACTTGACGGAAACCTGCTTCCCAAAGGAATTTCACTTTTTCCGGCGTACGGTTGTCCATTTGCGTACTGGCATGAAGCGGTATCGGAGGAAGGTTCAGTTTCGTGATTCCCATATCCTGTACAATCAGTGCATCGACACCAATCCGATAAAGTGCATGAATCATCTCCTCCGTCTCTTTCAACTCTTCTTCTTTCAGAATCGTATTGACCGTGACATAAATACGTGCATTATACAAATGAGCATGCTGCACCAATGCTTCAATATCTTCCAATGAGTTCACAGCTGCCGCACGGGCTCCGAATTTCGGAGCACCGATATATACAGCATCTGCACCATGGTTGATAGCTTCAATACCACATTCCAGGTTTTTCGCCGGAGCGAGAAGTTCTATTTTACGCTGCTTTATCATTTAATATCATTAATGTTGTAAGGTGTTTCCTGATAAACAAAGTAGTTCAACCAGTTGGAGAACAACAAATTGGCATGGGCACGCCAACGTACCAACGGGCCTTTTTCAGGATCATCGTCTATATAATAATTGCGAGGGATCTCTATTGGCAGGCCTTTATCCAAGTCACGGCGGTATTCCGCATCCAGTGTCAGCGGAGAATATTCAGAGTGTCCCGTGACAAAGAACTCACGTCCGCCCCGTGCCATTGCCATATAGACACCGGCTTCTTTCGATTCGGAAAGCAACGTCAGTTCCGGAACTTTCAGAATGTCTTCCCTGCGCACTTCCGTATGACGGCTATGCGGCACATAGAAACAATCGTCAAAACCACGGAAGATGGAATGGAAAGGTTCCAGTACGCGATGTTCAAAGATGCCGAACATCTTCTTTTCCAACGGATATTTTGGAACTCCATAATGATGATACAATCCGGCCTGTGCAGCCCAACATATATATAAGGTAGAAGTGACGTGCGTGCGTGCCCAATCAAAGATTTCCGTAATTTCATCCCAATAGGTCACCTCCTCGAAGTCCATCTGTTCTACAGGGGCTCCGGTGATAATCATACCATCATACTTCTCATGACGCATCTGGTCGAAATCCGTATAGAACGTTTTCATGTGTTCTATCGGCGTATTCTTCGACGTGTGGCTCTTGATCTTCATAAACGAAATCTCCACCTGAAGAGGGGTATTCGAAAGTAAGCGCACCAAGTCTGTTTCCGTTGTAATCTTCAACGGCATCAGGTTCAGAATCACAATCCGTAGCGGACGAATATCCTGCTGCGTAGCGCGGGAAGTGTCGATCACGAAAATATTTTCTTCCTTCAAAAGCTCTATCGCAGGTAGTTTATCGGGTAAATTTAAAGGCATAATCGCTATATATTAGTAATTTGAATGCAAAAATACGAAAAATATAGCAGATAATAGGGAGGTTGCTTATTTAGAAGACGTACAAATTAAGTCAATTTAATCATAGAAGCATAACAACTAATCAATAAAAGCCTTATTTTTGCCGAAGAAATTAGTACTAATAATTTAAATCTTAGAAAAATGGCTTACGTAATTAGTGACGATTGTATTGCTTGCGGTACTTGTATTGACGAGTGTCCGGTAGAAGCTATCTCTGAAGGTGATATCTATTCTATCAACCCAGATGTATGTACTGACTGTGGTACTTGCGCAGACGTTTGTCCGTCTGAAGCAATTCACCCGGCTGAATAATACAAGCTACAAAAAATGTACAGGCTGCTTTCTACGGAAGGCAGCCTTTTTTTTCACCACAGAGGACGCAGAGGACACAGAGTAAAATAGTTTGGGGATGTGTCACAACTCTCCTTTTAGTGAAATCCCCCTTGCTACAAAGCATTTGTGGCAAGGGGGATTTCTAATTTATATGGGTGATGACACATCCTTTCATTGTTTCTTCTCTGTGTCCTCTGAGTCCTCTGTGGTGAACTCTTATTTCAATTTAGCTAATGCTTCCTTGATACGACGAATAGCCTCTACGATATTTTCATCGCTTGTAGCATAACTCATGCGGATACATTCAGGAGCACCAAAAGAAGCACCACCTACACAAGCCACGTGAGCTTCTTCCAGCAAGTACATTGCCAAATCATCAGAATCTGCAATCTTACGTTCGCCGTTGCTCTTTCCAAAGAAAGCATCACATTTCGGGAACAAGTAGAAAGCACCCTGCGGAACGTTTACTTCAAATCCCGGAACTTCCTTAGCCAATTTCACAATCAGGTCACGACGGCGTTCGAATGCTTTTTGCATCTCTTTTACCGGTTCCTGTGTTCCTGTATATGCAACTTCAGCAGCTTTTTGAGAAACGGAACAAGGACCTGAAGTGTACTGACCTTGCAATTTGTTGCACGCTTTTACAATCCATTCCGGACCGGCAATAAAACCGATTCTCCATCCTGTCATAGCGTAAGCTTTGGAAACACCGTTTACAATCACTGTACGTTCCTTCATTTCAGGGAATTGAGCGATACTTTGATGTGCGCCGATGTAATTGATATGTTCGTAAATCTCGTCAGCAATTACGATCACCTGCGGATGTTTAGCCAATACAGCAGACAGTCCGGCCAATTCTTCTTTTGTATATACCGAACCTGTCGGGTTGGACGGAGAACAAAGAATCAAAGCTTTCGTTTTCGGAGTAATAGCAGCTTCCAGCTGTTCCGGAGTAATCTTGAAATCTTGTTCGATACCTGCCGAAACGATTACAGGAGTACCTTCTGCCATTTTCACCATTTCCGGGTAGCTTACCCAGTAAGGAGCCGGAACGATTACTTCGTCACCCGGATTTACCAATACAAGGATTGTATTACAAACAGATTGTTTTGCACCATTTGCACATGAAATCTGGGCGGCTGTATATTCAAGACCGTTTTCTTTTTTCAGTTTCTCAACAATAGCATTGCGCAAAGCCGGATAGCCCGGTACCGGAGAGTAACGGGAAAAGTTATCATCTATGGCTTTTTTCGCAGCTTCTTTGATGTGGTCAGGAGTATTAAAATCAGGTTCTCCTACACTTAAGTTAATAACATCAACACCCTGTGCCTTGAGCTCGTTACTCTTTTGAGACATGGCAAGCGTCGCCGACGGCGACAAGCTGTTCAAACGATCTGATAATTGATTCATTTTGTATCTATTTTATTGTTGTTGAGTGAAAATCGTTGCAAAATAAACGATAATATTTGATATATGGAAACAAATTGGCAATTTACTTATTAAAATGTAAAGTATGGCCCATTCTTTCTTTCTTCGTTCTCAAGTATCGCTCATTATACGGATTAGGAACTGTTTCAACAGGTACATTTTCTACAATCTCCAATCCATAGGCTTCCAAACCAACACGTTTTACCGGATTGTTTGTCAAAAGTCTCATTTTGTGTACGCCCAGTTCACGAAGAATCTGTGCACCTACTCCATAATCACGTTCGTCGGCAAGGTGTCCCAGACAAATATTTGCGTCAACGGTGTCCATTCCGTCTTCCTGAAGTTTATATGCTTTCATCTTTTCCATCAGACCGATGCCGCGTCCTTCCTGATTGAGGTAAACCACCACACCTTTTCCTTCTTTTTCGATCATTTCCATCGCTTTATGCAACTGTTCGCCACAGTCACAGCGCTGCGAACCAAGGATATCTCCTGTAGCACAAGATGAATGGACACGCACCAGGATAGGCTCGTCTTCACTCCATGTACCTTTAAATATAGCCATATGCTCCAATCCGTTTGATTTCTGGCGGAAAGGTATCAGACGGAACTTTCCGTATTCGGTAGGCATATTTACTTCCACTCCTTTTTCTACAATGGATTCCTGTTTCAAACGATAAACAATCAGGTCATGAATAGAAATCAGTTTCAGTCCGTGTTCATCTGCCATCTGGCGGAGTTCAGGCAAACGTGCCATTGTTCCATCTTCGCTCATGATTTCCATCAAAGCACCTGCCGGGTAAAGTCCTGCCAGACGAGCCATGTCAATCGTAGCTTCCGTATGTCCGGCGCGGCGAAGCACTCCTTTTTCTTGTGCATATAACGGATTGATGTGTCCGGGACGACCGAAGGTTGCCGGTGTAGAAGCAGGATCGGCCAACGCCTGAATAGTAGCGGCACGGTCGGAAGCAGAAACACCTGTTGTACAGCCTTCCAGTTTGTCAATGGTAACCGTAAAAGGAGTTCCCAACACGGAAGTATTGTCACTTACCTGATGCGGCAAATCCAACTCCTTGCAACGAGACACCGTGACAGGCGCACAAAGCACCCCACGCGCATGTTTCAACATGAAATTCACTTTCTCGGGAGTTATCTTTTCAGCTGCAATAATCAAGTCGCCTTCATTTTCGCGGTCTTCATCATCCACTACTATGACAAACTTGCCTTCTTTGAAGTCGGCAATCGCATCTTCTATTCTATCCATTTTAATAGTCTCTTTCATAACACTTATTTATTGATTTTCTGTATGATGAATTGAATTTGTTCATTGTTCTTTATAATCCGTTCCATATCCTTAGCCAGACGAACGCGGAACGCCCAGATGCGGAAATAGAAAAATAAACCGATAGGGAAAATGACTCCGGCTACCAAATTCAACCAATATATATGGAACGGGCGCACATGAGCAGAAACGGAAATAACCGGATAATTGTTTAATGCACCAATCAAAGTGGCAGATTTCGTATTGGACATTTCTTCAACCAACGCTTCCAGCTTTTCATTGATAGCCATTACCTCATTATCATCTTCGCTTGACATCCATAATTTGAAATAGTTCGGCGCTTTTTCCAATCGTTTCTTGGCAGCATACGCCCTACACTCTGCAGTGAGTTGTTCCAAATCACCGGTCAGACGCGTGTAATCAGGATCATGGATAATCACTTCTTTCTTAAATATATGACGTACACTACGAATTCCCGCAATCTTTTTGAACCAGTTAATATAAGCATCTGCATTAAGTACCACAGAATCCTTATTCGATTTATAGGTAAGGAAAACTCCTAATGGGGCAAGAACCGCACTACTTGTCCACATTCCCATCCATACTATCCACTTACCGTCACGGGCCATTTTATATCCTGTATTATCAATGATATAGTAAATGATAAATACCAGCACTGATACGATTACCGGCATTCCCAGACCTCCTTTGCGGATAATTCCCCCCAATGGAGCTCCGATAAAGAAGAACAACAGACAAGAGAGTGAAATCGTTATCTTCTTATGCCATTCCGTCTTATGCTTGCGAATACTATAATCGTTGTTCTCCATCGTGAATTTCTTGAATCCAAGATCGTTGGCCACATTCTCCGCACGACTGACAGCAGAAGAAATCACCTTCTGTTTCTGCGTTAAAGAGGCTACTTCGTAAAGACTGTCTACATTATATTCATGAATATCCGCCTTTTCTATTTTGATCGTATCTTCCTTTGTCAATCCATAAGAAGGACGGAAGTTTCCTTCTGCCACTTCCCTGTAATACTGTCGCCCGATACTGTCGCCCACTACCGTCATTGAATCTATGGAACTCTGCAACTGTGCCATATCCTTAGCACTGGACTGCTTACCCATGATCTCACCGTCAACCATATTGAAATCGGAATTAAACTCAATAATGGTATGTTTTTCCCGGAATTCCTCGCGTCGATAAGGTACATTCTCCGATTTCATACTTTGTGCCCTCAAATTCTCAAATAAATCTCCGCTATACAAATGTAACCAAAGATGCTGCTTATCCGCTGTCATCTCTAAACGTCCGGAATCAGCATATATAATACGTGCTTTCTCAAACCCATCTTTCATGCTATAAATCAACACATCATATAGCATACCGGTCTTCCGGTTCTTCTTAGCTACCTTTAAATTATAATCCTTTATTTCAGAATAGAAAACTCCTTCCGGAATATCCAACTCCGGAGATTTCTGTTTCATCGAAAGAATCAGGGTTCCCAGCTTAGCCTGAGCGATAGGACCAACTACATTTTGGAAATAAAATGAGACACCGACAAGTCCGCAAACAAAGAAAGCGAGCGGACGCATGATTTTAAGTAGAGAAATACCCGCAGCTTTCATTGCAAGTAATTCATAACGCTCGCCAAAGTTACCGAAAGTAATCAAAGAAGCCAGTAACACTGCTAATGGCAACGATACTGGCACTAATGTTAATGCGGAATAAAAGAAGAATTGAGCCATAACGCTCATCTCCAACCCTTTTCCGACCAATTCGTCTACATATCTCCACAGGAACTGCATCATGAATATGAACAGACAGATGAAGAATGTACCAATAAAGAGCATCAAAAAACTCTTTACGATGAATATATCTAATTTCTTTATGCGTAGCATCTTAATAGGTTCGTGCAATTAGGATGCAAAATTAGCACAAAAAAAGGAGCATCGAAAATTTTTAGTTGAAAGTTAACTAAAAACCACAAGTTCTTCTTAATTTAGCTACTTGTGACTCCCACAATTCTTTCATATCGCCTACTTCATCCGGCTCTGCGAAATCGGTAATTTCCAACACATAGTCACTAGTCAGCTCATTATAAGTCATCTTGATTTCAAAATAATCGCGTTCGTTTTCATCATCCAGCCAACGGAAGCGGATAAAAGAGAAAGAACGGATGGCAATAATCTCTGCTTTCCTCTGTTCTGTCTTGCCCCAATGAAACTCTACTATTTTATCGTCAGAAATAACTTTGTCTGCAAACCAGTCCTCCAACCCGGTCGGTGTACTAATAGCTCCCCAAAGAATATTTTTAGACGTTGCATTCAACAAATACTCCAAATGAATCTTTTCCTTTTTCATAGCAATTTCGAATTGTTTTTACGTGTGCCAAGATAAATACTTTTTTCTAAATACATCGCATAAATCAGACACTTTATTATTTATTCTTTCATTATCAAGCCCCAAACTCCCTATTCATAGGGAAAATAAAGAGCTTTCTTAAAGAAAAAACACAAAAAAGTTATGAATTGTTTTGGAGATTATAAAAAATCATCTATCTTTGCACCCGCAATCGAGAAACGATGGCGGGATAGCTCAGCTGGTTAGAGCGCATGATTCATAATCATGAGGTCCCCGGTTCAATCCCGGGTCCCGCTACTTGATAAGAATAAGGCATTTGGGAGGCTTCCACTTCTGGGTGCCTTTTTCTTTTTTAGCTCCGGTTTGCGCTATGGTTTGCGCAAGCGTCAAATTTCTACCAGAAGCCAACGTTGAACAATAAAAATAGCCTCAACTTACTAAAAATTGAGGCTATCGAAATATCATTTAAAAAGTCTCCCTATTCCCACTCTATAGTCGCATTAGGTTTCGGCGACATATCATAACAAACGCGATTTACATTCTTCACTTCTTTCAGAATGCGGTCTGTTATCTTCATCAGGATAGGCCAATCAATCGGCTCAATAGTAGCCGTCATAGCATCCACCGTATTGACAGCGCGAATAATAACCGGCCAATCAAAAGAACGAGCATTGTCACGTACCCCCACGGATTTAAAATCAGGCACTACGGTAAAGTATTGCCATACTTTTTTATCCAGTCCGGCAAGTTGGAACTCTTCACGCAGAATGGCATCGGATTCACGTACTGCCTCCAAACGTTCACGTGTAATAGCACCCAAACAACGTACGCCCAAACCAGGTCCAGGGAACGGTTGACGGTAAACCATTTCATAAGGTAAACCTAGCTCCAAACCACAAGCACGAACTTCATCTTTAAATAATTGGCGCAATGGTTCTACAAGTTGGAATTTTAAATCTTCGGGCAAACCACCTACATTATGGTGAGATTTCACCATTTTAGCAGTTTTCGTTCCACTTTCCACAATATCCGGATAAATAGTACCTTGACCTAAGAAATCAATACCATTCAGCTTACGCGCTTCTTCTTCGAACACACGAATAAACTCGCCACCAATAATCTTACGTTTCTGCTCCGGATCTTCTACACCAGCCAGCTTATTCAGGAAACGATCGGTTACATCTACATAAATAAGATTTGCCTTCAACTGGTTACTGAATACCTCAACCACATCTTCAGACTCTCCCTTACGCATCAAACCATGATTAACATGTACGCATACCAGATTGTTACCAATAGCTTTCAGAAGTAAAGCAGCTACCACAGAACTATCAACTCCACCCGACAAAGCCAACAATACCTTCTTATCACCCACCTGACGCTTAATCAATTCTATCTGGTCATTGACAAAGTTCTTCATGTTCCAGTTAGCTTCGGCTTTACAAGTATCGAAAACAAAAGACTTTACTGCAGCCTTTATAGCCTCGATATCATCTGTAAACTCTGCCAACTTCACTTCACAAGTCGCTTTATCATGTCCTGCAGCCATGACAGGAATTCCCAAAGTATAGATAGCCGGATTTATATCAATAGCAACGCCATCGATTACATTATTCGGGCCACCATTGATAATAATACCCTTTACATTGGGCAATGCTTTCAGTTCTTCTACTGTGATATCGTGAGGATAAATCTCACTATAAACTCCTAATGCACGGATGGCGCGAGCCAATACCGTATTCTCATGACTACCCAAGTCAAGGATAACAATCATATCCTGCTTCATCTGATTTTGGTTGTTTTTAAGTTATTGTATTGTTATTATTCACTATCATTTTCAAACGGTCTGCAAATATAAAGATTTTTAGAGAGACTATAATGCATTGATTCTCTAAAGTTTCAGAACAGAGTAACGTTTTTAGCAATTATACTATCCCAAATAAAAAACAAAGTTACAACCTAAATCAAGCAGATACCAAGAATTACACTTTGCAAAATGGCAAAGGACTATTTTTCTATAACTACAATATTATTATTTTGTACGAACTAAGAAAAAAAGATGCATTCACAAACAGTATAGAGTTTGAAAGACTTCTTTTATCCTAGATATTTTATATTTTTGCTGCATAAACAGAGAATCAACATAATATTTCACTATGAACGAAGAGAAAAGTCCCTTTATAAAAGGTATAAATGAGCAACACCCAACCGCTTATCATCAACTTTATAATGAATATTATAAGGCATTAGTGTTGTATGCTATTAATTTTCTCTCTTCCCAACAAGCAGCAGAAGATATTGTACAGGATCTTTTCGCAACTATGTGGGAAAAGAAAATGAGATTCTTATCATTACCTTCTTTCCGGACTTATCTCTATAACTCTATACGGAATGCTTCTCTCAATTATCTAAAACATCAAAATGTAGAATCTCTTTATCTTGAACGTTTAGCAAGCACTTATCGAGAAATCACAGAAGAAGAAGATACCAATGAAGAAGAAATATACCGGTTACTTTTTCGCGCTATCGATAATTTACCAACACGCTGCCGGGAAATATTCCTATTGCACATGGATGGGAAAAAAAATGAAGAAATAGCTACCGCACTAGGAATTTCGATCGAAACTGTAAAGACACAAAAGAAAAGGGCTATGCAATCTATCAAAGAACAGATGGGTACATGCTACTTCTTACTCCCTTTATGTGACATTTTGTATAGTTCCAAGTTTTTTTCATAATCAAAATAATCTTTTTTAGAAAGTTTGTACCTCTTTTTAATCTTCATGTTGTCTTATTAACAAATGATAAGACAACAGATATATGAAGATAAAGGTAGATGCAGAAAAATTAATAGCCCAATATCTACTCGGTGATCTTACTGATCCCGAAAAGGAACAGCTTGACAATTGGGTCAAAAGCTCTCCACAACATGAAGAGTTTTTCAACCGTTTATGCACAAATATGTCTTTTCGTAAACGCTACGAAGCATATACACAAATAAATTCACATCAGGCATGGAAACATTTTAAGAAAAAATATTGCCAAGTATCAATCACATCAATTTTTCTGAAATATGCAGCTATCTTTATATTACCTATAATAATAGCAGCAGGGGGATGGTATTTTTACACTTCTTCCGAAATACAAGTATCAGACAATCTAACTTTGGGTGATGCAATTCAGCCAGGAATTCCTAAAGCTACTTTGATTTTAGCTGGCAACAACAAGCAATCACTTACCCCAACATATCCAACACCAGTTAAAGTTAATCATTCCACAACTGCTATAGCACAGAACGGTGCTCTTATCTATCCGACAACACCTAATACAAATATAGATAGTATTCTGAAACAACGGAGCGAAGTTATAGAAAATAATACGTTAACCACAGAACAAGGTAATGAGTTCAGAGTAACCTTTGAAGATGGAACAACCGTACATCTTAACTATAATACAGAATTACGATATCCAATAAAATTCAGTCAGACGAAACGTATGGTTTATCTTAAAGGAGAAGCCTATTTTAAAGTTGCCCAAGATACTCGTCCTTTCTATGTTATCACCGACCATGGAACAATAAGACAGTATGGCACAGAATTTAACGTTAACACTTTTAGCCCCGAACGTACAGAAGTTGCATTAGTAAAAGGAAGCATTAGTATTATACCCACAAAAAGCAGCCAAGAACAATTCATTAAACCTGGACAATTAGCCCATATTGAGCAAAAGAACAACAATATATCAATACACAATGTAGATCTAACTCCCTATATAGCATGGAATGAAGGACGACTCATCTTTGATAATCGCACTTTGGAGAATATTGTTGAGATCTTAGAACATTGGTATAATGTAGACATTTCCTTTGGCACTTCCGAACTTAAACAACTTCGATTTACAGGAAACATGGACCGATACGCCACAATCAGCCCCATATTAAAAGCAATAGCACGTACTACGAATTTACAAATAAAGATAAAGGGAAGAGAGATTTTAATCACAGACAATTAATTACTAATTAAACAAGAAGAAAGAATGAGAAAGACAAAAAGTAGAGAAAGAGTCCGAATACTTTCTCTAGTAATAGTATTATTACTATTACCCACAATGATGTTTGCCATTCCTAAAAGTGGCAAAAAAGTAACTTTAAATCTGGAATCTGTCACTGTCAAAGATTTTTTCGATGCTTTAAGACAACAAACCGGATTAAGCTTTGTCTACAACACAGAGCAGACAAGGTCACTGAAACCCATCACCATCCATGTAAAAGATGAAACTGTGGATAGCGTACTACGCACTGTTCTTAATGGAACAGGACTCACCTATAGCATGGAAAGAGATATTGTTACCATCTCTAAAGCTGAACAACAAGGAGATAAACGCTCCGCAACCGGTATTGTATCAGATGAAGAAGGATACCCCTTACCCGGTGTTAATGTTGTAATTAGTGATCTTCAACGATTTGCTATAACTGACAATAATGGTAAATACAGTATAGAGATTCCAACTAATACAACATGTACTATCACCTTTTCATATATCGGAATGTCCACTCAACAAGTGATGATTAATAGTGGTCGGAATGATGTACGGAAAAATATTACTCTAAAGAGTGATACTAAATTAGATGAAGTTATCGTTACTGGTATTTATACTCGTAAAGCGGAAAGTTTTACTGGGGCAGCAACTACTATTTCAAGCAAAGATCTGATGCGTGTCGGAAATCAGAATGTTTTTCAAAGTTTGAAGAACTTAGACCCTACGTTATACATCTCAGATAATTTCAGCATGGGATCCGACCCTAATACAACTCCAACAATGTCCATGCGTGGTACCTCCAGCTTTCCAACAACAGAGACAAGTTCATTAAAAAGCAACTATCAAAATCAACCTAATCAACCCTTATTCATTCTTGATGGTTTTGAAACAACTGCCGAAACTGTGATGGATATGGATATGAATCGGATTGAAAGTATCACAATCTTAAAAGATGCCTCTGCTAAAGCATTATATGGTTCAAAAGCTGCCAATGGTGTTATTGTTATTGAAACCAAACGGTTGGCAGGAAATGAACAACGCATCACTTATAATGGAAGTCTTTCGTTTGAAATGCCCGATTTGACAAGCTATAATTTATGTAATGCACTGGAAAAACTTGAAGCAGAACGTTTAGATGGAGTATATAGAAATGCAAATTTAGATACTCAAATCAAACTTAATCAGTTATACAACACACGCAAACAAATGGCCTTACAAGGATTAGATACATACTGGTTAGCCAAGCCACTCCATACAGGCATTGGACATAAACATAATCTCAATATCGAAGTCGGAGATTCACAAAGTTTGCGTGCCGTACTTGATTTCACATACAATCAGATTGCAGGTGTCATGAAGGGATCCGACCGACGTAATATTTCAGGCAATGCCAATATTTCTTATCGTCGTAACAATATTATATTTAGAAATATATTCTCAATAATATCTAATAACAGTAATGACTCTCCATATGGTTCATTCAGCGATTATAGTAAAATGAATCCTTATTGGCAAGCAACTGATGAAGATGGGAAAGTACTACGTTGGGCAGAGTACAATGATAATTTAAAAGTGGCAAATCCATTATATGATGCCACTATCGGTACCAGTTTCACCAGTAGTTACCTAGAATTCACCAACAACTTTTATACAGAATGGTTATTTCACCCTGATTGGAAAGCAACTATACGTTTGGGAGTTTCACAAAAACGAAATAATTCGGATGATTTCTATCCAGCTCAACATTCCATGTTTGCTACTTACACCTCACAGGATGAAATAATACGCCGTGGGCAGTATATAATGGAAAATGGGAAATCGAGTTCGCTGTCTGGAGACTTCAATATAAATTATAACAAAATGATCAAGAAACATACAATCTTTGCCAATGCCGGTTTCTTTTTATCAGAGGATCAATATTCAGCTTACCAACATACGGCCGAAGGTTTTTCAAACTCCAGTAATGCAGACATAACATTTGCCAAACAATATTTGGCTGGAACAACCCCTAAAGGAAGCTCATCTATCAATCGTGAAGCAAGCTTTTTATTAGCTGCATCTTACGATTATGACAACAGATACTTAGCAGATGCAACCATACGTGAGAGTGCCTCTTCCTTATATGGTTCGGATAATCGATGGGCTAATAGTTGGTCATTCGGTCTAGGTTGGAATTTACACAACGAGGTATTTATGAAAGACATATCTTGGATCAAACAACTGAAATTACGTGCCTCTGTCGGATTGACAGGAAACCAAAATTTCAATACTAGTGCAGCCATAGCTACTTATCAATATTATTCAGGAATCACCTATGGAGGAACAACAAATCCTATGACAGGAGCCTACTTGAATAACCTTCCTAACTCAAAATTAAAATGGGAACAAAAAAAAGATTATAATGTGGGCGCAGATATAAGAGTTGCCGGACTTACACTAAAATTTGATTACTATTCTGCTGATACAAAAAATATGCTAACCGATGTAAGTATCCCTACTTCCACTGGGTTCAGCAGTATAAAAGACAATCTAGGACTAGTACGTAACTCGGGTATTGAGCTCAATGCCAATTATACTATATGGCAAGGACCAGAAGGTTTCGTCAATCTATATGGTACTTTTGTTTATAACAAAAACAAAATTATTCGTTTATCCGACAGCATGCGCGCATATAATGAAAAAATGCAGAAAATGGCAGAAGAAGCAAATCAGTCTGCCCCTGTATTGATGTATCAAGACGGAATGTCAATGAATACAATATGGGCAGTGCCCTCTGCTGGAATTGATCCTCAAACAGGACAAGAAGTATATATTAAAAAAGATGGAAGCTATACTTATGTTTACTCTTCAAATGATATGGTTCCAGCCGGTGATTCCAGTCCTAAATATCGCGGCACAGGAGGATTTACAGCTGAATATAAAGGAATCGGAATTAGCGCAACACTCAGCTACTTAGCAGGTTGTCAATTTTATAATTCCACATTAGTAGACCGAGTAGAAAACGCAGATATTGACTATAATGTAGACAGACGTCTATTGGAAGGGCGATGGACTACATACGGTCAACAAACACAATATAAGAAGTTTGATTCTAAAACAACAACTCGTGCAACAACTCGTTTTGTACAAGACCGCCGTGAGTTATCTATCTCGGCCATTAGTGCTTATTATGAATTTCCACGTTCTATCTACCAAAAATTATATATGCAACGTCTAAGGCTAGCATTCAATATGAACGACATCGCAACATTTTCATCAATAAAAGTAGAACGAGGATTAAACTATCCATTTGCACGAACAATGTCATTCTCATTAACTGCAACATTCTAAATTATTCAATATGAAAAAGTATATATATATTATCCTCATTTATATGACAAGCCTTATCACTATCTCTTGTAGTGACTGGTTTGATGTAACCGCACCATCAGAAATACGCAAAGATGATCATTTTAGTTCTGTTACCGGCTTTCAACAATCTCTAATAGGTTGTTATATCGGAATGACTGATGATGCACTCTATGGTACAAACCTTTCTTGGTTTGCAACAGAAATTATGGCACACCAATTCAATCCTTATGTAAATTCAACAAATATAGGTTTAGCGTATTGGCTACAATCTTTCAATTATACAAATACTTACACAACTCCGACAGTTGAAGAGATCTGGGAGAAAGCGTATAATGTGATAGTCAATGTTAATGACGAACTAGCCAATATAGAAGAAAAGAAAGAAATACTTGACGACCTCAACTACCATATTATTAAAGGAGAATTATTAGCCATTCGAGCTTATATACATTTTGATCTATTACGACTTTATGGTTATGGTAACTGGAGTCAACGAGATACAGAGCTTGATGAGAAACGAACCATACCTTATGCTACCGAAGTTTCCAAGGACCCAGCTCCCCAATATAGTGGTGCAGAAACAATCAAATTACTACTAAACGATTTAAATGAAGCAGCTGCTTTACTGAAAGACTACGATCCTATTACTAAAACCAAAGCTGCTTCTTTCTACCAAGAATATAACGAAGAAGGCTTTTTTAATGAGCGTACTCTCCGTATGAACTACTATGCTGTAAAGGCATTACAGGCACGAGTATATTTATGGAGAGGAAAAAATGAAGATATCGTCAATGCGTTATCAGCAGCTAATGAAATCATCACAGCATTAGAAAATAATATTGCAATCAATGAAATGTATACTTATTGCAATTTCCTGACTCCAGAAACTGTCAACAAATCTTGTACTTCTATGAGTCGTGAGAATATTTTTGGATTAAATGTGTCTGACGTTGCTTCACGAATTGTTAATTATATCAAACCATATTATCTCGACAGTGAAAACACACCTATGTATTTACTCACAACAGATGCTATGAGTTTATACGAAAATTCTGCAACGGATATACGCTTAACAACATTAATGGAGCCAAACACTAACGCCCAAAACACAGGATATACACCATTGAAAGTTTATCAATCTGATCTTGCTAATGATTACAAGAACAAAATATCCATGATTCGTATTCCTGAAATCTACTATATCGCGGCAGAATGTTATGTCAAACAAAATAATCCCAATCTGTCACTCGCTCTTAACTGTTTGAACACTGTGCGTGAAAAAAGAGGATTATACACACCTTTGGAGGATTTAGATGCCGAACAAATTTTAGTAGAAATTCAAAAAGAATATCATAAGGAATTCCTGTCAGAAGGAGTTATGTTTTACTACTATAAAAGAACTGGAACTAAAACCATTCCTAACTATACAGAAGACATGGGGGACGCACAATATGTACTTCCTTATCCAGAGTTTGAAATCCAATCCGGACGAGTTCAATAAGTTAAATAAACTACAGAATATGATGAAAAAAATAAATTATATAATCGGAATAATAATTGGCATCTTTTTCAGTTGTGAGAACGAAACCATTCCCTATTATAACAGCGAAAATGACGCTGTACGTTTCAGCAATAAAATCAATGATGGATATGGTGGCGATGGAATAGTATATCAAAGTTATTCATTCGTCTCCAATCCTTTGGATGAATATGTGATATATGATATACCTGTAATACTAATTGGTAATACTAGTGATAAAGACAGAACTGTCAACTATACAATAGATACAGAAAAGAGTACAGCAACAGAAGGATCCTATGAGCTAATGGAAGGAATAATCCCCGCCAATCACAACGAAGGATATATAAGGATTAAATTATATAATGTAACTGGAGATAAGACGTATGAACTACGAATATCTATTCAATCTTCTGACGAATTAGAAAAAGGTCCCTCACTATATTTAAATGCAGCTTTGTCATGGAGTAATTCAATACCCACTCCTCCTAACACATATACTAGAATAACATATAATATGTTAATACAAAGCCCATTATCTTTTTCGTCTTCTAGTATTAGCTATTACAGCCCTAATGCACTTAAAACCATAATAGCTGCTTTTAACTGGAATGACTGGGATAATCCGGATGCACATCCCGAATATCCGGCTGCATATAAAAGATATTTCACGCAGGCCAATTATAAGTATCTACCTCACTATATTCTATTAAATGTTGAACAAAGCTATTCTAGTTTTGCAACTCAACTAGGAAAATACATAGAAGAATATAATAGCACACATGGCACACCACTATTACATGATGCAGGTACCTTATTGGGTCAACCAATTGAAGCTCGTAAATATTAACATAAAATAAAGAAGTATGAAAAAATATATATTTATTAGTCCTCTATTGCTATGTCTACTCAGTTTATATTCTTGCTATGACGATAGTAGTACATTAGCAACTAACAATATAGGCAATATTACTTTTACAGAGAAACAGAGTGAACTTTATGTAGGAAGCATGGAAGAATTAACATTGACACCTGACATTCAAATTGCCGAAGGTACCAATACAAATGCATTAACTTATGAATGGGCTTTAACAGAAACTCCTGTCACATCCTCTTCTTCCTATAATTTTGAATATGAAATTATCAGTACAGATCCTCAATTAAATTATATCGTAGAACGTCCGGTGTCTACCTCACCATACACTCTATTATTAACTATAACAGATACTGCTCATGATAATCTGCAATATACTAAATACTGGAAAATATATATACAAAGCACTTTTCTTGATGGATTATTAATCAGTGACACACAAAATGGTACAACATCAGATCTAACTCTTATAAACAACCAAGCATTTACCGTGAATTATAATAAGGACGAACAAATCTTTCGAAATATATTAACATCGCTTAATGGACAGCCTTTTAATGGTCTAATGCAAACACTTGTTTATGAAGTGATGGGATATGGTTCATCTATTCAAACAAATCAGGTCTGGACTATTTTAGGTGATGCAACATTAGCGCGTTTTAATTGTCTTGATTATACACAAAATGGTCAATTCGAGGATCAGTCTCTCATCATTGACAAACCCAACGGATTGCAAGTATTATCGGCTTTTCAAAGCCACAGCAATTTTTATATTAATACTTCCAACAATTTGTATACTCTAACTCCATCAACAGTAAACAGATTTAGTAGTCCTGCTGGGGCATTAAGTTCATATAAAGCAAACAATAACGTAATAGCATATAGTCCTAATACCGGACATGTATCCAATTCTTTATCTGGAGCTGACCAGCAACATCTAACATTTTATGATAAAGAACGTGCAGCATTCATTACTTGTAATGGTTCCGGACAATTTATGCAAGTAAAAAGCTTTGATGCTAATAATAATTTTGATCCGAACAAATTACCCAATCAAACAGCAATTTCCGCTGTTGTATTTGAAGATATGAGCCAAATTGTATTTCTCATGAAAGATGATACGAACGGAACATATTCTATTTACACTTTTAGTAGATACATTGGAGAAGAAGGCCGTTATGATGGAGATAACTGGATAGTCACTTCACCCAGTCAACCTGCATCTGCCAGAAATAAATATACGATTCCATCGGAAGGAACCGCATTGCTAGATAAAGCAATATCTATATTCTTTTCAAACAGAAATCTATTATTATATGTAACTACTACTGATGGCATCTACACCATAAATTACGGGGCTGGTAGTACTGCCACTGTTTCGACAACAGCCAAATATACTCCACAATCCGGAGAAATTATTACGAAAGCTAAAATGTATCAACAAGGGGTATATAATTACAATTGTGATTTAATTGTCGGAGATAATCCTACTGTCCCTCAAACCGAATGGAATAATAAAGCTATCATTGTTACTACACAATCAAGCGAATATGAAGGAAAGGTACACATTATCCCAATTACACAAGTTGCTAGTGGCACACTCGACCCTTCCAAAGCCAAAACCTATGATGGTTTTGGCAAAATTCTAGATGTAACGACAACAGGATATTAATCTAATTTCATAAAAATACATTAAAGAACTGATATGAGAAAAAAAATCCTCTTACTTGCAGCAATGGTGGTAGCTTCGTCTACCACCATTGACGCACAGCGTAAATTTCCATTCTTCTGGAAAAAAAAGAAGGCAAAAACGGAACAAACAACTCCTGCAAAAAAGGAAAGTGAATATGATAAACTATTTAAGAAAAAGCATGAAACAGCTAAGGGGCTGATTACTCTCCATCTGCTGGATGGAAAAGTATATTTTGAACTTCCTGTGGATTTAATCAATAAAGATATGCTTATTGGCTCCACTGTTACCAGCATCTCTGATAATGGTAATGCCGTGGTCGGTTCCAAACCAACCGATCTACTCCATGTCATGTTTACACGAAATAAAACACATGTACAGTTACGTCAGGTAAATACTGATTATATTACTGGTAGCACACAAATTGATGAAGCTTTACGCAAAAGTACACTAGGAGCAATTATTAGTAACCAGAAAATTCAGGCATATAATAATGACTCAACTGCTATCATATTCGATATGACCGGAGTTTTCTTAAGCGACAACAAAAAAATGAGTCCGTTCGATCGTAATTCAATCTATGGAATGTACAATCGTACAGAGAATTATCAATCCGACTGCTCTTACATTTCACAAATCAAGGCTTTCAAAGATAATGTTTCTATTAAAAGCTGTCTGTCATATACATTCTCTGTCAGCAATTCACAAGGGGCATCACTCATAAAAGACCGTCCATTCACCGCAGAAATGACACGTTCCATCATGCTGTTGAAAGAAAAGCCTTACCGTCCACGTATGGCAGATTACCGTATCGGTGTATTCTTTACCGGACGCGAACAACTAGGCGAAGGAGCTAAAACGACCGCACCCGTTTACTATGCCAATCGATGGGATATACAACCGTCTGACACTGCTGCCTACCTACGTGGTGAGAAAGTGAAACCCACTAAACAGATTGTTTTCTACATCGATAACACTTTTCCGGAAAAATGGAAACCATATCTGCGGGAAGGAGTCACCCAATGGAATGAATTATTCGAGCAGATTGGATTCAAAGATGTTGTAGCAGCCAAAGATTTCCCGACTGATGATCCGGAATTCGATCCGGACAATATCAAATATTCATGTGTTCGCTATGCTCCATCAAGCATTGAGAATGCTATGGGACCATCATGGGTAGACCCACGAAGCGGAGAAATCTTGAATGCCTCCGTATATTTATATCATAATGTTATCAAACTCATCAGTAACTGGTTGTTCGTGCAAACAGCACAAGCCGATAAGGATGTACGTACTGTCAATATTCCGGATGAAATGGTTGGAGACGCATTACGCTATGTACTTTCACACGAAATCGGTCACTGTTTAGGGTTTATGCATAATATGGGAGCTTCTTCCACTTTCCCGGTAGATTCTTTACGTTCACCGGAATTCACGCAGAAGTATGGCACTACTCCTTCCATTATGGATTATGCCCGCTTCAACTACGTAGCACAACCCGGCGATAAAGAGCGTGGTGTAAAATTGACTCCTCCCCGCTTTGGTGAATACGACAAATACCTCATTAAATGGACATATACTCCAGTATTCAATGTTAATACTGCAGACGAAGAAGCAGTTATAACAAGCAAATGGATCACTGATGCCATTAAAGAAAATCCTGTGTACCGATATGGAAAACAACAAGTATATGGAGTTGTTGATCCCCGTTCACAAACAGAAGATATTGGTGACAACTCTATGAAAGCAACTCGATATGGCATCAAGAACCTTAAATATATCATGAATAATTTGGAAAATTGGATTTCCGAAGGTGACGATACATACGAATACCGTGAAGATTTATTTATTGGTATCGTAGAACAACTTGCAATGTACGTTACCCATGTAGCAGGCAATGTAGGTGGCTATTTTGTCAACGAAGTTAAAGAAGGGGACACAATGCCACGTTTTGCACAAATTCCGAAGGCACAACAAAAAGAAGCCCTGAATTACCTATTCGAAATTTATAATGATCTGGATTGGCTTGACAACAAAAACTTATTAACTAAATTTCCGGTTTCCGGTTCCCCTAAACAAACTATTCAAAACTTCATGTTGAGATATATACTGCCTGTACCTTTTCAGGTATCACAATACGAAGGATTAGAGAAAGATTCATTTACTGCTGCCGAGGCTTTCAACATGATATACAATTTTGTTTGGAAACCGACTATTTCCGGACATACATTAACAGAATCCCAGATGAATCTTCAGAAACAATATATATACATGATGATGCAGACTGCCGGGTTCACAATCAAAGGAGCCGGAAAAGCATTAGCCGGAGAAAAACTACTTGACATCAATCACCGCCAATTCGGATATACTTGTTGCCAGGGACATGCTCTCAAAGAAAATGCAATGCACAACCCTGTAGCAGGTTTTGAATGGAAACCATTGAATCGTTTTTCTATGACGGCTAAAGTTACACAAGCAGATGTATACGCATATATAGCTAAAGCCAAACAACTGATGAAACAAAAGGCAGCCAGTGCATCAGGAAAGACGAAAGCTCACTATGAATTATTATTAAAGATGCTCGACATCAACTTAAAATAAGGGAGGGACAAAAGATGAAAAAACTATTTTTATGGTTAATAGCACTTTTGCTGATTATCGGATCAACAAATGAAGCCAATGCCCGCTCCAAGAAGAAAAAAGGAAAAGTAAAAACTGAACAACAGACTGACAGTGTTCAAAAGAAAAAAAAGAGTGTCTACGACAAGCTTTTCAAAGATAAGAAGAAACATACAGTCAATAAAGGGACAATTACAGTTCACCAGTACGAGGATAAGATTTATCTGGAACTACCGGTTGAATTAATGGGACGGGATTTTTTAGTAAACTCTGCCATCACTACTGCAAGTGATATTTCGATGGCAGGCACAAAAGCTGCTCAAAGTAGGTATCTGATTATTGATAAAACCGATTCATTAATATTATTCCGAGATCCGAAATACAATGTTCGCCTCAACGAACAGGACGATAATCAAGAAGCGGCTTTTGCTTTATCTCGCAGTAATGCTATTTACAAAGCATTTCCAATTGAAGGATACACCAGCGATTCAACAGCTGTTGTATTTAATGCCACTTCCTATTTCTCTTGTTCCAATAAAGATGTGCTTGATCTTAGTGGACGTAGCTATGGAGGCATGCTCACAATTGTAAACGCTTCTCCCCAAAGCAAAACATCTTTTGTGGATTCTGCAGACGCATTCGACAATTGCATCAGCATCACTCAAAACTGTACTGCAAAGTTGAGCATCAGCATCATGGGCTTTGTCTCCAAAGAACAACCGGAATTAACAATGTCAGTACAAACAACATTAGCCCTACTATCGAAAGAAAAGATGAATACCCGCGAAGCCAACCCACGCGTAGGAACAGGGTATATCTCATACACAGACTATCGTAATGAAAAACGTTTCAAAAAAGGATATTATGTAACACGTCGTAATATAACGACGCAACAACCTGTTGTCTTCTACATTGATACTCTGATTCAAGACAGCTGGGTAAAAGCCATCCAAAAAAGTGCAGATGAATGGAACATAATATTTGAAGACTTAGGAATAGGAAAACCAATCATAATAAAACCGTATGAAAAAGATTCAACTTTCCGTGCTAATAACCCAATGATAAATACGATTGCTTTTCTGAATAACAACAACTCGGAAGTTACCGCATACAATGTCACAGACTTACGCACTGGAGAAATTTTAAGTACCAAGATAGGAGTACCACGTGACCTTGCCGTCAGCGTACGCCGTAATGGAGTATACCAAATGGCAGAGGTCGATCCGCGCTTCCGGACTTATTACATTGCTGATGAGGTTATCTGTGAGAATCTGACAGCACGTATGCTAAAAGCATTTGGCCTAAGTTTAGGATTGGCAACTAATTTGGCTGGTTCTGCAGCATACTCCCCAGAAGAACTGCGTTCTCCGGAATTTACCCGGAAATATGGAATCACAGCTTCAGTCATGGACAATGTATTATACAATTATCTGGCACAGCCCGGTGATAAAGAAAAAGGAGTTGTACTGATTGTCAATAAGCCCGGTCTATGTGACGCATTTACGCTCAAATATCTGTATGCTGCCACCAGTGAAAATGAATCAGACATATTGAAGAAATGGGCTATGGAACACGATGGAGATCCACGCTATTTCTATGGAAAGCGTTCACCAGCTTATGCTACAGACCCGCGTTGCCAAAACTATGATTTAGGTAATGATCCGATAGCCTCTTTAGATGCACAAATTGCTCATGTGAAATATGTAGTTAAAAATAGCCCTGCCTGGTTTCACGACGATAATATCCCCAATGATTATCGGGAACTATTTCCTGATTTTGTGATTATTGAATTAATCAATAAAACATTGTCACCTGTATCTTCTTATATCGGAGGTATTTATATCAATGAAGCCAACGAAAAAAGCAATGTACCTTCATATCAACCGGTATCGGCAGATATGCAAAAGAAAGTCTTACAAAAGATATTCAGT
>NZ_JBCGVL010000015.1:73289-95663 GCF_047310725.1 Bacteroides sp. 90-K9/2
AGTACCTTCTATGATTTAAGCTGGCTGGACTCTAATAAGGATTTTTTGCGTTTAGGTGGTGTCAATCCTGATATGTCAACATGGATTTACAATAACGGGTACCCAATGATGTCTTTGATGTTTCGTTTAATGCGTATGGGATTGAGTGTAGAGAAATCAACTAAACCTTATACCCAAGAAGCATATTTGAATGATATAGAGAAACAATTATTCAAAGAAACTTTAAATGGGAAACCTTTAAGTGCTCCAATGATTGCACAACTGTCTGTATATATCAGTTCTTTAAAAGGAATGTGTCCGACATTAAAGGCTATTGACAAAGCTGTATCAACAAAAGTAACTTCCATTGCTCTCAACGAGCAAACTAATCATAAGTTACAATCATTAGGATTGCTGACAACTTCTGCCTCTATATCTGCAACAGAAGAACAATCTGGTATGGAACCTATGACTGCCGTTAATTTTTACTCCGGTACAGATATCGAAGCCATTTGCTATGATAAGTTGAAAACTACACGTCGCTATTTGATACAAGCTCGTTCTTTGGCTAGTAATGATATTGAACGTGGAAAATGCGATTATTTGATAGCAATGATTGACAGGGTAATTTAGCCTTCTCCCTATTATTTAACATGTATGTTTATAAAAAGTTTAGTGCTAGTAAAATGTATAACAATTAAAAAAATATATTATGAAACAGATTATTTTATTCATTGTATTCATATTTACTACAATGATGTGCGCATTTGCACAGAACTCAAATTCTTCCCCAACAGCAAAAATCAAAAATAAAAAAAAGAGCGAACAAATCCTAGAAAACAATAAAGATCAATTTAGTATCTCCCCAAACGGAATCTTTAAAGATGTAATAAAAGGAATTGTATATGATGCTAAAACAAAAGAACCATTAATTGGAGCAAACGTTATCGAATATGGAACTGCTAATGCAGCAGTTACTGACATTGATGGGCAATATAAAATAAAAGTTTCTAATGCGAGTCAAAAAATACTCGTAGCAAGTTATGTAGGATATGTAACACAAACAAAAAAAATAGGAGGGCTTGAAGTTGTAAATTTCTTCTTAGAAGAATATCAGCAGACTTTAGACAAATAAAATAACATGCTACCACTAAACTTTTTATAATACAGCAATATGAAAAGATTTATTTCTATTTTTTTATTGTTATACATTACTTTACCGATAAATGCTCAAGATAAAACAAATGAGCTATCGGGATTTATTATACACAAACAAGAAAGTGGATCTAGTGAGTCATTAGATGGTGCCAATATCTTTTTAATCTATGCAAAAGATACATTGAAAACAACAAGTGTAAATGGAGTATTCCGTTTTAAACCTATAAAAACAGGGAAAGCGAAACTTATTGTGACTGCCATAGGATGTAGAAAAGTTGAAAAAGAACTAAATATAATAGCAGGAAAGAATCCAAATCTTTACATAGAGATTTTGGATGAATCCATCCAACTGGAGGAAGTCACCATCAAGGGCAGAATCCCCATTGTGACCCAGAATGGTGACACACTAATATTCAACCCGAAGGCAGTCAACGTACAAGAAGGAGATGTCGCTATGAATATAGTCGAGCAACTTCCCGGAACAGAGACTGACGACCACTCCGTCAAAATCATGGGAAAACAAGTAACCAAAACTTATATAGACGGTAGACTTATATTCGGAAGTGACCCAATGGCAGCACTCAAAAATCTTTCTGCAACAGATGTATTAAAAATCAAGGCTTATGATGAATACGAGAATACGAAAACAAAAAAACTAATGTACAGAGGAAGTCTTACCAGAGTGCTCAACATAGAAACTAGAAGTAAACTCATCAGTTCCTGGAAAGCACACTTATTGGCTAGTGCAGGCAGCAACCTAGATTCAACGAACGACAAAGGAAAGTTCCGTAAAGGACTCGGACTCACAGCAAACTTTTTCTCCGAGAAATTTTTACTCACAAGTAATGTGTTTCAAAATAATATCAACCGGAAATCAAATAATATCAAAGATGTTCTTTCCATTTCCGATCCTAGTAGTACTTACAACGAAACGACTTATGCAGATCTAGCTACGGAACGCTCATGGGACACAGAAAATGGAACATACGGTACATTTAGAGCATTTTACACTTTCGGATATAATCGCGATAATACAAATACACGATCCGAACGATATTATTTTCCTGACAACAATTATCAGCAACGCCTTTATGAAGAGCAAAATAGCAACAGCGACAAAAAACAAAATCACTATTCCGAATTTTCTTTCTCCAATTCAAATGACAAATGGGGAGAATTCCGTTGGAACCAGTTTATAACATATAACAACAACAAAGATTGGCAATCGCTTTACATATATAATGAAGAAAACAATCTTCAAACATCGAAGAGCCTAATGCATTACGATAATCTAAACAAGAATTTTCATGTGAGGGAAAATGTCAGTTATGCCAACGGTATTACCGACAGAATCGGATATACATTAGAAAGTTCAGTAGATATAAATAAAGGTGAAAATCATTCATTACGAATAGACACATTAGAAAGTTCGATAACACAAACTTATCTGACTATTCCATCAAAACTCCGCAACACAGAGTGGAATGGCAATGCTCAACTAATATATATACTGAATCCAGAAAATGACAACCAAATATCTTTTGATTATTCTGTTAAATACGAAAACGGATGGAAACACCAATTCGCTTGGAATATGTTGAGCCCTACAAATCCACAAACAGACGAAGCCAATACATATAGTTATAAAGTAAATAACCTGACACAAAAACAGGAAGTTTCATTTCACTTTTCTCCCTATGAAAAAACAAGTTGTGACATTTCCGCAGGACTTAAAGAAAGTACACTTAAGCGAGAAGAAAAAGAAATGAATAACTACCGTAAAACATTCATCTCTCCAACAGTAACAATATCTTTTGTACATACAGATATAACAAAGTCATGGAGTGCCGCTTACAGACTGCATAATTTTATACCAAACATAGTGCAGTTACGCCCACAAATAGATAACAGCAATCCTTACATGCTGCGCAGTGGAAATCCCAACTTAAAACAATCATATCTACATTCATTCCTCTTCAATTGCAACCGTATGTTGGGAAAACACAACCACACCATAGGTGTTATTATCAGTACCTCTATCCGCCAACACTCTCCTGTTGCAAAGACAACCTATTACAATGCCGAAACTTATCTACCGGAATTGCAATATACAGCACCTGCACACAGTTCTCTAATTAGTTTTGAAAACGTAGAAGGATATTGGGACATAAAAGGCAAATTGATATGGCAGGCGCCTATACGTAGCATAAAATCCAAATATACCTTATCTACCGGATTCAACTACGAACATAACCCATATTATATAGGAGAAAATAAGACAACAACACGTACCTATGCTCCATTGATCGAACATTTCCTACTCTGCAGCCTAACTAAAAGATTAAAAGTAACAATCAGTGCCAATACCCATTATGTACATAGCATCAATACTAAAAATTATACAGGTAAAACATTCTATCAGACGGCAGGAGCAATGTTAGATATAAGCCAAATATGTAAATACTTCTATCTAAGTAGTCATTATAATTTCATTTTCAGCCGTGATTATGGAATCAATAAAGAGATTAATCGCAATCACACCCTAAACTTGAATGTAGGCTGTAAAATATTAAATCGCAAAGGAGACATTAGTATTGCCGCATACGACTTACTAAATAGTCATCGGACTTTCAACAGCCAAATGTATTCCAACTACATTCAAAATACATGGACTAATTATTATGGACGTTTTTTCACCATAAACTTTGCTTATCGGTTTGGTAAAGTGAAATCGAACTACGAAGGTACTACAAACGATGGAAGCATACGCGAATATAAACCGATGTCAGGAAAAATATGAATTTCATAGCTATCCAAATGAAAGAAGAGGAGTTGCATGGTAATATAAATAAGAAATCTATTAATCATCTAAAATAAAAATCATGAGTAATCCTATTGTCGAGGTCAAGCATTTATCCCATCGTTATAGTGTTGATTGGGCCATTCGCGATATCAATTTTTCTATTGAGAAAACAGGAATATTAGGCCTGTTAGGTTCTAATGGGGCAGGTAAGTCTACCACCATGAATATCATCTGTGGAGTTTTAAATCAAACGGAAGGGGATGTGTTTATCAATGGCATCGATCTACGAAAAAATCCGGTTGAAGCCAAAAAGCACATTGGTTTCCTACCTCAAAAGCCACCTCTTCATCCGGACTTGACTGTCGACGAATACTTAATACATTGTGCCACACTGCGGAGAATGGACAAATCAAAGATACGTGAAGCCGTAGAAACAGCCAAAGAACGTTGCGCCATTGCTCATTTCAGCAAACGGTTGATAAAGAATCTTTCTGGAGGATACCAACAAAGAGTAGGAATCGCACAAGCAATCGTACATAATCCACCATTCGTAGTACTTGATGAACCTACAAATGGACTCGATCCTAATCAGATTGTCGAAATACGCAATCTGATTAAAGAGATTGCAGAAGATCATTCTGTACTACTCTCTACACATATCCTATCGGAGGTGCAAGCTACTTGCAATGACATTCGTATGATTGAACACGGTAAAGTGGTATTCTCCGGTACTATGAAGGACTTTGATAATTATGTAGTTCCTAGTAGTTTCACCGTAACATTTACACTTCCTCCTTCCATGGAAGAATTAGCAAAGATAGAGCATGTCTTAAATATAGAAGAGCTTTATCCCGGTACATTCCGGATACGCTTTGATGATGATGAGAACATAACTGAACGAGTAGTAGCATTGAGTATACAGAACGGATGGCGGTTGAAGGAGATCACAATGGAACGTTGTTCTCTCGACATTATCTTTGCACAACTATCGGGAAAACTTAAAAACAATATCTGACATGACGGATCTAAAGATTATTATGCGTATTGCTCGAACCGATTTGGCTATTTTATTCTATTCGCCGATTGCGTGGTTCATATTGATTGTTTTTTCATTCCTGACAGCATCAGGTTTCGCATCACTAATGGAAAGTATAGTGACCAGCTATGACCTTTCGGGAGGCGACGAAGTATCTTTAAGCAGTATTTGTTTCTTAGGTAGCTATGGTTTTCTATCCTCTATCGTTTCAAACATATACATCTATATTCCATTGCTAACAATGGGGCTCATCAGTCGCGAAACGGCATCGGGCTCTATCAAACTAGCTTATTCATCACCAGTCACCAGTAGTCAGATCGTGTTGGGCAAATATCTTGCAGCCATCGGATTTGGCTGTTGTCTGATGCTTGTCCCGATAACCAGTGCTATTTATGGCAGTTTGGTAATCCCCTCTTTTGATTGGGCTCCGATATTAGTCGCCCTTCTCGGACTCTATTTATTAATATGCACTTATTGTGCTATTGGGCTCTTTATGTCCTCACTCACAACTTACCAAGTAGTGGCAGCGGTTGGGACTCTTATTATCTTAGCCATATTAAATTTCATAGGAGGTATCGGTCAGGAATACGATTTCATACGTGAACTGACTTATTGGCTGTCAATAAATGGAAGAACAATCGACATGCTAAACGGAGTAATCCGGAGTGAGGATGTGATTTATTTTATTGTTGTAGTAACCCTTTTCCTGGCATTTACCATTTTCAAACTTTCATCCGACCGGCGAACTATCAGTCGGTTCCGACAAGCAATCAGCTATCTGGGATTTTTTGTCGCAGCAATGGCAATCGGCTATCTCACTTCACGTCCGGGAATGATTAAGGTTTGGGATACAACACGTACAAAACTAAATTCACTTACCGAAAACAGCCAAAATGTATTAGCAAAACTGACAGGACCGGTAACTATTACCAATTATGTTAATCTGCTTGATGGAAAGTCATATCGGTACCTTCCTATTATGAAGAAAGCGAATGAAACGATTTTCGAACCTTATTGCCTCGCTAAGCCCGACCTGCAAGTAAAGTATGTCTATTATTATGATTTTGCCCCCAACGGCGTAGCAAATAATCCCAAGTTTCAGGACAAAACTATAGATGAAATGCGTGATTATATGACCATGGTTTATAATTTAAATCCTCATTTATTCAAATCTCCGGAAGAAATCCATAAAATCGTAGATCTGCGTGAAGAGCAAAATACATTTGTTCGCATTATGGAAACACAAGATGGGAAACGTACTTTCATCCGTGATTTTCAGGATATGGATGCAACACCATCAGAAGCGGAAATTACAGCAGCAATAAAAAAGATGATCTCAACTCCTCCCACTGTTGCCTTTATCAAAGGAGACGGTGAACGTGAAATATCTAAACCGGGTGACCGCGACTACAGTAACTTCTCCATTGAAAAATATTCCAGAGCTGCCTTGATTAATCAGGGCTTCGAAGTATGTGAGATCGACATTTCCCATGGAGACACAATTCCTTCCCTTATCAATATTGTGGTTCTTGCAGAAATGAGAACTCCGCTTACAGAAAAAGGAGAAAGTCAACTGGAAACTTACTTAGCTCGTGGAGGTAATTTATTTATTCTCACCGACACAGGCAGGCAAGAAATCATGAATCCTTTTCTAGGCAGATTCGGTATCAAAATGGAAGAGTATCAACTGGCACAATCTTCTGCCGATTTCTCCCCTAATCTGATTTTAGCCAAAGCCACCCGTGAATCGGGAAAACTAACATTTGGATTCAAAGATGATTTTCCCAAACATGACCTACGTGTCTCTATGCCCGGATGTGTAGCTCTTACCTCCTTCGACAACGATTATGGATTCCAATATACACCGATTCTTGAAACAAATGCCAAAGGAGTATGGATTGAGAAGGAACAAACCGATCTGGAGGAATCACCTGTACAATGTAATGCCTCTGCAGAAGAAAAAGAACAAACCTATATTACAGCCTATGCCCTTTCACGTCAACTGAAAGATAAAGAGCAGCGTATTATCATTTCTGGTGATGCAGATTGTATAAGCAATGCTGAACTAACTCTTTCACGTGAAGGGTATACATCAGGAAACTTTAATATGATTATCGAAAGCTTCCGCTGGCTTTCCGGAGGAGAATTTCCTATTGACGTACGCCGTCCTCATTGCACCGACAACAAGCTCTCAATCGGAGTAAAGGATGTCAGTACGATGAAAACTATTTTCATAATCATTATACCCGCTATCCTCCTACTAATGGGAGTTGGCATCTGGTTTTTCCGCAGAAGAAATTAATAGAGAAAAAGATGAACTTAAGACTTATACTTAGAATAGCCCGTACCGAACTAGCGGTACTTTTTTACTCACCGGTTGCATGGTTGCTACTGGTCGCTTTTACATGCCAGGTAGGATTCGATTTTATGAATATCCTGACGGAAATAGTAAAAATAAAAGCATTGGGCAACACGATCACTTTTAGTGTCACAGCCGGTTTTGTTCTTGGCCTCAAAGGGATATATGAAGTAATACAGGAAACGATCTACCTCTATATTCCTTTATTGACCATGAATCTGATGAGCCGTGAATATTCATCAGGATCTATCAAACTACTATATTCATCACCGGTAAGCAGTGTTCAAATCATTGTCGGCAAGTTTGTCTCAATGGTAGTATTTGCCCTGATCTTTGTCGTTATCCTTGCCCTACCGACAATCGTAATGTTTATATCGGTGCCACATGTTGATATTACACTTATCCTAGCGGGATTGTTATCCATGTTTCTATTGATATTGACCTATTGTTCTATCGGTCTCTTTATGACCACGCTCACATCTTACCAAGTTGTGGCAGCTGTTGCTACCCTTTCCGCATTGGCATTTTTCAATTATGTGGGTGGAATCGGCCAGGAGTCCATATTCTTTAGAGAGATTACTTATTGGCTATCTATTAAAGGACGCGCCAGTGAAATGGTTGGAGGATTGATATGCAGCGATGATGTCATCTATTTCTTGGCTGTAATTTCATTATTCCTCTGGCTATCGGTCATTAAACTGAATAATGAAAAGACACGCCGTTCGTTCCTTTCAAAAACAATGCGTTATACATTAGCCGTATGCACCATTATAGTGATTGGTTTTGCCAGTTCACGCCCGGCATTAATGTTTTTTTATGATGCCACCCGCAGCAAGCAGCGTACACTTTCGGAAGAAAGTCAGAAAGTGATGAGACAGTTGTCCGGACCTATGACAATTACAACTTATGTCGATATCTTTGATAAAGAATTTGGCGTTGCTTCTCCAAAGGAACAGAAAGAAGATATGACACGATTTAAAATGTACATACGCTTCAAACCAGAGATAAAAATGAAGTACGTTTACTATTACTCTACACCAAAAGACAGTACTCTTTATCACCAATATCCAAATAAAAGTATTCGTGAAATAGCTTATGAAGTTGCCAAGAAAAAGAATTTCAATCCTAAGAAACTTAAAAGCGCCGAAGAACTAAAAGAGAAAATAGATCTGGCTAAAGAAAATTATCGGTTTGTACGTGTTGTAGAACGTGGGTCCGGTGAACAAGCCCGCCTTCGTTTGTTCGACGATATGGAATATCATCCCTCTGAAACAGAAATCTCCGCAGCATTGAAAAAAATGCTTGTTACTCCCGTAAAGGTAAGTGTCATCACAGGACACCACGAGCGTTCGACCACTAAAAAGGGAGATCAGGATTACTCACTTTTTGCCACACACGGGCGCTTCCGTTATTCCATGATTAATCAAGGTTTTGATTTGACGGAACTGAATCTGAAGGATATGAATGATATACCAAACAATATCAATATATTACTTATTGCTGAAATGCGTTCGTCCATGAGTCCAAAAGAAGAAGAAATTATAAACCGTTTTCTTGAACGTGGAGGTAATATGATGATCATGGGTGATGTCGGACGTCAGGAAGTGATGAATCCCTTGCTCCAGAAAATCGGTTTAAAACTGCTTCCGGGAATCATTGCACAACCTTCTGACATTAATCCGGGAGACCTCATTCTTGCAAAGGCTACACAAGTAGCCGCTGACAGTATAGGAGGTTTCTACAAACGTATGGTAGAAAGGAAAACCTATAGTGCGGTCACTATGCCATCGGCGGTTGCTCTGGAAGTTGTCGATACGACCCAGTTCCATCCAATCGTTTTATTGCAAAGTAACGCCCAACAAACATGGATTGAATATCAAACAAAAGATTTTGTAAATGATTCTCTTTCATTGGATTCTCTTCAAGGTGAAAAGCTAGGGGCATATCCTACGGCAATAGCATTAACCCGCAAAATAAAAAACAAAGATAAAGAACAACGTATCATCGTCCTAGGTGACGCAGATTGTTTTAGCAATGCCGAACTACAAAAAAGCTCAAGACCAGGTATTTATTCATTTAACTTTAATATGATTCCCGGTTCATTCCGTTGGTTGTGTTATAATGAGTTTCCGGTATCTTCTTCCAGAGATCCTTTCCTCGATAAAGATATCAGCCTGACTCCTATGGATTTATCTACCATTAAAACCATCTATTGCTATGGCATTCCATTCATCATTGGATTGTGCGGCATTTGGACATGTTGGAGGAGAAGAAAACGATAAAAGAAAATAAACAAAAACTTCCGGCAGGCACAAAAATGCTTGCCGGAAGTCTGATTCTTCCATACAACCCTTCAAATCTACGCTTTCAACCGCATCACAAACCGGCTGCCCTTACCCAATTCACTCTCTACCGTCAACGTACCGCCATGAGCTTCCACAAAATCCTTGGAAATAGATAATCCCAATCCACTGCCTTGCACTTTCGTTCCGGGCACACGGAAATAACGGTCGAAGATACTTTTGTGATAACGCGGGTCGATACCCTTTCCAAAATCCTGAACGTACAGTTCGATCCTATTTTCATCCTGTTTGGCACCGATAATCACACGTCCGTTTTCTTTAGAATAACGGATAGCATTACTTAGCAGATTCGTCAATACCCAGGCAATCTTTTCACTGTCGACAAAGAGCTTGCCTATTTTCTCTTCCGGATATTCCACTTCTATCTGGATATTAAACTTATCCGCTTGCACCTGATTAGCCTTGATCGCATATTCGATCAACTCAATCGGTTTGGTAATCTTCGGCATCAGTTGTAGCTTCCCAGCTTCCACCTGCGTCATGTTAAGCAACTCTCCGGTGATACTCAACAAACGCTCACTGTTCTCCTTGATACTCTTAGACAACTGCTCCTGTTCATCATTCAATGCACCGACACGCTTATCTTCCAACAGTTGGAGACTCATCATAATAGCGGCAATCGGAGTCTTCAGTTCATGAGATATCGTCGAAATAAATGTAGTCTTGGCAGAATCCAGTTCCTTAAATTCCGTGATATTCTTCAATAAAATAACATCACCCAGTTTGCGGGGTTCCCCTTTTTCAACCTCCGTATTAATGATAGGGACATAAGAGGCCTTAAAGTAACTCTCTTTATCGTCAGCATATATTTTCAACGGTTCCTTCTGCTCACTTGGCGTCACCAATTCACGGATCAACCGCCGCAACAGGTCATTCTTCAAAGCCAGTTCCTCCGCCGATTGACGAATCACCTTCTCCCGTTTCAGATTCAAGACATTGAGCGCTTCCTCATTGATAAACAAAATCTCACGCTCCATATTCAGTCCGATCACCGGATCATCGATACTGTTTACAATTGCTTCAATAAATTTCTTTGCAGAAAGAATATCCGACAAAGTACTGGCACGATATTCGGTCAAACACTCCGCCATCCGGTTAAAACTATCCGCCACATCCCGGAACTCTTCATTATTATCCATTTGCAAACGCTTCTCATAATTATGATTAGCTATTTCAAGAATTCCCTCTTTCAGCTCTTTAATAGGCTTGCTGATAGAACGAGGCAGCCAATAAAGCAATATCAGTCCGGTCAAAATACAGATTCCTCCCGTTATGGAAATCCATAATAATGCACGTTCCAATGCAGGCATGGCAGCGGGACTATCAGGTTCTGTCGCTGTCAGGATTTGAAGATTCACTACTGAAAGTGTAACCAACAAAATAATCATTCCGGCCAGCATTCCGATACCAAGAATCAGTTTCGTTTTAATATTCATAACGTTCATACGATTAATATTATGCAAGTATAATCAAATCTACATTAGCTTGTGACAAATTATTCAAAAACTTTCTATATCCCAGTATAGAACAAATAGCGTATGGCAACCTTAAATTAGGAGTTCCCATGCAAACTGTCGATATCTGTTTCTCTTTACAAACCTTGACGATACTCCCCAAAATATCCTTCGACTGCACCTGTACCACCTCTCCCCCAAGTTCCGCCACGAGCTTAAAATGGTTCAACAGATACCGTTGACTGGCTAAATCGATTCTATCCATACTCTCTTTCGGAGTCTGAACATACAGGGCTATAAAAGTGGTGTTATACCGGGTTGCCAACTTTGCCGCCTTTCTGATAATCCGCCGGGGTGTTTTCTCGTGACTACTGATACAAGCCATAAACTTCTCATGCCGGAGTCCGACGGCTACTCCCATCACCACCTCATTCTCCACCTTTTTTTCTACCCGCAACGCTACTTCCTTCAAAGCCAACTCACGTAACTGAAGAATATTCTCTGTCCGAAAGAAATTATCCAATGCCGTCTGAATCTTTTCCGGACGATATATCTTACCCGCTTTCAAACGTGCAATCAGCTCCTCTGCCGTCAAGTCAATATTCACCACCTCATCCGCTTCCTGAAGAACACTGTCGGGCACCCGTTCTTTCACTTCAATACCCGTAATCTCCTGCACTTCTTCATTCACGCTTTCAATGTGCTGAATATTGATTGCCGAAATCACATTAATTCCCTCATCCAGCAAAGTGATCACATCCTGCCAACGTTTCTCGTTCAAGCTACCTTCTACATTGGTATGAGCCAGTTCATCCACAATTACAATTTCCGGATGGACACGGATAATCGTATCCAGATCCATTTCTTCCAATTCTTTCCCCTTATAGAAGATTTTACGACGCGGAATGACAGGGAGCCCTTGCAGCAATGCTTCCGTCCCGGCGCGTCCATGAGTTTCGATATAGCCGATTTGCACGTTCACACCGTTCTCCAGCAGTTCATGTGCCTCCTGAAGCATGCGATATGACTTTCCCACACCGGCTATCATACCGATATAGACCTTGAATTTACCCCGGTGGGACTTCTTTATCAGATCCAAAAAATACTGTACACTATGTTCTCTATCATCCATTACGTCAATCTGTTATTTTAAACATCCTAACCCGTAGTAATCATCACGATCACCACGGGTTTCACAAAAATTCATGAGTTTATTTTATGGCCTTAAAGTTACGCCAAATACTAAATGGGCGTCCTCCAGACGTGGATTCCATATAGCCTGTACAAATATAGGCAATGAAAACTTATCATTAAAATTTATTGCTTTCGTTGCTTTCAAAGCTAGGTTCGTCACTGCAAACCCATTCACATTATACTGCGGAGTCTTATAAGGAACCACTCCACAAGTAGCATTCAGATCAACTCCTTTCACACTGAACGGATAATTCAGTTCTACGTAAGAAGAGTATGCCTGCTTTTCTTCCCCCTCATCAGTCGTTTTTCTGTCAGCACCGGCAAACATGGTATACCATGCGATAGATAACGGGAACTTTTCAATAGGAAGCGTATAAGCTAACCCTGCTTCAAAATGGTGTCCGGTGTCTCCACTTTTAAAATGAAAATAATTATTGGTAAGTTCTCCATTGGCCACATCAGCTTGTCCGTCCCACCAAAGAGTGGCTACAGAAAGCGTCGGTCCTGCTTCACCGAACTTATAAGCTGCGGTCAGGTCAATTTCTTTATTACTCTCACTCAAACTGGTTGAGCCCCATGCAGTAAGCGAGAAATTACCTACGCTAAATCCCAAAGTCGGCTGAAAGGAAGCAGCTCCCCCCTGATAAATACCACGCCATACATACGAACTTACCAAATCACCTTGTATAGTAAACTCTTGTGCTTGTGCATTAACTGTTCCCAACATACAAACGGCTGCTACAGCCATTGTTCCTAAAAAACTCTTTTTACTAAAAAAACTTTTCATACTTCTTATCTTATTCTATTTTATGTTTCCGTAAAAAAGCAGCGCCCTATCCACCCCTGTTAATTTGAACCGCGGCATAACCCAAACGGTCCGGACAGGAACGCTGCTCAATCTTCATCTACTTATTGCTTTCCTCTAAAGCGATATTCAATTTCAAGACATTCACCTTTTCTGTTCCCAACAACCCCAAAAACGGTTTTTCTATGCTTTTATCAACAATCGCTCTCACCTGTTCTTCTCTCAATCCACGTGCCTGTGCCACTCTTTTCACCTGCACATACGCACATTGAGGAGTAATATTAGGATCCAGTCCCGAAGCACTGGCTGTAACCATTTCGGCAGGCACATCCGCCCGATTCAAATAAGGATGATGTACAAGGAAAGTATCAATACGCGCTTTCACTTCATCCAGATATTCTTGATTCGTAGGCCCTTTATTACTACCTGCGGAACTCGTAGCATCATATCCGTCTCCGGCAGAAGATGGACGTCCCCAGAAATAAATATCTTTTGTAAACATCTGACCTACATTAGCCGCTCCCACTACTTTCCCATCCAGCGTAGCTACTTCGGCATTTCCTTTATTAGGACCCGCTACCTGTGCGAACACCCACAGGATAAGGATATAGAACACGGAAAAAAAGACACAAAAAGCAAGTGTTATTTTTAATGACTTCAATAAAGTTTTCATTGCTATTGTTTTTTAATTAAAAGAATAAACCTACTACTAAATCTATCAATTTGATTCCCACGAAAGGAGCAATCACACCACCCACACCATAGATCAGCAGATTACGGCGAAGCAAAGCACTCGCACCTATCGGCTTGTATTGCACACCACGCAAAGCTAACGGAATCAGAATCGGAATAATAATCGCATTAAAAATGACTGCCGAAAGAATAGCACTTTCAGGACTATGCAGATGCATGATATTCAGAGCAGCCAGTTCGGGAATGGCGATCATAAACAAGGCCGGAACGATAGCAAAATACTTCGCTACGTCATTGGCGATAGAGAAAGTAGTCAGCGTACCACGTGTCATCAGCAATTGTTTACCGATTTCCACAATCTCGATCAACTTCGTCGGGTCGTTATCCAAGTCGACCATATTACCAGCTTCCTTCGCTGCCTGTGTACCGCTATTCATGGCTACGCCCACATTGGCCTGTGCCAAAGCAGGAGCATCGTTCGTTCCGTCTCCCATCATTGCAACCAATTTACCAGCCTGCTGTTCCTTCTTGATATATTCCATCTTATCTTCCGGTTTCGCTTCGGCGATAAAATCATCCACACCGGCTTTTTCAGCAATATATTTTGCAGTTAACGGGTTGTCACCTGTCACCATTACCGTCTTCACTCCCATCTTACGCAGACGTTCGAAACGTTCCTGAATACCCGGTTTGATAATATCCTGCAGTTCAATAACACCAGTCACCTTTCTGTTTACACATACTACCAGCGGTGTACCACCATTGCTTGAGATAGAAGAAATAATCTCTTCCACTTCTTTCGGAAATTCATTCCCGTCACCTTCCACCATCTTACGGATGGCATCAAAAGCACCTTTACGAATCTGCGTTCCATCTGCCAGGTCTACTCCCGAACATTTGGTTTCAGCCGTAAACTTAATCATACGTGCTCCTGTTGTATTCAGATTACGCATACGAATGCCCGACTCACGTCCCAATTCTACGATAGACTTACCTTCCGGCGTTTCATCGGATAAGGAAGACAACAGACAAGTTTCCACAAAATCGTGCAGATCGACACCCGGAGCTGTATGGAAATGAGTTGCTTTACGATTACCAATGGTGATAGTACCCGTTTTATCCAGCAGTAATGTATCAATATCGCCCGCAGTTTCAACCGCTTTACCGGATTTAGTAATCACGTTGGCGCGAAGTGCACGGTCCATACCGGCAATACCGATGGCAGAGAGAAGTCCACCGATAGTTGTCGGGATCAGACACACAAACAAAGAAATAAGCGAAGCAATAGTGATGACCGTATTACTATAATCGGCAAACGGTTTCAAAGTCACACACACAATGACGAAAACAAGCGTAAAACCTGCCAGCAAAATAGTCAATGCAATCTCATTCGGGGTTTTCTGGCGGGAAGCACCTTCCACCAATGCGATCATCTTATCAAGAAAACTTTCTCCCGGTTGGGTAGTCACCATTACCTTTATATGATCGGACAGTACTTTCGTACCTCCTGTTACCGAACTCTTGTCGCCACCTGCCTCACGAATGACCGGAGCAGACTCACCGGTAATGGCACTTTCATCAATAGAAGCCAACCCTTCAATAATCTCACCGTCGGAAGGAATCACGTCTCCTGCCTCGCAGACAAACACATCCCCTTTCTTCAACTGTGAAGAACTGACAGTAACGATTTTATTGCCTTCCACTTTCTTTGCCGGTGTCTCTTCACGAGTCTTACGCAAACTGTCGGCCTGTGCTTTACCACGTGCCTCTGCAATAGCTTCGGCAAAATTGGCAAACAGCAAAGTGATAAACAGAATGATAAACACGGCAATGTTGTAAGCAAACGAACCCTGTGAAGAATTAACAATGGAGTAGAGCGTCACAAGCAGCATGACTACCGTAGCCACCTCTACCGTAAACATAATCGGATTCTTTATCATCATTCGTGGGTTCAGTTTCACGAATGATTGTTTCAAACTTTCTATAACTTGCTCCTTTGGAAACAAAGAAGCTGATTTATTATCTTTCATATCTTCTCTAATTCAGTATTACAAACTTAAATGTTCAGCAATCGTGCTCAATGCATGTACCGGGAAGAACGACAGAGCGGCAATAATGAAGATAACTACAAATGTCATTACTCCGAAAGTCAGTGTATCCGTCTTCAACGTACCGGCACTTTCCGGTATGAATTTCTTCTGCGCCAGTAGCCCGGCAATGGCAACCTGTCCGATAATAGGAAGGAAGCGACTCAGAATCAAAACGATACCACATGTCCAGTTCCAGAAATAAGTATTATCACCCAAGCCTTCGAAACCGGAACCGTTATTGGCGGCACAGGAAGTGTACTCGTAAAGCTGTTCACTCAAACCGTGGAATCCTAAGTTGTTCAACCACCCACCTTCACTTTCCACAAAATCCGGATGGTGTACATAAATATAACTTGAGATTGCCGTAAACACCAAGATTACAAACGGATGAAGCAGAGCTACAATCGTAGCGATTTTCATTTCGCGGGCTTCCACTTTCTTACCGAGGAATTCCGGAGTACGTCCCACCATCAAACCGCTGATAAACACTGCAATGATAATGAATGTATAGTAGTTCATCCACCCTACACCTACACCGCCAAACCAGGTATTAATCTGCATATTCAGCATTTCCATCATACCGGACAGAGGCATGGTAGAATCATGCATACCATTCACAGAACCATTGGAAGTTACGGTCGTTACAATACTCCACAACGCGGTTGCTCCGGCTCCCAAACGCACTTCCTTACCTTCCATCGCACCATTGTCCTGTGCAATTCCCAGCTCATCGATGCGCGGATTACCCCCCATTTCCTGACTGACATTAATGCACACACCGACCAGAAAAGCGAAAAGCATTACTCCGAATATACTGTAAGCCAACTTCTTTCTGCGGGTATAGAAACCCAGTGCAAATACCATCGCCATCGGGATAATCAAGATAGACCAACATTCTACCATGTTAGAAAGATAAGTCGGATTTTCCAATGGATGAGAGGAGTTCACGCCAAAATATCCACCGCCATTCGTACCCAACTGTTTAATAGGAACAATTGCGGCCGTAGGACCTTGAGAAACCATCTGTTCCTGACCTTCAAGAGTAGTGACTTTCATCTTACCGTCAAATCCCATCGGAGTTCCCTGAAGAATCAGGATAAAACCTACAATCAGAGAAAGAGGTAATAAGATACGCGTACAACTTATTACCAGAAATTGCCAGAAGTTACCAATCGTTTTGGTTGTTTTTGCAGCAATACTCTTCATAATACCTGCCATAGCAGCCATACCTGTTGCTGCGGTAATAAACTGGAAAAGCATGATGACGAAGAGTTGAGTAAAATAAGTCAGTCCGCTTTCACCGCTATAGTGCTGCAAGTTACAGTTCACCATAAAACTAATACAGGTATTGAATGCCTGATCCGGAGTCTGCGGTCCGTTGCCGTCCGGGTTTAAAGGCAACCATCCTTGTGAAACCAAGAGTACCATTCCCCAGAAAAACCAGAAAGCATTTAAAATCAACAATGCTTTCAGGAATTGTTTCCAGTTCATTTCTTCATTGGGGTCGATTCCACAAACTTTATAAATGACTCTTTCGATAGGAGCCATAAAATCAGACCAGGTCTTTTCTCCTCTGTAGACCTTGGCAATGTATTTTCCCAGTGGATAAGCCAGAATCACCATCAAGGCTATCTGAACAACCACGCCTAAAATTTCTGTATTCATATACTTTTTACCTTAAACTGTGTGTGTTACTTTAAAACTTCTCGGGTTTGATGAGCACATACATCAAATAACCGAAGATTGCAATACCTAATACGAATAATGCTGTGTACATAATCAATTCTCCTTTTTTCTTTAAATATTCTCAAACCAGTCTACACATTTCCAGAACAGCCAGAAACAAGCGAAACCGCTCAACAGGCAGAAAATAAATGATAGTGTTATTCCCATGTTTTTACCTTTTAAATGATTACTATAAATTTTTACTTGCCATTCTTCATGCCAAATGCGTGCCACAAAAAACAAAGAATACATAATAAGCTAACATTCAATCAGATACAAACAGGCAGTAACTTTCTTACCATCCGACACACCCTTCCATTTTGAAAAAAGGATTCTATTTTGAAAGGCTTTCTGTTTTTTCGTGATTTCAGAAGAGAAAAAATAAACAAATTATCATTTTGAAAGGGGATTTTCATTTTGAAAAGACAAAAGGAGGATACTACATCTTTATAATCTGTTGATAATAAACGGTTAAGCATCAACATAAGTCAATTGGTACATGCTTTGCGAAGAAATAGATATGAAACTTTATATTATTGCAAACAGATTACCTGTCAAAGTAGCCGACACAAACGGCACATTCGTATTTTCGCGTAGCGAAGGCGGACTGGCAACAGGTTTGGATTCTCTCCAGACTTCTTATGAGAAGCACTGGATAGGTTGGCCCGGAATATGTACAAATGAAGAGAAGGACCAGCAAGAGATTAACGAGAAACTACAGGAAATGAATTTTCATCCGGTCTTCTTGTCGGAAAAGCAAATTGAAAACTACTACGAAGGATACAGTAACAGTACTATCTGGCCTTTGTGTCATTACTTTTATGCTTATACCTTATATAAGAACTGTTTCTGGCAATCCTATCAACAAGTCAACCGACTCTTCTGTGAGGAGATTTGCCGGCTGATACGTCCCGGCGATAAGGTATGGATACAGGATTATCAACTGATGCTACTTCCCGGAATGTTGAGGAAAATATATCCGGAACTAAGTATCGGTTATTTCCATCATATCCCGTTCCCTTCTTACGAACTCTTCCGTATTCTTCCGGAGCGTGCCGAGATTCTGAAGGGTCTGCTGGGAGCAGACTTCATAGCTTTCCATACTCATGACTATATGCGTCACTTCATCAGTGCCGTAGAACGTGTGCTGCATCTCGACTTCAAACTGGATGAAGTACAGATCAACAACCGGATGGTCAGAGTAGAAGCATTGCCAATGGGAATCAACTATGAATCCTATCATCAGGCTTCAGAAAATAAAGAAGTACACCAGGCCATTGAACGAACCCGGAAACTTTTCGGCGAGCATAAACTGATCCTGTCAGTAGACAGACTGGATTACAGCAAAGGCATATTGCACCGTCTTCGTGGCTTTGCCACCTTCCTCGAGCATCATGCCGAATATCACGGTAAAGTTACATTGGCAATGGTCATTGTCCCTTCACGCGATCATGTAGGCAGCTATGCGGAACTAAAAACAAAAATTGACGAAGAAATCGGCTCTATCAACGGACGTTACTCCACAATGAACTGGACTCCCGTATGTTATTTCTATCATGGCTTTTCACTGGAAGAACTGACTGCCATGTACTATGTGGCCGACATAGCCCTCGTCACTCCACTTCGGGACGGAATGAATCTGGTAGCCAAAGAATACGTAGCTACCAAATGCGACAATCCCGGTGTACTTATCCTTAGCGAAATGGCAGGTGCCGCCGTAGAATTGACAGACGCTATCCAAATCAACCCGAACGATACGGAACAAATAGAAAATGCTATTTGCCAGGCACTTGAAATGCCCGAAGAGGAACAAAAACAACGCCTGCAACGTATGCAAAACATTCTGTCCGTACAGACAGTCAACAAATGGGCAGCCGACTTTGTCAATGAACTGAACGCGACATGTATGAAAAACGATATGTTACGAAAAAAACGTATTGTAGCCGCTAGCATTGCACAAATCAAACTCAAGTATAACCATGCCAAACAACGCCTGATTCTGCTGGACTATGATGGTACACTGACGGCTCTCAAACCACGTCCCGAGGATGCACAACCTACACCGGAACTCATTTCTATTCTACAACAACTGGCTAGCGATCCCGCCAATCATATTGTTATCAATAGCGGGCGGGATCACTTTACATTAGAAAAATGGCTTGGCATCCTTCCTATTTCTATGGCTGCCGAACATGGGGCTTTCTATAAAGAAAACGGAGTCTGGCATAAAAACATAAAGAAGATAGAATGGGGAGCAGGTATTCTCTCTATCCTTCAAATGTTTGTAGACCGTACTCCCCGTTCCCATCTGGAAGTGAAGGAAACTGCCCTGGCCTGGCATTATCGTGAAAGTGATGCATGGCTCGGCACATTAAGAGCCCAACAACTCGTCAACACGCTGATTTCGCTCTGTACCCGGCAGAAACTACAAATTCTGCAAGGAAATAAAGTGATCGAAATCAAATCACCGGATTGCAATAAAGGTTCGGAGGTAGGGCGTCTGCTAGCCAACAGACGTTATGATTTTGTTATAGCGATGGGAGACGACACTACAGATGAAGATATGTTTCAGGCATTACCGATGAGCGCTATCACCATTAAAATAGGTAGCGTATCCGAAGCCGCCAACTATCACCTGTCTGCCCAATCTGACGTACTTCCTTTCTTACGGTCTTTACTAGGCAAACAAAAAACTGCCACAAAAGAAGGAAGCATTAAGAATCGCCTGACTTTCGCTTTCGACTTTCTCAAAGATCTATTAAAAACTCAATAAAAAGCAATCAATATGAATAATTTAAATTATGGAGTGATAGGTAACTGCCGAACGGCAGCTCTCATTTCGCAGAACGGAAATATCGAATGGCTCTGTTTTCCCGATTTCGATTCTCCTTCTATTTTTGCCAGTCTGCTCGACCGGGAGAAAGGAGGAGCTTTCGGATTCGAAGTTTCCGAAGACTATTGCATCACACAAAGTTATGTCCCCCACACCAATATTCTTTCTACTCAATTCTCCTCCGATGAAGGAGAATTCGTAGTGCTCGACTATATGCCCTGCTATCGTTCCCAAGACGAAACAGGGCATTATTTACCTGCCGAATTATACCGCTACATACATTGGATAAAAGGAAAACCGCGTTTCAAGATCAACTACCACCCGGCTCCGAACTATGCACAGGGACAAGTGATCCTTAATATCACTCCACAGTATATCGAATCCTACTGCTCCTTTGACAACAAGGACAGACAATATTTATATGCTTCCCTGTCTCTTCAGGACATCAAAGAGAAAAAAGAAATCATTCTTGAGAAAGACGAATTTCTCCTGCTCTCCTATAACGAGAAAGTGATCCCAATCGACATAGAAAGGGAGAAAATAGAATACTGTCGTACGCTGGTATATTGGCTGAACTGGACAGACAGAAGCAAAAAATACACTCTATATAATGACGTAATCGAACGGAGTTTATTGGTTCTGAAACTAATGTCCTACCACAACGGAGCTGTGCTGGCAGCACTAACTACAAGCCTACCGGAAGCTGTGGGAGAAGTGCGCAACTGGGATTACCGCTTTTGCTGGCTTCGGGATGCTTCCATGTCCATCGAAACCATGTTTCAAATCGGACATACCGGTGCAGCCAAACGCTTTATGAAATTTATCCAATCCACATTCGTTTCCAAACATGACTATCAAATTATGTATGGCATCCGGGGCGAGCACCAACTAACCGAAGTGATACTCGACCATCTATCCGGTTATAAGAACTCCAAACCTGTACGAATAGGAAATGATGCATACCATCAGAAACAAAACGACTCTTTTGGTTACCTGATGGACCTGATTTACCAATATTATCGCCTCATGCCCGGCACACTGGATGAAATTGAAGACATGTGGGAAATGGTAAAGACCATTTTAGCAAAAGTAGTAGAAAACTGGAGAAAGCCCGATAAGGGAATCTGGGAGATCCGGGGAGAAGGACAACACTTTGTTTCTTCCAAAGTGATGTGTTGGGTAGCTTTAGATCGCGGAGCTAAAATCGCTCAAATGCTTAACAAATATAATTATAGCGAACGTTGGCAACTGGAAGCCGAAAAAATAAAGAAAGACGTGATGAAATATGGCTGGAATAAGGAACTTCAAAGCTTCACACAGACATATAATAATCAAGCAATGGATTCTTCATTACTATTGATGGAACCCTATGGATTTATAGAAGCAGATGATATACGCTATCATAAAACAGTGGAAGCTGTCAAGAAAGCCCTTTTCCATAAAGGACTTATGTATCGCTATAACAGCAAAGACGATTTCGGGTTGCCTACTTCTGCTTTTACGATTTGTACATTCTGGCTTATACGGGCATTGTTTGTAACCGGCCATAAAGAAGAAGCACGCTGCCTGTTTGACGAAGTTCTGAAATACTCCAATCATCTCGGATTGTTTAGTGAAGATATTGATTTCGAAACCAAAGAACAATTGGGCAACTTCCCGCAGGCATATTCACATCTGGCATTAGTGAATACAGCTATCTTATTTGCAGAAGAAGAGAAGAGGTTATCTTTTATCCGGCCTTAAAGAACGTCCTGATTCAGAAGTTATAAAACACAGAAAGCCCCTTGATTCAAAATGAATCAAGGGGCTTCTTAAAAACGGCGGCTACCTACTCTCCCACTGTTACGCAGTACCATCGGCGTGACGAGGCTTAACTTCTCTG
>NZ_JBCGVL010000016.1:0-84119 GCF_047310725.1 Bacteroides sp. 90-K9/2
TAATAAGTTAATAATCAATTATATAAATAGAATGAAAACAGGAGTAGGATAGTAAAAAATATAATGCGTCTGCCCTGGTTCACTACAGTAAAAAGATATGTCTACTAGAGTGAAAAGAACCGTTCACTGTAGTGGAACAATCAGGATGGCGGTTGAATAATAAAAGAATAAAGGCAAGATGTGATAAGCGCATCAGGTATATAACATATAAACAACCATTAAATTAGAACAAAGATGGCAATACAATTCGAGTTTTATAAGAATCCCCAACCGGAGAAAGAAGGAGAAGAACCTAGTTATCACCCGCGGGTGGTTAATTTTCAACATGTGACCACTCAAAAGCTGGCAAGAGAAATCCATATGGCAACTACTTTCGGGAAAGCGGAAGTAGAAGCCATGCTAATGGAATTGAGCAGATGTATGGGAAACCACCTACGTGAAGGAGAACGAGTACATCTGGATGGAATCGGCTATTTCCAAATTACATTACAGGCTACCGAACCTGTACATTCGCTTGCCACTCGCGCAGACAAAGTGAAGCTAAAATCTATTAACTTCCAGGCCGACAGAGATTTAAAAAGTTTATGTATGAGTACTCACTTACGACGTTCGAAATACAAGCCACATTCGGCGTCCCTTTCAGAAGAAGAGATTGACAAGAAGCTCACTGCCTATTTTGCAACCCATCCTGTATTGACCCGTAGTAATATGCAGTCACTCTGTTGTTTTACCCAAAGCATGGCCAGCAGACAGATTCGTCGTCTAAAGGCACAGGGTAACTTACAGAATATCGGCAAACCCACACAGCCTATTTATATACCAGCTCCAGGGCATTATGAGAAATGAGTTCAACGGGTATGAGAAATAAGCCAAATTAAGGCCTATTCGCGAATGAAACTATGAGAAATGCCAAATTCAGAAACATTTCTCATAGTTTATACTATTAATAATCTGATACTTAGAACATATTTATGAGAATATGAGAAATGAATATTTTATATCCATTTCGGAGGCGTGTCAATTCTCCACTAACCACTTTTCTATATTTCTTGTTTCAGCACTAAAGTTCACACCAATCTTGAAAAGCTTTCGTGAATCCGTTGCAAACGGACGAGCATAATGTTTATCCTCTATCTGCCGCAAAGCTTCTTCCGCCGTACCATTCAATTTAAATTCCATGATATAGATGAATTTATCGGTCTGCAATACCATATCCACACGACCCTCACTCGTATGGTATTCTGCTTTTACATAAAACCCAACCAGTTTACACACGATATAAAGCACATTCTGATAATGTAACTCCAGTTCGCGTGCAAGCTCATAGGGAATATCCGAAAAGAAACTTTGCAAGCGACGAAAAAAAGATTCATAATCACCGGCCTCCACTTCACGAACAAATTTCAGAATTTCAAAAGGAGACTCCACTTTATTGACGTTCGCATAATAAGGGAGGAGAAAACGGATAAATCCTTCCTCCACTTCACGATTAGGAAAACCTAAACGATATATTCCAAAACGCTCATCATACCCCTTAATGGTGAGGTATCCGCTCTGATAAATCACCGGGATAGGATTGGTAGATTCAGAATCTATACTGTTCAGTACCTGTTCATCGGTTTCTTCATGGGCCATCCGATGAAGGTCGTAATGATGTTTCTTCAACAATTCCACCAAATAAGTGGGAGTACCTGTTTCAAACCAGTAGCTTTTAAACTCATTCCTATCAAAAGCCAAAAGCAGACTGAAGGGATTATACATTCCTTTGGAATTGTGCGTGAAATGATAGCCATCATACATTTCTTTCAACCGGGCACATATCTCCTCATACGTCACTCCCTGCACATTGGCAAATTCATGAAGTTCGGCATCCAGATTATCGTATAGTTCCTGTTCGCTCACACCACAAATGTCTATATACTTATTCCACATTGAAATGTCATTCAGGTTATTCAAATCACTGAATACACTGACTTTACCGAACTTGGTCACTCCCGTCAACAAAGCAAACTTAATGCAACCATCCTGACTTTTCAATGCGCCATAGAAAGCTTTCAATGTATTGCAGAAACTCTTTTGCAAAGCATCATCACCAATAGCCTGTAACATTGGTTTATCATACTCGTCCACAAGAATGACCACAGGCTGTCCTTCCTGCCGACAAGCACGTTTAATTATACCCTCAAAACGCATCGCCAAGGATTTTTCCGATGGCTCAGCACCATACATCTTCTCCCATTCCACTAATGCCCCGTTCAGCTTATTTTCCAAACTTTCCGAAGTATCGTATTTTTCCGTATTAAGATCAAAATGTAATACTGGATATTTTACCCAATCTTTTTCCTGCTTCTCCATAGCCAGTCCTTCAAAGAGTTCACGCTTTCCTTGAAAGTAGGCTTCAAGCGTAGAAATAAGCAGACTTTTGCCAAAACGGCGCGGACGACTCAGGAAATAGTAGCTCCCGGTTTTCACCAATTGATAAATCAATGCAGTTTTATCAATATAGAAATAGCCACCTTTACGAATTTTTTCAAAATTCTGTATGCCAATAGGGTAAATCTTGCCACTCATATTTCAATCTGTTTAAGTTCACATCGTACAAATATACATAGAAATATCTATATTGCAGCAAACCGCACAAGGAAAGAATTACGAGAATCAAGATATAATAGCAAAGGCAGACTATAGAATTTGGATAAAATCAGTGGATATGTTACTAAGTAGCATTCGATATGATCTATAAAGTGTATCCATCATTTCTCATTTTTGGGTTATACAGACAAATATAAAGTAAATTGCCGAATAAAACCAGCATTTTTTAGAAAAACTGCAGGTTTCATTCGGCAACTCTACTCTAACCTTACCATCAACCGCTTATGCACGCTTATTTACGCCCCAGACATTATAAGAAAGAATATTTCCTGCAGGTTTCCCGTCAATACAGGAAGCCTACAATCCAAATCGGCAATTTACACCTGTAAGGCGTTTCTATTCCATCAGCTAAAATATAAGAATCAGGCACATCTGCAATCTGATCATACGTTTTACCTTCACCACCAACTTCCAAAATATATCTTCCATTGACCCTAAAATCTCCGGTTTTCTTCCCGTACTCCACTTCATTGTCACACGAAAGTTGATTGACCACAAACGTTTCACGTGCCGTTCCTATTTTCACAGGATGAGAAGCTAAAGCATATAGCAGATTAGGATTATCCAGGAAAATCTTATCCGGCTTTTGCATCTTCTTGACAGACAACAGATCCGCGTATAGCAAATGGAGCAATTTCGCCTTTTCCAAGCTATTCAGATATTCGATGACAGTATTACGATGAACACCTATAGTTGTTGACAATTTGGAAATATCCACCTCAAAAGGAACAGAAGTTGCAAGAATGCCCAACAAGGCCTTTATCTTACGCACATTACCCACATCAATTCCACACAACTGGGGTAATTCCGTTTCTACAATAAAATTAACAACCTGTTCTATACTTGTATAATAATCTATCTGATTTTTCAAATAAAACGGATAATATCCATATTGCAGATATTCCTTAAAAAGAGGTAAAGGGCGACACACTTTATTCACTTCCGAACAAATCTTTTCGGGCGAGGTCAAGACTTCTTCCAGCGTACATACGGGAAAGCTCATTTGTTTATAAAACAATAGAAATTCTCGGAAAGAGAGCCCCTGCATCTCATAAGGGATACAGCGTCTGGATAAGTCGGCATCAGCATTTAATATATTGAGTAAAGAGGACGCGCTGAACACAACCTTCAAATCGGGATACATGTCATATACTTCTTTTATCTCCTTACTCCAAGTCGGATATTTATGTACCTCATCCAGAAAGAGATGCTTTCCTCCATTCTTTACGAATACATCCGCCAATTCCAGCAAAGTATGATTAGAGAAATAAACAGAATCCAATGTACAATAGAGCACGTCCCTACTATAAACCTCATAATGCAGTTTCATATACTGTAACATTAAAGTTGTTTTCCCCACTCCTCGAGGCCCTCTAATAGCCACCAACTGAGCATCCCAATTGATTCGATGCATCAATGTCCTTATAATCTCAGTCGATGTCAATGACAACAAACGGTCTTGTTTTGCAAAAAGAGTTTCCATACATTCCTATATCTTAGTATTATGAGACACAAAGATAATAAAATGCTGTTTGCAAACAGCATTTTATTATACTTTTTGCTGTTTGTAAACAGCAAATAAACACACTCTCAACAAAAGAGGTCTCAAGCCTATATCTACCATATAACATTTCACCTGATACAATATGAAACACTCCAGTAATTCGCTAAGATATTTTTCAATCAGACTCAATGGCCATTTGAAGGATATGGAAGCTTTTTTATGCGCTTTTACCTCCAGAAATGACAACAGAAGGAAAATGAGCGATTTGGATATTTATATGATGCAGCTATTTCTTATCAGAATTGGAATAGTATATGCCCAAAAGAAATAGGAGCGATTATTTAACATTGAACATTTATATAGAAGCAGAAAAGAATTTCCAAATCCAATATGAGAGTTTCTTTCCGTCGTACGGATAGAAGTCCATTGTCAGATCAATCAGTTTATGCTCTGCAAAACACAAGTCATCAGCTATCACAAACAAAATTTCGCCTATATTATCATACAGCTAGATATGTATGTTGCAAGAGCATAGTTGCTTTGCCAATGCCACATGGCCTCTAAATAGCAATAAGCTTATTATCCCACTCTATCTCATCATAGAAATAACGGACAAAATCAGTGGATATGTTTCTAAACAACATACGATATGACTTATAAAGCGTATCCATTATTTCTTATTTTGGGGTTATACAAACAAAATAGAGTAATTACCGAGCAAAACTGGCAATTTTTGGAAAAGCTGCAAATTTCATTCGGTAATCAGGTCTATATTTATATTTTTTATAGAAACGAATTATGACATCTAACAAAATGTTTTAAATATCCTCAAAGCACCGCCCATTTAGTCTATTCTACAAACTTTCCAGAATACCATATTTTACACATTAAGATCAAGATGTAATACTGACATTTTGCATAATCCCTTTCCAACTTCTCCATCATTATATTTACATAACCACAAGCAAAAGCTTATCAGACATTTTTTATAGACTTCTCAATAAACCACATCAATAGATAACACTTCAACTTAAATACAATTGACGTTTTTGATGTTTACAAACACACACTTAAGTTTTGCTATTTTCAACATTTTTCCTAACTTAGGCATTTATTAACTGTAAAAAATAATATTATGAGAAAAAATTATTGGTTATTAGGTTTATTATTAACCATTTGTTATTCTTGCTCTGACATTGAAGACTTTTCAAGCAATCCATCTTCCAAGCCTTTCTTAAGTTCTACAACTAGAGCTGCCGGCGATGAAAAGTATGTGTGTTAGGATATGGTTATGATGTGACAGGTGAATACCTACATCCTCTATCTGTTCGAAACCCTGTACTTAATATAACAAAGTATGATCAAGAAAAGCATGAACGAGTGCAATATGGCACTTCTTCTTTTGGACATGACCAAATGTATTATGGTTACTCGGCCTCGGATTATACAAAAGACATTATAAATGAAACTAATGTTGATTCAAATATGAGCTATGGCAATGAAAAAGTTGACACAGTACCTTATTTCTCTGGGAATATAACCAATAATAATTATTTAAAGACCGAATATGCCTATTCTGATAAATATTCATTCGCTAGTGTAGATGCCGTTAGAAATCGTAAATATATTAAAATAAACGATGAGGTAAGCAGTCTGTCACAATACTTATCAGACAGTTTCAAAGAAGATTTAGAAAGACTTTCTCCCGATAGATTAGTAGAAAGATATGGTACCCATGTATTAACAGACTTTATAATTGGCGGTCGGTACAAATTGATGTATAGATCTGTCATTACACATACAAAAGATGCAACTCATAAAAAGACCACTGTAGCCTCCGGACTTAAGGCAGCATTGTTTGGAATTGGTTTTTCTTTAAATATATCAAGAACCGTTCAAACAGATGAATCCTTAGTTAAGGATAATCAAAACAAAGAACTTTTTGTTCAATTTTATGGTGGTAATGGCACAAGTCTTAAATATGATTTAGAAAAAGGAATGCCTACTGGTATAGACGTACAAAGTTGGGAAAATTCTGTCTCTTTAAGTAACGCATGCCTTACTAATATTAACTGGAAAGAAACCTATCCTATTTATAATTTTATATCTGATCCAGTGAAAAAGGAGGAGATAAAACAAGCAGTATTCAAGTACATAAGCAACTCTCGATTTAAAGAACTTAAATTAAACCTTTTATATGCTTACGACTGCCGAGAAGGACGGAAACACCTCGTTACTACTGATGATGAAATAGCAACTCGCTACCCAGATTGGAAATTTTGGAACTATGATGGATATATTCTTACAGAACAACTACCCGGAACGATTCCACTATACGAATACAAGACAAATGATATAACATTAGACTTCTTCACAACAACAATTCCTAATTACGATTTAATGAATCCACTCTATAGAAAATCTATGATTATAGGCTATGTTTATGAAAAGCCGACAGAGTTTACAGTTCCACTTTATGAATATTATCATACCGAACATGATGACCACTTAACAACCTTAGATCTCAATATTATTTATAATCACGGAGGATGGATCCGAATAGAACCTCCTATAGTCGGGTACGTTTATCCCAATAATTAAACACCAAGAGAACACGCGTCAGAATTATAAATCTAAGATCTCAGTTCACAAGTAAGCTTCCTTTTAGTTTTGCTCTTTGAAAGGAAAAGAAACAGTCTTATTAATATCTACTAAGGAACTATATCGATAAAAAGCTATTTAAGCTTGGGGCTTATTAGTCCTCCGTTAACAATATTAACGATTATAAGAAGTTTCTCGCTTGAATGCAAAACAAAAAGAGAGCTTACAATTATCCAAACTTTATTCATTTTTCTAATCACTGAACATATATTATTATACATAATATCTATTTTTGCAGAAACATTATGGAGTAATTATCATAGAAAAATCTATATATACATACAAAAAAGCAAAAGTCTCATACAAACATTAACAACAACCATAAACTTAAATAATATGCCACAACTAACCATAATCACAATTAATAGAAATGATGCTCAAGGATTAGAGAAAACCCTAGAAAGTATATGGGAAAAGCAATCTTTTAAAAATTTTGAACATATTATTATCGATGGAGCCTCAACCGATAATAGCATTAACATTATAAAAAAGTATGCATCACATTTATCTTATTGGGTATCAGAGCCTGATAAAGGGATCTATAATGCAATGAACAAAGGAATTATTAAAGCTAAAGGCAACTATCTATTGTTCTTAAATTCCGGCGATTGGTTAGAAAATGACATTCTAACGCGAGTATTTAAGGAAAGTTTCACAGAAGATATTGTCTATGCTGATTTATACCTGTATCGTAATGCCGATGACATACAAATCAGCCCTTATCCCGACAAATTGACCCTACCCTTTATATATAAGTATTCTTTAGGACATCCGTCTACTTTTATTAAAAGAGAACTCTTTAAAGATATGCTATATGAAGAAAAATACCAGATTATATCAGATTGGGCTTTTTTTATAAAACAGATCCTTTTGTTTAATCGCACAACAAAACATCTAAATTTTGCAGTCTCATACTTTAATGTTTATGGAATAAGTTCTGACCCTAAAAGTGGCAACTTAATCATGCAAGAACGTTCCGATTTTTTTAAAAATAATTTCCCCTATTTGATTAGCGAGTTTTATCAGAATCATACTACCCTTCAAGAGAAGGTAAGAACTCAAGAGCAGGCATTAGACATATTATCAAAACACCGAGTTCAACAACTTATAGACAATGTTTGGATTCAAAGAAAAGCACGACAGTATATTAAATTCTTATTTTTAGTAAGAAGATTTCTTAGAAGAAGAAGATAATAAATATCTCAAGTCGTCACTCTGAATATCTAAAAGAATCTAATGCCAACCTCTATCCAAACACCATACTATAATAACATTGAATATACAATATTAGAAATGATGAATATTAATCAAAAAAAAATAGTAGCTTTGCAAGCTATAAACCAGAAAAAACTAATGTATAACATCATTGTTAACAGAAATAAAAATGAGAAGAAAGTTGATTCGAAAATATAAAGCATTCAATCAAGACTTTCAAAGGTCTAAAGAGCTAATTCTTAAATGGTTTATTCCCGAAATCAAAAAAAGGCTCTTTGGAGTAAAGAAAACCAACTATAAAGACATCCCTATCATTATTAACAACTACAACCGTTTGGAAATGCTAGCAAAGCTAATCCATAGCTTAGAAAATAGGGGATACCATAATTTATATATTATTGATAACCAATCAACATACCCTCCACTATTAGAATACTATACAAAACTACCATACCCTGTATATATGTTAAATAAAAATGTCGGGCATTTATCATTGTGGGAAACAGGGATATTTAAGCAATTCAAGGATTCTTATTATGCCTATACCGATTCTGATTTAGAGATCCTTCCTAATTGTCCTGACGATTTTATTGAGAAATTTATTTTATTGCTACAGAAATATCCAAAAGCATTGAAGGTTGGCTTCTCAATCTGCATAGACGACCTACCAGATCATTATAAATTAAAAGAAAAAGTTATAAAGTGGGAAAGCATTTTCTGGAAAGAAGAAATAGAACCTAACATATTCAAAGCTTTAATAGATACAACCTTTGCTGTATATAAGCCCTATTTTATCGGAGAACCTATTGACCCAGACTGTTTCTGTATTCGAACCGGACACCCTTATTCCGTCAGACATTTACCTTGGTATATGAATAGCGCAAAGCCAACTGAAGAAGAATTATATTATTTGGGACATATTAAAACGCTAACTCATTGGTCTAAACAAAATCAGACAAATACAAACTCGGCTAAAAAAGAGTGAAAAATATATCTATAATGTTCTCTATTAAATAACGCAATTAAAATATCAGATTATGAAATGCTATATTTGTCTAACAGACTCCATAGTCACTCGAAAAGATTATCTTGATTTACTAAAAGTCATGTTAATCAGTGCCAAGAAAAACACATCTCTCCATTTAGTTTGCCTATATGATGGCAACACAAATGACCTTGTTTATAGGTTATTAAAGGAATTCAATGTAGAAATAATCCTCCATCAATTACCCTATAAGCAAGAGTTGATGGAGATATATCCGCGTGAATGGATGTTGCAGAATTTAGGGAAAGAAATCGAATATAACCGAATTTTCGGAACATTTATGAGAATGGAAATCCCCGTTGTAGAAAAAGAAGAAAAGTATGTTCTTTATTCTGATATAGACGTGATTTTCAATTCTGACATTTTACTTGAGGAACTTCCACATCCCACTTATCTAGCAGCTGCCCCAGAATATGAACGTAATGTGGAAGATATGGAATATTTTAATGCGGGAGTATTAGTTATGAATATCCAAGGCATGAAAGAGAAATATGAGGAATTTATTCTTAAAATGAAAAATAGAGAAAGAAACATATCTGGACTTTTTGACCAAGGATATTTAAACGAGCTATGCTTCAAAGACATGGAACTACTACCAATAGAATATAATTGGAAACCTTATTGGGGTATCAATGACAAAGCTAAACTTATCCATTTTCATGGCATGAAGCCTAGCAGCAATCTCAATGAGGCTGGTTTTATTACTGATAATTCTTTTTTCCGTATCGTTTTCGAGGCAAATCCTGGCGGCTATGCAGGATATGTATACTATTTTACCCAATTCTATGATTATCTGGGAAGAAAAGAAGACAAATGGTTATACAATCACCTACAAGAAGTTTTCAATTTATATAAAGATCCATCTTTTTTCTTTTCTAAATATAACAAGTATAAGCTTAAATACCAGAAATATAAGAAATACTATTTAGTTACTTTAGGAATATCCTGTGTCCTACTAATACTGTTATGTTTAACTCTTATTTTAAAACAATAATGAAGAAACAACCATTGATATCAGTTATCGTTGCTTCGTACAACTATGCTAAATATATAAAAGAGACTTTAGATTCTTTAATCAGACAAACTAATAAATCATTTGAAGTTATTGTGGTAGATGATGGAAGCAGAGATCAAAGCCTTCCTATAATAGAAGAATATGCCAACCGTTTTAAAAATATAAAACTATACACACATCCCAGTAACCAAAATAGAGGATTAGCTGAGACTGTGAAATTAGGAATTGAAAAATCCAATGGAGAATACATTGCATTCTGTGAGAGTGATGATTATTGGACTAATAACCATATTGAATATTTACAAAATACAATCCAACAGAATCCCTTAGCAAATTTCATAGTCAATGGTATCAAAGTTATAAACCTATCGAATAACCCTGAATATGATTCATATATAGAATTTAGTTCCTCATTCCTCAAAAAACATTCAGGTAGTAACATATTTCCCTACCTTGATTCAAACTATATCCCTACATTCTCAGCTGTTTGTGTGAAAAAAGAAGTAATCCAAAATATTAATTTTAGCACCCCTTACCCCGCATGGTTAGATTTCTGGCTTTGGAGACAAATATGTGTGTTCAATAAAGTATATTACATTCCTCAAGAATTAACTTTATGGAGAAAACACAATGAAAGTTATGATGCAGTCTCTGATAATAAAGATTTCAACGGCTTTATAAAAAGCTCAGACCAATATCTAGTATCTCAATACAGTTTATCCCAGATAATAGCCAATGCCAATATTCCCAAAGATAAAAAGTCTCTCAAACAATTTATTAAATCTTTTTGCCACTCCATATCATTCAAGAATGAATAGCAGCAGCTAATGCGTAAAGAATCTAAAACGTTTTCAAGATGACAATATAGAATCAAAGGCTCAACAAAAACATTAAAATTCATCTTTAAGAATAGAAGTATAAACCGATAATCTCCGATCCAACATTTCTTGTGGATTATACATATTCTTCATTTTGTCATTAGCCTGATAAACCAACATTTTTTGTAACTCCAAATCATTGGATAATTTAATCATAGCATCTGCGAAATCAATAGTATTGTCAGCTATCAAGCAATCTACACCGTGGCTAAAATGAATACCTTCCAATCCTTTTGAAGTTGTAATAAAAGGAACATTTGAAGAAACTATATCAAGTATTTTCATTCTCATACCACTTCCGATACGAATAGGAACAAGAGCAATGCTCCCCTGCAAGAAAGAGGTCAAATTCTCAACGAATCCAACTAACTCTATCTCAGGACAAGCCGTTCGTAGTTCAGCAGAATAACGCTCATATCCCATTCCAACCACTTGCAAAGTGAACTCAAAATTGCATTCACGCAAATAGGGAACAATTTCTTTACAAAGCCATACAACAGCATCTAGATTTGGAAAATGCTCTCCATATCCCACAAAAGTAAAACGCCGATGAACACAAGGGATAAACTCCGTCTCTGAATTCGATTCAAATTTTATCACTGCAGGAGAAGCATAAATGTGATCTTCACGACCTAAAAAGTTAGCTAACAATAGCCTATCGACTTCCGTCAAAGCAATTATATGCTTATACTTCTGCAACGCATTCCATTCGAAGTCTTTTGCAATAAGAAAATTCATCCGATCGCTAGGCCATATTGCCTGAAAAAGGTTCATCTCATTCTCGTTACGTATATATCGCAATTCATGATGAACAAAAATCGTCTGTACATTCTGCGGTAACACATATCCCAATGCTATCAATTCATAAAACTCTACCTGAATGATATCAAACCCTGTATGTGCTACTTTTGTAACATAATCTATATATCGTGTATCAAATTCTTTATATACAGAATTAGGTAAAACAGACTTTTCACGTACAAAATCTTTATCTTTCAACAGATCGACAGTACCGTTTGACGTAGACAACAACTGCCTCCGCATTTTACGTTCAATAGACGTCTTGAGCTTTTTCAGCCACTTATAATAAAAAGGATTTCGCACCAAAGGAGAATCCGGTTCTTCTTTGGTCTCTTTAACAAAAGTATAAAAATCCACATCTCCCCACAAATCTTCTAACTTTTCTACTCTTTTTGCCTCATCAACCGTCCAAGCATAAAACAACACTGAAACTGAAATCTTATGGCGAATATAGTCTACCATCTGAAAAAAAGCCTGATTCCCCCCAGAATTCAAAGGATAAGGGACACAAGGTATAATAAAAAGTATTTTCTTCATTTTGTATTTCAATATAAATTACTATTCAACCATTTCTTTCTAACTAGGAGATAAATTATATACCGAACATTTCACCAAAAGAAATTATCTCAAATAAAAAGTTTGGCTTTTAAAATATGGGAGCGTAAAACACGTGAAGCCACATTAGGAGAAAGTCTTCTCAAAATAGCATATAAACAAACCAAATCTTTTAGACTATAGTTTCCTCTTACAGAACACTCTAATATTACATTCACATAAGTCACCAATGCATCTTGAAATCTAGACTCCCGGAGATTTAATCTATAATTCATTCCAATCCATTTTAGAAAAAGTCCGGTAGCTTTAAGCTTCTCCCTATCAAAACGTGTAGAATTACTTATATTCTTATCTTCAGCATTCCGCCAATAAACAGGAGTTCCCGGCAACGAAATAATACCAGCTGTATAATCTGCAAACTTTGCCCATGTTGCATCATCTGAACACCATGCCAAAGGAAACCTAACAAACCCTCCTGTTTTTTTCCAAACATCACGTGTAAACACATACTCACACGCAGCAGAGGATATTTTACCACTTAACTTATCCAATAAGAAATCAGAGCCAGAGATCCTTTCTGCCTCAAAAGGCGGATTAGTATATTTTAATTTACCATACGAATCCACTATAGCCAAAGGAAAACGAAATACGGCATCACATTCTCCTGATTTCCTCCAAGTCTTCATCACCCGCTCTACAGCATCAGGTGGCATTAAATCATCATCTGAAAAAAGCCATACCAGCGGCTCATCAGATAATTTAATACAGCGCTCCCAATGGGCAACCAAGTCTCTCCCACCCCAATTTTGTTCAAAACGGAAATAGAATATATCTAATTTATCCTTATAATCAGATACTATTGATTCTAAATCATCAGGACTGGCATCATCACCGATATAGACCGTAAAGTCACGATTACTCTGCCTTACAATAGAATCTAAAACCTCCCGAAAAAAACAAGCTTTATAAGCAGGTATAATGATCGCCAGTTTATTTTTCATTTTTCTAACTATTCAATAGTTTCATTTGCAAAGATAAGTAAATGAGATGAAAGATTTGCATTAATAAGATCACTTTAATTTCTGATATTCTTGATTCTAATAGAGGTAAACCTAACAATCAATTATACAAGAACAATTGACTTTATATCTTAGTAGTTATCTCCCTATGCCAAAATAAGATCAAAAACCATTGCAGAGTATTAAGTTAGATGAAAAAACATATTGTCTTAAAACCTATACCTCTGAGATTAATAACTTGCCACTCTTATTTTTTCTTTATACCTTTGTATCATTATATATAAAAACAATCTGTACTTCTATAAAGCGGTACTTCACCTCAATCTATTTTAATTCATCATGGATACTGATATTATAATACCCATCTATAATGCTTTTGATTTTACTAAGAAGTGTATAGAAACTGTGATTGAACATACAGATCTCACCAAACATACCTTACTACTTATCAATGATAAAAGTACAGACCAGCGAATCCTTCCTTTGCTAAACCTGTTTACGGCAGAATATCCATCTTTAAACATTGCAATAATCAACAATGAGAGCAATCAAGGATTTGTACGAACGGTTAATATCGGCATGCAACACTCGTTACGCGATGTTGTTTTATTAAATAGCGACACAGAGGTTACAAAAAATTGGCTCCCTAAAATACAAAAGTGCGCATATAGCAAAGCTGCAATAGCAACTGTCACTCCACTATCTAACAATGCGACATTAGCATCCGTACCTGATTTTATGTCAGAAAATACGATACCATCAGATTTTACGATAGAGAAATATGCAGAGATTGTTGAAAGATGCAGCATGAACCTATTCCCTGAAATTCCTACTGCAAATGGATTTTGTATGTATATTAGACGAGAAGCCATAAATAACATTGGTCTCTTCGATGAAAAAGCTTTTGGGAAAGGATACGGTGAGGAAAATGATTTTTCATACAGATGTCTACAAGCCGGATATAGGCATCTACTATGTGACAACACATATATCTATCATAAAGGAACCCAGTCGTTTTCTCAAGAAAAAACAGAACTAATAAATTCTCACCTACAAATATTAAAAAAGAGATATCCTTCATGCATCGAGAACACAGAATCCTTTGTACAACAAAATCCAATTTCAGATATACAGTTAAATATCCGCTATGCCATTAATTTACATTCTAAGAAAAATGTATTAATTGTAATACATGATTTCAAAGAAGCTGAAAAGAAAAATATAGGAGGAACAACTTTACATGTACATGATCTAATAAAAAACATGAAAGAAGAATTTAATTTTCATGTTCTTTATTATTCCGATGATGATTTTAAATATCATGTAACTTCTTTCTTACCATTTGATAAAATTACCTCCACACTAGGTGCATATTCACAATATACGACATTAAACCTCTACAATGATACATTCAATAGAGATATTAAAATACTAATAGACACTTTAAAAATAGACCTAATACATATCCATCATTTAAAATACATGTATTTGGATATATTCAAAGTAGCAAAAGAAAAAAGTGTCCCTGTCATATACACTTTACATGACTTTTATTCAATATGTCCTTCTATGAACCTCTTTAACAAAGAAACTTTTCTATGTAACTATGCTAACACAGCAGGATGCGGTTCATGTATAGCAAAAACATTCAGCCTAAATATCAACTTCATTCCACTGTGGAGAAAAGAGTTTTATGAAAATCTTAAAACTGTAAAGAAAATCATTGTTCCATCTTACAGTACAAAAAATATATTCCTGAACACATATAAGGATTTAACAATCGAAGTGGTAGAACATGGTTATGACAAAATAAACGAAAAGCCTAATAATGACAATCCAGATAAAAAGAAGAATAAAAAGTTTAATATTGCCTTTATTGGATATATTACAGAAGAAAAAGGACTAAAATATTTAGAGGAATTAACAGAGAAAGTAAAAGGCACAGACATAAACGTCCATCTTTTCGGACAAACAACAAACAAAAAATACAATAAAAATAAGAAGAATTATATTTATCATGGCAAGTATATACAACAAGATCTTCCCAATCTACTACTAGAGAATAACATAAAATTAATCTGTTTATTATCCATGGGACCCGAAACATATTCTTATACCTTATCAGAAAGTTTAATTTCAGAGATCCCCGTAGTCTCTTTTGACCTAGGAGCAATTGCCGAACGAGTAAAAAGAACAGATGTCGGCTGGATTTTACCTATAAATAGTACATTAGACGATATCTTTAAACTCATCTCAACTATTAAATCAGCCCCACAAGAATATGAACAGAAAGTGGAAAGAATCAGACATTTTTTAAAAGACATGAAGTCTTTAAAAGATATGGGCAATGAATATACGGAAATATATAACAAAACCATCAATGCATTTCCTATTGAAAATCACGACATATACTATGTACAATCAAGGAATGAATTTTACAGAAAAGGGAAAGAGATTCTGACGTTAAACCTTAGAGAAGAAAAAAAGGAGTATAAACGAGTAAAGCATATTATTAAAAGTTCAGTTCCTTTCAAACAAGCTTTTAATGAAGTACAAAATTTTCGTAGCACTTACACCAGCAGTAAATATAGAAACAAGATCTTTTTCAAATTTATATGGTACAGAATTCTACGAATTAACATCTAGAGAAATCTTACAAAACGATTTCTCTAGATCCGGCTCGAACACGAGCAACATTATATATTCTAGAAAAACACAATCACCTCCCTATATCTAAAAGCCACCTTCTTGCATACTTTTTACCACCTTTTCTGTTTCTTCTAAATAACGGAATCCCCATTTTAAGTCAGGTTCCAAATGATTACCCTCTGCCCATTCATTCCAAGCATTGACAAAAACAAAATTCTCGTCTTTGCTATAAGGCACAAATTTATTCATAACCGAACATAACCATTCACCGTATTTTTCGGGAGTACTCTTGTCTAAAATAAACATTTTCTGTTTTCGACGAGAAGTATTATCCCACATTGGAGTAACCCCCGGATACATTTTATAGTCAGGAAAAGGAGTTTTACAAATATAATCTACATATTCCGAGTAATCAATCTTTTTCTTCTTACATGTATTAAAAAGGTGACGATTTATATTATAAGCAAACTTCCGTAATGGGTTTCTCTTTTTTTGAAATTCATTCATTTGATGAGTGAAAGGTTGAAACTCTACGGCAGCATCAAAACCATCATGAAGGTATTCTTCTCCATAACAATCCATAGTTTCGACGCGGCATAAATACAACTCCACTCCTTTACTAGAAGCTTCTTCCCTCCAAACTCGAATAGTCTCTTTCATATTCGGGAAAAGCATGGAACGATAAATTAAAAATACAGGTTTACCATCTACTCTTATATATCGAGAATCACTAAATACATTATCTAACAGATAACGGATATGCGCACGATCATCCTCTTCCGAGTAATTTTGAGCAATCAGAACATGACGACTTCCACCATCCCATGCCCTTGTCCAATTTTCATTAGCCCAACAAAGCATAAATGGAAAATCAGGGTTGCCAGAAGATAATACTTCTTCTAGTGGTCTTTCCATCAATTGATGACCATTAAACCAATAATGATAATAACAAAAGCCATTAATCCCGTGCATTCGAGCCATATCAGCTTGCTGCTGACGAACTTCCGGAACACGCAGATCATAGAAACCTAAATCTGCTGGTAAATGCGGCTGATAATGGCCACGATAAAGAGGCCTAGCCTTGACCACATTTCTCCATTCAGTAAATCCCTTGCCCCACCATTCATCATTTTCAGGAAATGGATGATATTGCGGCAAATAAAATGCTATAATTCTTTTGTCAACCATATCTTTCTTTATTGCACTTCACAATTCATTACAACCTATCTCTATCTCTTGTAGGTTGCCATGGATTCAAAAAACTCATGTATTTATTAACCCGTTCCCATCTATATGTCCACACACTTGTTCCAAAACATCCTTTCAGTTTTTCAAACAACAACAATCTCATTTTCGAATCAACTGTTGCACGCTTTATATTTTTATAAAGCATTCCATGCCGCATCAAACGCTTATAACTCCCTATTGGATAAGAAAATGATTCAACATAATGTACTACTTGAATATCTTCAAGAATCGCATTACCTGAAGCATTACCCTCAACAGTTGTACTTGTTGAATGCAATCGAAAAAGGTTTAACTTTTCATATAACTCAACAACGATCCCTTGCCTCGCCATCTCTATCCAAAAAAGCCAATCACCACTATAGCGCATTGAAAAACAAGACAAATCCTTTATCCGTTCAAAACACTGTTTACGAAAAACAACGCCACTAGCGTTATAAATATAATTACGCCAATAAAGATTATGTTTTATGTAATCTTCACCATCAAAAACACCTATATTGTGAGGACGGCGTAATTGTTTTGAAGTCCAACGGTCAAAATCTGTAGATAGTTCATTCCCTTTCTCGTCTATACAATGTGAACCTAAAAAACAGAAAGAAGCATGAGAATATTGATTTAAGGCAGAAACAGCCTTTTCCAAAAAAGAAGAATCAGCCGCATCATCGCTCTCGGCAATCCATATATATTTTCCACGAGACAAACTAATCCCTTTTTGCCACTGAGCAAAAGGACTCCCTGTATTGACAGAATTAATCTCCAAATGAGCGACACGAGAGTTTGTTTTATAATGGTTTAAAATAGACACACTATCATCGGTTGAAGCATCATCTAATAATATAATTTCATAGTCTGTATATGTTTGTGCCAATACAGACTCGATACGTTGCTGCAAAAAACGAGCATAGTTATAATTAGGGATGATTATACTAACTTCCACCGGATGATTTTCCATTACAAACACACTATATTATCTTAGTTATTATAACAAACTGATAGCAAAGATACGGATATTATTCTTAAAAAGGATGCTAACCCCCTAATGTTTAGCAAAAAAGCCTTTAACGCTTGTCACAACCAAATAAAATGTATACATTTGTAGAATTTTAGTGCAAGCCCCCTTAACTATTTAACTAACTTAGTAATAATTATATGAATAAACCAATGGCGAGCAACATAAGTACATCGCTAATTATATCCACCTATAATAGAAGCGACGCATTAGAATTATGCGTTAAAAGCGTGCTACGTCAATCTCTCCTTCCTAATGAAATTATCATTGCCGATGATGGTTCTAAAGAAGATACAAGAGAACTAATTCATCAATTGGCTGTTTCTTCCGAAGTCCCCATTATTCATGTTTGGCATGAAGATTTAGGTTTCAGACTGGCCTCCATCCGCAACAAAGCTATTGCGAAAGCATCTAAAGAATATATTATACAAATTGACGGAGATATCGTCTTACACAAAGATTTCGTCAAAGATCATGCACATTTTGCTAAAAAAGGTAGTTTCGTAACCGGTAGCCGTGTATTAATCCGGGAAGGTTTAACCCAAAAGATGCTAGCAGAAAGGAACTGTATTATCTCTATTCACGACAAAGGTACTAAGAATGCAATCAACGGAGTACATTTGCCTTGGCTAAGCCCATTACTTCAGCATTATCGCCAATGGGATATTTCATATTCCAGAGGATGCAATATGGCTTTCTGGAAAGAGGATTTATTAAAAGTCAATGGGTACAATGAAGCTATTACCGGATGGGGAAGCGAAGATCATGAATTAGTGTGCCGCCTTATCAACAGCGGTGTACGCAAGCGTACCATCAAATTTGCGGGAATTGTGTTCCATCTTCATCACGAACTACATGGAACAGATAATTTGAGCAACAACCGCAGCATTTTGAACGAAACGAAAGTCAGGAAACTAACCTGGTGCGATAAAGGAATCATACAAAACTAATATGGAAAAGAATTTGAACTTTTTAGATCGAAACGAATTTAACTACAGTCCATCAAAAGAAGTAGTAGAAGCTTTAAAAAACTTCGATATAAATAAACTTTGTTTTTATACCCGCATTTATGATGAAGGAAAGAAAAGTATATTATCTGTTTTCTTATCCGAACTTTACGATATAGATGAAACACAAGTCTTATTAGGATACGGCGGAGAAGATATTCTGAAACAAGCCGTACACTACTTCCTGACTCAAGAAGATGGAAATAAAACGATGTTGATTCCCAAGTTCTCATGGTGGTATTATAAATCAATTGCAGATGAGGTGAATGGCCATACTTTGCAATATCCTCTCTACGAAGACGGAAATACTTTTAAATATGACTTTGAGACGCTAAAAGATATGATTCGGAAAGAGAATCCGAAGATTCTTTTACTAGCTTCTCCCAATAACCCTACCGGCAATGGTTTGACTCCGAAAGAATTGGATGAACTACTTGCAGAAGTACCCGGCCAAACAGTGGTATTGATAGACGAAGCATACGCTTCTTTTGTTTCAACTGATACCAGTTATATCAAAAAGCTGGTTAATAAATATCCGAATTTGATTATTTCCCGTACCTTATCTAAATTTTATGGATTGCCGGGTTTACGTATGGGATTCGGATTTATGAGTAAGGAGCTGGAAAAATTCAGCAGATACAGCAATAAATATCTGGGTTACAACCGGATATCCGAAGATATCGCCATTGCGGCTCTTAAATCGGACGCACACTATCGAAACATCGCAAAACTGATGAACGAAGACCGTGAGCGTTACGAAAAGGAAATCGGCGTGTTGCCCGGATTCAAAGTATATGAATCGGTTGCCAACTTTATTTTAATCAAATACCCGATAGAGCTGAAAGAGGCTTTACAAAAGGCTTTTGCTGAACAGAGTTATAAAGTGAAATTTATGAATGAACCGGATATCAATACTCATTTGCGTATCACATTGGGTCGCCCAGAGCAGAACCGGATCGTTATAGATACAATCAAAGAAATCGCATCCAAATGAAAGCAATAATATTAGCCGCAGGAATAGCTTCACGCTTACGCCCGCTGACCGATACGACGCCCAAATGTCTTCTCAAGATAGGAGAACGATGCCTTTTGGAAAGGGCTTTTGATGCTCTGATACAAAACGGATTTGATGAATTCATCATTGTCACCGGGTATCGCCAGCAGCAAATCGTTGATTTCCTACAGGCACATTATCCAACCCAAGATATTACTTTCATCTATAATGACAGGTATGAATCAACCAACAATATCTATTCATTATGGCTCACCCGCCCATATACGGATGGGGAGGAAATTCTGTTATTAGACAGCGACATTGTATTCGATCCGCAGATTGTAGAGAAGCTGCTTCATTCGGATAAGGACGACATATTGGCACTGAATCGCCATGAGCTCGGAGCAGAAGAAATAAAAGTCATCGTGGACGACGCACAAAAGGTCGTGGAAATCAGCAAAGTCTGTTCGATATCCGATGCTATCGGAGAGTCCATCGGCATCGAAAAGATGTCAGCTGAATATACCAAGGCGCTATTTCGTGAACTGGAAATTATGATTACTACCGAAGGACTGGATAATATATTCTACGAACGGGCTTTTGAGAGACTGATTCCGCAAGGATATAGTTTTTACGTTATGGACACCACCGAGTTCTTCTCGGCCGAGCTGGACACAGTAGAGGACTTTCAACAGGCACAGAAGCTGATTCCATCCAGTCTTTATTAATTAAAATCAGATAAAATGGCTAATTACGACATCCGCCCTCTACAGCTTCGCATATTAAAGAACTTATTAGCTGTTGACAAAGTTTGCAAAGAACATAATCTGCGATATTACATCATGGCAGGCACCATGTTGGGAGCTGTACGCCACAAAGGATTCATCCCCTGGGATGATGACTTGGATATCGGAATGCCAAGAGCTGATTATGATTTACTAATGGCTAATGCCAAAGAATGGTTACCGGAACCTTACGAAGCGGTATGCGCCGAGAATGATAAGGAATATCCTCTTCCGTTCGCAAAGGTGCAGGATGCCAATACAACCTTAATCGAGCGTATGCATCTCAAATATCTGGGAGGTGTATATATTGATATATTTCCACTCGATGGAGTTCCGGAAAGCCGCATGGCGCAAAGAATGCATTTTGCGAAGTATGAGTTCTACAAACGAATACTTTACCTGATTCATCGTGATCCATACAAACATGGGAAAGGTCCCAGTTCATGGATACCGCTATTATGCAGAAAGTTTTTCACCCTTACCGGAACACAGGAAAGCATCAGGAAGGTAATGAAGAAATACGATTTCGACCAATGCGCATTAGTCTGCGATTATGATGACGGAATGAAAGGAATCATGTCGAAGGACATTCTGGGCACTCCTACTCCCATCCGGTTTGAAGATGAAGAAGTATGGGGAGTACAGAAATACGACACTTATCTGTCACAGAAATATGGAGATTACATGACCATACCTAAACAAAGTGGACAAAGACAACACAATTTCCATTATTTAGACTTGAATAAACCTTATCGGAATTTTGAAGTCTAAATTATAATCATATAAAGGTAAGAAGTAGAAATGAGAATAGGTTTTGACGGAAAACGTGCAGTACAGAATTTCACCGGTCTGGGTAATTATAGCCGCTATATAGTGGATATTCTATGCCAATTCGGTCCGGAGAATGAATATGTGCTGTATGCCCCCAAGAAACGGGAAAACAAGAGGCTGGACAAATTAACGAAGCAGTATCAGCAACTACAGCTTTCTTATCCCACTACTTCTTCCTGGAAAAAGTTAAGTCCATTGTGGCGAGTATGGGGAGTCACCCGCCAATTGGAAAAAGAAAAAATCGATATATTCCACGGGCTTAGTAATGAGCTGCCCCTGAATATTCATCAAAGCGAGGTAAAAAGTATTGTAACGATCCACGATCTGATCTTTCTGCGCTATCCGCAGTATTACCATTCGATCGACAGGAAAATATACACATACAAATTCCGTAAAGCCTGCGAAAATGCCGATAAAATCATTGCTATCAGCGAATGTACCAAGCGTGATATTATTGAGTTTTTCAGGATTCCCGCCGATAAGATAGAAGTTGTTTATCAGGGATGTGACCCTTCATTCATACATCCTGTAGCAGAAGAGAAGAAAAGAGAAGTCCGGGCTAAATATCAGCTACCGGATCACTATATCCTTAACGTAGGAAGTATTGAAGAACGCAAGAACGCCCTTTCAGCGGTGCAGGCACTAATGATGCTTCCTGAACAAATTCATCTCGTCATCGTAGGACGCCATACGGAATACACTGATAAGGTTGAACATTTCATTAAGGAGAATAAGCTGGAAGAAAGAGTGCATATCATCAGTAATGTTCCTTTTGATGATCTACCGGCTTTTTATCAGTTAGCAGAAATTTTTGTATACCCTTCCCGTTTTGAAGGTTTTGGTATTCCCATCATAGAAGCTCTGTACTCCGGTATTCCGGTAGTGGCCGCTACAGGATCTTGTCTGGAAGAAGCGGGAGGTCCCGATTCTATCTATGTACATCCTGACGATATCAAAGGAATGGCCGATGCCTTCAAACAGATATACACAGATCCCGAGAGAAAAAAGAACATGATTGAAAAGGGGCATTCTTTTGCCAAAAGATTCTCTGAAGAAAAGCAAGCGGAAGAGATCTTAAACATCTACAAGAAACTAATGAAATGAACGTACTTAAACATACAATAAAGAAATTTATATATGGCACTCTTCCATATTATTTCATGAAAGGGTATAAACCTGATTCACCCTATCTGAAATATTATGAGTATATTAAAAAACACGGGTATTCAAGACATTTGTATGAATTCAAAGATGAATATACAAATATGCCTGTCAATATACAAAAGGATGAGAAAAAAGGCTTATACTATGTACAACAAGAAAAGAAACGGCTATATTTCAGAAAGAGTACTCCACCCAAGAAAATTCAAAAGTACTACAGGGCTTTGAGTATGGAGCAGGACAAGCGATCACCGCACCATTATTTCGATAGTGTAAAAGATGTCACAGGAAAAGTTTTTGTGGACATTGGTTGTGCCGAAGGATATTCTTCACTGGAAATCGTAGAAGAAGCCAAGCATATCTATTTGTTTGAGCAGGACGAACAATGGCTGGAGGCTATCAGAGCTACTTTCGAACCATGGCAGGATAAAGTTACAATCATACAGAAGTATGTGAGCGACCATAATTCTTCGAGAGAGCAAACTCTTGATGATTTCTTCAATAACCAGACGGATGAACATCTGTTTCTTAAAATGGATATAGAAGGAGCCGAACGGCACGCATTGACCGGATGCAAGAACTTATTTCAAAATTGCCAAAAGCTGGATTTTGCTATTTGCACATACCACTTGCGTGATGACGAAGAAGTTATCTCTACATTCCTGAACAAACACAACTGCGCATATATTAATCAAAAAGGTTTTTTCAGGCATAGAATCCGCAGTGTAGTGATGCGCGGAAGTAAGAGGTAATCAATCATTGATAATCAGCAGAAAGCAATTCACAATAATCATACTTGCACAAGTATGTATCATAGATATGCTTTTCCTTTTTCAATAAGAAACGTGAGATATGCGGCTCCCAAGAAAAGAATTTACGTACGGAACGGTATAAACGGAAGAATAAAATCAGGGATACAATATGCTTTTCTTTTTCTTTCCGTGCCGCACGACGATAAATGTAATGAGTAAAGAACTGATCGCTGTAACGAAGAGCCAGACTGACCGTAGATTCGATGTCCCATCCACGCAAAGAAGCATATTCTGTCATGATGTAAGTCAGTACCTCACGCGAAATACACAAACGGCACATATTACGGCATACCGTATCACAATCAATTTCCGATAGCAACTGCATGCGATTCACATCGACCAGGGAGAAACTGTATTCATTCGTTTCATTCTGATGGATCAGTATATTACCGGGAGAATAGTCTAAATGGAGGATACCTGCCTGATGCAAAGCAGCAGTGTAGCGTGCAAAAGCTGAAAGTTTGTCTTCATTCCCCTCCACCTTTCCATCCATCAGGGAACGGACAGTTTCGCCACCATCATAACAACAAATGTAATAGCTATGCGAGAGAAGACCATCTTGAAATTGTTCGATCATAGCCACTGGCTCCGGAGTGTCAAAACCATGCTGTTGGATCTCCATAGAATAAATATAGGAACGTTCTGCTTTCGACTGGCGGAAAAACGAATATACAACACGATTGATGATGTGAGGCTTTTTAAAGCTCTTCACCACAACATCAATGCTGCCCAAACTAATCCGTTTCAGAACATTACGACCATCGTACACCACATCTCCTTCGTTCTGGAAGGACCTCGGAACTTCTTCTATCTCCTTCTGCAAATGTGCGTACTTGGGATTTACAATCACTCTCATTACACTCTCCTATATAATCCTAATTACAAAGATTGAGCAAAGATAAAGAAATTAGGCCATATTCCGACTATATTTTTCTCTTTTCTCACAAAGATTGGCTAACTCTCTCCACATATAAGCACCATCACGGTGGCTTTAATCGTTTTTTCTTTTTTCTTTTCATTTATATTTAGACATAAATGCTTTTTTTTAGTTATGTTTGCACGGTAAAAAGCATAAAGAAGTTTAAGCATGAAACCAATCAAAAGAATTCTGATTATTCGATTTAGACAAATAGGGGACTCTATTCTGGCTGTTGCATTGTGCAGCACACTGAAAAAAAGTTTTCCCGATGCGGAGATACACTTCGTGCTTAATAAAAATATTGCTCCACTCTATGAGGGGCATCCGGACATAGACAAAGTCATTACATTTGACAAGAATGAGAATAAGCCGTTCACTGCATATATAAAAAAAATATGGCAGGTAATGCACCAAAATAAATACGATGTAATCATCGATATGCGTTCTACCATCCGGACCCTTTTTTTCTCTCTTTTCTCATTAAAAACTCCTTTTCGGATAGGACGTATCAAAGGATATACCCGTTTTCTACTGAACTACCGCACAGATACTTACAGCAAGAATCTGACAACTGATATGGTACAACGCAACCTGTTACTTGCAGCACCATTAGAGAAGATCAGACCTATTCAATACACAAAAGAATTCAAGTTATACCTGACTGACCGGGAGAAAGAAGATTTCCGATATTATATGGAAAAGGAAGGGATTGATTTTACACACCCCGTGTTATTAATAGGAGTCACAACCAAACTCATCCATAAGAAATGGAATACGGAGTTCATGATAGCCACACTGAAAAGAATATTAGAGGAACACAAGGACATACAAATGATCTTCAACTACGCACCGGGGTACGAAGAAGAAGATGCCAGAAATATCTACAAGGAATTAGGATGTCCGGAACGCATCAAGATTGATATACAAGCTTCTTCATTACGACAACTGGCAGCACTTTGTGCCAACTGTTCATTTTACTTCGGGAACGAAGGAGGAGCCAGACACATCGCCCAAGCTCTTGGAGTTCCTTCATTTGCCATTTATTCACCAAGTGCGTCAAAATCAATGTGGTTACCCGCCAATTCCGTACTTGCCGAAGGAATTAGTCCTGACGACATTCTTCCGCCGGAACAGCAGGCAACATTAACCTATGAAGAGCGTTTTGCATTAATTACCCCCGAAAAGGTATACGGGCAATTGACTTCAATACTAAGGCAATTGAGCTAACTCCCGATATAAATCAAGGTAGGCTTGTATATGCTTCTCGTAACTGAATGAAGCGGCATGTTCCTTGATTTTCTCCAGACGCTCCTTGTCTTTATAAAAATCAGGCAGATGCTCCCGGATACTTTGCACCATAGATTCTGTATCCAAACGCTCCCACATGATAGCGTGTCCATTACAAACTTCCGGCAAACTAGTGCGATTAGCGGCAAATACAGCCTTCCCAAATTGCATAGCTTCCACCACCGGCAATCCAAAACCTTCTCCCTCACTAGGAAATAGGAATGCCTCACAGTTCCGATATAACCATATCTTCTCGTTTTGAGAGATAACATCCGTCAAGAAGACATTAGTAAGCTGATTCTCACGAATCAGATTGCGCACTTCTTCAGCATAAGCAAAATGAGCATCTCCACAAATATATAGATCATATTCCGGAAAATGACGCATTACGTCAACCAAGAGATGGAAGTTCTTTTTTCTACGGATTTGTCCAATCGTAAAAAAGAAAGGACGCCCTGTAGCAAACGACGGTTTTGTTCCTTCCAGTGTATCAATCCTCTCCACTCCATTATAGATGACCCGTACCTCTTTCCCTTTCAAATCTACATGCTGTCGAATGACATCTGCCACATAATGAGAGATCGTAGTCACGACCGCTGCCTTATTGACCTTATTCTGCATCCGGCGAAGATACATTTTCGCCTTCCAGGGCTTTTTCTCGGTTAAGAAATTAAAGTCATGTATAGTAAAGATAAATTTTGTACCGCCGGCAATACGCAACAACTTGCGCTGTTGATTCACTGCATGCCATACATCTACCTTGGGAAGGGTAAAAGGAAGAAACTTATTGATACGACGTACCGGAACAGAAGTCACATTCGGGCCAAATTCCTGCATATATTTCTGCCGCAATAAATATACAAAATGAAGATCTTCTACCGGCATAGACGAAAAGGCGGTTGCATAGTTGGCCGCAATCTGCCCGAAGCCGGCTGTGAGACTACCATAATTCGTAAGATCTATCAGTACTTTTTTCTTTCGTTGTATCTCTTTCATCATTATTTGATTCTACGCTCTTTCGGCTCAATAAACAGCTAATTTGAACTTCAGCAAGGATTAATTTACAATCCCTTCTATTTTCGCAATGACCTGCTCCGGTTTTATATCCCTCAGGCAGGCATAATCACCTCGCCAGCAAGGCTTCTGTCCATATACGGAACAGGGGCGGCATGACAAATCGAGTTGTACGGTATTGACCGGCAATTGTTTCCAGCCCATAAAACCGGCATAAGGATGGGTGGCTCCCCAAATAGAGACAACCGGAATATTGACCAAGGATGCCAAATGCATGTTGGCAGAATCCATTGAAAGCATCACATCCAGATGGCTCATCAGATTCAGCTCGGTACGCATATTCAGTTTACCGATCATTGAAACAACAGAAGGATATTTAGCAATCCATGCATCAAATACGTCCTGTTCGCTTTTACCACCTCCAAAAAGGAAAACCTTTACTTTGGGGTTGGCAGCAAAATGTGCTATAACTTGCTCTTGCAGTTCTAACGGATAAATCTTACCTGCATGTTTGGCAAAAGGAGCTATACCAATCCATTTCTGGTCTTCTTTAGGTCCTGTGACTGGTTCTATTTCCGCAAAGTTTCCTTTTCCTTCGCCATAAATGGAAGAGAAATTTAATAGTACCGGTAAACCTAGCTTCTCAAGTACATCGGCATAACGACGAAAAGAACTCTTCTGATTTTCCATCACCTTATCATGACGGCGAACCAGCTTCTTTTTGCCTGCCCTTCCTTTACAAATGGAAGCTACCGGTTTATTGGCAAGACGGAATCGCAAACATAAATACTTAGAACGAAGTACATGATGAAAATCAGCAATGTAATCAAAATGCATCGCTTTTAATTCCGAATAAAGGCTATTCAAGCCCCAAAATCCCTTGTGTTTGCCAGTTAAATCAGCTCCGACAAAACCCACATTGGCAGGCAACCCCTGAAAGAGCGGCTGCCATACAGCACGACTTAACACTGTTATTTCGTGCTGCGGGTATTGCACAGCCAACGAATGTATTACCGGGATTGTCATGGCTACATCGCCAAGAGCTGAAAAACGAATAATGAGAATACGCGCCATTCGTTATTTTTTCGCATAAAGCACCGGATTTAATGCCGGGTCATTATACATCTTCATCTGTTTATATACTTTCATATATTTTCTTCCGGCCTCGATATCAGCCAACAGCTGTTCAATAGCCGTAGAAAGGTCTTTGCGTTGTTCCAGCAGGATATTCAACTTAGTCTGGCATTGAGCACGGTGTTCCTCGGTAGTATCCGTACGCTCCACCTCCTGCTGCATGTGGTAAATTTTCAATGCAAGAATTGACAAGCGGTCAATTGCCCATGCAGGGCTTTCCGTATTGATCGTTGCGTCAGAGAGAGGTTTTACCTCTTTGTATTTGTCTAAAAAGTAGCTATCAATTAATTCCACCAGATCCGTACGGTCCTGATTTGATTTATCAATTCTTCTTTTCAAGGCCAATGCTTCTACCGGATCAATCTGCGGGTCACGGATAATATCCTCAAAATGCCATTGCACGGCATCAATCCAGTTCTTTAGATATAAATAATACTCAATAGTTTTCAACTCGTAAGGATTGTTCATCGGAGCATCCACACTATCCGTCACATGGTAATCAGTTGTCGATTTCCAAAAAATCTCGTTGCAAAGGTTACTAAATGTCATAATCTTAACTAGCTAATAGATATATAATAGGGCAAATCTATGTAATATTTTTCAGACAAGCAACCGTTTCTTACTTTTTTATTTGTTACCTTTGTGGGTACAAAAGATGAATTGTATATGAAAATTATTATCGACAATAAAATACCTTATATAAAAGAGGCGGTTCAGAGAATAGCCGATGAGGTGGTTTATGCACCGGGTAAGGATTTCACCCCGGAGCTCGTACGAGATGCGGACGCTCTTATTGTCCGTACCCGCACACATTGCAACCGGGATTTATTGGAAGGTAGTCGAGTGAGATTCATAGCGACCGCAACCATAGGTTTCGACCATATTGATACGGAGTATTGCAAACAGGCAGGCATTGAATGGACGAATGCACCGGGATGTAACTCGGCTTCTGTCGCCCAATATATACAGTCATCGCTTCTGGTGTGGAAATCTTGCAGAAACAAAAAGCTAAATGAACTGACGATTGGAATCATAGGAGTAGGAAATGTCGGGAGTAAGGTAGCTAAAGTTGCCCAGGATTTTGGCATGCGTGTTTTATTGAATGATTTGCCACGGGAAGAAAAAGAAGGTGCAGAACGGTTCTCTTCACTAAAGAAAATAGCGGAAGAGTGTGACATCATCACTTTTCACGTACCTTTATATAAGGAAGGAAAATATAAAACGTTCCACCTGGCAGATGAAGATTTCTTTCAGTCACTCAAACGGAAGCCTGTTATTATCAATACCTCACGAGGAGAAGTCATCCAGACTGATGCTCTTTTAAAAGCCTTGAACAGCCGGATGATTTCGGATGCCATCATCGACGTATGGGAGCATGAACCGGAAATCAACCGTGATCTACTGGAAAAGGCATTTATCGGAACTCCTCACATTGCAGGTTACTCTGCAGATGGAAAAGCAAACGCCACACGTATGTCATTGGATGCTATCTGCAAATTCTTCCAAATAAAAGGGGATTATGAAATTAACGCACCCGCACCCGCCTCCCCCATTATTCACGCTAAAAACCACGCAGAAGCAGTCCTCCAAATGTATAATCCAACCGAAGACAGCAACCGGCTAAAAAATCAACCGGAGCTATTCGAAACCCTGCGCGGATATTATCCTTTGCGGCGGGAAGAGAAAGCATACATTATTAAGTATTAGGTGTTACTTAATACCTGTTCTATGATTTTCGGGAAGTGTTCATATTCCAAAGCATGCACCTTTTTAGCTACATCACCCGGAGAATCAGTCGAAAGAACAGGGCAAGTAGCTTGAAAAATCGTATTTCCTTCGTCGTAATGCTCATTTATATAATGTATAGTGATACCGCTTTCTTTTTCACCGGCAGCTACCACTGCTTCATGCACTCGGTCGCCATACATTCCTTTACCTCCATACTTCGGCAGAAGAGCAGGATGTATATTTATAATTTTATCGGGATAAGCATGCAAAAGCAAATCCGGTACACGAACTAAGAAGCCGGCCAACACGACAAAATCAATGCGGTACTCCTGCAAAATAGCCAAAATTTCATCTCCGGCTATCCAATCCTCCTTTGGAAACACGTTAGAAGGCACTCCCAAGCGATGCGCACGTTCCAAAACATAGGCATCACTCTTATTAGAAAGTACCAACGAAACCTGAACGGAATCGTTTTTTTGGAAATACCGGATAATATTCTCAGCATTAGAGCCGGAACCGGAAGCGAAAATTGCGATGTTTTTCTTCATAACCCTCAAATTCGATGCACAAAACAGTGAAAAATGTGCAAAACATTGCATTTATTTAGTCAAATATTTGCGCAAAACGATAAATATTCATTCCTTTGCACCGCAAATTTAAAGAAATAAAACTAATTATTAATTAAAAACTTAAAGTTATGTCTGAAATTGCATCAAGAGTAAAAGCGATTATCGTTGATAAATTAGGCGTAGAAGAATCAGAAGTTACAACCGAAGCAAGCTTCACTAACGACCTGGGAGCAGATTCTCTTGACACTGTAGAACTTATCATGGAATTCGAAAAAGAATTCGGTATCTCTATTCCTGATGACCAAGCAGAAAAGATTGGTACTGTAGGTGATGCTGTATCTTATATCGAAGAACACGCTAAGTAATTCGATTTCATCAATATGGAATTAAAAAGAGTGGTAGTAACAGGCCTTGGCGCCATTACTCCCGTTGGCAATAGCGTTCCCGAATTTTGGGAAAACATTGTGAACGGGGTTAGTGGAGCAGGGCCTATTACTCATTTTGATGCGTCGTTATTCAAGACCCAATTCGCATGCGAAGTGAAAGACTTCGATGCAACGAAATACATAGACCGCAAAGAAGCAAGAAAGATGGACTTGTACACTCAGTATGCCATCGCTGTTGCCAAAGAAGCGGTAAGTGATTCGGGGCTTGACGTCGAGAAAGAAGACTTGAACAAAATCGGTGTTATTTTTGGCGCCGGTATTGGTGGTATACATACATTTGAAGAAGAGGTAGGCAACTACTACACTCGTCAGGAAATGGGTCCGAAGTTTAATCCGTTCTTCATTCCAAAGATGATTTCGGATATTGCAGCCGGACAGATTTCTATCATGTATGGTTTCCATGGTCCTAACTACGCGACTTGTTCAGCATGTGCTACTTCAACCAATGCCATTGCAGATGCCTTCAACCTGATTCGTTTGGGTAAAGCAAATGTAATTGTATCCGGTGGTTCGGAAGCAGCGATCTTCCCGGCAGGTGTAGGTGGTTTCAACGCTATGCACGCCTTGTCAACACGCAACGACGAAGCTTCTAAAGCTTCACGTCCGTTTAGCGCAAGCCGCGATGGTTTCGTTATGGGCGAAGGTGGCGGTTGCTTGATCCTGGAAGAACTGGAACACGCTAAAGCTCGTGGTGCAAAAATCTATGCAGAAGTTGCCGGTGTAGGTATGTCTGCAGATGCACATCACCTGACAGCTTCTCATCCGGAAGGTCTGGGAGCGAAATTGGTGATGAGAAATGCACTGGAAGATGCGGAAATGGATCCGAAAGAAGTAGATTATATCAATGTACACGGTACATCTACTCCGGTTGGTGATATTTCAGAAGCAAAAGCAATCAAGGAAGTATTCGGTGATCATGCGTTCGAGCTGAACATCAGTTCAACCAAATCAATGACAGGTCACTTGCTGGGAGCTGCCGGTGCGGTAGAATCTATTGCAAGCATCCTTGCCATCAAGAACGGCATTGTTCCTCCGACTATCAACCACGAAGAAGGTGACAACGACGAGAACATCGACTATAACCTTAATTTCACGTTCAACAAAGCACAGAAACGCGAAGTTAATGTTGCCTTGTCCAATACATTCGGATTTGGCGGTCACAATGCGTGCGTTATCTTCAAGAAATACGCAGAGTAATATCGTGTTACGTAACGAAATAGATAAGATAAGGCTCTTGTTCCGCAAGGATAGAGAGTCTTATCTTTGTTTTTACCGGATACTCGGATTCTACCCGCGCAATATCCAGCTTTATGAGCAGGCTCTCCTGCACAAATCGACTTCTGTCCGCTCCGACAAGGGACGTCCCCTCAACAATGAACGGCTGGAGTTTTTAGGTGACGCCATCCTCGACGCCATCGTGGGAGATATTGTCTACAAACGTTTCGAAGGGAAACGGGAAGGTTTCCTGACCAATACACGTTCCAAGATTGTACAACGGGAAACGTTGAACAAGTTGGCCGTTGAAATCGGCTTGGACAAGCTCATCAAGTATTCCACCCGCTCCTCCTCTCACAATAGCTATATGTACGGAAATGCTTTTGAAGCGTTTATCGGAGCTATTTATCTGGATCAGGGATATGAACGTTGCAAGCAGTTTATGGAGCAACGGATCATTAACCGTTATATCGACCTGGAGAAAATATCCCGAAAAGAGGTTAACTTCAAATCCAAACTTATCGAGTGGAGCCAAAAGAACAAAATGGAGGTTTCCTTTGAATTAATAGAGCAGTTTCTCGATCATGACAGCAATCCTGTATTCCAAACCGAAGTACGCATTGAAGGACTTCCGGCAGGAACAGGTACGGGGTATTCCAAGAAGGAGTCTCAACAGAATGCCGCCCAGATGGCTATAAAGAAAGTAAAGGAGCCTACATTTATATCAACTATCGAAGAGATCAAAGCACAACATTCTGCAACTGCTGCTGAACCGGAAAATATTTCAGAAGAAAACATCCTCGTCGATGAGATTTCCACAATGCAGGACGCAGAAGCTCCGGAGTCTAACCAAAGCAAATCCCCATGCGACGACCCTGAATCACCAAATCGTGATCTTCAGTAACTAATTTCAGTTTTCCTGCAACTTCTTCAAGAGGGATAGATGCTATATCATCCCCTTTTAAAGTCACCATACGCCCGAATTGGCCATTGGCTATCAATTCTGTTGCATGCCCGCCCATGCGGGTAGAAAGATTGCGGTCGAAAGGAGTAGGCGAACCACCACGCTGGATATACCCCAAAACTGTTTCGCGGGTTTCTATACCGGTTTCATATTCAATTTCCTGCGCGATATATTCAGCAGCACGTTTACGCCCGTCAGTCTGAATACCTTCCGCTACCACTACAATAGAATAGGGTTTGCCTTTCTTTAGTCTTTCCAGAATCGTATTGCCGATATTCTTAATGTCATAAGCAATTTCTGGGACGAGAATCACATCCCCTCCTCCTGCCATACCGGAATACAAAGCAATCCAACCCGCTTTATGCCCCATCACTTCAATCACCATCACCCTTTTATGAGAACTTGCGGTGGAATGTAGACGGTCAATGGCATCAGTAGCAATACTTACCGCCGAATCGAAACCAAAAGAGATGTCCGTGCCCCAAATATCATTATCAATGGTTTTAGGAACAGACACGATGTTAACTCCCATTGCAGCAAACTTGGCTGCGGTCTTCTGTGTTCCATTTCCACCGATACAAACGATACAATCCAGTCCCATTTCACGGATATTCTGAAGAATTAAAGACGGTTTGTCAACATCCGAGACAACACCTCCTTTTTTGAAAGGCTTCTCGCGAGAGGTTCCCAACATCGTTCCACCCAAATTCAGCAGACCGGAAAGCGACTTGTCTGTAATAGATTCGACATCTTTGGTCAGCAAGCCCTGAAAACCGCTGTGAATGCCTATCACTTCCATCCCATAATAATTGATGGCAGTTTTGCACACGCCACGAATGGTGGCATTGATGCCGGGACAGTCCCCGCCGGATGTTAAGATTCCAATTCTCATTGTCGCATTTTTTAGTCTAAAACTCGGGTATTCTATGGAAGTCGTCAATTTTTAACGATTATTTCCGTCGTAAAGATAGAAAAAAAAGATAAATAAGTTACTTTTGCACGACTAAACATTATTATGTTAAAGCAGAAATGAATATTACAAAAATTATTAGTAAGACTTTCGATTCCCGTTTAAAACAGATAGACCTATATGCTAGTCAGGCTAGTGAGATACAGCATCGTGTGTTAAGCCGCTTAATACACCAGGCCGCTCAGACTGAATGGGGAAGAAAGTACGATTACTCCTCTATCCGTAACTATGAAGACTTCCGGAAACGTGTTCCTATCCAAACATACGAAGAAATCAAACCTTATGTAGAACGTTTGCGAGCCGGGGAACAGAATCTGCTTTGGCCATCGGAGATACGCTGGTTTGCAAAATCCTCCGGAACGACTAATGATAAAAGTAAATTCCTTCCTGTCAGCAAAGAGGCACTGGAAGACATTCATTACAGAGGAGGAAAAGATGCGGCAGCTCTTTATTTCCGCATCAATCCGGATAGCCATTTTTTCTCCGGCAAGGGACTGATTCTTGGAGGTAGCCATAGTCCGAACCTCAACTCCAACCATAGTTTAGTAGGAGATTTATCCGCTATTCTGATTCAAAATGTGAACCCGCTTATCAATTTCATTCGTGTACCCAGCAAGAAAATTGCATTGATGAGCGAATGGGAAACCAAAATAGAAGCAATCGCCAACAGCACTATTCCGGTAAATGTGACAAGTTTGTCCGGCGTACCGTCATGGATGCTCGTACTTATCAAACGTGTTCTTGAAAAGACAGGAAAACAGACTTTGGAAGAAGTATGGCCCAATCTGGAAGTTTTCTTCCACGGTGGAGTGGCTTTCACTCCTTATCGTGAGCAATACAAGCAGGTGATTCAAACACCGAAGATGCATTATGTTGAGACTTATAATGCTTCTGAAGGATATTTCGGAACTCAAAACGACCTCTCCGATCCTGCCATGTTATTAATGATCGACTATGGAATCTTCTACGAGTTTGTTCCGCTGGAGGAAGTAGGAAAAGAAAGTCCACGGGTTTACTGCCTTGAAGAAGTCGAGCTCAACAAAAACTATGCAATGGTTATTTCTACTTCTTGCGGTTTATGGAGATACATGATTGGTGATACGGTGAAGTTTACCAGCAAGAATCCCTATAAGTTTGTCATCACAGGAAGAACAAAGCATTTCATCAACGCATTTGGCGAAGAACTGATTGTCGATAACGCTGAAAAAGGATTGGCAAAGGCTTGTGCCGAAACCGGAGCGCAAGTTAGTGAATACACCGCGGCACCTGTGTTTATGGATGAGAATGCAAAATGCCGGCACCAGTGGTTAATAGAGTTCGCTAAGATGCCGGATTCAGTAGAAAAATTTGCAGCGATACTTGATGCCACACTGAAAGAGGTTAACTCCGATTATGAGGCGAAACGATGGAAAGACATAGCTTTGCAACCATTGGAAGTGATCGTTGCCCGTGAGGGATTATTCCATGATTGGCTGGCACAGAAAGGAAAGCTGGGAGGACAACACAAAGTTCCCAGATTAAGTAATACGCGCGAATATATAGAAACAATGCTAGCGCTGAATGACAGTATTCCTTCGGAAGAATAACCAAAAACCAAGACATAACCGACACAAGTATCTTTATTACAGAGATTGCTTGTACAAGGAAGGTATTTCGAAACAGAAGCACCATTCTAGTATCTTTTAGGCACGGATTACGCGGATTACACGGATGAACATGGAAAGAGAATAAACTTGTCCGTGTAATCCGCGTAATCCGTGCCTAATCTTTGTCAGTCAATAAGCTAAATTTCGTTTTGACTCACCCCTATCAGACGAATCACCTTCCCCCATATAAAGATTACCGAGCATTGACTATTATCCCTCCTCCCAATAATAAACCATCTTTATAGAATGCGGCAGCTTGTCCCGGAGCAATGGCGGTTAAAGGCTCATGAAGTTGCACATGTAGTAGATGATCCGGTGTAATGGTAATCATAGCATGGTTTTCCTGTTTGCGATACCGTATTTTCACAATGATGTCAGAATGCCCTAAAGTACGCTCCTGATTGACAAGATTCCAGTCTTTCAGCCACATTTCTGTTTTCTCCAGAGCTGAAAGAGAAGCTAATACCACTTCGTTCTTTTCAGGATTAATCTCTTTCACAAATACGGGACGGTTCAAATGAATGCCCAAGCCACGTCTCTGTCCAATGGTATAAAAAGGATAGCCCTCATGCCAGGCAATAAAATCTCCCTTTTCATCGACAAATCTTCCTCGTTTCACTTTATTGAGTCCTGCCTGACTGCTTCCAACCAATCTCTGACAATCTTCAACCAATGATTGGGCCTCTTCCATCAACAGCTTTTCCCCTGCCAATACCACACTATTTTGAGCCAACCAGTTTTTCAGAAAAGTCCGATAGTCCATTGGGCAAAAACAAACGCCTATACTGTCCTTTTTAGTTGCCACCTTCCGGAACCCATGTTCGGCAGCCCAAGCACGGGCTTCCACTTTCGTAATATTTCCCATCGGCAAGAGCATCCTGCAAAGAATATCTTGTTTCAATCCCCATAGAAAGAAAGTTTGATCCTTATCCGAGTCGGCAGCGTATGTTATATAAAAGGTATTATTTAGTTGTATATTCTGCGCGTAATGCCCGGTAGCGATATAGAAAACGCCCATTTCATCGGCAATTCTAGCAAGCAGAGGCCATTTCAGATAATTATTGCACAATGTACAAGGGACTGGAGTCCGTCCTGCCAGATACTCCTGCACAAAATAGTCAATAATCTGCTTACTGAATATTTCACGGGCATCGTACGTTATATGCCGTATTCCTAAACGTTCTGCCAGATTACGGGCATCTTCCAGATACTCTGTCGAGCCATTCAGTTCATAAAAACGAAAGGTTACTCCGATTACTTCATAACCGGCTTCCAACAATCGCATAGCAGCAACAGAACTATCTGTACCGCCGCTCATTCCAAGCAATACTCGTTTGTTTTCCTCCATCATGCTGCAAAATTAAGTATTTTCCCGTATCTTTGTCTGTTAAAGCCTAAAAGAGAATGAAAGAGAGACCAACTAACGGACAAGTTATAATCGTTTTCACAGAGCATCCGATACTCGGCATATTGCTGATTCCCTATATTGCGGAAAGGCTGGACGATGGAACCTTGCAATTGGTGGAACAAGCATTTCATGCCTCTCCCGAAGCTATGAGCAAGATGAGTGAGGCAGAAAGACAAGCTATTCATATCGCCTCTTATTATACAGAGAAGCATCTAATGAGCGTTTACTCCCGCGAAAAAACAGTATCGCGTTTTCTACATAAGTTATCCGAAGATCCGGAACGAATTAAAAATGATATCCGTCCGTCTATCGAAAAGAAACTGTTGGAGATGCTGGCACTGATACGGGACAATGGACTGCCTTTTTATCAGAAACAAGCCGGCAGTAAAATACTATACGCCCATCATGCCTATCACATAAATCCTCATAATGCAGAAATTCGCGTAACGTTTCATGTTGACAATAAAACGTTCCGTTATCAGTTGCAGTGCTATTATGAAGGGCAGCCATTCTCTTTGAGTGAGTTGAAACCTGTGGTTGTACTGACTTCCTCGCCGACGACGCTATTATTGGGAATGGAGCTATACTTCTTTCCGCACATTGAAAGTGCACGTATCTTACCTTTTACAAAGAAAAGATCGATCAGCGTAGACGCTTCCCAAATTGAAAAATACATAGATAACATTGTCATCCCGATTGCACGCTATCACGAAATCGAGGCTCACGGTTTGAGTATGATGGAAGAAAAATGTACTTGTGAAGCAATTCTCTCATTCGAAGACACGACGTACAACGGACAAGCATTGCAGCTTGGTTTCCGTTATGGAGATCAGACATTTACACCGGATAGCACCCTTGAAATGAAGAAAATCGTCTATCGGAAAACATCCGGTGGGATCTTCTTTTTTCGCCGGAACATTACTGCTGAAAAACAAGCCGTTCAGCTCTTAACGGATGCAGGCCTGCAACAACTCAATGATACACATTTCAGCCTATCCCCCGAAGCTCCGGAAAAAACGATTGTCGAATGGATCAACAGCCATCGGGAGATGTTGCAGCAGTCCTTCCATCTCACCAGCAATATGGGAAACACACCTTATTGCCTGGACGAGATACGCATCGAGCAAAGTTGCGACGATGAGGTCGACTGGTTTGAATTGCGCATCACCGTTGTTATCGGTAATCTGCGTATTCCTTTTTCACGTTTCCGCAAACATATCCTGGAAGAAAAGAGAGAGTATCTGCTACCCGATGGCCGCATGATTCTCCTGCCAGAGGAATGGTTCAGCAAATATGCGAATTTATTAGAGATAGGAATTCAAACGGAAAAAGGAATCCGCTTGAAACATACATTTGTGGGCGCTGCACAGACCGCCTTAGGCGAAGAGGAATTAAAGAAATTTCCGGTGAAGCAACAGATACAAAATGTTGCCGTACCCAAAAACCTCAAAGCAACGTTACGTCCCTATCAGCAGAAAGGATTCTCATGGATGGTACATTTGCATAAACAAGGATTTGGCGGATGCCTGGCAGATGACATGGGACTTGGGAAGACACTTCAAACTCTTACCCTATTACAGTATATATATAAGCCATCTACTCCCAGGCAACCGGCTACCCTGATCGTTGTCCCCACATCGCTACTTCATAACTGGCGACGGGAAGCCAAACGCTTTACAGCGCTCTCGATGACGGAATACAACAACACCGTGGCTATAGACAAGGAACGACCGGAAAAATTCTTCGGTCATTTTCACTTGATCTTTACGACGTATGGCATGATGAGGAACAACATTGATATACTCTGTTCATACCGTTTCGAATACATCGTGCTCGATGAAAGTCAGAATATCAAAAATAGTGAATCGCTCACCTTCCGGTCAGCCATTCGACTACAAAGTAAACACCGGCTTGTGCTTACAGGTACTCCCATCGAAAACTCATTAAAGGACCTGTGGGCTCAATTTCACTTCATACAACCAGACTTACTGGGCACGGAAAGTGCTTTCCAAAAGCAGTTTATAATGCCGATTCGTCAGGGGAATACCCGTGCAAAAGTATTATTGCAGCAGCTGACAGCCCCATTTATCCTCCGTAGAAGCAAGAAAGAGGTAGCTCCGGAACTTCCGGCACTTACCGAAGAGACCATCTACTGCGACATGACTGAAGAACAGAACACTTGTTACGAACAGGAGAAAAACAGCCTGCGTAACATCCTTCTTCAGCATCCTCAAAGTACCGACAGGCTTCATTCGTTTAGTGTATTAAATGGCATCTTACGTTTACGACAACTATCCTGCCACCCGCAACTGATCCTTCCCGACTATACCGGAACATCCGGAAAAACGGCACAGATAATCGAAACATTCGATACGCTACAGAGCGAAGGCCACAAAGTTTTAATTTTCTCCTCATTCGTCAGGCATCTGGAGGTGCTCGCCGAAGCTTTCCACGAACGGGGTTGGAAATATGCCTTATTAACAGGATCGACCAACAACCGTCCTTCCGAAATCGCCCATTTCACCGATCAAAAAGACGTCCAGGCATTCCTGATTTCACTAAAGGCAGGAGGCGTGGGACTTAATCTGACTCAAGCCGACTATGTATTTATCATAGATCCCTGGTGGAATCCTGCCGCCGAATCGCAGGCGATCGCCCGCGCCCATCGTATCGGGCAGGACAAGCAAGTGATTGCTTACCGCTTCATTACCCAAAACAGTATCGAAGAAAAGATTCTTCACCTACAAGATGAGAAACGGAAACTGGCGGAAACATTTGTTGCCGATAGTGAGCCATTGCCTATGTTAAGCAACGAGCAATGGGTAGACCTGCTCTAATAATACATAAGTCACAATCTATCACAGAGGCGTGTAAAATGTATTATTTCATCGTATTCCTGAATTTTTTTATCCATATATTCTTATTTTATCCGGTTATCTTTGCCATTGTGAAAATTATAAATAACCCGAAATAATAAACGTATGAAAAACAGGAGCATTACCTACCTATTACTATTTGGTATTTGCAGCATGTTGGCAATCATGCAATCGTGCCAGAAAACAGATGACCTGGAAGCAGACATCAATTCTCTGAAAGACCGTGTCGCTGCTTTGGAAAAAGCAACGGAAGGACTGAATACTTCATTTGCCAGTCTGCAAGCCCTTATGCAAAAAAACAAAGTCATTATCGGAATTACTCCGACTAAAGATGGTCTGGGATATTTGCTGGAACTTAGTGACGGAACAAGCATTAAAGTCATGGAAAGTGAAGCGGTACAGGCATCTGTCCCTGAATTTTCCGTAGATGAAGAAGGCTACTGGATATATAAAACAAGTAGTGATACCGATTTCAAATATCTGCCGGGAGCCGATGGAGAGAAAGTATCGGCATGGCCCCGTGATGAAGAAGGCAATGTGGTGGCAACTCCATTAATCAGCGTATCCTCCAGTGGATATTGGCAAGTGAGCTACGATAATGGACAAACGTATACAAGCTTAGGAACTAAGGCCGAAGGTGGAAGTCAGGGAGGAACCAGTATATTCAGTAAGGTAGAATATAATGAAGCAAACCACACTTTCTCATTCACATTATCCGATGGAGGAAAAACATATACCTTTCCGGTAGATGACACCTTTGGACTGATAATTTATGGTCTCAATGATGCCGACAGCGAACAAGCCGTGCAGGTTTTCGCCCCCAATGAGAATCATAAGGAATATAAAGTAGAACAGAATGACGTACAACAAGCCGTAGTACAAGCTCCTAAAGGATGGAATGTTCTTTTGTCCGAGAACTTGTTAACTATCACACCACAAGCAACTGCGACAAAGGATGTGGAAGAAACTATTAAAATTGTACTGACTTCATCAAAGAATTATATCCGTATTGTATCTATTGAAGTTAAACAACTTTCCAGCGAAGCCGGAGCAGAAGCCTGGCAGCAGTTTGTTAACGCTGACCAACAGAATGTGTTATTAGACTTTTCATACGCCGGATATAAGTATGGCGAAATGGCTCCTCCCGAAATAGAAACGCTAACAGCGCAAGGATATAAAGTATACGATGTTACAGATCCCAAATATGGAGCTATCCCCAACGACGGTAAATCTGACAGAGCAGCTTTCATGAAGGTCTTGGCAGAAATAGCGAGTCAAACAAAGCAAGAAGACAACAATATGACCGACCGATATATCAAGGAAAATGCTAAAGCTATTATCTACTTCCCCGAAGGAAACTATATTCTGCAAGATGAGGATTCTAAAGATCGCAGGATTCGTATATCAATGAGTGATATTGTTTTAAAAGGAGCCGGAAAAAACAAAACGACACTCGAAATGACCGCTGCCAATAATTCTCCCAAGCCAACCGAAGAGATGTGGAATGCTCCTGTCATGATGGAGTTCAAACACAATACAGGATTAGGAGAATCTGTCGGTACCATCACCGAAGACGCTCCGATAGGCAGCAAAACCATAACGGCTAGTTTAACAGGAGTAAGCGGAGGCAGCTGGGTATGCCTTGTGTTGGAAAATACGGATGACAATGTAATTAACTCCGAATTATATCCACACAAATGGGAAGATATTAAGATACAGCAAGGTGGTACTCCCAATATCAAGACAAAAGGGATTCAGATATACGAATATCATCAGATTGAGAAAATCAGCGGTAACAATGTTACCTTCAAAGAGCCGATCATGCACGCTATCAATAAAGATTGGGGATGGAAAGTACATAAGTTCGCAAACTATGCTAATGTGGGTGTAGAAGACCTGACCTTCAAAGGACACGCCAAAGAGAAGTTCATTCACCACGGCTCTGACATTGACGATGGTGGTTTTAAGCTCATCGATTTTGTGCGTCTGACCAATTCGTGGATGCGCCGGGTTAATTTTGAGAGTGTTAGTGAAGCCATGTCAATCACCAGTTCTGCCAACTGTTCTGCTTATGACATCACTATTGGCGGTAATCGTGGACATGCTTCTATCCGATCGCAAGCTTCTTCCCGTATCTTTATTGGAAAAGTAACTGAAAACAGCAATGGCTACACACTTAGAAAAGGAGAAGGTGAAAACACATTGATGGAATATAAAACGAATGTTGGACAATATCACGCTTGCGGTGTTTCAAAGCAAAGTATGGGTGCTGTAATATGGAATGTTAGATGGGGAGATGATTCTTGCTTTGAATCACATGCCACACAGCCACGTGCAACACTAATCGACTGCTGTTCCGGTGGTTTCATGCATTGGAGACAAGGAGGAGACTCTGCCCAAATGCCTAATCATATGGAGAATCTGACAATATGGAATTTCTATGCAACAAATGCACAAACAGACCAGGACATCGATACAGAAGGTAAATTTACCTGGTGGGATGGTAACGGCTTTTGGTGGAAATTTATGCCTCCTATCATTGTCGGTTTCCACGGAAGTCCTTTAGATTTTGATGATACTCAAATGAAACGACTCGAAAGCAACGGAACTGCTGTGGAACCATATTCACTCTATGAGGCTCAATTACGTAAACGTTTGGGATATGTTCCTTCTTGGCTATCCTCTTTAAAATAATAACTTTAAAACAATATAATCATGAAAAAAGTATGGAGTATGTTCATGTTATTGGCTGTATGCCTGGTAGCATGTACCAACATTGACGATTTGGAAGATGATGTAGACGCACTGAAAAAGCGCGTTACCGCACTCGAAACACAAGTACGTGATATAAATAGTAATACTGAAGCTCTTCGCGAACTTTATAATGAAGGAACATTTATTACTAATATAGAGGAAAAGTCTGATTCTTACACACTCACTTTGAGCAATGGAAAGACAGTAAATCTATATATGAAAAACGATAATAACCTCTTATGCCCTATTATCGGTATCGATTCAGAAGGCTACTGGACTGTTCTTTACAACAAAAATGAAACTCCGGAACGTCTGACTGTAAACGGACAACCTGTGAAAGCTAATGGAGAGAGTGGCAAGACTCCTACATTCAATGTAGATAGTGAAGGTTACTGGCAGGTTAGCTATGACGGAGGAAAGCACTACAGTTATATATACAAAGAAGGAACTACTGACAAAGTCAGTGCAACCGGTGACGGTTCTGCTCCGACAGAAGACAAAAACTTCAAGAGTGTAACAGTAGAAAACAACGAACTGGTCTTAGTACTTGCAGGTGAGGATGCTCCAACCATACGCATCCCTATCGTTAGCGATTTCGAATGTAGTTTTGCAGCCGAAGATTTAAAACAAGTACAGGAGTTTTCGGCAGGTGAAGTGAAAGAGTTTACCATGACCGTGAGAGGAGTAGAAAATACAATGATTACTGCTCCCGAAGGATGGAGTGCTAAATTCTCTAAGGAAGCTGGAAAAGAAAATGTATTGGTTGTTACTGCCCCTGTATCAAGCGCAAAGATGATGACTCGTGCAACAGCTGATAACAGTACTGATATTGCGGTATTGGCAACAAGCGGAAAGTATGCTATGATTGCTAAAATTCAGGTTAAAGTTATAGATACCCCACAATCCAAAGACTTCTACACAGAGTATAATACAAATGGGAATATTACTATTGGAAATGTTTCTATAACAAAAGGAGCAAATGAAGCTATATTATTAGATGGCTCTGATGAGAGTGCTTCTAATATCAGAAACCTAATCCATCAAAAGACAGAACAAACTGTTATTTTCTTGGAAAAGGGAGCTTATGATTTTAACACACCATCCATTGCTGAAATCACAGGGACAGTTGTTATAATCGGAAGATATAGTGACAGTAAACCTATACTAAAACCAGAGCTTTTGTGGAAACTCAAATCTGGTAAATTGATATTCAAAAATATACAATTAGACCTAACTAAAATTGATGCTAGTGGAGGTAATAATAAGTATATGTTCTGTAATGCAGATGCTACTGCAGATTTTGAAGACTTTATACTCGAAGACTGTGAAATAACTAATATTCAAAAGAACTTTTATTATAACAATGTAGCAGCTTATACAATCAAGAATATTTATGCAAAGAATTCACGTTTCCAATTAAATACTACAGCAGACGGTGTTCTAATATTCAATATTTACAATACAACACACTTAGATGCAATGCAAATGTTTACTTTTGAAAATAACATTGTATACAATAAAACATCTGTTATCGGACAAATTCTTTCATGGAATAACAACATTGTGCAAAGTCCCGATCAGCAACAAATAGAGGTGTCTTTCTGTAATAATACCATTGTAAACTATGTAGGAAAGAACTATCATCTAAAATTTTATGATACTAAAAAAATTACGATTTCGAAAAATATTTTCTATGCAGATCCCAAAATGAGTAGTGACGCTACAATGTGTGGTATTTATAAAAAAGAAAGTACTCCAGAATTCGATGTGAAAGATAATATAGCATATGGACTTACCGAAACAAATAAATGGAATAGTTTTGGCGCAACAGTTAAGCCTACCAACCCAATCGAAGAACAATTACTTCGCCTGACAAATAGTCCGTTCACTTCAATGGATTTGGATAAAGGCATCTTTATACTAGACAATGCATATACAGGATTTGGGTCTACTATTAACCAATAAACTATAAACTCACGTTTCTCAATACAAAAAAGGATGCCCTACAGGTATCCTTTTTGTATATTGCACTATCACAGTGCAATTTTAGCTAAAACCACATCTTTTCCCCCACCACCTTGCAGAAATATTTTTTTAATTTATCTTTGCATCCAAAACAACCCTACATGAAATACAAACTTATCGTGCTCGATCTTGACGGCACACTCACCAACTCTAAAAAAGAAATCACTCCCCGCAACAGGGAAACTCTGATACGTATGCAAGAGCAAGGAATACGACTGGTATTAGCTTCCGGACGGCCTACTTATGGCATTGTGCCATTAGCTAATGAGTTACGTATGAATGAATTCGGTGGATTCATCCTGTCCTATAACGGAGGAGAAATCATTAATTGGGAAACACAGGAGATGGTATATGAAAATGTGTTGCCTAATGAAGTTGTTCCAGTGCTTTACGAATGTGCCCGTACCCATCAACTAAGTATATTAACCTATGACGGAGCAGAGATAATAACCGAAAACTCTCAAGATCCATACGTATTAAAAGAGGCCTTTCTCAATAAAATGGCAGTTCGGGAGACAAACGACTTCCTGACAGACATCACGCTTCCCGTAGCCAAATGCCTCATCGTAGGAGATGCCGATAAACTGATTCCACTTGAAGCCGAACTTTGTCTCCGGCTGCAAGGTCGCATTAATGTTTTCCGTTCAGAACCCTATTTTCTCGAATTAGTCCCGCAAGGTATCGACAAGGCTCTTTCTTTGGCTGTCCTGTTAAAAGAAATAGGAGTAGCACGTGAAGAAGTTATTGCCATAGGTGATGGCTATAATGACCTATCCATGATTAAGTTTGCAGGATTGGGGATTGCCATGGGAAATGCTCAAGAACCTGTAAAGAAAGCAGCAGATTACATCACTCTAAGTAACGAAGAAGACGGTGTAGCAGAAGCAATCAATAAGTTTTGTAATCAACAATAGCCAAACATTTACTGACATGCTGACAGAGTTTTAGTTTCTCGGTGAGAAACCTTTGGTTCCTCGTAGTGAAACGATTGTTTCCTCGGTGTGAAACTGTCAGTTTCATACCGGGAAACAAATCACCTTACTAGCAAAAACGACCCAACACTTAAAATCAACCGATTAAAGATAGGGCGCATATTCAGATTTTATACTAACTTTGCGATTCCAATAAAACAAATATAAAATGTTATGGAACATCAACTTACCATTTACAACACCTTAGATAGAAAGAAAGAGTTGTTTGTACCGCTTCATGCACCTCATGTAGGCATGTATGTGTGCGGACCGACTGTTTACGGAGATGCCCATTTAGGACACGCCCGCCCGGCTATAACCTTTGATGTGTTATTCCGCTATCTCACCCACCTAGGATATAAAGTACGCTACGTACGAAATATTACCGACGTAGGTCATCTGGAACACGATGCCGATGACGGAGAAGACAAAATCGCCAAAAAAGCACGTCTGGAAGAGTTGGAGCCAATGGAGGTTGTTCAATATTTCCTGAACCGCTATCATAAAGCAATGGAAGCGTTGAATGTACTTTCTCCAAGCATTGAGCCACATGCTTCAGGACATATCATTGAACAAATCCAACTGGTACAGAAGATTTTGGATGCCGGATACGCCTATGAAAGCGAAGGCTCCGTCTACTTCGATGTAGCCAAATACAATAAGGATTACCACTACGGAAAACTTTCCGGACGTAATCTGGACGATGTATTAAATACCACCCGTGACCTCGACGGACAAAGCGAAAAACGCAATCCTGCCGACTTCGCCCTTTGGAAAAAGGCACAACCGGAACATATCATGCGCTGGCCGTCTCCATGGAGCGACGGCTTCCCCGGATGGCACGCCGAATGTACCGCTATGGGACGCAAATACCTGGGTGAGCACTTCGATATTCACGGAGGAGGAATGGACTTGATTTTCCCCCACCACGAATGTGAAATCGCACAATCGGTAGCTTCGCAAGGGGACGACATGGTTCACTACTGGATGCACAACAATATGATTACCATCAATGGAACAAAGATGGGTAAATCACTTGGCAACTTCATCACACTGGACGAATTCTTCAACGGTACCCATAAGCTGTTGGCACAAGCCTACACACCAATGACGATCCGCTTCTTCATCCTGCAAGCTCATTACCGCAGTACGGTAGATTTCAGCAATGAGGCATTGCAAGCATCCGAAAAAGGCTTGCAACGTCTGATGGAAGCTATCGACGCATTGGATAAGATAACTCCCGCATCGGCAACTTCAGAGGGAATCAACGTGAAAGAGCTACGTGCAAAATGCTACGAAGCAATGAATGACGACTTGAATACACCGATTGTCATCGCACAGCTTTTCGAAGGCGCCCGCATCATTAACAATATCATTGCCGGCAATGCCACTATCTCCGCCGAAGACCTGAAAGACCTGAAAGAAACATTCCATCTGTTCAGTTTCGACATCATGGGATTGAAAGAAGAAAAAGGCTCTTCAGATGGTCGTGAAGCAGCTTACGGCAAGGTAGTAGATATGCTACTGGAACAACGTATGAAAGCGAAAGCCAACAAAGACTGGGCTACTTCCGACGAGATCCGCAACACACTGACAGCACTCGGATTTGAAATCAAAGATACCAAAGACGGTTTCGAATGGAGACTGAATAAGTAATATTTATATTTCCAAGCTTTACAATAAAAAGAAGATAGCAGATCTTTTACAGACCTGCTATCTTCTTTTTATTGTAAAGATACTGCTGCAAAAGGCATCATTCCAGCATACTGACTAAAAAATTCACATCAAAGATTAATTTTTCCACATTACAACTATAAATAATTTTTAATTTCGCATATCGTAACAGCATAAATTATCCTGTTATACACCTTATTTAATAACTATAAAAACATAAAATTATGGATCTAAAAATGCAAGTCCGAAAATTAGCAGTGACTCTTTTTCTGAGCATGCTATGTTTAATTGCCTTTGCACAAGGCCGTCAGATCACAGGTACAGTACTCGATTCAACCGGCGAACCTGTAATTGGGGCCAATGTAACAGAAATCGGTACAACCAACGGAACAATCACAGACATTGATGGGAAATTTACCTTGCCAGCCGTTTCAAAAGGTGCAAAAATCAAAATCTCGTTTATCGGCTATCTTCCACAAACAATTACAATTGCCGACCAGACAAACCTAACAGTAAAGCTGACGGAAGACCTTCAGACTCTTGATGAAGTGGTCGTTGTGGGTTACGGTGTACAAAAAAAATCCGATTTGACCGGAGCAATCAGTAGTGTGGACAACGCAAAATTGACCGGCAAAGGTGCATCAACCGTCATGGAATCCTTGCAAGGACAAGTGCCCGGAGTCGATATTTCCCAATCATCCAGCCGTGTAGGCGAAAGCTTCAGCATTTCCATTCGTGGTAAAAGTACATTAGGTAGCAGTACAAGTCCTTTATTCGTAGTAGATGGAGTGGTATGTGATGATATCAATTTCTTGAACCCGTCGGATATAGAAAAAATAGATGTATTGAAAGACGCCTCCTCCACAGCCATTTATGGTTCACGCGCCACGAACGGTGTAGTCATCGTTACTACTAAATCGGCTCAAGTAGGGGCGGAAATGAAAGTAAACGTTACATACGATGGTTATGTAGGCTATAAGACAGTAGCCCGCATGCCCGAATTCATGGACGATGTGGAATGGATGGATTATCGTTATATGAAATATACTTCTCCTGTGAAGAATGCGGGAATTGTGGATGGTCGTCTGCCACTTGAAATGACTGAGGGTAACCTTGCCTCTGTCTGGAATGACAAAGGAAATGCTCTTTCTACTAAGATGCGCGAACAGTTCATCAACAGAGATTTTACAGACTGGCGTGATTTGATGTTGAAGGACGGAACACAGCAGAATCACTTCATCCAAGTTGCAGGCGCCGGACAAAAAGTATCCTACCGCCTTGGAGCCGGCTATCAGCAGGAGGACGGAGTGATGGGCGATGGTATGAAACGCTTCAATGTGAAAATGGCTATTGACGGCAAAATCAATAAATATATCAAGGTAGGGGCAACAGCCAATCTAGTCGCTTTCAATTATGACTACGGTTCCAAACGTGCCGTTCAAGAGTCATTCCGCGCTAATGGATATTGGCTGCCTTATAACACAGAAACCGGTGAGGTCAACTACCTCCCGGGCAAAGATTTAGCACCGGGACAGGCTTCCAGCTCTACTTTCCCCGCCGGGTTTTCTTCTTCCGTTTCTCCGCTGATCGACTCTCAGAATTCGGAGGACAAGACGAAAGGATATCGTGTGCTGGGAACGATGTACGCCCAATATCAACCGATCAATGACGTGATTATCAAGACTACCTTCTCTCCTACGTTCTCTACCCGTCGCAGAGGGGAATATTACGGAGGACTGTCGTCTGCACAATCCAGCACATATAATGCTTCAACAAACCCTACCGGAACTTCTTCGGCTACCGTCACCCGCAATGAATCTTTCTCCTATACTTGGGACACTCAGGTGAATTACGTCAAGACGGTCAAGGAAGACCATAGCTTTAACGCCATGGCATTGTTGAGCGTATACAGCACAGAAGCAGAGAAATACGCCTTAACCGGCGAAGGAGTCACTCCGAAAACATTATGGTATAATATGGGCTCTGCCAAAAGTTACAGCGATATTGAGAGTTCTTACGGAAAGGCGACCATGCTATCCTACGCGCTTCGTTTGAACTATGCTTATAAAGGACGTTATCTGGCGACAATTTCTTCCCGTTGGGATGGCTCTTCCAAATTTCAGGACGGACATCGCTGGGGAAGTTTCCCTTCCGCAGCTTTGGCATGGCGCATCAGTGAGGAATCATTTATCAAAGACAAAGCTCCGTGGATCAGCAACCTGAAACTCCGTGGCAGTTTCGGAGCAACGGGCAACAATGCTTCCGTAGGCAACTATGAAACTATGTTTCTAGCTAATCAGCTTTATTATTCCAGCTTTGGAAAGGGTTACGGTCCCGAAGTCATCAATGAGTTATTGAGCTGGGAGAAAACGACTGAGTTGAACTTTGGTCTGGACTTCGGTTTCTTCAACGGTCGCCTGTCCGGTACCATCGACTGGTATAACAAAACCTCCAAAGACCTGCTGATGGATCAGAAATTATTGCTTGAGCAAGGTTCTCCCACAGGTACAATGACTGCCAATGTCGGAAAAGTCCGCAACAGTGGTATCGAACTTATGTTGAAAGGTGTTTTGCTTCAGACCAAAAACTTTTATTGGGATGTCACTGCAACATTTGCTAAAAACAAGAATGAGATTCTCGAACTGCAAGGTAAAAAAGAAGATATGCGTGCTGAACGTTGGTTTATCGGACAGCCCATCGACGTGGCTTACGACTTACGTCAAACGGGCATCTGCACACAAGCAACAGCCAATGAGAAAGTAACGATTGACGGAGTGACGAAAACCAAGAGTGAATGGTATGGCTATTTTGAGGGCTGCATGACCTACGAAGACATCAACAAGGATGGTAAAATAGACGACAGCGACCGCCAGATTATCGGTCAGGCCATGCCCAAATGGACAGGTACTCTTTCCACGTCTTTCTCTTACAAGAACTGGGATTTCTCCATGTCTGTAAACACCAAACAAGGACACACGCTCTACAGTCCGTTTATGCAAGAATTCACGGATTATTCCGACCGTGGCCGTACGAAACTAAAAATGGACTTCTACATCCCGGAAGGTGCACCAGTATTCAACTACACATGGGATGGAAGCAATCCGTCTTCCCTGACTTCCGATCGCACAGTTGTTGCCGGACAAACCCACGTAGGCAGCTACCCCTACCCGCTCAACGATGTCAACTACAATCATGGTGGCGGCAATGGCTGGTACACTGGTAAGAACACTGAATTCAAGTCAAACAATTATGTAGATGCTTCTTATTGGAAAATCAAGAACATCACGCTGGGATATACTTTCGACAAGCAACTCACCAAGAAGATCGGTATCGAACATTTGCGTATATATGCCAACGTATTGAATCCGTTCACTTTCACAGACTATAAAGGATTTGATCCGGAATGGGCAGATGCCGCTATACTTGACGGAACAGGCGGCCCAAGTTCCATTTCTTACCAGATAGGTCTTAATGTTAAATTCTAATCACCATTACAATTATGAAAAATATATATATACTTACAGCTACAGCACTACTAACCCTGTTTACCGGTTGCTCCGATTTCCTGAATCAAGACTTGAAATCCGACATTCCCGGTGCCGACTATTATGGAACAGCCGAAGGTTTTGAATCTCTGTCGAATGCAGCTTACAGTTCATTGCGTACCATATACGGCGGTGACCCGTGGCTCTTTGAAGGAGGAACAGATTTATTCGCTACCGGCCGTACATCCGTTCCGACGTGTAATCTGTACAGCAATGCCTATTCTGCCGCAGAGGAGAACGTGCAGACCTTTTATACAAATCATTACAAAGCCATTTCCTTGACTAATGAAGTTATTTACTGGGGTGAAAAAGAGGCAAGCCGTGCCGGTCGTATCGATGAAGCTCGCGGTCTGCGTGCCTTGTTCTATTTAAATCTGGTACAGCAATTCGGCGGCGTGCCGATGATAACGGAACGTTCCGCCACTCCTATCACAGGTATTGCCCGCAGCTCGGCAACGGATGTTTATGGATTTATCATTTCCGAAATGGGTGCATTATCCACTTCTGTCAACTTGCCTGAAAGTGCAACAGACGGCCGCTTCAACCGGAAAGCCGCCTACCACTACCTGGCTAAAGCCCTGCTATCAAGAGGATATCTTACCAATAATGACCAGGACTATCGTGACGCTATCACAGCTGCCAATGCAGCAGGTGCGGGAGCAGCTCTGACTACTTCATTCCCGACTTTATTCAGCAATGCAGGCGAAGGTAATGCCGAAGTCCTTTTCTCAGTGGTTTACAATGTTGCTACTGTCAACGACCCGAAAGCAGACGGAAACAAACAACAGGCTCATTTCTGCGATTACCTGGACGGACAGGAAAAAGGTCATAAATATACTTCGTCTACATTGACTCCTACCTTGTGGATGCATGAAGTCTTTAACACCAATACTTCCTCACCCAATCTGGATATCCGTTATGAAAGCACATTTATGACAGAACTTCGTCAAAGTTACTGGGATTATTACGATGACAATAAAAACACAAGTGCTGTCACCTACTACTATTGCCCGTCATGGGAAATAGAAAATGTGGATGCCTGGCGTGCAGCACTACCGAGTCGTGCTAATGCGCAAGTAGTGGAAATGCTTCCCATGGGTACCAACATCAATGGAGATGAAACCAGTTATGAAACAAAAATGAAAGAAGACGTGTATGGTGTTGCTTCCTTCCGCAAATTTGATGATACAGAGAACGGACGCACTTATTTCAGTACTACTTCTTCCATGCGTGACATTTATCTGGCTCGACTGGCAGAAACAAATTTAATTGCCGCCGAGGCATATGTGAAACTCAATGATGGAACAAATGCCGCTCGATACATTAACATTGTCCGCAATCGTGCCAATGCAACTTTAGCTACTGCAAGTGAAATGAATATTGACTATATTCTGAATGAACGTGCCCGCGAACTAGCCGGCGAATATCATCGCTTCGCTGACCTGACCCGTACCGGCAAACTTTCTGAGTATGCAAAAGCACACAATCCGGATATTAACAGTGACATTGATTCTAAATTTAATCTGCGTCCTATTCCATTGGCAGCTATGGAGCTGAATCCGGCATTGGAGGGAGACCAGAATCCTAAATGGTAGAAAAGAAATTGTTGAAAGAAAAAAGCAAGAGGTGCACAAAATGTGCACCTCTTATTCTTTACGATCATTTCTCTATAATACTAAATCAATCGGATTGCATTACCATCTCAACAGGCTGCCCATGCTGGCAGACGACTGTCAACTGCGTGTTATTACCTTGTTGTTCCAACCGCACATTTTCCTGTGGATTCTTCAATGTCCAATGTCCTTTCAGCAATACCTTTTTAGTAATCGGGCGACTCGGTTCTTTCGTCGTATAAGTCTTTTCCGCAATATTCAGATTAGGGTCACATACACTGATACGAATCTTCCCTTCTCCTTCTTTACCTGCCATCACCATCGTTTCCGCCGGAATAGCGATGAATATTCTGTCGCTGGCTGGATGGTAGTTTTCAAATGCAGCATAGGCCGTAATCTCCGTTTTCCTGTCAAAGACTACGTGAGCAGTCTGATCGCGTTGCAACACCTCGTATACAGAGGTTTTACGCAGCTCGTCGAGTTCGGAAGCCGAAGGCTGAATCAGCACCATATACTCGTATGTTCCGTCTTTCGGAGCCTTACCATGTTCTATCCAGGCAGAAGAGAATTTCCCCTTGGTTACTTCACGTGTCTTTTCATGTCGTGATTCCTGATCTGCCACTTGTGAACGAACGGTTCCGTCCACTACATGATAATAATTGTCATAACCATCATGAAGCCAATAGTTATCCTCTCCCACCTTGGGCTCCTTCCCATTGTATTTTGTCTGGAAAAGAGTGGTTTCCGTAGGATAGTCCGCATTAGAGTTCGAGATACCTGTTCCCAGGCAAACCATCCGGTTATCAAAACAGAAAACAGATTTACGGGCCACAAAGTCCGGTGTGAAGTTCTCATAATCCCGTTCTGACAACTTCATGGCAAACATACCATTTTGGCCATTCAAAGAACTGCTTCCGGAAAAATTCTCTTTGGAGTGTGCCATAGTTGTTCCTTTCAGCGGACTGTCGAGTAACTCAAAAGGCAAATGAATGGTCGTTGTACCCGGCAAGCGATTCCAGTCCCATCCCTCCTGCACAAAGCCGCTTCCGGCACGTGACACGGGACTTCCTTTCCCCATAATCTGCACGGAACCATAGCTCTGATAACGTCCGTAACGGTTATCTTTCGTATAAATTTCAGCCCCCCATACATCAGTGGTATATCCTTTCAATGTCACCATCCAATCCGCACGACGGAAAATCCCCGCCGAACCGTAGTTGTAAACGAAGAATCCCTGTGGAGCCTGCGCCGGTTGAATACCTTCCTTCTTGAAGAAACGCGCATTCGGAGTATCACTATTGCGTATCAGACGTAAATAGTCGGCAGCCAGACCACGATCAAACGCGTTTCCCTGACCGGACAAATCGCCGGATAAAGCGATATTGGCAAATGCTTCGATATCATCGCTTCCCATCTTCCCTCCAAAAGGATGACGGCCACTGATTCCGATGCCCCATTCATAGAGATTACAATAATTGCGCATAGCAATAAAGGCTGATTTCATGTGTTTGCGCGCATCTTCTGTCAGCTCAAAACTTGTGCCATTGGTAAATGCAATATATTCTCCTACAGTCGCAAGTACTCCAGTAGTATATCCCGGATAGAAACCGCCATGATGGAACGTCGTACCGTCTACCTTTATACCACCGATCGTTCCCGGAGTATAACGCAAAGAAGAAGACAACCAATGTGACAAGCCGCTCAAAGCTTGCGCTTGTTCCCTTGCATCGGGAAACATCATAGCGGAAATAAACTTCGCCATCAATAACGTATGCCAGGAATCCAACAATTCGTCACGCGTTGGAGAACATGGCTGACGGGTTTCTTGCAGAGCCGCCCAAAAACGCAATGTGGAGAGATAAGCATCCCGATGAGGATGTTTATAGATTGCATCACGCATCAGCCAGGCAGTCGTATATATCTTACGCACCTGATAACCATAATGATGATTGGTACCCATACCGCTGCCATAGGCAAATCCCTGATCGATAGCATAGTCGAACACAGTAAAGTAGTTTTTCTTTGATGTTTCGTTCCGGTTATAATAAGCATCATAGGCAAAACCGGAAAGCATCGTTTCAATATCATTCCATGACATCTCCCCTTTCTTCTTGTCCTGTTCATCAGGAGCAACAATAGGAGTTCCTATAAATCCCGTTCCGGCGATGGATGGACTGATAGCCGCTTTCTCAAACGTTCTATAGGCAGCATTAATCGGTCCTTGCGGAGCCTTTTTCACTTCCAAAAAGTCAGTCAAACGTTGTTCGATAGTCTTCAGCTCCTTCTTTTGCTCGCTTGTCAATTTAGAAGGCAGAGGAATAGCATACGACTGTTGTTCCCATTTCCACACCAGACACCAATGCCACAAATCACGATTAGACAGCCCATTATTAGCAGGCAACTGCTGGTCGGGAGTGGTACGAAGATTCATTTTCTTTTCCGGGAAAATAAGACGGTCAAGAAAGATACGTCCCTTCCGTTGCGGGGCAACCAGCCGATAGGCTACGATCTTCTTATCTTTCTTGTCGCCCTGCATATACTCAAAAGAGATCCAGCAAGCCCGCCATCCTGCTGCCTGCAAACGATAAGAGAACCAATAAGAGACTTTTCCCTCTTTATTCAGAAACTCAAAACGAATAGAATCCTGCTGTGGTTTCTCATTATAAATCCACAAAGTAATGCCGAACTGCTTCTCGTTTCTCGTATTCAACGATAAAGGAGCAATCTGAACATCCAGTGTAGAACCGGGCTGAAAGTCCCATTCCAAACTGCTTTCACCCTCCTTGTAAAAAAGAGAAGAGATTTTCACTTCTCCCTTTCCGGAAACTTTAAATGTTTCGGGCACTTCCTTTTCAAATCCGATGAGTTGGGCGAAAGCTGAAGGAATAATTCCCAGAAGGAATAATACTATAAAACAACTGTTTTTCATTACTGAATTGCTTTCGTTTTTTAGGCACGGATTACACGGATGAACGCGGTTGCCTTGCAACAATGAGAACACTAAAGACCGTGAAATCCGTGTAATCCGTGCCTAAATGATTATATAAGAATACATAAATCGCTAATAAGGGATCCGATCCGACAGAATCTTTTCCGTATACCAAGGATCGTTAATCTCTTTCAACATAGCTCCCATTTCACCGCAAAGTTTTGCCACAATCTCTTTATTTTCTTCCAAAGGCAAGTTATGCAGCTGATATGGATCTTTTACATCATCGAATAAGAGGCTTTTCTTCAATTGCTTCGTATCACGGTCGATATATAAAGCCAATGTATATTGAGCTGTCTTGATACCTCTTGAAGAAGGGAAGTAAGTCTGCACCAATCCATTTTCATCTTTATCACCGTCTACATTCTGAATATACAGTGCACCTGTAGGGCGAACAATTTCAGCCTTTTCATCGAAGAAAAGAGGAGCAAAATTACGTCCCTGCACTTCTGCCGGAATAGAATCACCCAGCCCGCATAAGCCAAGCACCGTAGGCATAATATCAGGAGCAGAGAGCAATAAATCATCTACCCGCGGCTGAATCTTACCGGGGAAACGAACCAGAAACGGAATATTCATGGATTCAGAATAAGGGGAATTCTTCGGATCATCAGTGCGCTGGCTACACATCGTCTCGCCATGGTCGGAAGCAAAAATTACGACTGTATTCTTATCCAATCCCAGCTCTTTCAATGTCGTCAAAATCTGTCCGAAAGCACGGTCTACTCCGGTTACGGAAGCGAAATAATAACGTGCGGACTCCGCTTTCTTCATCTTCAAATCGACATTCGGGCGAATCAGCAGACTATCCAGAGGCTGATCTTTATAAAGATTGAAATCCTGCTCTTCACAGTCATTCAAAGAACGATACGGGCTATGGGGAGGATTCATACCCACCATTATAAAGAAAGGTTTCTTGGTATCACGCACGTTACCGTCATTTTTCAGATAAGAAATGACTTTGCCTGATTCATGCAAAGGTGACCATTCCTTCGGATCATGTCTCTTACCATCCGTATCCCAGTAATGCGGATTCTTGTGTTCATCAAATGTTCCGTAAGAATACCAGTAGTTAAAACCGTGCCGGCGTTCTTTCGGTGTATAGGCATCCCATGCCGGACGTTTTTCTTCCACATACTGTCCCGGATGTTCGGGATCGTTCGGAGTTGGGAAGTCAGCATGAAGTTTGCCAAAATAAGCACAGTCATAGCCTGCTTTGCTGAATACATCGCCGATACATTCCGCATCCTCGCGCAAGGAACTGATCGGACGTGTAGAGTTGCAATTCAATGGTACACCACTTTTGTTCGGATACATACCGGTCAGTAACATTCCACGATGGGGGCTGCTCAACGGACAGTTACTCTGTGCAGACGACAAGACCATAGATTCACGTGCAAAGGCATCCAGATTAGGAGTATGCACGGGGTCTCCTTCAAAGTTTACTTTATCCCGGAATCCGTTCTGGCTCCAGAAGCCCATCGCCTGGTTACGGTATTGATCGGGAAATACATAGATTATATTAGGATGCTCCGCTTGTTGGGACACTTGTTTCGGAGCCTTGCAACCTTGTGCGGCAAACAGCGTCAATCCTCCTACAAGAAGGTTAATAGGTTTATTCATGATAGTTTATGATAAATGATTAAAACAGGTAAATGACAAACGGTCAATAGAGAGTTATAAACAATAAGTAGCGAATGATAAACGGTAAACATTTTCCGTCAGAATCCGCCAAGCATTCACCGTTCACTGTTTACCGTTCATTGTCTATTTCTTATTTCTTTTCCAAATCTCTTTTACGCATCAGTCCTTCCAGGAAGTAATAGTCAGCATAGTTCAAAGGAACGTCAATTTCCTGACCGTGAGGAATACTGCCAACGGAGTGCATCAGGATAAAGTTGCCGTTTGTTCCGACCTTTGCACGATAAGCAGGTGAGCCTAAACTTTCCATTATCTTATCAGCAGTTTCCTTGTAGTGGTTGCCCGGCAGGTAGCCATCCAGTTCGTAAAGGGCAGAGGCTGTACAAGCTGCTGCAGAAGCATCGCGAGGTTCGTTCGGAATATTCGGAGCATCATAATCCCAATAAGGCACGAGGTCTTCCGGCAAGTTCTTATTATTAAAGATGAAGTTATAGACCTTTTGTGCCTGGTCGAGATATTTCTTATCTTTGGTATAGCGATAACAGGTAGTATATCCATACAAAGCCCATGCTTGTCCGCGAGCCCAAGCCGATTCGTCGGCATATCCCTGTGCAGTTTGTCTCTTACGCACTTCTCCTGTCTCCGGGTCGTAATCTACCACATGGTAGCAGCTGTTGTCCGGACGGAAATGGTGAGCCATTGTTGTATCAGCATGTTTCACTGCAATATTATAGAAAGTAGAATCCCCGGAAAGGGCTGTTGCTTCAAATAAGAGTTCGAGATTCATCATATTATCAATAATCACCGGACATTTCCATCCCCGTGTTCCTTGCCAGCCTTTATCGGCATCCCATGACTGGATAACGCCTGCATTCGGACGAAAACGAGTGGACAATGATCTGGCAGCTTCTATAATGACGTCTTTATACTCTTTCTTATCTGCCATGCGATAGCCGTTCAAATAACTGCAACCGATCATGAACCCTACATCATGATGCCATTTCAAATATTTCACTGAATCAAGAGCCTCTGTGTATTTCTCTGCCAGCGGCAACCATTTCTTATCACCCGTCAGATTATAAGTCAACCATATACTACCGGGAAAGAAACCTGAACACCAGTCTTCCATAGGTATGTAAGAGATACTCCCATCTTCGTTGATTGTTCTCGGATTCAAGATTTTACCGGACTTCTCAATAATGTCCGTCTGGATTGTGTTCTGTGCCACAGCGTTGTCGATGTTGTCCTGAATAAAGTCTACTTCAACCTTTTTTTGTCCACCGCAACTCGTAAAGATCAATAGGGAAAGTCCTAATGCGCTAAGAATTGTTTTCATAATACAGGGATTATTTGTTAAGTGATTAATTTTCCTGATGGCAAAAGTAGTGCATTTAAATAGAATTGACCGACCTAAATAATCCAAATGAAAGACAATTTTGGTACATTTCCCCGAAAATAATGAATTTACTGTCCTCATACATTAAACAATGCATATATTATAAAATGGAACTGTCATGTTTTTCATACACTGAATCACACAACAATTCCATTTTCACAAAACCCTTCTAAAAACCAGTTAAATTTTATCTTAATCAATAATTATATTTAGTAACTTCGTTTACCTGATTAACCGAATGGATAGGGACTAAGGTAAATCCCCAACTATATTCACGATTAGCCAAGATTTGATGGATTGATTCCGGACGTGCGCCCCAACTATTATAACCGCCCACTCCCTGCTGCTTCATATCCACACAGACTTCCACGAAGTCCTTCGGAGTGATATCATTGACATGATGCATTCTTCGCAATACGTTGCGTGCTGCGTTCTCATCATGGTTGGCAATCTCTTCGGGAGTAAGATTATGCCATTGATAAGAACGAGACGAAGCCTCTTCCGAGTCAAAGTCTTCAACAGAGTTGCAAAGAGCATTGAATCCGACAAGACTATCGGCTACAATAGCCAATCCGTTTCCTCTGTCAGGTGATAAAGCAACCCAGCGGGTATCCGTACGATGTCCGTTCTCTTGGGGGCGAACGTAATTGAAATACATCTTATCCGCAGTCGTCTTATATACGCCAACTAGTGTTCCATGATTGCGGTCGATATAGTTTTCTCCCGGGCCACGACCGAAGTATTGTACATTATTCATTTGAACCGGTAAACGGAAACGAACACCGATGCGAGGAACTTCCAGTTTGGAAGCAGCCTTGCGAGCAGCATCACTTCCGGGAGTAAAGGTAGCCGTGCGGGTAGCTTCGGAAACTTCTGTCTCAGCTGCTTCCATATCAGTAGAAGTAAACAAAGTTTTCACATTCACAATTCCGCTCGGATAGATTTTATAAGTAACGACATACAGATTACCGGTGGCCAAAAGATAAGTAGCTTTTAATAAGACAACTTTATCCTTTGTTGTCATATCAACGTCTGTCACACAGAAATTCTTACTTGATTGCTTCCATACCTGCAAACGTTTGGGAGCACCGTTCCCATAATCATTATCGGTAGGCGCACGCCAGAAGTTAGGCTGAATCCCAAATCCATCATTAAAATATTCAGTACCATTTACTCTATATGAGGTCACCAATCCGCTATTCTTATTGAATACGAAGTTTACCTTTGAAGAAGATACGATAAATTCATCGCCTTGAGTGGCTGTTTTCAATGCAGGTCCGTTTGCTTTATAAGTACTCTTTTCCGCCTGTACAGGCAGCTGAAACTGGTCGTAAGCAATTTCATATCCAGTTGGAATCAGAGCCTCCGGCTCTGTCGTTGTTACGCTGAAGTTTACAAAATAGTCTGTTCCCGGTTGAACTTTCAAGCCGTTTACAGATACAGTGAACTCTTTAGAACCTTGCGGAGCAATATCCAATGACACATTTCCATTTTTGATTGTCTTACCGTTGGCAAGTACACTATAATGAATCCGGTACTTTTTCAGGTTAGTAAAGTAGAAACGGTTCGTAATTCTGAACTTACCGGAAGCAGCATCGATTGCTTCAAAACCTACATTCTGATGTACATACTTCACTTCTGCCATAGCCGGATGCGGCCCACGATCGGGATTGACAAGACCATTACACAGGAAATTACCATCACTCGGAGCATTCACGCCAAAATCACCACCGTAAGCCCAGTATTCTTTACCATTCTTATCTTTTTGGAGAAGACCTTGATCTACCCAGTCCCAAATATATCCTCCCTGAAGGTTCGGATATTTATAAATAGCCTGCCATTGTCCCCACAAGTTTCCGGTAGAGTTACCCATAGCATGAGCATATTCCGAGGGGACAATAGGGCGGTCGCTGCCGTTCTTACCAACAGACGCCAGCCAACTGGCACCCGGATATTGAGGAACGTACATATCAGAATTCCATTCCCATTGTGCACGCTCATAGTTGATAGGACGAACCATCAGATTCTTGTCCGCTTCTTTCAGCCACAGATAAGTCTGATAGAAGTTGTATCCGTTTCCGGCTTCGTTACCCAGTGACCAAAAAGTGACGCACGGATAGTTCTTGTTGCGTTCGAACATATTGATTGTACGGTCCATGTGTGCCTTCAGCCATTCCGGATTATTTGCCAATGTACCTCCTTTGCGAAGGTTATAATACATGCCATGGCTTTCAATATTAGCTTCATCATACGCATAAAGTCCGTATTCATCGCAAAGCTCATAAAAACGACGGTCTTGCGGATAGTGACAGAGACGTACACTGTTCAAGTTATGCTGCTTCATAAGTTCAAAGTCACGACGCATCAACTCTTCCGTTACATAATGTCCGGTTTCAGGATTGTGCTCATGGATATTCACACCTTTCAGTTTCAACGGTTGCCCATTAATGAATAAACAAACATATGGTTTTCCATTGGCTGCCTTCTGTTCAATAGGTTTAATCTCGATACGGCGGAAACCTACATTGAACGGAATAATCTCATTGACTTTACCATTCTTCTTTACCGTCATCAATAACTTGTATAGATTCGGGGCTTCTGAGGTCCAAGTGCTAACATTCGTCAGATTTTGGTCGAAAGAAACTGCTCGAATCTCACCTGAAGGAATATAGGCTGTCTTTTCTTCGGCAGCAACCACTTTTCCCTGCGCATTCAGTAACTCGTATACCAATGTTAGATTAGCCGCCTCTTTTCCGCGATTTCTCAAGTCTACATTCAAGGCAAATATCCCATTCTTATAACTGTCATCCAAAGTCGACTTCACCCGAAAATCCTTGAGAGCAGCCTTAGGCTGTGAATACAAGAATACATCACGTTCGATGCCGCTAATCCGCCAGAAGTCCTGACATTCGAGATAAGAACCGGTGCTCCAACGAAACACTTTCAGAATTAGTACATTCTTACCCGGCTTCACATAGTTATTGATTAAGAACTCAGCCGGATTTTTTGAATCTTCGCTATATCCTACCTCCTGTCCGTTTATATACACATATACACCGGACTTGACTCCAGCAAGATGCAAGTAAATATCCCGCTCCTTCCAATCCGAAGGGATATCGATGTCGCGGCGATAGACTCCTACCGGATTAGCCTCCGGAAGAATCGGAGGTTCCGGATTGCGCGGTTTAAATTCATATCCGTGATTCGTATATATAGCTACTCCGTACCCCTGCACTTCCCAATTGCCTGGAACTTTAATATCATTCCAAGATGCGGTGCTGACAGACGGGTCGGTTATATTCTCCGGTAGTTTCTTGTAACTATCTACAAAAAAGAATTTCCAATCACCATTCAGTAACTGATAGTACTTGCTGTTTTCATATTTGCCGGTAAGTGCATCAGTGCGGTTGTCATAGGTCATAAAAGCAGTACGCGGATATTCTTTATTAACTGCCACTACTTGCACATCCTGCCAATAGGGTTTTCTCGGGGTACTATTAGCCATAGCGTTCATAGTTACCAAAGAAAAGACTCCCGTACATATACCTGTCAATAAGAGAGAAAATGATGGTTTATTCATGCTTTCAAATTTGTTTTTATTCGTATCACTCTTCTTAAACAACATCCATTATTTGGAAAAAGCATGTCTATATCCCTTCACCTTATTCCACCCGCCACGAGTGAAGTCAGGCACTTCCACTGGAGCAGAATTATTTACAATAGAAAGTCGGGTAAGTTCGGCCATACAGCACCATTCTGCCAAATCGTATACATCCATATCCAACGGTAAACCATTATGCAGACAATACACCAAGCGATAATCCATTATATAATCCATTCCCCCATGTCCCCCTACTTTCTTGGCTGTTTCTTCCAGTTCATTGTCTAATATCGGACTTTTGTATTTAGCCATTAATGCTTTTTTCACACCTACCGGCACAGCACCATGAGCATTCAGGTTTTCATGATCCGGTATTTGCGTGGGACTTACCTGAGAAGGTCGCAAACAGTACTCCGCTACCGGATATTTGCTGGCAAACCCATCCGTTCCTACTACCTGATACATACGGCTGTATGGACGTGGAGTCATAACATTATGCTGGATAAGCATTGTACGTTCATTCTCCGTACGGATCATAGTCGTCGTTTGATCCCCGTTCTGGAAATCCTTCACTTCTTTACCCGTACGTTTTTTAATATAGGCAGGTCCGTTCACTGCTTTCGTATCCATTGCCACCAGTGTCTTCATTCGGTCACCACGATGAATATCCAGCACCTGACAGGCAGGTCCCATACCATGAGTAGCATATACGTCTCCACGATATTTCTGATTATAATCCATACGCCAGTTATTCCAATAATGAGTCCAAAAATCTTCCAGATTATGAATATAAGCCCCTTCTACATGAAGCACTTCACCCATAACACCCTGCTGTACCATATTCAAAGTAGTCAATTCAAAGAAGTCATAGACACAATTTTCAAGTTGCATACAATGCTTGCGAGTTTTTTCCGAAGTATCGACCAATTTCCATATTTCATCAAGAGTCATAGCTGCCGGAACCTCAATCGCTACATGTTTGCCATGTTCCATCGCATACACTCCCATTTCAGCATGATGTTCCCAATCCGTGATAATATACACAAGGTCGATATCATCCCTTTTACAAAGTTCTTTCCATGCATCTTCCTTTCCACTATAAGAAGCAGCTTCGGGCAGACCTGCTTTTTTCAGTATTTTTTGTGATTTTTCCACCCGTTCGGTACGAATGTCACAAAGGGCAACGATCCTAGTACCCGGAATATGAATCCAACGTTCTACGGCACCTACTCCCCTCATTCCAAGTCCGATAAAACCTACACGTACAGTATCTATTTTAGGAGCGACAAGCTGGATTACATCTTTCTGTCCTGCAGGCCGGGAAGGCGTTTCTACTTTAATGGGAGCAAAGGTTTTAGAGTCTTTTTGTGCAAAGACACTCTGACAAGCGAATGAAACAACAAGTTCCAAAGCTATAATAGTAAATACTTTCTTCATTTTTTTTTAATTTAATCAACACATTGCCGATACAGAGTGTCCGGCAATGCAGAATCGAAATCTAATCCAAACTTTTATTATTTAAAAATAGATTTAGGTATCTCACCAACCCACGAAAGTGGCTGCTTCACTTTAAACAGATGCAAAATAACAGCAGCTGTATTGACCGTATTATTGGGTTCCGTTATTTTCAGCCCTTTGACAATACCGGGTCCTGTAATTCCCCAAGGAACAATCATCTCATCCGTGCTGACACCGCCATGACCGTTCCCTATTCCGCCGTGGTCGGTCAGGAACATGAAATGCGTGTCATCATACAAGTCTTCCTGTTTCATCTTATCGATAAACTTACCGATTTCCACATCCGCTTCTTCTATCGAACGTATATATTCCGGTGACATCCATTTATACTTATGTCCGGCATGGTCCGTATGTACCGAATAAAGGAATACCAGCGTCGGGTCTTCACGGTTATCTACCAAAAAATTGAAAGCCTTTTCATAGTTCGGCAGATAAGCGTCGTTCTTCAGGAAACTGACTTCATCCAGATACTTTTGATTATATGGATAAATTAAGTTGAGCCAGTTGTAATAGAAAGCGGTTTTTATGCGTGGATTCGCATCTTTCAACACTTTAAATACCGAAGGATAATACCCGTCGGCATCTGTCTCGATAGCGGGAAGCTTATGCTTGGATAACGTCCAACTATTATTCACTACCCCATGTTGTTCGGGGCCACTGCCGGTTAGATGGCTAGTCCAGTTAGGCAAAGTGAACGAAGGCATCACTACACGCGTTTCGGTGGACAAAGCTCCTAGCGCAAGCAGCGCGTCCAAGTTTGGTGTATTCGCCTGGTGGAAACCTGCCACGCAGATACCATCCAAGCTGATTAAGACTACTCTTTGGGTCTTTTTTCTTGTTACTTCTTCTACTGAGGGAATCATAGCCGACAGCGGTTGCGGCAAAGAGGCTGTGCCAAGTAGCAAGGAGCCTGCTAAAGTCTTTTTAAGGAAGTTTCTTCTTGATATTTTCATATTTGTAATATGTTTATGATTAGAATGTTGTTATCTATTTTTTCAGTTTACGGTTAAAGAACTCATACAGACGGTGAAGTTCGTAATATTTTCCAAGTGCATGGTCTCTGCCCGGCAAATAAAGTTGTTCGAACATCTTATCCGCCTTGACAAGAGCATCCACCACTTGCAAAGTCGATGCGGGATCCACGTTATCGTCCAACTCACCGTTAATTAACAGCAAGTCGCCTTTTAGCAGGTGGGCATTATCCACATTGGAAGAGCGGGAATAGCTTTCATCTACAGGGTAGCCCATCCAAAGTTCGTTCCACCACACCTTGTCCATCCGGTTGTCGTGGCAACCACACAGAGCGACCGCCGCCTTGTAGAAGTCGTGATGGAACAGCAAGGCCGCCATGGCGTTCTGTCCGCCAGCTGACCAACCGTAAATACCTACACGCTGCGTATCCATGTATTTATATTTACGTGCTGCCGCCAGTATCCATTGGATACGGTCGGGAAATCCGGCATCTTTCAAATTCTTCCAGCAAACATCGTGGAACTTCTTAGAACGGTTGTTCGTCCCCATACCGTCTATTTTTACCACGATATAGCCCTGTTCGGCCAATGCAGCCGTGTGCCATGCTATCGATTTGAAATCCTTCGGCACGTGTGAGTCGTGCGGGCCGGCATAAATATCCTCAATAATAGGATAGGATTTGGTAGGATCAAATTTAAAAGGACGATAGATGATTCCCCAAATATCCGTCACACCATCCCTGCCTTTGGCGCAGAACACTTCCGGCATCTGCCAGCCTTCCGCCACCAATTCGGACACGTCACATTTCTCCAACACAGTCACTGCCTTTTTCTCTCCCGTCTTGCGCAACACGCTAATGGGAGGCAAGTCGGGGCGGGAACAAACATCCACAAAAAAAGCCTTGTCCCTGGAGAAAGTGATGCGGTGGTTTCCGTTCTCGGGAGTGAGTTCGCGCATCTCCGTACCGTCAAAACGAACAATGCAGAGATGCTGATTGTACGGATCCTCTTTCTTGTGAAGTCCAGAGGCCATAAAGTAGATTTGCTGCTTCTCCTCGTCAACGAAAAGCACTTTGCGCACCACCCATTCTCCGCGGGTCACTTGGCCCTTCACCGTTCCCGTAGCTCCGTCTATGCGGTAGAGATGACGCCAACCGTCGCGCTCGGAGAGCCAGAGTATCTCTCTGCCGTCGTTCAAGTCATAGCGGTAGTTGTCAATGTAAGAGATGAAGGTTTCTGAGCGTTCGTCCACTAAGGAACGGATGCTTCCATCGTTGGCATTCACCTCGCCCACCACGTATTGCTGATGTCCGCGACGGTTGAACTCAAAAGTAAAGGCACGGCTGTCCTTTCTCCATCCCGTCAGTTGCAGGCTGAACTGCTCTTCATACGGGCGTGTATCTAGGACGATGGGCTTTCTCTGCTCCACGTCGAACAGCGCGGGCACCGAGATGGACAGTACATCTCCCGGTTTGGCATAGTCCCGCCATTGCAGTTTTGGTTGCAGTTGCTCTTTGGGACGCGACTCCAACAGGGGAATGCGACGGCAGTTGGCGGAGCGTGTCTTTACCGTAGCGAGTTTCTTTGAGTCGGGCGACCACAACAGGTGTGTGTCGTAGTAGCATCCAAAGGTTCCGTCCATGCTCAATGCAATCTCTTCCACTTGCTTTTTGCCCGCGGGAGAGATGTACACGTTGTAGTCTCGAACGTAGGCCACCCATTGCTTATTTGGCGAGAGGACTCGATTCCGTTCGTCGGTGTGTTCTTTTTTCTTTTTGGGAACAGGTTTCCACAATTCAGGAGCGAAAGCTTTCAGTTCGTCCATTGTAGTTGCCCGTTTCTTCTCGCCCGTTTCAGCGTTTACCCAGTAGTAAAAAGTACCGCCTTTCTCGTGGTTCTTGTACCAAAAGTAGTGAGAATCGCCCATCCATTCGGGAATCACCACTGCGGAATACACCTTGTTAGCCAATCTTCCCAAAGTGTCCGAGCGCAGATAAGGGTTCTGTTCAGTTGTTTGGGCGACCAGCGGAGCGTAGGCAAATAGTACGGACCCAATTATGCTATAAATTAATTTCACGGCGTTTTCTTTAAAACAAAGGCAGATACATAAGGATACTTGCCTTTGTTCTTTTAATGTCAAAAAGTCATTCAATAGAGCATCAGGTTCCCCTCCTTCCCAGAAGGAGGAGAACTGAAATTAGTTTAACTTATCAACTAATTATTTATATTCCAACCAAGCAGTTGCATTGGTATCCGCATCTATAGAGAAGCGAATCCATCTAGCTTGGAACGGAGCCTTGAACTCATGTTTCATCTGTTCGCCCGGTTTCACTGTCAGGGTGGCATATTTCACCCATTTGCCGTTACCGGTAGGGTCAACCTCTACAGTGAAGGTTACGTCCGATTGAGAAGAATGAGAAAGTGTCAAGTTCTTCTTGTCGTAGAATCCAATCAAGTAAGGATCGGATGCTTCGCCGGCTTTCACTGCTGTGTTCTTCCACGGCCCCCCCTTTCCTACGGGTTTGCCCATTTCCCACAAGTCGTCAATAGCTCCTGCCCATACGGCAGCTTTACCGTCTTCGGACACGATGATATGCTCTTTGTTCTTCATCTCTTTCGGGTTGATACCGGTCATCACCAGCATACCACGGTAGGAAGCATAGTCGTGGATGCGAAAATTGTGAGAAGCGATGGGGCGCATCTTGGCATAACCGTCGGCATTTTCAGCGGGCAGTTCGTAGAAGGTGCCGTGGCAATTGAACAGGTCGCGTTCGGTAGCCACTTCGCGACAGATACGCAACACGTCTTGTCCTATCAGTGAAGAATATTCAGCATCTCCCAACGGCAAGCGCCAACGTCTGTTGCGGTCGTCCACAATCAGGATAGAAGATTCGTCGACAGTCACCACTTGGTGAGGAATGGCAAACTTCTCACGGATGAAATCGGCAGTCTGTGCGTCGTCCTTGCGAACCAAAGCCAATGTGTCACTCATTTCATAGTACCCGTTCTCTTTCACTTGTCCGTTTTCGATGGTAGTGGCCAATACGCCCAAGGCTCTTCTGTTCTTACCCAAGCCGTAAAGCAGACCACCCAATGAATTCTTTTCAGACACTTCAGACAAACCTTTGAACATCGGTGCTATAGCAGCCGTACGGTTGTCAGCAGAAGTGTAGATGAAACTGACAGAAGTCTGTGTGTCTTTGTCTGTTCTCACGCGAATCCATTCACCCTTGGTGACCGGGTTGAAAGCGACGTAAGCCGATTCACCGGCAGGAACAAGCACCTCTTGCAGGCTGGTCCATTGGTTGTTACCCTTTTCATCTACTTCAAAGAGGTATTTCACAGCTTTTGCGCCATCGTTCTTAATCCAGCAACAGCGTTCTTTCCATCCGGCAAACAGATAGGGATCAGAGTTGGTGTTGGCTTTCACCTCTTCTTTTTCCCAAATAGCACCGTCAGCAGTGGCAGGACCCAATTCATCGGGTTTGGTCAGTGAGGTAAACCACAGGTTGGAGTTAGATTGTCCCGGCCCTTCGATGTTACCTTTGGCTTTACGCTTGTTCAAGAATTCTTTCTGCGCAGAATCGTCGCAACCGAACACCAATTCGTCGTTCCAGCGGGCGAAGTCGCCAATCACTTTCAAGTAAGTGGTGCGCGGACGGATACCGGCCGAGTTGTCGGCAGTAAAGGTGTGGGGGAACCTCCAAAACAATCCGTGCATGGTCATCAGGTAGTCATTTTCTCCTTCGGCACCGACGTTGCGGATGCGCGGCCATTCGGTGTTCCATCCGTGTGCACCGTCGTAAGAGTGGCTTGCTTTGGGCAGACGGTAGAAAGTCCATCCTTTCTGTGCGCCTCTCACGCCCAGCAGTACAGATTTGTGGTCCCAACCGGTAGCCCAAATCGGGTCGGTTTCGGGGTTAGGGTTTCCGTAAATGCCGCCGGGACCGGTCAATTCAACAAATTGATTGCGGCGAACCACCTTCCAGTCTTTTCCGTCCCATTCGCATAGCGAACCGGACAACGCATCGAAATGTTTCATCGCAGCCGCACTGTTTTCTCCATTGTTGGAGAAAACCATCACACCTTGTCCTGAATACAATCCTTTACCGTGCGCTCCCGGCAGCAAGTCTACGTATGGCGGGTTATTCTTCGGGTCTTTTTTGTGCAGACGACGTCCCTCGTTGCCGTCTTGATACAGTTCTTTGACTTTGAGTGTGTTTACGTCCACTTCGTAGAAACCTTCTTCCATCGTACCGATGTAAATCTTGTTGGCAGGGTCGGTCAAATGGCGGGCAGCACCCGTATAACGTCCCGGAGCCTCTTGCCAAGGCAATACGCGCACGTTTTCGCTTTGATCAATGAAGTAAGAACCGATGTTCAACGTGTTCGTCTCTTTATGAATCAGACGGTTGGCGGGAGTTCCACCGATGCTTTCCGAACGGACGACAAGTTTCTTGTCCGGCGTAATCTGATACAATTTGTCCGACGAGCCAAACGGCATGTGTGGACCATAAGTGATGGCCCACAGGTTTCCTGCCCAAGGCACTACGGCACCTGTTCCACATTCGCCTTCGTTGTTGTAGAAGGCGAGCTTAGGATAGATACCCGATATATTATCTTTTTGCGTTTGTTGCGGAGTAGTGCAACCCATTACTCCGATAATCAATGCCCCTGTAAATAAATGTTTCATGATTTAAAATCTATTTCCTTTTAATTAAAATGTAACTTCTGTTTTTTGTCCAGAGACGGATATGGCAAATACTTGCACTTTGGTGCCCACTACAAATTGGGCGGGCATAGTAAAGGTGCCGGCGGGAGAGATAAACAACAAAGTGTCGTCCGACCATACTTCGTAGGCTGCCACGTTCTTCCAGTTGATCATTCTGAAATTCTGTCCGGTTCTGGAAGCACTTCCGGCGATCACGCTGCTGTCAGACTCATAAAGACTCTTGTTGTCATCACAAATATACTCTATTCGCTTAGACGGTTTGCGCAGTCCCAGAGCCTTGATGCGGTCTTTGGTTTCGTCGGCCTTCTCTTTAGTCACTGTAAATTGGGCAGTTTCCCCATAAACAGTCAGTTTGTAATCCACCTCTGCAAAGAATCCCCATTTCTCGAAGAACTCTGTCAAATCCAGTCCGAGTGCTTCACTGGCCATTACCGTAAATTCCAATTGGATTTCGCCCGGTTTTTTCGAATCCTTGTCGGGGGTAGTGCGAATCTTTTCAAACAGATCTTTGTAGAAATCTTTGTTTCCTTCTATCTGGCTGTAGAGATGCAACTGCCAAAAAGGTACTACCTGACACCATTCGTCTATCCCAGTACCATCCGGAGTTTTTCTGACGTGCGGCCACTCGATGGGCAGCAAGAGCGACATGCCCTTTTCGTACAAACTAGTATAGTTGCTACTAGGTGTACCCATCAATCGGGATTGGAGACCAAAGGAAGTCTGTACGTCCAATGCTAAAATGTTGTTAGTTACTTCCGCCATACCAAGCCAACATAAGCCGGGTTTGGTTTGGAAGGTGTGTCCCACCTCGTGGGCAGGTCCCCAAACACTGGATTTCATCTTTTCTACACTACACAAATCATTCATTTCGCTGGCGATGTATCCGGTGTGATATTCAGCGGCATACATATAGCCTGCAGCTTTGTACATCACAGAGAAACAGACGTAGTTAGGATTCATGCGATTGTATTTCTTCAATCCCATAAACTCTTGCTCTGCCAATACCAAATCATCATAGACGTCTATCAGTGCTTTTCCGTCGGGAGTGTACAACTTGAAACTGCTTACCGGGAATATCAAGTGCGTGTATTTTCCCAATACATCGAAGTGAGGAGCCACAGCGCCATCCAATAGTTCTTTCCATTCTGTAGCGTCATGAATCTTGGAATCAAAATATCCATTCACCTTTCCGGAAGGAATATGAATAGTGATTTCGGGAGCTGTTTGGTAGTCCGGTGTATGATAGCAGATGTAGATCAAGCCATCCGAATCGGCGATGAAGCGATTCGTACCCTTCTTCAAGTTATAAGAATAATTGTGGCTGAATCCATCTTCACCCGGCACATTCAGGTTCAAGATGCGGGCTGTGAGTGGAAGCCCGTTGGTTTCACCCACCAAAACCATTACCTCTTTACCTTTCTCAACGAAGATACCTGTAGGATTGGACAACAAGTCATGTGCCTTGCTCAGTTTGTTTTCTTTCTTGTAGAGATCTGGATGCGGATGAGCCTTGTAGGTGTTGATACGGAACTTAGACGGGTAGTTGTTGTTCATCATATAGAAAGCCACGTTGCGGAACAACGGGTCTTCACACGCATTAATCTCTTCTTCGGTGATGCCCGGTTTTAGTTTCGTACAGGTTTCATCTTCAAAGAGGGTCAGCGGGTCGAAGTTGTTGGGGTTATGACGATAGAACTCTACTTCTCTTACCAATAAGTATCTTTTTACAGACTGATTGGTAGTGTACGACTTTTTGGCTACCACTTTGATTTCCACCGGATCGATCAATGCTGTCGGGAAATCAATACGAGTAGGAGTAACGCCGGCATCGAATGCCACATTTTCCATTACCAATTTGAAGTCTGCATCATTCTTGGTTTTGACATAAATATCTCCTTCGACTAATGCATCCTTGTTTTTATCATCATACCAAATCAGATAATCGATACGGGATTGATCTTCAAATCTGAAATAAAGACTTAATGGCCATGTTTTCTTAGCCGGATCGGTTTCTGCTTCCGAAGTTTTAAACTCATCACTATTATTACACAGCCAACCACTGCCGGAGCCAGACTTTTTACCATCCCAAATTTTCTCATAAGGAGTAGATGGTTGTGCAGTAATAACTCCCAAGTTATTATAAGCCTCACCTCCTGCGATGGGCACTATTATATCCTCTCCGAAATTAGATTCACCGCTCTCATATTCGCCAGCGCTTTGTGTCACAAGCACTTCCGCGGATATTTTCTTTTCATCATCGCTATTTTCTTTCACGAGAATAGTTCCGGTACGTCTATTCCCCACATTGCGGTCGATGATGTAGCGGTGTGTGTTAGTTTCCCACTCGATGGCTCTGCTTTTGGGAACTTCTTTAATCCAATCGGACGGAATGAGGTCATAGTCCACATTCGTAGTCACGGTGAACTCGATGGTTTCCCCCATGTTTCCCACTTCAAAATTTTCGGGAGAAATAAAGATTCCCTTGCCTGATCCCAACTGACGGACAGTGATTTTATGCACCACGTCTTCCAGTCTCACGACAATGAAAGCTTCGCGCGATTCGATGGCATTGTTCTTGTTGAGCGAAATCTCTAAGAAATGTTTTTTGCCTTGCACGTCGGCGGTTGCCGAGCACCAACTTCTGGCGTCCGTGTTCACAGCTGCCACCCAGTTAATACGATTGGCGATAATCTCAATTGTTTTCTTGCCGCCTTCTTGCTCGAAGTCGATGGTTTCTACGCCAACTTCCAGTTTCGGTATGCCGGCGGTTTCGTCTTCGTCGCTGCAGGCCGTGCAGAAACACGCTGCAAACAACATAACGATAAAATTCCAATGTAGATATTTTTTCATGATTTTCATTTTTGTTGATAGATGTAGGTTATGCCTCGGGGTCGAAAAAATAGTATTCTACCTCGTAAATGCGGAATTCGGCAAACGAAAAGTTCTTCACATCACTGCCTGTGTGCACAGTGGGCACCTGGAAACGAAAATAGTTGAAGGGGAAAGGCGTTCTGTATTCTTTGGAAACAAAGCTACCGAGTGGCTTAGTGGGGAGCTCGTCTTCATCTTGCTTCAAGGTGGTCACCAAGGTCCACGGATCGGACTCCATGGCTTTCACGTAACATTCAATAACGGCTGGGAATTTGGCATCCTTGTGGTCGCGGTTGATATAGGAAAACTTGATGAACTCCTGTGTCTTCGGATAATGGATGTCATAATAACGAGTCACTCCGGTGGCTGTGGCTACAGAATAGTCGAAGTTCACAAACGTACTATTGTTGCTATCGAACAAAGAGGCTGCTTTGGAGCCGCTGTAGATGCCTGGAATGTCGATGTCATCGGCGGTGATGGTCAGCTCTCGACTGGTAAAACTTTCGGCCACTCCGGCACGTTGCGGTGTAGCGGCAATTTCATGCACTGCGCCAGGGGTGAAACTCGTACTGAAAGGCTGTATCTCGAATTTGTATTCTCCATATTTCAACCGCAAGTCGTCAATCAAGATACCGTCGCTAAAGCTGCTCGCAGTCTTTTTCACCTCTTGCTGTTTGGCAGGATCAAAATAGCGCACTTCTACATAGCGAATATTGTGATTCTCCGTATTCGAATATGCCCAATTCAATTGGATGGCACCAGGGAGGGCTTCTGAAGTCAGGTTAACAATATCAGCAGGAGCCACTCCTTCATCGTTGTCATTGCAAGATGTATGAGTGAAGGTCAATAGGACCATTGCGTATACTATATATTTTTTCATCATCGTATTGCTTTAAAATTATTCACTGTATCCCGGGTTTTGTACTAAGTTGGGATTCTTGTTGATTTCGCTAATGGGCAACGGCATCAGGTAGTGTGCCAGGATGAAATTACGATTTACATCCACTTCTTTGGGCTGTGCAAAAAGCTTCAAATCGGTCTCTTCAACCGAAAGTCCCATCGGCTTTTCTCCCAAAATTTCTGCTTCACCCCAACGACGAATGTCATAGAAGTTGTGGTTTTCCAAATAAAGCTCGATTTGACGTTCTTGACGAACAATTTGGCGCATTTTATTTTGATCGAGCGTGGCGATCCCTTCCCAAGATTTCTCTACCGTAGGAATGCCGGCACGCTCACGTACGAGATTCAAATATATCTTCGCATCGTCCAGATTGTTACATTCTACACAGGCTTCTGCATAGTTCAAGTAAAGTTCTGCCAAACGGATAACCGGCCAAGGATATTGTGCAATGGTAAAGCCGGATGAACTTACGGAAGAGGCGGGGCTTGCACCCTTCTTATTCAGATAACCGCTCTTCGTTCCTTGCTGATTGTCCGAAGTGAGTCCTTGGTTGGACAATTTGGTGAACTGCACCAAGTGTTTGGTCTCTTCTCTTCCAGTTTCACCTCTCAGGTATTTGATGGCAAAAGCATTGTTCGATTTGGGATCAGCATCTTTTCCCATTGCTTCGAAATAACCATTGTGGAATGCCACCCACGCATAAAAACGGGGCTCGCGTTGCATATTCATCACCAAAGTTTCTTCTTCAGCATTCGGATTGCCAGCCGGAACATCAGTAATGTTGAAACGGGTGGCATACGGGTATTTGGGATCTTCGTCGATAGGCAGACCGTTTTCGGTATAGAAGCGTTCGATTTGGCGCAAGGTGATGGCCAGACCACCCCAGCAGTATGAACCCCATCTGGGAATACTCTTACCTTGTATACCGTTACCGGTTTCTTTGCGACAATCGGCAAAAATAACTTCCGGTGTGTTTTCCTTGTCGATGAAGGTGAAACGCAGCGTGCGTTGGGTAAGATCTTTAGGCTCGGGAGTGTTGTTTAAGGCTCCTTCTGTAGCGTAGTACAGATTGTAACCATTGTCTTTTGCCAAATTGATGGCTTCCAAACAAGCTTGGGCGGCATCACGCCACTTCTGTTCGCTATAGGTGGTGCTGATAAGTTGAGTACCGTCTGCATTGGTGAAGTTGTTATACAGGGTACGGAACTTTTCACCTCCGTTGAACTGCGGTGAAGCAGCATACAGCAACAAACGACCACGGAGAGCCATAGCAGCTGTGCTGGTGGCACGTCCGTATTCGTCACCTGTGCGGACAGCCGGTAGACGATAGGCTACATCCTTGAATTGTCCAGCTACCCATTCCACACATTCGTCATATGGCGAACGCGACAAGAAGGTGGATGGATCACCTAATGTATTGATATCAAACAATTCCTTAATCAGAATGCTCGGGCCGTAGGTACGAATCAAGATGTAGTGGTAGTAGGCAATCAAGAAATCGGCTTCTGCCGTATATTGCGCTTTTAAATCATCGGATAATCCTGGTACGGATCCTACATTCTCTTTCAGCAGGTAGCATTGGCGAAGTCCTCGATACAAGTCGTGCCAATAGTTGATAATCGGGTTGCTCGGAGTATAGGTTCCTTGCACAAATTTACCAAAATTTTCATGCTCCCAAGGAGTTACCACCTCGTCTCCGGTCAAAAGATCAAGCGAACCACTGGGGTGTCTTTGGGGAATTTCCGAATAGCACGAATATAGATAACGTAATACTGCTTTCGGATTTTTAAACGCATCTTCTTCTGTAGCCTTTTCATCCGGCACGATGTCCAGATAATTACAAGAAGCGACCGTCATCAGGCATACTGCCAATAATAGATAATTTATCAATTTCATAATATCCTGCTTTAAGAATTTCATTTAATAGTCATTTGGAAACCTAAGTTGAATACACGTTGCGTGGGATATTTCAATCCGTTACCACCACCTTGCTCAGGATCCCACAAATCGAATTTGGAGAATGTCAGCAGGTTGGAGCCACGCAGGTAAAAGCGCATATTCTTATAGGTATAACCAATTTCCGCATTTTTCAACTTCAAGAAGGAGCCGTCACGCATCCAAAACGTAGAGCATTCGGAGTTGTTGGCGAGGGGAATGGCAGTCAGACGCGGATAAGAGGCGCGAATATTCTGATTATCGGGACTCCAATGGTCGTTGGCAATAAACGTTTGTATGTTTCTCTTGCGGTCGTTTCCAAACGGAGCCAGGTCGCTCAAGAACAAAGACGTCTTGGCTACTCCTTGGAAAAAGAAAGAGAAATCGAAGCCTCTCCAATGGAAAGAAGGACCGAAACCGTACACAATCTCCGGAGTGGTCGGGTCACCGATAGGCATACGGTCGTTTTGATCGATGACTTGGTCATACTCTCCATATCTATTAGGAATGTTGATATACTTAATATCACCAGCTCCCACCGTACCGCCAATCATTTGGGCTGGGTTGTTGGCCACTTCTACGTCGTCGGCAAACAGGTAATCGGCAAGGTATCCCCATTGTTGAGAAACGCTGTAACCCACTCTCGACAAGTTGGGATAGTCACGGATGGCTTCTTCGTATTTGCGGATTTCATTGTGTGCATAGGTGAAAGTACCCTTGAAGGTCATACTGAATTCTTTGTTGAACTGATGACCGAAGTCGATAGACGCATCCACACCCTGGTTGCGCACTTTGGCGCTGTTGACATACGCTTTGGTACCATATACACCGGTATATGAAGGGATGGTCGCTTTCTCCTGAAAGATGTCCGAACGGTCTTCACGGAAGACGTCAAACGTCAGGTTGAATTTGTTCTTGATGGTCAAATCGATACCGACGTTGAATTTACGTCCGATTTCCCAAGTCAAATCTTTATTGGCAAAACGGTTGTATTTCGGACCCTTCATAGAGACGTTCATATTGATACCAGTGGTAAATTCACTACTTCCGGTCAGATTGACGTCGGACAGATAAGCAAAACGAGCACCACCAATTTCACCATTACCTACCAAACCGTAAGAAGCTCTAACCTTCATACGGGTAACGACATCCTTCAGCGGTTCGAAGAATTTCTCTTCGCTGATGTTGTATCCCAAAGCCACAGAGGGAAAGAACCCCCAACGATTGCCTTTAGCAAAGTTTTCAGAACCGTTGTATCCCAAGTTCACTTCGGCTAGGTAGCGGTTGTCGTAAGCGTAAGAAACTCTGGCAGCAATACCTTGCCGACGGGTAGGCAGGGCTTTCAACAAATCAGTACCCGGATTGTTGTTGGCATATTCGTCTTGGTTGTAGATGAACAAACCACCCACATCGTGTTTGCCAAACGTGCGGTTGTATTCAAGCATGGCTTGTATGTAGATGCGGCGGTTACCAGTGTTTTCGCTTGTTGTTTTCAGCTCAGTTGTCTGTTCCGTACCCTCCATGGTCAAGTCGTAATCGTAGATTCCGTCATCGTTGAGTCTCCAGTTGTTCATGGAAAAGATGTTCCAAGTAGCCGAACGGGTTTGTACCGAGCTGGTGAAGTTCTTCAGTGAGGCCATGGCTTTGAACTTCAATCCCGGTGTAATCATACGGAGATCTTGGTCGAAATTCAACGAGGCAATCACGGTGCTTTGGAACGTATCTGAATACCCGTTCACCATCGAAGCTAACGGGTTGTAATCCGCTTTACCCTTCTGCGGCACCCCCCATTTAATATAGGTGGTCTCACCATCCTCGGGATACATAATCGGCGCATCTACTGGATTGGAGCCCATTACGCTGGCAAACAGTTCACCGGTGCTTTTTGACGGGCTACGCTTGTCCACCAACATCACGTTCAATTTCAACGACAGGCGTGAAGTAGCGCCCAATTTTGCGTTAATGTTGTTTTGAAACGAGTAGCGCATGCGGTTGATATTGTTGTTGTAAGAAAAGAAATCTTTGGAACGGCTCCGCAACATACCGTCTTCGTGACTGACAGAAACGCTAGAGAAGTAGTCTACCTTCTTACCACCACCACGGATGTTGAAGTTGAATGTTTCACTAAAAGAGCGTTCTTTGAACATTTCGTCGTACCATTGCACGTTGGGGAACACGTAGGGATTCAGTCCACGGCGAGTTCCGTCGATTTGGTCTTGTGTATAAGGCACTTTTCCCATAGATTGATTGCGGATGGCTTCGTTGTACAGCTCCATGAAGCTGACCCCATCCACAAACTCGGGAATTTTGGTCGGTTGGTGCATGCTTCCTTCAAAACGGAAGTTGATAATCGGTTTATCTAAAGCAGCTCCCGACTTGGTAGTCACAATCATGACACCATTAGCACCACGCATACCATACATGGCTGTTGCCGTAGCGTCTTTCAAGATAGAAAAACCGTCGATTACCTCAGGATCGAGCGCATTCAAGTCGGTCGTAGAAGCCTCTACACCGTCGATTATAATCAACGGAGAAGTACTGGCACTACCCAATGTCGAAACTCCACGAATCCAGAAGTTGGCCCCGTCGGCACCCGGTTCTCCACTGCGTTGTACAGCAATGACACCTGCCAGGCGTCCGGCAAAAGAGGTAGAAAGATTAGTTGCGGGTACCTTCAAGTCGGCAGGACGAATGGTTTGCACCGAGCCTACCATACTGGCTTTCTTCTGACCGGTTCCGTATGCTGTCACCACAACTTCCTCCAAATTCTTTGTATCCTCCTTTAATGTAATGATTATATTCTGGCGTCCTCCTACTTTTACTTCCTGCGTGACATAACCGATATACGAAACTATCAAGACTGAATTTTCTGACGGCACTGATAAATTATAAAGTCCGTCCATATCTGTAGTAGTACCTATTGTTGTCCCTTTTACTTTAATAGCTGCACCAATAATCGTTTCTCCAGTTTCATCTTTTACCAATCCTTGGATTAATCTCTTGCCTTTGGTTTGTTGTGCTTTTGAAGCTGGAGCTGTTTCTTTCTTTTTCAATAGAATCTGCCGGTCTTTTATTTCATAACTCACCGAGGTGCCATCAAACAATTTATTCAGGATCTCATCGACAGGTAAGTCTATAACCCTAATACTAGTTTTTTTAGAATCATCAAAAACATCTGCATAATAGAAGAAAACATATTCGCTTTCTTTCTCAATATGCTTAATCAAATCTTTTATAGGAACATTTTTAAATTCAAATGTAAATTTCTTAGTTTGGTTATATTCGGACAACTCTGACGCATAAATAGTTGCCGAAATAAAAAAGAAGCTAAAAGCAAGCACGAATTTTATAAATTTAGCATTCGTACTTACGTTATTTTCTAAGTTTTTCATATTTTTGTAAGATTAAAGTTTGACCACTATGAGTGGTTAGATAAAAGTTTTTTTATCCGGATAATATTCCCGTATTATTCGGATATCTTTTTATAATTCGATTTTTATATCATAGGCTTTCAATTTAAAGATTAAACAATCGTTATCACTCACTTTTTTTCGTAATTAAGAATCCATTTACAGTATTCTCATACTTTATTGGCGCTGTTATTGCAATTCTTGATAGAACTTCCTCCAGTGAATAATTTAAATCCAAGATTCCGCATACCATCATATCCTTTACCGCAGCATCGTACCTGATAGTTTTACCATAATAGCGTTCTAACTTAAGAAAGACTCTTTCCAACGATTCGGTATTCATCACAAACAATCCTTCTGTCCAGGCAACATAATCTGCTGCATTCACAGTCTTTTTACCGGAGATTACCCCATCGCTGATAGACGCCAATTGATTGGGAGACAGTTTAAGGGTATTCTTTTTATTATCTTTCAAATTCACAGCCCCACGCAGCAATACCACCTCTGCATAATCGTCCCCTTTGTAAGCGCTTACGTTGAAAGCTGTCCCTAATACTTCCACTTCAAACTGTGCCGTTTTTACAAAGAAAGGAGCCGATTCATCACGCTTCACATCTATAAAAATCTCTCCGTCTACAAATATCTCACGTTTGTTCTTGGCAAAATGTTTGGGATAGACCACCTTTGTGCCTGCATTAATATGCAAACTGGAACCGTCGGCAAGAATTAAGCGGGTGAATTTTCCTTTAGGAACGATAATCTGATCATATAAATCCTCCGTAGCAGTATGGGATATTTCTTCTTCACCGACACTAACGGTACCGCTCTGAGAATAAGTAACCGTAGAACCTTTCTTTATGGAAATGACTTCTTCCTGTGAAACAATTAATTGGATATCGTCACCTACGGCTGATTCATTTGTCATTTTTGTAGCTACTACTGAAAAATCCAAACTATTATTCACAAGGAACTTTTCAGCACCCAGCCACATGAATCCAATCAATGCGGCTGCAGATGCAGTGGTAATAATAAAATATCGACGCTGCCTCTTTTGCTTTTTCTTATTTATACCAACTGCTATCTTATTCCACAAATCGGCCATTTCCTCTTGCGACGAAACTTCCTCCTGCATTTTGAAATATTCTATAATCCTTCGTAGGGCATTTCTTATTTCTATCTTACTATATTTCATTTCTTCCTGTTTATATTAGAATGGGATAAGATAGAAAACATACTCACTATTTCAAGTTTTTTTTTGAAAAAAAACAAAGAAAGAATAAATAAGCAGATAAGTACGTAAAAATCAATACAATATAGCAGAAATAAATATTTGCCAGATTCAGAAAGATAATACCATCTTAATAATAAAAAGTTGCCATATACTTAGAAGATGTTCATCTTGCCCGATTAGAGAACGCAGTTTTGTTAACGCACGATTCGCCAGATTCATAGATGATTGCACATTTATATCCATAACATCTGCTATTTCTTTATAAGACAAATCTTTCACATAACGTAGATAAAGAACCGACTTCTGATTGGTAGACAATTGGGACATTGCATCCAGCAACCTGCGAGCTAATAACATATCATCGTCATTCTTAGGAAACAATTGCTCAAATAAATCTTCATTCTCAGGAATATGAAAAGCTACATCATCCAATGATTCCTCTTCCTTTTGAGAGGATAGTTTATAAATAAGATTATTTCTTAAAGCTCTCAATAAATAAGAGCGGACAGTGATATTGGCAGTGTTTATGTTAGTATTTTGGTATATATTCACAAAAAGGTCTTGAATGCAGTCCTTTACCAATTCTTTATTGGGATTACACTTCAATCCATAGTTCAACAAAAGAGAATAGTACTTTTGATAAAGTAGTTCCAAGGCCTTTTGATCACCTTTAATTAAAAGGCTCCACAAAGACAGATCATCTATTTTACCAGAAGGAGGTATGCTTTCCATTTTCTACAAGACGATTGGTTGAGCACAAAAATAATATAAATTTATGTATGTCTTATATTCCAGCGATCTAAATTTGAAAGAAAAAGAAAGCCTGATTGCTATCTCCTAATTACAAATATATACAAATCTTCCTTGCAAATACACAAAATAAATTGATACATTTGCAGAATAAACCTCAAAAGCAACTATCATGACCCCACAAGAATTCTTTAAGAATGATTTATTTGCCGAAAACGCAGGAGTAGTACTGCTGGAAGTACGCAAAGGATACAGTAAAGCCAAGTTAGAAATAAAACCCGAACATCTGAATGCAGGCGCCCGTACACAAGGAGGAGCCATTTTCACATTAGCAGACCTGGCACTGGCCGCAGCAGCCAACTCGCACGGTACACTAGCTTTCTCTCTCTCGTCCAGCATCACTTTTCTACGCGCAAGCGGACCTGGCGACACCCTTTTTGCCGAAGCACGCGAACGCTACATCGGTCGAAGTACAGGCTGCTATCAGGTAGATGTAACGAACCAGAACGGAGACTTGATTGCCACTTTTGAATCCAGCGTATTCCGGAAAGACCAGAAAGTGCCTTTCGAAGTTCAGGAATAAAAAATCTCTTTATCTATTTAACGATAGAAGTCAGCGGATGCCGGTTGCCGGTCACATTATTCAAGAATGCTTTTGCCGAACCGAAATTCAGGAATAAGTCCAGACGGACAGGAAGATGGTTCAAATCGTCCGTTACGAAGAAAGTAATCACTTCCTTCTCTTTCCCTTTCTTATCATATTCAACTAATGAGAAAATCAGGCAACGGTAAGTCACTCCATTTTCTGCTTTTACATTTTCTTTACCGCGATAAATAAGCGTCTGTTCTTCCACTTTACGTCCCGTAGCCATCGGAAATTTAATCTTGTCTCCCACCTTATAATCAGCAGGGTCATAAGAACGTGCCTGTCCTAAAATGCTTAACATATCGTATATACAACGGCTATCGCTAGCTTCAGATTCATCAAACGCTCCATCCCGGTAAGTACGCTTCTGATTTACCAGGCAAAGACCGTTCTTATAAGAAAACCAAGCCTCATCGACCGTGTAACGTTTTCCCTCTTCGGCACCTTTACGGAAATAGCGCGGCTCCAGTTTTTCTCCAATCACACAAGTCAGCGTATCGCGCATCTTGAAAAAGAAGTCCGCCCGTTTACTGCCCAAAGCAAGCAGGTTAATCCGGTAGGCTGGTTGTGAATGATAAGTAGTCGCATTCGTCGTCAAACTGGCAAGTCCGGCTTTCACCCAGACAAACTTCCAGTTAAAGTATAAATCATACATTACGTGTTCGCCGGATTGAAACGCATCATTCTTCGCTTCACATTGAGCACTGGCAGGAAGGGCGAAAGCTCCCATCAGTAAGGCCACTAATCCGATAATAAAATTGCGTCGAACGCTAACGACGGCGGTTCTGACTATTTCGTTCCCGATCCTTTTTCTTCTTGTCTTCATCTGGTTTTTGTTTTTTAAGTTCATCCAGCTTTTGCTTATCTAGCGGAACTGCATGAATATCCCAACTTTGTTCTAGATCCCAGTTGGCTTTCGGCTCTAAAATCTGATTATAATAATACACCTCTTCGGGCTGCACCCCTTTTTCAAAATTGCCGGTATCCCATTCACCGTTTCCATTCCGGTCGTTAATCAACCGGGCGGAGTACTTACCGGGATTTAAGTAATAAAAGTCGACATAACCTCCCTCCTCTACTCTTCTTCGGCGCACCACTTTATCCTGCGCATCCAACAGTTCAACGAAAGCATTAGGTTCCGCTCCCGTCACCACAAACGTGATTTTGGCATATTCTTCCAAACTACGCACCTTGAACCCTTGTTTTATTTTGTCTGTAAACAGTCCGTATATACCATGGAACGCAGTCGAATCTACCGAAAATTCATATTCCAGCGTCGGCTCCCAATCATAATACAGATTAAACCTCTTTAGATTCACAGAGTCCTGTTCAAAGTCGAATGGTATATCTTTCCAAAGCGTATCTACCTTTTGCCGCAGATGGATGGCCGCAGTATCAAAACTGGCTATCGGTTCTTCAAAACTCAAAGAGATAGAACCATATACATCCATTGACGAAGGAGCCCCGACATTTACCGGCAAGAATTTTGTCGGTTCGGGTTCATCCTCTTCACCTTTCTTTTTCTTCTTTTTCTTTTTGTCCTTATCCGGCTCCTCTTTCTTATATTTTTGCTTCGAAACGAGGTTGAGCGTATCTGTACGGGGCACTAACTGATTCAATGTATCCGTATAAAGATAAGTCAGGCTCATAGCCAGCGTATCTTGTTTAAAGAGCAGGGAGTCTTTTACCCAATAATGGATGGTGTCATTCCGCTGATTCTTTTCGATAACAAAAGCATCCTTTTCATCGAAGTTCAAGCCTTTCAATACAGGCAAAGTATCGGCTTTACCGGCAAAGTAGAACGTGAATTTCTGCGGAACCAATCTTTCCGACTTGATAAGATATTGCGAATAGTTGAGTTCTTTAAAGGCACGGAGGATGACATCATCCGGCAAATAATGCATATATTTCTTCTCAACAATCGTGTCGTAAGTCAATGAATCGACCCAAGCCGTATCCATGCGGACACGTTCTTCCATACGAGGGATAATCAACGAATCGTGGAAAGCAATCATCTCGCTCTTCTGATTAAAAGTAAAGTTCTGGTCGGCATCCATCAAACCGTAGATACGATACTTACCGGGAGCTATACCCCGGATAGAGAAACGGCCACGGCTGTCTGTACGTGCCACACGGTCGAAAGGCAATTTATTGAAAGCCGAATCGTTCAGGTTGGAATGCAGTCCGACGAGCATACCTTTAATCGGTTCCAGATTAGAAGCATCGAGCATTGTTCCCGACACCTCCATCGTATCGATCTCCGTACCGGTAGAGAACGTAAATGCAAAATTCCCTAGCGGATTACCTTCATTATTATCGACAATCGCATCCGAGAAGTCAATCGTGTAGGTAGTATTGGGCTTCAAAGAGTCGAGCAGGTTCACTTGTATTCTCTTGCCGGAAGCCTTTATCTCCGGTTGCTGTATCTGGGGAGGAGAAACAACGACTTTCTCGGTTGCTTTCTCCAACTTAATAAACTCATCAAATACCAAAGAAATTTTAGTCCTTTCATTATTCAGAGCACCCGCAGCAGGAGTACTACCGATGAAACGGGGTGGCGTCTCATCATAAGGGCCTCCGTCCGGCCGTCCAATACTGGCGCAGGAATATAACATAGCTCCCAGCGTTACTACCGGAAGCACCTTGCGAACTATTTGCTTTATCTTTTGATTCTCAAATTGTAACATGCTGCAAAAATAAGGGTTCTTATTCAATAAACACCACACTTTCTAGCTAATTTATTAAAAAAGGAAAGGGTGGCATAAGGTAATAAACAATATTTGCGACGTTTTTATTTCTTTCTTACTAATATAATTAGTTTTATTACCTAAAAAGATTACCTTTGTTGCCTCAGGGCAGACGCATTAAAAATCATTATCCTGTAAAAGTTTTGATAAATATTTTTCATCCCACCCAGCTTTTAGCCTT
>NZ_JBCGVL010000017.1:0-57516 GCF_047310725.1 Bacteroides sp. 90-K9/2
TCTTTAGGCTACTGTTGACGGAACAACAGGTTCAGACATTATGCTGAACAATTACTTGTACGACTTCTTGTCGCACCATTTTCTGCAAAAATACAAAAAGTTAGATTAGGAAAGAGGAATTGTTCATACTCTTATGCAGTCATTTCTTATCAAATGTAAAGTGAAAGCTCCTGCTGTCTGCCTAATTTTGCAGTCTGATTTTAAAATAGAAAGATATGAATTGGATAATATTGATTATTGCCGGACTCTTTGAAGTCGGCTTCACTTTTTGTCTGGGTAAGATAAAAGGAGCAACGGGTGCTGACTTTTATTTATGGGGAGCGGGGTTTGTAATCTCTGTAACCTTAAGTATGTACCTGTTGGCAAAGGCTGCGCAAACATTACCCATCGGCACTGCATATCCTGTTTGGACGGGAATAGGGGCAGTGGGAACCGTATTGGTCGGTATTCTGTTTTTCCATGAACCGGTCACTTTGGGGCGTTTGTTTTTTATGACGACTTTGATTCTTTCAATCATAGGATTGAAACTGATGTAATTTGAAATGGACCGGTACGAAAGATATTACCACAACTCTACAAATACTAATCCTTTGGAGGAAAGTGCGTTTTAGTAGGAATTATTTTGGTTGATAGAATAAATTCATATATTGGCAGAATATATGGGCGTATCTCGCCGATAACTAAATTATTATTCTATTCACCATTATCGATTAAAAAATGAAATCTACAGATTCCGAACCCCAAGGAGTCGGTATGGAACTGGAACAGTATCGTACCCGGCTCGAGCAAATGATTGAAGAGAAGTCTAAAGACCTGATTGTCATTCAGGAAAATCTGGAAGTAACCAACCGACGGCAGGCATTGTTCATCAAGGTACTGTAAATTCTGCAACTGGAACCGGACATACCTACAGCTATGAATATGGCACTTGCCGAAATTGGACGTTATACTGGTGTCGACCGTTTGGCAACGTGGGAGAATCATCTCGACGGAGTAACGTATGGCTGCACCTACGAATGGTGTAACGAGGGTATCGAGTTTGCTATAGATTATCTGCGGAGTATGACCATTGAAGCGGGAAAATCCTGGTTCGATATGCTTGAAGAAAACCATATCATCTGTACGTCTGATATTTATTCACTTGATCCTTTTATAACTTAAATGCTCAAAGTGCAAGGCGTGAAGGCCATCGCTGTCTTTCCTTTGTCACAGTTGGGGGTGCATTTCAGTTTTCTTTCATTTAACTTCTGCTGGAAGAAACAATGGGATGAAAAAGATGTGGAATTGATGGGGCAGATTTTGCAGATTGTGTCTACCGCTACAAAGCGCTGGCAGGTCGAAACATCCCTGTAACAATCGCAGCGTACGATGCAAAAGGTATTGGACCATATCAATGCTAATATTTTTGTTAGCGATTATGAATCTCTGGAGGTGCTTTTTGCAAATAAACCTTTCAGGGAAGAAGCCGGGCAGGTTCCGGAAAGGGTGACATGCTGGAAAATGCTGAATGCGGGACTGGATGGGGCATGCACACATTGTCCGAAAATTGCCGACCGCAAACTCACAGGTGTTATCTCCATTCGCAAGCACGTGGGACTGGAACTGATTGAAGCGAAAGAGAAAGCCGAAGAATCCGACAGGCTCAAATCGGCATTTTTTGCCAATATGAGTCACGAAATACGTACTCCTCTCAATGCTATCGTAGGCTTCGCGGGTCTGCTTGCTGAAACTGATGAGATAGAACTGCTTTAAGCATATATGTCGCTGGTGCAGGAGAATAACGAGCTGCTGCTCAATCCTATTTCCGACATTCTGGATATTTCCAAGATTGAGGCCGGCACGATAGAACTTACTACCTGGTGGGTGGATGTACCTCAACTTTGTCGGGAAGTGATTACTACTTTCTCACATAAGAAACATGATGGAGCAGTAGAACTGCGTTTTGACGAAAGTTTGTCGCAGATCGTGATTGATGCCGACAAGAACCGGATCATGCAGGTACTCTATAATTTCATGGCCAATGCTCTGAAATTTACCACCAAAGGATCGATCATCCTTTCTTATACGTTGAATGATGACGGCCAGGTGCGTTTTTGTGTAACGGATACGGGTAAGGGTATTCCAGCTGAACAGTGTCATGTTTGGTGAGGGCGCACAACGGCAGTGAGGTCATAGAGCTTTTTAACGCCGAAACTCCCGATCTCATCTTTATGGATATGAAAATGTCGGGTACAAACGGAATAGATACAACTATTCTGTTGAGATGAATCGGAGAGAATTTAAATATGAATATTAGCTTTAAGATGATATTAAAAGAATGAGATACTCCTGTGAAAGAGTGATTTCATTCTTTTTTCATTTTTATTTTTTCCTCTGATTAATTTGCATCTTTCAATATATTATCCGAATATTGCAGAGCAGAAAAAACAGATTATGATTCCAATCGATGAAAAATACATTATAAAAAAGTTGAAGGCTGGGGATAATGAAGCATATAAGTATATATATGATTATCATTATGTTGCTCTCTGTAAACTTAGTTATTATTTTCTGAAAGATAAGGTACAGGCTGAAAGTATAGTGAATGATGCCATTTTTCATCTGTGGGAAATCAGGGATAAATTAGAACTTGTACCTCCCTTACGGAATTACCTGATTGTAGCGGTGCGTAATAAATGCCTGAATTATTTAGCTCTTAAACAACAGGAGATGGAAGTACATTTCTCTACCATTGAACGGGCAGGCATTCAATTACAAAATATCATATCCGACACTCAACAACCTTTAGGTAACCTGTTAAAAGAAGAATTGGAGTCTAAAATTAAAGAATCTGTCAATAAACTACCACCGGTTTGCAGGCAAGTATTCATCATGAGCCGCTTTCAGGAGATGACTTACGAAGAAATATCACAGAAGCTGGGAATTTCCATCAATACCGTCAAGTATCACATTAAGAGTGCGTTAGTAGTACTGAAAAAAGAACTGGGAACTTTTTTATGTATTATTTTTGCTTTTTATCCTACCCTCCTATAATAAAAAACTGTAGTATATATAAAGGCACTATTTTTATGAATGAACAATCGCTACATACGGATACAGTCAATGATTGGATTATCGGCTATCTCACAAATAGTCTGACCCAGGAAGAAATGCAGTTGTTGCAGGATTGGCTGAATATTTCGGAAGAAAACCGAAAGTATTTTTCCGATATGCAAGAAGTCTGGATAGCCGCTTCAGACGAAGCCGATGAGTTGAACTTCAATAAAGAACAAGCTTATCAATTATTTTTAGAACATACCGGGTCCTCTGTAAAACGGCCGGAAAAACGGAAAGCATTTCACATACGCCCGTGGATGTATGCTGCTGCCATGGTTATTATTGTTTTTGTGTGTGCAACAATCGCTTTTCAGAGTGGAAAGAGAGTACTCCAAAACCAGTTGACACGTATTACTGTTGAGGCTCCTTATGGTTCAAAGACTAAGTTGTATCTTCCCGATGGGACGTTAGTTTGGCTGAATGCAGGTTCTAAGATGAGTTATGCACAAGATTTTGGCATCAATGAGCGTGCTTTGGATTTATCGGGAGAAGCCTATTTTGAAGTTACTAAAAATAAAGAAACACCTTTTAAAGTACACACAGAAGAGCTGGATGTAAAGGTATTAGGTACTAAATTTAACTTTCGGAACTATAAAGACGATCTGGAAGCTAAAGTATGCCTTCTGGAAGGAAAAGTAGCCTTGAACACTCTGCAAAAAGAAACGGTACTTCATCCGAACCAACAGGCATTATTGGATAAGAAGACCGGAAAACTATCTGTTTCTGCTACAAAAGCTATCCATAGTGTTGAATGGACAAATGACCGTCTTTATTTTGACGAAGTACTGCTTTCGGATATCATTAAAGAATTGGAAAGAAGTTATGATGTGAAAATAACCGTTGCAGATGACACTTTGAATACAATTCGTTTTTATGGAAACTTCCGTAAAAGAGAGCAAAGCATTCAGGAAATTATGAATGTATTGTCATCTACAGATAAAATGACTTATACCATTAATGGAAAAAATATTGTGATCACACTTCCCTAATGAACAAATGTTGAACCTTTAAAACTTAAAGAAATATGAAAAGCCATTTAGAAAAACATGATTAACCTCTCTTGATAGAAACATAAAAAGGTCAGGTTCCTTTTCCATCCCCTGACCTCTTGCCTTTCTATCTTAAAAGCCACAGTGACTTTAATTGATGAAAGCTTAGGCAAATATAAATAAATTCCTAAACTTCTCATCCTATTTATCAATTATTTATCCATTGACTTATGAAAAATAAGAAGAAAGTCTTTTTCATGGTCCTGCTCTTGCTATGCTTTCATCTGAGCTTATTTGCCCAGCATATCAGCTTGCAATTGAGGAACGTAACGGTAAAACAGGCCATCGAAACAATACAGAAGCAAAACGGATATTCATTTGCATTTGCAGCAAGCGATCTGAATACAAAAAAGATTGTGACAGTGTTAGCCAAAGATTTGCCTATTGAAAAGGTTGTAGAACAAGTCTTGGCGGGGCAGGATGTCAGCTATACGATCCAGGGGAAAGATATTGTCATAAAGAAGAAAGGCAGTCAGCCCGTACAGCAATCCTCCAAAAAGTACACTATTAACGGAATAGTAAAGGATATGTCGGGCGAGCCGGTTATCGGTGCCAATATCAAAGAAAAGAATGGTACAACTGGTACGATCTCCGATATGGACGGCAAGTTTCAGTTGGCGGTCAGCGAGGGGAGCATTGTGCAAGTATCCTATCTGGGGTTTCTGACACAAGAAGTGGGCGTGAAGAATAAGAATTACTTGACGGTCATACTGAAAGATGATACGCAGACACTGGACGAAGTGGTTGTGGTTGGGTTTAGTACGCAGAAAAAGATAAACCTGACAGGTGCGGTAGAGAATGTATCATCAGATGTATTTGAAAATCGTCCGGTGGCTAATGTCACACAGATGTTGCAAGGAGCTGTCCCTAATCTGAATATTTCGCTTGCCGACGGTAAACCTAATCAGTCCGCTTCATATAATATCCGCGGTGTGACATCTATCGGAGCGGGTGGTAGCGCACTGGTCTTGATAGACGGTGTAGAAGGCGATCCGGCCATGCTAAACCCGAATGATATAGAAAGTGTGTCCGTATTGAAAGATGCGGCTTCGGCAGCCATTTACGGTTCACGTGCTCCGTATGGTGTTGTCCTGATTACAACAAAAGATCCGTCGAAGCAAAAAGATAAGTTTACTATCAATTATACGGGAAACTTCTCTTATGAGACTCCGTATGCTATACCGGACGTGGTTGATGATGGTTATGTTTGGGCATATTTGTTCCGTGAGGCAGAATTTAATTATCGCGGGATAGAACCTACCAGTATTAACAAGTCGCAACCTTTCTCAAAAGAATGGTTGGAAACTTTCCGGCAGAGAAAGTTGGCAGGCAACACATTGCAGGCAGCAGTTGGACCTGACGGAAAGTATACTTACTACGGGAATGAAGATTACTATGATGCACTTTATAAAGATCATACATTTGCACAGTCACACAATGTATCTGTCAGCGGTTCGAACGGGAAAATCAGTTACTACACTTCCGCCCGTTTGTACGATTACGATGGTCTGTTCAATTATAACTCGGACACCTACCGTACAATGAATATGCGTACCAAAATCAGTGCACAAGTATTCGACTGGTTGAAAATCTCTAATAACATAGACTATACTCATGATAAATATACGCAACCATTGGGTTATGTAGAGCAGAATGAAGGTCTGGTTTGGAAGGCGATCAATATGGAAGGACACTCGTCCGAACCTATCTTCAATCCGGACGGAACATTGACGCACTCCGGAGCACGTTCTGTCGGCGGGCTGGTGACAGGGGATAACTGGATAAAGCGTACAACAAAAACGTTGAAAAATACGACTACTCTGAATATTACAATGCTGGACAACAAATTACGTTTTACCGGAGACTTTTCTTTCCGTACGAGGGATTTTATAGAAGATAAAAAGACCACTGCCGTTCCATATAGCGATTATGAAGGAGTAATTAAATACCTCGGAGTACCGGAAACTGACGATAAAATGTCCGAAAAAGTGCAACAGACCACTTATATATCCACCAATGTATATGCTGAATATGAGAATACATTTGCAGGAAAACATTATTTGAAGGCTTTAGCAGGATATAACTATGAACAACAGGATCACAAAGCAATCTCTTCGGAGCGAAATGGCCTGTTAATGCCTGATGTGGAAAATATAAACTTTGCTATGGGAGATAATATGTCTATAAAAAGTGATGGTAACCGTTGGCGGTATGCCGGGGCATTCTTCCGGTTGAACTACTCTTATGATAATCGTTATCTATTCGAGGTGAACGGGCGTTATGACGGTTCTTCGAAGTTTCCCGACAATTCGCAGTGGGGATTTTTCCCTTCGGCTTCGGCAGCATGGCGTTTCTCGGAAGAGAAGTTCTGGAAAGTAAATCCTGATATTATCTCCAATGGAAAACTGCGTGTCTCTTATGGTGCATTAGGGAATAGCAATGTGAAGCCTTACTCTTATCTGGAGAAGTTTGCATTGAAGACTTATTCCACTACCGGCTCATCGAGCGAAGGTCGTTATCTTGACGGTAAGGCACAGTTGCGTTACACGCTCAATCCCGCTCAAATTCCTGATAATATCGGTTGGGAAACCTCACGAACCATTGATGCCGGTATCGATCTGGGATTTTGGAATAACAAGATTACGCTGTCTGCCGATTATTATGTACGTAAGACCGCTAATATGTATACGGTGGGTCCCACGCTTCCCGATACGTTCGGGGCATCATCACCCAAAGGAAACTATGCCGACATGAGTACCTATGGCTACGAAATTTCATTGGGGTATAATGATTCGTTTCGTTTGGCAGGCAAACCGTTCAACTTCGGCATTAAAGCAACCCTTGCCGACTATCACTCGGTGATAGACAAATATAATAATCCTAAACGTGATTTGGATGATTATTATGTAGGTCAGCGTATCGGTGAAATTTGGGGATTTGTCTGTAATGGATTATTTCAGTCACAGGAAGAAATTGATGCAGCCTTTGATGGAAAAGGCTACAAAAACAACCTGATGCAGACGTCTGTCAATTACATTACTTATCCGGGTGATATGCGCTTCGAGGACTTGAACAACACTGGTACTATTGATAACGGAGCCAATACGGTAGACTCACCGGGCGACCGGAAAATTATAGGAAACTCCGAACCGCGCTACATCTATACCCTCTCGTTTAGTGCCGACTGGAATAATTTCTTCCTGTCAGCCATGTTCGATGGTGTGGGAAAACAAGACTGGTATCCCAGCGGTGAGAGTTCTTTCTGGGGACAGTATAACCGTCCTTACAACCAAGTCCCGGTGTGGCACTTGAATAACTACTGGACCAAAGACCGCCCTGATGCCTATCTGCCGCGTTATTCGGGTTACTATAACCCCTTATATAAAGGTACGGCTAATACACGCTACTTGCAGGATGTATCTTACTTCCGGCTCAAAAACTTGCAGTTTGGTTACAATTTGCCAAAGAAATGGATAGCAAAAGCCGGTTTCTCTAAAGTGTCCGTCTATTTCTCGGGAGAGAACTTATGGTCATGGTCTCCACTCTACCGTCACACGAAAGATTATGATGTGGCAGTGATAACGAAAGGTTCGGATAATGACCTGACTTCAGGTGACAAAGGAGACGGTTTCAACTATCCGACGATGCGGAATCTCAGTTTAGGAATATCGATCACTTACTAAATAGAAACAAATAAGATATGAAAAGATTAAGTAATATACGTAATATCCTGCTTCTGTGTGCAACGGTGCTGTTAGGTAGTTGCGATTTGACGGAGACGATGCAGGTGGAAGCTGACAAAGCAATGGTTTTCGGTAGTGAGTCCGGATTGCGCCTTTATGCCTATTCCTTCTATCGGGCGTTGCCGACCCTTTCCACTGGTTATCAGCAGGACGAAATGTGTGATATTGCCGCTGTCCGGCAGACCAATGTCTTTATTCAGCAAAACGCGTACAATTCGGAAACAGCTACCAACTGGTCGTGGGGAACCCTGCGGAACATCAACTATTTTATTGATGGTTGTCATTCGAAAGAGTGCACGGTGGATGCGGCTACCCGTGATAATTATCTGGGCATCGCCCGTTGGTTCCGTGCCTGGTTCTATTATGATAAGTTGACCCAATACGGAGAAGTTCCTTGGTTTGCCAATGAAATTCAGTCCTATCAGTATGATGTCATGTATAAAGAACGTGACAGCCGGGATATTATCATCAGAAATATGATTGAGGACCTTGATTTTGCCTACGAACATATTCAGGTAACTTCTTCCGTAAATAGCTCCACGCTAACCAAATGGGCTGCAGCCGCACTCAAATCCCGTGTATGTCTGTTCGAAGCCGCTTATCGCCGTTATCACAAACTTACAGGTTTGGAAATCACTCCCGAAGAACTCTACCGGCACGCTGCCAGTGCAGCCAAGTTGGTAATGGATAACAGCGGACTTTCATTGAATACGGCAACGGGTACAAAAGGAGCTTACCGCGATTTGTTCTATCTGGAAGCACCCATAACATCTGAAGTAATTCTGGCGGTATGTGCCAATAGTGCATCCGGAATCTACGGTACTCAAAATTACTGGTATAATTCACTTTCGTATGGTAAAGGCTGGAGTCTGGTTCGTCCGTTCGTTAATACCTACCTGAAACTGGATGGTACTCCGTTCACTTCCGAAACAGGCTATGAAACCAAGAACTTTGTGGAAGAGATGAAGAGCCGCGACCTGCGTTTGGCACAAACCATCCGCGGACTGGATTTCAAACGTGACGGAAAAGCTGTGGTAGCTGATATGACGGTTTGCCTGACCGGTTATCATGTGATTAAGTATTCTCTCGATGATACGAAATACGATAACAATGAAAAGAACAACAACAGTATTCCGCTGTTGCGCTATGCCGAAGTGCTACTTAACTATGCCGAAGCGCAAGCCGAACTGGGCGGGCTTACTGATGCCGAATGGAATACTACCATCGGAGCTCTGCGTCGACGTGCAGGAATTACAGGTGGAACGGAAAAGCTCCCTGCAACCGCAGATTCTTATTTGCAGCAGATGTTTTATCCGAATATCACAGATCCGGTCTTGCTGGAAATCCGTCGTGAACGTGCCATTGAATTGGTGGCCGAAGGTATGCGGTTCGATGATTTGCGCCGTTGGAAATGCGGTGATCTGATAGAGGAGCTGCCTTGGACAGGAATGCACATCAGCGCATTGAATGTGGATATTGATTTGAATGGCGACGGAACTCCTGATTGTTACTTTACTGACAACGGTACTCAGTCGTCCAATAAAGATTGCAAAACAGTGAATGTAAAGAATGAAACAGGACTTTATGCCACAGTAAATGCGGCAGGTGGATACGATTTAAAGTATAATCCCGGTACGGGAAACCGCGTTTGGTATGATGATGACCGTCAGTATCTTTATCCTGTTCCGGCGCAGGTAATCCGCGACTATGAGAGTGCCGGATATAAACTATCACAGAACCCCAATTGGAATTAAAATATAAAAAGATTTAGTATGATGAAATTTAACCAGATATTGCCTGTAATTGCTATCTATGTTGTAGCGTTAGGCGGATGCAGTAATACTACTCCTGATTATTCGGAATTTTATAAAGATCCTGAAACGGTGAAAGAGGAAGATCCGTCTCTGGATGACAACCAGATTAAAGTTATGTCGTTTAATATCCGGTATTACAATACCAATGATACGGGGGATAAGTCATGGGATGCCCGTACGGCAGCTTTTATTCCGATGATTGAAGAGCAGAAACCAACAGTGATCGGTATGCAGGAAGCACGTCCGCCACAGTTGAAGTGGTTGGAAGAGAACTGGAAGGATTATGGATATATCGGTAAAGGACGCCGTGCCAACAATGCCAACAATGATGAGTTTGTTCCCATCTTTTATAGAAAAAAGGCTGTTGAACTTGTCAAGTGGGATTGTTTCTGGCTTTCCGAAACTCCTGATGTACCGGGGTCTCAAGGTTGGGATAATACAGTTCCGCGTGTGGCAACGTGGGCAATCTTCAAGCACATTGCTTCCGGCAAGAAATTCTTCTTTATCAATACGCACATTGATGTAGGCTCTACCATCGCTCCGGGCAAGTCAATGGAAGTCATTGTGAATAAAATGTCGGAACTCAATCCGGAAGGATTGCCCATGTTGCTCACTGCCGACTTTAACAAACAGATTGACAGTGATATCTTTAACGGAGTTAAAACATTCATGACGAATGTCCGCTTATCGGCTCCGGTCACAGACTCGAAATACTCTTATACCGGATTTGGCACTGCTAATCCTTACATTGTGGATCATATCTTTTGTACAGGCTTTAAGGCGTTGAAATTCGAGACAATAGATAAGGTATATCAGAATATCACTTATATTTCAGATCATTATCCTATCGTCGGTAAGTTGGAATACGTGAAGTAATGAAACGATCATCTAAAATTACAGAAACGCAATGAAAAGAATCATATATTTATTGATAGCTGCTGTCGGCCTGTTAGTGGGGTGTAACCCTGCAGAAGAGGCATGGGTGCAGGCTGGATTCACTACAGATAAAGAATCCTATGAGATTGGTGATTTGATTACCCTAACGAATACGTCGACAGCGGAGAATGCCCAGATTGCAGTCTGCAAATGGGAATTTATGGGTAAGGTGTCCTATGAACTGGCTGCTCCCGAACCATTTAGCGTGGAAGAGGGCGGAGACTATCTTTTTCGTCTGACTGTTACCTCGGATCACGGTTCAATGAAATCAGTATTTGAAAAGACAATTAAAATAATAGACGACGGTATTCGCCCTACGGCAGATTTCAGCTGGCTTCCCGAACAAATTGTAGCGGGTGAGGAAGTGGTATTTACGGATCAGTCGAAAGCGGCGGAAGGATGTGAGATTATTAAGAGAGAATGGACTTTCGGTGCTATCCTTTCAACGGAGGAAAATCCGACAGTGACTTTCGGTTCGCATGGGAAAATAAATGTATCGCTGACGGTAACGGACAATAAAAAACGGAAAGATACTAAGACTGTCACAGTTGATGTAGCCAAGAGTGCCGGTAGCCTTGGGGTATTATGGGCTCACTCTTATGATGAACAGGGAGTGGTAGTTAGCACTTCTCCGGCAACAAGTGCGGATGGTGAGTATGTTTATGTTTCTTCCAGTAATTATAATCTGGTTTGTTTCACCAAACTTGGTGAACGGGTTTGGGGATTTGATTGCGGACAAAACAATGAACCGAATCGTGGCTCCGACTATCAGCATCCGACCCCTACGGTGGATTCCGATGGAGTGGTTTATGTGGCTGTCGGAGATAACACTTCCAAAGCGGATGCGGCTAAGTCTGCCAGTCTTTATGCGGTGAAAGGTGGTGCGGATGGTGGAACGCAGAAATGGTTTACTTCGATTGGTGCCAAATCGAGTATGCGTCCTTTCGGTGCTCCGGTTGTTACGGATCGGTATGTGATGATTCTGACAAATTCAGCTCCGAGCACGGATGGTATGCATTTCCGTATTTATGATAAGACATCCGGTGTGCTGCAATATGCAGAGAAGACATCTTCCGGAAGTTATGGCGGTTGTGTGGGATTAAAAGATGGCAGGGTGCTTGTCAACACAGGTCAGAGTGGAGGCCGTTCGTATGGTACACACATCTTCTTCCCGAAAGGCAATAGCTGGAGCAAGTCGACCAATGAGCAAAATTATGCTCCGAATGACCAGCCTAATGGTAGCCAGATCGCTGTCGGTGCGGATGGAAAAGCATATATCCTTTGCCTTAATTTGGGAGCCCGCATATCTATCAATGAGACCAAAGCATTAGTCTATTGTTATGATACCAAGAAAACGACCGAAGGTAATGTTTCGGCTCCTGAATGGTACACTGCTGTCAAAGGGGAAAATAAACAAACCGGTTATGGCTTGGTTGTTGATGGAAATGGGGTTGTGTATGTAGCTACTGACAAATATATTACTGCTATTTCCTCTACAGGCTCCGTTCTATGGGCAACGGAAGTGGCAGGCACTGCTTATGGTGTTCCGGCTATAGATAATGAAGGTTATATCTACTATAATGATACGGAAAAAGGTTCTTTGGTGAAGCTTGAGCCGGCTACAGGAAAAGCAATTGCTTCGCTCCAACTTGGAACTGGGTTGCAATCTTCTCCTACCATATCTGCTGATGGCATTATCTATGTGACCGGTATGCTGGAAGGAAAACCAACTCTATTTGCTGTTGAAGGCGCAGCGACAGGTTATGCAGCCAATGCGTGGTCGCAGATGGGCGGTAATCCGGGTAAGAGCGGATATATGTATTAGTTTTTTTATCCATACAGACTTTTAGTTAGCATGTTTCTTTTTTCGTCGGAGCGGGTTTTGCCTTGCTCCGATGAGAAAAGACTGGCTATGCATTCATAAGAAGCTTATAAAATACAGATAAAATGAGAAAAAGGAACTTTTTAATATTCCTGCTGTTGGGCGGGTTGTGGCCTGTTATTGGTCTGTTCGCACAAGATGCCTGGAAAATTACTGCAGAACAAATTGACCCCCAATCCTATTATGGAATAACTGTAGCTAATGGTATGTTGGGGTTAGTCTCTTCTCCCGAACCTTTGAAGGTTTCCCGCGTCGTGTTGGGAGGAGTTTATGATATTTATGGTAAGGGGAGAGTAAACAATTTCCTGCATGGCATCAATATGCTTGATACGGAATTGCAGATAAACGGTTCTACGGTGAAGGCTTCCCAGATATCCGGTTACAAACAGACTTTGGATATGCGTCGGGGAGTGTTTTGTGGAGAATTTGATTATAAATCACTGGCCCGTGTTGAATATCAATATACATCATTGCGTCATTTGCCTTATTCATGTTTGTTGCGTGTGCAGATCATTCCGAAAGAAAACATAGAAGTATCCGTAGCGAATATAATGACGGTACATGAGTCACTGCGTAATCCGCAGGAATATTACAACCGGATTTTCAATGGAAAGACAGCGATTGACCTCTGCACGTCAGTAGCAAAATCTCCGGTCCGGGAATTTGAAATCGGGGCTTGTTCATCGTTTGTCTTCGATGCCTCCTTTCCTCATCCGGAAGTCTGTCATCGAAGTGCACGGGGAGTCGGGGTACATACGCAAGAGTTTACGATCCGTTTACAGGCAGGTCAACCCTATACTTTTTCGATTATAGGGACGACGCTTTCCTCTGTCACTCATGCCGATGTCAGGAATGAGGTGGAACGGTTGACGGCATTTGCTGCGGTAGAAGGTGTCGAACGGTTATGGAGTAAGCACGAGGCTGCATGGGACAAGCTTTGGGAAAGCGATATTGTGATTGAGGGCGATCTTCAGTCGCAACAAGACATTCACAGTATGCTTTATCACACGTATGCTTTTGTGCGGGAAGGTTCGGGATTGTCCTGTTCTCCGATGGGGCTTTCGGGTTTCGGCTATAACGGACACGTGTTTTGGGATGCTGATACGTGGATTTTTCCGGCTTTGTTACTACTTCATCCCGAATTGGCGGAATCAATGATAGAGTATCGTTATCAACGTCTGGACGCAGCCAAGCATAATGCTTTTATGCATGGCTACAAAGGAGCAATGTATCCATGGGAAAGTAGTGATAAGGGAAACGAGGATAATACGGTAACCAACATTTATGGTCCTTTCGAAAATCATATTACAGGAGGTGTAGCTATGGCAACCTGGCAATATTATTCAGTGGTGCAGGATTTGGATTGGCTTCGCCAAAAGGGATTTCCCATCATTAGTGCCGCTGCCGATTATTGGGTGAGCCGTTCGGAACCGAATGAAGCAGGAGAGTATGAAATCAGGAATGTGATTGGGGCGGATGAATGGAATCAGAATCCTCAAGGGGGAAAGAACGTGAATAATAATGCTTATACAAACGGTGTCGCAAAATCTACTTTGGAAGCTGCCTGCAGAGCTGCCAAACTATTAAATGTAAAATCAGATCCTATGTGGACGACTGTGGCGGAGAAACTTCGTTTCCGGAAACTTGCCAATGGAGTAACGGCAGAGCATGATACCTATGACGGGGCTATAACGAAACAAGCTGATGTCTGCCTGTTGGCGTTCCCGTTAAAGCTCGTTACAGAAAAAGAGCAGATCCGAAAAGATCTCGAATACTATCTTCAGACTGTTCCGAGAAAGAAAACACCTGCCATGTCGAAGTCCATTTACTCCATTTTGTTTACTCGATTGGGAGATCGTGAACGTGCATGGCATTATTTTAGAGATTCCTATTGTCCCAATCTGAATCCGCCATTCCGGGTGATAGCCGAATTTGACGGTGGTACGAATCCCTATTTCCTGACAGGGGCAGGCGGTGTATTGCAGTCCGTACTAATGGGATTCGGTGGACTGGATATTACGGATAAGGGAATTGTTGCCGGAAAAGGAGCAATCCCTGATGCATGGAAATCTCTGACTTTGAAAGGAATAGGGAAAGAGAAAAAGAATTATATCATTAAATGAATTGACAGGATATACAATATGGTTTTGCAACAACAAACCGATGTGCAAATATGGGGGGCATCTTCTAAGAAAATGATTGTTAACAATGCCTTTTTAGCAATGGATGAGATCGAATCTTCTCTTCATTCTAAGTTGATCGAATCTTTGCTATAAGTATGGAAGGTATCCAAACTCTCGTTTTATTCAAAAGAGTTCGGATACCTTTTATTTAAGTTTGTTTATTTACTGCTTTTTTACTTGTTGCTCTTTGATTATTATTCTACACCATTATGCTTTCTACAATACAAATGCCGCTATTTCAGGTGACAAAGCAATACTCTTGTCTTCGCAAAAGACGATGAAGTTTGCGTTATACAATGCGTTAAGTATCTCATTGTACGTTGTTTTTCCTAGGCCTTCGAGACGTTTCAGTCTACCCCATCCGTATTGGTAGGTGAATTGTAGAAGTTCTCGCACGGTTGCTATTTCCAGTTTGTGCAGAACATTGCATGCGCGTTCGTTGAAAAGTCGTCTTATAGGGATATTCGTAGGATTATCCGTGTTGTATTTACCAAAAAGAGACGCCATTGTCTGGTTGCGGTATGTAGCGATTCTTTCTGTATTTTCACTTAATTTTTTGAGGATATTGCTGTAAGCCTCCATTGTTTCCTGATAAGTCATGTTTTGCCGTACTGCTACGCGTGAGATCGGTTCGCCAGTGGAGATGGCTAGGAATATTTCCCGTTGAGTGTCGTTGGTAATCAGTTGTCCGAGCTCTTGCACGATGATATGAAAAAGCGGTTGGTGAAGGCTTTGGGTTTTTAAAAGGAACAGTTCGTCGTCGAGGTGGGAGAGAATGATCTCGCACTCCATCTTTTTCTCTTTGATTAATTTTTCCAGGGACTCTTTATTCAGTCCTTTGGTTTGATGAGTGTCCAAATAGGAAATCAGACTATCGTCGTCCAGCATTATGACATTGTCGATGGTTGAGGAAGTGATGTAACCTAAGTTTATCCAATTTCGGAGAGTGGATTCTGCAATGTCGCGCTTTTCGGACAGTTGCTTGATTGTTAACCAGTTTGCCATAGAAGTAATAGGGATTAAGTTGATAATTAAATTCTTGTTTTGTTGCTTGGGAGGATTTGCAGGAAGCTAGCTATATGTGTTCACTGGCTTCGCTGATATTTTGTTTGCTGTATGATACAGGGCTGATTTTTACGGGCATGTTGGTAGATGCGGGTAGTTTCTCCGCAAGCTTTTCATGGTCATTCAGTTTGTATATCTTCCGGATGACACGGCGCAATGTTTCTTTGTTCGGTCTGTTCATACTTCTTTTGGATATTGATGACCGTCCGTGTTCTGTTGTATGTTTGGTATATACTTGTGCGATGTATACCTTAATATATAAAAGAAGCCGGACGCTGAGTTCATATTTATCCGCTAAGAGGTACTACCAATACCCACATGGTTTAATAAATATGTTCACACGCCCGACCCTAAGTCGCACGTATGAAACAGATTTATTGAAACCATGTTTTTTGTTTATAATAAAATTGGTAGTTTTCTTAGCGCAAAAAACGTTTCAATATGCCGCATTTCTCTTCGGCTTTCAAAAGACAAAGATAGATGATTTATGGAGGATAACAAAGAAATGACAAAGAATTTCCCGCTTTTGTTTTGTTCGATGAGCATAAAATATGTTTGTCCGTTTTTTCTTTTTTGTAGGCTGATCTATAATAGATATATCTGCAAACTAAAATAACCCATATTTTGTTGTCTTTATACAGTATTGAGTTTTTAGCGATAAATATATAAATAATGATGAAGATGACAAAGAACTTATTGTTAGGGATTGCTGCCGCCGTATGTGGCAGCACTTTTCAGGCTGTAGCTTGTACGGGAATCTCGCTGACATCCCGTGACGGCAGTTATGTGCAAGCCCGTACGATTGAATGGGCGCGCGGTGTGTTGCAAAGCGAATATGTGATTATTCCACGTGGCCAACAGCTCACGTCATTCACTCCTACAGGTGTCAATGGACTGACGTTTACGGCAAAATATGGGGTGGTCGGTCTGGCTGTTGTGCAAAAAGAGTTTATTGCCGAAGGAATCAATGAGGCAGGACTTTCAGCCGGACTATTTTTCTTTCCTCACTATGGTGGTTATGAGACGTATGATGCTGCACAGAACCAGCGGACACTGGCAGACCTTCAAGTGGCGGGGTGGCTGTTGTCGCAGTTTTCCACTATTGACGAGGTGAAGGCAGCCCTTTCTTCTGTACGTGTCGTAGGGCTGGAAAAGACAGCGGTAGTACACTGGCGTATCGGTGAACCGTCGGGACGTCAGGTTGTGTTGGAAATTGTAGGTGGTGTGCCGCATTTTTATGAGAATGAAGTAGGGGTATTGACGAATGCCCCCGGCTTTGAATGGCAACTTACTAATTTGAACAACTACGTCAATCTTCATCCGGGTGACGCTTCCGTGCAAAAATTGAGCGGTATTACGTTGCAGCCGACTGGTGGTAACTCCGGTTTTCTCGGCATTCCGGGCGATGCCACGCCTCCTTCTCGGTTTGTACGTGCTGCCTTTTATCGGGGGACAGCTCCTCAACGTGCTACAGGCTTTGATACCGTGCAGCAATGTTTCCACTTGCTTAACAATTTTGATGTTCCTATCGGTATAGAACATTCGCAGGGGGATATTCCTGATATTCCAAGTGCTACGCAATGGACCTCGGCTATCGACCTGACGAACCGGAAGATTTATTATGAAACGGCCTATAACAATTCGATACGTTGCATCGATTTAAAGGCTATTGATTTCTCAAAGGTAAGATATCAGTCACACCCGTTGGATAAGATACAGGAGCAGCCGGTTGAAATGGTTAAGATTCCCCGGTAAAAGATGGAACTGTATGGAGGTACTCTTGTGCAATAGTTGCTTGCATTAAGAATGTTCTCAAATAAATGTTGGTGACGTTTTTACCCTCACACCCTCACCCTATGCTTAATCCATTTATTCATCGGGGTTACAGGTGTGAGGGTAAAGGTGAGAGTAGGTGAGGGTAACTTTTTACCCTCACCCTGATTCGTCCTGATTTGGGTTGGCTAATCTTATTCCGTTTTTACACTAATTGCTTCATTATTACCATAATATCCATTTCCCGGCACATAAATCGGCTGCATGGCTCCACCCATATTGTTCAATTTACCTTCATCGCGCAGACGCCGGATATGTCGCATAGCTGTACTTCTTGCCATTCCGCAAAGGTATTGAAAATCATATCTTCGCATGAATGGGTGGGTTTGGAAGTACTTTGTCAGTTGCAGGTCAATTTCCTCATTCGTTAGTTGGGTGAAATCCAGTCCTCCTTTGAGGCTTTTCACTTTAAGCACGCCAAATTCGTTTTTCAATGTTTGATCGGCACGAAACTGGATGGCTTTCAGTTTCACTTTAGTTGCTTTCCGTTTAGTGCCTATCGTCACAGGTTCCGTGGTGGTCAGGCAGGGATGGAAATAACCGATGCCGTCCAGATGTACCTGGCGTCCCTCCGCCAATTCCTGTCCCATGATGTGCGAAAGAGCGTCGAGCACGGCAGAGACGTCCGTCTCCGTCAGTGAGCAACGTTCCTGAATACGCCGCCGCAGTACGTCGGTCCCTGTGGAACCGTTGTATTTGATGCGCGGATGCAGGGTCTTTTTGTTTTCTCCCTGCTGTTTGTCTGAAGGTTTCGGGTCTTCATACCAATCGAATAATATTGCCATAGCTTTTGTTTGTTTTTAAAGTAACGGTTCTTGTTATGTATTCTCTTAAGTAGTAATACGTTAGCGCTTAATGTTTCTTTTGTTAAGCTCTAATGTTTTGCAAGGGCTTACTCATGTGAACAAGACTGTTTACGTCTGTGGACGTTTTTATTTACAATTGATAGCCTGTTTGTTCACACGGGTGAGCCCTTGGCAACTACTAAGCAAAGATACATAAATAATAAGGCAAATGCAAATGAAATACGGGTATTTATCAGATGAAATGCTTGTTTTCCGGAAGATAAAAGCGTATCTTTACAGGAATTAAACATTTATATTTGATTGTAGAAAAAATAGACAAAAATAGGATGAAAATTACTTTAATCAGACAAGACAACGGGAGCGGAAAAGAAGCTCTTAGCATTTGCGAGGCAGGCACATTATTCGACAAAATGAAAACGGAAACGAAAGCGGGGCATATCACGGCTTTGCGGGAAATTATACCGTTATTGGAAGGTACATATGCCCGGTACGAACATATAGATAAGTTGCCATACATTTATTCTGCTGTGGAATATACCCGGACCAAAGAGGGTGAACGGAAGATGAAGCAGTATAACGGATTGGTACAGTTGGAAGTGAGCCGGCTGGCCGGTGGGTCGGAAGCGGAATTTGTGAAACGGCAAGCGGCACTTCTGCCACAGACTTTTGCCGCTTTTTGTGGTTCCAGTGGTCGTAGTGTGAAGATATGGGTGCGTTTTGCCTTGCCGGATGATGGAGGGTTGCCATCTGAAGAGGCGGAGGCGGAATTGTTTCATGTCCATGCTTATCGGCTGGCTGTGACATGTTATCAGCCGATGTTACCTTTCGATATCGATCTGAAGGAACCTGTGTTGACCCAGAAATGTCGTATGACGTTGGATGAGGCTCCTTATTATAATCCGGATGCAGTGCCGTTTTGTCTGGAACAGCCGCTTACGATGCCGGGAGAAGAGACTTTCCGCCAGCGGAAGCAGGGCGAGAAGAATCCCTTATTGCGATTGCAACCGGGATATGAGTCGGCGCAAACGTTCACGAAGATTTATGAAGCGGCATTGAACAGGGCACTTCAGGAAATGGAGAACTGGAAACGTGGGGACGACTTGCAACCTTTGCTGGTCCGCCTTGCCGAGCATTGTTTCAAGGCGGGTATCCCCGAAGAGGAAGCGATACGGCAGACGATGATTCATTATTATCGTGAGGAGGAAGAACTGGTGATTCGTTCGATACTCCATAATCTTTACCAGGAATGTAAGGGATTCGGCAAGAAATGCAGCATCAGCAAAGAGCAGGAGACGGCTTTTCTGCTGGAAGAGTTTATGAAACGCCGTTATGAATTCCGTTACAATACGGTGCTGGATGATTTGGAATATCGTCAGCGTGACTCCGTTCATTTTTGCTTTAAGCCGGTGGATAAACGGGTGCGCAACAGCATTGCAATCAATGCATTGAAAGAGGGAATCAGTGCGTGGGATCGTGATGTGGATCGTTTTCTGAATTCGGAATGTGTTCCTTTGTACAATCCTGTCGAAGAATATCTTTATGAGGCAGGGCGTTGGGACGGGAAGGATCGTATTCGTGCATTGGCTGGTTTGGTTCCTTGTGATAATCCGCATTGGCAGGAATTGTTTTACCGTTGGTTTCTTAGTATGGTGGCGCATTGGAGGGGAGTTGACCGGCAGCATGGTAATAGTACTTCGCCTTTGCTAGTCGGTTCGCAAGGGTATCGCAAGTCTACATTTTGTCGCATTATCCTGCCGCCGGAACTTCGTTTCGGCTATACGGACAGTATTGATTTCAAGAGTAAGCAGGAGGCGGAACGTTATTTGGGGCGCTTTTTTCTGATTAATATTGATGAGTTCGATCAGATTAATGTCAGTCAGCAGGGATTCCTGAAGCATTTGTTGCAGAAGCCTGTCGCGAATTTGCGTAAGCCTTACGGTAATACGATTCGGGAAATGAGGCGTTATGCTTCTTTTATCGGAACCAGCAATCAGAAAGATTTGCTTACCGATCCCAGTGGTAGCCGCCGTTTCATTTGTATCGAGGTGACGGCTCCTATTCAAACGAACGTTACCATCAATTATAAACAGTTGTATGCTCAAGCAATGGAGGCGATTTATAAAGGGGAACGTTATTGGCTGAATGATGAAGATGAAAATATATTGAAACAGACCAACCGTGAGTTCGAACAGGCTAGTCCGTTGGAGCAGTTGTTTCATTGTTATCTTAATCCGGTAGAGGAGGAAATGGAAGGCGAATGGCTGACTGCTATGCAGATTTTGAGCTATTTACAGACGAAAACACGGGATAAGTTGGCTATTAGTAAGGTGGGACAGTTCGGGCGCGCACTTCAAAAACTGAATATTCCTTGCCGTAAATCTCGTAAGGGAACGCTTTATCATTTGATGAAGGTGGAGTAGTTGATAAGGGGAATAGTCAATCGGAATCAGAGTGAGGGCAGGGTGAGGGTAAAAGTCACCCTCACTCTGCCCTCACCTTTACCCTCACACCTGTAACTCCCATGAGTAAAGGATTTGGTTCAAAGGGTGAGGGTGTGAGGGTAAATCGTATACAAAAATAAAATCGCGGCTTATTTTGAATTTAGTTGTCCTCTTTTTATAAGAATCGCAATTTTCGGGTCGTTTATCAGATATTTGTGTGCTAATTTTGTGGCATTGGAAACTAAAATGGGGTTGAAAGTCAAAATATGATGGATTGCTTTTTCAGTTGTAAGTACAATAAATGTATTTTTGCAGGTGTGGAAAACAAAAGCAGTGCTATCAATCCCCGAAAATAAGTTAAGATGGAAGATAAAAGGAAAGAAATAGTTGGCAATGTCATTCAGATACAGCGTTATCATTCTCCTTGTGGCGATTTGATGCTTGGCTCGTTTGAAGATCGGCTTTGTCTTTGTGACTGGGCGGTTGAAAGTCATAGAGATATGGTAGACAGGAGGTTGCGGAAAGTGTTGAAAGCCTGTTATGAAGAAAGTACATCCGAGGTTATACAGGAAGCGATTCAGCAGTTGGACGAATATTTCAATGGTGAACGGACTGCGTTTGAAGTGCCTTTGCTTTTTGTAGGTACGGATTTTCAGAAAAGCGTATGGTATAAGTTGCTGGATATTCCGTACGGTTCGACTGTATCGTACGGAGAATTGGCGAAACAGCTGGATATGCCGAAGGCTGTCCGTGCGGTTGCCGCTGCTAATGGTGCGAACGCTATTTCTATTTTTGCTCCGTGTCATCGTGTTATCGGCAGTAACCACACGCTTGTGGGTTATGCCGGCGGTCTTCCTGCTAAAAAACGGTTACTGGATTTGGAATTAAATGGCAAACCTCTGTTATGAATGAGCAAGAAACGCTTGATTATGCACGTATTGCACAGGCAATCGGGTATATAAGGGAGAATTTCAAAAGGCAACCGGGATTGGATGAGATTGCCCGGGAAGTGGCGTTGAGTACGGCACATTTCCAACGTATGTTTACGGAGTGGGCAGGGGTTAGTCCTAAGAAGTTCTTGCAATATACCAGTATTGAATATGCCAAGAAAATCTTGGATGAGACTCATGCGTCTTTGTTTGATACGGCACAGGAAACGGGACTTTCAGGTACAGGCAGATTGTATGATTTGTTTGTAAATATAGAAGGTATGACACCGGGTGAGTATAAAAACGGTGGTGAAAATCTTTCTATCAATTACAGTTTTGCCAAAAGTCCTTTTGGTGAACTATTTATTGCATCTACCAATAAAGGTATCTGTTGTCTGGAGTTTGCAGACGATCACGATGCGGCATTTCATTCCTTGTTGAAGAAGTTTCCTAATGCAACGTTTACTCCGGCTGTGGATGAGATGCAGCAAAATGCTTTATCCATCTTCACGCAGGATTGGAGGAAACTTAAAGATATAAAGCTGCATTTGAAAGGTACTGACTTTCAACTAAAGGTCTGGGAGACTTTACTGAAAATCCCTGTCGCCGGATTGACTACTTATGGAGATATAGCCGCAGGTATTAATAACCCGAAGGCTTGCCGGGCTGTAGGAACGGCTGTCGGTGAGAATCCCGTAGCTTTCCTTATTCCATGTCATCGTGTCATTCGTTCTTCCGGTGAGTTGGGTAATTACCACTGGGGAGAGATTCGAAAGACTGCAATTATTGGTTGGGAGGCTGCGAAAAATGGATATTTGAATAAATAATAAGTACTGGCGGTAAGAAAAGTCAGAAACGAGATATCGGGTTCTTCTTTCATTTATAAATCCCGGCTCAAGGATGAAACCGCAAGGCCGGGATTTATTTGTAGTCGAATGACTATCATTCCTCTTCTTCATTTATTCCTTCATAGCACCTGATATCCGCTTCAATCATGAAATTATAAATCAGTCGGGTTTTAAACATCATTCTCTCCTGCGACAATTCTAAATCAGCAAGCGTTGCTTCGATTCTATTGCAGAATTCATTTATTCTTTCTTCTTCCAGCATCGGATACATTTCGTAAACTCGCCGGACGAAAGGTACCATCGAAGCCTGCACCTGATAAAGTAGTATTTGGGGTTCATACTGGAAATCCACTTCGTCCATCTGTTTATGCAAGTGCTCGTTTTCGTAGGCTATTTGTTGAAACTCTTCGAAACAAGGTAAAAGCTGCTCTGAGTGATGAAGCAGTAATTTTATGGTTGCAATGGCTGCAAAACCTTTTTCCAGTTCATTTCCATATTGAAAATGGTTATACAGGGAACAAAATGATGCTTCCAGACAGAGCCGTTCAAATTCGGTGTCTTTTACCCACGGAAGATAAGTGAGCATAGGCAGGCATTCACCTAGCGTAAGCTGATCTTTACAGTCAAGTATTTTGATAAGATTACCTGGTCGGGTAAGGAATTGATACATAGTGTGCATGGCCAGGTATTTTTCCGCAAGCCGGTCCTCGTCCAATTCACGGGATGCTTCCAATTCGGACAACAGAAAATCGATATTCTCCTCCTTGTTATCTGGTTGTTGCTCTTCGGCACGTGCTATGTCTTCGTCAACCATATTTAAAATTTCCTGAATATTCATATTACATTATTATTTTTATACCTGTTTATTATTCTTTCTTAGTTTGGGGCTTGTCTTATTGCGACAATGCGGGTATTATAGGGTTCTTGCATACTGTCGGGCAATTCCTCCAACAGTCCGTGAAGTTGGTCGATCAATTTTTCTGCCTGTTCGATGTTGCCTGTTTGGAACATATAATCAATCAATTCAATGCCGATGGATATCCTGTACAAAAGGTCGTTGCTCTCATCTTTCAGTAGTTTCATGGCAGAATGTACCAGCTGTGTGGCATCCATTTCGCTACCGGACAAATAGAGTGCGAGAGCTTTGTGGATAGTCATAGGGGAGATTCCTGCATCGGTTTTGTCAGCTTCGTAACGGTTGAAGGCGTCCAGAGCTTCCTTGATATGCCCTGTGTCGAGAAGTATCTTACCGAGAACTTTGTCAATTCCGGGCAATGTGGAAATTGACGGATCTTGCTTCATGGCATTTTCCAGCATCTGAAGAGCCTCTTGCGGGTGGCTTAATGCATTGTAACATTTGGCCAGTGGTATGATGAGATTGGGTTCGTAAGTCAGGTTGGTTTCATAGAGCGGCAGGGCTTTATGATATTGCATGGTGTCGCAGTAGGCATTTGCTATCGTTATCTCTATTTGGCTTTTTATTTCGTCGGAAGGAGGCTGTGATTCAGCCTTCTGTAGCAAGTTGAGTCCCGCCGTGATTACCCTGTGCGGATTATCCAAAACGGCGTCCATTGTTATTCTTCGTAAACTAATCAGGTAATAGCCGTCTACGGTTATTCCACTGTTTGCAGCTATTTCTTCAAGAAAAGAGATGTACAGTTGATGTGCTGTATTGTACATGCCTAAGCCGATTGTGTAATCCATCAGAACAATTACTGCACTTTCGAGATCGATTCGGTAGTTTTGGTCATCAAACGATTCGTCTTCTTGTTTTAGATGTTCAATCGACGTACCGATTCCATTGCTTGCACTTTGGTGTGACTGCTTGTATTCTTCGTTATCGCTGGAGAGGACATAAACAAATTCGAAGCATCGGAGGATGACTTGCCAATATACAGTATCTTGTTTGGTTATGGCCTGCGCTATGTTGTTCAGACATGCTATCGTTTTCTTGTTGTAGAAGCCATACAAACTTAGCAAGCATCGTATTTCATGCCAGTAGCTCATTTCTGCCTGCTCGAAATTACCTCGATTCCAATTGAATTCGGCCATGTCTTTGAATACCCGTTTGGCCACAGCATCATTATCATTTTGGATAGCGATGTCGGCTGCCATACGATAGTATTCTTCTGCTTGGTCTTCTTCCTTTTTCATTTCCATTGAATAAGCCAGATAGCGATAAATCAGGCTTCGGGCTACTGACATTTTTTCAACCCCCTTTTGGTTGCAATGATGAAGGGCGCGATTGAACATATCGGCAGCTCTTTCAAAATAACCCGTCTGAAAGGCGTCTCTCCCTTGTCGGAAGGTATCGGTCAATGCCGGATCATCTATACCGATGTAGGTTGCAAATTCTTCGATTTCGGCATTTGCATTGGCTGTTTGCTTTTCATTGGGTTTGTCATTGGCCGAATCTTCTGTATTTTTATTTGCCTGTTTCAGTTGTTCAACCGTGTCCTTGTACTGCCTTGCCATCTGATCGTCGGGACCGAACAGGGCGGAGCGTATCTCCCAGGCTTTTTCAATGTGTTCGATTGCCTTGTCTATGTGTCCTAGTCTGAAACATATTGCTCCGTAATTATTGTTCGCATAGGCAGCTGCTTCATCCTGACTTTTATCGCATTCTTCCAGCAAAGCAAGTGATTTTTCGAGCGCAACTGCTGCATCTTCGAAACGATTGAAAGTGTTGTATGCTGCGGCCAGATAGGAGTATGAGGCAGCTTCTTTTTCCAGGTTATCCATATTATGCCAGGTTTCGGCTCCTTTCAGATAATAATGTTCTGAAAGCTTTTCATCATTTAGGACGAGATAGACTTTACCCAGATTGTCATACATGGTAGCAGCCAGTTTTGAGTCTGTTTGTTTTAATGTTTCGAGTAGACTGATGCACTCCAATGCTGTGTTGAGAGACAGATCAGGTTGGTTGGCCCGAAGATATATGGAGGCCTGGCTGTTCAGTAGCTCGGCCAGCGTTATGTCACGGTCTCCAATCTTTTGGTAAATATCTATCGCATGTCTCATATATTCGGTCGCTTTGGGATAGTTTCCACTATACATCTCAATTTCTGCAAGCGAGTGATATTCTTCTTGGGTATGCGTATTTTCATCTCCTAATATGTGCTGATATATCGTAAGGGCTTTTTCGGCATACTCTCTGGCTTGGTCAAAATCTTGTTCCATGCGGCATTCGAGTGCATAATTATGATATGCGATGGCTACATCAATGTCATTCTCACCTTTGAGACTGACATATATGTCCTGACTTTTCAGACGATATTCCTTAGCAAGTTCTTCTTCACCAAGCAACCTGTATATACCGGCGAGATTATCGTATGCTACGGCAATATCATCATGCATGTCCGGCAGGATGGATTTGCGCATCTTAAGGACTTTTTCGAGGATCAGCTTCGCTTTTTCCAATGCGTCTTTATCGACCGGATCTTGTGATTCGCCGATACTGTGGTATACATCAGCGATGTTACACAGGTAAGATGTTATTTTCAGGTCGTCTTCTCCGTAAGCATGGACTGCAAGTGATAATCCTTCCCTATATTCCTTTAACGCCTGGATGTATTCTTTTTTGCGAATACAGATCATACCAGCCAGATTGTGGAACGAGCAGCGTTCTTCACTGGTATCGCCGTCGGCCATCTGGTCGCACATACGGATTAGGAATTCTACCAGTTCGTAGGCTGCATCCAAATCATTCAGATAAGAAATACAGATGTTGGTCAGCCGGATAACGTCATTGCGGAACATCTGCCAATAAGCCCATTGTAGCATAACTGCCATTTCAGCCTTTTCAGCCATACTTCCCATAATCTGTTCAATATAGGCTTGTGAAATTTTATATTTTGAAGCATCGGCTTGTTTTAGTGTACGCCAGTAAAGTATGAATTCGTGAATGTTGTTGGTGCTAAACTGTCGGCTCATATAGCCGAGTGTTGAAATACATTCGTGGAGCTCGTCCCATTTTTCGGCGTGATAAAGTTGATAGGGGAGTTCCTCCATCTTGCGGAAGTTATTGTTTTCTTCGCGATTGAAATAGTCTATAATGTTCTGTCTTAATTGTACTTTTCTTTCGCTGTTAAGGTATTTCTGTTCAATAGCCTGTCGTATCATGTCGTGTGCAAAAACTACTCGTCCGTCCCTAATCATTAGGTGGGCCGTGTTTGCACAATAGAATTGAGACCAGTAGAGCGACGGGATGTTGCTAATTGCAATCAGTTCTGTTTCAGATAATCCATCTTTGGATAATGCTATCAGTGACAGCAAGTCTGATGTTAGCGAGGGGTAAAGTGGGGTGTTGTATATTTGCTCTTTGCGCTGTAATAGTCTGTCAAAAAACGAGTTGATGTCTGGCAGGTTAGTCATTTGGCTGATGAAGCTGGTCAGGCTGTCGAAATTTCCGAAACATCTGATTTCCTCAAGTAATGACATCAGTACCATGGTGTTGTCTGTTATGTCACTGCCTTTGAGTATCATGGTCAGTTGTTGTTCGGACAGCCGCTTGCGATAACGATCGAAAAAGTCTACAATCAGTTCCTTGCGTTGGTCGAGCAGTAAGGGGTAGACTGTTATTACAGGGTATTTCCGTTTTTTGAATACCTGCATGGTTTTATCTTCCTCGATAGTTGAAAAGATTATTTTTACATTGTCCGGGAAGTCAGGCAACCAGTTTAATAGTTTTGTTCTATGATTCCGGTCTGAAAGTTGATTGGCGCCGTCCAAAACGATTAGTAAAGGTTTTTGTCCGGCAATTAGTTGGGCCCTCAAGGCTAGTTTCTGGTAATCTATATTATCTGTATCGGTAGCATTGTGTTCGATTTGTCGGTCGTTTTCCTCCATCTGCTCAAGCCCGTATAGAGAGTCTATCTGGGTGGTTATATGCTTCGCAATATCCGTCGTGTCCAAACTCTGCGATGAGTTGGCGCTAAAGTGTGCTACCACATTCCACCGATCATCTTCGATGATATTTTTAAGCCAATAAGCCAAAAGGGCACTCTTACCCATACCGCTTTCTCCGGTAATCACCAGATGCTGGTTGGGTGTATTGTTTAGAAACTTGTCCAGGTAGGAGATATAAGCTTTATTGGGTATATAATTATCCGATTTGTCATCCAGAAAGGCTTGTAGTTTCTGTCTTTCGTGTACGGCGGGATCTTCGACTTTATCTTTGGGGAAAAGGTGGTCGAGTAATGTTTTGAATTCCGATTCCACCTGTTCGCCCAATTGTTCGGGGGAACAGTAATCATAGGTGTTATATCTTTTGTTATTTCTTACTGTTTCTTTTAGCTGCGCCTGCCTTGGATCGGTTTCCATCGTCTTTTCATCTGCTTCGCGTATATAGAACGAAGCATAGACCGGTTCGAGCGACCGAAGCACGCCATATTGAATTTCAATTTCCGTAATGCTCATCCCATGATCGAGGTCAGCGGCAAGCCATTCGTATCTGTCAGGCATGGCCTGGTGTTCAATGAGTGTTTCTTTCGATGGACACCAACCGTATCTTTCTCCTAATAATCCGATGAAAAACGGGTGTGAATTCCGTATCTCGTCCAAACATATTTCCACCACTTTGCTTGACTTTGCTTCTTCTTCGGTGATTCCCCATCGCAGATCGACTTCAGTCAGTGTGACATTGCGTTCGTAGGCAATCTGCCGCAGTCTTGGAAAAACTTTGTTAACCAGCATATCTCTTTCGCTCTGCATATCTTGAAAGGTGGATGAAATAAATATCCTGATGTTCCTTGATTTTTGAAAATTGTTTTTCATGGTGGTATATGTATTAATCTGATTTCTACAAATTGTCGGATGGAACCTGGAACTTATAAAAAATCTCATTTATTGTATAGGCTGATACATCATACTTTTTTGTATTATCATCTAATTCCGAGATTTTAAATCTTGTTGCCCTTTAATACAAACATAGGGAAAAACTTTGATTTATTATAGCAATCTTGTAAAAAAGTTAGATTTTGCACTTCGATTTTTAAAAACACGTCAAAGAACACAGATAAATGGAGCTTGGGAGTTATCGCCTGCCTATGACCTTTTGCCAAGTAGCGGATATTCATTCTCAATGCGAATCTGTAGTCGAAATGTACAGGTGCCAGGATTGACTCCATAGCACCTGTACATATTGAAATATCTATTTAGTATCCCGGATTCTGATATTCACTGCCATTAGTGATTGTTGCGGTAAATGTGGTTGAAATGGGACGTAACGCATAATTCGGATGGAAGAACCGGGCCAAGTCCGGATGAGTATTCTCCAGATACTCTGAGTTCTTAAACATGCCTGTCCGTTTCAAATCGTAGAAGCGGCAATATTCTCCGCAAAGTTCACGGCCTCTTTCGTCTAAGATATCCTGCACCGTAATACTCCCTGTGAGCGGATTTGCTCCGGCACGTTCGCGAACCTTATTGATATAACCGGCTGCATTCGTCCCGCCATTCAGGTAAATATCTGCTTCTGCCGCAATCAAATAAACTTCTGCCATACGCATGATAAACGTTGCATTCAGATTACCGTTTCTCTGTTTGGAAGCATTGGCTACATAATAATTACTGCTGTTATGCTTATTCAGTGACGGATAATAGTAGCGGAACTGGTTCTCGTTTGTGCCGTCATTCTTGTAATTGCCTGTGACGTTTGTATAAGCATAATTCATGTTCACATTATGATTGTCGTCACTATATACATGATGATAATCAATCAGCAAATAATCAGAAATGTGTTCTTTTTGTTTCTCTGTTGCATAATCGATGTCCTGCGGCATGATGAATTTAATAGCTAAGTCACCTTTATTCAGAGCTTTGCCAATGACGGTTTCTTCCTTGTCATACATGTGTACGGCACTTTCGTCCCAAGTGTAATTCTTGTTCGCGTTCCACTCTGTAGTGAACGATTCATGAAATCTGGGGTCTAATGTTCCGTCTTTCTGCACATACAAACTCAATAAATGCTGTGTAGGCATAAAGATACCGGTTATTGAGCCTTCCCAGGTAAGCCGTGTCTCCTGATTGTCTTCACGAGCACCGAATTTATTGATATTACATAAGAAATACTCGTCGTTGCGATTCAACTTATAATTCCCATTGCTTGATCCGTGTCCGTCTGCTCCTGCATACCAGCGATGTTTCCAGAGAGCTTCCTTGTTTTCCCAGTTGTTGCTCTCTTTAAACACCTCGCTATACGATGGATACATATACGTATTGTATTTCCCACCGCCAGTTTCGCAATCGGTAATCAATTTCTTGGCTGCATCCAAAGCTTCCTGCAAATATTCGGTGCTTCCATATTCGTACGTCTGCAAGCAGGCTTTAGCCAGAAAACCGAGAGCGGCTTTCTTTGTCGGAGTGGTAGTTGTTGCATGCGTACCTGTTGGCAACCATTCGGATGCAAATCTTAAATCGGGGATAATAACCTCCTGATAGATGGTCATCGGATCGGTGCGGGTGGGGGAGTAGGTCAACGTTTCCGTCACTACGGGTTCTGTGAGCATCGTCACTGCTCCGAATTGTTCCACCGCGTTGAAATAATACACAGCTCTAAGAAAACGGGCTTCCGCAATCTTTGCATTCCGTTCCTCTTCCGTGGTGTAAGGAGGTTTGTCTCCTAATGCGATGGCTTCGTTACAGGCTCCCACACCGTCGTAAGTCCCGTTCCACCAATTATTGGTGTAAGTCGTATTGGGCGATGTTCCTGCGAAAAACCAGAACCACTGCGTGTAACTGGTTGATTCGTTGGCTTTATACGTCCAAAGATCGGTGTCGCCTTCAGTCAGTGACATCCAGTCGGCAGCACCATAATAAAATCTTTCCATAGCAAAATAGCACTGGTTAATCAGGGTTTCATATCCATCGATGGAAGTAGCTAAAGCCTCTTTGGTAAATGCGCCCGGGTTGTACTCGTCCAAAGTGCAGGAGTGTAGAGAAAGGGCCGAGAGCAGCACGCTGCAAAATATGAATTTTATATATATACTTTTCATGATTATAATCTTTAGTTAAAATGTCAAATTAACGCCAAAAACAAATTGCCGGTAGGTAGGGAATGCATCCGAACCGTTGGTTTCGGGATCAGTATCTTTCAATTGTTTGTCTTTTACAAAGATGAACGGATTGTAGGCTGTGGCATAGATGCGGCATTTTTCCATCAAAACCTTGCGTGATATGTTTACGGGCAGTGTATATCCCAGTGTGATATTCTTAATCTTGATAAAGGAACCGTCGCGTACTCTTAATGAAGGATATACGGTTTTTTGCTCATCTGCCGTTCCGGGACGGGGGAAATAGGCGTCCTGATTATCCTCTGTCCAGTAGTCTACACCTGCCAGCTGATTCTTGGTTACGCTCTGTTCGGCGGTATAATAGCCGAGCAGGTCGCTGTTGATCGTTTGTCCGTAACGTGCCATGGCAAAGACAGATAAATCAAAATTCTTGTAGGTGAAGGAATTGCTGAATCCGATGATCCAGTCCGGATTGGAGTGTCCCAGAATTTGTCGGTCTTCCGTACTGTATTTATGTACGCCTCCGTCACCTTTCTGGTCTAAGGTTTCTATCTTGATGAAGCCGGGTTTTACGCCGTAGGCATCCAATGTCTCCTGTGGAGTATCGGTTCTCCAGATTCCGGCATACTTATATCCGTAAATGGCTTTAATCGGTTCACCGACAAACAGATTTTCAGCAATCAGGTCACCGTCGGGCAGGTCGTCTATTTGTTCCTTGTTCCAGGTGACGGATAAAGTGGTGTTCCAAGTGAAATCCTTGTGCCGTATGTTGTGTGAAGTGATCGTTGCTTCCACACCTTGATTGCTGGTCTGGGCGATGTTTTGCCAGATGGCCAGAGGCGATCCCCATCCGGTCAGACCACTGGTGATGGGCAATGTACGTTTGAATAATAATCCTTTGGTTGTTGTTTTGAACCATTCTACTGAGCCGTCGATGCGACCGTTCAGGATGCCGAAATCCAACCCCACATTCCAGTTGTATGATTTCTCCCATCCGAGATCGGAACTACCGTAACTATCAGCGTATTGCGTGAAAGGAACGATTTTCCCATTAATGGAAATTCCCGAAGCGGTATATACGTATGCTTGTGTTGTGGTGCTGTATGCGGTGGTTCCTCCCGAGTTACCCGTGATACCGTAGCTCACTCTCAACTTCAGGTTGTCCAGCCAACTGCGTGTCTTTTCCATAAATGCCTCGTCGGATATTCTCCACGCCAGTGCGCCTGCGGGGAAGGCATCCCATTTATGTCCGGTAGAAAATTGTGAAACACCGTCCCAACGGGTCGAGAAATTAAACAGGTATTTGCCCTTGTACGAATAGTTCAGACGGAAGGCAAAAGACATTTTCTGTGTCTGTGCGAAGTCGGACTCCACATGTTGGGAAGTGCCCGATGTCAGTCGCCAGAAAGACCATTGATCTACCATCTGACCGCTGGCGGCAGCCATGCTACTTTCCGACTGGTTCTTATTCCAGGAAGTAATCAGTGAACCTCCTAGATTATGGTCTTTTGCGATGGTTGTGTTGTAAGCGAGAATATTTTCCCAAGTGTAATTCCAGGCATTGTTGTTGGTGATGGAAGCATGCGGTGAACCTGCATAAGACGGACGGTTGGCATTACACTTTTCTCCCCAGTATTGCCCGCGGCGTGAGTGATTCAAAGTTCCATTGACACGACTGGTAAAAGTCAGGTCTTTGACGGGAGCTAGTTCGACATAGCCACTCATGTTCAGGTAGGTGGAACGGGTGTTGTCTACATACTGATTCTCTATGAAATCACTCATCGGGGAATATTGTCCCGTGATGAATTCGTGATTGATCTCCCCTTCTTCGGTATAAGCATCACCCAGCGGGATGGTGGAGAGAGATTTGGTGAATGTGTTTTTCACGCCGGAGTTCAAGTCCCGGTAGACTAAATTGGAAGTAAAGCCTACCTTTGCCCATGAAAATATCTGCTGATCCAGATTGAGGCGTAACGAATATCTGTTCAGATTCTCGTTGCTAAGTAAACCTTCCTCCCGGTTGTAGGAAGTCGAAGCAAATAATTTTGTCTTTTCAGTGCCGCTACTGACTGAAAGACTGTATTTCTCTGTGGTAGCTGTATTGCCCGATACTTCATCCACCCAGTCTATCCATTTGCCGTTGTTGTATGCATCTATAAAATCCTGTTTTCCCAGTAGGGCGGACATATCTGTGGGATAGTCACCGTTTTTATATTTATAGGCTTCCCGTTGATAGGTGACCCATTCATCCCGCGTCATCCCATGCCTGTAGTTGGGTGAACCGCTGAATCCGTAATAAGCATCGAAGTTTACGGTAGCTTTCCCCTCTTTTCCTCTTTTGGTGGTGATGATGACAACGCCGTTTGCTCCTGCGGAACCATAAATGGCGGTGGAGGAGGCATCTTTCAATACATCTACACTCTCAATGTCCGACGGGCTGACTTGGCTATAGCTGCCGGGGATTCCATCGATAATAAACAACGGTTCGTTGCTGCCATAGATGGATCGTGAACCACGAAGCAGGATAGTGACATCACCCCCTATCTGTCCTGAAGTTTTGGTGATATCCATTCCGGGTATCTTGCCTTGAAGTGCTTCCATTACATTATTGGTAGGAGCGGCCAGCACTTCCGCGCTCTTGACAGAGGTTACCGCACCCGTCAAATCCCGTTTTTTGACCGATCCGTATCCTACCACCACTACTTCATCAATCAGTCTGGCGTCTTCCGTCAGTATGATTTCCACCTTGTTCTTGTTGCGTGTATTGACTTCCTGTTCCGTGTATCCCATATAAGATACCTTTAATATTGCATTGGGTGCTACGTGCAGTGTGAATTGTCCGTCTACATTCGTAATCGTCCCGTTGCTGGTACCTTTTTCAACGATATTCGCTCCGATAATCGTCTCTCCTTGAGAGTTTTTCACTATACCTGAGATTGTTTTGCTCTGTTGGCAATAAGCCCGTGTTGATCCAAGTATCGATAATGAACCTATTAATAAGAATAATAGGTAAAAATTCATTCTATAAACAGTCTTTAGGGGATTATTCCACCCTATGTTTGTTTTATCAGAAAATGATTTCATGTTTTTTGTTTAATTGTATGTTTACTAATTTGTTTTTGGATAGCTAAATTTCCGGACAATTTAAAGCTATGTCTCGATTGTAACGACTTTACTTATCCCATAGGCTATTAGATTTTATTGGTTAAATAATGATTGTTCAGAATGTCAATGTTAATTAAACATTATTCTATTACTGTTTTGAATGTGGCGCCACGATTCCTGTCAGTAAAAAACTGACAGGACAAAATTATGCATATAGAACTGGGAACTGAAAAAAATAAAGTTGACTTTTATCAGGACAGAGTTGTTTCTTACTACCTGTTGTATATTTGATTTTATAAGGTAATATTGTTGTTGATTAAACCTTTACCCGTTGTAAACTTTACGGTAGTAAAGTTTTAGAAGTAGATAAGAATGATAAAGACTGGGATAAAATAGATCTAATTAGGTTATATTAAAAGAGAAACAGATAGAAAGCTGTCTTTTTCAAAGGGTGATATGTAGTTGCGAATTTTATTTTCATTATCTTTGTCTCAATGTATTTACTAAAGCAATAATGATATGGATATTAAAGTAAAGGACAAGGTGAATCAAAGGCATGTCGGTCGCAATCTACAAAGAATCCGTGTGTATCTAGGTATGAAACAGGAGGCGTTAGCTTCTGATCTGGGTATTAGTCAACAGGAGATTTCGAAGATAGAAAAACAAGATGAAATAGAAGATGGACTGCTAACAAAAATAGCTGAAGTCTTGGGAATATCTACTGATGTCATCAAGGATTTTGATGTTGAAAAAGCCATTTGTAATATTAATAACTATAAAGATGCCACGATTTCTCCGGGAGCAACCGCTACTGTTTATGCAGCTCACACGCAACAGATTAATCCCATTGAAAAGGTGGTTGAACTGTATGAACGCTTGTTGAAAAGTGAACAGGAGAAAATAGAGATTCTAAGAGAGTGCATAAAGCAGGGCAAATAATTAACAGACTGGAATATGGAAACGGAAAAGTACACAAATACGATTCATCTGGGAAGAAAAATTGAACGGGTACGTCGGCTTCGGGGAATGACTCAAGCGGAACTCGGTGATCTGTTAGGTATAACGAAACAGGCTGTTTCAAAAATAGAACAAACAGAGAAGTTTGACGATGAACGATTAGGCGAGATTGCTTCAGCACTAGGCGTTACTGTAGATGGCCTGAAGAACTTTAACGAAGAAACGATTCTGTATAATACGAATAACTTCTACGAGAATTGTGGTGTTAAAAGTGCTGTCAGTAATACGGGCAATAATCAGACCTTTAATAGTTTTCCTGTTGAACAGGTAATTGAGATTTTCGAAAAGCTGTTGGATAAACAAAAGGAGCAATTTGAAACTTTAAAAAAAGAGAAGAAATAAATATCTCCAAGATATTGAATTTTATCAGTAGTAATTATATTCCTGACGCAATGATAGCTGAATTGATTTCCTCAAAAAACAAGGAAATAGATTGGTTGAAAGAAGAAATTAAGTTTTTAAGAGGGGAAAATGAAAAATTGCTGCGAATTGTGGTCGAAAAGATATGAGATGATGTTGTCATAATTATGTGATACACTTCTGTCTGTTTATATGGGTAGTTATCACATTTATGTTGTAAGCATAATTAAGATTTGATTGAAACTTTATAAATAATATTTTTTACTGTAAATATTGAGGTATCCAAACTCTCTTTAGTTCCCGGGGTTTGGATACATTTTTAAGTTTACTGTATTATGGTGTAGTGTTCACAACACTGTAATTCTGATTCACTAATGTCCCAATATTTTGTTTCCAATAATAATTTGAGAACAATCCAAGTCTTTCAATATTAATTTTAGTAATCATGGTGCTTTAAATAGAATTCACATCTACATATCTTCCATTGAAAAAAGCCTGCTTTCTATCTCATACTTAAACAAGACTTTTTTCCGTAATTCCTCTACTTTTAGTGTGAACAAATCCGGTTTGAAATTTTTGGATTGTCTTTTCACCTCTGCTACCAGAGCTTTTTTCTCTTCTGCATATAGTCCGACAATATCTATTTCATCCTGATCTTTATTATTCTTGCCTTGCCACCAAGAACCTATATCTGCAAATTCCTTGCTTTCCATCATCTGTTGGCGGAAATACATTTCCAAAGCTAAGCCGGAAAAAGTTGGATAATCCTTTTTAATAATATCAGCCAAGCGTTCAAAATTCTGTATCTCTATATAATTTTGATACTTGATAAAATACCGGAACCAGAAACGTAAAAACATATCCGATACTTCATAACGGACTGTCTGGGAACCCTCTTTTGAGAGTATAGGCCGTTTTTTCTTTATCAAATCATAGTCTTCTTCCAATCTCTTTAATTGTCCGCCCAGACTCATTCCACCCATAACAGTTTCCATTTCCGGCAAGGTATTCTTACCGTTGGAGATTGCTGATAAGATTGAAAAGTAATTGCCGTATTTTTTTCCGAACTCCTGTATCAGCAAAGCCTGTCCTTCGGTCAGAAAGGACGAATCGGGTTGCAACATGAAATCAACCATGTTTTCCATACTCGTACATCCATTGTCCATAAACTGCTCAATATACTTTGGAACACCACCGGTAAAGGTATAGAGTGCTAACAAATCATCTTTGGTATAGTCTGCTTTATGATCCGACATGATTTCTTTTAATATGGAAGTAGTGAAAGAAGACAATTTCATTATACTGTCAGCACGGCCATACAGCGGTTCTTTGGAATCTCTGAAGATTTTATTCATAAGTGTATAAACCGAACCGCTCACGATAAGATTGACATGGCTCTGCTTCCTCAGCCGATCCCAAGTATCCTGTATCAAACTGTAAATCTCTTGATTTATGTAATAGAATTCCTGAAACTCGTCAATAACCAGATTGTATTCCATCCGTGTTCCCAAATCCATTAAGAAACGAAACATTTCTGCAAAATTGGTAAGTTCTGGTACATAAATATTAAGTGCCTGTCGGATCTCGGAAGTAAATCGTAAACAAAGATCTGTTTCATTGCTTCGGCTGACAAATAGATATACCGTAGGAGTATCTTCACAACTTTTGAATATAAGACTGGTCTTACCGATACGCCGCCGACCGGTAAGTACCGTCATTTGTGAATGTACGGAAAAAGACACTCGGCGGACCTTTTCCAATAATGCTAGCTCTTTTTCTCTATTGTAGAATTTCATATCCTATCTTTTTATATTTGATTTCACCGTCGTAAAGTTTACCATCGTAAACTTTACGACGGTGAAATTTAAAATCAATAACAAAGTTACTAATAATTTCGAAACTATAATATGATTAAGGTTCTGAAAATCAAAAAAGAGTGAATACTTAACATTTCAGTTCATGCAGCATGTCTTGTTACACTAAATTAGTGTTCCGATACGTATTCCAGTTTTCAATGTCATTGCGGCTACATTCTACGAACACTATGATGATATTCTAAACTTCTATAACAAGAGGACATCAAACGCGGCAGCAGAGTCTTTCAACGCCAAGATCAAACTCTTTAGGGCAAACTTACATGGAGTGGCAGACAGAAAGTTTTTTCTGTTTAGAATGGCAAAGATATATGGATATCCCCACTAAATTTCTACTGCCCCGAATTACAACTGATCCCCCTTGATCCTCCTTTTTCAAACTGAGCCGGAGAAAGCCGTAGGGTAATAAAAAAGCCCCTGAAAATCAGAGGCTTTTTTATTTTCGTGATCCGCCTGGGGCTCGAACCCAGGACCCCAACATTAAAAGTGTTGTGCTCTACCTGCTGAGCTAGCGAATCAATCCTTATTTGCGAATCAGTTATTTCCTGATTGCGGGTGCAAAGGTAGTTACTTTTATTTAATTTGCAAGCATTCCGTAGAAAAAAGTTTCAATTATTTTTCCTCGTTATGGCTTGTTTCTTGATTATCAGTAGTTTCTACTTCATCATATTTTATCTTTTCTTTGTTGATAATAAAGCGTTGGTAGTAGGAGAGCATCAAAGTTGTTAGTGGCAAGGCGATAATCATGCCGAGCATTCCCATTAATGAACCCCAGATAGAAAGAGATAAAAGGATGATGGCAGGATTCAGTCCGGTAATCTTTCCCATGATTTTGGGGACAAGGAAGGTGTCCTGTATGATTTGTACGATTGCAAAGACGGCTAATGCACATGCAATGATAATCCAGAAGTTCTGTCCGGTGTCGGCAGCTTTGAGGATCGCCAATAAAATAGTGGGAAGGAAACCGATGATTTGCAAGTAGGGAACCATATTCAATGCTCCGATGAAAAGTCCCAAAGCGATAGCCATGGGGAAATCGATAATCAGGAAACCGATGCTGAAAAGAATACCTACGCAGAAAGCAACCAAAGCCTGTCCACGGAAATATCTGTTCATACCATCCTGTACGTCGTGAACCAGGTTGGAGGCAAACGTACGGTATTTATTGGGTAGCAGATGCAACCATCCTTCAGCTATCGCTTCGTAATCCAATAATATAAAGATTACATATAATAATATAATGAAGGAGGCAAGGATGCTGAATAGAATGTTGAGAGATTCTGCAAGCAAAGTCCACACTCTGGGGACGGTATCTTTGATTGCCGCCAGAATATTCTCTTCACTTAATACACGGTTCAGTGCCTGAAGATCGATGTTCTCGTGGATAAATTCAGAAAGATTCTTAGGCACATTGTTGCCGGCTCCATTGGTGAGGTAAGTCACCAGCAAGTCGTTCATTCTGCCTATTTCCGAAATCATCGGCGGCACTAACAGATAAAATAAAGTGATTCCGATAACTGTAATGAGGAATAAGGAACAGAAGATGGAAATAATGCGACTTTTTAATCGTAGTTTATACTGGAAGAATTTGACTAACGGATAGACCATATAAGCTATCAGCCACGCAATAAAGAAAGGTAATAACACTCCGCTAAGACGTTCCACAAGCATTAATATGCCTACAACTAACACACATCCGATGGAACCGCGTATAAAACTGTCGAATGTTATCTTTTTCCTTTCCATAATCTGTTTTTTTATAGAGTTTATATTTTCTGTTCATCTTCCCCTCGCGCACGGAGATAACATTCCCTGCACAGAGGCTCATATTCGGCTGTTTCGCCTAAAAGAACCTGTTTCTCATTTTTGACTGTACGATGTGAGAAAGAAGCCAGCTGACCACATTTCACACAGATCGCATGAACTTTGGAGACTTCATCGGCAATGGCGCACAATTGTGGCATTGGACCGAACGGATTTCCTTTGAAGTCCATATCCAACCCTGCAATGATAACACGGATTCCATTGTTGGCAAGCTGGTTGCATACATCAATCAAACCACTGTCGAAGAACTGCGCTTCATCAATACCTACTACATCTATCTCGGAAGTAAACAGTAAAATGCTGGCTGACGAATCGATGGGAGTGGAGGCGATAGAATGGCTGTCGTGAGAGACTACGTCTTCTTCTGAATAACGGGTGTCGATAGCAGGTTTGAATATCTCTACACGTTGTTTCGCGAATTTCGCTCTCTTCATTCTGCGAATCAATTCCTCTGTCTTTCCGGAGAACATAGAACCGCAGATTACTTCGATCCGGCCTCTTCTTCTAGTTTCCTGTATGTGGTCTTCTGAAAATAATACCATGAGATTTTGTGTTTTCTTGATTAAATAAATATGTGGACAAAGGTAAGCAATTCAATGTGCAAGAACTGTTAAATTATCCATTATTTTAAGTTATTGCATAAATTATTCCTACATTCGCACCGTATAAACAATGGACTGACATGAAACAGAAGCTATTAACAGATATTGAGTTGGATGTTCATGAGTTGAAGTATCTCATGGATTTATTTACCAAGGAGCCGACTCCGACTTTGTCTGAACTGTTGAAGCGGAGCATTACACGGATGCAGGGACGTTTGGACGAACTGCAACAGGAGGTGGATGCTGTTCAGGTAATTTCTCCGTCAGCTGTGGAAGAGACAGCGGAAGAGGAGGATGAAGTTGCCGGGTCTGAAGAAGATTCCTCCGTTATTATACAATCTCTCGAATCGGTTGACGTGAAAGAAGACGAGGAGGGAGAGACTATTGTTGCGGAAGAGACCCCTTTAGTAATAGCAGAAGAGGAGCCTGCAATAGTGGAGGAACCTGTCGTTGAAACTGTTGTGAAAGAGGAAGAGCCTAAATCGGCTGTGTTGGGAGAAAGTCTCAAACTATCTGCCGGCTTGCGACATTCTATCAGTTTGAATGATTCTTTCCGTTTTTCTCGTGAACTGTTCGGAGGCAACACTGACTTGATGAATCGGGTTATCGAACAGATATCAGTAATGAGTTCCTACAAGACTGCAATCGCGTTTCTGTCCTCGAAAGTCGAATTGAATGAAGAAAAAGAAGCGGTGAACGACTTTCTGGAGCTACTAAAGAAATATTTTAATCAATCAGCATAAAACAAAAACAAGATGGGAAAGCTATATGTGGTACCTACGCCGGTAGGGAATCTGGAGGACATGACTTTTCGGGCTATCAAAGTCCTGAAAGAGGTCGATCTGATTTTGGCGGAGGATACACGTACTTCCGGTATCTTGCTGAAACACTTTGAAATAAAGAATGCAATGCAATCCCACCACAAATTTAATGAACATAAAACGGTGGAAAGTGTTGTTAATAGAATAAAGGCAGGTGAAACGGTGGCACTAATTTCGGATGCCGGAACGCCTGGAATTTCCGATCCCGGATTTCTGGTTGTTCGTGAATGTGTGCGCAACGGTATTGAAGTGCAGTGCTTGCCGGGAGCAACCGCTTTTGTTCCGGCACTCGTTGCATCGGGATTGCCGAACGAGAAGTTCTGCTTCGAGGGATTTCTCCCCCAGAAGAAAGGACGGCAGACACGACTGAAGACATTGGCGGAAGAACACCGCACGATGGTGTTTTATGAATCACCCCACCGTCTGTTGAAGACGTTAACACAGTTTGCCGAATATTTCGGCGCTGAACGTCAGGCAACCGTGTCGCGTGAAATATCCAAACTCCACGAAGAAACAGTTCGGGGCAGTTTGGCTGAATTGATAGAACACTTTACCGCTACCGAACCCCGGGGCGAGATTGTGATTGTATTAGCAGGAATAGATGATTAAATAACTTCATTAAAAAACGTAAAACGTAAACGTATGAAAAAGTTAGCTGTTTTATTTGTATGCGTAGCCATGTTGGCTTCGTGTGATGGCTTTAAAGGTGGAAGTAAAGACCTGAAAGCTGAAAATGATTCTCTTTTGATGGAACTGAACCAGCGTAATGCTGAACTGGATGATATGATGGGTACTTTCAATGAAGTTCAGGAAGGTTTCCGTAAGATCAATGCTGCCGAAAGCCGTGTTGACTTGCAGCGTGGAACCATCACTGAAAACTCTGCCAGTGCCAAGCAACAGATTGCTTCTGACATCGAATTCATCTCCAAGCAAATGGAAGAAAACAAAGCGCAGATTGCAAAGTTACAGGCACAGTTGAAGAACAGCAATTACAATTCTGCACAGATGAAAAAAGCTGTTGCCGCTTTGACTGCTGAATTGAATGCTAAACAACAGCGTATTGAGGAACTGCAAACTGAACTGGCTTCCAAGAATATCCGTATTCAGGAATTGGATGCTGCTGTCAGCGATCTGTCTGTAGCAAAAGAAACTCTGGCTGCAGAAAACGAAGCGAAAGCTAAAACCGTTGCCGAACAGGAAAAGAGCTTGAATGCTGCCTGGTTTGTATTCGGTACTAAATCTGAATTGAAAGCTCAAAAGATTCTTCAGAGCGGAGACGTATTGAAGAGCGCTGATTTCAACAAGGATTATTTCACTCAGATCGATATCCGTACGACCAAAGAAATCAAGTTGTACTCTAAACGTGCTGAGTTACTGACTACTCATCCGACCGGTTCTTATGAATTGGTAAAAGATGACAAAGGTCAGTTGACATTGAAGATTACTAATCCTACTGAATTCTGGAGTGTATCCAGATACTTGGTTATCCAGGTAAAATAAGGTAGATATCCCTTTTGAATTGCCAATGTGCTGATTCCTGGATTCAAGAAATTAGCACATTGGCTTTTTTGTTTCTTATTATACGCATAACTACTGATGAAATATAAAAATCTTTTTTTTGATCTTGATGATACCATCTGGGCTTTTTCTCAAAATGCCCGTGACACTTTTGAGGAAGTATATCAGAAATATTCGTTCGATCGCTATTTTGATTCGTTCAATCATTATTATACTCTTTATCAACAAAGAAATACAGAACTCTGGATTGAGTACGGTGAAGGAAAGATAACGAAGGATGAATTGAACAGCCAGCGTTTCTTTTATCCTTTACAGGCTGTGGGAGTGGAAGATGAAGCCCTCGCCGAACAGTTCTCGAAAGATTTTTTCGCTATTATTCCTACCAAAAGTACTTTGATGCCTTATGCAAAGGAGGTATTGGAATATCTTGCTCCCAAATATAATCTCTATATCCTTTCCAATGGGTTTCGTGAATTGCAATCACGTAAGATGCGTTCGGCAGGAGTGGACGGGTATTTCAGAAAGGTGATTCTCTCGGAAGATCTCGGAGTGCTGAAGCCTTGGCCGGAGATATTCAATTTTGCTCTGTCTGCCACTCAATCCGAGTTGCGCGAATCCCTGATGATTGGTGACAGTTGGGAAGCGGATATAACCGGAGCGCACGGAGTAGGGATGCATCAGGTTTTCTACAATGTGACAGAACGGACTACTTTCCCTTTCCTCCCTACTTATCACATCCATTCCTTGAAAGAATTAATGGATTTATTATAGGTTTTCTGGATTAAGTCGTATTTTTGTTGCGTTTTAGTTTTGCATAAAATACGATATAATCATGGATAGTACGCTTCTGCCTTTCGCCTTGCTCTGTTTCACTTCATTCTTCACGTTGACCAATCCATTGGGAACGATGCCTGTCTTTCTTACCATGACTCATGGTATGACGGATAAAGAACGTCAGTCTATCGTACGTCGTGCTACTATTGTGTCGTTTATTACATTGATGGTATTTGTCTTTGCCGGCCAGTTTCTTTTCAAATTCTTCGGTATCTCTACCAATGGTTTCCGTATTGCCGGTGGGGTGATTATCTTCAAGATAGGTTTTGATATGCTTCAAGCCCGTTATACACCGATGAAGTTGAAGGACGAAGAAATCAAAACGTATGCGGATGATATCTCTATTACGCCTCTCGGTATTCCTATGCTATGCGGTCCCGGAGCAATTGCCAATGCAATCGTTTTGATGCAGGATGCTCATTCTTATGAAATGAAGGGGATACTGATCGGTACTATTGCCCTGATTTATCTGCTGACTTTCTTTATTCTTCGTGCTTCCACGAGATTGGTAAAAGTCTTGGGTGAAACGGGTAATAATGTGATGATGCGTCTTATGGGATTGATTTTGATGGTGATTGCAGTGGAATGTTTCGTTAGCGGATTGAAGCCGATTCTGGTAGATATTGTGAGAGAAGGGATGATTCCCTGATGAATAAGAATATGAGGGACGGAGAGTTCCTATAATGAAACTTGCCCCTGCTACAACTCTTTTTGTAACAGGGGCAAGTGCTTTTAGATACGTTTTTTAGATATTTTGCATGTCTTTATGTTACCTTTCTGTGGCTATTTTCCTTTGGGATATACATAATGTGTATTTGCCCATTTGTTCCATTCATTTACCATTTGTTTTAGAATTTTGGGATTTTCCCTGGACAAATCAACACGTTCTGTACGGTCTTTCTCCAAGTTGAAAAGTTCCCATACTTTAGAATTCTGGTCTTTAACGGCTTTCCAGTTTTTCCACCATACTACACAGTTGTCAAAGTGTTCACCAAAAATATATTCGTGCAATTCGGTGTCCGTATTGGTTAGTATCGGTAGCATGCTTGCGCCTTCCAAAGGAATGATCTCATTTCCTCCGTGATAGGTCTTCGGATAGGTTGTTTCCGCTGCATCGATGAAGGTTGCCATGATGTCGGGCAGGAAAGCTCTGTTGTGTCTTATCTCGCCATTGTATTTTGCATACTTGTCGGGCCAGGAAATAATCAATGGAGTGGAAGTTCCGCCTTCATACGCTCTTACTTTATACTTACGGTACGGTGTATTGCTCACCTGTGCCCATGGCAGACCATAAGACGGGTTGACCCATTCATTTGGATTGTTAATCATATCGATGGTTCCGAAACCTTTCTCACGATGAGGCTCGGCACATGCACCATTATCCGACAAGAAAATAAGTAAGGTGTTATTCAGCTCCCCTTTTTCTTCCAGGTACTTTATTAACCGTCCCACATTATAATCCATGCAATGAACTTGTGCCGCATATACTGACATTCTTCTATCCAGTTCTATTTGTTCATCTTCGGTCAGTTCAGACCATTGGCGACCCTCCCATTGAGCAAGGTCCCAGTTTTTGTCCACCAATCCCATTTTAATCATACGTTTCAAACGGGCTTCACGTACTTTCTGCCAACCTTTCCGGTATTTGCCTACAAACTTGTCTATATCCTCCTGTTTAGCATGTAACGGCCAATGGGGAGCGTTGTATGCCAGGTAAAGGAAGAACGGATTGTCATCCTTGGGGCGTTCATCGACAAATTTAATCGCATAATCAGTAAATGCGTCAGTAGTGTAATAAGGTTGTTCCGGTGGAGGCAACTGTTGATTGTCTAAAGTCAGATTGCGATCTCCATGAGGTTGCAGATAACTGCAAGCTCCCGACAAGATACCATAAAAATGATCGAAGCCACGTTGCAACGGCCATTTCTCTTGCCCGTGCATACCGACATGCCATTTCCCCGACATATAGGTATGATAACCGGCTTCTTTCAGCACTTCTGCTATAGTGACTGAATTACGGTTCAAATATCCCATATATCCGTGCACTCCATGATCTTCGGCAGAGTGAGGATCTTCGGACATCATTCCGATACCTGCCTGTTGGGGATAAAGTCCGGTCAGCAGACTGGCACGGGAAGGACAGGAGCGTCCTGTGTTGCAGAAATGGGTAAAGCGTACTCCTTTCTTTGCCAGATTATCCAAATTGGGCGTAGGAATTTCTCCTCCGTAGCACCCTAGGTCGGAATATCCCATATCGTCCACCATAATTAAGACAATGTTGGGCTTTGGGTCATTCTGGGCTGCTGCATGCAGAGACAGTAAGGATGCAGTTCCCATTAATAACATGTTTTTGTTTGTCATACAATTTTGTTTTATTTTTGGGTTAGTTTATTTGTTTGATAAATATACTTATAAATTATTTCTTAGGTGAATTATTTCAGTCTGAAAATTTCTGAATAGACAGCTTGGTCCGCTCCGTTCGCTTTTATACCGATGCGGGCGAATAGGGCTTTGGCCGACTGTACATTCTGATTACTCGTAATATCCAGCGAAATATTTGTTACTCCGGGATTTATATTGGATAAATTTTGCCGGGCTATATTCGTGTTCTCGTCAACAAAAGTTGTTTTGCTGACGAGCAGCATTGCCTGGTTTATCTTTGCATCCTGTACTATTTGCTGTATATTGCACGTGCCGGATACGATGTTGTTATCCAATGTGATATTTTCGTCTGATATTGTAAAATAAGGGGTGACTTTTACTTCACACTGTGTTTTTCCTTTTACTTCCACATATATGGTATCGCGTTTATTCACCCAGGGACCGTTTTTGTCTTTAGTTACCAGTTTGTACGGACCATCGAAAAGTACTGCAGAGAAAGTTCCGTCCTGTGTGGCATACACGGTGATAGGATCATGGTTGGCATAACCATCCTGATACAGTTGTAGTTGAATACCTCCGTTTGTACCTTTCAAACCGAGTTGTTTTCCCTCATACGTGATTTTCCCTTCCAGAAATGATTCGGGTTCGTCGTAATTGTCTAAACCGCAATTTACGGCAAGCAGGGAAAGTGAAAGCAAAGAAAATATAGTTCCTATTTTTTTCATTGTTTTACAGTTTTATGTTTTACTGATACGGATTTTTCACTAATAGCGGGTTCTTGTTGAGCCAGCTGTTATCGAAGAAGTTATAATAGTTCTTCATCTGGAAATAGCGGGGGTAAGGAACCATGTAGGCTTTCTTTTTGTCGAATACCCACATCTTGTCATTGGCGCTTCCCGGATCATTGACCTGATAAGGGAATAGCTCGTAGAGCTGCGCATCCGGATTTTCCGAATTACCATCCCAGATTTCGTGAGCCAGGCGCCAGCGTTTCAGATCCCAGTAACGATGATCTTCCAATGCAAATTCCACCCGGTATTCGTGAACAATATCTTCAAATGTGATTGATTCCAGTTCGCTGATACCGGCGCGTGTACGAACAGGATTGATGTAGTTCAACGGATCATCTTCTCCGGTTTTATTAAGCTCATAAGCAGCCTCACAAGCTATCATATATGCTTCTGAAATACGGAAACGAGGATACCACATGGTACTCATCTTTGAATTGGTAGAAGCACCGATGGTTTCGTCCAGGAATTTGCGGAAGAAGAAACCTGTTTTGTTTATACGGATTTCATTTGATTCCATTGGTCCGTTGATAGAAGTTATCAGGCGGTTATTGTCATCGTAAGAATCGGCTTTACCTATGATTTCTTTCCAATTTCCGTTTCCGTCGGGCACTTTCTGACCGGCTTGCAACACTACTTCACTACCTCTGAATTTGGCTCCCGGATAAAGTACGGTTCCCCACAACCGGGCATCTTTATTGGCAAAGGCATCTTCCGGCCGACTGTACATGATGTAATTTCCGGATTCATCCTTAACTTTGATTGTGCCGTCGCGGTTGTCTTTGTATTCAAATGCTTCTACCAGATTTAATACTGCGCCGGAATAACAACGTTCCTGATCTTCTGCTAGAGAAGCGGGAATATTCTTTTGTGTGAATCCATGGGTGGCTCCTGGATATGCATAATCTTTGGCCCAGATCACTTCATGATTATTCTCTTTGACACAGACTGCATTATAAAAATTCTGTCCCAGATCATTAGGAACCGTTATGTCCAGGTTGTAATAGGCAGAAGCTTGAGTTATCACCTCTTTGGCTGCTTCCAATGCTGTTTCGTAATATGGGGTAGCCATTTCCGCCGGAATACCGACTTCATTTCCTTCTGTGCGTATAGGGGCAACCATCTTATTATTGTAGTTGGCCAATGATCCTGCATAAACGGCAGCACGTGCTTTTAACATCAGGGCAGCCCAGCGTGTGGCACGGGCGGCATTGGTGGTAGGCTTTGTAGGCAGGTAATTTGCAATAGTCGCACATTCATTGATGATATAATCGTAGACTTCTGATTCTTTGGAACGGGGAACAGCCAAACCTGAAACATCCATTCCTGCCTCATATTCGTATACGTTATCATTCACAATAGGTACACCGCCTAAACCTCTGCACATACTAAAATATGCCCAGGCGCGTAAGAAGCGAATTTCACCTTCATATCGCAATTTCTCTGTAGATTCAAGTACGGTTGTAGCTCTTAATCCCGCCAGGAACTGATTTAAATTGCGAATATATTTATATGGATAAACTCGCCATTGATTGTCACTGTATTCCTGCATGTTATCACGGCCGCCATCGGTCACGCAACCGTCGTCCACTTTAGTAAAGCTGGCGGGAGTAGCAAAACTTTGTCCCCAATTCTCTGTATTTCCATAAAAACCGGCCAATACGGAGTTAATCATTTTAGCATCGCTGAAGATCTGGTCATTTGTCAATATCTGATCGGGATCACGATCTAAAAAATCTGAACAAGATCCTAATATCAAAGTTAAACCCAATAACAGGTATCCTTTTATATATTTCATTGCTTTTAGAATTTAAGTGTTAAACCCAGATTGATAATTCGCATACTTGGATAAGCTGTTCCGTTACCGGCTGAAACTTCCGGATCGATAGGTACATTGGTGAGTGTGAACAGGTTCTGTCCGGCAAGATATAACCTTAGACTGTTAATTCTGCATTTTTGCAGCCACTCTTTAGGGAAAGTGTAACCAAATTCCAGATTACGCAGTTTTAAGTAGCGGACATTGTACTTCCAGAAAGAACTTTCCCAATAATTACTGTGATTATTGGCATTGTTTCCGATTAGTAATGTCGGGTATTTTCCGGGAATCAAGTCACTGTTTGCATCAAAAATGTCGGCTAGTCTCCATGTATCTTCCATATAGTAAGCCGGGTTGTTTCCATTATTGTTAAATGGGATTTTTTGAATTAATGTCGGATTCCAGGTAGACATTCCCGCACCGGAGAAATCCAATGCTAAATCGAAACCTTTCCATGCGAATGCAAGGTTAAATCCAAAGTTCAGAACGGGTGTGGAGTCTTCTTTGTATCCGATGGGGCGTTTGTCCATATCGTTGATTATGCCATCCCCATTTTGATCGACATATTTGATATCACCCGGGCGTAATGTCGTATTTCCTTTCTGGTCATTGTCAATCGGCCACGACGCAATCTCTTCCCAACTTTGGAACTGGCCGTCTGCCTCGTATGCCCAGTTGACATTTCCGAAACGATGCCATGTAGAATTACGATATTCATCCCATGAATTACTGAACTTAGGATTATACTGTTCCCAGTTGTAGAAACGGGAATAGGTGAAATTGGCACTGATAGAATAGTGAAAGTCATTGACCTTATCACTCCAACGTGCAAGCAAATCATATCCGGTATGAACATTGGAATTGAGATTTTCCTTGGGACGCTCAAAGCCCACTTCTTCCGGAAGTAATACATCGTCACGGGAAGCCGGAATACCGGTTTTGATACGTCGGAAGAAATCTACGCTTCCTGATAAACGGTTGTTCAGGAAAGCAACGTCGAGACCAATGTCCAGAATTTTAGCCTTTGCCCATGAGAGCGTGGTAACAGGCAGGTTTCGTGGGGTAGTACCAATGATATAGGAACCGTCGATTACTCCTCCTCCCTGTTTGTAGTCGTAGCCTGTCATATAGTCGAAAGCACTGTAGCCGTCAACGTTGTCATCTCCTACCAATCCATAAGATCCCCGGATCTTTAAATCGCTGAAAATTGAAGCTATTCTTGATTCTTTCCAGAAGTTTTCTTCTGATATTCTCCAGCCTAATGAGGCGGAAGGGAAGAAACCCCAGCGATGATTGGGCGGGAATTTCCATGAACCGTCATAGCGTGCGGAGAAGTCTATCAGGTATTTGTTGGCGTAGTTGTAGTTGAAACGTCCCAGCCAGCCTAAACGTGCTTCCGTATTGTTACCGGTATCTTCGTATTTGTCAATCGTATCATAATAGATCAGATGCAATGAGTTGGAAGCCGGAATGGCATGCAGCCAAGACTTTGGGGTGTCTCTTTTTATTGCTTCAAAGCCGACAACTGCATTGATGGAATGTGCTCCGAATGCTTTTTCATAAGCCAGTTGAATGTTTGAAGTCAACTCTTCCACATAAGCATTCGTTCTTTCCCTCCAGGCACTGGCGCGTCCACCTACATCTACATATTCGTCCGTTGCTTCGTCATATCTATAGACACGATAGGTATATTCTTGATTGTTAAGTAATTCGCTTGCAAAATAATATCCGAACAAGGCTTTAGCTTTGAGTCCTTTGATAATTTCATATTCTGCGTTCAGGTTTAATTGGGCCATTCGCCAAGTGTCTTCAAAGGTTCCGCTTTTCTCAAAATTCAATAATCCGAAGTTTAAGCCATTGTCAGAGCCTACTGATGCCGGATAGTTAGGATTGTCATTGGCAAACGGGCGGACAGTCGGTAGATTGCGGTAGGTGGCCGCTGTCGGGTTTGAATAGTCGTCGGTTCCCGGTACACCCGGATTCTTCAACTGTTTGATACGTCCGTTCATGTTCATGCCGATTTTGAATTTATCAGTGACCTGTGCTTCGACATTCATTTGTACGTTGTATCGTTTCATACCGCCATAATTGCGAATGGCAGATTCCTGATTCATGTGTCCGACACTGAAATAATAATTGATCTTGTCCGAACCTCCGGAAACATTGGCATTGACATAATATTGCGGAGAAGTCACCCAGATGTAATCATACCAGTTAAATGGCACATATCCCTTTTCTGTACCTTGCCGCCATTTCTCCAGATCTTCTTTATTATATAAACGGGACGTCTTTCCCTGAATCGTTTCAGACTGTATGTAATTCTCTACATACGTTACGGCGTCTGCCGGTTCCGGTAAGCGTGATACATGTTGCCAGCCATAATAAGTATTTAGCGTAACTGTACTTTTGCTGTTTTTCTTTCCTTTCTTGGTGGTTACAACAATGACTCCATTAGCGGCACGTACACCATAAATGGAAGCAGAGGCGTCTTTCAGAATGGAAATGGATTCGATGTCATTAAAGTCAATATTATTGAATTGGCCTTCATCAGACTGCACGCCGTCAATTACAAATAAGGGTGTTCCCATGTTACGGATTTGCAAGGTAGTGGCATTTCCCGGGCGACTGTCTGTAGATCTGTAGTTCAATCCGGCTACCTTTCCAACTAATGCTCCGGAAGTGTTTACCGCTGAAGATCTGCCTATATCATCAGCTCCTATGGAGGCGATAGCTCCTGTCAGGGTGGCTTTCTTTTGAGCAAGGCCAAAGCCAGTCACTACGACTTCATTTAATAATTTGGTGTTTTCTGCCATTATGATTTTGACATTTGTCTTTCCGGAAACTACGGCCAGTTCCTTAGTCTCATATCCGATATAAGATACCTGCAGTTGTGATTGTACCGGAACTTTTTCTAAGGAGAAATTACCGTCAATATCAGTGATGGCTCCATTGGTAGTTCCTTTCACTAACACGTTTGCACCGATTATAGGATTGTTCGCTGTGTCTACTACACGCCCTGTTATGCTCTGTAATTTTGTCTGTTGTGAAGGCAATTTGTCAGATAATACAATCTGGAAATTAGGCTTAATCAGATAACTGAATGGAGCCTGCGAAGAAAGCTCTTTTAAAACCTTTTCTATACTGCTATTCTGTGCTTCGAGAGAGACTGCCTTATTGAGATTAGCCAACTCTTCATTATAGAAGAAACGATATTCACTTACTTTTTCTATCTGTTTTATCACTTTCTTCAAAGGTTTGTCTTTCATGGTGAGAGTGATCTGCCCCATGACACTTAGACTACTTGATAAAAATATAATAATATATAATATTCGGGAAAAGAGATGCTTGATGTTACTCATTTTATAGGAAATTAATCATTAAACAATAAAAAAGATGTAACTTTACAAGCTGAAAATCGGGTGTATATACCCTCTGACACTGCCTTCCGCCAGTTGTCAGTATCAGAGTGAGTTTCCAAGTTCCGATTTAAGCTTAAAGGAGATAGTCCTGACCTTGTCAGGCTATCTTTTTTTATTCTATCGGGGCTATTTCATACGCATTGGATTTTAAAGGTTAATAATTAGAAATATATTGGGTTACCTATTGCCTAGTATTATGGTGTCTCCACGAGTTTCATAAGTGATGGGAGAGGTTAGGCTAATTAGTTCGATTACATTATCAAGGCTATTGTTGCAGATCACTCCGGAGAAGCGGTGTTTTTTGATACGTTCGGATTTAAATATTATTTGGACATTATACATCCTGTTAAGTAGCACGGCAATTTCTTCCAGCGTTTCTCCATTAAAGACAAGATCATTGTTTCGCCACATTTTTGCATACGATGAATTATCCAGTTTATGCATTATCAGCTTGCCAGAACTCCGTTCAAATGTAGCGTTTTCGTCAGGAGAAAGAATAACGTTATCTCTATCGGAAGAAACACGGACCGAACCGGAAAAAAGTGTTGCGATGATTTGAGAGTCTTCCCGGTAGGCTTTTACATTAAAAGTAGTTCCTAAAGCTTCTACATTCATTCCCGCCGTTTCTACAATAAATGGTTTCTCCTTATCCTTAGCTACTTCGAAATATGCTTCGCCTGTCAATGACACCACTCGTTGGGTGGCTCCATAATTTGCATTGTAATGCAGTTGGGTATATGAATTTAGCCAGACGACTGTACCATCCGGTAAGGTAATATTTGCCCGTTGGCCTTTTCCTGTCTGGACAAGATAGCTCTTGTCCGTTACTGTGGGTTCTGTGAGAGAAACTGTATATAAATGACCTCCTATTCCTGCTCCTATGATTAAAAGAATGATTGCTGCATACTGGAATAAACGTCTGATTCGCATTGTCCGTTTCTGTTTGAGTCTATTCAACTCTTGTGCAGCATTATGCATTTGACTTTTGACCCGTTCAAACATACGTCCTTGTACTTCGGCAATGAGCTTGTTATTAGAGCCTTTCCAGGTTTCCTGATAATAGTTGGATAACTGTTCTTTTGCTTCCTGACTGTGGAGCCAGTCCGACAGTATTCGTTCTTCATCCGGAGAGGTCTCTCCCCGCATAAAACATTCTAATAATAATATATTCGTATTCTTCTCCATGGGCTTTTATTATGTATATCTCCATGGAGCCAAGAATCCTTACAGGGGGCAAAGATTTTACTCTGTATTTAACACTATTTAAAATTATAAGAAAGAAAAAATAGAGCCAAAGCTACAATTTCATTAGCTAATTTAGAACGTAAGAAATGAAGGGCACGATATAATTGCGTTTCAACTGTTTTTTCAGATAGAGACAATTGGGTTGCTATTTCTTTATTTGTCAGATGTTGTTTCCTGCTCATGAGGTAGATTTTCTTCCGGGAAGAGGGTAACTGTTCTACCAGCTCGTCTATATATTCTTGTAGGGAGTCGGTGTCAACGTCTATTTCAAAGTGCTTGTCGGCATCAGTTTGTTTGATTGAATCCAGAAAACGTTCCGAGAGCAGCCGCTTCTCTGTTTCTTTATATACCATGTTGCGTGCTATCGTGAAAAGATAGGCTTCAAAACCTTCTTCCGGTTTGATATCCTGATGTCTTTCCCAAATCTTCAGAAATACATTTTGAGTGAGGTCTTCTGCTAGTGTTCTATCATATAGAAGTGAATGAATAAAGTGGAATACACGTGAATTGTATTTCCAGAAAATAGTATCAAAGGCTTTCTCATCACCTTTTTGTAAAAGTGATAAAGTATGTGTATCTATTTTCTCTAAAAATTGATCCATATAATTTTGTGTTTTCAGTTTCTTTCAGAGAACATTTAGAGAAGCATAAGTCTCTTAATCGTTGTTTATAAGGGAAAATATATGCTCTTTTAATGTAAAGGTTTTAAATGGATGGCAAATATAAGGAACATTTTTTATTTTAAATTCTTTTTATAAAGAAAATATGTTGGTTGGTCGAATGTACGGAAAAGTGTATTTTATGAGATTGAATGAATAAGCGAGATGGGTGTTTCTATTGTAATAAAGGGTTATCTGATTATAAATAGTGAGGCCTGCAAATTCGATTGACTCAAAATTTGCAGGTCTCATCTTTTACTTAAAACTGATCCTTATATTAAAGACAATTTTAAAAAGTATTATCGAGGTAGATTATTACTCCACCCCTCTGTTTGTATAACTCCAAAACCTGAATTGACTTCAAAAGAAGGTATTGGGTACACAAATTTTGCGATGTTGAAATTAGTGTACGATCCATCTGCTACACTAATAATTTTGCCTAATCTTCTTGCATCAAAGAAGCGATGTCCTTCTTGAACCAGTTCTAATTTTCTTTCTTTATCAATGGCATCAATAACCGTTTGATCCTCTGCAATTTCACTGTCATCCAAGTCCGGGTTTCTTTTTGCAGCTACTTCCAATAGTTTTTCTTTGGCTTTGCCATAATCAGGAGTTGACTGTTTTGCATATGCTTCTGCCTGTATTAAATACATTTCAGGCAGTCTGAAAACCGGCAAATTAGAAATCTGATTATTGGTTGTAATACCACGCATTTTTCCACCAGTCCACGTATCGCCAAGAAGTGCCAGACGAATATCATTAGGTGAATATTCTGCTATTGTTGCGCTGTTAATAGACAAACCGTATTTATTCCATAAAGTATTCAGAGCATTAGCGGACAAATAATCATCTTCGGCTTTTGCTATAAAGAAAATGTCTTCTGTCGAAACAGCTAATGTCGTGTACATATTCTTATAGTCTTCTTTGGTTGATACAATTGTACCGCCACTTAGGGTTATTGCCTCTTGAGCCGCTGTAATAGCCCCTTCGTAATTTTTCATATAGAGTTTTACGCGAGCTTCAAGTGCAGCAACTGCAGCCGTATTCATATACTGTTTACCTACATTTTCAACACCTTCTTTAGCATAATATTCTTTAGCCTTCGTTATATCATCAAGAATCAGGCTATAATTTTGTTCTACACTGACTCTTGACACCTGTGAATAGGCAGGAACGGGTTCAGTAACGTTCACGATACCTAATGTCGTTTTATTGGCTTCCGAATATGGCAAACCGAACATATTAGTCAAATAGAAAGAGCAGAGGGCTTTAATTGCATAGGCTTGAGCGATGCATCCTTCCACTTCTGCCAGATCCCCCTTTGTTACTTCTTTAAATGAAGCACCTTCTTTAATGATACGTGCACAACGGTCGATAGCCCAATATCCGTATGCCCATATTTCTTCTATGTATGAATTAGTATCCAGTATCTGATAGCGGAAGATGTCATAGAAATGAGACGTTGCAACGGAATGTGAAGTGATATCCGTTGGCGCATCTCCAATTGCTAATACATCACGTCCCAGAAAACGATATGAACCTAATGTGTAATATACACCATTTAGAGCATTCTGAAAATCTTGGGTAGTAACCAAGGCTTCTTCTGTCGGAACAGAAGTTGATGGCGTTTCTGTCAAGAAGTCATCGCATGCGGTGAATGAAATTGCCATCCAACCGGTTAATAAAGCAAATAATATTTTCTTCATTGTCATAAATTTCTAAAGTTATTTTTTTAGAAGCTGAGATTAAGACCGAACATGATATTTCTAGCTACAGGATATGCCCAAGACTGCATACCGGTAGATCTAGTTTGTGGATCAAATCCTATAAAATCTTTAGCAGTGATAGTGAACAAATTGTCAGCAGAGATATAAACTCTTAAATTGTCAATAGCCACTTTATTCATAAGGTTCTTTGGAAGAGTATATCCTAAAACCATGGATTTCATTCTTAAATAAGAACCGTTCATTAAGAAACGGCTGGAATTAGTTTCTGCTCCCGAGTTGTCTCCAGCTACGAATTTGGGTACGTCGGTTATATCTCCCGGCTTTTGCCAGCGGTTGTCATAAACATAGTTAGACACCGGGCCTAAGAAATAATGTCCAACCTGCATGTCAAATGCAAATCCGGAGTTATACACTTTATTTCCCAGGGTGAAACTGGTATCAAAAGAGAAGTCAAAACCTTTGTATTTGAAATTCATTCCAAAGCCACCATAAAATTTAGGATCGGCGGAACCTACAATTCGCTGACCGGCCTCATTTACATTTTTTGTTTTCTCATCCCCTTCTTGTCCTTTATACCACATTGCTTCTCCTGTTTCGGGATCCACTCCTGCATATTCCGGCATATAGAATGTATTATATGCTTCGCCAACTTTTCTGATAGTTAGAGTATTCTCAATTGGTTTTTCTGTGGCAAGTTTTATGATTTTATTTTTATTTGCCGTACCAGTGAAACGAACATCCCAACTGAAATCCTTATTTCTAAGTACGTTAGCGTTAATCAAGAATTCTATACCTTTGTTTTCCATCTCACCTACATTTTTCAGAATAGACCCGAATCCAGTTGTGTAAGAAAGTGGTACATCAAATATCATATCTTTTGTCCGTTGGTTATAATAGTCTACTTCGAGTGTCAGTCTTTCGAAGAAAACAGCATGGATACCGATATCGGCTTTCGCAACAGTCTCCCATTTAAGATCCGGATTGGCTATTTGGTAAGGAATAGCTCCAGGTTTGCCATTATAAGAATATCCATAATTATACAATCCCATTGCTGCATAATAACCAATATCCTGATTACCTACAGTTCCATAACTACCTCTGATAGTCAAATCTGTCAACCAGCTTTTGGTGTTTTCCATAAAGCTTTCGTTAGAAATACGGTATTTTGCTCCTATAGACCAGAAAGGAGCCCATTTGTTGTTTATACCAAATCTCGACGAACCGTCATAACGGAAACTGCCTGACAGATAATATTTATCATTCAAATTATATTCTGCATTCATAAAGAATGAAGAAAGAGTGCTTGCTTTGGTTGAAGATCCCGCCCCTGTTGGTTTGGAAGCATTGTCCAGTTCAAAAACAGCATCACTAGGATATCCACTGGCAGCTGCATAAATTGTTCTATAAGATATTTTCTGTGCTTCTTGTCCCAACAATACATTCAAATGATGCATGTCTTTGAAAGTGCGGTTGAAGTTTACGGTATTGGTAATGGTTAAGGTTGTTGCCCTTTCTTGGTTTCTTTGACCAAGCATACCGCTACCGGAATATTGAGGATTATAAATTGAACTGTAAAAGAACTCGTCCAAGTCAATCAGGCTCAATCCTGCATTTGTCTTCCATGTTAAGCCATCAATAATATTATAAGTAAAATATGGATTCACAACCAATGTAATCTGCTTTTGATTACGTTTATCACCTTTTTCTTTATCGTTAATAGCTACAGGATTATAATTAACATTTGTATTATATGTTCCGTCTTCATTGCGCACCTGTTCAAACGGACGGATGTCATATACTGCTACAATAGGATTAGTATATTGGCTTTCAGTCATCGTGTTGTTTATATCGGAGAGTGCTCCATTCACAGAAAGTCCATATCCTATCCGCCCGCTTTTTCCATCTAAACTAATACGTCCGCTATAGCGTTTCATTCCAGTTCCGATGACGATACCTGTATTCTGAAAATATCCTCCACTAATATAATAGCGCAAATTTTCATTCCCACCTTGAGCACTGATATCATATTCTTGTGAAAAACCATTTTGCAGAATCTCCTTCAGCCAATCCACACTCTTGATATTTTGCGTCAAGTCCACATTATACCAATCCATAACATAGGCATTCAGCCATTCAGCAGAAGTCATGCCATCTTCACCGTCATATCCTGCATTTGTTAGTCCTTCAGTCCAGATTTCTTTGTATTTATCCAGATTTGTCGTACGGTAATCATGATTTATCTTACCAATAAAGCTAGTTCCGACTTTTGCGTTCACATTAAAACGCGCTTTTCCCAGACTACCTTTTTTAGTAGTAACTACAATTACTCCATTCGCTGCACGAGCTCCGTAAATAGCCGTTGCTGTAGCATCCTTCAAAACTGTGATGGACTCAATGTCGTTAGGATTGATATTAGCCATCGGACTTGCCGCCATATCCCCTGTTCCGGCTTTGTTATAAGCTCCCATTTTGTCTGTGTAGATGGCAATACCATCAATTACATATAAAGGTTCAGTTCCGGAGTTCATTGAACCGACCCCACGAATAGTAGTAGAAGCATATGCACCAGGTTGTCCAGTCAAGCTGTTTACTTGTAAACCAGCAACTGATCCTTCCAAAGACTTCATAAAGTTTGCATCTGTTTTTTTCATCAAGTCCTTGTTATCCACCGTTTGGGCAGATCCCGTAAATGCCGCTTTTTTAGTTACCCCATATCCGGTTACCACAACCTCATCTATTAGCTGTGCATCAGATTTGAGAATCACTCGCAAATTGGGCTTTATCGCCACTTCCTGAGTCTGCATGCCGATATACGAAATCTGCAAAGTCTTTGCAGAACTTGGTACGTTCGACAAATTAAAATTACCATCTACATCTGTGATTGTACC
>NZ_JBCGVL010000018.1:0-40843 GCF_047310725.1 Bacteroides sp. 90-K9/2
ATAATAATGAGCCGCAACTTTGGACAATTCGCCAGCAAACAATTCATCAAGTTTTGCAGATGATGTATAAACCACATCTACTTCTTTATTAGTAATATCCAAAGCCTCATTTTTAGCAATAACCTTCACATCATAATTTGATATGATATTATTTCCCCAAGCATCTTTAGCACGTAAAGCATAAGCTATTGCTTTATTATTCAAGTTATTATCGGCTGCTTTATCTGCAATCAAAGAAACTGTAAGATCATAAATTCCCTGATTCCATTTCTTTTCGCCGTCCGCACGGGTTAAAGGATTTTCAGAAAGATTCTTTTCTTTTGATAGAACTGTATAACAGACCTCCCCATGAGAATTAATCAATTCAACAGGATATTCAGAGAAGTCAACACTAACCGGATTGATTAATGCATGCATTACAGAGCTATTTGCACCAACTAAAGTAGTAGCTTTTTCTGTAGAACCATAAGTTACATTATGGAACTTAACAGTAGTACCTTTAGCCAATATACCATAATACATTGTTACCTCACTCATACCTTCACTAATTTTTCCATCAGCAATTGACACAACAGTCATACTTGACAATTTATCTGCTGTTGGCAATATAATAGTTTTATCAGTATAAGATCCATCTTCTTTAAGTGCACCGACATGAAGTTCCCATGCTGGTCTGTCTGCTGCTTCAACAACATATACACTTGTTTGGGCATAATCTCCACGTACTAACTTACCTTTAGTTCCGTCTTCATTTTTAGCATTGATATCCCAATAACACCAATAACCATCCTCATCAATGAAAGGAGATACTCCATCTGCACCTGTAGCCTGAGGACCTTGTACAAATTTGCTAGCGGCATCATCATAATAATACCAATATCCATCTTCAATATATGGAGATTTGCCATTTGTTCCTTCCGTGACTTCGCCCCGGTCGCCTTGTGCTTTATCTCCTTTTACGAAACCGCCTTTTCCATCATTAGCCTTATCATCCCAAAAATACCAATAGCCTTTATCACCATTAGTTCCATCCGCAATGTAAGGTGAATGTCCGTCTGTAGCTTTTGCATACCATCCAGTACCTTTTTTATCAATCAACCATTCTCCGGTCTCCGGATCAATAGTCACTTTTGATCCTGGAGTTCCCTGACCACCAGCCACTCCCGGAGCACCAGTATCACCTTTGTCACCCTTATCACCTTTAGCACCATTTACGATGCTATAAGATTTTCCATCGTTAAATGTTACCTTGAATCCACCAGTAACAGGTTCTACACTCTTCACCCAATTACCAGCATCTACAAATTTCTGCAGATCAGCAATGCTAGCCTTATTAGCATCAATCTGTGTTTGCAGATTGTCAATGTCATCATCGTAGTCTTTACAGCCTACATAGGTGACAGTAGAAAGTGCCAGCGCCCCGAAGAACATCACTTTTACAAATTTTCTTTTCATAACTACTTAAAAATTACATTAATAATATATTATTAAACACTAAGTTTCAATAATAGCATGCCCGTTACTCTGTAGGTAACAGAGAAACCTTTGTGCCTGCTCTTCTGGAGTAGTCAATACTGAAAAATGATACTAAATGCGATGAAACTTTTTTACCCCTGCTTCTGAAAGGCAGTAGAGGGGAAGGAAATCTTTTGCAAAATTTAGAAGTTAACAAAGCCCTAATACAAAGAATCCGTGTGTTTTATTTGTTCTAGTTCTACTTTTGAATGCTTTATTAGAAAAAATGTGTGATTTCGTTTGGTTGTTTTAAGAAATATGCTCATATTTGCACCGATATTCATTCCCGTTACCTACAGAGTAACGGAATAATTTTCAAGCACTTACACCTGTCACTGAACGCTTCACAAAATCAAGAACTTGCTTATTTGCTTCATCAATTTTCTTATTCCTGAAAGGTTTCAGATAGGTTTCAGTGACGGTGATAGACGAATGTCCCATCGCTTCAGAAATAATACCCGGATGAATTTCACAATAATAAGCCGTCGTAGCCCAGGTATGACGGGCGGTGTACGAACTAAGTTTATCTCCCAATCCGAGCAATTCACCCAATAACATCAGCTGCTGGTTAAAGCTACGTAATGCAAGCTGATATTCGCGATAAGCCTCTTTGGTCCCTTCACGACTTCTCAACAACGGAAATAAATAAGGAGAAGAAGAATCACGATTCATGTATTTCTTTACCAAAGCCATTGCTTCCGGAGTCAATGTCACCGACAATGGCCGCCCTGTTTTACGCCTGCGATACGTTATTACATTATCGCGCAAATCACTCTTACGCAAATAAGCAAGATCGACAAACGGCATACCACGAAGCGAAAACATCAGGATGAATAGCTCCTGCGCCTGATATACCGCTAATGGTACACCCGATGTACGAGATAATTTAGTAAATACCTTCTTCATGTCCTCATCACCCAACGCACGTTTATGGTCAGCTCGCGTCCCGGTATAAACCGAACGAAACAAATGAGGAACATAAGGAGCCTTCTGAAGATCGACCGCACGATTGTAAACCGCACGAAAGGTCCGTAAATAGGTGGAAACAGTGTTCCAACTACATCCACGACTGCGAAGATATACTTCGAACCCTTTCAACCACTCCGAAGTCACTTCACTAAAAACAAAATCTTTTTTCCCACGATAAGCAATGATGGCATTCAGACTACTACGATAAACATGTGCAGTCCCAAAGTTTCCCTCCATCTGTAACCCAGTGGCTACCTGCTTCATAAATGCTAGTACTTTCAACATCTCATAATTTATTAATAATTTAGACGATAAATATACGAGTATTATCCCATCAATGGAAATACCTCGCATGAACAAACAAAGGAAACGGCTAAGATGTTTCAAAGACAAAAGAGTACAAAAAGCCCGGACTTTCGCAAGCCCGGGCTTTCTATACTCTCAAAACATCTCCTTAATCTATAGGGAAATAAGGGACTAGCAAATTGGTTCTAGTGCAAATAAGAAGATGTAATGAGACAAAAAAAGGGATACCTGTGGGAAATAAGGGAGGTATCCCTTTTGGTAATGTAGGTTTATTAGAAAGTTGTACTTTCACAAACACAACTTTCTATCTACCTTTTTGTATATAATATATCTTTTTGAAAGGTTAAGACCTTACATATAAGTATTATTTATAGTCTTACTTAATTACTTTCACAAAGATCGTCTCAATCGTTGTCTTACCCCATTCGTCAGTAATCTCAACATTAATTTCACATACAGGAGGATTAACAATCGGAGTTGCAGAATCTTTCTTAGAGATTACAACTATTCCCTCTTCAGCTGAAATAAAGTCCGTAGTACTTAACTTCAAGTAATCTTTTGCATTCTGATTTGCAAGTTTAAGTGTTACAGATTTAATTCTAGAATCGTCAAACAGATATTCCTTTCCGTAAGCATCTTCTTTCTTGAAATTTTCCGCTAACAAATCCTGTGAATGTCCTCCATCTACTTCAAATGGTTTATCCTTAGTGCCCTCTTCTCCTATATACTCGAAAATTCCTTCAAATATTTCAGATTTCACTGTTAAGTTGAATCTATCCTTAATAGCATTCAATAGAGGGTTACCGAACGGAGCATAAGATGCAGTAATATAACGACTATCATAAGCACCACCCCAATTGCCAAAAGTTTCAACTGCAATAACAGAATTTGCTGTCGGTTCATCAACTTTATCCAACCATGCAGGAGCATACTTTTCTTGATTGTTCTCGACTTTGGAAGGTCTTTCCTCAGTAAATGTTATATACAGCTTACCATTTGCAAGAGCTGTTGTATTCTTATACAAAGTATAAAGATCATAAGAAATTTCCCCATCTTCAGCTTTACCATAAGCCGTTGCATTATCATTGCTAAAGTAAGATTCTGCACGTTCAAATTTGAACAATTTGCTATCTTGCTGATCTATCATAATAGTGAAAGATGTCTCATACAAAACATCGTTATTCAAACCTTCATCAGGGGCATTATTAATGAATTTAACAGTCGCGGTATGAGAAACTGCAGCAATCTTAGTAGGCTTAAATGTAGCTTTAATCACATATTTAACGATCTTATCAGCCTCTTCTGTTTTATTTCCATCTTTATCCAAGCCTTCCAAAGCTAAAGTAATACTTTCATCGTCGTCTACATATTCCAAGTTTTTCTGTCCATTGATTTCGACTTTACCGTCAGTATAAGCAATTTTCCAGTCAATACGAGCGATCTTTTCCTTTATGATATCTACTGAAGGACCTACAATCTCTGAAGTTGCTGTAAGGTTATCACCATTTACAACCCAAGTCATATCTGCAATTTGAGCTTCTTCTGACTTATATTCAAATGTTAAATCCAACCTAGCACCATTAGCTTCCTCGTATTTCTTTCCTGCAGTAGTAAGATAATTGATAATAACAGTCAATGATCCCTCCTTATTAGCGATAATTGTTTTATTATCTTTATCGAATGTAGCATCGAGTTTTTTAAGATCTTCATCTTTGATGCTATAGTTATAATCGACTACGTCATTTAATTGTTCACCAACCAATTCATCTAAATAATAAACAGTTTTGAAAGGCTTCGTCAGTTCTTTATTATCAATCTTTTTCTCCGTTTCGTCTGTCGTAACTTTCACATCATATTGAGAAATGATTTCATTGCCCCATGCATCTTTTGTTGTTAGTGCATAAGCAATATCATCTTTCAAATTATCCGGATCCACTCCTTCTGCAAACTTTATTGTCAAATTATAAAGGCCTTTATTTGCTGTACTTTCAGCACGAGTCAGAGCAGTCTCACTCATATTCGCATCAATAGCCGATACAACAAAATTTGTATTACCTTTAGAATCAGTCAAGCCGATTTCATAAGATTGTATATCTTTAAGTTCCAGATTTACCGGATTAATCATAGCATAAATTACACTACCTCTGGCAGAAAGGAATGTACCCTTCGGATATGTTATTTCATTAAAAGTAACTCCTTTTTCTTCTTCAACGACTCCATAGAGTAAAGTAGCTATAGCTTGAGTAGAACCCAAATCTACCTTTCCATCTTTTTCGCCAAGTGCACGTATACTAGTGATACGAGCAGCTTTCGGCATAGAAACCTTTTCCCATTCTTTAGTTTCGTTATTGAGAACATTCAATATCCAAACCAATGGATTTTCAGGATCAGCTGTCACATAGATATGAGAAGCTGCTTCATATTCTGTCTTTTTATATTCTCCAGATTCTGCATCCCAAACTTCCCAAAAGCCATCAGCAGATATACGTGGCGATTTTCCATCTTCCCCTTTATCTCCTTGTTCTCCTTTGTCACCTTGGTCACCCTTATCTCCTTGGTCACCTTTGTCGCCCTGATCTCCTTTATCACCTTTCTGTCCTTCAGAACAAATACCAGTGTCCTCCCCATCAATAATCCAATTCTTTGTAGTAGGATCAATCTCAATCTTTGTACCACTTGCCCCTGCAGCACCACTTACGATAGAATAACTCTTACCATCATTAAAAGTTATTTTAAATCCATCAGTAATTGGTTCTACAGCGGTTACCCATTTACCTTCTTTCACAAAATTCTGTAACTCGGCAATGCTAGCTTTGTTTGCGTCAATCTGTGTCTGCAGATTGTCGATGTCATCATCATAGTCTTTACAGCCTACATAGGTGACAGTAGAAAGTGCCAACGCCCCGAAGAACATCACTTTTACAAATTTTCTTTTCATAACTACTTAAAAATTACATTAATAATATATTATTAAACACTAAGTTTCAATAATAGCATGCCCGTTACTTTATAGGTAACGGAAGAACCTCTGTGCCTGCTCTTTGAGAGTAGTCAATACTAGAAAAGGATATAATATGCAATGAAACTTTTTAACCCCTACCTCAAGGAAACGGTAGAGGGGAGGGAAATCTTGTGCAAAATTTAGAGGTTAACAAGCCCTAATACAAAGAATCCACGTGTTTTATATGCTTGTGTTCTCCTTTTGAGTGCTTTATTAGAAAAAATGTGCGATTTCGTTTGGTTGTTTTAAGAAATATGCTCATATTTGCATCGGTATTACTCCCGTTACCTATAAAGTAACAGACTATTTATCAAGCGGTTAATCCACAAATAGACCGCTTAACAAAATCAACTACCTGCTTATTAGCTTCATCAATTTTCTTATTCCTGAAAGGCTTCAAATACGTTTCAGTCACAGTGATAGAAGAGTGCCCCATCGCTTCGGAAATAATACCCGGATGAATCTCACAATAATAAGCTGTCGTAGCCCAGGTGTGGCGTGCAGTATAGGAACTCAACCTATCACCCAGTCCCAACAATTCGCCCAACAACATCAACTGACGATTGAATGTGCGCAATGCCAACTGGTATTCACGATAAGCTTCCCGAGTACCTTCACGGCTTTTCAACAAAGAAAACAGATAAGGAGAAGAACTGTCACGATTCATATACCTCTTTACCAAAACCATCGCTTCCGCGGTCAGTGTCACAGACAAGGTGCGTCCTGTCTTACGCCTGCGATACGTAATCACATTATCACGTAAATCACTTTTACGCAAATAGGCGAGATCGACAAATGGCAAACCACGCAATAAAAACATTAGGATAAAGAATTCCTGTGCCTTACGCAGCGACTGCGAACAAGGTAAAGTCTGTGACAACTTGACAAATACCCTCTTTATATCCTCATCACCCAACGCACGTTTATGATCGGCACGAGTGCCTGTATAAACAGAACGGAACAGGTGAGGAATATAAGGTGCCTTACGAAGATCAACGGCACGGTTATAAACTGCACGAAACGTGCGCAAATAAGTGGAGACGGTATTCCAGCTACAACCACGACTACGAAGATGTACTTCAAACCCTTTTAACCACTCCGGATTCACCTCATCAAAGGTGAAATCCTCTTTCCCACAATAAGCAATGATGGCATTGAGACTGCTACGGTATACATGAGCAGTACCAAAGTTTCCCCCCATCTGTAGCCCACGGGCTACTTGCTTCATAAATGTTACTACTTTCAACATCTCACGATTTATTAATAAATTAGACAATAAATATAGGAGTATTTCAACAATCGAACAAATTGAAGGCAGAGATGTTGCAGGAATACCAAAAAAAGAACCACCTCCCCTATCAGGGAAAGTGGTTCTTATCCTTAATTATATATTTCTAAGCGAAAGCCGGAATTACATCATTCCGCCCATGCCTCCCATTCCGGGAGCACCCATCGGCATTTCTGGCTTATCTTCCTTCTTTTCTACGATTACACATTCAGTAGTCAGGAACATACCAGCGATAGAAGCTGCATTTTCCAAAGCTACACGAGCAACCTTAGCAGGGTCCACTACACCGGCAGCGTGCAAGTTTTCGTAAATATCCAAACGAGCATTGTAACCAAAGTCACCTTTGCCTTCACGTACTTTCTGAACAACTACCGCACCTTCTTTACCAGCGTTAGCAACGATCTGACGAAGTGGCTCTTCGATAGCACGCTTGATGATTTCAACACCGGTTGTTTCGTCAGCATTGTCACCCTTCATATTTTCGATAGTGTCGATTGCACGAATATAAGCTACGCCACCACCCGGGATGATACCTTCTTCGATAGCAGCACGAGTTGCACGCAAAGCATCGTCCACGCGGTCTTTCTTTTCTTTCATTTCTACTTCAGAAGCAGCACCTACATAGAGAACAGCCACACCACCTGACAATTTAGCCAGACGTTCCTGCAATTTCTCACGGTCATAGTCAGACTTAGTTGCTACAATCTGTGCTTTGATCTGTTCGCAACGTTCCTTGATGCTGTCTTTGTTACCTGCACCGTTTACAACAGTTGTATAGTCTTTAGTAACTGTAACTTTGTCAGCAGTACCCAACATTTCGATGGTAGCCTGTTCCAGTTTCAAACCTTTTTCTTCGCTGATAACAACACCACCTGTCAGGATAGCGATATCTTCCAGCATTTCTTTACGACGGTCACCGAAACCCGGAGCTTTCACAGCACAAATCTTCAATTGAGAACGCAGACGGTTTACTACCAATGTAGTCAACGCTTCGCTATCTACATCTTCTGCAATGACCAACAGCGGACGACCTGTCTGTACAGCCGGTTCGAGGATAGGCAAGAAATCTTTCAGGTTAGAAATCTTCTTGTCATAGATCAGGATGTAAGGTTTCTCCATCTCACATTCCATCTTTTCCGTATTTGTCACGAAGTAAGCTGACAAATAGCCACGGTCGAACTGCATACCTTCTACTACACCGATAGTAGTATCTGTTCCTTTTGCTTCTTCGATAGTGATCACACCGTCTTTAGAAACCTTACGCATAGCGTCAGCAATCAATTTACCGATTACCGGGTCGTTATTTGCAGATACAGTGGCAACCTGTTCGATCTTGTCATAGTTGTCACCTACAGTTTCAGCCTGATCCTTGATTGATTCTACCACTTTGGCAACGGCTTTGTCGATACCACGTTTGATATCCATCGGGCTAGCACCGGCAGTTACGTTTTTCAAACCTTCAGCTACGATAGCCTGTGCAAGAACGGTTGCAGTAGTTGTACCGTCACCGGCATCGTCACCTGTTTTAGAAGCAACTTCTTTTACTAACTGTGCACCAGTATTCTGGTAAGCATCTGACAATTCGATTTCCTTTGCTACTGTCACACCATCTTTTGTGATGTGCGGAGCACCGAATTTCTTCTCGATGATAACGTTACGTCCTTTCGGGCCCAGAGTTACTTTTACTGCATTTGCCAAAGCATCGACACCTTTTTTCAATTGGTCACGGGCATCGATATTGAATAATATTTCTTTTGCCATTTCTTTATTTACTATTTAAAGATTTATTTACTATTATTAATTAACCCAAAACAGCGAGAACATCGCTCTGACGCATGATCAGATATTTAGTACCTTCAACGTCAAGTTCTGTTCCGGCATATTTACCATAAAGAACTGTATCGCCTACTTTCAATACCATTTCTTCGTCTTTCGTACCGTGACCTACTGCCACAACTTCACCCTTCAAAGGTTTTTCTTTTGCTGTATCAGGGATAATGATACCACCAATTGTTTTTTCTTCTGCAGGTGCAGGGAGGATAAGCACTCTGTCTGCTAATGGTTTAATGTTCATAGTTACTTGTTATATTTTAGTTATACATTTAATAGTAGATGTTATCCGCCATTTTTCAGGCGGAACGCTAAAGTTATTGCGAAAAGCGTGCCAAAGTAAATAAATGATTCTTTGTCAGAATTTGACTGACAAAATGACTGACAACTTGCATTGTATGGCAAAAAAGTATATTTGTCTCCCACTTTTTAAACAAAACAAAAGGATTATTCCTTATAATGACGTATATTCGTAAACGAACCATCAAATGCACTGTATAAATAATATGAATAGAATAGCATCCGGCCTCATCATCGCCTCTTGCGTTTTCTACTCCTGCACTTCGCGTTCAGGAGAGATTCCTCCTGTACACGGACAACAAACAGACTCGCTGTTGCAAGATACAATAGTTCAACCCGAAGTTAAACCAGTTGATAAAAAACTCACAGCAGAGCAGATACAAATCACTAAAGATTTGTTGTACGACCAATATACATTGGATGATATCTATCCTTATAAAGACACTACCCGGCAGTTTCAATGGGATAAAATCAAAGAACAGCTGGCCTTACTCGAAAATATACAGTTGCAGCCTTCCACGTGGGCAATTCTCCAGAATTACAAAAACAGGAATGGAGAAGCGCCACTGGTGAGAAGTTTCAAAAGAAATGCTTACGGACGAGTGGCAGATACACTCGGTATAGAACGTTATCAATCCGTTCCACTTTATTTGCTGACTGACACATTGGTACCCGAACGTTACGGGCAGGATGGAGAACTGACCCGTTTCATCGAAAATGGAGAAAAATTCATTAAAGCAGAACCGGTGTTTACCGGAGATGAATGGATGATTCCTAAAAAGTATGTCAAAGTAATCGGAGATACGGTTGTTTTTAACAAAGCTATTTTCATAGACCGCCACAATCAGAACATCACTTCTCTCGAACGTAGCGGAAAAGGTCAATGGGTGGTTCGCAGTATGAATCCTTCCACTACGGGACGTCATCTGCCGCCATATGCACAGGAAACTCCGTTAGGTATGTTTGTTTTACAGGAAAAGAAAGTAAAGATGGTATTTTTAAAAGACGGTTCGAAAGAAACGGGAGGTTATGCGCCTTATGCCAGCCGTTTCACAGATGGGGCCTATATCCATGGAGTACCGGTCAATGCTCCCCGCAAGACGCAGATTGAATATAGTCCGTCGTTGGGAACGACACCGCGTTCGCATATGTGTGTACGAAACGCGACTTCCCACGCCAAGTTTATCTATGACTGGGCACCTGTAAATGAGACTATTATTTTTGTATTGGAATAGCGCTGAACAAACATACATCCCTGTCCGAATCCTCACTATCTATCGTTCAAAGTATTATTAGAAAACTTCTTTTCGATAAGGAGAGAACTTGCTTTCCCTACCGGGCAAAGTTACTTCCCCTTTACTTCAATCTATAAACGCAAGTTGCGTTTATAAAAACGGAAGTTTCATTTATATAAATGCAAGTTGCAATTTTATAAACAAAAGTTGCGTTTATAGATTACCCTATAACCTTAATAAGTTTACTTCCCATGCAAAGGAAGTTTGCATAGGGAGAAAAGAAACTTTTCTATATATACTTGAGGGGAAAGATAAAGAGGCCTGAACTTTTCAGTCCAGACCTCCAGCATAAAAAGGGATTATCCCGTATTATCTTATCAAGCGTGTGTAAAATTCTCTTTTATTTCTCTTCAGTCTCATTCAAGCCATACTTTGCTCTCGTTATATTCCGTACAAGTTCTCTCTGCACACTTTCCAATGCACTTATTTCTTTCTGCATCAACTCCAAAGCAGAACCTTTCTGCAATAAATAAGACCGTTCTGAATATTTTATAAAAGAAGTAGGAACTTCCTGTTTTTCTTCCTTATAATGGGCAATTACATGCCGCAAGGCCTCCGATCTATATTTGCAGATCGCTTTTCGTTCGGCGTAATATAAATCTTTATAAGAATTTTCTTCGCTTCTCAACTTTTTCCAAAAAGCAGCAAAGGCTGCAGATACAGCATCTTTCTGCTCCTTGGTCACTGCTTCAGTCTGTTTCTTCTTGAGATCCCTATATTCCTTATATGTATTTAAAAACTTATCCAACTCGTCTTTTGCAGCCTTATGCTCCAACCGGAAAGTTTCCAAAGAAGCAGGACGCTCATATTCGACAACCTGTTGCAGATAAGGCAAATCGTTCCAACTTATATATTTATTGTTTGCTTCACAGTAATCCGCGTAAGCCGCTGCAAGCTGCCAACTATATTCTTTTGTCTTTTGACTCAATTCCTCGTTGATGGCAGACAAGTTCTTTTCCATCTCTTTCAAGTCCTGCGCTGATGCCGTTTGCATACTTCCCCATCCGGAGAGAAACAAACAAAAAATACTCCATAAAACTGTTTTCATAATAAAATGATTTAATTTTTCTCCAAAGTTATTATTTCTCTACAGAATTCCAAACACAATTACAGATTTGCGATATATTTCCATAATGGAGCAGCATTCAGTGCTTGCATAATTTCGTTCTTATCTAGCAGGCTTCTCACTTCTTCCAATGTGAGCAGATGTACAGTGATATCTTCAGTATCTTCAAGATGTTGATGATCTATCAGTTCTACGTCTGTGGCAAGAAAGCAGTAGGTCAGATTGGTATGAGTGCTCGGATTAGCGGAAATCACCATATACTCTTGCCAGTTTCCTTTTCCATAGCCCGTTTCTTCCCACAATTCACGCTGGGCGGACACCAATGGCGAAGCATCTTCCTTCTCGCAGACACCGGCACACAGTTCATAACAAGTTCGTTCGATTCCCGGACGGTACTGGCGGACAAAAACGAATTTACCGTCTTTGGTAATGGCAATGGTATTTACCCAGTCGGGATACTCAAGGATATAATATTCGGGGATATGGTTACCATTGGGAAGTAGCATATCTTCGCAACGCACAGTCAGCCATGGACGGCGAAATAAATATTTGCTACTCACCGTTTTCCAAGCTTTATTCTTTTCTTCCATAAGGTCTGTTTTTTCTTCCGGCAAAAATACAAATTTCCTCCGGATTATCCTATCCTTCCGGTTGCTTGTTTTTATTCGTCCGTGTCGATACAAGTGATCTCTATCTCATGTATCTGCTCCAGATATTTTTTGGTAGAGCTTACCAAAGAACTTCCCATGTAGAATAAAAACATCAGGCTGATAATAACCATCAATGCACCAATCATGGCAAAACGACTGCGCTGTTCAAAAATACTGCTATTCATAACTCTGCCTCCTCTTATTTTTTGTCCACCACAAAGATAGCACGCGAAGGCTACAAAAAAGTTACAAGAATGTTTCAAAAAACTTAAATATTGAAATAGTGTTCGTATCTTTGCACCAACTAACAACCTTTTATTACAATATGGCATTTACGAATAATATTATGATTGTCCGGCATAAATTGCTGGCGGACCTTGTCAGACTCTGGAAAAACGATGAATTAGTGGAAAAGATAGACCGGCTCCCGATTGAGTTGAGTCCACGAAAATCAAAACCTGTAGGACGTTGTTGTATACACAAAGAACGTGCGGTGTGGAGATACAAGACTTTTCCCTTGATGGGTCTGGATATGACAGACGAACACGACGAAGTTACCCCGCTTTCCGAATATGCACGACTGGCATTGAGCCGCCCCGAACCGGAAAAGGAGAATATCATGTGCGTCATCGATGAGGCCTGTTCTTCCTGCATACAAATCAATTATGAAATAACCAACCTTTGCCGCGGATGTGTGGCACGTAGCTGTTATATGAACTGCCCCAAGGATGCGATACGTTTCAAGAAAAACGGTCAGGCAATGATTGACCATGACACGTGTGTCAGTTGCGGTATTTGTCACAAAAGTTGTCCTTATCACGCTATTGTATATATTCCCGTACCTTGTGAAGAATCTTGTCCGGTAAAGGCTATCAGTAAAGATGAACATGGTATAGAGTATATTGATGAAAGCAAATGTATCTATTGCGGAAAATGCATGAATGCTTGTCCGTTCGGTGCTATCTTCGAAATCTCGCAAACGTTCGATGTATTGCAACGGATCCGGAAAGGAGAAAAGATGGTTGCCATCATTGCTCCATCTATTTTGGGACAGTTCAAGACTTCCATCGGACAAGTATACGGTGCTTTCAAAGAAATAGGATTTACCGATGTGATCGAAGTGGCCGAAGGCGCCATGTCAACCACTAGCAATGAAGCTCACGAGTTGTTGGAGAAGTTGGAAGAGGGTCAGAAGTTTATGACAACTTCCTGTTGTCCTTCTTATATCGAACTGGTAGAGAAACATATTCCGGATATGAAACCTTATGTTTCTACCACCGGATCACCGATGTACTACACCGCACGGATTGCCAAAGAAAAGCATCCGGATGCTAAGATTGTATTTGTCGGTCCTTGCGTAGCAAAACGAAAAGAAGTACGCCGCGATGAAGCTGTGGATTATATCCTGACGTTCGAAGAAATCGGTTCGATTCTCGACGGGCTGGACATTCAGCTGGAACAAATGCAGGAGTTCTCCGTATTACATACTTCCGTTCGCGAAGCACACGGATTTGCACAGGCAGGTGGTGTGATGGGAGCTGTCAAAGCTTATCTGAAAGAAGAAGCGGAGAAAATCAATGCGATACAAGTGTCGGACATCAATAAAAAGAATATCGCTCTGCTGCGTGCCTGTGCCAAGACGGGAAAGGCTGCCGGACAGTTTATTGAAGTGATGGCATGCGAAGGAGGATGTATCACCGGACCGAGTACGCATAATGACATTGTTTCGGGACGTCGCCAACTGGCACAAGAGCTGCTCAAACGGAAAGAGAGCTATGAAACAATGGATCGATAAACTACGACAGGAAAGAACACTGACACCGGAAGAATTCCGGCAACTGTTGACCGGATGTGACGCAGAAAATCTGCGTTACATCAATAAACAGGCGCAGGAAGTCACACTCCTCCACTTCGGAAACAAAATTTATATCCGCGGACTGATTGAAATCAGCAACTGCTGCCGGAATAACTGTTATTACTGTGGTATTCGAAAAGGAAATCCGAATATCGAACGTTACCGGTTAAGCCGGAAGAGTATACTGGACTGTTGCAAACAGGGCTATGAACTGGGATTCCGCACCTTTGTATTACAAGGAGGAGAGGATCCTGCACTGACAGACGATCAGATAGAAATGACCGTCGCCCGTATCAGACAGGAGTATCCGGATTGTGCCATTACGCTGTCGCTCGGTGAAAAATCACGTGAGGCATACGAACGTTTCTTCCGTGCCGGAGCCAACCGTTATCTGTTACGTCACGAAACTTATAATGAGTTGCATTACCGGCAACTGCATCCGGCGGAAATGTCCGGCAAACAACGTCTGCAATGTTTAGCGGATTTGAAAGAGATCGGTTATCAGACAGGAACCGGAATTATGGTCGGCAGTCCGGGACAAACAGTAGAGCATATCATTGAGGATCTATTGTTTATAGAAAAGCTCCGCCCGGAAATGATTGGCATCGGACCTTTCCTGCCGCATCATGACACGCCTTTTGCAGAACATCCCAGCGGAACGGTGGAACAGACGATTCTTCTATTATCCATCTTCCGCCTGATGCATCCGTCCGCATTGATTCCGGCAACAACAGCTCTTGCCACTCTCATTCCTGATGGCAGGGAACGGGGTATTTTAGCAGGTGCCAATGTGGTTATGCCCAACCTGTCTCCCCGGGAGGAGCGAAGAAAATACGAATTATACAATGACAAAGCTTCACTCGGAGCGGAATCTGCCGAAGGGCTGGCTGCCTTACAAAAGCAGTTGAATGCCATCGGTTACGAGATTTCTACCGAAAGAGGCGACTTTAAGTGCACCACGGACTGCACAGATTCACAAAGATTTATTTCGGATTAAATCTTAATCTGTGATATTCGGGCAACTCATGGTGAAAAAACAGAAAATATATGATATACCAAAAAGATTCATCAAAAGCAGAAGAGTTTATCCATCATGAAGAGATTCTGGATACGCTGGAATATACGCAGAAGAATAAGGATAACCGTGTCCTGATTGAACAACTGATTGAAAAAGCTGCTCTGTGCAAAGGACTGACGCACCGGGAAGCAGCCGTTCTGCTGGAATGTAACCAACCTGACCTGATAGAACGTATCTTTCATCTCGCCAAAGAAATCAAACAGAAGTTTTACGGCAACCGCATTGTCATGTTCGCACCACTTTATTTATCAAACTATTGCGTAAATGGTTGCGTATATTGTCCGTATCATGCTAAAAACAAAACGATTGCACGCAAGAAGCTGACGCAGGAGGAAATTCGCCGGGAAGTGATTGCCTTGCAGGATATGGGACATAAGCGGCTCGCTCTTGAAGCGGGTGAACATCCGTCACTAAATCCGATAGAATATATTCTGGAATCTATTCAAACGATTTACAGTATCAAACATAAAAACGGAGCTATCCGCCGCGTAAACGTAAATATCGCAGCCACTACAGTAGAAAATTATCGCCGATTAAAAGAGGCAGGTATCGGTACGTATATCTTATTCCAGGAGACTTATCACAAGGACAACTACGAAGCGCTTCATCCCACCGGCCCCAAGAGTAATTACGCCTATCACACCGAAGCGATGGACCGTGCCATGGAAGGGGGAATCGATGATGTAGGTATTGGTGTGCTTTTCGGTTTGAATACTTATCGGTATGATTTTATCGGATTGTTAATGCATGCCGAACATCTGGAAGCCAAATTTGGTGTAGGTCCTCATACAATCAGCGTGCCGCGTATCTGTTCGGCGGACGACATTGATGCGGGAGATTTTCCGAATGCAATCTCCGATGAGATATTCAGTAAGATTGTAGCTGTTATCCGTATGGCCGTTCCTTATACGGGAATGATTATTTCCACACGTGAATCACAAGAATCACGTAAAAAGGTGCTCGAATTGGGTATCTCACAAATCAGCGGCGGTTCACGCACCAGTGTAGGCGGATATGCTGAAACAGAATTACCCGACCATAATTCCGCGCAATTTGACGTAAGCGATACCCGGACATTGGACGAAGTGGTCAACTGGTTGCTCGAACTCGGATATATCCCCAGTTTCTGTACTGCCTGTTACCGGGAAGGACGGACAGGCGACCGTTTCATGTCATTAGTAAAATCCGGCCAGATAGCCAACTGTTGCGGCCCCAATGCACTGATGACCCTGAAAGAGTATCTGGAAGATTATGCTTCCGAAGATACCCGCCAGAAAGGATTAGAATTGATTCTAAAAGAAACAGACCGGATCCCCAACCCCAAAATCAGGGAAATAGCTATCCGAAACCTCAAAGCCATAGCCGCAGGGCAAAGAGATTTTAGATTTTAAATAATACGCCAATGTGTCAATGTGCTAATATGTCAATTAGTTCATTCATGCGCAGCCAATTGGCACATTTGCACATTAAAAAATTATTAATTATGAACTTAACAGATACTCCAAATGCAAACAGACTTCATATAGCCCTTTTCGGTAGACGAAACTGTGGTAAATCTTCTCTTATCAATGCATTGACAGGACAGGACACCGCCCTCGTTTCAAATACTCCGGGAACGACTACCGACCTTGTATCCAAAGCTATGGAAATTCAAGGTATTGGTCCGTGTTTGTTTATAGATACTCCGGGGTTCGATGATGAGGGAGAACTGGGGGAGCTGCGTATCAGCCGGACTTTAAAGGCTATCGAGAAAACGGATATTGCATTGCTACTATGCGGAGACACTACTTTTTCTCATGAAAAGGAGATGCTGACATTATTGAAAGAGAAAAATATCCCTGTCATTCCGATATTGAACAAAATAGATATACGAGAAAATAGCGATAGCTTAGCTACGTATATTGAGAACGAATGTAAAATACGCCCATTACTTATCAGTGTCAAAGAAAAGACAGGAATTGAACAGATCCGGCAAGCCATTCTCGAAAAACTACCTTCAGATTTCGGTCAACAGAGTATCACCGGAGAGCTTGTTACAGAAAACGACCTTGTACTTCTGGTCATGCCGCAGGATATTCAGGCTCCCAAAGGCAGACTGATTCTGCCCCAAGTGCAGACTATCCGCGAATTGTTGGATAAGAAATGTCTCGTAGTGACTTGTACCACTGACAAATTTTCGGCAACCCTGCAAGCTCTTGCCCGTCCCCCGAAATTAATCGTCACCGATTCACAGGTCTTCAAGACTATTTATGAACAGAAGCCAAAGGAAAGTGAACTAACCTCTTTCTCTGTGCTTTTCGCTGGATATAAAGGTGATATTCATTATTATGTAGAAAGTGCAACTGCCATTGAAGGACTAACGGAATCGTCACGTGTACTGATAGCGGAAGCTTGTACACACGCTCCCCTTTCAGAAGATATAGGAAGAGTGAAACTTCCCCGTTTGTTACGGAAACGAATTGGAGAGAATCTGCAAATTGATATGGTAGCCGGAACCGACTTTCCACAGGACCTGACTCCTTACTCTCTCGTTATCCATTGCGGAGCATGTATGTTCAATCGTAAATACGTACTTAGTCGTATTGAACGCGCACGGGAGCAACATATTCCTATGACGAATTATGGAGTGGCAATTGCTTTCCTCAATGGCATACTAGATCAAATAAAGTATTAAATCCCAGTCAAAAAAAGAGTCCGGTGTAATACCGAACTCTCACAATATATAGTAAATTATTAACTGCTTATTTCTTCACAACAGCAATCAGCTCCTCTGCTGAAACAAGATTCTGTTCTCCTGTCTCCATATTCTTCAGCATTGCTTTGCCTTCGTTCATTTCATTCTCACCGACAATAGCTACAAACGGAATATTCTTTGCATTGGCATAACTCATCTGTTTCTTCATCTTGGATGCATCCGGGAAAATCTCTGCACGAATACCTGCAGCACGCACTTTAGCCAGAATTGCCATAGAGAAAGCTGCCTCCTTTTCACCGAAGTTGATAAACAGAATTTCTGTTCCATTTACAGCTTCTTTCGGATAAAGATCGAGTTGGTTCAATACGTCGAAGATACGGTCTGCACCAAAAGAGATACCTACTCCCGACACTCCTGCCATACCGAATACTCCGGTCAGATTATCATAACGGCCACCTCCTGTGATACTGCCAATCTGCACATCCAATGCTTTCACTTCAAAGATAGCACCTGTATAATAGTTCAGTCCGCGAGCTAGTGTCAGGTCAAGTTCGATTTCATTCTTCAAGCCCATTGCTTCCAATGTATTCAGGATAAATTCGCTTTCTTCCACTCCCTTCAATCCTACTTCACTGGCTGATAATACATTTTTCAATGTTGCCAACTTTTCCGCATTCGTACCGCTAAGAAGAATAATCGGCTGCAACTTGGCAATAGCCTCATCACTGATCCCCTTCTCTTTCAGTTCGGCATTTACATTATCCAAACCGATTTTATCCAGTTTATCAATCGCTACGGTAATATCGACAATCTTATCTGATTCACCTATAATTTCAGCGATACCGGAAAGAATCTTACGGTTGTTAATCTTAATACATACACGAATATTGAAACGACTGAAAACAGCATCGACAATCTGCATCAATTCCACTTCATTCAGTAATGAATCACTTCCTACAACATCAGCATCGCATTGATAAAATTCACGATAGCGTCCCTTCTGCGGACGGTCGGCACGCCATACCGGTTGAATCTGATAACGTTTGAACGGGAAAGTGATTTCATCACGATGCATCACCACGTAGCGGGCAAAAGGTACTGTCAAATCATAACGCAAACCTTTCTCACAGAATTTGCTTGCCAGTTTGGCAGCATTACGGCTTAACAATTCTTCGTCAGTAATCCCGGAAAAATAATCTCCTGAATTCTGAATCTTAAAGAGTAGTTTATCCCCTTCATCGCCGTACTTTCCCATCAGTGTAGAAAGCATCTCCATCGAAGGAGTCTCTATCTGCTGAAATCCATACAAATGATATACGTCACGAATCGTATTGAATATATAATTACGCTTCGCCATTTCTACCGGCGAAAAGTCACGAGTTCCTTTAGGAATACTTGGTTTTGCTGCCATCATATTACTGTTTATAATTTTAATTGTGCAAATTTACTGCAAATTTCCGAGCAATGCTTACATATACTAAAAAAAATCCTCCATAGTCTTCGGAAAGACTGCGGAGGATCTCTTTTTATTTTATAGAAGGAAGCTGGCAAACCTGCCTTTTCCCTCTTTCATTTCTTAGTCTCTTCTACCCATGAAGATCATGATGTAGTAAACCAATGTAGCCAGTGAACCTAATGCAGCAACTACATACGTATAAGCAGCAGAACGAAGAGCATCTTCAGCCTGTGCATGATTATACGAATTAGTAATGCCGGATGAGCTCAACCATACCAATGCACGTTTACTTGCATTGATTTCCACCGGCAGCGTGATAAAGCTGAACAGGGTAGTCATGGCGAACAAGATAATACCTGCCAGCAATAACTGCGGAAAAGAGTTTACCAGCAAGATACCACCCAACAATACCCACGTCATAATGGAAGAAGCAAAGTTCACAACCGGAACCAATGCACTACGCATTTTCAACGGAGCGTACATACGTGCATGCTGCACAGCGTGTCCACATTCATGGGCTGCTACGGCAGCCGCCATAATGCTGTTACTTTCATACACTCCTTCACTCAAATTCACGGTTTTGTTAGTAGGATTGTAGTGGTCGGTCAATCGTCCCGGCGTATGTGTAACCTGTACATCATAAATTCCATTGTCATGCAACATCTTCAAAGCAACATCGCGTCCTGTCATTCCGTTTCCTGTAGGAATCTTAGAGTACTTCTTGAATTTGTTTTGCAAATTCATCTGCACCAGCCAACTGACAACAGCGATTCCTATAAATAATACCCAATAAGACATCATATACTTTTCAATTTTAATTATTACTCTATATCTCTGAAACAAATTGTTTGCCAAAAATAAGGGGAAACTACCAATGTCAGAATAGTTTCCCCTCGCTTTTATGAAGAATTAGCTAAAAATTAGTCAATTGTCAGTTCTACTACATAGTCAATATCTTTCGGAACCTCTGCAAACTCAAGCAAAACACCTGCTTTCGTCTTTGTGAAACGAACCGGAGACTGATCTTTAAACAAGACTGCTTTCTTAATTTTCTTGTCTGTCAACGGCAGGAATAAAGCCCTGTCTTTCAGGTCAAGGATATGCACATAGAGTTTATTTCCTTTTTGTGTTGTCACTCCCCAATCATGCGGAGCAACTACACCACTTCGTGTTCCATAGATCGTTTCGCCATATTGTTTCATCCACTCTCCCATCTCTGCCAAGCGTTGCACAGCTACCGCAGGAAGTTCTCCATCGGGTTGAGGACCGATATTCATCAAAAGATTGGCATTCTTACCGGCTGCTTTCACCAGATAATGAATCAATGTCTTCGTAGATTTATAATCCTGGTCGGTAATCTTATATCCCCACATGCCATTCATTGTTTCACAAGTTTCCAACGGCAGATGGCTTACATCTTGCCCGGAAAGTCCGGCAGAATTTTCACCGGGCAGATCACGTTCAAAAATCTGAATATCTTCACCTTCAAAAGGTGTCTGGTGATGATTGTTACCGATAAGACATCCCGGCTGGAGTCTATGAATCAGCCTATATTGCTCCGGTAATTCCCAATCGAATTTTTCATTCTGGTCCTGATCCCACCATCCGTCAAACCAGATAGCACCTATGGGACCATAATTCGTCAGCAACTCCGTCAACTGATTATTCATGAATTGATAATAACTTTTCCAATCCCCTTTCGAGTTCGCACGTCCTGTCCCCTGCCCTGTACGTCCCCAAGGATAGTCCTCACGCGCCCAGTCAAGATGTGAGTAATAAAAATGAAGCTTGATACCCTGCTTGGCACAGGCTGCTGCCAGTTCTTTCACGATATCTCTTTTAAAAGGGGTGGCTTTGACTACGTTATAATCCGAATACTTGGTATCAAACATAGAAAAACCTTCGTGATGACGGGTAGTGAAACAGATATATTTAGCTCCCGAAGCTTTAATAGCAGCCACCCATTTATCCGCATCAAACTTGGAAGGATAGAATCCACCTGCCAGTTTGGCATACTCTTTATAATTCAGATTATTATTTGACATAGTCCACTCACCGGAAGCGAGCATAGCATATAGCCCCCAGTGAAGAAAAATGCCAAACTTATTGTCTTGAAATTCCTGTCGTGCTTTCAGATTCTCTTCAGCAGGTTGATAGGGAAATTGTGCAAATACTCCCAAGTTCATGACGAACAACAAAAGGAAAGTTATAAAACGTGTTTTCATAAGGCGTACATTATTATAGGCTTGAAAAAGGTTAAATCGGTAAATGCGCTATCGCAGAGAAGAAATATTTTAGGCACGGATTACACGGATTTCACGGTATTAATTAAAAAGAAACCGTGAAATCCGTGTAATCCGTGCCTAATCAATTGTTATTCTTCAGTATAACGTTCGATCGTCTGTGCTCTGTCCGGTCCTACGGAAACAATCTTGATTTCTACACCAAGCTGCTCTTCCAGGAAAGTCAGATAAGCGTTGAATTCTTCCGGGAATTCATCTTCGCTCTGCATCTTAGTCATATCCGTCTGCCAGCCGGGAAGTTCCGCATACACTGGTTCTACCCCTTCTGTGATGTCATACGGGAAATAATCGATTTCTTCACCGTTCACTTTGTAAGCAACACAAGCTTTGATTGTTTCGAAAGTATCGAGTACATCGCTCTTCATCATAATCAATTTGGTAACCCCGTTTATCATAACGGAATACTTCAGCGCTACCAGGTCGATCCATCCGCAACGACGTTTACGTCCGGTAACAGAACCGAATTCATGTCCCAAAGTACACATCTTGTCACCTGTTTCATCAAATAGTTCTGATGGGAACGGACCTGCTCCTACACGAGTACAGTATGCTTTGAAAATACCATATACTTCACCTATACGGTTAGGCGCCACTCCCAGTCCGGTGCAGGCTCCCGCACATACGGTATTGGAAGAAGTCACAAACGGATATGAACCGAAATCAATATCAAGCATAGTACCCTGAGCTCCTTCACAAAGAACACTCTTACCATCTTTCAACAGATTATTCACTTCATGTTCGCTATCTACAAAATGGAATTGTTTCAGGTATTCGATACCTTCCAACCATGCTTTTTCCAATTCTGTCAGGTCATATTCATAATTCAGACTCTTCAGGATTTGCTCGTGACGAGCCTTCGCAGCAGCATACTTCTCATCGAAGTTATGAAGAATGTCACCTACACGAACACCGTTACGGCTCACTTTATCCGTATAAGTAGGACCGATCCCTTTGCCGGTAGTTCCTACTTTGGCATCTCCTTTGGCTGCTTCATAAGCAGCATCCAGAATACGGTGTGTCGGAAGAATCAGATGAGCTTTCTTTGAAATGTGCAAACGTTCTTTCAGCGGATGACCTGATGCCTCAAGTGCTTCTGCCTCTGCCTTAAACAATGCGGGATCAAGTACCACACCGTTACCGATGATGTTTACCTTGTTTCCCTGAAAAATACCGGAAGGAATAGAGCGGAGCACATATTTCTGTCCTTCGAACTCAAGCGTGTGACCGGCATTCGGGCCGCCCTGAAAACGAGCAACCACATCATACTTAGGTGTTAAAACGTCGACTACTTTTCCTTTACCTTCGTCGCCCCATTGTAATCCTAATAGAACATCTACTTTCATTTTTCTTTTTTATTGTTGTTATTTACTTTTTTCCGTTTGTTAGCTCTGTCGCACTTACTACATACTCCATATATATATAAGGAGTAATGTGAAAGCTGGAAGCGGCTCAATTTCGTATTTTCAATGGCATGCTGTAATTCCTCGTTCTGAAACTCGGTCACTCTACCACATTGAGTACATATCTGATGATGATGTGTCTCGCGATTATATGATTTTTCGTATTGGGAAGAAGTGCCGAACTGATGCTTAATGACCAATCGTGCATTAATAAGGAGGATAATAGTGTTGTAGAGAGTTGCACGGCTCACCCGGAAATTCTCCTGGTCCATCATCCGTAAATAAAGCATGTCAATATCGAAGTGACCGTCGATAGAATAAATAGTATCGAGTATGGCGTAACGTTCAGGAGTCTTACGATGCCCGTTCGCCGTGAGATATTCCGTGAATATCTGCCTTACTGTATCTTTCACGTTTTGAGTTTCCATCATCAGCCAAAATTAGCGCGAACAAAGTTAAGCCTTTTTTGCGGAAAGCAAAAGAAATTCTTAGAAATAAGTAATGGGTTAATTATTCTTCAGTCTCTTCTTTCACCATGTTGTAGAGCATCTGCTCCCCTTCCAAGGTAGAATCAGCCATTCCCTCCACCAGACGGCATACTTGAAAGGCATGTTCTTCACTATGCTGCATATATTTGCGGATAACCAGTAAAGCAGCGTTACGAACGTGATAACTGTCGGAATGTACGGCACAGATCGCCTGATCGAGTAATTCACCGGAAGCGCGTTCAGTCATATCGCCTTTCTTCATCAGAAGACGGGCGGCCGTCAGAAAACCACAAGTCTGTATATACTCCTGCTCGTCAGCAATCCAGTGAAAAGATTTGGCCGGAGCATACGGCAAATGCTGGAAGAGATTCATGCAAGTCAGTTCGGCTATCTCGATATTCCGGATATTTTCTACCCAAATGTCGGCTATCTCGGGATAAAATGTTTCAATCGGCTGAAGCATTCCCGCCAGAATTTTACATTCGCGAATGTCCTCTTTCCACAGAGCCTGTGCCAGGTCATGATTCTTCTCATAACTTTCGGCAATCATCTTGATGCGGGGCAGTTCTACTCCGAAATTGAGTTTATAAACCAGCCCTTTCTCACGCATACTTTGGGACACAGCCCCGTTCATAGAGAGACGGAGCTGTGTCTTGATATCTTTCAATTGTTCTTTAATATCCATTTCAAATCAGTTGTTTATTGAAGGCAACGGAGAATAATCAGTGCTGTAACGCAACATTTGTTCTACATAACCCTCATCATAGGAAACTGTGACATCTGTAACAGTTCCGTTTTCATCTGTCACCAGTTCGTATTTCGGATTCACAAAGCCTTTGTAAGGAGCCAGATTCAGCTTCTTATAACGTTCCAAAACTTCTGCATGCAGAGCCGGATCCACTTTTACCGCATAGTTTTCTACCAATGTACGGGCACCTTCAAAATCACCAGTCGACTTGATGCGCTGGATTTCAGCTAATAATTCACCGAAAAGTTGACGTACCTTCTGATAGTCATTGATAACCACATAAGTCTTTCCGTCTTTTTTCACCAGTTCCACCGCTTTATCAGCAGCCCCCTTTTCAAATACCCAACGGGCTATCAGCTGGCGATTGCGCATGTGAGCTTCTTCAACACTATTTCCCGGTTCAATACGTACCAGTTGTGTCATCAACCCATTCATCAGATAAGTATAGTATTGAGCCTTATAAGCATCGGGAGAAGAGAGCAGCCCCAATTCCACCAGCTTCGGATCGGCTACATAATACAATCCGAATAAATCGGCCCGTGCCTCTTCGATAGTAGAACCATAAGCCTTCAATGCATCAGGATCTACCCCCGGAAGCAACTTGCCGGAACCGTGTCCCAGACATTCATGCAAGTCTGTATGAAGCTCATCCGTCAAGTCAGAATAAGCATCGATCAGCTGTAATTCCGCATCACTATAAACAAATTCTTCGTTGAATCCGTTTCCATGAGCAGCTTTATTATAAGCATCCGTTATGTTTCCGATAGTCACCGATTTGGAGCCATGATGGGCACGAATCCAGTTGGCATTCGGCAGATTGATACCGATAGCAGTTGCCGGATAAAGATCACCCGCAAGAATAGCGGCAGTGATTACTTTAGCCGATACGCCTTTCACCTTTTCTTTCTTAAAAGACTTATCAACCGGAGAATGATCTTCAAACCATTGCGCGTTACTGCTGATAATCTCCGTACGGTGTGTCGATTCCAGATCTTTGAAGTTCACCAAAGATTCCCAGCTCGCTTTCATCCCCAAAGGATCGCCGTAACTTTCGGTAAATCCGTTCACAAAATCGATCCGTGAGTCAAGGTCTTTCACCCAAAGAATCGCATATTCATCAAAATCTTTCAAATCACCGGTTTCATAAAATTGGATCAGCTTGGTGATAACAGCTTTTTGTGCCTCATTCTCTGCCACACCTTCCGCTTTCTTCAGCCAATAAACAATCTTCTCAATTGCCTGTGTATAAAGCCCGCCTACTTTCCAAACCTTCTCTGTCAACTTCCCGTTTTCTTTTACCAAACGACTATTCAGTCCATAAGAAACCGGTGTTTCATCTTTCGGATCTTTCAGCACGCTATAGAAACTTTCCGCCTCTTTCTGCGTCACTCCATCATAATAATTACAAGCAGAGGTCAACACAAGATCTTCGCCATCCGCTTGGTTTACCCGTTTCGGCATAACCGTCGGATCGAAAATCACCGGAAACAGTTCGGCACAAAGCTGTTCGGCAGTCTGCCCTTTCTCCAATGGAAGCAACTTGGCATCCAGACCGAGCACGGCCTGTTTCAAAAATTCCTGTGAGAAGTTCGGCACAAATTTCTCCATACCATAGTGGTGATGAATACCATTGGAGAACCATACCCTTTTCAGATACACCTCCATGTTTTTAAAATCAGGCGTCGTTTTATCTCCCTGATAGTTTGTATATACTGCTTCGAGCATCCTACGGATTCTCAAATTATATTTTCCATTCTGGTCAAACAGAATATCCCTTCCTTCCAGAGCAGCCTCTGTCAGGTAATAAATCAGTTCCTTCTGTTTCAGCGTCAGTTCCTCAAATCCGGGAACCTTATAACGCAATATCTGTAAATCAGCAAATTGTTCCACTGTATAATCAAATTTTCCTGCTTCAGCAGTTGTTGTTTTACTTCCTCCGCACGACGTTAAAAGCGTGGCGGCCACTGTCATTAAAATCAGATGTTTTCTCATAATGCTAGCATTGATTAATTAAAATGAGAAAAGGAATTATCCCCAAAATTTATCTTTCAGAGGTAATTCCTTTTGATCAGTTTCGGAACGCGCAATTATTTCTTATTTTCCAAATGTTTTTTGCGATATCCGTTAGGAGTTTCACCTACGTTTTTGTAAAATGCAGCGTAAAAAGATTGACGATTTGCAAAGCCAACCATAGCACTAATTTCTTCCACATTTTTGTCGGCATAACGTTTGTCCGTCAATAAATGCAAAGCATCTTTTACTCTGTATTCATTCAACAGGCAAGAATAGTTCATACCAAAGCGTGAGTTCACTACTGCAGAAAGGTAACGAGTATTCGTCTTCAATTCTTTCGCCAAGTCCTTAGCTGAATAATCAGGATCCTTGTACTTCTTCTGTACAACGATGATATTCAAGATTTTGTCATACAACTCGTCTGCCAATTCCGGTCTAATTAAAGACCTGTATGCAGCCTTCTTTTCTTTCTTTTCCCTCAAATTGTAGGGACGTTTTTTCGGAGTTTCTTCCGTTTTTTTGTTCTCTAAATCACTCATTGAATTAACTGGTTAGGGTTTGTTCATTTGTTAATAATTGCTCATTTGCAACATAACATGTTACAAATGTCTTACTTTTTTTTTAAACACACAATTATTTTGTGCATTTTTTTTCTAAATAAACAATCAAAAACCTTGAAAAAGAAGGAATAGCCTCGAATAATAAGAAACTTTAACTTATTTATAATTCATATCAGAAACAGAAATCTACACATGATGAAAATTGCCGAAGAAAAATGTACCTTTGCGGCATGGATAAATTAGCATCAATAAGAGAAACTCTAAAGACATATTTCGGATACGATAGTTTCCGTCCGCTGCAAGAAGAAATCATCCGCCATGTCCTGAATAAGCAGGATGCACTGGTATTAATGCCTACTGGCGGGGGGAAATCGATCTGCTACCAACTTCCTGCACTGCTTTGCAAAGGTACCGCTGTTGTCGTTTCTCCACTCATCTCATTGATGAAAGATCAGGTAGAAGCATTGCTGGCAAACGGCATCGCAGCCGGGGCACTGAACAGCAGTAATAACGAAACGGAAAACGTTCATCTGCGACGTGCCTGCATTGAGGGGCGACTGAAGCTGCTTTACATTTCACCGGAAAAACTTTTAGCAGAAAAGGATTATTTATTGCGGGATATGAACATCTCTCTGTTTGCTATTGATGAAGCGCATTGCATTTCACAATGGGGACATGACTTCCGTCCGGAATACACACAAATGGGAGTGCTCCACCAACAATTTCCGCAAATACCGATTGTCGCCCTAACTGCCACTGCGGATAAAATCACGCGCGAAGACATCGCACGGCAATTACACCTCAACCATCCACGTGTCTTCATCTCATCCTTCGACCGCCCCAACATCAGTCTGACTGTGAAACGTGGGTTTCAAGCGAAGGAAAAGAACAAGGCTATCTTAGAATTTATTCACCGTCACGGGAAAGAAAGTGGGATTATTTACTGTATGAGCCGGAGTAAGACAGAAACCGTTGCACAGATGTTGCAAAAGCAGGGTATCCGCTGCGGTGTCTATCATGCCGGATTATCCGCCCAACACCGGGACGAAACACAGGATGACTTTATCAATGACCGCATACAGGTGGTATGTGCCACCATTGCATTCGGAATGGGGATCGATAAATCAAATGTCCGCTGGGTCATACATTATAATCTTCCCAAAAGTATAGAAAGTTTTTATCAGGAAATAGGCCGTGCCGGACGTGACGGCCTCCCCAGCAGTACTGTCCTGTTTTATTCACTCGGAGATCTCATATTACTCACTAAATTTGCTTCGGAAAGCAATCAGCAGAACATCAATCTGGAAAAACTACAACGGATGCAACAATATGCTGAATCCGATATTTGCCGGAGAAGGATTCTGTTAAGCTATTTCGGAGAAACAACCACAGAGGATTGCGGTAACTGTGATGTTTGTAAAAATCCTCCTCAACGATTTGACGGTACAGTCATTGTGCAAAAGGCATTAAGTGCCATCGCCCGCACAGAACAACAAATCAGTACAGGCTTGTTGATCGATATTCTTCGTGGAAGCTATTCTGCGGAAGTAACTGGAAAAGGTTATCAGGAACTTAAAACGTTTGGTGCCGGACGCGACATTCCTCCTCGTGACTGGCAAGACTATTTGCTTCAAATGTTGCAACTCGGCTACTTTGAAATAGCCTATAATGAAAACAATCATCTTAAAATTACGGCAAGCGGAAGTGATATTCTCTTCGGAAGAGCCAAGGCGACATTAGCAGTCATCCGGCACGAAGAAATAGCCACTCAAAAAGGAAAAAAGAAGAAAGTGGTGGTTGCAAAGGTACTTCCTTTCGGCCTGGAAGGGGGAGAAAACGAGGATTTATTCGAAGCCTTACGCGGATTGAGGAAACAACTGGCCGATCAGGAGGCACTACCCGCCTACATCGTCTTGTCAGACAAAGTATTACACCTGCTTAGTATTTCCCGCCCTACTACTATTGAAGAATTTGGTGAAATCAGCGGTATCGGAGAATACAAGAAAAAGAAATATGGAAAGGATTTCGTAAATCTGATTAGACAGTTCGTAGAATAAAAGAAATTCTTTAATAGTATATATTAACGAGCCATCTGACTAATTATTATTCGTTCCACAACTGTTTCCCTTTCGTTCCACATAGGTAGAACTAAAGGAAAACAGTTGTGGAACGAACTAATGCCTATAACAAAAAGCTCTAACTTATGTAAACCGGAAAGATATAGTTGCCTTATTGATAACTTCATTTGCATTGCCGCAATTGTTCGTGCAGATCAGCCGGAGGCACTCCCAATGAAATGGCTTTCTCAAAGTCAGCTTTGGCAAGTCCTTTCTTTTTCTGTGCCAGATAGATATTTCCACGCAGCAGATAAGCATCAGCCGAGGCAGCATCCAACCGGATCGCTTCCTCCAAATCAACCAATGCCAGATCTTCATGCTTCATCTCGCGTTCCACGTCGGCACGGGCAATATAAAGCGTCGCATCGTCAGGAGTGGCCGTAATCATCTTATTCAGAACTTCAAGAGATTCCCGGAATTTTCCTTCTTTCTGCTCCAGAGTAGCCAATCCCAGACGACCGCTATAACTCTGCGGATCCAGTTCCAGCAAACGATTATAATCGATTCTCGCAGCCGGATAATCCCGGCGGAGCACATAAATATAGGCACGCATCAACAAAGCTTCCTTGTTCTGCTTATCCTCATCAAGCACCTGACAATAATCGGTATAAGCACGGTCTGTTTTTCCCATTTCCATATAAATGGCGGCACGGTCGAGTAAAATAGGAACTGCCAAAGGAGCAAAATTCAGTGCAAAAGAATAAGACTCCAGCGCTTTGTCAAACTCACCCAAACGACGCTGCACCAATCCCAAGTTAGAAAAAAGCAACGCATTCTTGGCGTTCTTAGGTTCCAGCTTCAAAGCCTGAAGCAAAAGTTCCTCTGCTTTGGGAAGGCTGTCTTTCTCGATACATTCAATGGCTCTTTCGGACAATTGCTGATAAGTTTGCGCAAAGGCAACAGCCGGAAAACAAAAAAACAAAGCTATCATTATTCTTACCATGGTTCAGGTCTTTTTTAGTGAATAAATTAATCCAATGGATATGCGTCAAAAGCAAACAGTTCGGTCGACAAATAACGCTCTCCCGTATCAGGTAACAACGCTACTATTTTTTTGTTCTTAAATTCCGGACGCAGTGACAGTTGACGGGCAGCATACACGGCTGCTCCCGAAGAAATTCCCGCCAGCAGACCTTCTGTTGCCGCTAACTCACGTCCCGCACGAATCGCTTCGTCATCAGGCACACCCATCACCTCATCTACCACAGGAGCGTCATAAAGCTTGGGAATAAAATTCGCTCCGATACCCTGAATACGATGCGGAGCTGCCTCTCTTCCCGCCAATACAGGAGACGACGACGGTTCCACCGCCACAATATAAATATCCGGATTATGTTTCTTTAAAGCACGGGCTACACCGCACACTGTTCCTCCAGTACCCACTCCGGCTACAAAAACAGCCACTTCACCATCGGTATCGCGCCAGATCTCTTCACCTGTCGTCCGTTCATGAACAGCCGCATTAGCCGGATTCTCAAATTGTTGCAAGATCACCGAACCGGGAATACTATCACGCAACTCCTGCGCCTTGGCAATAGAAGCTGCCATTCCTCCTAACCCGTCCGTCAATACAATCTGCGCACCCAATGCTTTCAACAGGTTCCGCCGTTCCAGGCTCATTGTTTCGGGCATGGTCAATATCAGGTGATACCCTTTAATAGTGGCTACCATTGCCAACCCGACACCTGTATTTCCACTTGTCGGCTCAATAATCGTTGCACCGGGTTTCAGTGCTCCACGAGCTTCCGCATCTTCAATCATCGAAAGAGCCACTCTGTCTTTTACACTTCCCGCCGGATTAAAAGCCTCCAGTTTGGCAATAATATTTTGTTCCAGACCGTACTTTCCACTATAACCGGAAAGTTCCATCAAAGGGGTATTCCCCACTAAATCGGTTAGTTTCCTTGCAATCTTTGCCATCTTATTACTTTATTTTTGTCACAGACACGACAAAGATATGGAAAAAAAGATATGTTTTATATCACTTCATGAGAAAGATAAGGAAAAGTATAGTAACTTTGTATCCGTTCAATCTTTTTAAGTTTACAGATATGAAAAAGAGAATCATACAATTTCTCACGACCTATTTTTTATTTGTTCTTTTATTCGTTCTTCAGAAACCAATCTTCATGGTTTACTACCATGATTTATATACCGACGCATCTTTAGGTGACTACTTCCGCATCATGTGGCACGGATTGCCTCTGGATTTATCTCTTGCAGGTTACCTGACCGCCATCCCAGGCTTACTGCTCATCGCCTCCGCCTGGACGAGTTCATCCATACTCCGCCGCATCCGGCAAGGCTATTTCGGAGCAATCGCCTTTGTCATGGCCTGCATTTTTATCATCGACCTGGGATTATACGGCTTTTGGGGATTCCGTCTGGATGCCACCCCCGTTTTCTATTTCTTCTCTTCCCCCAAAGATGCTATGGCAAGTGTCAGCTTTTGGTTTGTATTATTGGGAATCTTATCTATGCTGATCTATGCAGCAATTTTATACTTTATTTTCTATTACGTCCTTATCCGGGAGAAAAAGCCCCTGAAAATACCTTATCGACGTCAGAATGTCTCGCTTGCGCTCCTTTTGCTGACAGCGGCACTCTTCATCCCCATCCGGGGCGGATTCAGCGTATCCACCATGAATTTGAGCAAGGTATATTTCAGCCAGGACCAACGCATGAATCATGCAGCCATCAACCCGGCATTCAGTTTCATGTATTCCGCCACCCACCAGAATAATTTCGATAAGCAATATCGCTTCATGGACCCGAAAATAGCCGACGAATTATTTGCAGAGATGGTAGACAAACCTGTCTCAGCAACAGACAGCATCCCCCAATTATTGAATACACAACGTCCGAACATTATTTTTATTATCCTTGAGAGTTTCTCCACACACTTGATGGAAACTTTCGGAGGACAACCCAATGTGGCTGTCAATATGGATAAATTCGCTAAAGAAGGCGTATTATTCAGCAACTTCTACGGCAGCAGTTTCCGCACAGACCGCGGACTGGCATCCATCATCAGCGGATATCCCGGCCAGCCAAGCACCAGCATCATGAAATATCCCGAAAAGACGGACAAACTTCCTTCTATACCGCGCAGCCTGAAAAATGCCGGATACAACTTGGAATATTACTATGGCGGAGATGCCGATTTCACAAATATGCGCTCTTATCTGGTATCTTCCGGCATCGAGAAGATTATTTCCGATAAAGATTTTCCTCTGTCCGAACGTACAGGAAAATGGGGAGCACAGGATCACGTCTTATTCCAACGCCTGATGAAAGACCTGAAAGAAGAAAAACAAAAAGAACCGTTCCTGAAACTTGTTCAGACATCAAGCAGCCACGAACCGTTCGAAGTCCCGTTCCACAGGCTGGATGATAAAATCCTCAACTCCTTTGCGTATGCCGATAGTTGTGTAGGAGATTTCGTGAAACAGTATCAAGAGACACCGCTATGGAAAAACACACTGTTTGTACTCGTTCCCGATCATCAGGGTGCATACCCATATCCCATAGAAAATCCGCTGGACGGCCAAACCATTCCGCTGATTTTAATCGGAGGTGCAATCAAACAACCTCTTGTGGTAGATACTTATGCTTCACAAATTGACATTGCCGCCACCTTGCTTGCCCAATTAGGATTACCGCATGATGAATTTACTTTCAGCAAGAATATCATGAATCCGGCCTCTCCTCATTTCGCATACTTCACCCGACCGAACTATTTCGGAATGATTACCGCCGATAACCAATTAGTGTACAATCTGGACGCAAATACTGTGCAACTAGACGAAGGTACCGCCAAAGGAACCAATCTGGAAAAGGGAAAAGCGTTCCTGCAGAAGCTCTACGATGACCTGGCAAAACGCTAGGAAATGAATTATATTGAATATTTATAAAGTAATATAGAACAATAAAGCCTGATGATACACACCGGAATTGTCCAATATCTTTCGGAGATAGATACAAATATCTTCTTGTCTTTCAATGGTATACATTCCCCTTTCTGGGATTATTTCATGAGTTCTTTCACGGGTAAATTCATCTGGATTCCCATGTATGCCACTATATTGTATATTTTATTAAAAAACTTCCACTGGAAAGTAGTACTGTGTTACGTGGCTGCCATTGCACTGACTATCACCTTTGCCGACCAAATGTGCAGCAGCATCATTCGTCCGGTAGTAGCACGTCTGCGTCCCGCCAATCCGGAGAACCCGATTGTAGATCTGGTATATATCGTAAATGGTTACCGCGGGGGAAGCTACGGTTTCCCATCGTGCCATGCAGCCAATTCATTAGGTCTTGCCATGTTTGTCATATTCCTGTTCCGTAAACGTTGGCTAAGCATTTTCATCCTGACCTGGGCAATACTCAACTGCTACACACGTATATATCTGGGTGTACATTACCCCGGTGATTTACTCGTAGGAGGTATTATCGGAGGATTCGGCGGTTGGTTGTTCTGCACCATCGCCCACAAAGCAGCCATCTATCTGGAACCTTCCACCCGCACGAAGAGAAAAGAAATAAAACAATGGTCAGTCACTATTTATGTAGGATTACTGACCGTGCTCGGTATCGTTCTATATTCCACTATTAAAAGTTGGTAGAACACAACAACACTATTTCGAACTAAAAAGTAAAAGCCTGACACCGTTATCCGATGCCAGGCTTTTACTTTTTTATCCGGGTTTATCAAGCTTTCTTGATATAATCAACAATCCACTGTCCTACTTCTTTTGTTCCGTACTTAGCACCTTCAGCCACTTGTATTTCCGGTGTGCGTACATTCTCATCCAAAGAAGCATCTACGGCTTTACGAATCAATGCACCCTCTTCTTTAAGGTCGAAATACTCGAACAACATAGCTACAGAAAGAATCTGTGCTAATGGATTAGCAATATTCAATCCCTTAGCCTGCGGCCATGAACCGTGAATCGGTTCAAATACCGGAGTACTTTCACCTGTAGAAGCAGAAGGAAGCAAGCCCATAGAACCACTGATTACAGAACCTTCGTCAGTCAGGATGTCACCGAATGTATTTTCCGTTACCATCACATCGAAGAAAGCAGGTTCCTGAATCATCTTCATTGCAGCATTATCCACAAACATATAATCAGTTGTCACTTCCGGATAGTTCGGAGCCATTTCCTGTGCGATCTGACGCCACAGACGGGAAGAAGCCAACACATTTGCCTTATCTACCACAGTCAGATGTTTTCTGCGCTTCATCGCATATTCGAAAGCCACCTTCAAAATACGTTCGATTTCCGGACGAGTATAATAGTTCGTATCATACGCCTTGTCATTATCCTGATACTTTTCACCGAAATACATACCTCCAGTCAGCTCACGGATACAGATAAAATCGGCATTTTCTACCAACTCCGCACGCAACGGAGATTTGTGGATCAGACATTTGAATGTCTGTACCGGACGGATATTAGCGAAAAGACCCAGTTTCTTACGCATAGCCAGCAAACCTTGTTCCGGACGTACCTTGGCAGTAGGATCATTGTCAAATTTCGGATCACCTACGGCAGAGAACAAAACAGCGTCCGCCTCTTTACAAACCTGATAAGTTGCTTCCGGAAACGGATCGCCTACTTTATCAATCGCATCAGCTCCACAGATTGCATATTCGTAACTTACTTTGTGACCAAACTTCTCGCAAACGGCACTCATCACATCTACACCTTGCACAGAGATCTCCGGTCCGATGCCGTCGCCTGCTAATACAGCAATTTTAAAATCCATAATCGTTTATTCTTCTATTTATATATTCGTATAAAAAACATTCTTCGGGCAAGTTGTTTCTCACTTGCTCTTCTCGTATTCATCTTCGATGAGGTTCAACATCTTCATAGTAGCCTTGATGGCAGCCTCTGTCTGGTCGGCATCGAGCCCGCGGGTACGGAACACCTGCTCATCATAACTCCACGTGATAACTGTCTGCACAAATGCATCCGTACGTCCACCGGGAGGGATGGTTACCGCATAATTGGTCAACATCGGGAATTTACGTCCTAATGTCACCTTATATATCTTACGCAACGCACGAACAAAAGCATCATACTGACCATCGCCGCCTGAACTCTCTTCGTACTCTTTTCCGTTGATTTCTATCTTCAACGTTGCCATCGGTTTCAGCCCATGAGCCAGATTCACAAAATAGCTCTTCAGTTTAACCTTCTCACCCACTGCTCCGTGTTTCAACACATCCGAAACAATGTACGGCAAATCTTCCTGTGTGACCAGCTCTTTCTTGTCACCCAACTCGATGATGCGTTCCGTTACCTTGCGCATAGCATCTTCGTCCAGCTCCAGTCCGAGATCTTCGAGGTTCTTGCGAATATTCGCTTTACCGCTTGTCTTACCCAATGCATATTCCCGCTTGCGGCCAAAACGTTCGGGAAGCAAATCATTACAGTAGAGATTATTCTTGTTATCCCCGTCGGCATGCACCCCTGCCACTTGCGTAAAGACATTCTCACCTACAATCGGTTTATTGGCAGGTATCACAATTCCCGAATAAGACTCCACTACCCGGCTGACATCATTCAAACGGCTTTCGTCGATATTGGTCACCGCATTGAAATGGTCTTTCAGGATAGCCTGCACACTTGCGAGAGGAGCATTTCCTGCCCGTTCGCCCAGTCCGTTGATGGTTGTATGCAATCCTTTGACACCACTTAATACCGCGGCAAGGACATTACTCACAGCCAAATCATAATCATTGTGCGCATGGAAATCGAGATGAGTATTCGGATAACGTTTCTTCATCTTCCGCATATACTCTATCACTTGCAAAGGATTCAAGATACCCAACGTATCAGGCAACATAAAACGCTTGACGCTCGTTTCTTTCAATCCATCCATCAACTGAAACACGTATTCGGGAGAATCCTTGATACCGTTGCTCCAATCTTCCAGATAAACATTGACGGTTATATCCTGTTCGTCGGCATAATGCACCACACTTATGATATCCGCCAGATGTTCTTCCGGTGTCTTTTTCAGTTGTTGCGTACAATGCTTCAATGAACCTTTACAAAGAAGATTAATCACACGGCAACCGGTACGCTGAATCCAATCGACAGAAGTATGCCCGTCGACAAAGCCGAGCACTTCCACTTTATGGAGCAGATTACGACGGGCAGCCCAGTCGCAAATCATCTTCACGGCTTCAAACTCACCGTCCGACACACGCGCCGAAGCAACTTCCACCCGGTCTACCTTTAAATCTTCTAACAGTAAACGGGCGATCATTAGTTTCTCATGAGGCACGAAAGACACTCCGCTGGTTTGTTCACCATCACGAAGCGTTGTGTCCATGATTTCTATTTTCACGCCTTCTTTTCCCATTCTTCTATTTTATCTTTATTGCTCAACAAGAAATCGATATCGTCCAATCCGTTCATCAAACAAAGTTTCTTGTAAGCATTGATTTCGAAATGTTCACTTTTACCTGTCGCCTTGTTGGTGATGGTCTGTTCGGGAAGATTCACTTCCACTTCCATCTTCGGGTCTGCTTCTATCGAATCGAACAGCTCCTGCAGAAACTCCTCGGTAACAACCACCGGCAGCACGAAGTTGTTCAACTCATTATTCTTATGAATATCGGCAAAGAAACTGGATACCACCACGCGGAAACCGTAACCTGCAATGGCCCAGGCAGCGTGTTCACGGCTGGAACCCGAACCGAAGTTTTTTCCTGCCACCAATACCTGTCCGCTATAAGTAGGATTGTTCAACACAAAATCCTTGTTCAGGGAACCGTCAGCATTATAACGCCAGTCACGGAAAAGATTATCACCGAAGAATTTTTCTTCACGAGTGGTTGCTTTCAGGAAACGTGCCGGAATAATCTGGTCGGTATCTACGTTTTCTAAAGGAAGAGGTACACAAGTACTTGTTATTATATTAAATTTTGTCTTAGCCATCTTTTTATTTACGATTTAACGATTTACGATTTACTATTAACGTTTACTATTTAACGATTGAAATTACTATTGACTCATTCTCTTACGACAGACAATCTGATTCACGACCATTTTTCAATCGTAAATCGTAAATTGTCTAATCGTAAAATCAAATCAGTTTTCTCGGATCGGTAATCACACCAGTCACCGCCGCAGCAGCAGCTACCAGCGGACTAGCCAGCAAAGTGCGTGCACCGGGTCCCTGACGTCCTTCAAAATTACGGTTACTGGTAGATACCGAATACTTTCCGGCAGGAATCTTATCATCGTTCATTGCCAGACAAGCAGAACATCCCGGCTGACGGATAGCAAATCCGGCTTCCGTCAATATCTTGTCGATTCCTTCCTTACGGATCTGTGCGTCTACCATCCATGAACCCGGAACCAGCCATGCAATAACATTCTCCGCTTTCTTACGACCTTTCACGATGGAAGCAAATGCACGGAAATCCTCAATACGACCGTTTGTACAAGCCCCAAGGAATACATAATCAATCTTCTTACCCAACAAAGATTCACCCGGTTGGAATCCCATATACTCCATTGATTTCTTGAACGAAACCTGTGCAGCTTCACTCATTCCTTCCATGGTAGGAATGTGTTGTGTGATTCCCATACCCATACCCGGATTCGTTCCATAAGTAATCATCGGTTCAATATCAGCCGCTTCGAAACGGACTTCTTTATCAAACACGGCATCATCATCACTCTTCAATGTCTTCCAATAAGCCAAAGCCTTGTCCCATGCTTCGCCTTGCGGAGCATTTTCACGTCCTTTGATATATTCAAAAGTCACTTCATCCGGAGCAACCATCCCACCACGTGCACCCATTTCAATCGAAAGGTTGCAAAGGGTAAGACGTCCCTCCATTGTCAGATTGCGGATAGTCGAACCTGCATATTCCACGAAGTAACCTGTAGCACCACTGGTAGTCATCTTAGACATCATATACAGAGCCACATCCTTTGCAGTCACCCCTTTGCCCAGTTCACCGTCTACAGTGATACGCATTGTTTTCGGTCTCGACTGGAGAATACATTGTGAAGCCAGCACCATTTCCACCTCGCTCGTTCCGATACCGAAAGCAATCGCTCCCATTGCACCATGAGTAGAAGTGTGAGAGTCACCGCAAACAATCGTCATTCCCGGCAAGGTCAAACCACGTTCGGGGCCTACCACATGGATAATACCATTCTTCGGATGCATCATGCCGTAGTGCGTCAGACCGAAATCCTTCGCGTTTTTTGTCAGAGTATCCACCTGCGTTTTAGAGACCGGATCTTCAATCTCCTTATCCTGATCGTGTGTCGGTGTATTATGGTCAGGCATACAAAACACCTTTTCCGGACGCAACACTCCGATTCCACGTTCACGCAATCCCGCAAAAGCCTGCGGACTAGTCACTTCGTGACAATATAACCGATCAATATAAAGCTGTGTAGGGCCATCTTCCACAGTAGTCACCACGTGGGCATCCCATATCTTATCAAATAATGTATTCATCTGTTTATTTACTATTTTACTAATTACTATTTACTCTTTCAATCAATCTCTGTAATACCAAACCGACTGTCAATCTCTTTTTTACGATTTGAATTTGTTGATACAGTCGATGTAGGCTTCTACCGAAGCAGCAATAATATCTGTGTTGGCACCAAAACCATAATAAATCTGGTTATCATATTCTACCTGCATGTGCACTTTACCTACATCATCACTTCCCTTACTGATAGCCTGAATAGTAAACTCTTTCAGAGTCATGTGCCGTTCTACAATCTTTTTCAATGCTTTGATAGCAGCATCTACCGGACCATTACCACTGGCACAAGCTTCAAACTTCTCACCGGCAATATTCAATCCCAAACTGGCTACCGAACGCACACCTACACCACTCGTCACCTGCAAGTAATCCAGTTTGATGCGATGGTTCTGGCTACGGTCTGCACCTGCCAATACTAAAATATCATCATCATTAATATCTTTCTTCTTATCAGCCAACTTCAGGAACTCATCATATACCTTATCCAGTTTTTCCTGATCCAGATTCACTCCCAATATAGAAAGACGATTTTTCAATGCTGCACGTCCGCTGCGGGCAGTCAATACGATAGAGTTGTCATCAATACCCACATCATGCGGATCGATAATCTCATATGTCTGTACATTTTTCAACACGCCATCCTGATGGATACCTGAAGAGTGTGCGAAAGCGTTACGTCCAACGATTGCTTTATTAGGCTGTACCGGCATATTCATCAGGCTGGATACCATACGGCTGGTCGGATAAATCTTCTGCGTATTGATATTGGTCTGGATATCAATTTCGTGATGGCTCTTGATAATCATGGCGATTTCTTCGAGAGCAGTATTTCCTGCACGTTCGCCAATACCGTTGATGGTAACTTCCACCTGACGCGCACCGTTCAAGACACCGGCTATCGTATTGGCAGTAGCCATACCCAAGTCATTGTGACAGTGAGTAGAAAGTATGGCATTATCAATGCCGTCTACATGGTCAACCAGGTATTTTATCTTGGCGCCATATTCTGAAGGCAAGCAGTAACCTGTTGTATCAGGGATATTCACTACGGTAGCTCCAGCCTTGATGACAGCTTCCACCACACGTGCCAGATATTCGTTATCCGTACGGCCTGCGTCTTCTGCATAAAATTCCACATCGTCTACAAAACGGCGGGCATATTTCACAGCAGCTACTGCACGTTCGATAATCTCTTCACGATTCGAATTGAATTTATATTTAATGTGCGAATCAGAAGTACCGATACCAGTGTGAATACGTTTATGTTTAGCAAATTTCAGTGCATCTACGGCTACATCAATATCTTTTTGAACTGCGCGAGTCAAAGCACAGATAGTAGGCCAAGTCACCGCTTTTGAAATCTCAATTACTGAATTAAAATCTCCCGGGCTCGAAATGGGGAATCCGGCTTCAATCACGTCTACTCCCAACGCTTCCAATGCCTTTGCTACCTGAATCTTTTCTACTGTATTCAACTGGCATCCCGGAACCTGTTCACCATCTCTAAGAGTGGTATCAAAAATAAATAACCTATTGTCCATATTCTTATGTATATTATATAATTATTAGCATTAAAAAAAGCCTTTCACACTTGGAAGTGAGAAAGGCTTTCGTATATTTTCATTTATACACATTTACGCGCAGCACTCACTTCCACTAACCTTTGATAGTAGAATAATAATACCGCATAGTAGAATATGTATAAACATCTGATTCATTTCTTGTCTCTTTTATTAGTTTGACGGTGCAAAGGTATGGATTATTTCTTTACCACCAAATAATACGTTACTTTTTTATCGAAAAAAATATCATTTCATAAGTTAAAGCCGATTATTAGCAAAAATATATCACGAATAAAGCGATATATTCATTAAACGAAAAGAGGGAGTAGAATGTTTAAACCATTCTCTCCCTCTCCTTCTTTATTGTTCTAAATCAATAGATTACTTCTTATCGCAACATTCTTTCTTTTCTGCGCAATCAGCTTTTTTATCGCAAGCAGTAGCACAAGAGTCCTTAGCCTGGCAGCAAGAATCAGATTCAACAACAGCTTCCACTGTTTCTACAGTTGTTTCTTCACCTTCAGAAGCAGCGTTAGTAGTTTTGTTACCAGTACAAGACATCATTGCAAAAGAAAATGTTACTGCTACAGCAGCCAAAAATAATTTAGTTTTCATACCTTTTAAATTTGCTTTAAACGTTTAATAAAATAATTGTCAGTCGCAAATATAGCACTTTTTTCGCAAAGTACCAAAACAGAAAGCCCCTTGACTCAAAATGAATCAAGGGGCTTCTTTAAAAACGGCGGCTACCTACTCTCCCACTGTTACGCAGTACCATCGGCGTGACGAGGCTTAACTTCTCTGTTC
>NZ_JBCGVL010000019.1:0-4759 GCF_047310725.1 Bacteroides sp. 90-K9/2
GTGAGTCGTGGTACCGTTTTTTGTACGCCCAGCATGGGCGTACGATTATATGGTTCTTTACTTTATAGCTTTCCTTTATCAGGCGGAAGTGACTCTTTCCCGGAATGGTCAGATGGTAGATCGCGTCACACAACCGTTGGGACTTCGTTTTTACCGGATCGACCCTGATAAAGGTTTTTTCCTGAATGGAAAACATTTACCTCTTCAAGGCGTTTGCCGTCATCAGGATAGGAGTGAGGTGGGCAATGCATTGCGCCCGCAACACCATGAGGAAGATGCGGCATTGATGTTGGAGATGGGAGTGAATGCTGTTCGTCTGGCGCATTATCCGCAGGCTACTTATTTTTATGATCTGATGGATAAGAATGGTATTATTGTATGGGCTGAAATACCTTTTGTGGGCCCTGGTGGATATAATGATAAGGGGTTTGTGGATTTACCTGCTTTCCGTGCCAACGGAAAGGAACAGCTCAAAGAGCTGATTCGCCAACATTATAATCATCCTTCTATTTGTGTATGGGGGCTATTTAATGAGTTGACGGAGTTGGGAGATAATCCGGTTGAGTACATCAAAGAATTAAATGTGCTGGCACATCAGGAAGATCCTACTCGACTTACGACCTCTGCAAGTAATCAAATGGGAGATTTGAATTTCATAACGGATGCTATTGCCTGGAACCGTTATGATGGATGGTATGGTGGCACTCCCGCTGATTTGGGGAAATGGTTGGATCGAATGCATAAGGATCATCCGGAAATATGTATCGCTATCAGTGAATATGGTGCCGGCGCAAGTATTTACCATCAACAAGATTCGTTGGTTAAAACTGTACCAACCAGCTGGTGGCATCCAGAAAACTGGCAGACGTATTATCACATTGAAAACTGGAAAACAATCTCTTCCCGCCCTTATGTATGGGGAAGCTTTGTATGGAATATGTTTGATTTTGGCGCTGCACATCGCACTGAAGGAGACCGTCCCGGAATTAATGATAAAGGTTTGGTTACCTTCGACCGGAAAGTTCGTAAAGATGCTTTCTACTTCTATAAAGCTAACTGGAATGGGGAAGAACCAATGCTTTATTTGACAGGCAAACGTAACACGGCGCGTACACAACGTTTGCAAACAATTATTGCTTTCACGAATCAGTCAGGAGCCGAATTGTTTGTAAACGGTAAGAGTTATGGTAAAGCAACACCTGATTCGTATGCTATTCTGGAATGGAAAAATGTGGAACTACAACCTGGTGAAAATGAAATAAAGGTTGTCTCCACTAATAAGAAGTTACCTTTGAGCGATAGCTTTCATTGTAGATTGTGATAGGTACAATTGCAGCTAAGAGAAAATCAGGCACGTTCTCTCGTACAAATATACGTAATAATTGGGATTTGAGTGCGTTGAGTGCTTCATCTGTTGTTCAGGCATTACAGAATATTTATGGTATAAATCCCAAACGCCTGACAGCTGCCGGTCGAGGTGAATTTAATCCGGTAGCCGGTAATGATACGGCAGAAGGAAAAGCTCGTAACCGCCGGACCGAGATCATTATAACTCCTAAACTGGATCAGTTCATGGATTTGATTGATCAGGCTCCTGGTAGTTCTTCATCCGATACAATTGCTAATAAGGATGTGAAAAAGTAGAAAATACCTTCACTTAGAGATAAAATAAAAGCGATGAATTTAAATTCATCGCTTTTATTTTAAGTGGTTAACATAAGATTTTGTAGGATTTGGACTAAATTATAAAACTCATTTTCTTTACAATAAAGTTTAAACATTAAGTAGCACTACTGTATCTGATTGATAGATGAGGTGGTTCAGAGTTGGGGTCCGAAAACGACAAGTGCTTTGGCAGCGTCATTATCGCAATACTGCTTAAAGTTTTCCCTATACATACCAGCCAATTTCTTTGCTTTTTCTTTCCATTCATTGACATCGGTGTAAGTATTACGAGGGTCGAGAATGCCTTCCGATACATTTTTCAATGCTTTGGGTACATTCAGGTTCATGATAGGAATATGAATCGTATCCACTTCATCAATAGAACCATCGATGATGGAGTCGATGATAGCACGGGTGTCTTTGAGAGAAATTCGTTTACCCGTACCGTTCCAACCAGTATTTACAAGATAGGCCTTCGCACCGTGTTCTTTCATCCGGGCAACGAGTGTTTTTGCATACATGGTGGGATGTAATGTCAGGAAAGCTTCACCAAATGCTGGCGAGAATGATGGTATAGGTTCGGTGATGCCCCGTTCAGTACCTGCCAGTTTGGATGTAAAGCCACTCAGCAAATGATATTGAGCTTGGTTCTCGTCAAGGATAGAAACCGGGGGTAATACGCCAAATGCATCGGCAGACAAGTAAACGATTTTTTTTGCATGACCAGCTTTGGAAGGAAGTACAATCTTATTGATATGATAAATCGGATAAGATACACGTGTATTCTCTGTTCTTGATTTATCAGTAAAGTCTACACTTCCATCAGGACGTACCGTCACATTTTCCAACAGTGCATCCCGACGGATGGCACGCCAGATATCTGGTTCACTCTCTTCGCTCAGGTTAATAACTTTGGCATAGCAACCACCTTCATAATTGAATACACCATTTTCATCCCAGCCATGTTCATCATCTCCAATCAGATAACGTTTCGGGTCGGCAGATAAAGTAGTTTTTCCCGTTCCCGACAAACCGAAGAAAATCACCACATCACCTGCCTCGCCCACATTGGCGGAACAGTGCATTGAGGGAATACCTTGCAGCGGCAGGTAATAGTTTTGCATACAGAACATTCCTTTTTTCATTTCGCCACCATACCATGTGCCGCCAATCACCTGCATACGTTCAGTCAGATTAAAGCAGACGAAAACTTCCGAATTTAAGCCTTGTTCTTTCCAATTCGGGTTAACAGTCTTGGAAGAATTTAATACCACAAAATCCGGTTCGCCATAGTTTTTCAAATCATAAAAAGAGGGGCGCATGAACATATTGGTGACAAAATGTGCTTGCCAGGCCACTTCCATAATGAAACGTACTTTCAGGCGGGTATTCTCATTAGCACCGCAGAAAGTATCTACCACATATAACTTTCTTGAAGAAGAAAGTTGTTTTTGAGATAATGCTTTCAAGTCATTCCATATTTCGGTAGAAACAGGCTTGTTTATTACCCCGTCCCACCAAACAGTATTTTCGGTAATAGCATCTTTCACAATATATTTGTCTTTGGGTGACCGTCCTGTGAACTTACCAGTATTCACGGCTACTGCTCCCGTATCAGTCAGATAACCTTTCTCGAAACCTTCATTAGCTGGGTTCATTTCGTCCTGAAACAATTGTTCATACGATGGGTTGTGTACAATCTCAAAATTACCGACAATGCCATACTTGCTTAAATCTACATTTTCCATACTTTCAAATATTAATGATTGATATATAAAATTTATTTCTTCATTCCTGATTTATTTATCGACGGCAAAGTTACAGCCTTTCCAAACGATGTCTTATATTTGCATAATTAATACTTTTAATGATATATATCGGAAATAATAATGGAACTGACGCAGCTTAGATATTTTATCCGACTGGCGGAAGTACTCAATTTTACGGAGGCTTCCAAACAATTATTTATCACCCAAAGTACCCTTTCACAAAGTATCCGTCAAACGGAAAGTGAACTGGGAACACCACTTTTTGAACGTATAGGGAAGAAAGTATATTTGACGGATGCCGGGCAGGCATTCTTACCTTATGCTCGGCAGTCGATTATCGAAACGGAAACGGGTATTCAGAAGCTTCGGGATATGCAGCAAATTTATAAAGGTGAGCTCCGTATTGGTGTGATTTACAGTCTGTGTCCCATGCTGGCGGAAAGCATTGTCCGTTTCTCAAAAGAATATCCCGGTATAAAACTGATACTCACACAGTCCACTTCCATTAATGATATGACTACGATGTTGCATAACAATGAGGTAGACTTTGCCTTGGCATATAAGCTGGATGCATTATCGTCATTGACGGAGAAGATAGATTTATGCCCGGACCCTTTGTGTGTGATTGTTCATCGTCGTTCTCCATTAGCTTCACAGCAGAAAATATCAATACAGGCCTTGACACATTATCCGCTCGCTCTGTTAAAGTCTGGGTCATATACCCGCAATGTGATAGAAAATGTAGCATCTCGAAGCGGGATTAGCCTCCAGCCAATGGCGGAAATAAATGATACTAATCTTTTGCTGCAAATGGTGCGCACTGGAGATTGGATTAGTGTTCTTTCACAGCATAGCGTTGATAATCAGCCTGATTTAAAAGCTGTGCCTTTGAAAGAAAAGGGAGGAGAAATGCACGTATACTTGTTTCAATTGAAAGGTAGGTATAAGAAATTGGTTACACGGAAATTTATTGAGATTATTCAAAAAGTAATGTCCCAAAATAACCTTATTCAGGCTTAGTTGGGAATTGGGGGATTGGGTTCAAGATTACAGGATTTCTAAAAGAAGATTCATAGCCATGCCGTCATGAGCTAATTATTGTTTTGTCCAAAATGATTCATATCGGTACGGAAATGAATGAAACAGTGCGAAAATGAGTGAAACTGTACGGATTCGGTCATGCATAGTGGAAAAATATCTATCATACTATCATTCATTTTAATAATATTCTAATTATCAAAATAATAGGTATGATAGATAGCTCTAAAAAAATGTATCTATCATACTTTTATCAGCAAAAAGGGACATCTATCATTCCTGTACTG
>NZ_JBCGVL010000020.1:0-4537 GCF_047310725.1 Bacteroides sp. 90-K9/2
CCGGCAAAGTCATCCGTGCAAAGTTGGTTTTCCGGGTCCTGTCCATACTCTACTAAATAATTAGTCCATGTAGTTAAAATGTCCCAATATTTCTTAGCATAATCGGCATTACCTTCGATCTTCGAAATGGCTGCTGTTAGAATCACCATGTTACCACTTTCCTCAATTGGCATATCACCACCATAAACTTGTCCATTAGCTATTGGGTAAGTACCAAGGTCATGTGCAGCAAAAGGTTTATTCCAGCGACCACTTGCACTATATTCGAAAATACTGGTCATCATCGCTTTCTCCAAATCTGGATTATAAACGAGGAACAGAGGGGCGGACGGATAGGTCAGATCGACTGTATTGATACAGCCATTACTGTTATTCTCTTTAGAGAACCACATCAGATTACCTTCTTTATCAGTAAAGAGCTTGTGAGCAGAAATAACTTGACGATAGGCTGCAGAGCAGATTTCTGCATATTTTTTGCCACCTGCTTTTTCTGCATCACTATAAATAAGTTCGTCAAGTGCACGACAACGCTCCATGATGGATTGATAGTTATCTCTTAGTTTCTCGAAAGCATCAAAAATCGTCACTTTACCATCATGTTTCCAATATCCCATACGTTTTTCATACATATATTCAATAGAATAAATGTCATCATAACCGATCATCATAAAACCATCTTTACCATCTTTGGTGACAGTTCCAAAATTATGTACATAAGCCATTGCAGGAGTATTTTCTTCTCTGCGAGTGATCCATTTAGTTTTACTTGAAGCTAAAGTTCCATTTTTAGCAAAAGATTCTTTCATTCCGCTATAGTCACCCAAGCTTACAGATTTTCCTGCTCCATTTACACTACCAAGATATACATATCCCCAATCCGCACAAATCAAATCACCTTTACGATCACAGATCGGTTGATTAATAGTACCAGCCTCTACATAACTAATACCATTTTTTGATAATGTGCGCGCAATAGTGGGTTGGGTTGTTTCATTCACTGCTAACTCCGGAGTAGTTTCTATATAAAATTGTACATCGTGCTCTTTTTTATCAAGAGGACGTACACGATAAGAGATGTAGTTAATCGGAGTTGAAAGCAAGTCCAAATCATCTATCAATTGAGGTGCTGTAAATACGACATCTAATTCGACTGGGCCACAAGTGAATGTATAGTAACTGGAAGTGGCTAATACATCTACCGACTTCTGTATGGCTTCATTATCAAATGTTACTGCATTTTTCTTTTCACGATATAAACCGAAATCCACGTAAGATCCTCCAGTTGTGTTATGACAATGTGCGGCAATCACATTTTTACCACTACGAAGTTTCTTCTTTGCTTCATCTGAAAGTTTTAGGTTTACATTATTCTTCCATACGAGATCCGTAGCCACCAGTCTTTCCCCATTTAAATATAATTCAAATACATCGTCGTGAGAATAAATGAGAAAAATATTCTCTGTTAAATCCAAATCATTAATTTCAAATGTACGTCGAATATAAATATCTGTATTATCTCCTTTCCATTCTGTACGAACCCGTGGCATATCACGGCTGCCGAAGGCAGCTTTACCTTTTTTCCAACTACTATCATCAAACTGGAATTCTTGCCATCCATTTGCGGGTTGGCTATTAGTATATGCCGCCTCCCAGCGTTCCACATTTGTCATAGGAGCAATAGGTATTAGAGCCACTTGATCTTTACCCAGGAAACGATACACTTTACCATCTACACGTAAGGCTCCTACTAAAGGCTTTTTAGCTGTAGTCCAGTGTTCTGTACTTCCTTCCATCAATTTATCATAAGGAGACCAGATAGAGAAGTGAGGATCTGAAACAACGATAGGTACTGATGGAGTACGTAGCGCTACCTCTTTTACTGGTTTAAATAAGTTGCCGGTTTGAGCATTCGCAAATAAACCGACCGAAAAGACCATTACTGTTAGTAGTTTCTTCATAAATATTTTCTAATTAATCTACAATTTTAAGGTTACCCATCTACAATCTTGTTTACCAATAAAGAAAAACAAACCCTACGTTTTCTTTTATTCTTCTTTTTACCTTCTTACTATTACCTCGTAAATACAATCTTACCTTTCTATCGCTATACCTAAAGAATATATAAAATCAGTACTGTCGAACATTGATAAATGCTAAGGGGAAAAGTTAATATAGAATTGTGTGTTTCAGGCAGACCTGGGAGTCATACAAATCCAACTGTTTTTCTATAGCATTTTATTTGCAACGCTACAAAATAATGGAATTAATGCTAAATATTAGGAAAATCTGTGTTCAAGAAAGGACAAAATCTATTCTTTTTTCATGTTTTGAACGTTTTTAAAGTATAAAAAAGGTCTGTTACAATATGATTTGAGTAGTTTTTTTCCTTTTTGAGCAATTTTTATCCACTTTTTTAAAGATAGCACAATACATTTTGAGATTCTAGCTTTTAACGATGAGATATTGCTCATTTCAGATAGCTTTTGTAACTTTGCAATACGAATGCAATACAGATTTTACTATCGCCAAATATACTCCATATATTAAACCAAGGTACGTCACTCGAGAGGGGACTACTGTCCTTTATGTTCGATATAACTACAATCGAACTAAGCGTACGCTCATCTCTACTGGATACAGTATTAAACCAGAACACTGGGATTCTAAAAAGAGATGGATTAAGCGCGCTTGTCCAAACTATGATGAGATTGATGCCTGTCTGATTAGAATGACATCCAAGCTTGGAGAAATTCTTACATATGCAAAGATAAATGGAATAAGTCCAACCGTAGATTTTGTTTTACTTGAACTAAAAAAGAATAGAGAATATGAATTACGACCTAATCGGGTAGATATCTTTGACGCATTAGAAAGATATATAACAGAAAAAGCTCCAGTTGTTTCTGCAGATCAAATAAAAGACTACCGAACACTTCGCAAACATCTGGTCGCTTTCAAAGAACATTCATCGCAACCAATTACTTTCCATAACCTGAATCTTATATTTTACAATGAATTCATGGACTATTTATTTTATAAGGTTATAAAGCCCGATGGAAGTGTTGGTTTACTCACTAATTCTGCTGGAAAAATTGTACGTTTGTTAAAAGGGTTTGTTAATTATCAAATAGATAAAGGAATTATTCCTCCAATTGACTTGAAGCATTTTAAGGTCGTAGAAGAAGAAACTGATGCTATTTATTTAAGTGAAAAGGAACTTTCGACAATACACGAGTTAGACTTGTCAGATGATAAGCAATTGGAAGAGATTAGAGATGTTTTTATTACTGGGTGTTTTACAGGATTACGTTATAGTGATCTCTCAACATTAAGTCCCGAACATATTGACTTAGATAATGAGATTATAAATCTCAAACAGAGAAAAGTGCATAAAGCTGTCATAATCCCTATGATCGATTATGTACCGGAAATACTCAAGAAGTACAACTACGATTTACCTAAAATTCCTAGATATATATTCAACGAAAGAGTTAAAGAATTAGGGCGAAGAGCAAAACTAAAACAGAAAATCGAAGTTGTTCGCAAAAAAGGAAAGGAACGGGAAAAGAGAGTCTATGAAAAATGGGAGATGATCTCTTCTCATACCTGTCGACGATCGTTTTGCACAAATATGTATTTATCCGGCTTTCCTGCTGGAGAGCTTATGCGCATATCCGGGCATAAGAGTCCATCTGCATTCATGAGATATATAAAGGTTGATAATCTACAGGCTGCAAAAAGACTAAAAGAACTTCGAGCTAAACTTGCCAGGTAAAGATTGAAATATTTTATCTTAGTTATTCCAAATTATGTTCTATTTTTCATGTATGCAGAAGAATTAATCTTCTATTGAGTTGCTAAATAGAAAAAAGAAAGTTACATTTACATCATATATATTCCTTTTATTGAATATATATAGCATAATTCTTTATAAACATGTACTTTTTCATACTATCGAAAACGAGTTTTGATATAATGAAACAAGTCGTTGGTTTAAAAGAAACATCTCCTACCTTTAAAAGAAACCACTTATTGGTTTAAAATGAACTACGCTATGGCTTCCTGAATAGGTTTCTAACATCTATTTTTCTTGTTTTCTTAAGCTATTATACGATAGCATTTCTCTGCAAAATAGTATAAAAAGATAGATAATTCATTCTGGAAAGCCTCATTTACGTCGTGTTCATTCAATAAGAGCCATTATTCAATCTATTTGGTTTTTTATATCTCAAAATGTTGCCAGTTTTTATATCATAAAAGAAGTTACATAGATAAAAAGGGAAGAGAGAGAGGAAAAATATTCATTTTTTCAGATTAGTCCATATTTCATCTTAGACTACCATTATATTCATCCATTAGCTTTTTTATTTATTAAAAGTCTACTCATAAGTTAGAATTTTGTACTTTGTTTGATGCCCATAACAACACAAAGACAATACAGGATAATGATAATTTATTGTGTAACAATTAGTTATCTACTATCAACTTAGTATGGACAGGACCCGGAAAACCAACTTTGCACGGATGACTTTGCCGG
>NZ_JBCGVL010000021.1:0-2747 GCF_047310725.1 Bacteroides sp. 90-K9/2
TACGAAATCTGCAAAGTCTTTGCAGAACTAAATACAAGTATAATATATTGATTACTAACAATATATACCTATTTACTTTCTTGTGACAATAAATCTTTTGTTGTGCTTATTGTGCAGATTATCAATATGTTAAACACCTGTCAAACATATTAAATTGCTGATTTATGATACCAGATTTCTATCAAAAATAGGACATAATCTTCTATTAATTAATTGTTTAAGCTCTTATCTTATATGATATAAACTAAAAATTATTTCCATCTTAACGCTTGAAGATGGGTTTTCTTGTTCTAAATTATATCCAATAATTACTGATTATAATAATATATCCATTAGTAAACAATAACCTATGAAAAAGAAAAACTCCAAATGAAAAAATGCATATTTTATTACTGTATATTTTTAAATATGCAGGGGCGGACTCAAATCTTCCTCAAAATCGCAGAGAATATGATTAATGAATATTCATATTGGATGATTATATACTTTTTTTATATCAAATAGATTGCATAATTACATATAACTATATCAAAGGAACCATTTGTCATTTATCTGATGAACAAATGGTAGAACCAGAAATACCGAATTTTAGTAGCTATTAGAGGTCGTCAAGTTTATAAATTAGCTTTTAATCCTCTCCTTTTAAAGAAAGCAAAGGCTTCTCTATGACCAATGACTCGTTCCTTTTAAAGGAACGAGTCATTCCTTTAAATGGGACGAGTAATAATATTCGTAATAATAATGTATATTTAGATTATGTATATGCGTTTTCGGAACTTATATTGCATATCCTTTCATTTAATTATACACACTTTCTTCTATTAGAGAAAATTATACCTTCCATTTCTAAAACCAAATCTTAAAAACAGAACACTTTCGTTTAGCCTTTGTGCTTATTATTATTTGAAGAGGCAGTTTTCTCAAGATCACGCACCACTGTAATATCCATTATATTTGCATATACCTGTGTGGTCTTTACACTTTTATGCCCTAATAGTTTTTGTACAGTAGTTATATTGGCACCATTATATAATAATAAGGTAGCATTTGTATGCCGGGCGGTGTGAAACGATACACGTTTATCAATTTTAGCCAGACCTGCCAATATATTTAATTCCTTATTAATATTGGAATTGTCTTTTAACTTGAAAAAACTGTTGAGGTCATCTTTATAGCGTTGCAATATCTGGATTCCTTTACCTTCAAATAATAAATATAAAGGAAGACGTACTTCCATACCTGTTTTGACAGATTTGTATATTATCCAAGTCTCCTGATGGAACTCAACAATATTTGCAGAGGTCAGATTAGTAAAATCAGAATATCGTAATCCTGCATAACAACAAAATAAAAATGCATCTTTTGTTTTTTGCAGTCTCGTATATCTTCCTATCAACTGCAAATTCTCAAATTTGTGCAACTCTTCCGGAGCTAAGTGTGTATGGCTTCCTTCTATACTTTTAATTTTATATTTTCTAAAGGCATACTTCTGTATATCCATATACTCCTTATTTATTGCAACATTAATATATCGTTTCAGATGCTTCATGTGTTTGGCAATAGTATTAAGGTGATAACCTTTAGATTGCAGGTAATTATCAAAGGAAGACACAAATTCAAATGTCAAATCGGTAAATAATACCTCTTTCTTGAATTCCTGAAGTAATTCAAGTGTGGAAAGGTGATTTTGACGGGTACTCTCTTTCAAAGAAGAATTAGCTATCTCCTCTTTAAAAAAAGTCAAAAATGACCTTCCGTTGCTTAGGGGTTTATCAATAGAATTTTTTAATAAATCTAACGATATGGACTTTCCCTGTTGCCATAGTCCAAGTTCTGTTTGCTCAATAGCTGCTATATTTTCATATAACATACGATTCAAAACATTCGCATTAGGATGATTCTTCACCATTTTTCGTTTGGCATCCCACTGTTCCGGTTTGAGATATATTTTGGTGGAGAAATACATCTTTTTCCTGTTCAGATAGGCTTCTACCTGAACTAATGCCATTCCTCTTTTATTCAATCTCTTCTTTCTGTTAAACACAAGGTTGTAACTGATTTTTTCCATACTTTCATTTTTTAATTAATAATAGAACAAATTAGACGTAATTCTGTGCTATATCAGAGGCGAATAAGCATTAATATCTCTAAAAAATAAATCTTCAAATCACTTGGTATTCACAAAACTTTAAATTAAATGCCACTTTTTTATTCGCTTTTTTACGAAAAAAGCAAAAAGAATGGCTTTTAAAGATGTTTTATGACTAAAAACGAGTAAAAGAAATATTAAAAGATGCATTTTGCTCATACAAAGTGTCAATTGCTATTTTAGTAATCAACGCTTTTGATTGAGAAAAATATGCTTATCGGCATAAATACAGCTTATAAAATAACAAAATGTTATATTTGCAACCTTTTTTTATTAATATAATTGCTAGTTTCAGTTTTATTAATATATTTGCAAATTGTTAGAGTAAAGATACAAATAATGTAAAGTTAAACTTTAAGAGAGAATTTATGAAAAGAAAATTAATGCTGTTATTGGCATGCCTTTTTGTGGGCATAGGCCTAGTAACTGCCCAGACTCAAAAGGTCACAGGCGTTGTGATTTCTGAAGAAGACGGGCAGCCAGTTGTTGGCGCTTCTGTGTTAGTAAAAGGTACCACTCTGGGTACAATCACAGATGTAGATGGTAATTTTAATTTGTCGAACGTACCAAGTTCTGCAAAGACTTTGCAGATTTCGTA
>NZ_JBCGVL010000022.1:0-1538 GCF_047310725.1 Bacteroides sp. 90-K9/2
AATACTATGAGAAATGCTATTTTCTATTTTATTTCTCATAGTGTTATGTCTTTGATTTACAAGATATTATTATGTGCGTTATGAGAACATGAGAAATGAAAATGAAAAATCGTTTCTAGTAGAATGTCAGATTCGTGTTTTTTATATGATATAGACTAGATTAATTGATAAAGCATATCTTTTTTCTGTCAAAATTGTTTGTTTAATAGATATTTATTTCTACTTTTGTCATAGTTTACTTTCGAGCGAAGGAAGTAGCTTTTTAATCATTTTATTGAGAACGGTTATTTATTATATATCTCTCCAAAAGAATCCGCTAATTTTTTTCCTGGGGATTGTAATAAGTGTCGGGTCTCACGCATCTTTTGTATATATACTTTGTTATATACTCAATTGGGCGTGGGGCTATCACTTATGCATCTGGGAAGGGTCTTAGCGGATACCATTTGGAGGGCGTAAGTAGATAGTTCCCACGTTCTCTTTTTATATAAACCTCGCACCACCGGGAACTGATGTGGTAATTCATATAAACTATGTGCGGAGACTTTAATCGTATCATCATTCAGCTATCGCAGCATCCTGTTGTGAACAAATCTTTCTCTGATTTAACCTGTACCGAATGCGAACAGGCGTATGTCTTGATAAATGAATTGATTAGTTTATCAGTAGAAGAAGATTATACCCTATTGGATTATATTCAGATGGCACGCCTGAAGTATTATCTCGGTGAGCTTTCTTGCAAGATATATTCTGTAAAGGAAGATGCCGCCCTTCATTATGGTAGCGCCCTTCATTTATTGGAGAAAGGCGGTCTCGATCTGAGCCTAAAGAAATGGATTGAACTTGTCAGCCTGCGTATGGAGGAATAAATCGTCGTTGCATTTCAATTCTGCATTTCCTGACGTATGTTTGCCTCATTTCTTTTTGCATATACTTGATTGAATAATCCTGTATATGCAAAAATCATCATGTCTTATAATCCGGTTTTGGTATATTTTATATGGCACTTCTCTTTTCTCTTATGATTTTCTTCTTAATTTATCTTTGCCTTACGCTCGCCCGCGTGTGATATAATAATGTGTATCCCTCTCGTCGTTTCCGCACACAATTCCCCCATACATAAAAAATATGTTCTACAACATCGTTATGCATCAGCACTTTAGCAAATGTATTCAAAAATAATTAGAAAAAATAGTTTGATATATTTGGAGTGTATACCAAAAGGGCGTACTTTTGCACCCGCTTTCCAAGAGAAGAAAGCCTTGATAAATTGACTTAGTGAAAAAGTGGAATTATACTTAAAGAAAAGAACGAAAAACTTCCGAAAAAGTTTGGATTATAATAAATAAAGTTCTTATCTTTGCAGTCCGATTCGCAAAGAAAATTGGCAAGAGTTATTCTTTCATACATTCTTTCCCTTTCGCATAGAGAGCCAGAGAAATCGAGTAAAAAGAAAAACTGAAAAAAACTTCCGAAAAAGTTTGGTAGTTAAAAATAAAGCCCTTACCTTTGCACCCGCTTTTAAAACGAAAGCAACA
>NZ_JBCGVL010000023.1:0-1302 GCF_047310725.1 Bacteroides sp. 90-K9/2
GGCTTCATGTCTTGAGACACTTAACCTTGCCGGAAAAAGTAACTCGTAGGTTCATTATGCAAAAGGCACGCCGTCACAACCGAAGTTGCTCCGACCGCTTGTAGGCGCACGGTTTCAGGGACTATTTCACTCTTCTATTCGAAGTGCTTTTCACCTTTCCTTCACAGTACTGGTTCGCTATCGGTCTCTCGGGAGTATTTAGCCTTACCGGATGGTCCCGGCAGATTCACGCAAGATTCCTCGTGTCCCGCGCTACTCAGGATACCACTACGCTTCGTTTAGCTTCGAATACCGGACTATCACCGTCTATGGTCCCATTTTCCAAAGGGTTCTTCTCACTAAAGTTCTTGCGATATCGTGGTCCTACAACCCCAATATTGCCGTAACAACATTGGTTTGGGCTAATCCCCGTTCGCTCGCCACTACTAGGGGAATCATTATTATTTTCTTTTCCTACAGGTACTAAGATGTTTCAGTTCCCTGTGTTAGCCTCTTGCTATGCAAGATGTCATTCCTTCAGAATGACGGGTTGTCCCATTCGGAAATCTTCGGATCAAAGGTTATTTGCACCTTCCCGAAGCTTATCGCAGCTTATCACGTCCTTCATCGCCTCCGAGAGCCAAGGCATCCGCCATGCGCCCTTGCTTACTTTCTTTCAAACGTTTTATTCGTGTACTGGTATTGGTATGGGAATTGCTTCCTTCTATCAATATTGCGTACTCGAACACGTACGGTTTGATATATACTTTTAGCTCTTACTAAAATTTTACTTTTTGTACATCATGTCAAAGATCGTTTCTCTTTTTCAGAGATGGTGGAGAATAACGGATTCGAACCGTTGACCCTCTGCGTGCAAGGCAGATGCTCTAGCCAGCTGAGCTAATCCCCCAAGAGGTTATCAAGAATTGCTGCATTCCGCTGACGCGGCATTCCTTCGTTCTTGAGCTTGGTAGTCCCAGGCAGAGTTGAACTGCCGACCTCTACATTATCAGTGTAGCGCTCTAACCAACTGAGCTATAGGACTAGTTCAACCTTGTCTACCTGTATGTTAGACTCGGCTTCTTTTTTCTCTTGTTTATCTCTATCTATACTTCTATAGATGGTTGATCTATATATTATAAATAAACAAGTACCAGTAGTACAAAAAACAGAACCTTTAAAGTCACTTTTTTTACGATGCTGTATTTTACATTATTCATGCAGAATTACATCGTTTACGACATCACTCCAGAAAGGAGGTGTTCCAGCCGCACCTTCCGGTACGGCTACCTTGTTACGACTTAGCCCCAATTACCAGTTTTA
>NZ_JBCGVL010000024.1:0-1264 GCF_047310725.1 Bacteroides sp. 90-K9/2
TCCGCATATCTTACGAGATTGACTTTGGGGCAGTAAAGTTTTCCATTGACATAACTTGCCTTGTACTTCTCTTTGAGCATCCTTTCCATGCCGTCAAGAGTTGCATTTGCAAGTGTCGGTGAAATAATGCCGCCCTGTGGTGTCCCTTCAATAGTCGGTTGAAGCAGTCTGTTGAATACAACTCCACTTTTCAGCCATTTTCTTAATATCTGCCTGTCGATTCGTACGTTATCGAGAAGCCATTCATGGCTGATATGGTCGAAGCAGCCTTTTATGTCTCCCTCCAATATCCATTCGGGAGAGCAATCCCTGCTTAGCCATCTGTGAAGCGCATCTATCGCATCTGCCGTACTTCTGAACTTTCTGCATCCGTAAGAGTTTGCATCCGCTTCACTTTCCGTTATGGGTTCCAATGCCATAAGATACAGTGCCTGCATGGCTCTGTCTTTCATGGTCGGTATTCCCAACGGTCTTGTCTTGCCGTTTGCCTTAGGTATGTTAACTCTTTTCAATGGGAGGGCTTTATATCCTCTCCGTGTCAAAGAACGTATAGCTTCTATTTTATTGGCATCGGTATCCCACTTTATGTGGTCAACCCCTGCCGTGCGTTTACCTTTATTGGAGGTCACTTTCCTTACTGCCAATGCCTTGGCTTCGAACGAAGTGACAAGCAGGTGCTGCAAGGCTTTAACCTTGTTGTACCTCTTTTCTTTATGAGCCTTTGCTATTCGGACTTGCAGCTTTCTGACCTTTCGTTCACATTTGGAGAAGTCAATGCTTTTCCATGTTGTGTTACGCTCGGCTGAAGATGCACACTCGGCTTTCGCCTTGCTCCTTTGCTGTTTCTTCATTTCGTTAAAGTTCTACAATCGTTTCACAAAGAATTACCCTGCGGAAGTCTGCCTGCTTTCGCATGAGGTGACGTTTAAACCTCTATCTTCCGCATTACACGGAAGCGTTCGCTTTCTCCGCAATCCTTTACCCGCACATCATTCGGCTTCTCTTGCGATTGGCTTACCTGCCCGATAAAGGACAGGAGAGATACGGGCTTACCAAGTTCCGTACAAGTAACTTACGACCGACTTAAAGTCCGCCCATCCACCGGCAGTGCTGCATCCGTGTAGTCCTGAAAAAGAGAGAACTATCCTGACTGCCCGCCATTTTGGCTATAGCTTGTAAATATCCGTAAGCTATTCTTTTGTTACGATGGTGCAGCGGTTCACATACGTTACTCATATCGGTCAGCCTAACAGCCTATACATTG